>CAWJUB010000001.1:0-230865 GCA_963845915.1 uncultured Actinomycetota bacterium
AGCATCACCATCGCTGAGGTTCCAGCCGCGAGCCGGTATCGCCCGCCGATCACGGTGTCTTCCCGGGCGTACCGGTTGAAGCCAGGGGCGGTTGGCCACAGCCGAAGCGCCTCGTTGAGGACCTGTGTCACATAGGTCAGCCGGTGAATCTGGGAGAACGTCGGCGCGCGAGTACCACCGAACACCTCGTCGACCTCGGCCCGGGCTCGCCGCAGCACATCGGGGTTCTTCAGCAGGAAGTAGATAGCGAAGGACAGCAGTCCGCTGGTGGTCTCGTGGCCCGCGATCAGGAAGGTGATGCACTGGTTGCGGATGTTCTCCTCATCCAGCCCCTCACCGGTGCGAGGATCCCTGCCCTCCAACATCCGGCCCAACAGGTCGGTGTTGTCAGCCGCGTCGCCTTGTTGCTTGCGTTCGGCGATGATCGAGTCGACGAGCCCCTCCATGTAGGCCTGGTCTTCCTCGAGCTGCCGCTTCGCCCGGATTCGCAACTGAGTCTTGAGCGGCAGCTGACGGGCCCGCGCCTGGGACTCCAGCAGCGTACGAACCATGGCTGCGACAAACGGGTGCGGCGTTTCGCGATAGAACGAGTTGAACCGGTAGCCGAACCCGCACAGGGCGATGGTGTCCAAGGTGAGGTTCGTCATGTCGGCGGGCACGTCGACGAACTCCCCCGGATTGAGGCGATCCCATTTGCCGATCAGTTGGTCGGCGATGTCCTGCATCTTCGGCACGTACTGCTCCATCGCCTGCATGCTGAACGGCGCCATCAAGATCGCGTGAGCGCGCTGCCAGCGCGGATCGCTGGTCTCAGAGGTGAACAATCCGTGGCCCCCCACGCCCTTGGACATCTCGATCAGTCCGCCCGCGAGGTACTTGTCGAAGCGGGCATCGTCACAGACCTCGTTGACCAACTCGACGCCGGACACGATGATGCGGGTGTCGTTCGGTGTGCTCAGCTTGAAGATCGGCCCGTATTCCCGAGCCATCTTGATCAGGCTCTCGATCGGGTTGTGCAGGTCGAGATCGAAGAGGTTTCCCAGCATGGGCATGCCGTGCGGGCCAGGAAAATCCGCTACGTCGATCATGGTCTCGGTGGTGGTCATTCGGACTCCTTCGTCGTCGGGTCAGATGCCCGCGGCCGTCTCGCCCCAGATGTCTTCCAGGAGGCGGTCACTTGCTTTGAGGTCGGCCAGCCACTGCTGCGCCGCTTCGGCTGATCCGCTCGTCTTGTTCTGGTGGATCTTGGTCAGCGCGGCGCGGACCCCGGGCGCCATGGTGTGGGCGTTGCCGCAGATGTAGATCACGGCGCCGGCGGCGAGCAGGTCCCAGACATGATCTTGTTCGCGCTCGATCAGATCTTGCACGTACGTCCTGGGCTGGCCTTCGGCCCGGGAAAAGGCGACCTGGAGATCGGTCACCCCCGAATCGGCAAACCCCTGGAGCTCGTCGGCATACAGGAAGTCGTTCTCGGCGTTACGGCAACCGAAGAACAGGATCGACTCCCCGATCGGCGCTCCCTTCTCTTTGAGGTCGGCCCGCTCCTGCAGGAAGCCGCGGAAGGGGGCCACGCCGGTGCCCGCCCCGACCATGATCATCGGCAGATGCGGGTTGGCAGGCGGGTGGAACGGGATGGTGGGTCTGCGTACGAACGTGAATACGGTGCTGCCCTCCATGCTGGCCTCCAAATGACCGGAGGCCACCCCGGAGAAGGTGCCGTGACCGCTACGGGCCGGCCCGCGCAGCACCCCGACAGTCAGGTGGCAGGTCGACGTGGCGGCGGGGCAGGAGGAGATTGAGTAGTAGCGAGGCCGCATCGGCGGCAACAACTCCAGGTAGACGTTGAACGGAAGGTCGACGCTCGGGTAGTCGTCGAGGAGCTCGAGCACCGGCTTGCGCGGCACGGCGACCTTGTCGCGATAAGCCGCCCTGCCCTGCTCGTCGAGTGCGGACATGGTCAGCAGCTCCGCCTGCTCCCGCGGATCGTTGGCGTACCGCGACAGTGCGGCCAGGTCGGTTCGCGTGGCGACGTCCTGCAACTCGACGCAACTCCCCAGCACACCCAACAGAGGGGTCGGTTCGCCGATGGGCAGATGGGTGAACGAGCCTCCCGTCGAGGTAATCGTCAGGTAGGTACCGGCATCCAGCCCGAACCGTGCCATCACCCGCCGGATCAGGTCGATGTTGTTGCGGGGCATTACCCCGAGATGATCACCGGTGGCGTACTCGGTCCCTTCGGGCAGCTGCAACTCGATGTGCCGAGCCGACCGCGCGCCGGTTGCCGCTTCCTTGCCATTGAGCAGCTCGCGGTTGATCAACAACGTGCTCGGCAGAGCGCGGTAGGAGACCACGACCGGATTCGTGGTCTGCCGGTTGGTCATGCTCAGCTGCAGGCGGGGCTCGGTGCTGGACCGAGCGGCCGACGCCTCCTCCGTCAGCCCGAGCTTCTCAGTGACTGCGGGCCACAGTCCGGAGTACCAGTCGGAGAACTGGCCGTCGAAGTCGGAGCGGGCGTCGCCCTCGCCACGGTCCCGGATTCGGGTGCCGCCGTGCGCCGCCAACTGCTTGTCGATCAGTGTGGGTACGGCCTGGTAGGTGGAGGCCCAGTCCATGTTGCCGCAGCCGAAGACGGAGAAGGCGAGCCCAGAGGCTGCGTCGGCGGGAGTGGCGGCATCGGTGATCCAGCGGCAGAAGCGTTCGGCGTTGTCCGGCGGCTTCCCGTTGTAAGAGGCGCACACCACAACCAGGGCTCCTTCGTGCGGCAGCTCGCCGGTGTGATCATCCAGCGCACCAAGCGTGACCGCGTAGCCACGATCTGATCCGTCCTGGGCGATCTTGTTCGCCACTCCTTCTGCGGTGCCCAGGTTGGAGCCGAACAGCACCATCAGCGGGGTGTTGTGTCCCTCGCCAGTCCGTTGTGGCCGCGTCTTCGGCTCAGCGGCTTGCCCGTTGGTGGGGATGGTGGTGATGGTGATCGGTGCGGTTCCGGTGGTGCGGCCGGGGCGCTGCTTGATCTTGATGAACAAGCCGTCGGGCTTGATCGTCAGACCCTCTTTGACCTTCAGCTCGTAGTTGAGGTAATCGACGAAGTCGAAGCGTTGCAGCAGCATGCCGAGGACCAGCATCGCCTCCTGCATGGCGAACTGGCGGCCGATGCAGGCCCGCTGACCGGATCCGAACGGCTTGAACGCGTTCGGCGGAATCTGCGATCGGGTCTCGGGGCGGAAGTGGTCGGGGTTGAAGTCCTCGGCGTCGTCGCCCCAGACGCTCGGGTCGCGGTGCAGCATGATCGTCAGCGCGGTGATCGAGGATCCCTTCGGCATCAGGTACGGCCCGACCCTGGCGTCCTGGTACGGGTAGCGCGTGAACCCCGACACGGTGGGCCACAGCCGCAGCGTTTCGTTGAGGATCTGATTGACGTAGGTGAGGCCTTGGACTTGCTGGTAGGTGGGCAGCACCGAGGTGTCGGTGCCGAGGACCCGATCGACCTCCTCCTGCGCGCGGGCGACTACCTCGGGATGTTTGATCAAAAAGCTGATGGCGAAGGAGAGCAGTCCGCTGGTGGTCTCGTGGCCGGCGATCAGGAAGGTTTGGCACTGCGCCACGATGTTGTCGTCGTCCAGCTTCTGGCCGGTCTTCTTGTCCACCCCGGTGAGCATGGCGCTGAGCAAATCCTTGTGATCTTCGAGTTCCCGGCTGCGGCGCCGCTCGTCGATGATCTGTTGAACTTCGCCCTCCATGTAGCGGTAGTTCTCGGCCAGCTTCGCGTGCGCGCCGCGCCGCAGCTTGGTCTGGATGGGGAGCGCCCGGGCGCGTCGTTGACTTTCTCCCAACACGCCGTACATGGCCTCGACGAACGGATGCATGGTGTCGCGGTAGAAGGAGTTGAAGCGGTAGCCGAAACCGCATAGCGCGATCGTGTCGAGGGTGAGCCGGGTCATGTCAGCCGTCACATCGACCGGCTCGCCCGGATTCAACCGCTGCCACTTCTGCATCAACTGGGTGGCGATGTCGTTCATCATCGGCACGTAGTCCCGCATCGCCTGCTGGCTGAAGTTCGGCAACAGGATGTTGTGCGCTTTCGACCAGTTCGGATCATCGGTATCCGAGGTGAACAATCCGGCGCTCCGGCCGAAGCTCCGCACCGCCTTCTGACCGTCACCGACGAGCTTGTCGAACCGCTCGTCGTCGCACAGATCATCGATCATCGCCAGGCCTGAGGTCGACGAACCGATCACCCGCCGGGGTGCGCAAACGGATCATCGGACCGAACTTGCGGGTCAGCTCCATCAGCGTGACGATCGTGCGCTCTGGGGGGACGTCGAACATGTTGCCGACGATTGGCTTGCCCTTCGGGCCGGGAATGTCGTCAACGGTCAGCGGTGTCGTGGTGGGATTCTCGACGCTTGGCGATGTCGTCATGCGGATTGCCTTTCAGGTGTGGCCGGCTCGGCGACCCGACCAGCACGGATAAAGATCACTAGGCCGGCGATCACGACCCAGGTTGGGAAAAGAAGCATGGCCGCTGGGTGCATCAGGGTGCTCAACAGCAGGAAGGCCGCCACCAGGTAACTCACCACGGCCAACCACTGGGGCATGATCCCGGCTTGGCGGAGCAAGTTCGTGGTGGTCAGCGCGTACATGCCGGCACCGCGGAGCGCGTAGACGAAGACCATTCCGTAGCCGACCGCGAGCATGCCCCTGGCGAAGTCAGCTGAGGGCAGCGGGGCGCCCGTCAGGTCCTTCAAGAGCGCAACAGAGCCGGCCGATGCGGTCCCCGCAAAGAGCAGCACCACGAAGAGAATCCCCGATACCAGCTGCAACCCATCCGGGATGGCCGACGGTGACGGCGTGCGGGACTTGATCAGCAGCCGCGTGGTGTGCGAGTGCCAGAGGAACGCGATGCCGGCTAGTGGGATGAGATAGATGCCGACGGTGACAAACGCGGTGCTGTCGCTGGTGTAGAAGGCGGTGATATCCGCATCCGTGGCAGACAGCGTGGGCGTCGTATGGACCAGCACCAACGCGACCACGAAGAGCGCGGCAAAGAGGATGCCGGTCAGACCCGACAGTCGGGCGAGCTTGACGGTTGCGGACAGTTCTCGGCGTGACCTGCCCGATTGGGTGGTCGCGGGCGTGGCCGTCGAGGAAGGGGCCGTCGAGGAACTAGTCATCACGCGCCTCGGATTCTGGTTCGGAGCCTTTCCTGATCCGCGGAGGCGACTGCGGTGTGGAGTCCGCCCTACGGCTCAGGTCGAGCGCCTCCAGAACCCGGAGCAGATCCAGAGTGCTTGCGAAGGGGTCTCGGCTTCCGTCGGGATGATGAACCGCGCCGGTCAGTCGGCCGCCGGCCTCGCGATATACCTCGACGATCACCCTCATGTGCACTCCTCCCCAGCGCGACGACGGCTGGGCACGGCTCCAGCCTGCTGGGCGCGACGCAGGTTTGTCCCTGGCAGCACCTTCCAGTGCGCTGACAGGTTTGTCGCGAGATGGGAGGTGGATCAGCCGAGCAGATCGGGGAATCGCCCAGCCAGCTCACGCCGAGACGCGATGCCCGCCTTGGCGTAGATGTTGCTCAGGTGAAACGCGACGGTACGACTGGTGATGAACAGCTCCCGGCCCACCTCGGAGTTGGTTCGACCAGCGGCAACCAGCCGCGCGACGGCGAGCTCCTGATGGGTGAAGTCGAGGGAGGCGCCCCCGCTGCCGGCCGGGCGGAGACCAGCGGTCTGCAGCAGCGCATCGCACACCGCGAGAAAAGGCGTGGCCCGTAACCGCTCAAGTTTTTCGTGAGCGCTACGCAGCACATCAACGGCAGGTCGACGCTCCCCGTGGGTCAAGAGGAACCGGCCGTAGCCTGTTTCCAGCCGAGCTCGGACCAGCGTGGGCGGCAGCTCCACCGCTAGCGTCAGCCCCCGCTCGTACGCCTGTTGCGCGGCGGGCGCGTCCTGCCGCAGCTCGGCGAGCCAGGCCTCCAGGCGTACGGCCTCGAGCGTCGCCCATCCCGTCGCTTGCCTAGTCCTGTCGTGCAGCTCGCGCAGCTGATCCTCTGCCGCGTCCAGGCGACCCAGTCCCAGGAGCGCTTCGATGCGCAGCGCCCGCCAGGCCGGGGAACCCAGCCCGTCGACCCGCTCGCGTACGGTCTCATCGTCGAACTCTCTCAGCGCGCGGTGCATGGCCGGATAGTCTCCGCGAGCCTGCGCCAGGGTCGCCCGAGCCACCGCCGCGTAGGCCCGGCTCCCCCACCAGGGCAGCGTCTCGGCGGAGCTGCTGGCGGCGGCGATCTGCGATTCGGCCAGCTCCCACAAGCCTCGTCCCGCCGACACGTAGCCCGCCACTGCATAGGTCATCCCGAGGCCGAGCTGGATCCCGGCATCCTCAGCCAGGGAAATCGCCAGCTCGGCTTGGCTGGCCGCGCCATCCCAGTCGCCCAAGCGATACAGCGCCTCCGCGAGGCCAGTCTGGAGCATCAGCCGGCCCTGCAATAGCAGACCGGGTGGAGCATTCCGCAACACCGCCGACAAGTTGGGCTCGGCGAGGCCCTCCTGCCCGGACCACAAGGCGAGCATGCCCTGCAATGCCCGCCGCTCGAACCCGCTCGCCGGAAGAAAACCAGCGTCCGTAGCAGCATCGATGAGTCCGAGAAATTCCTGTTGGCGACCTTGCGCGGCCAGCGAAAGCATCAGTGCGAACCGGGCTAGCGGGGCCACCTCAGCCGGTGGTCCGGCGAGCAATGCATCGAGGCACAGCTCCACTGCCTGCTCGACGTCCCCCTCGATCATCGACAGCAGGCCCAGATAGGCCGCTATCGCGGCCTGGTCAGGGTTGTGGGTTCCGTTCGAGGCGCCCGACTGCCGCGCCGCCGCCAACTCGCGGCGCGCTGCCGAAAGTCGGCCGGTGAAGAGTGCGATCTGACCCAGCACCCGGCTGCGCATCGTACTCGGCGGCGTCGCCCGCACCGAGTCCTCGTGCCGAGCGGCCCGAGCGAGGTCTCCGTCAGCGATCATCGCCCCGACGGCGCGAGCCAGGCGTTGACCCTTCTGGTCCGCGGTCGCGGTGAGGTCAGCAGCGGCCAGCAGGTGCTCCGCCGCCGCCGCCCAGTTCAGCTGGCTGAGCTCCTGCTCGGCCAGAGAGTCCAGCTCGCCCGCGAGTTCGGCGTCGGGACCGATCGCCGCCGCCACCCGGTGGTTGAGCGAAGGCGCTCCTCCTAGAACCTCGGCCGCCCGCCGATGCAGGGCGTGGCGCCGCGCGGGCGACAGATCGGCGTAGATCGCCGCCCGGACGAGGACGTGGGGAAAGGCCAGATCCCGCGGGTGGCCGGGTGGGCCGTTGACCAGCAGACCGGCTCGTACGGCTTCGTCCAGCGCAGCCACTGGATCGGTCACATCGGCCACCCGCACGGCGTCGGAGAGAGCACACCGAGAACCCAACACGGCCGCCGCCAGCACGAGGTCCTGGGCGGCGGGCGACAATTTGGCCAACCGTACGAGCACCAGGAAGCTCATCGAGTGCGGAGCGGGGAGTGCATCGGAGGCTTCCATCAAGGCTTCGATGGGGAGCTCCTCCAGCAGCGCCCGGGCGTACAGGGGGTGACCGCCGGTGTGCTCGTGTAGCCGGCGGCTCGCGGCTCGCGAGAGGAGTACGCCATCGAAGCTCGATGACAGCCGCCGCAAATCCTCCGCGGTGAGGCCACCAAGCGGTAGCCGTCGGGTCAGCTGACTCTGTGCCAGCGCTCGCTCCCAGAGCTGTCGAGGATCAGGCGCACCCGAACGGCTGCTGAGCAAGATCATCACCTGGTCACTACGAAGCCGCCGTGCCACGAAGACCAGCGCCTGGGCAGAACGATGATCTGCCCACTGGGCATCGTCGATCACCACCAGCACGGGGCCCGAGGTCTGCAGGGTCCCCAGCTCGGACAGCAAGTCCGCACCCACCGCCAGCGGATCGGCATCGGGACGTAGCGCCGCCAGACCAGAGTCCGGCTCGCTCGCGGGAAGATCGGACAGTAGCTGGTTGACCACCCCGTACGGCAGATCGGTTTCGTTCTCATCGCCGCCGGCCCACAGCACTCGTACACCGGAAAGACCGCCGACGAATCGCCGCATCAGGGAGGTCTTGCCAATACCAGCCTCGCCGGTCAACCACACCAGCCGTGGCTCACCGCTGCGAACCCGCTGCATCTCCGCGTTGAGCAGGGCTAACTCATCGGCCCGCCCTACGAACGGGTCGTCTGTGGGCATGCCTCATTCTGGCTGAAATGCTGGTCGGCGGCAGCCCCCGGCAAGTCCAACCGGGGGAGCTTGACTAGGGGGCTAGACCGTCGCCTTCGGCACGTTTCCCGACACTGAGTCCCGATCGTAGAGTCGAGTCGTGTCGATTGGGCAACAGACGCGGGTCGGTCGGCTGAGGATCCGAGTGGACCGGGTGATCTACACAACGATCACCCTGCTGACTGTGTTGATCATCTACGACGGTTGGGAGCAGTTGCGTTTCTGGGACGTCGTAACCGTCATCGTGGGACCGATTCTGGCCATTTTCATGGGCCACGTCTTCGGTGCGGCGCTCGGAACGCGGGTCGCTCTGGGCCGCCCGCTGACCCGGCATGAGCGGCGGGCAGTCTTCGTGGAAGAGTGCCGATTCTTGCTGGTCGCGGTCCCGCCGCTGGCGATCTTGGTGGTACTCACCATCGTCGGGGTTTCCTACACGCGGATCATCCAGGTGATCGTCCTCACCGGTGTGCTCTCGCTCGGCGTATGGGGCGGCGTGGCGGGGCGGCGGGCCGGGCTGACCGGTTGGGCGCTGGTGCTCTCGATCGCCTCCGGCCTGTTTCTTGGGGGCATCATCTTGGTGCTTCAGGCGTTGCTCCAGCCCGGTCATCGAGCCTTTCCGTCCATAACGCGGTCGGATTTGGCGCCTATCCGCAGCGGTTGCAGGGTGTACAACGTGCGGCGGCGGGCCGCACTTCGGCGCCGGGTTGACGATCGACACAGCGGCCGAGTTGCACGCGGATGGTTCTAGCGCGCGATGACCGCCCAGCCGTGTGGAGCCACGGCTCGGTCTGCGAGGTCAGGCTCGGCCTCCAGCACCTCCGCGCTGTCGGCGAGCACGAACGGTTTACCTGTCAGGTTGAGGGCCAGGGCCAAGGACTGGTCGCCGTGCCGGGCCCGGGCCCGGATGACGAGGCGGGCGTTGTCCACCTGTTCGATCTCGATCATCGCGTCGACCAGCCAGGGGTTGCGGCGGCGCAGCCCGATCACCCGCCGATACGCCTGCTCCACTTCGGGGTGGGAGTGGGTGAACAGCCACCGCTCCTTCGGCATCTCCGGCCGTACGGCGTCGTCGCCGCTGGGGCGTTGTTCTTTGACTGCCTCCAGGCCGAACTCGTCGCCGTAGTAGACGCACGGTACGCCTGGCAGGAAGCCGAGCAGCGCCACCGCGTGCGACCAGTGCCGCGGGTCGCTGATCTGGCTGGCCACCCGGGTCACGTCGTGGTTGCCCAGGAACGTCAGCGGGAGGAAGTGCTCCACGAACTTGGCATGGCGGCCCAGCGTCCATTGCAGCTCGTGGAAGTTGATGGTCTCGATGGAGGTCCAGATGGCCCACCACAGCTCGTACTGCGTCACCGAATCCAGGCCGGACGTCTTCACGTAGTCGATGTAATCGCCGTGAATCATCTCGCCCACAAACCAGGCGTCGGGGAACTCCTCGCGGACCGCCGGCAGCACCGCGGCCCAGAAGCTCGCCGGCACGGCGTACGCGGCATCCAGCCGCCAGCCGTCGATGCCGCGGCGCAGCCAGTGCAACATCACGTCCCGCACATAGTCCTGCACCCGTGTCGAGCTGTGATTGAGGGTGATGAGGGTGTCGTGGCCCTCGAAGTAGTCGGCAGTGATCACACCGTCGGTGTCGTAGAGCCGGGACACCCAATCCTCGGTTGCCGATCCCGGTCCTTCCGCAAGTGCCTTCGCGACCGGCGGAAAGTCCCGGCCCACGTGGTTGAAGACACCATCGAGCAGCAGCCGCACGCCCCTCTTCCGGCAGGCGTCGACCAAGGCGTCGAAGTCGTCGTCGTCGCCCAAGCGCGGATCAATCTGGAAGTAGTCGACGGTGTCGTAGCCGTGACTGCTGGAGGTGAAGATCGGCCCGAGCAGCAAGCCATTGCCACCCCAGGAAATCAGGTGATCGAGCCACCCCTGCAGCCTTGGCAGCCGCTCTACCTCGCCCTGGAGCGCGCCAAGGTCCTTCTCGGCTCCGAGGAAACCTAGGGGATAGACCTGCCACCAGATCACGTGGCTAACCCACGACACCTCCTGACCTCCTCCTCTCGGGGACGCGCACCGCCTCGGCCCCGACTCACACTTTGTCAGGTGAGCATCATCGGAACAACGACAGGGCAGGTCATCGCTAGCCGCGGCCACGCGCGCCCTAGTGAAGCCTTCAGCGAATCGACAGTCGGCTTTCCATGATCGAACTGCACCAGTGAACGCGTCGCGTAACGGCTAGCTCGGGAGGTCCGGGTGGCGAGGGCGAGAACGTTTCATAGCTCATCGCGGTGACGGATGAGCCAGTCCTCGAGACGGCCCGGGGATCGTCTATTGCCCCGCCGTCGACCGCGGCGAGACTGTTTCGCAGAGAATTTCACGTCATTGTCACGATCATGGACGCCGACAACGTCTTCTTCGTACGACGAGTGGATCGGGCAGACGATGAGACCTACCGCCTTCGGGATGCGGCGCTCAACCGGAATTGTTGTGAGGCGGCAACTTCGCACTACAAAACCTGCCACTCGCCGGAATGTCGCAGAAACGGAGGTCGACGTGCCATGAAGCTTCCGAACACCGCACACACTGATCGGCTCTGGCGGATTCATGGGATCACGCCAGACTTCCGCCTCTATGATGTCTGGGCCTTGCCGACTCCGGGTGGTCCTCATGACTTTCCGCGACTGGTTCAACAACTAGCGAGGGGCGACATAGCGGCCAACCCATCCTGGTTCGCTCGAAACCTGTTCGCGATCCGCTGGAAGCTCGGGGCGCTGCTGGGTTGGGATGACCCCGACTCAGGCGTCGGCTCCCGCGTGCCGACGCTGCGTAACCGGTTGCCGCTCGATCTGCGCGACGGTCCGGTCGGGCCCGAGTTCAAGACGCTGCCATTCACCTCGGTCTATCTCACGGACGCCGAGTGGGCAGCAGAGTTGGCTAACCGGACAGTCCACGCGGTAATGCACATCGGCTGGGTTCCGGACGATGCTGGCGGATATCGCGGTCAGATGGCCGTTCTGGTGAAGCCGAACGGTCTGTACGGGAGGGCATATATGGCCGCGATCGCACCGTTTCGGCACGTGATCGTTTATCCGCCGTCTGATCCGGGGCATCGGACAAGCATGGCGAGCTGCGCGGCCGGATTGCCCGATCTAAGGGCGAGCCCATGCTCCGATCTTCATGGCCGTAAACCTCACTGGTTTCCGCGTTTGCGCACGAAGGTATTCACCGCGGCGGAGTCGAAGAGATACATCCTCGATTCGATCACCCGACCTTCCTGAAACTGGTAGTGACTCAGGGCAGGAAACTCCGTCACCGCGGCGTCGTTGGGCTGCTGTCCCCGTAGGGTCCAGATCACGAACGCTTCGGAGTCCGTGGCGACGATGCGCGGGGTCATGTCCCGTTGCTCCACCGACTGGAGCCCGTCCCACGTGCGAGTGAACGCGAGAGCGTGTTCAGCGGCACCCTCAAGCCCGTGGTAGTCGCCGCCGTAGGGCAGAGACGGCGCTTCGTGAATAGTGACGCTGGGGTGATAAGTGCGGTCAAAGTACGCCTTGGGATCACGAGCCATGACTCCCTGCCACGAACAGCCGGTGGATGGTCTGCTGGACCTTTTCGCGTCCAGGCTCGCCCGGGCGTGGCAATCGTTCAGCGCCAACCAGGGCGGTCCAGCTGTGTACCGTCACGTTCAGCATCGGTCCCACAGCCGGATCCGCGTCCACGAGCTTCTGCACCTCGTCTTCGTCGGGCGTGGCGAAGAGGGCGAACCCATCGAGCGTGTTGCCCAGGTCCGTAAACGAGCCGGCAAGTAGCACGTGACCTGCCTGATGGAGTTCCTCCAGGTACCGGATGTGCCGGGCGAGGTATTCGTCCCGGTCGACCGGGTCGACCCGGTCGTTGACGACGGCATACAGCGCGACGCAGGCGTGAGGGCGGGTCTCTGGATTCGGATGTCTCGGACTCGGTTGGAGTGCTCACCGGCGTGAATCCTCTCGCGTGATGGCGAAAACATAGATCGCCGAGGCCACCGGCGACGTTTCCTCATCGCGACACCATTCAGTCCGGGTCGGCGTAGAGCCCCTCGTTGTAGACGGTCTCGGCGTAGTGGCGACGGACCTCGTCCTCCGGCTGCCCCTTGCGCCACAAAGCAAGGGCAATGTCGGCGTACGGACGGGCCGCCGTTGGTCGCCAAGCCTCGGGGTCCCAGGCACGCGAGCGCCGGAATGCCTTGGGGCAGTGGAAGAACACCTCTTCGACGTCGATCAGGAGTGCCAAGGACGGTCGATGGCCCTTGATCATCATGTCGTCGAACTCCGCCAGGTCGGTGATCAACTGGGCGTGGCCGTTGATGCGGAGTGTGTCGCCCCGGCCCGGGATAAGACAGACCAGCCCGACGTGCGGGTTCTCGAGGATGTTGTGGAACCCGTCCATGCGACGGTTCCCCGGACGTTCCGGGATCGCGAGCCGACTGGGGCCCGAGCACGCGAACAAACCCGGCCGGGTCACCCTTGGGTGACACGTCGCAGCGGCCGTCGGCAGAGGAGGTGGCAACGAACACCAACGTGGTGGCTGCGATCCACTCGCGGTGTACGTCCTCGAGGACGTCGAGCACCTTGTCCCTGTTCATCGGCGCAGGGATGCCGAACGCCTCGAGCTGCTCGATGGTGGTGACAGGTGTGAAGGATTTCATGACGTTCCTTTGGCTTAGTCCAGCCGCGTGATCGGGTGCTTCTCGACATCGAGACGAGTGAGCCGATGCTCCTGTGACATCGCTTGCAGTGCCATCGCAAGCCCAGCAACGAGGACGACGCCGCTCAAGCCCGGCAGCGACAGTGAGCGGCAGCGGCGTGGCTCTCGGCGACGGCTGCGTCGACGGCTGCCACGAGCAGGTTGAATCCACTCCAGCAGACCATCGCACCCGTCCCGAGCCAGGCGGACGCGATTGCGAACAGGCCGAAGCGGCGTATCGTCGCCACTGACCCCAGCGCCCCGGCCACGCACAGCAGCCCCGTGACCACCCAGGACCCTCGCTCCGCACCCTCGGACACGGCGGGACCGAACCAGACCGGATCGACTCCGCTCGCCAGCAGCAGAAATCCAAGACCAGCCAGCGCACCGGCCGACACGCCGCCGACCAGGATCGGGCTGCTGGGCGCCGACCGCCGCGCGAAGAGCCAAGGCCAGGCGCGTACGACCTGGGCGCCGAAGAGCGTCGCAATACCGACGCCCTGGACGGCGAAGCCGACGTAGACGACGACGTAGACCCAGGCGTGCAGGGCATCGCCGGCGAGCCGCTCGGTCGACGGGTCGCCCGCGACGGCGATCACGGCTGCAGACAGCACGGGCGTCACCATCAGCCCCGTCGCACCCCAGACCAACGGGGCCAGAACAACGAGGAGCCGCCGCCGCGCGGCGAGCGCGAGCAGCCAAGCCAGGGCTACCACGACGAGGTCCAGGACGAGCGTGATCGAGTTCGCGACCATGTACGTGGTGGTCTGCATCAGCGCCGGGTCTCGTAACCCCATGTCGCCGCCGGCCAGCCAGCTGATCTTGAGCACGACGTACGGCACGGTGCCTAGCGTGACCCCGGTCGCGAGCCAGGGCAGGACTCTCGTCATGGACTCACCGACCTGGTGGTGCGCGCGCGGACTCATCCCGGCCACCGGCCCCATGCGACGAAAAGGCACATCGCCAGCAGCACCATGTTGCCGGCCGCCGTGGCGGGCTCGCCCAGACCCAGGTGAATCCTTGCTGCCAGCACCATGATCATCGCCAATCCGATGGCGGCCAACGGGGTGAGGATCGGCAGCACCCCGGTGACATACGGAACGATGAGCCCCAACACCCCAAGCACCTCGCAAGACGCGGTGAATCGCATCACGGGAAGTGGCACGTTCACCACGCCGGTCATGCCCAGCTGCACCGCCCGTTCAGTCGATTGGGTGCCCTTGATCAGGGCGCTGTAACTGAATACGACGACCAGCAGGATCTGGGTTACCCAGAGGGCGATGTTCATGGGTGCTCCTTCGTTGGTGCCATTCGGCAGCGAAGACGGCTACGGCATCCCAGACGTGACATGGCACCCGTCCGGAGCTCCGAACCCTCCGGCTCGCTGGGAACTCACCCCATGCTCAGCAGGTGAGGAGTGTCACAACCAGGCGTGCCGAAGCGTCGCTGTGGTGTGAATTCTTCAGACTCTGCTATCCCGACGCTGTGCGCGACGTAGTCCGGCAGGGACGCATGAGCGTCCGGTCCGTACGGGCTTGACTGTGGAGCGCCGTACGGCTCGAGGAGCTCCTCGACAGGCTGCACCGCGCGCAGAACGAGTACAACGCGGGCGGTGACAGCGGTGGTCTTTCGGACCTCCTGGCTTGCGACGTCCGGTGGTCCGTACCCGGTGACAATTCCCTCGCCGGGGTGTACATCGGCGTACCTGAGGTCCTGGACTATATGGAGCGCCGCCGACAGCTTGCCGCATGCACCCTTCGGCTGGTGCGACGCGACGTCCTCGTGGGCCGTGGCCAGCGGATCGCGGCAGTCACCGACGGAGTCGCACTGCGGTCGGGCAAGGTGCGCACCTGGGGCACGGCGGGGTTGTACGAGGTCGCCGATGGACGCATCCGCCGGTTCTGGATGTTGCCACTGGACGCCGCCGATTTCGACGCCATCTGGTCCTGCCGCGAGTGATCGACCTGTCAGGCGGGGCGTCGTACGGCGCCGAGCTTGGATGGTGCAGCCACCAGGTAGAGGTCGGCGATCCGGCCTCCTTCAAGGTCGAAAGTGAGTGCCGACACCAGCTCCCCATGCCTGAGGGTGACCACGCCGGGCAGCCCGTTGATGTCGACTATGTACGCCTCGCTCTCGGCCAAAACGGACTGCACGACTGCGATGAAGAACCGCGCGACCTTCTCCGCGCCGCGGATCTGGCGCGGCGGCGCCTTCGCCTCGCCCCCGCCGTCGCTATGCAGCACGACATCGGGCGCGAGAACCGCCATCAGCGCCTCAACGCTGCCTCCTACACAGGCAGCCAGGAAGCGCTCCGTCGCGGCCTGCACCCGCTCGGGGTCCGGCTCGAACCGCTCGGGTCGCTCGCGCAGCTGCCGCCGCGCCCGATGGTCGAGCTGCCGGACTGCTTCGGGCGACCGGTCGAGAATCTCCGCGATCTCCTCGTACGGCCAGTTGAATCCTCGGCGCAAGACGAACACTGCTCGCTCGAGCGGCGAGAGCGACTCCATCATCACCAAGACGCCCAACGACAGTGCGCTGCGATCGGTCACGACATCCTCAGGTCCGGGCGCTCCGCTCACCGGCTCCGGAAGCCACTCGCCGGGATACCTTTCGCGGCGCGCCTGACGGGCTCGTAGCCCGTCGATCGACTCACGCGTCGCCACCTTCGTGAGCCAGGCACGCGGCGACTCAACCGAGTCGTGGTGACGTCGCCACTTGAGCCAGGTGCTCTGCACGATGTCCTCGGCATCCGCCCAGGACCCCAAGATCTGGTAGGACGCTCTGGTCAGCCCGGGTCGCAGCTCCTCGAAGACCTCCTCGGACGCCATCCGCGCGCACTCCTCCCAGCTCGGGATGCTTACCTTCCATGAGACGCCATCGCTGATACGGATGTGACATCGGGCCGGATGTCGTATACCGGGGGCGATGCGAGGGAGTCAGCCGGCCGCTTGGGTGGTTGGCTTTCCGTTCAAGCTCTCTAAATCCTCAAGGAACGTGCTCGCCCATCTGTCGATGTCGTTTTCGAACACCTGGCGGCGCATCGCCTTCATCCGGCGGGCCTTGTTGCGCGAGGAATCGTTCATGGCCTCCTCGAGGCGATCCTTGAGGCCGTTGATGTCGTGCGGGTTGACGAGGTACGCCTGGCGCAGTTCCCGGGCCGCTCCGGTGAACTCGCTGAGCACCAGGGCACCGTCATCGCGCTGACGGCACGCGACATACTCCTTGGCGACCAAGTTCATGCCGTCGCGCAGGGGTGTGACGACCATGACGTCGGCCGCTCGATAGATCCCGGCAATCTCAATGCGCGGATACGAGGTGTGCAGGTAGATGATGGGCGGTCGGCCGATCCGCTGGCCCTCGGCATTGATGCGGCCAACCAGCGGTCGATGTCGTCTCTGAGCTGCCGGTAGAGATCTACTCGCTCGCGAGAGGGAATGGCCAGCTGGAGGAGCACGGCTTCGTCCGGGTCGATCCGTCCCTCGGCGATCAGCTCCCCGAAGGCCTGGATTCGCTCCACGATCCCCTTCGTATAGTCCAGCCGATCGACGCCGAGGAACATCACCCGTGGGTCACCAAGATCATGCCTGACATCCTCCGCACGCTCGGCGGCCTCGTCGCTGGCCGCCAGCTCGTGGAGGCCCTTGGCGTCGATGGCAATCGGATACGAGCGGGCGAGCACCTGGCGGCCGTTCGGCATCCGAATCCGATCCCGCAGGGTCTCCAGGCCGAGTCGCTGCCGGACGAGCCGAACAAAGTTTTGAGCCCCACCAGGCAGCTGGAACCCCACCAGATCCGCCCCGAGCAGGCCTTCGAGAATTTGCCGCCGCCACGGGAGTTGGACGTAAAGCTCAGTGGGAGGGAAGGGAATGTGCAGGAAGAACCCGATCCTGAGGTCCGGACGCTGTTCACGCAGCATCTGCGGCACCAGCTGCAGCTGATAGTCCTGAACCCAGACCACTGCCTCGTCGGCTGCCACCTTCGCCGTGTAGTCGGCAAATCGCTGGTTCACTTCGACATAGGTCTCCCACCACTCCCGATGGAATTGCGGCGTTGCGATGGCGTCGTGATACAGCGGCCAGAGCGTCGCGTTGGAGAATCCTTCGTAGTACTCCGCGACATCTGATGACGACAGCGGGACCGGAACGAGCGAAAGTCCGTCCTCTTCGAAGGGTTCCACGTCCTCATCGGCTGCTCCATGCCAGCCGACCCAGGCACCATGACGCTTGTGCATGATCGGGTCGAATGCCGTGACGAGCCCGCCGGGCGACGGTCGCCAGTCGGCGGTGCCGTCAGGGCGTTCCACACGGTCGACGGGGAGTCTGTTCGCCACGACGACGAAGGAGGCCGGATCCAGCTTCCATTCTTCGCGTCTGGGACTCATGAACGTCGTGACCTCCCTACGGCGTTGTCCTTCGACCTTAGTGGCACCCTGCGGTCAGGGGCCAGCGAGCACAGGGTGCGATAAGGACCCTTGGGCTGGCGCAGCGCGCTTGGTTTACCCCCTTACCCGCGGTGTGGATACCCGACACGATCTCTGGGAGGCTCGGCATATGAGCCTTCCCGAACCGCTGACGGCCGCCGGGGCCAAGGCTCTCGAGGCGATCTTAAGCTCGCCGTCGGACACCCTCATCGCAACGGATTTCGACGGCACCTTGGCACCGATTGTCGACGACCCGGAGCAGGCGTACGCGAATCCGGAAGCTGTGGCAGCACTCGGCCGGCTCGGGCATCGCGTCGGCGCTGTGGTCGTGATCACTGGCCGCCCAGCGCGTACGGCAGTTCGCCTCGGCCGCTTTCGGGAGGTGGACGGCTTGCGGTCAATGACCGTGCTGGGCCAGTACGGAGTGGAGCGCTGGAGCGCCGCCGACGACACGTACCAGCTGCCGCCGGATCCCCCAGAGATCACTGCCGTCGCCGAGGAACTTCCGGCGATCGTGAAGTCACTTGATCTTGCTGAGGTCAGGGTCGAGAACAAGGGACGAGCACTCGCAGTCCATACCCGCAAGCTGTCGGACCCCCAGGCTGCATTCACCACATTGTCCGCACCGCTGCACGAGCTGGCGGCTCGTCACGGATTGGTGGTGGAACAGGGCAAGAACGTGTGGGAGATCCGAGCGCCAGGGGTGGACAAGGGCCGGGCGCTGCAAGCCATAGTGGGGGAGACCGGCGCCCGTCAGGTGATCTTCGCTGGGGATGATCTTGGTGATCTAGCGGCCTTTCGTGCTGTCCGGGATCTGGAAAAGACAGGCCTGGCCGGACTCCTCGTGTGCTCGAGCTCGGACGAGGAAGATGCCCTCACGGAGCTGTCGGATGTCGTTGTCGACGGTCCACAAGGCTTTGCCGGCTGGCTAACTGAGCTCGCCGAACAGCTTGGGTGCTGATGCGTCATGACTAGCGCCGCCGCAGGCTCAACCCATGCGAGCCTCACCGAGGATGCGCCTGAGCAACGGCGGACTCTCGCCGTTCTGCTGTTGGCGCAGATCCTGAGCGGCGCTGGGCTTGCCGCCGGCATTACGGTCGGTGCGCTGCTGGCCGAGCAGATGTTGGGCTCTAGCCGCTTGTCTGGACTACCCACCGTTTTCTTCACGATCGGTTCAGCGGCGGCAGCGATCGTCCTGGGCCGGGTCAGCCAGCGTTTCGGCCGCCGCGCGGGACTGAGCGCGGGTTACCTGACCGGCGCCATCGGCAGCGTAGGAGTCGTGGTCGCGGCCAGCATCGGCAACCTTGTACTGCTCTTCGCATCGCTGCTGGTTTACGGCGCTGGCGCCGCCACGAATCTGCAGGCCCGCTACGCGGGAGCAGATCTGGCCGCACCCTCCCGTCGCGGGCGGGCGGTCAGCATCGTGTTGGTCGCTACGGCAGTCGGGGCGATCCTTGGCCCCAATCTGGTCGAGGTAACGGGCGCGCGTGGCCGGCAGCTTCGGTGTTCCAGCCCTTGCGGGTCCGTTCATGCTTGCTGCTCTGGCGTACGTGTCGGGTGCCCTGGCGCTGTGGCTGCTGCTGAGGCCGGATCCCTTGCTGCTGGCGCAGAGCAGGGCCGCCGCTCATCGTCGTCGCCGGCGGATAAACCCACGGGCCGGCCATTGACATCAGCCAGCCGCTGCTGAGTCCGGGAGAACGTGGTCGTGGGCGCTGGCGGCCGGCGCTGGCATCATGATCCTCACCCAGTTGATCATGGTCGCGATCATGACGATCACTCCGATCCACATCGAGCACCATGGCTACGCCATCGGCGTGACTGGCATCGTCATCGGCGCTCACGTTGCCGGCATGTTTCTCCCGTCACCGTTCTCGGGTTGGCTCGTCGATCGTTTTGGCTATCTCGCCGTCGCTGTGGCTGCGGGCATCACCTTGCTCGCAGCTGGGCTGATCGCCGCGTGGGCGCCGGTCGACTCGGTGGCGACGTTGGTGCTTGCCCTGGTGCTGCTTGGCGTGGGATGGAACCTGGGCCTGGTCAGCGGTACCACCCTGGTGACCAATGCTGCGCCGTTGGAGACGCGTGCTCGTACCCAAGGCGTGGTCGATCTCGGCATCGCTCTCGCTGGGGCCGGTGCTGGGCTGAGCTCTGGTCTGATCATCGCAGCCTCGAGCTTTGGCACGCTCACCATCGCGGGCGGCCTGCTCGCCTTGTTGATCATTCCTATCGCTGCCGTCGCGCGGGCCGACGCTGTCAAGCAAGCGTGACGTCGTCAACCCTCATCGTGTGGGCGTCACTCGGGCTCTAGCGTGCGAACATCGGTGTTTGCTCCGCACACGATCACGGCGAGACGTTCGCCCGCGCGCTGGGCTGGTAAGCACCGGACGTGAGCGCGGCAAAGGCGGTTGCGGCTCCGTGCTCGGCCGGTATGCGGTAGGAGCGCCAGAGCTGCAACCGCGCGGAGACGATGGCGTCGTCGTCCACCAGGACGGAGGTCGGGGCAACTCGCGAAGCAATGCCGTACGCGATCTCGCCAATCCGGCGTGCCCCGAGTGAGTCCGCCGCTACGCCGGACACGGCGACGTCCACGGGGTGGCCGGCGTCGAGCGCCGCGTGCAGTGTCGGGCAGGTGAACGGTTCAACAGCAACGACGTGTGCCCGATCGCGTGCCGCGGCTGCGATGCCGGCGTAGAGACCGCCGCCACCAACGGCGACGATGAGAGTCTGAATGCTTGGTTCGTCCTCAAAGATCTCCTCGGCGAGCGTGCCGGCCCCTGCTGCGACCTCGAGGTGGTCGTACGCGTGGCTTAAGAGGGCCCCGCGGGTCTTGGCGTACTCGATAGCCGCCTCAGATGCCTCCGCATACTCGGCGCCCACCTGGCGGACTTCGGCGCCGTACTCGCGGATCCGGTCGATCTTGACCAACGGTGCCGTCTCCGGCACGAATACTGTGGCGCTGACCCCAAGCGTGGCTGCGGCGTACGCGTTGGCGAGTCCCGCATTGCCGCCCGAGGCAATCACGACGCCGGCCGACGGGTCGAGCTCACCGCGTTCCCGGGCCGCGAGGAGACGGTTGAAGGCCCCACGTGCCTTGAATACGCCGGTGTGCTGCAGAAACTCGCACTTCAGCCAAAGCGGCGTCGTTCGCGTCTCGGGCCGCAGTAGCGGCGTACGGCGCACGTAGCCGTTGATACGTCTGCGTGCAGCGAGGACGTCATCTCGCGTGATCACGGCTTCACCTGGTCCCGGTAGCGCTTCTGCCGACCCAGCGAATCACGAAGTCCTTTGCTGTTGTTGCATTGAGGCATGAAGAAGATCGGGTTCTTGTCGTTCGGTCACTGGACGCCGTCGCCGCAGTCCCAGACCCGCTCAGCCTCCGACGCACTACTCCAGTCCATCGATCTGGCGGTCGCGGCTGAAGAGCTCGGGGCCGACGGCGCTTACTTCCGGGTGCACCACTTCGCGCGCCAGTTGTCCTCTCCCTTCCCGCTCCTCGCTGCGATTGGCGCGAAGACGAGCCGTATCGAGATCGGCACCGGCGTGATCGACATGCGTTATGAGAACCCGCTCTACATGGCCGAGGACGCCGGCGCGGCGGACCTCATCTCCGGTGGACGGCTACAGCTGGGTATCAGCCGCGGATCGCCGGAGCAGGTGGTCGACGGGTTTCGCTACTTCGGGCATGCGCCGGCCGAGGGATCCGATCATGCAGCCATGGCTCGTGAGCACGCCGCGGTCTTTCTCGAGGTGATCAAGGGCGAGGGATTCGCCGAGCCCAACCCGCGGCCGATGTTCCCCAACCCACCCGGCCTACTCCGGATCGAGCCACACTCGCCGGGGCTTCGCGACCGCATCTGGTGGGGGGCCGGGACCCGCCGGACTGCTGAGTGGGTCGGGGAGCAGGGCATGAACCTGATGAGTTCCACCCTGCTTACTGAGGACACCGGCGTGCCGTTCCACAAGCTGCAGGCCGAGCAGATTCAGCTCTTCCGTGACGCGTGGAAAGCCGCCGGTCATCAGCGGGAGCCGCGAGTCTCGGTCAGCCGAAGCATCTTCCCGGTCGTCAGCGACCTTGATCGGGCGTACTTCGGGGACGCGGCAGATAGCCAGGACCAAGTCGGTTACCTGGATGGTGGGCTGGCTCGATTCGGCAAGACCTATGCCGGTGAGCCTGAGCAGCTCGTCAGGGAACTCCGCGATGACGAAGCAATTGCGGCCGCCGACACGCTGCTACTGACCGTCCCCAATCAGCTCGGCGTGGACTACAACGCCCACCTCCTCGATAGCGTGCTACGCCACCTTGCGCCCGAGCTTGACTGGCGCTGAGCGCCTCTTTCAAGCAAGCCGCGCTAGCCGGCCGTCTCAATGCAGGCTCTGGCTGACCACGTCGATCACGGCGGCGGCGATCTTTTGATGTCCGGCAGCATTCGGGTGATCGCCGTCGCTGGCCAGGTAGGGGGTCTCGTCAGAGTCGTAGTCCGGGCCTTTGAATATCGCGCGAAGGTCGACGTAACCGGAGTCGGTGTCGGCAGCCGTTCTTTTGATGACGGTGTTCACCTGGTCGGTCACGCTTGCCACCGCGTCGACGTAAACCGGTCCCTCGGCATCGGCGTACCGACCGCCGAGCCAGACACTCCAGTAATCCAGCAAGATCAGCTGGATCGGGCGTCCCTCAGTGAGCTGGTGTATGCGAGCGACGATCTGGTCGAGGTTCCGCTCCGTCGAGGAGATCATCGGCTGGTAGCACGCGACGGTGTGCCACAGGACCCGCTGTACGCGACGTCGTTGGCACCGATCTCGATCTCGACAACATCGGCATTTGCCACATCGGAGACCACAGCGGAATCTGAGCGGAGCTGCTTGACTACGTCCGCGCTGGTAAATCCGCCGACTGCATCGTTGGTTGCCTTCACCTCTCGGCGATCAGACGCGGTCAGGTACGAGGCGGTCAACTGTGGGTACGGCGTGCATCCGCAGTTGGTGCCACGTGGCACCGAGTCGCCCAGAGCGACAACCGACCAAGCCTCCCGCGGTGTCGAGCTGGGGGCTAACGGTCGGACTGCTCGAGCTGGCAGGAGTGGCGCTACTCGAGCAGCCACTCAGCAGAAGTGCGCATCCGAACGCGATCACCGCGTGCCGCCCGAACCGATGTTCCCCGTCCACATCCAGATGCTAGGCGGACCATCCAGATGCTAGGCGGCCGTCCAGATGCTCGGCCGGCCCGGCCTGAGAGCGACCGAATCGCGCATCCGCCGCCAGAAGTCAGACGGCCTTGCCGCGCCTGTGGTACATCCCAGCGACGATGGAGACGCCGATGGCGGCGAGCGCAACCTGAATGATCAACTCGATCCAGTCAATGCCGCGGGTCGCCGCAACCCCGAGGGCCGAGGCGATGAGCGTGCCTACCAGGGCCGCGACGACGCCCACGAGGAGGGTGAGCCATATCGGAATATTTTGCCTGCCCGGCGCCACAATCCGGCCCAGGACACCGATGATCAGCCCGATGACCACAGCGGTGATGATCCCAGTGACCTCCACGTCAGACCTCCGTCAATTCAGCGCGCATTTGTGCGTCAGTTCGCAATTTCAGAGTACCCAGTGGTGCTCACAGGACGCTGGGCGTGAGAGAGCCGAACCGGGCCTCAGCCGAGCCCAGTGCCGTCGTCGCTGATCGGGGTAGGCAGGACATTCAGGACCATCCGGATAGCTCGACCCGAATAGATAAGGATCAACATGACCTGGTAGGGCCACATGACCTTGGTAGGGCGGGTGGGACTCGAACCCACGGCCAAGGGATTATGAGTCCCCTGCTCTAACCGGCTGAGCTACCGCCCCAGGTGCTACGTCAGCCGAGGCTGATGATAGCCACGCTGCCTTCGACTGATGTCGATAGAGTCGCCGCAGCCTACAGACATGACGACCGACAACGAGGAGGATCCGTGCCTGATCTCATCTCTGCCGAGTTCGAGGTACTCGATCCGCGGTTCGCTGGAACTGGCGGCGACCGTAAGGTTGCCCGCCTCTTTGCCGGTGGGCGATGGCTGGAGGGACCGGCCTACCACCCTGCTGGCCGCTTCGTGTTGTTCAGCGATATCCCCAATGATCGGGTGCTCCGATACGACGAAGTGAGCGAGCGTACCGACGTTTTCTTGACACCTGCTGGCTTTAGCAACGGCCGCACCGTTGATCGCCGTGGCCGATTCGTGGCCTGTGAGCATGGCAGCCGTCGGGTTACCAGAACAGAGCACGACGGCTCGATCACGGTGCTGGCAGCCTCGTACCAGGAACACCGGCTCAACAGCCCTAACGATGTCGTTGAGCATTCGGACGGATCTATCTGGTTCACCGATCCGACCTACGGCATCCATACCGACTACGAGGGCCACGAAGCCTCATCCGAGATCAATTCGCGCAACGTCTATCGCATCGATCCGGACGGGGGAGACATCACAGCGGTGGTCGAAGACTTCGCCCAGCCCAACGGCCTGGCCTTCTCACCTGACGAACGCCGGCTGTTCATCGTCGATAGCCAACTGCACCACATCAGAGTCTTCGATGTTGATCATGGCGAGCTCACCGGCGGCGAATTGTTCTGTGCCGACGAGAAGGGCTATGACGGCATCCGATTTGATCATCTCGGTCGCCTTTGGGGAGCGGCTCATGACGGCTTGCACTGCTACGATCCGGACGGCACCTTGATCGGCAAGCTGCGGCTGCCGGAGATCACGTCCAATCTCACATTCGGCGGTCGACAACGCAATCACCTCTACATGACCGCGACGAGCTCGCTGTACAGCCTCCGGGTGAACTTCCGAGCCGCCAGTTACCCAAGTTGATCTTGTAAATTCCCTGTAACGGTAGACATCTCCGTGCTGGGCCCGGTGCTCTCCGATCGAGTCGTGAGCAGTAGAGTCTCCCATGTTGCATCGCGCGGAGAGGTCTTTCAGGGGGGAGAGCTGTTTGTGCTGCACTCGTTGGCTCGCCCGGTGAAGGGCCGTTGGCTAGCGACACCTTCGGAGACGCGGCTGCTCGCTGTCGTGATCTTGGCCATTGTCGCGTTGGTTTTCATTTCCACATTGATTAATCCTCCCCACTGGCTTCAGGTCGCGGCGCTATTCGGCCACCTCATTTTCCTCGTCATCGGCTTCGGTTCGGTGCTGGCCGTCGACTGGTACGGGCTGCTCTCCTTATTTGGCTGGACGACCATCGGCGACGTCTTGCTGGTCGCCAATCGAATGACACCCATGATTTGGATTGGACTCACAGGGCTGACCATTACTGGTGCGCTTCTTGAGCCGCAGCTCAGTTCATGGCTAGTGGTGGTCAAGCTTTGCTGCGTGGTCGGCGTGGGGATTGTTGGAGTGTTGGCCTTGTCCACGTCAAGGACTCTGGAACGTCAGATGCCGACTCCTGCACGGCCCATGGTCGAACGCGGCATGGTCCTCGCTGGTTTCTCGCAGATGTTTTGGTGGACAGCAGTGATCATCGGTTTCATCACCGATCAGCTCGCTCGGGGCGCCTGAGACTGGTCGGGTGCAGTGATCACCACTGCCAATCGCGATGAGCCACAAGGCGATTCTGATCTTGCGGCACACGTACCCTTTACAAATTTCCGACCAATGCGGGATTTTCGACCTCTGACTTCGATCTCCATGTCTGGAAGCCGCCACTGGTCGAGAAATTTCGAGACAGAGCATTCGTCGAGTGATCAATCTGCGCCCCAGAGAACAACGGTGATCACTGACGCTGGGCCACTGATCGTGGTCGGCACGAGCGAAGATCGTCAAGACCCGGGGCCGCGCGATGACGATTGCACTGGCAAGCAGGAACAAACCGGCTACGGCCGTAATCGAAGCGAGGACGTGCTGCGACCAGGTCCATTGCAGTTCCACGTCTGCTCCGTTGGGCAAGTCGGTGAACGGTGCCACCGTCACCCAGCCGACAAAGAACCAGCCCAGAGCCAGGTACCAGGTGGGGAGTCGCCGCGGCCCGATTGGTCGTCGCTCGATCAGGCTCATCGCCAGCGGCACCACCCAGACGAAGTGGTGCAACCACGACACCGGAGAGGCCAGCAGCCCCGCCACACCGCACAGGTTGACGGCTAGTCGGATATCGCCCAGCCGATGCCACAGCATGGCCGCCCAGACACCGGCTACGGCGACCGCCGCCGAGAGCACGAGTCCCACGATCGCCACCGCTTGTCCGAGTCCGAAGATCCGCACGATGTCGGCCATCACAGACTGATTCGTGTAGTAGATGATGCTGTGCCCAAGCCCGGTATCACCGTGCGCCAGCCTGGTCCAAAACTCCCACGATGCCGCGGGCACGATGGCAAAGGTGATCAACGTGACAACAATTCCGGTGATGACCGCTGTCCAGAAGGCCCGGAACTTCCGCACCAGGAGGAGGTACACCACGAAGATCGCGGGAGTCAGTTTGATCGCCGTGGCAACAGCGGTCAGTACTCCCTCCGGCAACAGCCTGCGAGAAAACACCCGCGGTCCCGGGACAAGGTCCAACACAATCAGTGCCACCAGGAAAATCCCTAGCTGGCCGAAGGCGAGCGTCTGTACGACGGGCTCGACGACGTAGACGACGGCGGTGCTAGCCAAGCTGAGCACCCAGCCCTTGAGCCCGAATCGGTGCAGTACCGCCACCAGCGCCAAGGCGCCTGCTGCGGTCCACCCGACCTGCACCACCGTCGTCGGCAGCAGCGCCAAGGGCACGGCCAAGACAGCCGCGAACGGGTGGATACAGAAACTGCAGAGGCCCGGGAAGATCGTAAAAATCGCCACCGGCAAGCAGCACCGACCCAGCCTGCCGATAGACGCCGAGATCGACCATGATCGGTTGCCAGGGAAGGAAAGTGCCGCCATCAAAGGTGGTCGCGCCGACGTACAGCGCAACCAGTACGGGCGGCAGGGAGATGCCGATTCCGCGCGCGAACCGAATCCAGAAACCCGGCTGTGCGGGTGGAGCGTACGTCACAGCCGCGCTAGTCGGGGACATCGAGAATCTGGTCGATGTGCTTGACATTAGAGCTTCGAGGGCGGGCTCTGGCTGTTCGCAGGCGATCCAGTCACCGATTCCGTGGGCTGACCTCCACCCGACTGCGTACCCGATGGTCCAGGCGATCCCGATGTCGGTGATCCCGACGGTCCTGGCGACGGAGACCCCGACTGAGATCCAGATTGTGGCGAACCCGATTGTGGTGGTCCGGATTGAGCGGAACTGCCTGTTGGTGGCGGCGGTGACTGGGGTGGCTGATTGCGGAAGATCAAGATTGCGATCAGTACGGCCAGCGCGGCAAGCAGCAGCATGAGGAGCCATGAGACCAAGATCGTTCGCCAGCCCGCACGGTCGAACCGGCCGGGCCACGGAAGCGGCCAGAGGCGCGCCAGCCCGGGCTGGACGCGTTCGATCCAGTACTGCTGATAATCGGGGCCTGCTGGCACACCCTGAGGGGGAAGTGTCGCGATCTGTACTGCGTCGAGGATCTGGCCGGCCTGTGCTGCTGCGGCTGGCGAGCCGTCATAGACCAAGGCTGCCCATGGCGCGACGAGACGGTCGTCCGGGGCAACCGGATCGTCGGTTTCCTTGCGAAACTTGCGGCCCAGGCGCCCCGCGTCCTGCCCATGGCCACCCCGTGCCAGGACGGTGTCGATGTGCAAGGCATTGATCTCGCCTGCGAAGCGAGATCGGGCAGCCGCATCTGCCGCTGCCCCCTCGGACAGCAAGATCACCAACGCCGGCGTGTTGGCTGCATCGTGTGCGGTGAACGCGATCCCTGCCGGCGTTGCATCTAGCCGCGCGTCGAGCCAGAACTCACCGACCTTCGGCGGATCCGCAGCTAGCAGCGGCGTGACCGGCACGTACGCCGGAACGTGCATCGGATGCGCCCTCAAAGACTCGGTCCGCGGCGTCGGGGGCCGGCCACCCTGGATCCGGTGATGGGGAATCGGGTGCCCAAGGCGGATCCGGTGGCGGGGCCGGTGGCTCAGCGGGCGACATTCACTCTCCATCTCGCAGCCTCCATCGGACGAGGCTGACCACAGCGTGCGGGGCACGGAGAGTCTAATCGGGCAGTTACAGAGGACTTGATCGGATGAAACGAAAGACTCCGGCGTACGCGAGTGTTCTGCGGGTAAAAGAAAGCAGATGCAGGGCGCACTCGAATGTATTTCACAGCTGGCTCTTATGTCGGTCACAGCGTGGGGTTTGCGCACGCCCATAGCCTTGAGTCCTGCGTCTGCGAGAATGGCTCGGTGTCCGGCGAAGAGCGCGGACGGTTCAGCGTGTCTGTCGCACGACGTCGTTGACGAGTAACAGGAGAGTGCGTGAGTAGTCCGTCGTTTGGCCAACCCGTCGAGGAGCGCCCCGCCGCTCGGACGTCGGGCCAGCCCGGAAATCAAGCCGCCTCGAAGCTCCTCGGCGACGCCATCGCCCAGGTTCAGCGGGTGATCGTCGGACAGGAACACATGGTCGAGCAGCTAATGGTTGCTTTGCTTGCCCAAGGCCATTGTTTGCTCGAAGGTGTGCCGGGCGTAGCGAAGACGCTGGCGGTACGCAGCTTCGCCACCGTCGTTGGCGGTGAATTCGCCCGGATTCAGTTCACTCCCGACCTGGTCCCCTCAGACATCGTCGGCACCCGCATCTATCGATCAAGCCAGGAGAAGTTCGACGTCGAGCTCGGGCCCATCTTCGTGAATTTCCTGCTCGCCGACGAAATCAACCGCGCGCCGGCGAAGGTTCAGGCGGCGATGCTGGAGGCGATGGCCGAGCAGCAGGTATCGATTGGTGGCACGACCTACCCGGTTCCGCAGCCTTTCATCGTGATCGCGACTCAGAACCCTATTGAGTCCGAAGGTGTCTATCCGCTCCCCGAAGCGCAGCGTGACCGGTTCTTGCTCAAGGTCGACGTTCCCTACCCGGCGGGCAACGAAGAATTCGAAATCCTCCGCCGGATGAGCGTCGATCCGCCGAGCTCACAGCCAGTCTTGAACCCACAGATGATCCTCCAGCTGCAGCGGCAGGCTGAGGAGGTCTTCGTCCACAACCTTGTCGCGGAGTACATCGTCCGGCTGGTTTTGGCTACCCGTACGCCCGCCGAGTTCAGCCTGCCGGATCTCACGTCGGTTATCCAGATCGGCTGCAGCCCGCGTGCCACGCTCGGCCTGGTGGCTGCCGCCCGCGCCCTAGCCCTGATCCACGGTCGCGACTACGTGCTTCCTACCGACGTTCAGTCGGTGGCCAAAGATGTGATGGCGCACCGTATCGTGCTCGGCTTTGACGCCGTAGCAGACAACATCGCGCCGGCCCAAGTGATTGAGCGCATCGTGGCCATGGTGCCGCCGCCGACGCCGGTCTGGAACCAACAGTCTGGGACGAACCACCAGAATCAACCCGGCCGCACGGTGCCCTCGGCCAACAACTACAACCAGCCGCCGGCGCAATATCAGCAGCCTGTGCCGAACATGCCTAATCAGCCCGACTTCAGCTAGAGGCTCACGTGTCGTACCCGCCGCCAGGCGGTCGGCCCGTTGGCTCAGCGAGCTTTCCGCCGTCTGCCGTTCCGCCGGTCAATCCAACGCCACCCGGTCCTCCCATGCAGTTCGCATCTCCGGAGGCGAACATGGGGGCCGTAACCTCGGTCGTTGGTGCTCCGACCCGGGCCACCATTCCTTTGAACAAGTTGGCGCCGGAGGCGGCGCTGCGGAGGTTGGAGCTCACCATCGTGCGCCGCCTCGAGGGGTTCCTGCACGGCGACCACCTCGGCCTGCTGCCCGGACCCGGTTCGGACATCAGCGACGCTCGGATCTACGTCCCGGGCGAGGACGACGTACGCAGGATTGACTGGGCGGTCACCGCCCGGACTACCGTGCCGTACGTTCGCGACACCATCTCCGACCGCGAGCTCGAGGTGTGGGCCCTGCTCGACGTCACACCGTCGATGAACTGGGGAACGGAAGGGGTGACGAAGAGGGACCTGGGCATTGCCGCGATCGCAACGATCGGCTTCCTGAGCCAGAAGATGGGCGACCGATTTGGCGGTTACATTCTGCGGCCGGCAAGCCTCCGCCGGATGCCTGCCCGATCGGGCCGCTCCGCGCTCTATGGACTGCTCCGCAAAATGCTGACCGAGCCCTTTGTCCCCGATCATGCCGTCGGCCCCATGACCCTCGCAGCAAGCGTTGAGAAGCTCTCCCGGTTGCAGCGGCGGCGCGGGCTTCGCGTTGTGGTGTCCGACTTCCTGACCCCCGGTGATCATGAGCTGGACCCCAATGTGCCGCCTGACTGGGAGCGCTCGATGCGGCGGCTCGGGGTACGCAACCAGGTGCTGGCGGTCGAGGTGGTCGATCGACGAGAGATCGAGTTTCCCAACGTCGGGGATATGTTGATCCGCGATCCCGAGACCGACTTCGAACGTTACGTCAACACTGGCGACTCGAATGCGCGCTCCAGGATGGACGCGGCCAGCGCAGCGCAGCGGGAACGAATCCGTATCTCGCTTCGTCGTGCAGGTGTCGGGCACATCCAGCTGCGGACCGATCGTGACTGGGTGCAAGACATCGCTCGGTTCGTGCTGGCGTACCGTCGCGTGGCGAGTATGTTGCACGCCCCGCCACAGGGAGTGACGAAATGAGTTCCGCGCTGCTGGTGCAGCAGCTGATTCCGCAGCTCGCCTTTCTGGCCCCAGATCGACTGCTGATCTTGCTCATCATTCCGGCGCTGATCCTCGCTTACATCTTCGCGAGTCTGCGGAAGAACCGACGCGGCATGCGGTTCACCAATACCTCGATGCTCGATGTGGTGGTACCCAAGCAGTCGCAATGGCGGCGGCACCTCGCTGTCGCACTCTCCCTGCTGAGCTTGATCACCCTCACAGCGGCATTCGCTCGTCCCAAAACTCAGGTCGATGTGCCACGGGAGCGGGCCACGGTCGTGCTGGTGATCGATGCATCTCAGTCGATGCAGGCGACTGATGTGAAGCCGACCCGGCTCGATGCAGCCAAGCAGGCGGCGATTGACTTCGTCAACAAGCTGCCTGAGAAATACAACGTCTCGGTTGTCTCGATGGCGGGCGCTTCAGCGGTCTTGGTCCCGCCAACGACGGCGCACAACACCGTAGAAAACGCAATCAACAGCATTCAGCTGCAGGACTCGACGGCCATCGGTGAGGGGATTGCTACCGCGCTTCGGGCCTTGCAGCAGGCGCCGAAGGATCCGAAAAATCCGAATTCAATTGCCCCGGGCGCCATCGTGCTGCTCAGCGACGGCTCGAATACCACGGGTCGGTCCCCGCAGCAGGCGGCCGCCGAGGCGAGAACGGCCAAGGTGCCGATCTACACAATCGCGTACGGCACCGAGAACGGGTATGTCGATCTGGACGGGAAGCGTGAGCCGGTACCGGTCGACCATCAGGAGATGAAGCAGATCGCCGCCGCCACCAACGGCGATTACTTCGCCGCGGCTACCGCCGAGCAGCTGAAGAAGGTGTACGAGAACATCGGGTCCGATGTCGGATACGAGAAGGCCGATCGCGAAGTGACCGCTCGCTTTGCTGGTTACGGACTGGCCCTCGCCGTCCTCGCCGCCCTAGGCGCCATCTCCCTGGGGGCGAAGTGGCCGTGATGGATGTTTGCAGTCTCCTCTCTACGAAAGTGGTCAGAAACGACAACAGATGTGGTCGGATCTGTGTCGTTCGTGACCACTTTTCTCAGAAGAGGCGGCGTCCATGATTCCGCTGCTCTCCTTTCTCGCTCCGACGAGGCTCTGGCTGCTGCTGCTCATCCCGCTGCTCGTCGTTATTTACCTCTTGATGGTGCGGCGTAAGCGGAACCGCAGCACGCAGCTGGGCAAGACGATGTTCGACCTGGTCATCCCGCGGGATCGCACCTGGCTGCGGCATCTCGCGGTCGGACTGTCGATCCTCAGCTTGCTGACGCTGACCCTTGCCTTTGCCAAGCCGAAAGATCAAGTCTCGGTGCCCCGCGAGCGGGCCACCATCGTGGTGACGATCGACGTGTCCCTGTCGATGGAGGCCAAGGATGTCGATCCCAACAGGCTGGATGCGGCGAAGGCTGCAGCCGAGCAGTTCGTGACGTCGTTGCCGCCGAAGTTCAATGTCGCACTGGTGACATTCGCCGGCACCGCGACGACTCTGGTGCCGCCCACTCTCGATCGAGGTGCGGTGACAGCCGCAATCCGCTCGCTACGTCCGCAGGCCTCGACGGCGATTGGCGAGGGGATATACACCTCGCTGGCCGCGCTGGCTCAGGTGCCGCCTGACCCCGACAACCCGAAAGCCATTGCACCCGCACGGATCGTCTTGCTCAGTGATGGCAAGACACAGGTCGGCCGGCCTTCAGATCAGGCTGCGATGGCGGCACGGGCTCAATCGGTCCCGATCTACACCATCGCGTACGGAACCACCGACGGCTATATCGATATCGGTGGCCGGCGGGAGCCGGTGCCAGTGGATCGCGCCGAGCTGGCGCGGGTCTCCAAGATCAGTGGCGGCGAGGCGTACACGGCGTCGTCCGCAGGCGAGCTCAAAGAGGTCTACAGGGACATCGGAAGCTCCGTCGGCAAGGAAAAGGTGGACCGGGAGGTTACTTCGCGATACGCCGGTTTCGGGCTGGGATTCGCGATTCTCGCGGCGCTCGGAATGATCTCCCTCGGCGCTCGCTGGCCGTAGCGCATCGACTCTTCAATCGAGGTGAGTACAACGTCCCACGCGACCCCTCCCGGAGACTAAGGTGCAGGCATGGTGAACGTGGCGGAAAACCTGGCCGCGGTGGAGGCACGGATCAAGGCGGCGTGCACTCGAGTGGGTCGAGATCCCAGCGAAGTGCGGCTGCTGCCGGTAAGCAAGAACCAAAGTATGGAGCTGATCGCGGAGGCCTACGAGGCCGGAATCCGCATCTTCGGTGAGAACAGGGTTCAGGAGGCGGCAGAGAAAGCAAGGCACTTTGCCGATCGGGCCGACCTCAGATGGGCGATCGTTGGTCATCTGCAGACCAACAAGGCGAGACAGGTAGCCGCCTTTGCGTCAGAATTTCACGCGCTGAGCAGCATCCGAATAGCGGCGGCACTTGACAAGGCGCTGATTGATCAAGGTCGCGGCCTCGATGTCTTCTTGCAAATCAACTCATCGGGTGAACCCCAGAAGTTCGGGTTGCCGCCTGATGAGGTGGAGCCGTTCGCCATCGCACTCAAGGCATATGACACCCTGCGAGTCCGCGGACTGATGACCTTGGCCGTACTTTCGGATGATCAGTGGGCTATCCGGGACTGCTTCGAACGGATGCGTGAACTGCAGCGTCGGCTCCAGGGCAACGAGGATGTCGCCGGAAGCTACGACGAGTTGTCCATGGGTATGTCCGGTGATCTTGAACTGGCAATCGAGTACGGGGCGACCACCGTACGAGTCGGTCAGGCGATCTTCGGGCCACGGCCAACGGCAGACAACTATTGGTCGCAGCAGTAGCGCAGAGTGCCGGTCTGAAGGATGCGGGGGTCGGCGGCGGCAGCCGGTAGCACGGTCTTCTTCTTCCTCGCGCCTGGCATCGTGGCTGGGCTGGTGCCCTGGTTGATCAGCGGCTGGGACGTGCGGTGGCCAAGTTCAGCACCAGCGGTCGCCGTGATGACTGTCGGCGCTGTCCTTCTGATCGTTGCAATCGTGGTGTTGATCCGCGCCTTTGCCCGTTTCGTGACGGAAGGCCGGGGTACCCCGGCGCCGGTCGCTCCGACCGAACGGCTCGTCGTCGGCGGTGAGTATCGCTTTGTGCGGAACCCGATGTACGTCGCAGTGGTCGGGGCGGTGCTAGGTCAGGCGATGATCTTCGGCTCGCTACCGCTGCTGGTGTACGCCGCCATTGTCTGGGCGGTCATGGCCGCGTTCGTCCACTGGTATGAGGAACCGGTATTGCTGGAGAGCTACGGCGAGGAATACCAGCGCTACCGTCAGGCGGTGCGGGCCTGGTGGCCGCGACTGCGCCCGTGGCGGCCTGATGGGAATCCCGGCAAGCAACTGAACTGATTACGTGGCCATGTTGTCAATGGGAATCGACGAGACGCGATCCGCCGGCTCGAAGCCGAAGATCCGGCTGAGAAAATAGATCTGCGCCTCGATGGAGGCCTTGATCGTCTCGCCTCGGCGGAAGCCGTGCCCCTCGCCCTCGAACATGATCAAGGCAATGGGTAGGCCCTTGCGGCGCGCGGCGTCGGCCAGCATCTCGGCTTGTTGTGGCGGGACGACAGTGTCTTCTGTTCCCTGAAGCAGCAAGATTGGCGCGGACAGCCGATCCAGGTGGTTGATCGGTGAGCGCTCGAGGTAGCGAGCCCGCTCTTCGGGATACGGTCCCACCAAGCTATCCATGTAGCGCGCCTCGAACTTGTGCGAGTCCTTCGCCAGCGCTTCCAGGTCGGCGATGCCGAACAGGCTGATGCCGGCGCCGAACACATCTGAGCTGGTGAGCGCTGCCAGAGTTGTAAAGCCACCGGCGCTGCCGCCTCGGATGGCCAGTCGAGCGGGATCGGCCAACTCTTGGGCACCCATCGATACAGCACCCGCGATGCAATCCTGCACGTCGACGATGCCCCAACGGCCCTTCAGGCGATCACGATATTCCCTACCAAAACCGATGCTGCCGCTGTAGTTGACATCGAGGATCGCAAACCCGCGCGATGTCCAGAATTGATAGGCGATCTTGAAATTGCCGGCCGAGAATGCGGTCGGGCCGCCATGCGAAAGCGTGATCATCGGTGGCAGAGTGCCCGTGGGCGCTCGGTATTCACCATTGACGGGCGGGTAGAACCAGCCGTAGACGGTCCCGTGCTCGGTGGTCCAACTGACCAGTCGGGCGAGCGACACGGTAGCCGTATCCATGATCGTCTCGGTTGAGGATCGTACGCTGGTCCAGCTTTGTTGATCAAGGTCGTAGAGCGCTAACGCAGCGGGTCGATCAGAATAGTTGAGCAACGCAGCGGCGTGCCCGGCGCCGACGTCCACTGAAGTTGCCGCCGTACCGGGATCAGCTATCGGACGAAGTGTGCCGTCAGAGATCGTCAGTACCTCAATGCTCTGCTTGCCGCAGCGGTTCAGGGTGCACAGCAGATGATCATCGTCGATGATCGCATATGCTCGCTGACCCAGGGTCCACTGTGCCGGGCAGAACTCTGCATCGGTCGGGCACAGTGGGACTACGCCGTTTCCGTTCCAGAGGTAGAGATTCCACCAGTTGGTGCGATCAGAAGCGAAGATCAACTTGTCATTGAGCCAGCGGGGCTGTACGGCGGATTCGTCAAGGCCGCCGGCGATCGTCCGGCTGTCGATGATCATGGTTCCGCTTAGCGTCCCAGTCATGATCGTTGTCGAGTCCCAAGGCATGTTGGGGTGGTTCCACTGGGTCCACGCCAGGCGCCCGTGAGCAGAAAGCTCGGGAGTGGAGTAGAAATCGGCACCACCGCAGAGCACTACGCCACCATCCGGATTCAGCCGGTCAAGATCAAGAGCAACGATGGTGTTGGTTGGTTCGCCGGCGCCCGAATGGTCCTCACGCACGGCAAGCACCAAGTGCCGATCGGGGTGGACGCGAATGTCACCGAATCGGAAATCGCTCTCCGGAGTGATCGGGGTTGGTGGGCCCTCGCCGCGGATCGCGTACAAGCGACCGTCGCTGAATTCGGAGTAGACGACGGTGCCACCCGAGACGTGGTACTCACCGCCGCCGTACTCGTGAACCCGATCGCGGACGTAGCCAGGCGGGGGAGTGACCTCGACCGGCTCACCGCCAGACAGCGGCCGTCGCCACAGGCTGGTCCTGCCACGTTCGTCGGCTCGAGACTCCAGCCAATACAGGTGTTCTCCGTCGATCTGCACGGCGGAAAGCCCGATGGAGGAGCCGATCAGCTGATCAACAGAGATAACAGACGCCCAGGATCCGTACGGCGCAATCCTCATGAAGGTCAATGTGCCCTTCGTTGCAAGCGTCGGGCAAATCGCACTTCCGGCGCGATGCGCGAGCCGGCGGGCGAAAAGCTGGTGCGGATGTGGCCCATGGTGCAAGATAGGAGCACAACGGATCCACCCGGTGAGACCTGACTTGAGGATGCAGGGGAAGGCAGCCCTCAGGTTGTCTTTTGGTCTCGCACTGGAGGATCTGGCATGAGCACGACCCGTGGAGTCTTGTACGTCCACTCTGCGCCGTCAGCACTGTGCCCGCACATCGAGTGGGCTGTGGGCGGCGTCTTTGGTATGCCTATACGCGTCGACTGGATCCCTCAGCCAATCGAGCGCGCCTGCTATCGAACCGAGTATTCCTGGACCGGTCCGACCGGCACGGGGGCGCGACTCGCGAGCGCTCTGAAAGGCTGGCAGCGGGTTCGTTTCGAGGTAACCGAGGAGGGCACCTCGAGTACCGAAGGTGAGCGCTACTCCTACACCCCGACGCTGGGCATCTTCCATGCGACCGTGGGGATCCACGGCGACATCATGATCCCCGAAGACCGGATCAAACATGCGATTGCCGTGTCCGCACTCAGCGGTAAAGATCTCACCGAGGCCTTGTACGTGTTACTCGGCAGTGCCTGGGACGACGAGCTGGAACCCTTCCGCTATGCGGGCGACGGCGCACCCGTTCGCTGGCTGCATGAAGTCGTCTAGGAATCCACACCTGAGTGATTACCCGCCGTAGAGCTTCTCACCGGCGACATATCGATCGTTCACCTCGACCAAGATCTTCTTCATCGTCTCCAGGTTCAACTGGTCGACCTTGGTGAAACGAATACAGCTCTTGCCGCAGCTGACCGTCCCGAGTTCGCTCGCGTACCGTTCGGCGAGATACTCTCCGTCGACCACCGCGCAGACATACAAACTCACATACCGCTTCTGGGCGGCCAGTGCCACCACCGGCACGACACCGGGCTCTTTCATCGACTTGCTCTGGTACGGCTGCTCGCCGTAGCCCAGCATCCGAGCACCCAGCTCGCCGGTCAACCCTGGTGACAGCGCCGGTGCGTGCTCCTGGATGATTGCGTCCATCCGACGCAATTCGGCCTCTCGGGAGCCGGCGGAGGAGAAGTAGTCCTCACGTGAATCAGCGTCGATCTGCATCAGGCAATCTAACTTCTATCGCTTACCGACAAGCGACTCCTCGTCGCAACGAGCGACCTAATCAGAGGGGAATGTTGGTGTGGGCGCCACGCTCACCGGTGTCGGCATTGCGAATGGCAGCCGCCAGCGCCGAGCGGGTTACGTCGGGCGCGACGATCTCGTCCACCACGCCGATCTCCACTGCCTTCTCCACCCCACCTGCGATGCGCTCATGTTCCGCAGCAAGCTCGGCCTCCACCTGGGGGCGTAGGTCATCGGCGACTTCCGCCAGCTTGCGCCGGTGCAGGATCCGCACTGCGGCAATCGGACCCATCACGGCGACCTCGGCACCCGGCCAGGCAAAGACCCGGGTCGCGCCGAGGGAGCGCGCATTCATGGCGATGTACGCGCCGCCATACGCCTTGCGAGTAACCAGAGTGACCCGCGGCACCACCGCTTCGCCGAAGGCGTGTAGCAGTTTTGCGCCACGACGTACGACGCCGTCCCACTCCTGGCCGACGCCCGGCAGGTAGCCGGGCACATCGACGAGGACCACGAGCGGCACCCCGAACGTGTCGCACATCCGCACGAATCGGGCTGCCTTCTCAGCACTGAGCGCGTCCAGGCAGCCACCCAGGCGCAGGGGATTGTTGGCGATCACTCCGACGGTGCGCCCACCGAGGCGGCCTAGCGCGATGGTGACGTTGGGCGCCCAGCGGGCGTGCAACTCGACTGTCGAGCCCTCATCGAGGAGACCATTGATCAGCGGATGAACGTCGTACGCGCGGCGCGGCGACTCGGGCAACAGAGCAGCAAGATCGACATCATCCACGACCCGTGCCGTCTGTCCCTGGTTGGCAAGCAAGGTAGCGAGCGCCCGGCCCTGCTCGATCGCATGCCTCTCGTCGTCGGCCACGACGTGGACGACCCCTGAGCGGCGGCCATGGGTGTCCGGACCCCCGAGCCGCAGCATGTCGACATCTTCACCGGTGACCGAACGCACGACGTCGGGACCCGTGACGAAGATTCGACCTTCTGGCGCCAAGATCACCAGATCAGTCAAGGCGGGCCCGTACGCCGCGCCACCGGCCGCAAAGCCCAGCACGATGGAGATCTGTGGGATCTTGCCCGAAGCCTGGGTCATCGCGTGGAAGATCCGACCCACGCCATGCAGCGATAGCACGCCCTCGGCCAGCCGAGCGCCGCCCGAGTGCCAAATGCCGAGGATCGGTACCCGATCATGCATCGCTCGCTCGTAGGCCCGCACAACCACGTCGCAGCCATCCATGCCCATGGCGCCGCCCATCACCGTAGGGTCGGAGCAGAAGGCGACAACCCGGCAACCGTTGATCATGCCGGTCGCCGCCAACATCCCTGAGTCGTCGTCCGCAGTGATCAACTCTACGGAACCGGCGTCGAGCAATGCCTCCAGCCGGGCGTTGGGATTGCGCGGGTCCTGATCACGAGGAAGCTTGATCTTTTTTGGCGCTGCGGGTGCTGCCGACTCAGCTCGTGCTCTGGTTCCCTGCGAAGCGGGAGCCGTGCCGGGGCCATGCCCCGCTCGGCGGTGGTCGTCATCTCAAGCCTCCTGTGGCGTAGGCATTGGTGAAGGCAACGGCGACGTTGTGGCCGCCGAAGCCGAATGAGTTGTTGATCGCGGCCAGATCACCAGCGGGCAGGTCGCGTACTTTGGTGGCGATGTCTATACCAAGATCAGGTTCTGGGTTGTCCAGGTTGATCGTGGGTGGCACCTTGCGGTAACGCAGCGCGAGCAGGGTGGCGAGCGACTCCAGTGCGCCGGCGCCACCGAGCAGATGACCAGTCATGGATTTGGTTGCGGTGACAATCGCCTCGGTGTGGTCACCGAGAGACTGCCTGATCGAGCTCGCCTCGGTGACATCTCCCTGCGGCGTGGACGTGGCGTGCGCGTTGACGTGCACGATGTCGCCGGGAGCAAGATCAGCCTCGCGCAGCGCCTTTGTCATGGCCAAGGCCTGACTCGCACCGCTCGGATCGGGTTGGACCATGTCGTGGGCATCAGCGGTGATGCCGGCTCCGGCCAGCTCACCATAGATACGGGCGCCACGGGCCTGCGCGTGCTCCAGGGTTTCGATGACGAACATGGCAGCGCCCTCTCCAAGCACGAAGCCGTCTCGATCGACGTCCCATGGCCGAGACGCCCGCTCCGGCTCGTCGTTGCGGCGGCTCATCGCTTGCATTTGAGCGAAGCTGGCGATCGGCAAGGGGTGGATGACACCTTCCGTCCCACCCACAACGGCAACGTCGGCGCGCCCCAGCCGCAGCATGTCCAGGCCGAGCGAGATCGACTCGTTGCTCGACGCGCAGGCCGACACCGGCGTATGCGCCCCAGCCCGGGCTCCGAGCCGCAGGCTGACATTGGCTGCCGAAGCATTGGCCATCAGCATCGGGATAGCCAGCGGGCTAACCCGGCGAGCGCCTTTCTCCTTTTGGATATCCCAGTTGGACAGCAGCGTGATCATTCCGCCGATGCCGGTCGCGACGGCGACGCCGAGCCGCTCTCGGTCGACAGGATTGTCCTCCCGCAGCCCGTATCCAGCGTCGTGCCAAGCCTCCAACGCGGCGACGACGGCGAGTTGCGCGCACCGGTCGAGCCGGCGCGCTTCGACCCGTTCTAAGATCTCGGCAGGATCCACGGCCGCCTGCGCCGCGATCTTTACCGGCAGATCATCGGCCCAGTCCGCCTCGATCCTCGCTACCCCGGACTTTCCGGCCAAAAGGTTCTCCCACGTGCTGGAAACGTCGCCCCCCAGCGGGGTGGTGGCTCCTAGCCCGGTGACGACGACGCGGATGCGTGACATTGGGTGACTCCTGCGTTGGCGTGTCGAGTTGTTTGGCTGATTTCGGGGCCGCCCTGGTATTGGATGGCCTTAGGCGATCACGGTTTGTTGATCAGGCGGCAGCACGCTCGATGTAGGCGACGGCATCGCCCACGGTCTTGAGGTTCTTGGCCTCTTCATCGGGAATGCTGACACCGAACTTCTCTTCGGCGGCATAGATGATCTCGACCATCGACAGTGAGTCCACATCAAGATCATCGGTGAACGACTTGTCCAGCTGGACATCGTTGACTGGGACACCGGCGACCTCATTGACGATCTCGGCAAGATCGGCGCGGACTTCCTCGGTGGTGGGCATGAACAGTGCTCCTTTGATGGTGGTTGGGATGGATTCTTTGATCCAGATTTCAGGGCAGGATGATCACCTGACCGGCGTACACCAGTCCGGCGCCGAAGCCGATGATCAGACAGGTCTGGCCTTGGTGAGCCTCGCCGGACTCCAGCAACGCCTCGATGGCCAGCGGAATCGAGGCCGCCGAGGTGTTGCCCTGCCGGGCAATGTCGCGCGCGACCACGACCCGGCTGGGCAGTTTGAGAGCGCGGAACATGGCGTCTGTGATGCGCATGTTTGCCTGGTGAGGGGCGAACACGTCCAGATCCTCGGCTCGTACGCCGGCAGCGTCCAGGGCCTCTGCGGCGGTCTTGGCCATCGTGTACGAGGCCCACTTGAAGACTGGATTGCCTTCCATCTTCAGGGTCGGCCAGTTCGCGTCACCCTGGGTGGCCTGATATGCCACCGGGTCCCAGGCCAAGGCAGCGTTCCATGGCTGGGTCTGCTGGATCAGCGGTGCCTGGTCGCCATCAGAGCCCCAAACCACTGGTCCGATCCCCGGATACTCACTCGGGCCGATCACGGCGGCCCCTGCGCCGTCGGCGAAGAGGAAGGCCGTGGACCGGTCGGACCGGTTCGTCATATCGCTGAGCCGCTCCACGCCGATGATCAACACATACCGTGAAGCACCGCTGCGAATAAAGGAATCAGCCATCGCCGTCGCGTAGCAAAATCCGGCGCAGGCCGCCGAGATATCGAAAGCCGCGGCGCTCTTGGCTCCTAGCTCGCTGGCAATCGTGGTGGCAACGGCAGGTGTTTGGTGGAAATGGGTAACCGTGGAAACGATCACTGTGTCGATCTGGCCGGCCTCGATGCCCGCGCGGTCCAGCGCTTTGCGCGCAGCAGCAATCGACATCATCTGGATGGTCTCGTCGGGCGAGGCCCAGCGGCGTTCGATGATCCCTGACCGGGTGCGGATCCACTCGTCCGAGGAATCGATCATCGTGCAGATCTCGGCATTGTCGACCACCCGCCGTGGCCGGTATCCGCCCAACCCGAGGATGGCGGCGTTCTTCTCCCCGGCCGTCAATCTGAGCGTCATCGGGTGACCTCGGTCGCGTCGGCGGATTCGACGGTCGGATGCAGTCGCAGCAATGGCTGACCAGGCGACACAGGGTCGCCGTTCTCGACCAGCCACTCGACCACGATGCCGCCATGCGGCGCGCTGACTGGCATTTCATCTCGCAGGTTCTTGACCATCCCGACCGTGCTGTGGTTGGGCAGAATCGTGTCCATCTCGATGTCTTCGGTGCGAATGAATTGGCCCTTCCCGGGGGAGACGACAAGTCGCCAGGTGGGATTGCCTGCAATCGGTGAAGCAGAGGCGGTTCTGCCGTGCTGCTGCACGAATTCCGTGGCCTCCTCCAACTGGTCAGGCGTGTTGAGTGCGAACAGTTCCACGCCCTTGAGGTTTCGCTTCGCAATCCCGGTCAGCGTGCCTGCCGGTGGCATTTCCAAGAGGCCGGTGACGCCCAAGTCGCCCATGGCAGCCATGCACAGATCCCAGCGAACTGGCGCGGCCAGTTGGCCCACCAACCGCTTGAGAACCTCCCGACCATCGTGGACGACCTGCCCATCAGCGTTCGACAGCAAGCGAGTTCGTGGATCGTGGGTAGAGATGGCCTGCGCCAGCGCTGCGAGACGCGCGACAGCAGGCTGCATGTGGACGGTATGGAAGGCTCCCGCAACGCTGAGCGGAATGAGTCTGGTGCGCCTCGGCGGATCAGCCGCCAGCGCGGCCAGCTGCTGAGTCGTACCAGCAGCGACAATCTGGCCGCTGCCATTGTTGTTGGCTGCCGTCAGGCCGTGGGCCTCGAGAGCGGCCAACACGTCGTCAGGATCACCGCCGATGAGGGCCGTCATCGATGTCGGGGTCACCGCGCTGGCTTCGGCCATAGCACGGCCACGCTCGCGTACGAAGACCATTGCTTGTTCCGCCGACAAGACGCCGACCCCGGCTGCAGCGGTGATCTCGCCTACCGAATGCCCGGCAACGACGCCGACGAATGGATAGCCATCGGCCGGGATGCGGGAAGAGTTCGAGCGCGGCCAGCAGCCCAGCGGCAACCAGGAGAGGTTGGGCGATCGCCGTGTCTCGGATGGTTTCGGTGTCGGCTGCTGTGCCGTAGTGCCTGAGATCGAGGCCCGATACAGCCGAGAGCCAATTGAGCCGGTCAGCGAAGGTGGGTACGTCGAGCCAGGGCCCGAGAAACCCTGGTGTCTGGGCACCCTGACCGGGCGCCACAATCGCAAGCACATCTGTACTATTTCCTGGCCCGGACGAAAAAGGCGTACGGGGACGCCACGAATATTCGGACGTCCTATTGTCGGTTTCTGACAAGTGTTCGGGCCCGCTGCTCGCGCAATCGCGCTGTATTGATTGCCTCCGCTCCGCTCCGGCGGCGGATCGCGCTTGGAGCCCGCCTACTTCGTCCTCGATCGCAGACGGAAGAGCGTGTCTGCTCGCTCGTCCTCAGCAGGCGGGGCGCGATCCGGTCTGACTTGCCTCCGCTCCGCTTCGGCGGCAAATCAACGGCGACCAGGTTGCGCGGACTTCAGCGCCCAGCGGGGGCTGGCTCCTCAGGGCGGGAGCGGGCGAAGAGGCGGCCGAGGGTGATCGCTAGTCGGAGCGCGTACGCGTCGCGCGGATCGGTCGGGCTGTAGCCGGTGACCTCATGGATTCGTCGCAACCGGTAGCGGACGGTATTGGCGTGAACGAACAATGCGCGCGCAGCGGCCTCCACCGACAGGCCTTGATCCAAGAACGTGACGAGCGTCTCGAGCAGGCCGCCTCCGGCAGCTTGTAAAGGCTCGTAGATGTCATGGGCCAGTGCCCGCCTCGCATGACCGTCACCAGAGAGTGCGCGCTCTGGCAGCAGATCCAACGATGTCACTGGTCGCGGCGCCTCGGGCCAACCAGCGGCGGCGCGGTAAGCCGATACCGCCTCCCGCGTACTTGTGGCCGCGTCCATCAAATGCTCGACCGGCGGACCCACAATCACGGCACCAGGACCAAACAGCGTGACAAACCTGCCGACGATGTCCACTGCCTGATCAGGCGCATTAACGGCGGAGCCGCCAAGCACCACGATCATCCGGTCGCCCTGCACGGCGCCGAGCATGTCCGTCCCTGCGATGGCTGCCGTATGCCGAATCGCCTCCAGCGCCTGGCCGGGCTCCATCTGGGGAGCAGGTCCGACGACAACGACCACCCCGATGGTCGAATGCCAGCCGAGGGTCGATGCGCGTGACAACACCGTCTCGTCAGTCTCTCCACGGAGCACGGCGTCCACGACCAAGGCCTCCAGCCGCTCGTCCCAGGCCCCCCGCAGCTCAGCCGCACGGGCGTAGATCTCGGCTGCCGAGAAGGCGACCTCCCGGCTGTACTGATCGATCGCGGCATGCAGGATGGGCCGGTCGCCCTTCGGCATCAATTCATCAATCTGTTTCTCGACCACCTCGATGGTGGTCCGTACCAGCTCAACGGTTTGATAGAGAGAGATCTTGCGGGCCAGCTCGCGCGGCGCCGATCCAAAGACCTCAGAGGTACTCGGCATCTCCGGACCCGGAGCGGCAAACCACTTCACGAAGCCATCGATGCCGGCCTGGGCCACCAGCGTGATCCACGATCGGTGCTCAGCGTCGAGCCGGCGGAACCAGAGGTGCCGCTCTTCCATCTCTGCGATCGTCGCGGTCGTCATCTTGTCGGTGACCCCAGCGAGCCGTTTCGCGATCGTGGCTCGAGTCTTGGCCGACGGGAGCAAGGACCTATTGATCCCTCGAGTGCTCGCGGCCATAGGCTGACTTTAGTGCCGCCCGCAGTATGACAGGCGAGCCGCTTCGCCGACTGCAGGAGCTCGCAGTTGAGCCACGTTGACGTCTAGCTGCCGTGTGCGCGAGCGACGAAGGAGGCGAATCTGGCGGTCTCCATGTCAGAGTGCAATTCGATATTTGTCAGCGTCTCAGCGGGCTATAGCCTGCTAGGAGTCTGACAATTCGGTGACGATTCGGAGGTCGGCCGGCACGTGAGTGATCTTGATCTGCGACCGCAGGAGTACTGTGTGCGGGACGCGTGGGCGGCGGACCTGAGGAGCTGCTGCTGACAGCTCGCCGGGTGTATCTCGGCAAGACCACCGAAGTGGCGCGCGCGCTCCCCGACAAAGTCAGTTCGCATGATCGGGGCGTGGTGCTTCCTTGATCATTACGGGCCCGAGGACGTGAGCGGCGCGGCTGGTATGCAGGTCTGGGCACATCCCCATACCGGGCTGCAGACGGTCAGCTGGTTGTTCGAGGGCGAAGTTGAGCATCGCGACAGTCTCGGCTCGCAGGCGATGGTACGGCCGGGTGAACTCAACATCATGACCGCGGGTCACGGCATCGTGCACAGCGAGATCTCCCAACCGAACAAACCGCCGATGCTCCATGGGGTACAGCTGTGGGTCGCGCTGCCCGATGCCATGCGCGATCGCGAACCGGCGTTCGAGAGTTACGCGGACCTGCCCGACCTGAATCGACCTGGACGTGAGCGGGAAGGTGCTGATCGGAGAAGTTGACGGGACGGTGTCGCCGGCGCTGGGCTACTCGCCGATGTGTGGCGCTGACCTGAGCCTTGCTGCTGGCGCCGATGTGATGCTTTCGGTCGAGGAGAGTTTCGAGTACGGCGTCTTCGTGGTCGCTGGTTCAGTCGTCGCAGCATCGACGACGGCCGAGGTCGACCAGCTGGTCTACCTCGGCCACGGCCGGCGAGACATTCGCCTGCGAAGCTCAGCGGGAGGCCGGGTGATCATGCTCGGCGGTCAGCCCTTCGACGAGGAAATCGTGATGTGGTGGAACTTCATCGGCCGCAGTCACGAAGACATCGTGGATTTCCGGACGGCCTGGGAAACCCGCGACCCGCGATTTCCGGCTATCGTCAGCCGGGCGGAGAAGGTCATGGAGGCGCCGCCGATGCCGACGATCACCCTGAAGCCGAGACCACGAAGGAGCCGGGCCGAGTGAACCCGGTGGAGGCTTTGCGGGAGATTGGATTCCTGCTGGAACGCTCGCGCGCCGACACCTATCGGGTACGCGCCTACCGGGGTGCGGCAGACGTCATTTCCAGGCTCAGCGAAGAAGAGCGTCGTGATCATCAGGAGCAGCGCACCTGGGCCAAGGTGTCAGGTGTCGGGCCCAAGACAGCGACCGTGATCACTCAGGCTATGGACGGCCAGGTGCCGGAGTACCTGCAGAAGTTACGCGAGGAGAAGCAGCCGCTTGTCGAGGGCGGGCTCACTCTGCGTGCGGCGATCAAGGGTGATCTCCACTGTCACTCGTCGTGGTCCGACGGCGGTAGCCCGCTCGAGGAAATGATGATCACTGCTCGGGCACTCGGTCACGACTACTGCGCTATTACTGATCACTCGCCGCGGCTGCAGGTGGCGCGTGGGTTGAGCGCCGAACGGCTGCGATCCCAGATGGGCGTCGTCGCTGATCTGAATCAGGTCATGGCGCCGTTTCGCTGCTCTGCGGGGCATCGAAGTCGACATTCTCGAAGACGGTGGTCTTGATCAAGACGATGGGCTGCTGGCGGAGCTGGACGTGGTCGTCTCAAGCGTGCACTCCAAGCTGCGCTCCGATTCGGAGACCATGACGCACCGAATGGTCGGTGGCATAGCCAATCCGCGAACCAACATCCTCGGCCATTGCACTGGCCGTTTGATCGAGGGTGAACGGGGCACCCGGCCGGAGTCGGTTTTCGACGCCGAGGTCGTCTTCGAGGCCTGCCGTACCTTCGATGTTGCTGTGGAGATCAACTCACGACCAGAGCGACGCGATCCCCCTACCAGACTGTTGAAGCTGGCGATGGACATGGGATGCCTGTTCTCCATCGATACCGACGCGCATGCGCCCGGACAGCTCGAATTCCAGATCTATGGCTGCCAGCGGGCTGAGGATCTGGGACTGGATCCGAGTCGGGTGATCAACAGCTGGCCGGCTGACGAGCTGCTCGACTGGTGCGCCAAGGCATAACCGACGGCTCCCAGGCAGCCTTGACGAGCCGGTTCGGCGTACATGATGGCTGTTCGCCAGATCTCGGCGCTGCCCGCCACCACTAGCTCCGCACAGTTTTCCTGCGGTCTGCATAGGTTGCTACCTGTGCAGACCGTAGGAAACCCACGTGCACGTAGGTTTCAGACCGGCGACTGTGTAGGGTGAAGGGGCGAAGAGGGCTGGGTCGGTGGCCAGCGATGTGATCAGTTTCACCGCTCGATCCAACCGGTTGCGGATAATACCAGTCGAACGGCTGGTATAGCCTGAGGCACTGGTCGGCGCAGTGCAACTCAATGAGGGCAGGCTCAATGAAGGGATGTGCAGACCGTCGGAGGTGATGGCCGGTGAGCGAAGACCGGGAGCAGGCTGATACGACGGCAGAGCCGCCGCCGGTTCCAGTCTTCTTCCTCTCCGATAGCACCGGAATCACGGCCGAGACGATGGGCAATGCGCTACTCATTCAGTTTCCTAATCTCCGTTTCGAACGTCGCCTCATCCCGTTCATCTCCAGCGTCGAAGAAGCCCGCCGGGTGGTCGCGATCTTGGACGCCGCGGCAACAGGTCCGGTGATGCCGCTGGCGTTCTCCACGACCGCCGTCGAAGAGGTTCGCCTGGAGCTACTCCGTACGACGTGCCCGCTGATCGACTTCTTCGACCTGCACATGGCACGCGTCGAGTCGATCTTGGGAGCCAAAGGGGTCCGGATAGCGGCCCGGTTGCACGGCATGGGAGATGTCCAGCGGTACAACGCTCGGATGGCCGCAGTCGAGTATGCGATCGAACATGACGACGGGCAGAGCATGCGGGCGCTACACAAGGCGGATGTGATCTTGGTTGCCCCATCGCGCTGCGGCAAGACACCAACAACGATGTACCTCGCCCTGCAACACGGCATTTTCGTCGCCAACTATCCGCTGGTCGAGGAGGACTTCGAGACTGCGGAGCTGCCACGCCCGGTGCAGCAGCTGCGAGAGCGATGCTTCGGCATGACCACTACGCCGGCCCGCCTCAGCCAGGTTCGGCACGAGCGAAGGCCGAACTCGCGCTATGCCTCACTCGAACAGTGCAGCTACGAGCTGCGCCAGGCCGAGGCGATGTATCGCAACCATCGCCTTCCCGTGATCAACTCCTCAACCAAATCGGTGGAGGAGATGTCCACCGTGATCTTGCAGACCCTCAATCACAAGTCCTGAGAGAGATCGACAGAGAAGGAATGAGCTATGCCCGCAGCCTCGACCACATCGACTATTGCGTGGTTCTCCGACCTCGGTCTGGCCGATCTCGATCAGGTCGGCGGCAAGAATTCGTCCTTGGGTGAGATGATCCGCGGACTGGCCGCTGCGGGCGTCCGGGTACCGAACGGATTTGCCACTACCGCGGATGCCTACCGCCGCTTCATCGCCGAGGGGGGTCTGGCCGAGATGATCAACGCTGAGCTCGCCGCACTGGATACCGAGAACGTCGAACAGCTGGCAGCGGTGGGTCACAGGATCCGCTCCGCGATCACCCGGCAGCCCCTGCCGGCCAATCTCGAAGCCGACATCCGCACTGCCTACGCCCGACTCGCCGGCGAGTCGGCCAACGCCTCCCGTGACAACGTGTCATTCGCCGTACGATCCAGCGCAACGGCGGAAGACCTGCCGGACGCTTCGTTCGCTGGACAGCAGGAGACGTTCCTCAACGTCCGCGGCATCGATGCCATTCTCGACGCGATCAAGAAGGTCTACGCGTCCCTGTACAACGACCGCGCGATCGCCTATCGGGTCCATCACCGCTTCGAGCACGATGCGGTGGCGCTCTCCGTGGGCGTACAGCGGATGGTGCGATCCGACCTTGCCGCGTCCGGGGTGATGTTCACCATGGACACTGAATCGGGCTTTGCCGATGCCGTCTTTCTCACCTCGTCCTACGGGTTGGGCGAGGCCGTCGTTCAGGGTGCGGTCAACCCTGACGAGTTCTACGTCTACAAACCGGGATTGCGTGCGGGCCGGCCGGCCATTCTCAAGCGCGGCGTGGGGAGCAAGGCAACCAAGATGATCTACGCTCCGCAGTCCGAGAGCGGCTCGACAACCACGTTCGTCGACGTTGATCAGGCGGAGCGGAGGCAGTTGTCCCTCACAGACGAGGAGATCACTGAGCTGGCGCGCCAGGCACTTGCCATCGAGGAGCATTACGGGCGACCGATGGACATCGAATGGGGTAAGGACGGACAGGACGGCCAGCTCTACATCCTCCAGGCACGTCCCGAGACCGTAAAGTCTCGGCTGGGCACTGCGCGGGTGCAGCGGTACCGGATACGCGAGCGCGGAGCGGTCATCATCGAAGGACGCGCCATTGGGCAGAAGATCGGGGCCGGCGCGGCACGGGTGCTCTCCGAAATCGCCGATATGCACCTCTTCCAACCGGGTGAGGTGCTGGTCGCTGACATGACCGACCCAGATTGGGAGCCGATCATGAAACGAGCCGCAGCGATCATCACCAATCGTGGCGGCCGGACCTGCCATGCGGCGATCATCGCTCGGGAGCTGGGAATCCCTGCTGTCGTGGGCACCGGTACCGCAACCGGATCATTGCAGGACGGTCAGGCGGTGACGGTCTCATGCGCCGAGGGCGACACCGGCTATGTGTACGCGGGCCTGCTCGACTTCGACGTCGAGGAGTCCGAGCAGCAAAGCATGCCAAACGTCGACGTCAAGATCATGATGAACGTGGGCACCCCCGACCAGGCGTTCGCGTTCTCCCGGTTACCTAACGCTGGCGTGGGGTTGGCGCGGCTGGAATTCATCATCAACAACCAGATCGGCGTCCATCCAAAGGCCCTGCTGGAGTTCGATCGGCTGGATGAGCCGCTGCGTAGCAAGATCAATGATGCTATTGGGGCGTACCGGACGCCACGCGAATTCTTCCTCCGCCGGGTCGCAGAGGGCGTTGCGACCATTGCTGCCGCTTTTGCGCCACACCCGGTGATCGTGCGCACGTCGGACTTCAAGTCCAACGAGTACGCCAGCCTGCTTGGCGGTGACCGCTACGAGCCGCACGAGGAGAACCCGATGATCGGCTATCGGGGGGCGGCACGATATCTCTCCGCCGACTTCGCCGAATGCTTCGCCATGGAGTGCGAGGCATTGCAGTACGTGCGCGACGATATGGGCCTCACGAACGTCAAGATCATGATTCCCTTCGTACGCACCCTCGCCGAAGGTGCGGGCGTGGTACGGCTGCTCGAGGAGCACGGCCTTCGACGAGGCGAGAATGGCCTAGAGGTGATCATGATGTGCGAGCTGCCGTCCAACGCAGTTCTCGCGGATGAGTTTCTTGATCATTTCGATGGCTTCTCGATCGGCTCGAACGATCTGACTCAGCTCACCTTGGGACTGGACCGGGACTCCGGACTGGTAGCCGAGTCATTCGATGAACGTGATCCAGCCGTCAAAGCTTTGATCAGCATGGCGATCAAGGCTTGCAAAGCCCGGGGGAAATACGTAGGAATCTGCGGACAGGGTCCCAGTGATCATCCTGACCTTGCGGAGTGGTTGCTGGATCAGGGCATCGACAGCATCTCGCTGAACCCGGACACGGTGGTTGACACCTGGATCAGGCTCGGCAAACCGGCGTCGGCAACTTCCTAGCTGCGGCGGTGCTTGTCGCACGTGCCCTTCGACGGGCTCAGGGCACATCTCGGCTGCGCGCTGAGCTTGTCGAAGCGCGGAGCGACCTTCCGACGGCGTTCGTCACCTCTGCGCGTTAGGGTCGGCGGGTGGATGACATAAGCCTGGCCGCCGAACTGGTGCGTGAGGCGGGAACCTTGGCCAGCGAGATGCTTCACCAGGGTCTGGAAGTTCACTACAAGACCTCCCTTTCCGACGTGGTATCGGCAGCCGATCACGCGAGCGAGGAAAAAATCATCGCCCGGCTCACTGAAAGCCGCCCTGATGACGGACTCGTGGGAGAGGAAGGCGCGCGCAAGGCGGGAGAGGGCCGCACCTGGTACGTCGATCCGGTCGATGGCACGTACAACTTCCTCTCCGGCATCCCGTACTGGTGTTCGGCCGTGGGTCTGGTCGACGCCGATGGGCCGCTGCTCGGGGCAGTCTTTTACCCAGACCTCGACCAGCTGTGGCTGGGTGGCCGAGACACTCCGACCACCCTCAACGGAGAACCAGTGCCCTCGCTGCTCAGCCAAGGCCTCTCCGAGATCTCGATCGCGACCTACTACCATCCGCGACATCTTCCGGACCAGCAACGCCTGACCGCGTGGCAGTCGGTGGTGGCCTCGGCCGCTACATTGCGCATACTCGGATCCGCCTCGATCGACTTGGCCGGGGTCGCGAGCGGCTGGCTCGGCGTCTTCCTGCAGGCCAATCTCAATGCGTGGGACTGGTACCCAGGCGCGGCACTGGTGATCGGTGCCGGTGGAGTCGCCGACGAACTCGTCGTCGGTGAGACCCGCTGGCAGATCGCCGGCAATGCGCAGGCCGTCGAGGATGTGAAAACCGCACTTCAAGCCCCGCTCTAGGGCCCGACGACTTTCCTACAGGCGTCGGCTAGGCGCCGGCGCCCTCTTGAGCCACTCCGGCGACCGCGGTGGGGTCGCCGATGCGGTAACGATCGAAGGCTTCCGAAGCAGCGCTCGCGTCGTACAGACCGTCCCTGGCCAGCGACTCCAGCGTGGCAACCACAATCGACTCGGCATCGACCAGGAAGTAACGCCGCGCTGCCGCCCGCGTGTCGGCAAAGCCGAATCCGTCAGTGCCCAGAGAACACCAGGTATGGCGTACCCATGGAGCGATCTGATCTTGAACGGCCCGCATGTAGTCACTGACTGCGATCACTGGCCCCGGCGCGCCATCCAAGGCGCCCGTGATGTACGGCTCGCGTCGTTCCTCACCCGGATGCGTGAGGTTCCATTTCTCGGCAACGAGCGCATCGCGGCGCAACTCGTTCCAGGAAGTCACGGACCAGATGTCGGCGGCAACGCCCCACTCGTCGGCAAGTATCCGCTGTGCCTTGAGCGCCGCCGTCATCGTCACGCCTGAGACGAGGATCTGGGCGCGCGGCTCGATCGCCCTCCAGCGGAGCTGAGGCGTAGTGATAGATCCCTCGCAGCAACGCCTCCACATCCAGGTTCTCCGGAGCTCCTGGTTGGGAAACCGGCTCGTTGTAGACGGTGATGTAGTAGATGAGATCCTCGCCGTCAGGATGATCCGGATCGTCGTGCCCATACATCCGCCGCAGCCCGTCCTTGACGATATGCGCGACCTCGTAGGCAAAGGCCGGGTCGTAGTGAACCACAGCCGGGTTGGTGCTGGCGAGCAACGGCGAGTGGCCATCGGCGTGTTGCAGTCCTTCGCCGGTGAGCGTGGTACGGCCGGCTGTCGCTCCAAGCAGGAAGCCGCGGGCCAACTGGTCGGCCATCGCCCAGATCCAGTCGCCCGTGCGCTGGAACCCGAACATCGAGTAGAAGATGTAGAACGGGATCATCGGCTCGCCGTGCATGGCGTAGGAGGATCCGGCAGCAATCACCGACCCCATGGCGCCGACCTCGGAGATGCCCTCGTGTAGCAGCTGGCCCTTCTCGGATTCCTTGTAGGAAAGCAAAAGCTTGCGGTCGACCGACTCATAGGTCTGGCCGTGCGGGTTGTAGATCTTCGCCGTCGGGAACATCGAATCCATGCCGAACGTCCGGAACTCATCCGGTGCGATCGGCACGATCCGGTGTCCGATTTCCTTGTCTCGCATCAGATCCCGAAGCAGCCGGACGAATGCCTGCGTGGTGGCCACCTTGGTTTTCTCCCCGGCGGGCTCCATCAGCGGTGCGTAGACCTCATCGCCCGGCAGCTTGATGATGGTCGGTCGTACCCGACGCTCAGGGAGGTAGCCCCGCAACTCCCGACGCCGGTCCTGGAGGTACTTGATCTCATCCGAGTCTTCGCCGGGATGGTAGTACGGCGGGTTGTAGGCGTCCTCCAGGGCACTGTCGGGAATCTCGAGGTAGAGGCGATCGCGGAACGCCTTGAGGTCCTTGGTGGTCAGCTTCTTCATCTGGTGGGTGGCGTTCTTGCCCTCCAGGGCGTCGATGGTCCAGCCCTTGACCGTTTGGGCCAAGATCACGGTCGGCTGGCCGACGTGTTCAGTGGCCGCCTTGAACGCTGCATACACCTTGCGATAGTCGTGCCCACCCCGAGAGAGCACCTTGATCTGATCATCGGTCATGCCCGAGACCATCTTCTGCAGCCGAGGATCGGAGAAGAAGTTGTTGCGAATGTAGGCGCCGTCCTCCACCAGATACGTCTGGAACTGCCCATCCGGCGTGGTGTTCATCTTGTTCACCAGCGCGCCATCGGCATCGGCGGCCAGTAGCGGATCCCAGTCCCGGCCCCACAGCACCTTGATCACGTGCCAGCCGGCGCCGAGGAAGATCGACTCGAGCTCCTGAACGATCTTGCCGTTGCCGCGGACCGGACCGTCCAGCTGTTGCAGGTTGCAGTTGATCACCCAGGTGAGGTTGTCGAGCTCCTCCCGCGCAGGAAGTCCGATCGCGCCCAGTGACTCCGGTTCACCCATCTCGCCGTCGCCAAGGAAGCCCCAGATGCGCTGCTGAGAGGTGTCTTTGATGCCCCGGTTGTGCAGATAGTGGTTAAAGCGGGCCTGATAAATCGAGTTGATCGCACCAATGCCCATGGAGACCGTCGGGAACTCCCAGAAGTGTGGCATCAGTCGCGGGTGCGGGTAGGAGGACAGCCCGTTGCCCGGTCCGCGCGACACCTCCTGGCGGAATGCGTCCAGATGCTCGGTGGTCAACCGACCTTCCAGGTACGCCCTGGCGTAGATGCCCGGAGAGGCATGACCCTGAATGAAGATGTGGTCACCGCCACCGGGATGATCCTTGCCGCGGAAGAAGTGGTTGAACCCCACCTCGTACAGGCTGGCGGCGCTCTGATAGGTCGCTATGTGGCCGCCGACTTCAAGACCCTTGCGGTTGGCCTTGCTGACCATGATCGCCGCATTCCACCGGATGAAGGCGCGAATCCGCCGTTCGACATGCTCATCACCTGGGAACCAGGGCTCGGACTCCGGCGGAATCGTGTTGATGTAGTCGCTGCTACGCAAGTGCAGGCAGACCGATCTGACGCGCCCGGGCTCGCTCCAGCAGCTTCAGCATGATGAACCGCGCGCGGTTGCGTCCCTTGTCCTGGAGCAAGCCGTCGAGTGACTCCAGCCAGTCGGCAGTCTCATCGGGATCGATATCGGGAAGTTGGCTGGGCAAGCCTTCGGCGGTGATGGCCGGATGAGGTCCTGGCGTAGCCATTGCAAGCTCCTTACGTCTCATCCAGCACCGGTGCGGGGCTGGCGTGCAGGTCGCAGTGTTGCGACACCCATCCTGTCACTTCCGTTTGATCAACTGCACCCCGCGAGATGCTCTATGCAGGGCGATGCTCCGCGTCGGGGGGATCGCCCTAGGGGAATCCGCTGCCGTCGTCCTTGCTCGGCGACGGTGGTGCGTGTCGCCTGGCGCGTCCTCCGGTCAGCGGCGGGCGATCCGCGGATCGATTGCGACATCCACTCTCGCTCATGACACCGTGGGGTTACGCGGCACAGCGTGCCTCTGGCAGGCTGTGCCCAAGAAGTTCACCCCGAACAGAATTCATAGCTTCGGTACTTGCCGAAGCTGGTCGAAAAGGAGGCGGCACGCCGCAATGAGCGGGATCTCTTCTCGCCTTGATTGGACTATGCCGGCGCGCTGCGGCCGCCGGCGTTCTTCGTCCCAATCATCGTGGTTCTCCTCGTCCGGGTCATTGTCGTGGAGGTGTGGGTGACCTCCACAGCTGGTGCCGGGGGATCCAAGAGTTTGAGCGACCTGCTCGGCCTGTCCCGAGGCCTGGTCGTCCAAGAGCTCGGCTGGGATGAGGACGTCGACGACGACGTACGGGTCATGGTCGAGGACGCGATCGACGGCGAATTGATCGAAGAGGCGATGGAGGCCGTTGATCTCGTGCTGCTGTGGTGGCGCGATGAGGACGGAGATCTCGTCGATGGCCTGGTCGACGCCCTGACCGATCTGACCGACAGCGGCTACATCTGGCTGATGACGCCGAAGGTTGGGCGCAACGGCTACGTCGACGCTGCGGACCTGGCCGAGGCGGCGGTGACAGCTGGTTTGGCGCTCACCAACAGCGTGCAGGTGTCTTCTGACTGGGCCGCAACCAAGCTGGTACGGCCCAAGGGCACGCGTCGGTGAGTCTGACGCTCGGCCAGCACGCTCCGAGCTTTACGGCCCGCAACCAACACGGCGAGTTGGTGACGACGCATGGATTGCGCGGCTCTCCAGCGGTGATCATCTTCTACCCCTGGGCATTCTCCAGCATCTGCCGCGGCGAGCTGGCGGCTCTTCGCGATGATCATGAGAGCTTTGTGACTCTGGGTTCGAAGGTCTTGGCGGTCTCGTGCGATGCGATGTACAGCCTGCGTGCCTATGCAGACACGGAGGGCATCCCATTCGACCTGCTCAGCGATCATTGGCCACACGGCGCAATCGCCCAGGCGTATGGGGTCTTCGACGAGCTGGCGGGCTGCGCGCGCCGCGGCACGTTTGTGCTGGACTCCGCAGGCTTGATCAGGTGGCAGCAGATCAACCAGATCAACGAGCCGCGTGAGATCACCGCCGTGCTCGCGGCGACGGCGAATCTATGATGGCCGCGTGCCACTGACAGGGGAGTACGAGCCGAGTCCGCGCAAGCGGGTGCGCGATCAGGTGGAGCGTTACGAAGCCACCGACGGCCGCGAAGCCAACACCCTCGCTGGTACCAAAAGGCCGATCGTGATCTTTACGACGCGAGGTCGTAAGAGCGGCAAGATCAGAAAGTTCGCCTTGATGCGGGTAGAGCATGACGGCAAGTACGCCATGGTCGGCTCCGTGGGTGGCGGCCCGACGCATCCGGTCTGGTATCTCAACCTCAAGGCTGATCCTGAGGCGCTGATGGTGCAGGATGGCGCGGACCGCTTCGACGCCACCGCGCGTGAGCTCAGCGGCGAGGAACGCGAGATCTGGTGGCAGCGAGCCGTCGAGGCTTACCCGACGTACGCGAGCTATCAGGAGAAGACCGAGCGCCAGATACCAGTGCTCTTGGCCGAGCGGCGCACATGATCTGAGTCCCGCTAATCGTGGCCGATCAGCGTCGGGACAGAATGACATCCATGATTCCTGTCCAGCCGTTCGGCCGTACCGGCCATGAGAGCACCCGCGTGATCTTCGGCGCTGCCGCCCTGGGCAACGTCAGCCAAGACGAGGCGGATCAAACGATCGAGGTGATCCGCCAACATGGGATCAACCACATCGACACCGCCGCAAGCTACGGCGACGCAGAGCTGCGACTTGGTCCCTGGATCGAGACTCACCGCGACGAGTTCTTTCTCGCCACCAAGACCGGTGAACGTACTCGGGCCGAGGCCTACAACGAGATCCAACGCTCGCTGGAACGGCTGCGCACCGACCGGATCGATCTGATCCAGCTGCACAACCTGGTCGATGAGGAGGAGTGGCGGACAGCCTTCTCGCCCGGCGGCGCTCTGGAGGGTGTGGTGGAGGCCAAGGAGGATGGCCTCGTCCGCTTCATCGGGGTGACGGGTCATGGCGTGACGGTGGCTGCTCAGCACCTGCGATCGTTGCAGGAATATCCGTTCGACTCAGTGCTGTTGCCGTACAACTTCCCGATGTGGCGCAACGAGCGCTACGTTGCCGACTTCGAGGACCTGGTTGCGGTCTGTCTCGAGCGCGGCGTGGCCATCCAAACGATCAAGGCCATCACCCGCGGGCCGTGGGGTGATCATCAGCCGACTGCCAACACCTGGTACGAGCCGCTTACTGACCAGGATGCCATTGACACTGCGGTCGGGTGGGTGCTCGGCCGCGAGGGGGTCTTCCTCAACACGGTCGGCGACATCCACCTCTTGCCGAAGGTGATCGATGCCGCTGAACGGTTTACCCAGCGGCCCAGCGACGAGCAGATGAGAGCCCTAGAGAACGCCTTCGGACTTGAGCCGCTTTTCGTCTGACGATGTGTTCCTGACCAGGTAATTCAGTGGCACGTACGTCGGTGGTGGGAGCAAGCAGACTCGAACTGCTGACCCCTTCCTTGTAAGGGAAGTGCTCTACCAACTGAGCTATGCTCCCGGGTCGCTGCGACAGTCTATGCAGCCGGCAGCTGCTGATGCGACGACGGCAACGGCTATCCGACGCCCTCGCCGCCTAGCAGACTGGGGTTCTGCTGCCGGGTCGTTGCGACTCATACGCGGCGGACGCAGCTAGTGTGTCGGTGCTGGCTCGACGAGTACACCAAGAGCTGCTCGCGCAATCCCGCGCTCGCAGTTCACGAGTATGGCTTACGGGAGTAGGCGTGCCCAACAAACATCTCGCCGCAGCGCTTGGAGCGCTGACTGGTCTGGTCAGCCTGGTCGCGATGATTCGGCTTGTCTCTGGGGCCTTCACCGAGGGGATGTCGACGTTCGCCTGGGTGGCGATTCTCCTGGCCATGCTGCCCTGGATCGGGTACGCGGCATGGCGCGCGCCGTCACGGTCATCTCAGCCGGCGGGGCGCTCTCGCGGTGCTGCTCGTGAACCTTGTCGGATGTGGTGTTGTATGGCTTTCCGTCCTCGGCCCGGTGATTGCGTTGAGTTGCTCATTGGCTGCATTCGTCGTCATCTGGGTCAGCGACTGGCCGGCACGGCGCCCTATGACCGAAGAGAGGTTCGTCCGCATCGAGGAGTTGCGTCGCGCTGATGACTCTTGACCTGCGACCTGGCAGCGCGCAGCCAGAACGGCTTGCTCTTGGAGCATGAGGTGCGCAAGTAGAGTGGATCATTGTGGCCGGACCCGACTTTGCTGTCGCGCTCGCAGACCTTGACAGGTCCTTGAGCTCGATCGAGGCCGTCGTCGACCCCGATCGCAAACGCACCGAGATCGCTGAACTGGAGCAGCAGGTAGCCGCTCCAGATCTGTGGGACAACCAAGACAACGCCCAACGTGTGACATCGCGGCTCTCCACACTGCAAGCCGAGGTTGATCGGTTAGTTGGACTGCGCGCCCAGCTGGAAGACATCGGCGCTCTGGTCGAACTTGGGCAAGAAGAAGGAGACCCAGCCAGCCTCGCCGAGGCGGCGGAAGCGCTCACGGCCCTGCAACAGGCAGTAGAGGTGCTCGAGGTCCGAACACTGCTGTCCGGCGAGTACGACGAGCGCGACGCGCTGGTCACCATTCGCTCCGAGGCGGGTGGCGTTGATGCGGCCGACTTCGCTGCCATGTTGTTGCGGATGTACCTGCGCTGGGCCGAACGGCATCGCTACCCGACCGAGGTCTACGACACGTCCTACGCCGAAGAGGCGGGTATCAAGTCCGCAACATTCCAGGTCAAGGCACCCTTCGCGTACGGGACGCTTTCGGTTGAGCAAGGCACACATCGGCTTGTTCGGATCTCGCCTTTCGACAACCAGGGACGCCGACAAACCTCGTTTGCAGGTGTAGAAGTGCTCCCGGTCACCGAAGCAGCTGATCACATCGATATACCCGAGTCGGATCTGCGCATTGATGTTTTCCGGTCGTCGGGGCCCGGCGGGCAGAGCGTCAACACCACCGACTCCGCCGTACGCATCACGCATCTGCCGACCGGCATCGTCGTGTCGTGTCAAAACGAAAAGTCGCAGCTGCAGAACAAGGCGGCAGCGCTTCGCGTCTTGCAGTCACGGCTGCTGGAACGGGCGCGGCAGCAGCGCGAGGCGCAGCTCAATGCTCTGAAGGGCGATGGGGGCAACAGCTGGGGCTCCCAGATGCGCTCCTACGTGCTGCACCCGTATCAAATGGTGAAGGACTTGCGCACTGACTACGAGGTCTCGAATCCGGATGCGGTCTTCGACGGAGATCTGGACGGCTTTATCGAGTCCGGGATCCGCTGGCGGATGACCAGCGCGTCGGCCTGAGCACCGACGGTCGCTTTGCCCAAAACCTCTTACTCGGTCGCGGCTTCCTTCCGCTGCCTGAGCCCAAATGACGGGCTCGCACCGGTGATCGTGCTCCGTTACCAGAGCTTGACTTACACTCGATCCTGGCCGTCTGGCGTCCGTAGGACGTCGGAGCTGTCTATCGGGGGAAGCACAGCGTGATTCGTTTCGAGAATGTATCCAAGACGTACGACGGTCAGCGCCGGGCAGCGCTCGACAACATCGATGTCGACATTGACAAAGGGGAGTTCGTCTTCTTGGTCGGGGCATCAGGGTCCGGCAAGTCGACATTCTTGAGACTAATTTTGCGGGAGCAGCGAGCCAGCACGGGCAAGGTCTTTGTCGCCGGCCGCGAGCTCAACAAACTGCGCAGCTGGAAGATCCCGGCCATGCGCCGCCAAATCGGCACGGTCTTTCAAGATTTCAGGCTGCTGCCGAACAAGAACGTGACCGAAAACGTCGCGTTCGCTCTCCAGGTGATCGGCAAACCTGCATCGACCATCAATCGCGTGGTTCCCGAGGTGCTGGAGCTTGTTGGGCTCGGCGGCAAGGGGGACCGGCTGCCCGAGGAGTTGTCAGGCGGCGAGCAGCAACGCGTCGCGATCGCTCGCGCGTTCGTGAACCGGCCGATGATCTTGATCGCCGACGAGCCCACGGGAAACCTTGATCCGGCCACCAGCGTCGGGATCATGAAGCTGCTCGACCGCATCAACCGCGCGGACACGACCGTGCTGATGGCGACGCACGACTCAACCATCGTCGACCAGATGCGGAAGCGAGTGATCGAGCTGGATGACGGTGAAGTCGTCCGGGATCAAAGCAGAGGCGTCTACGGCTACCAGTAGCTGTCGCCGAGCCGAAGACCGAACGACCGCTGCCAATCGATCTATTGGGGAATAGTCAATGCGTTTCCGTCACATCTTGTCCGAGACCCGCGCGGGGCTACGGCAGAACCTGACCATGACCCTGGCGGTCATCATGACCATGTGGGTGTCGCTGTCGCTGTTCGGCGCAGGCCTGCTCGCCAGCCAGCAGGTCGACCTGATGAAGGGGCGCTGGTACGACAAGATCGAGATTTCGATCTTCCTGTGCGCCAAAGACACTCGCGGCGACCAGTGTGATCCTGGTCAGGACGTCACCCAGGGACAAAAAGATGAGATCCAGCGAACGCTGGAAGGCAACCCGGAGGTGGCGCAGGACGGGATCTACTTCGAGACCAAGCAAGAGGCGTACGCGGAGTTCCAGAGAGCGTACGAGGGAAGTCCGATCCAAGACTCGCTGACCGTCGACCAGATGCAGGAGTCGTTCCGCGTCAAGCTGAAGAACCCGGAGGAATACCAAGGCGTCGTGAGCTCGGTCGTCGGGCTCAAGGGTGTGCAGAAAGTCCAGGACCTGCACCAATTGCTTGATCCGTTCTTCCGCGCACTGAATGTGCTCCAGTGGTCGACTGCTGGCGCATCGGCGCTGTTGTTGCTTGCTTCTGCGCTCCAGATTGGCAACACAATCCGCCTCGCGACCTTCGCACGACGCCGAGAGATTGGCATCATGCGCCTGGTCGGTGCGAGCAACTTCTACATCACCATGCCGTTCTTGCTGGGCGCGGTGATCTCGGCGTTGCTCGGTGTAGCTCTCGCGTGCCTGACCATGGCTGCCGGTGTCTACTTCTGGATCATCCGCGGAGTCCGAAACTCGATCCGGTTCATCGCCTGGATCGGTTGGCAGCAGACTGCAATAGCCATGCTTGGTGTTGTTGTGGTGGGCCTCGTCCTCGCGGTGATCCCGACGTTGGTCACGACCCGTCGATACCTACGGGTCTGATGCGGCCTGAGTTCGAGTCTCTACCGCCCGGGTTGCCTTACCTCTTAAATCCGCGGCCGTCGATAACCCCGCTGCGTGACACGTTGACGCTACGCGGATTGCATGCCGTATACGGCGCCAAGACCCTTGTTACAGCCCAGCCGCGTGGACGCCGGTTAGATTACCTCGACGACACTTTTGTCACAAAAGCATCACAAGTTGGCCAAATTAACTCAAGTTTCACTTGAGACTTGATGCCTGATCCATGACGAAATGTTGAATTCGGTGTTTTGGTCGTGCCAGCGCACCGCGCGACCTGCCTATCATGCCGAGGCCGCATGCAGTTGCAACCGGTGACAGCAGGCGGAGCGGCTGAGCCGTTGACAACCGAAAATTGGATTGGGGAAAGCTGTGGCTCCGGATCTTCCCTACGTCCGCCAGGACGTTCCGGACGACAGCGAAGCACCTCAGGTTGGTGGTCGCTTCGCCAGGCTGTCAAGAAGTAAAGAACTTCTTGCTCGAACGCCTGCGTCCAAGGGCATAACTGCATTTTTGTTGGCACTGCACATCGCAGGTGCGCGCATCGCACGGATAGCCGTCGCTGTCGCGGTGGCGTCGGCAGCTCGCGCTCTCCGCGCTCGCGCCCATGGCCTCTGGGGACGAGTTGGCGCGCGCCGGGCGCAGGTCAAACAACAGATCGCCAAGACCAAAGGCGACCTCGGTGAGTCGACCAAGGCGCTCAGCAAGGCTGCGGTCGCGGTCGACAAGGCGCAGCACAGGTTGGACGTGGCGAGTGCGCAGCTCGCGACAACAAGACAAGAACTGTCGGCGGCCGAGGTGCAGGATTCTCGGATGGCCGTGAGGCTGCGGATAGCTCGAGCCGACCTCGGAGCGGCGATCGCCGCGGTAAACGCCGGACAGGCGCGATTGGACGCCGAGCAAACCAAAGCCGGACAGATGATTCGAGACCAGTACCAGCAGCAGAGCAACCTACTGCCGGTCGCAGTCCTCCTCGATCCGCACTCCACAGAGGATGTGCAAACCCGCCTGCAGTGGTCAACTACCCTGTTCGACTCCACGCAGGCCCAGATCGACCGGCTCACCTTGCTGCAGCGTCAGCTCGATGCTGCGCGCGTTCGGAAGGCCGAACTGAAGGCGAAGGTTGCAGCGGCACGTCACGAGGCGGCAGCCAACCTCAAGATCAAGAAGTCATTGGAATTACGCGCTACTGCCGAGAAGGGCACGGTGGCGCAGCTGGTGCGCCAGCGAAAAGCCGCTGAAGACCAAGCCGAGGCCGACGTCGCGCAAGACAAGGCTCACTATGCAGATTTGGTCAAGGAACGCGCCTCGGTCGAGAAACGCATTGCCGCCCGGATTGCCAAGGCCGCCGCGGAGCGTAAACGGGCAGCCGAGCGAGCGGCCGCGGCGGAGCGCAAGGCGGGCGCCGCGCGGCGCTCTTCCCACGCAACGAGCAAGCACACGCATCGCTCAAGTGGCTCCGCAACGTCTAGCGCTGGCCACGGCTTCTCGTTCCCCGTGGCGGCTCGGATCACCTCTCCGTTCGGCATGCGATTCCATCCGGTACTGCACTACTGGAAGCTGCACGATGGCACCGACTTCGGCGCCGCATGCGGTACGCCGATCCGGGCTGCCTACGCCGGCCGTGTCGCAGAGCGCTACTACAACGCGGGTTACGGCAATCGCCTGATGATCGACCACGGCTACGTCGGCGGCCGGTACGTGACCACGGGTTACAACCATGCCAGCCACTACATCGTCCATGTCGGGCAGCGAGTGCGCGAGGGGCAGATCATCGGCTATGTCGGCACCACTGGGTTCTCGACCGGTTGCCACCTCCATCTGATGGTCTGGATCGGCGGCCGGTTGCGCAACCCCATGACCTGGTTTTGAGGGGCACGACTTGTCAGCGCGAGTGGTCGCTATGGCACCATCGACGCGGACGAGTGAGTGGCCTAGCGCAAACCGGCATGATTGAGAGCATGGCGAAGGAGAAGGGCCGCAGGCTCATCGCGCAAAACCGCAAGGCTCGGCACGACTACCACATCCACGACATCTATGAGGCCGGGGTCGTCCTCGGTGGGACCGAGGTCAAGTCGCTGCGCGAGGGACGTGCCAACCTCACCGACGCCTACGCAACTGTCGAGGATGGGGAGGTCTGGCTGCGCGGGGCGCACATCCCCGAATACAGCCATGGCACCTGGACGAACCACTCGGCGCGCCGTACTCGCAAGTTGTTGTTGACCCGACGGGAGATCGCCAAGATCGAGCGCGAGCTCACTACCTCGGGAACCACACTGGTTCCTTTGTCGCTCTACTTTTCAAACGGGTACGCGAAGGTGGAGATCGCGTTGGCCACGGGCAAGCGGGAATACGACAAGCGCGTCGCCATTGCTGCCCGTGAATCGAGGCGGGAGGCAGAACGCGCCCTCGCCGCCCGCAATCGGAGGCAATGACTCAGGAACCCCCGAATCGGAGACAATGAACTAATGGTGCAATTCCGCGCGTCCGCCGGCGAACGCGTCTGGCAGGTTGGCGGCCAGGCTTCTCGGGTCCTTGTTGCGTTCATCTTGATGCTGATGACCGCCCTGGCCTGGGCTATGTTCACCCCGACCAGGGCGTACGCGGCCGACGACCAGATCGATTCCTTCATCATCAACTACGACATGCAGCCAAGCGGCGTGCTCAAGGTGAAGGAGACCATCACCTGGCGGTTCGGCAGCGATTCCGGCCGGCACGGTATCCAGCGCGACCTGGTGACGCGAGAGCCTGATCCAGACAGCGACCAGGATTTCGTGTATGGCATCACGAACATCAACGTCACCAGCCCGGACCCCAATGTGGCAACCGACTACAGCTCCAAAACCACTGAGTCCCAGGGCGGTCGCGAGGCGGAGCTGAACATTCGGATCGGTGACCCCAACCGGACCATCTCCGCGCCCACTGCGACCTACGTCCTCTCCTACGACGTCACCGGCGCGATGCGCTCCTTCAACGGGTACGACGAGTTCTTCTGGGACGGTCCCGGATTTGGCAACCCGTTGATCAAGGACGTGAAGATCACGACAACGGTGCCGGGTGGCGCTCAGGGCGTCAATTGCTTCACCGGACCGCCGCGCAGCACCACACGATGTGAGACCGCGGACTACACCGAGGGCGGCAAGGCCACCTTCGGACAGACCAATGTGCAGCCTGGAGCAGGCGTCAGCATTGGTGTCAAGATCAAGCCCGGTCTGGTGGCGGACAACAAGCCGCACCTGGAACCCAACGGTTCCAAGCTTTCGCCGGCGGAGAGAGTTGGCGCCTTCGCGCTGGCCGGCGTCTCACTTCTCATCGCGATCGGCTCGCCAATTGTTGGCGTGCTCTGGTGGCGCAAGAACGGACGTGATCAGCGCTACGCGGGCCTACCTCCGGGAATGGTTCCGCTTGCCGGCCAGGAAAGCCAGATCGTGCCCAACGACCCCGATATCCCCATCCCGGTCGCGTTCTCGCCTCCGAAGATTCCGGTTGCGGAGGCCGGCCTGCTGATCGACGGCCAGGTCGATGCCAGAGAGACCGCGGCCACGATCATTGACCTCGCGGTGCGTGGAGCGCTGACCGTCCAGAGCTACCGCGACGACGAGTTCCAGGTCACCCTCGTTGATCCGAGCAAGGCGACAGCTCCACATGAAACGGTGCTCTTGACCAGCCTGTTCGACGGCGAGGCGCCAGGGGCGACGAGGGATCTTTCCGACCGCGGCAGCTTGGTAGCGGCCCACGACCGAATGCGGGAGTCTGTCCGCAACCAGGTCGCCTCCCGCGGCTGGTTCCGCAAGGTGCCCTCGGCCGCAGCTGCTGGCGGCTTCGGCTTTGGCATCATCGCCATCGCGGTCTTCGCGGCCTTTGCGGTCGGGTTCTGGTTGCTGTTGTTGCTCATTCCCCTGCTGCCGATCATCATCACTCTCGCGGTGATCCGTACGAAGCTGAAGCGCGGGCAGCGCACCGCGGAAGGCCGGGCCGTGTGCGACCAGGTCGAGGGTTTCAAGACCTATCTGGCCACTGCGGAGGCTGATCAGCTGAAGTTCGAAGAGGGCGAGGACATCTTCTCCAAGTACCTCCCTTGGGCGATCATCTTCGAGCTGGCGGATCGCTGGGCCAAGATCTGCGGTGATCTTGTCGCGATGGGCCGGCTGCCGAATGCGACGCCCTACTGGTACATCGGCAACTACCAGATGGCTGCGTTCAACACCTCGTTCCTGACCAGCAGTCTGACCTCGGCTGCTACGCCGGTTGCCTCCTCTTCAGGAGCCGGCGGCACCGGTTTTGGCGGTGGCAGTTCCTTCGGCGGTGGCGGATTCTCCGGTGGGGGTGGCGGGGGAGGCGGCAGCGGTAGCTGGTGATGAGCCGCTGCTGTGCAGCAGGCTCATGGGCAGTACTCGGGGTAGGCCCGGGGGAGTGCCCGATGGTGCACGACTGGCCACGAAACGATGCTGGTCAGCATGAACGCGATCTACGAGCACCCCAGTCTGAAGATGCAGGTCACGCCGGAACAGCGTGACCGCGCCGAGTCCTGGCTCAAGGAGGCCTACGCCGACGGCCGGCTGAGCGAGTCCGAGTTCGACCATCGCATTGGGCAAGTCCTCACAGCAGTCACCCGCAAGGAGCTGAACGAAGCCTTCTACGGGCTTGTCCAGGTTCCGACCCCGTCCAGGGCGCTCGGCGTCCACCCGGCGTACAAGCCATTGGTACGGCCGGAGACTCGTCAGCAGGCGGGGCGTGGAGCGGCCGGCGTCGCGCACTTCTCGGTGTTCTTTCTCTGGCTCTTCGGGCCCGGCCTGGTGTACGCGCTGTCAACGCCAGGGACGTACGCCCGCAAGGAAGCGGCCAAGTCCTTCAACTTCCAGTTGATCTCTTCCATCGCGTTCGCGTTGGTCGCAATTCTTGGCGGTATCACCGGGCTCGATTTCTTCGGCTGGCTGATCCCGTTCATGGGCCTTGGCTGGTTCATCCTGACCATCGTTGGTGGCGCTAAGGCCCTGCAAGGCGATGACTGGCGGAACCCGATCAAGAGCGTGATCAAGCTCGAGGTGCTGTCAGAGAAGTAGCCCGACACGCAGCGCCGGATCCTGCCGGATCCGGCGCTGTTTGGTGCCTGGGTACGGAATCAATTGGGCGGCTTCCGCATTAGAACCATGGATAGACTGTGTGCGGTTGCGGTCGATCTCAGCCGTTTCGGCAGGATCGCCAGCGCGACTCAGACAGCACAACTCAATAGGGGGTGATCGGTTTCGACTTGGGTCGATAGTCCCAGGAGAAGCGGGCCGAGAATCCAAGGTCAACTCGTAAATGTCCCTTGGAAACCAACAAGTGCCAACGTTAAGCGCACTGACCTCGCTCTCGCTGCTTAAACAGTGATCGAGGGGTCAGACCGGGTGTGCCTCCGCCCCGGATCCTGGCCTCATTCAGGAGGCTTACCTGCTGAGAGTGGTCTCAAGACTTAGCAGGAACATGAATTGAGACTGGGCTTGTCTGCAACGTGCTGGCGCGAGTGCAGGAGCCGAGAGAACGCCTAGCCAGCTGCGCCCGGAGAAGACCTGGTTCGTCGCTCAAGGACGCGGGTTCGATTCCCGCCACCTCCACCATGCGCGACTGCCTTACTCACACACCACCGACAACTGCGGTGGCGAGAAGGCCGCTGCGGCGATTCGTTGTCTCGTCGAGTCAGCCGAAGTCGGCGAGGACGCGTTCGAGGGGGGCGGTACTGACCGCGACATCGCCCGCGAACGGGTGGTTGATCGCCATCGCGACGAACAGCAGGACCCCGATGAGCGCAGCCAGGCCAGCGGTCATGAGCGCATGTAGCAGGGCACTACGCAGTCCGAAGATCATCACGAAGCCGATGGTGACCACAGCGCCGACGATGAGTGCCGCCCACAACACCCCGGGCACGCCCTGATCGGTGAAGTCCAGGCGAGTGGATCGCGCCGTGACCAGGTCGTTGAATCGGTCGGCTTCGATGCCTTTGTACTGCAGCTCGTCCTGAGTTGTGGTGGGGATCGCGGCCAGGTGCTCGGAGATCTCGTCGACGACTCGTGCAGCCTCAGGCGAGCCGGGCTCACCTTTCGCCATCGCGGGCCATTCGGTCCTCACCACCGTAGCCGCATAGTTCCGCACGTCGGCGTGGATTTGCTCGCGAATCGGCGGCGGGAAGGCGGCGCTGTCGCGATACATGGTCCGAAGGGCGCTGGCCTCCTGTCCAACGACATTCTCGGCCTCGTCGAAGTTCTCCCAGCTCACAATGACCACGAACCCAAGCAGCACCGCATAGATCACCCCGACTACGGCGATGATGAACCCAGTGACCTCATTGTGGTCACCCTCGAGCAGGGCGGGCCAGACGCGGCGCAGGCCAGCCTGGCCGGCAACGACTACGGCCGGCAAGACAACAATCAGCAGAATCCCAGTAAGCCAGATCGGCAGGTCGGTCATGGGTTCACCGCGGTGTCGAGCAGCCCGCCCAGCGCTCGTGCCTCCTCGGCACCTAGGACCGGGAGTCCGGCACCCGTCGGGATATAGATCACGATCGGGTCCGGGGTCATCGTGGCCATCGTCGCGGCGACGTCACGGACAACGAATCGTCGGCCACATGCTCGTCGAAGACCGCGCCGAGATGGTGGGTGTTGGTGTCCCTCATGAACGGGTCCTCTCTCATCAGCGGCCTCGTGTGGATCATATGGTGAGGGGTAGGCCGGGGTCGAGGGCGTGCACTTCGGTGTCGGGGCGAGGTCGGCTGCGGCGTCGACGAACACCTCCGGCCGTGTGTTCTTTCTTCGATTCCCGCCACCTCCACTCGCACGACGTGCTCGCCTGGCTGCATGCCCAGTGCCGGCCAGCGGCCACATCCTGGAACATCAACCGCCACCCGAGCAGAGTAGACACTGGCCTCGTGCCATGGCGTGACGGAGCCATGTACCGCCACAGGCCACGCTCCCTGCTAAGCCGCGCAGAACTCGTTGCCCTCGGGATCCTGCATGATCCACCAGTGCCCGGCAGGTCCCTTGTCGACTTCGCGGACGCGGGTTGCCCCCAGCTCTTCCAGCCGAGCCACCAGCTTGTCGAGGCCGCCTGGCTCGCTGTGGACATCGATGTGCAAGCGGTTCTTACCGGACTTGCGTTCGGGCACCTCCTGAAACAGCAGCCGCCGGCCGCGGCCGATGCCGCTCGTCTCGTCGTACGCATCCTCGGGGTGGCGGATCGCAGCGTAGCCGCGGAAGATCTGGCGGCCACGATGCTCGACGATGGCCTCCGCGCCGATGCGGCCAGCGGCCAGCAGTTGCTGGATGAGCGCGCTTGGGTCTTCCACTTCATATTCCAGTGCCGCGGCCCAGAAGTCCGCTTGGGCGGGTGCGTTTGTGCTGTCAATGACCAGCTTCCAACTCAATGCCATGTGACCAGTTAAATAGATCGCCCCAGCCGAGGTAGTGGACGCGCGCACATGAGTCGCCTAGCTGCGGCTATCCATCGATATGAAGCAGGCGCCTTACTTCAGTGCGCGCCGCCGGGGTCAACCGGGCCGCAGCCCGTGGCGTACTGGCAACCAGGACGATGAATTCCCCGAAGCCGACCCACGACCGGCCGCTGACAGACACCGACTCCTCGCCGATCTTCAGCCGGAGAGTGCCAGGGGGAGCCTCGTCATCGACATCGATCGTGATCTCGTTCCAGTCGACGTCGATCCGGCCCCGCCACGACAGCCGTCCGCTGACTCGTGCCGCATTCACGGTCAGCGACGGCACAACTATCGAATACGTCAGCAGGGCAAGGAACGCGGACAGCGTCAGCCCCACGACGGCAATGACGGCCCCCATCACGAGCCGACCGCTGCTCAGGTTGCTCACGGCGCCAGCAAGGACAATCACCAGCACGACGGTCGTTGCGGTCCCGTAAAGCCCCCAGCCGATACCCCGATGCAAGTGCAGCTGCACTGCTTCTGGCTCGGTGCCGCCGGCTCGAGCGTCGGGGTACATGCCGACTATCGTCCCGTGCTTGCGTGCCGCGCCGATCGATTCGTCGATATCCGGGAAGTTATCCCATCGCAGTGTGAATGCGCGGCTCGCGCTGCTGCCGGTGCCGGGTGATCAGGTCAGACTGGATTGTCCGGAGAAGGAATTGGGCTTGAGACTTACCCCGTGAGCTATCTGCCACCGCTGCGGAATCCGGTCCGGACGATCGGCGGGCGAACATTTGATTTCGATCATGAAATAGTCGTGATGGGCATCGTGAACCGTACTCCCGATTCCTTCTTTGATCATGGCCGTACGTTCGAGTTTGATCATGCGGTGGCAGCGGCGCTGGCTGCCGCGGCGAGTGGTGCGGGTTGGGTCGACATCGGCGGCGTGCCATTTTCGCCGGACACTCCCGAGGTTAGTGCCGCAGAAGAGGTGGATCGTGTGGTGCCGGTTGTCGAGCAGGTCGCCGAGGCCAGCGACATTGTCATCTCTGTCGACACGTTCCGACCTGAGGTCGCTGCCGCCAGCATTGCCGCGGGAGCGACAGTGATCAACGACACGACCGGACTGCACGATCCTGAGCTGGCCGATGTCGCGGCGGCACAGGGCGCCACACTAGTGATCACTCACAGCCTTGCGCTGCCGCGGCAGCACCACAATCGGCCCCAATATGACGATGTCGTTGCCGACATCAAGGCCTTTCTCGCCGAACGCGTACAGCTAGCTGTTGATCACGGTTTGCCGGAGGATCGGATCGTCATCGATCCCGGACACGACCTCAACAAGAACACCCTGCACACCCTGGAGCTGACCCGTCGGTTGACCGAAATTGCCGATCTTGGCTTACCGATGCTGGCAGCGGTGTCCAACAAGGACTTCGTCGGCGAAGCTACCGGCCTGGCAAAGTCGGATCGGATGCCTCCATCGATCGCTGCCGCGACGATCTGTGTTCTCAACGGCGCAAGGATCTTACGGATGCACGACGTCCCAGCTGCCGTGGCCGCAGCTCGGATGATCGAGGCGGTGCTGGGATTCCGCCGGCCCGCGTACCTGCGCCACAACATGAGCTGAGTACGAGGACGAAACCCTGTCCGAGACGACAACTACTGTGTTCGCCATGGAGATCTGGTCGCGCGAACGGGTGCTCGCCCTCGCCCCTGATCGGGCTTCGCTCCTGGCCGCCACCGCACTCGCCGGAACGCGTACCTGGCTCGACATGGGGACAGATTCCCAGGCTCTGTGGGGATCCTGCGCCGGCCGCGGTCGGCTCTACCAGACGGTCGTCGCGCTTACCTCACCTCCGGCGTACGCCTGCAACTGCCCAAGCCGAAAAATCCCGTGCAAGCATGCGCTGGCGCTGCTCTTGCAATGGAGCGATGGGTTGGTGCCGGTCGGGGAGCCGCCGCCTTTCGCGGCGACCTGGTTAGCCAGGCAGACGGCACGGATGTCGGAGCCGGCAAAGGCCCAGCGTCAGCCTGGTGAACTGGCTGACCCTGCCGCGGCGCTCAAGCGTGCCGCAGCGCGGGCCGAGCGGGTGGCTGCCGGGCTCGACGAGCTGGATCAATGGCTGTGCGACCAGGTACGCGGTGGCATCGCCGGCCTGGATCGGGCGGGCTACGGCCACTTCGACGCCATGGCCGCGCGCATGGTCGATGCGCAGGCCCCCGGGATTGCCGGCATGCTGCGCTCCATTCCGGTTGAGTTCGCCAGCGTCGGCTGGCCGAGTCGGGTGCTCGAACAACTGGGCGCCTTGCACCTGCTCGTCCAGGCGCATCGACGGCTCGATGAGCTGCCAGCTGACCTAGCGGCGACCGTTCGCGCCCGCATCGGATATCCCGTCAGCAAGTCCGACGTGCTGGCATCGCCCGGCGTTGTTGATCACTGGTTCGCGGTCGGCATGGTCGACACCGCCGAGTATCGGCTGGATACCCGGCGGGTCTGGCTGTACGGCGCCGATTCGGGTCGCTGGGCGGTGATCATGAGCTTTACGCCACCGGGTGGCCCACGCGATGACACGGTGCTGGCCGGACATCTGCTACACGCTCAGCTGCACTTCTACCCGGGCGCGGGACAGTTTCGTGGCCTGATCGGCGAACAGACCAGCGCGACAGCGGGTGCGACGATGCCATCGGCTGAGTCATTGCCACAGATTCGCGCCCGCTTTGCTCAGCTCGTCGCAGCTGATCCATGGGCAGCTCGGATGCCGGCTGTGATCAACGCAGCTCCGGTACCTGGCCCGGGCCAGTGGCGGCTCCGGGCCACGAGTGGCGAGTGCTGCATGATCATTGATCTTCCCGAGGAGCCCTGGCCCATGCTCGCTCGCTCCGGCGGTGAACCGATCGCGATCTTCGGAGAATGGACTCCCAGGGGTTTCCGGCCGCTCAGCCTGCCTGGTGTCGACGCGACTCAGCCCTTCAGCACCGAAGTCGTGGCACGGGCGGCCTAGAGAAGATGTCGGAGTGGGAGGACGTCGTGACGACAGGGCTGATCGGCACAGATCGGCGGCCCGTGCCGGACGCGCTGCCGGCGAGCTGGGGATCGGGCCTTGATCACGTCTCCGATCCCGCTCACGCGGTGCTATCAATTGCCGCCCGGCATCGCGCCGCGTCGCGAGCTGGCGATCTTCTGTTGTCCTGCCCGCCCGGCCCGTCCGGCCCGCCCAACCGGGCGCCATTAGCGAGCCGCGCCGCGCACGAGATCCTGGCGCGACTGCTCTCCCCACCGCAGGTTGAGCTGTTGAACCTCTGGCTGGTCGCTGCCGCGCAGTCCGGTCAGCAAGCGTCAGCCGCCTACTGGACTCCTCTGGCGATGGTTGCGGCGCGGACTGCTGAGCTCGACCGCACCGCGTTTGCCGCGGCTATCGGCGACCGCGGAGTGTGGTTCATCGAGCAGAATCCGCAGTGGGCTCGACTTGCCAAGGATCTGCGGTCGCCCCCGCCGGACGAGGCTTCGCCGCAGCATCGTGTCGCAGAGGTTGAGGTGACTGAGGATGCCGTACGCGCCGATCCAGAGCTGATCATGCACGCCGGGACGCCCTGGTCGAAGCAACTCAGCTCGACTGTCCTGGAGATCATCTGCAGCGGTCAGCTGCAGCAGCGTGCCGTCCGTTACGCCACGGCCGTCGGAGTACGACTGCCTCTCCAGCATTACGAGCTCGTGCGGTCTGCGCTGCAGACACCGATCGGGCTGCGTTTCGTTCGCGAGGCTCTGCTCGCCTTGGAGCGTACGGCCTGGCTCCGCCTTGAGATCCGGAGCGCATTCACCGGCGAGCCGATCAGCGTCGAGCGCCTGGAGATCCCGCAATGGTGATATCTCAGGACCACACAGCACTGCGGCCCCATGCGGAGCAGGCGTATCAGGCGGAACTGGCTGCGCTGCGAGCCGTTGATGACCGACCGCGGCCGCCGCACTGGCGGCTGTCGCCCTGGGCCGTGGTGACGTATCTGATGGGTGACGTGCTCTCCGACGGCACCGTGATCTCGTCGAAGTACGTCGGCTCGCGCCGGCTGATCGAGGTGGCAGTGGCAACCCTGGCCACCGATCGCGCGCTGCTCCTGCTCGGCGTGCCAGGTACGGCCAAATCCTGGGTGTCGGAGCACCTGGCCGCGGCAATCTCCGACGATTCGACCTTGCTGATCCAGGGCACCTCGGGGACGGCTGAAGAGGCCATCAGGTACGGCTGGAATTACGCCCGACTGATCGCCGAAGGTCCCACACCGCAAGCTCTGGTTCCCTCACCGGTCATGGTGGCCATGGAGCGTGGTGCGCTTGCTCGGATCGAGGAGCTGACCCGCATCCCGGCAGAGGTGCAGGACGCGCTGATCATGATCTTGTCCGAGAAGACCCTGCCAGTTCCCGAACTCGGTCAGGAAGTCCAGGCGGTCCGTGGATTCAATGTGATCGCGACGGCGAACGACCGTGACAAGGGGATCAACGAGCTGTCGTCGGCCCTCCGGCGACGCTTCAACACTGTCGTCATGCCGCTGCCGGACAGCGAGGATGACGAGGTCAGCATCGTCACGACGCGAATAGCAGATCTGTCCTCCTCGCTGGAGCTGCCCAAGGTTCCCACCGCCGAGGAGGAGATCCGCCGCGTGGTGACGGTTTTCCGGGAACTGCGATCCGGCGTTACCGCAGACGGTCGCACCAAGCTCAAATCGCCGTCCGGGTCGCTCTCCGCAGCCGAGGCGATCTCGGTGATCACCAGTGGCATCGCGCTGTCGGCACATTTCGGCGACGGTCGGCTCCGGCCGGCCGATGTCGCTGCTGGCATCGTGGGTGCGGTGGTCAAAGACCCGGTTGCCGATCGGGTGGCGTGGAGCGAATACCTCGAGGTGGTTGCGCGCGACCGGGAGGGCTGGTCGGAGTTCTATACAGCCTGCCGTGACGTCTCGTGACGACGACGCTGTCACCGCACCCGACGGATGATCGTCCCCTCGATCATGTCGCCGATCATTCAGCCGAGATCGGTGCCGGTGAACGGTCGCCCGTGGAGGTGTTCGGCATCCGCCACCACGGGCCGGGTTCGGCGCGCTCACTGATCGCTGCGCTCACCGAGTACCAGCCCGATGCCGTGCTCATCGAGGGTCCAGCGGATGCGGATCCGTTGCTGCGTTGGGTGCTGGCTGATGGCATGACGCCGCCGCTCGCCCTCCTCGGCTACGCCGCCGATCATCCGCAAACAGCCGCTTTCTGGCCGTACGCGGTCTTCTCTCCTGAGTGGCAAGCCATGGTCTATGCGCTGCGGCGAAACATTGAGGTTGGCTTCTGTGATCTTCCAGCAGCAGCGATGCTCGCTCGGTGGCCGAGCCGTCGGCCTCCCGAAGATGATCGTGAAGAGCTTGAGGGTGGGTCGGACGAACACCCTCCAGCAACGCCGATCGAGCAGCATGATCCGTTGGCCCTGCTGGCAGCGCGCGGCAGGCTACGACGATCCGGAGCGGTGGTGGGACGATCTTGTCGAGTCCCGGCTGGACTCTTCCTCACCGTTCCCGATGATCACCGATGCAATGGCAGAGTTGCGAATGATCATGGACCAGAGCGCCGGTGATCGCGATCGTGAGGCCCGGCGTGAGGCGTACATGCGCCAGAAGATCCGCGAGGCTGTGAAACGAGGGCACGAGCGCGTGGCCGTGGTGTGCGGCGCCTGGCACGCGCCGGTGCTGCGCTGGCCGCTGCCACCCGCAGCCGCGGACGTGCGCACGCTGCGGGGTGCTCCGCGCCGCAAGATCACCTTGACCTGGGTGCCGTGGACACATCAGCGACTCGCGTACGCGACCGGATACGGCGCGGGCATTGCCTCGCCCGGCTGGTATCACCATCTGTGGACTGCTCCGGATCGTCCGATCGTGCGCTGGCTTGCCAAGGTGGCGCAGGCCCTGCGGGCACGCGACCTCCCGGTGTCCAGCGCCCACGTCATCGAGGCGGTCCGGCTGGCGGAAACCTTGGCCGGCTTACGGCGTCGACCGCTGGCTGGTCTGGCCGAGGTGACCGAGGCGACCCGGGCGGTGCTCTGCGACGGTGACGAGCTGGCCGTCCGCTATGTGACGGACCATCTTGTGGTCGGGCAGGCGCTCGGCTCTGTCAACCGGGACGTGCCGACGGTCCCGTTGGAGGCCGACCTCACCCGTACCTGTCGCACCCTTCGCGTCCGACGCGAGGCGCAGGTCCGGTTTCATGATCTTGATCTGCGGAGGCCGATTGATCAAGCTCGGTCTCAGCTGTTTCATCGATTGCGCCTGCTCGGGCTGCGCTGGATCGTGCCAGCGGAAAGCTCGGTGCAGAGTCAGGGCACGTTCCGCGAGACATGGCAGTCTCGCTGGGAGCCGGAGTATTCGGTGGCCATCGTCGAGGCATCAGTCTGGGGAACGACGGTGGAGTCCGCAGCCAGCGCGCGGGTGGACAAGATCATCGCCGAGGGATCCCTGGTCGAGCTGACCGAGACGGTCGAGCGCTGCCTGCTCGCCGATCTTCCTGGGGCGCTGGATCGGCTGCTCGCGACACTGGCCGACAAGGCCGCGCTTGATGCCGATGTCGTGCATCTGATGGACGCGCTGCCGGCCCTTGCGCGTGCCCAGCGCTACGGCGATGTGCGACAGACCGATACCCGCGCGCTGCGTAAAGTCAGTGAGGTCCTGGTGGTTCGGATCTGCGCCGGTCTGCAACGGGCCGTCTCGAGCCTGGATGCGACGAATGCGGCCACCATGCGACGCCGCATCGATGCTGTCAACACCGCGATCGGTCTGCTCAGCGAATCGGTGCGGAACCGGTGGCTGGACACCCTCGCGACGATGATCGACCGAACCGATGTGCATGGGCTCTTGCTGGGCCGCATCGTACGGCTGCTGCTCGACGCGGAGCGGTTGAGCGATGTCTCCCTGCGGCTGCAACGTGCCCTGTCGGCCGGAGTTCCGGCTGCGGACAAGGCAGCCTGGGTGGACGGCTTCTTCTCCGATGGCGCGCTGCTGCTGATTCACGATGCTGAGTTGCGCGGGCTACTCGACGACTGGGTGTGCCAGCTCGATGACGCCCAGTTCGTCGATACGCTGCCGCTGCTACGGCGGACATTCGGCACGTTTGCCGCTACTGAACGTCAGGCCATCGCCGAACGGGTCGCTCGCGGCGCCGAGAGTCCCGATCGGCCGCGTAGCGAGGAGTTCGACGTCGAATTGGCAGCAGCCGCGCTGGCTACCGTCGATCTCATTCTGGGCAAGCGTCATGGTTGAGGCGTCGGTCACAGAGCGCCAGGCCAGAATGCGGCGCTGGAGGATGCTGCTGGGGGAGGCGTCCGCAGATGAGCTCGCTGCGTCCCTGAGCCGCGAGGAGCAGCAGATGGATGCCGCGCTCGGCGCGCTCTATGACGCCGACGACGAGGAAGGCATCGACGCGCCGCGGCGGTCCAGGGGGCTCGGATCGTCGGCACCGCGTGTCGCACGCTGGCTCGGCGACATCCGGACCTACTTTCCGACCAGCGTGGTCCAGGTGATGCAACGCGATGCCATCGAGCGATTGCATCTCACCTCGATGCTGCTGGAGCCGGAGCTCCTCGATTCCATTCAGCCCGATGTCCATCTGGCCAGTTCACTGGTGAGCCTGAGTCATGTGATGCCAGACTCCACCAAGCGGACCGCCCGAGTCGTGGTGGGCCAGGTCGTCGCTGAGATCGAACGGCGGATCGCCAACAAGACCCGCGCCGCCGTGACGGGCGCGGTGCGGCGTGCCAGCCGTACGCACCGCCCGCGGCCCCGAGACATCGACTGGAACGCCACCATTCGCCGCAATCTCGATCACTACCTTCCCGAGCAGCGCACCATCGTTCCGGAGCGGCTGGTGGGTTACGGGCGAGGCGCGAACGCCATGGTGAAAGAAGTGGTTGTCGCGATCGATCAGTCTGGATCGATGGCTGAGTCGGTGGTGTACGCCGCGGTCTTCGGCGCCACCCTCGCCTCCATTCGATCGATCAAGACATCCGTGGTCGCGTTCGACACCGAGATCGCCGACCTCACCGACCAGCTGTCAGATCCAGTCGACGTGCTCTTCGGTTGCCAGCTCGGTGGCGGCACCGACATCAATCGGGCGCTGGCGTACTGCCAGCAATTGATCACCCAGCCGACAGAATCGATCCTGGTGCTGATCTCGGATCTATACGAGGGCGGCATCGCCGAGGAGATGCTGCGCCGCGTGGCGGAGCTGCTGCGGGCCGGTGTCACGGTGGTGGTGCTGCTGGCGTTGTCGGATTCGGGTGCGCCGGCGTACGACCACGAGCACGCGGCAGCCCTCGCCGCGCTGGGAGTGCCGGCCTTTGCGTGTACGCCGGACCAGTTCCCAGACCTGCTCGCTGTCGCGGTCAGCAAGGGCGACATCGGCCAGTGGGCTGCCACTGCCGCCGCCACCGCCGCCGCTCCCAGCCGAGTTGCAGGGCCGCCAGGAGTCGCCTCGGCCGTGAGAGGATCGGCTCCGTGACAGCGGTTCCCTCGATCTCGTACTCGATCACCGTGCGGCTGGAGGTTCCAGCGGGGGGAACCTCGGTCAGCCAATTGACCACAGCGGTCGAGCAGGCGGGCGGCGCGGTCACTGCTCTTGACGTCACGGCCTCCGGCCACGAGCGACTACGCATCGACGTGACGTGTGCGGCGCGTGACACCGAGCATGCCGACCAGCTGGTCGAGGCAATGCGCAATGTCGCAGGCGTCGTGATCGGCAAGGTCAGCGATCGCACCTTCTTGATGCATCTGGGCGGCAAGATCGCCATGATGAGCAAGCACCCGATCCGCAACCGGGACGATCTGTCGATGATCTACACCCCCGGTGTGGCACGAGTGTGTTTGGCGATCGCCAAGAACCCCGAGGACGCCCGCCGGCTGACGATCAAGCGGAACAGCATTGCGGTGATCACCGACGGGTCGGCGGTACTGGGGCTCGGCAATCTTGGGCCCGAGGCTGCATTGCCGGTGATGGAAGGAAAGGCAGCGCTGTTCAAGCGCTTCGGCGACATCGATGCCTGGCCGCTCTGCCTGGACACCCAGGACGTCGACGAGATCGTCACCGTGGTGCGGGCGGTCGCCCCCGGATTTGCCGGAATCAATCTGGAGGATATTTCGGCACCGCGCTGCTTCGAGGTCGAGCGCCGGCTGCGACAGCAGCTGGACATCCCGGTATTCCACGATGATCAGCACGGTACGGCGATCGTGGTGCTGGCCGCGCTGTACAACGCGTTACGGGTGGTCGACAAGCAGATCGCCGACGTACGGATTGTGATGTCAGGCGCTGGTGCGGCTGGCACCGCTGTCATCAAGCTGCTGCTTGCCGCTGGTGCGCGCAATGTTGTCGTGGCGGATATCGCCGGGGTAGTCCATCGTGGCCGCGCGGATCTCACCGGCGAGCTGGAATGGCTGGCCCACAACACCAACCAGCTCGGGTTCACCGGTTCGGTGCAGGAGGCGGTGGTTGGCGCCGACGTGTTCATTGGTCTGTCGGTGCCCGGCATACTGTCTGGCTCTGACGTGGCGGCAATGGCGGACCGGTCTATTGTCTTTGCGCTGGCCAATCCTGATCCCGAAGTGGATCCGGCCGAAGCGTCCCGATATGCAGCGGTCGTGGCAACCGGTCGTTCGGATTTCCCGAATCAGATCAACAACGTGCTGGCGTTTCCCGGCGTCTTCCGCGGGCTGCTCGATGCCCATTGTGCGCATGTCACGTCGAGTATGCTGCTGGCTGCTGCCCGCGCACTTGCCGGCGTCGTCACTGACGATGAGCTCAATCCCGCCTACATCGTGCCGAGCGTGTTTCATGCCGACGTGCATCACACCGTGGCAGCGGCCGTACGCCGGGCAGCCGGGGGTCCAGCCGAATTACCGACCGACACGGAAGTTGTGCTTTGACAGATGCAGCACACCACTTCCCAGCACCGTACGCACGTCTGGATGCGGGGCTGGCACCTAGCCGCCGCAGCAGCGCTACTAGCCGTGTTCTTGCAGCTGTGGGGCCTCTACCGGGTCACTGGTCCGCCGCAGCCGGCCTGGTTTCCGTACGCCGACAAGCTGGACCATGCCGTCGGGTTCGCGCTTCCAGTGCTCCTGATCTTGCTGACTGTCACCTTGCGCGGCGTCGGTTGGCAGTGGCCTAGCCCGCGTACGAGCGCGCTCATTGTGGGCGTCTTCGCCGCGCATGGCGTCGTGAGCGAGGTAATCCAGCATCTGTGGTACCGCCATCGGACCGGCGATCCATTTGACGTCATAGCGGACTGGGCGGGCATCGCGGTCGGGGTCCTGGTGTTCGGGTTGATCCTTCAGCGACGCTCTCGCAGCGCGGCGGAAGGTCTCGCAGCATCGTGAGCGAGCCCAGGATTGAGCCGACGAGGAGCCGTGATCCAGTCGCCGGCGATCTGCTCGTGGCGAGCATCTTGCTCATCGACGGAGTCTTCAACCAGACGGTGGTGTTGATTTTGGATGCCGACGAGGACGGTGCACTCGGGGTGATTTTGAACGAGATCTCTCAGACGCCGCTGGATGCAGTGCTGCCGGATTGGGTGGGTACCGTGTCGGAGCCGAAGATGCTCTTTCACGGCGGGCCGGTATCGCCGAACGGCGCCATTTGCCTGGCGAGCGTGGCCGCCAACGGTGAGGAGCCGCCGGGTTGGCGGCCGCTCTTCGACACGGTCGGCCTGCTGCACCTGGACACCCCGATCGAGATCGTCTCTGGTGCGTATCGCGACCTGCGGATCTTTGCCGGATACGCCGGCTGGGCCGCCGGGCAGTTGCAGAGCGAGATCGAGGAAGGCATGTGGCATCTGGCGCCGGTGGACTACAGCGATGTCTTCAGCGGCCGGCCGCTCGAGCTGTGGCGCACCGTACTGCGTCGCCAGAAGAGTGAAATCGCATTCTTCTCCACCTGGCTGGAGAATCCTGAGCTCAATTAACCAGCTGTGAGAGATATCGGCAATGCTGTGAAGCGTGTTTTCCAGGTGCATAGGATTACGTCGCAGAGTCGCAGAATGATAAAGGTCATCGCGGGTCTGCCTACCGAGATGTCGGTGCCTTTTTCCCAATGACTGAAGGGGTATCAGTGTCTGAAACAACCAAGAGTGCAGGGGCGCGCAGCCGGGTGCTGGTGGTTGACGACGACGCAGCGCTGGCCGAGATGCTCTCCATCGTGCTTCGCAATGAGGGTTTCGAGCCGATTTGGTGCGCCCACGGAGACAAGGCGTTTTCGGCGTTCAAGGAGGCCAAACCCGACCTCGTGCTGCTGGATCTGATGCTGCCGGGCCGCGATGGCGTCGACGTGTGTCGCGACATCCGCGCCGAATCCGGCGTGCCGATCGTGATGCTGACTGCAAAGACCGACACCATCGATGTCGTCGAAGGTCTCGAAGCCGGCGCTGATGACTACGTGGCGAAACCCTTCAAGGCAAAAGAACTCGTTGCCAGGATCAAGACCCGGCTGCGCCGTATGCCGGCGTCCGAAGAGGTCGATGTCGAGACCCTCCGGATCGGTGATCTGTCCATCAGTGTCGACGGGCATTCGGTCAAGCGCGACGGGGTGCAAATCCAACTCACGCCATTGGAATTCGATCTGCTACTCGCTCTGGCCCGGCGGCCATGGCAGGTGTTCAGCCGGGAAGTATTGCTGGAGCAGGTCTGGGGCTACCGCCACGCCGCCGATACGCGACTGGTCAACGTCCATGTACAGCGGCTGCGGTCCAAGATCGAGAGGGATCCTGAGCATCCCGAGATCGTGGTGACCGTACGAGGGATCGGCTACAAGGCCGGCGAAACAGTTCAGGTCCGATACGCGCCCGCTGGGTTGCGGTCGCTCTGGTGAGAACGTCGGCACATGGTCTCGATTCCGAGGGTTCTGAGGTCCCGCTGGTGGCGGTTGCCCGTCAACTGGTGGTGGCGGTCCTTACCTCTGCGGGTGGTCTTGACGGTATTTCTGGCTTCAGTGTTGGTGCTTGTTCTGGGCGGCTTCTTGCTCATGCAGCAGGCGACCATCGGGGTGATCGACGGTAAGAAGGAGACCGCCAAGAACGAAGCCCGCCAGGCCGTCAACACGGCACAAGAACAGCTCTACGCTGCCGATCTCACGGCTGAGGTCAATGTCGACAAGCTGCTGCTCGACCTGGCCACCGGTTTCGCCAGCCGCGCCGAGCAGTACGAAGTGATCATCATCGCTCATGGCCAGACGATCACCGCGGGCAACGCCGCGGTGACCAGCATCCCCGACAAGCTCCGGCAGCAGGTTGAGGGGAGCGACAAGCTGCTGATGACCTCGACCGAGATCAACTACCGCGACCGTCGCGCTTCAGTGCCAGGGCTGGTCGCAGGTGCGACTTTGACCGTTCTCGGAACTGGCCGCTACCAGATCTACCTGATGTTTCCCCTCACTCAAGAGATCGCCACCCTCGCTGTGCTTCGCTACGCCGTGGTGACGACTGGCGCCATATTGGTGATCTTGCTGACCTTCATCGCCGCGCTGGTCAGCCGTCAGGTGGTCACACCGGTACGCGCCGCCCGCCGAGCGGCCGAAAGCCTTGCCTCGGGCAATCTGCGGGATCGCATGAAGGTGCGAGGGCAAGACGACCTGGCCAGGTTGGGCACGTCGATGAATTACATGGCCTCTGAGCTGGAGAAACAGATCAACACGCTCGAAGAGCTGTCTGCTGTTCAGCAACGTTTCGTCTCCGATGTGTCGCACGAACTTCGTACCCCATTGACGACCGTCCGGATGGCCGCCGAAGTGCTGTACGAGGCCCGTGATGACTTCGATCCCGTTGCCGCGCGCTCTGCCGAGCTCCTGCAGAACGAGCTCGACCGGTTCGATGCCCTACTCAGTGATCTGTTGGAGATCTCGCGTTTCGATGCTGGGGTTGCACAGCTCAGTGTGGAGGAGGTCGATCTACGCGATCTGGTGTATCGGGTGGTAGAGGCCAACGAGCGATTGGCGGAGACCTATCAGACCGAGATTGCCGTGCATGAAAGCGGGGAGGCCAAGGCCGAGGTCGACACTCGACGGATCGAACGGATTCTCCGCAACCTCTTGGTCAACGCGATCGAGCACAGCGAGGGTCATCCGATTGACGTCTTGATCGAGACCGACGACGCGGCCGTTGCGGTAGCGGTCCGTGACCATGGGGTGGGGTTCGAGGCTAGTCAAGCTAGGCAGGTTTTCCACCGCTTTTGGCGGGGCGACGCTGCGCGTGCCCGAACGGTCGGTGGGACGGGCCTCGGCCTGGCGATCGCCATGGAAGATGCGAACTTGCACGGGGGCTGGTTGACCGCTTGGGGCCGGCCGGCGATGGGCGCTCAGTTCCGGCTCACGCTGCCCAGGAATGTGGGCGCGATACTCGAAACCTCACCGCTGCCACTTGTGCCACGCGATCTCGTGGGGCCGGGCGGTGCCCGCCTCGATGGCCTCGAGGCGCCAACTATTCCCCTGCCCCCACTTTCTCCCGCGTCACCGTCCTCACCTGCCCCGCGACGAGCAGCCGCCGAGACAACAGCGAGCCCCTCGTGAGGTGGCCGCAGAGTCGCCTTGCGATCATCGTCATGCTGCTGGCGAGCGCGTTGGTGATGGCCGGCTGTAGCAGTGTCCCGACATCGGGCCCAATCGAGGAGGTTGAAGGACAACAAACGCGGGGATGCCCGAGCTGTGTGAACGTTGAAGTCCTCCCTCCTGCTCCGGACGATAAGCCGCGGCAGATTGTCGAGGGCTTCCTGCGGGCGACTTCTTACTATCAGCCCAACTACACCGTGGCCAGGCAGTTCCTGACACCGATGGCCGCGGAGAAGTGGAGCCCAGACACTGGCGTAACGATCTATCGAGCCCCAGTGAAACCAGTAGGGAAGAACACAGTCAAAGCTGCAGGGCACTCATCGTCGGCTCCATGGATAAGGACCGCACCTACACCGTTCGCAACGATGTACCTGGACTACGACTTCGTTCTCTCCGACGAGAATGGTCACTGGCGGATCGACAACCCGCCGCCGGGACTGTGGGTCTCCGAGGTGTCCTTCAAGTTCTTCTACCAGTCCTACGATCTCTATTTCGTCGGAAACAACAGGTCATTGGTGCCCGACCCGATCTACCTACCGGCACTGAGCAATCCCGCGAACGTTGCTTCCGCTTTGATAAAGGCGCTGCTCAATGGACCATCGAAGTGGCTCAAACCAGCCGTATCCACGACAATTCCGCCGAACACTAGTCTGAGCGTCGACTCAGTGACGATCACCGACGGCATCGCAGAGGTAGCGCTAGGTGAGTCGATACTCGCTCTGCCGGATGCCCAGCGCAGCCTGCTTGCCGCCCAGATCGCCTTCACCCTGAAGCAAGTAGCCGGGGTGAAGGGTGTGGTGATCAAGGTGAACCAACAGCCGTACCGGGTGCCTGGAGCGGACCCGAACAGCCAGGTCATTTCGGTTGACGCGATTCCTCGAGAGCTGGACCCGATTCCGTCGGTGGCCGGTGAGCAGGCGTACGCCGTCAGGAAGGGGGCGGTCGAACAAGTGACCCCGTCCACCGATTCGCCAACAAGCAATCCGGTACCCGGACCGTTGCGTCAAACGCGTACCCCATTAACGCGGTGGCTGTGTCGGTGACAAACACCGACCTTGCCGTTACGACGAACGCTCGGACGACGCTGCGTCGAGCAGCGATGATGCCTGGGGGATCCGCCAAAGACTTGCTCACCGGAGCTACCGAGCTGTTGAGGCCGCAGTTCAGCAGGTATGGCGAGATCTGGGAAGTCGGGAAACAGGGTGGCCAGCAGCGAATGTGGATGTTCACACCCGACAACGCAAAGCATGAGATCACCTCGCCTGCGCAGAACATCACGGCGTTCAGGATCTCGCCTGACGGCTCGCGGATGGCGCTAGTACGCCGTACCGCGAATGGGTCCGAGCTCGGGCTGGCACGTATCATTCGCTCCGACAAGCCCAGGGTCGAGTCCTGGCGACGTCTTGACACGAGCCAATCCGGCACTCCGATCAGCGACATCGCCGACGTCGCCTGGTTCGATCCCACCGAACTGCTGGTGTTGGGAAAGACGGGCGGAAACTCCACGCTTTTCCGGGTGGCGCAGGATGCCTCACTCGTCACCCAGAAGGGGGAGGCCCAGGACTTCGACGCCAAGGAGCTCGCAGTCTCGCCTCAGACGCAGTCGGTGATCATGGTCGGTCGCCAAGGCGGAACATGGAAGGACGACGGCACGAGATGGCAGCCCTTCCTCGATCACACGATCAGCGCCATCGCCTATCCAGGATGACGCAATCGGAACTGCGTGGCCCGCGGATTTGAGTCGTCGGGCGTGACTGTCCACAGATTCGCGAGCGCGCGTCGCTGCTGAGCTCGCGGCCCGCCAGACTCGCCCTGTGGGCTTCGAGGACTGGGCAGCGGCGGCAGGCGACCTGCTGCTCGGCGCCAGCTGCCATGGTTGCGAGCAGCCCTGGTGGGGGCTCTGCCCGACTTGTCGCCAAGAGCTCGGCGATCGACAGCCGTTCGTTGCCGTCCCGGCGCCGCGGCCAGACGGCTTCCCGCTGACAGTCACCTCCTCCCCGTACGACCAGCTCTTGCGCCGACTGATCAACGCGCACAAGGAGCGACAGGCGTTGATCTTGACTCGGGTGCTGGCCGAACGGCTGGCACTGAGCGTGCACGCCTTGCTGAGGCACCGGCCGTACGCTGCCGGAATTGTGCTGGTTCCGATCCCCTCGGCAGCCCGGACCGTACGCCAGCGTGGCTTCGACGCGACCAGCGCAATGGCTCGTACAGCCGCCCGTCGTCTCCGCGCGCGACACCCGGCAACGGTTCGATCCGTCCTGGTCCAAGCTCGACCTGTTGCCGATCAGGCTGGTCTGGGGGCGCGGGCCCGGCAGCAGAATCTAGCTGGCGCTTTTCGGCTACGACGGCCGATCACGGCTGGCGCGGTGGTGATCGTCGATGACCTCGTGACAACGGGCAGCAGCATCACTGAGGCAGCCCGAGTCCTCCGCGAAGCGGGAATTCCGGTGCTCGGTGCCGCAACGGTGGCGGCCACCGTACGCCTGCGGACCTCACCTTGGCGGACTGAGAACTCAGTGAGGATCCCAGGAAGCGGTAGAAATACCCGATAGCAAGGATTAGTTTCTGGGTATGGCGCTTGCGCACCAGGGGGATTTCAGTTCATGCCGAAATCTGGGTGCGACGAGTGCCTTCGTCATTTCTGGACTGACCTCGCGGCGCTGCCCACGGTCGGTACCGAACGCCGGACGCATGCTCGTCTAAGCGCGTCGTTCGAACTGCCAACTCCTCGATGGAGGTAGACATGGATGTTGTCGTCAAGTCCCGACATTGCAATCTGTCGGATCAGTTTCGCTCCTACGTGGACGAGAAGATCACTCGACTCGAGAAGCTCGACGACCGGGTCATCCGGGTCGAGGTCGAGGTGTCGGCAGAGCGGAACAAACGACAACATGACCAAGCCAGCCGCGTCGAGATCACCGTTCGGTCCAGAGGGCCGGTAACTCGAGCAGAAGCCGCGGCTGAGGACAAATTGGCCGCATTCGACCTCGCCTTGGACAAGCTGATGGCTCAGCTCCGTAAGGCGGCCGACCGCAAGCGCGTGCATCGCGGTCAGCACTCGCCACGTTCGCTGCACGACGCGGCGGCCGAACTGCCCTTGATCGAGAGTGGGGCGCCCGAAACCAATGGATCGTCCGTACGCACCGTTGCCGGAATTGAAGTGCACGGCGAAGGTCCCATGGTGGTCCGCGAGAAGGTGCATCCGGCGGTACCGATGAGCTTGGACCAAGCGCTGTTGGAGATGGAGCTCGTGGGTCACGACTTCTATCTCTACATCGACTCCGAACACATGGTCCCAAGCGTGGTCTACCGTCGCCGCGCCTACGACTACGGAGTGATCCGCCTCGACACGGTCTACGATCTGGTCTCCTGACCGCACCTGCTCGGCGCTTTCGGCTCAGTTGCTGACACTGGGGAGGCCCACGGCCGGCCTAGGCAAACGTGGTGGTTGGCTTCTGTGCGTGAAGCGTTGAGTTTGCTGCTTGGCTGGGATTCAAGCATCTTAGGTTTGCTACGCCTGCTCGTACGCCTCCCCAGTGTCAGTGGGCCCAGGTAACGTCTGGCTGGTGCGACGGGAGACGCTACGCAAGGCTGAGGCGAGGCGGATTGCGCTCGCTGCGCAGGGATTTGGGGTCCCGAGACTGGAGCGGCCAGTCACCATGCGGGATGTCCAGGCAGTCGCCAGCCGGCTGGCGCAGTTCCAGATCGACTCCATCAATGTCGTGACGCGGGCTCACTTCATGCCGCTGTTCTCGCGACTGGGACCCTACGATGCTGCTCTCCTGGAACGCGCCGCCCATCAGCCGCCACGTCGGCTTTTCGAGTACTGGGGCCATGCGGCCAGCCTGATCGACATCTCTCTGCAGCCTCTGCTCCGGTTCCGCATGCAGCCGGGGTTCCGTGATGTGTGGACCGGGGTGGAACGAGTCGCCCAGCAGAATGCTGACCTCATCCCGTTCATCCGTGAGGAGGTCGCCGCGCGAGGCCCGATCAGCGCCAGAGAACTGGAGATTGCCGAGCAGCGCGATCGGAGTAACTGGGGCTGGAACTGGTCGCGGGTCAAGACCGTCCTGGAGTGGCTGTTCTATGTCGGCGAGGTCACCTCGGCGTACCGAAACTCGCAGTTCGAGAGGGTCTACGACCTGCCCGAGCGAGTCATTCCGAGTTCCGTGCTCGCCATGCCGACTCCATCGCCACAGGATTCGGTGACTGGTCTGGTCCGGCGGGCCGCAGCCGCTCTCGGAATAGCAGGCGAGTCGTCTCTGCGTGACTATTTCCGCACCCGGCGAGACATGACGCGGATCGCGATCACGACGCTGGTCGAGAACGGTGAGCTGATCCCGGTGCTCGTCGACGGATCTGGGAATGGGCCGTGGTACCTGTGGCACCAGGCCCGGGTGCCCCGTCGAATCACTGCTCGTGCGCTGCTGAGCCCCTTCGACTCGATGATCTTCGAACGAGCACGGCTGGAGCGCTTGTTCGACTTCATCTATCGGATCGAGATCTATGTTCCCGGCCCGAAACGCATTCACGGCTACTACGTCTACCCGTTCCTGCTCGGAGAGGATTTCGTAGCCAGGGTCGATCTCAAGGCCGACCGATCGCGCGGTGTCTTACGGGTCAATGCCGCCTGGATCGAGCCCGGCTACGACGCGTTCGACGTGGCGACCGAGCTGGCATCCGAGCTCAAGATCATGGCCGAGTGGCTCGGCCTAGGCGTCATCGAGATCGTGCCGCGAGGTGATCTGGCACCCGCGCTCGCCGCAGCGTAAACGCACATCAGGCATAGTCCTCAATTCGCCATTGGTCACGCCACTCAATGGTGGGGCGGTCACCGTCGAAGCGAATCGGCAGCCATACATAGGCCGCGCGCGAAGTATCGGGATCGGAGCCATAGCCGTAACGCATCAGCTCTGCAGCGGCGCTGGGTCGCCGGCAGTTTCCCGCGCGAGCAGATCCGTGGCTTTGGGTGGATCGTCGGCCAGGTTAGGCAGCCACCTGTCGGCCAGCGCGATGTAGAGGTCCGGCCGATGCGGGTGCTGGAACACCGAGCTGACCTGGGACCGGAATGAGGTCTCTGTCGGGTCGCTGGGGTGCGGATCGCCAAGCACACTCCAGGGCCCGTGATAGGTCTGGGCGCCGGCGATCTCCGACTGATTCGGGAAGTACCACGTCGTGCCGGACGTGATCAAGTAGTGGCTGTGACCGCGTACGAAGTGCGCAGGCGCTTCCCGCACGAATGGCGGTCGCGGCCGCGGAAAGTGGGTTGAGTAATAGCCGGTGACGTCGGTCAGGTCGCGCGTGAGGTCTGCGCAGATCAGCTCCCGATGCACTCGCTCGAAATAGCAATAGCCCTTCCCGTCCTCCGGGTCGACGACGAGATCAAAGTCGCCCGCGTCCATTCCGAATGGCCGCAGTCCAAGCCGTACCTTGGTGTACGGACCGAGTATCGAGTCGGCAACCAGCACCAGCAGCGCTTGTGGCCGGCCTGCACGGGATGAGACCCGCAGCCAACAAACGAACCGGCCGCTGTCAGGTTGGCGGACGATATGGGGCCGGTCCAGCAGCTGCGCCGGATGCAGCGGGGAACTTGGGTCGTCTGGCTCAGGGGGAATGATCAGGCCCTGGTCCTCCCACGTGTAGAGGTCAGTGGACACATAGCAGCGCACACCCCAGTGCCAGATCCCGCTTCCTGGCACGGTGTGCTCCTTGTTTTCTCCATACCAGTAGAAGGCGCCGTCCAGGTACAGGATCGAGCCGCCGTGGGCCTGAATGCGAGCCCCGTTGGTATCCAGCATCTCCTCGCCAGGCCTGACTGCCAGCATCACGGTTCCCCTCTGTCTATCCGCTACAAGGCGCTCGCCTTCCGGCTTCTACTCCCGACTCTCTACCCAAGCAACTGCGCTCCGACTGGTGGCATCATCGACTTGCGCGATGGCGCCCGCCGGTTCGAGCCGGCGAGACTCATGGCCTGGAATGATCGGACGGTGACCGATCCGCAGGCGGGGAATCCGATCTTGATGATCGTGAGCGGGCCTGCCGGGTCGGGAAAGACCACGCTTGCTCATCGGCTCGCTGCCGCGGTCGGCTGCCCTGCCTTGTGTCGCGACGAGCTCAAGGAAGGCATGGCCGCCACCAGCCCTGGATTCGTACCAGGGCCATCGGATCCGCTGACCATGAAGACCTACGACCTCTTCTTCGCCGTCATCCGACTGCTTCTCGAGTACGGCGTGACTCACGTCGCCGAGGCAGCGTTTCAGCACACAAACTGGGTACGCGGACTTGAGCCGCTGAGGCCACTCGCCGAGCTGCGGATTCTGCGCTGCCACGTCCCAGATTCGCTCGCACGCATCAGGGCTGAAGAGCGGCGCAGCGACCAGCCCAGCCGAGCAGCCCACGATGACGCCGGCCACTTCAGCATGCAACGCTCATTCGAGCCGATCCAGCTCGATGCACCGACACTCGATGTCGACACCACGAACGGCTACGACCCAGATCTTGAGGCAATCACAGCCTTTGTTCGCTCTCGTTAACAGCCCAGTCGCGCGAGCGGCCAGCGATTCGCGAGTCCGGGCTTACCATAGGGGGCGCGCTGCGGCGCTTCTACGATAGAAGGATCCTGGCGCTAAGCCGAGCCGCATAAGGGGAACATCTCGGCGCTGGAGACCGTGCAGGTAAGTGAAAACGACGTAAGGGAGCCCAATTCCGTGGCTTTGATGGATAGGTTGCTGCGCCTAGGCGAGGGCAAACTTCTCAAGCAGCTTGGCAACGTCGCCAAACAGGTGAATGCGATCGAGGATGACTTCGTCGCGATGAACGACGACGAGCTGCGCGGTCAGACCGACGAGTTTCGAGCCCGCTACGAAAAGGGTGAGACGCTCGAGTCACTGCTGCCTGAGGCTTTCGCGACCGTACGCGAGGCCAGCCGCCGGGTTCTCGACAAGCGGCACTTCGATGTTCAGGTGATGGGCGGCGCCGCCCTCCACATGGGCAATATCGCCGAGATGAAGACTGGTGAGGGCAAGACGCTGGTAGCGACCATGCCGTCCTACCTCAACGCACTGACCGGCCGCGGCGTCCACATCGTGACGGTCAACGACTACCTGGCCAAGCGCGACTCAGAGTGGATGGGACGTATCCATCATTTCCTGGGTCTCGACGTCGGCGCGATCCTCTCGCAGATGACCCCGGCGGATCGCCGCAAGGCCTATCACGCTGATATCACCTACGGCACCAACAACGAGTTCGGCTTCGACTACCTGCGCGACAACATGGCGCTCAGCCTCGAAGACTGTGTCCAGCGCGGGCACAACTACGCGATCGTGGACGAGGTCGACTCGATCTTGATCGACGAAGCGCGTACGCCGCTGATCATCTCCGGACCGGCCGAGGACACGGTCAAGTGGTATCCCGAGTTCGCCAAGCTCGTGAACCGGCTGCGCCGCGACGATCACTATGAGGTCGATGAGAAGAAGCGGACCGTGGCGATCAATGAGGCCGGTATCGATGCGGTCGAGGATTGGCTGGGCATCCACAATCTGTACGAGTCCGCCAACACGCCGTTGATCTCCTACCTCAACAACGCCATCAAGGCCAAGGAGTTGTTCAAGCTCGACCGCGACTACGTGGTGATCAACGACGAAGTCCTCATCGTCGACGAGCACACCGGGCGAACCTTGATCGGACGTCGCTACAACGAGGGTCTCCATCAGGCCATCGAGGCCAAGGAAAGTGTGCAGATCCGCGAGGAGTATCAGACGCTGGCCACGATCAGCCTGCAGAACTACTTCCGCATGTACGACAAGCTCGCCGGGATGACCGGCACGGCCATGACCGAAGCCAGCGAGTTTCAAAAGATCTACGGCCTTGGTGTGGTACCGATTCCGACGAACATGCCGATGATCCGCGGAGACCAGCGCGACCTGATCTACCGGACGGAAGAGGCAAAGTTCGAGGCCATCGTGAAGGATGTGGCCGAGCGACACCAGAAGGGCCAGCCGGTCCTCATCGGTACGGCGTCGGTGGCGAAATCCGAGATCCTCTCCGGGTTGCTCAAGCGCGCGGGGGTCAAGCATGAGGTGCTGAACGCGAAGCAGCACGAGCGGGAGGCCGCGATCATCGCCATGGCCGGCGCCAAGGCCGCGGTGACGGTGGCGACCAATATGGCTGGCCGCGGAACCGACATCATTCTGGGCGGAAACGCCGAATTCCTTGCCGACAAGAAGCTGCACGACTCCGGCATCGACGCACTGGAGAACTCCGAGGAGTACGAGAAGCTCTACCCGGAGCTCCTGGAAGACCTCGAGAAGGAAACCCAGGTTGGGCACGACGAGGTTGTCGAGCTCGGCGGGCTGTACGTCGTCGGATCAGAACGGCATGAGTCACGCCGAATCGACAACCAGCTTCGTGGTCGGTCCGGGCGCCAAGGCGATCCGGGAGCGAGCCGGTTCTATCTGTCTCTCGGCGACGATCTGATGCGGTTGTTCAAGTCCGACATCGTCGACTGGGTGCTGCAAGCCCTCAAGATGCCGGACGATGTGCCCATCGAAAACAAGCGAGTGACAGCCTCCATCGCCAGCGCGCAGAGCCAGGTTGAGGCGCAAAACTTCGAGATCCGCAAGAACCTGCTCAAGTACGACGACGTGATGAATCGCCAGCGTCATGCGATTTACAACGATCGTCGCAAGGTGCTGGAAGGGGCCGACGTCGAGTCGCGGCTGCGGTCCACCGTTGACACGGTGGTCGAGCAATACGTTGTTGGAGCGACCGAAGGATTTGCCGAGGACTGGGACCTCGAACAGCTGTGGATCAATATGAACACGCTCTATCCCGTGTCCTTGGTGCGCGCCGAATACGAGGAACGCGACGACCTCGACCGCGAGACGCTCGTCGATGACTTCAAAACCGACGCTCAGGCCGCGTACGACCGGCGTGAGGAAGCCCTCGGCGAGGACGTCATGCGAGAGCTCGAGCGACGGGTGTTGCTGACCGTTCTCGACCGCAAATGGCGCGAACATCTGTACGAGATGGACTACCTCCGCGAAGGCATCGGCTTGCGGGCCATGGCGCAGCGCGATCCGCTGGTGGAATACCAGCGCGAAGGCGGCGACATGTTCAACCTCATGATGGAGGCCTTCATGGAGGAGGTCGTCGGCTTCGTCTTCCACCTCGAGGTCGAGGTTCAGGAAGCGCCGATGGTTGGCGTTGTCACCGACTCCGACGGCCAGGCAATTCAGATCGGATCTGATCGGACCGAGACGCCGAGTCGAAACGGTCACGACCGCACTCATCTGGTGGAATCTGGACCCGACCCCGACGGCCCAGGCGTGGCGGTGCATCCCGTCGAGGACGAGGAGCTTGAACCGGCTGAGGCGGTCGAGGAGCCGGCTGCGAGCCGGCCGCAGGTCAGAGCCAAGGGCTTGGCCGGTCAGACCGGATCTCGCGCGCCGCTCAGTTACTCTGCGCCGGCAGAGGACGGCTCAGTCACTACCGCTCGCAAGACGACGAGCACGGAAGACGACCCGTATGCAGGCGTAGGCCGCAACGCGCCGTGCCCATGCGGCTCAGGCAAGAAGTTCAAGATGTGCCACGGCCGGCCAGGCGCCGCCTAGCAAGCAGCGCCAGCGGCCGTTCCCACCACACTGCCCTAGTCGTTGAGGTTATCTGTCATGCCCAGTCAACTCATGAACCGCGCGCGCATCATTGCCGTTGCGGCCGCCGCGGTCGTGGTGACCGGTGGCATCGGCGCTGCGGCCGCCCTGAGTAGTCCGGATTCACAGCCGCTCCCAGCCAGCTCCGATTCGGCGAGTTCCGCCGCGCCGACTCCGACGCCGTCCCCGACGACGACACCGACACCGCGTCCCAAGGCCACCGACCCGCTGACCGGCGGCAAGGTCAGCAATCACGAGGTGATCGCGGCCAAGGTGGAGAACATTGCGGCGGCCCGACCGCAGGTTGGTTTGAGCCTGGCCGACATCACCTTCGTCGAGGAAGTCGAAGGTGCCCAAACTCGCCTGATCGCGATCTATCACACCCGGTTTCCCAAGCGCCTGGGTCCGATCCGCAGTGCCCGCAGCACCGACGTCGAGCTGCTGCCGCTGTTCGGCAAACCAGGGCTGGTCTACTCGGGCGCCAACGCTAAAGTTCAGCGCAAGATCGACAACGCCTCGATCGTGCCGATCCCGCGGTCTACTCGTGATCATCGTCGAGTGGCACCGCACAACGTATTCGTCGACCTGGCCGCTATCGCGGCGTTCGACGAAGCTGCGCGAAGCCACCCCGATTGGCTGGACCTTCGGTGCTGCTGCGCCACGCGGTGCCGCGGAAAACTCGATCAAGGTACGGGTCGGACATGACACGTTCGGTTTCAGCTACTCCTCGGGGCGATACACCGTTCGCTGGAATGGAGCACGGTACGCCGACGGCGACAATCGCGCGATCACCAAGACGGACAACGTCGTGATCATGAAGGTGCGCAACCATCCGGACGGCAATCGTGACGTGCTCGGCGCCCCTTCGGTGCAATCCGACACGGTGGGCAAAGGCAAAGTGACCATTTACCGCGACGGCAAGAAGATCACGGGTCAATGGAAGCGGACGAAGGCTTCCGGTCCACTTCGCTTTACCGACAAGTCGGGCGACCCGATCGCCCTCAAGCCGGGACAGACCTGGGTTGCACTGGCTGGTTAGTTGCCATGCTGGTGAGGCGCGGAGGCAACGCACGTGCACGTTCGTTCCTGACGCGATGCACACGTCTGCAACATGTGCATCGTGCAGGGACGAACGTGCACGTGCGTTTCCGACCTAGGGCGGCGGGAGGGTCACTCCGAAGCCGGTCATCGCCAGGCGCAGCAGCACCTGCCCCGGCCTGAGCAAGTCAGCGATCTTGGCCGCTGACAGCACTTCAAGCTCATCCAGCCGGGCGTAGTAGTCGTCAGCGCCCTCGAGTCGCGCCTGCTGCAGCTCAGCGACATTCAGCCAGACCTTCTGGCGAGCCTCGCGCAGGAAGCGCCGCGAGCTCAGCCGGTTGGCCGGCGTCAGCAGTCGGTCCAGCACGCTCCGCCGACCGCCGATCTCGTGATCTTCCGCACTCACTCGCCGGGCCAAGATCGTATCGATGCGTTCATGATCACGACGCCGCCGCTGGATCAGCACGGGATCCTCGAAATCCTGATCGGTGATCACCGACAGTGTCGCCTGCGGCAGGTCGTAGTTGATGTGAGCATTCATGCCCAACAGCAAGTGGACGATCGTCGGCAGGTCCGGGTCGGCCTGGAAGGCCAGCCGCCACGGCCGCGGCACTGGGCGTCCCGCTTGATCATCATCATGCGCCACGATGAAGAGTTCGGCGAAGGCGACATCCCAACGCACCACCCAGTCCGGATCCTCGAAATAGGCATCATTGACAGCCTCGCCAACCGCGTGTGTGGTGCGCTGATAAGTCGTCAGGAAGACGCGGCGGTGTATCTGATCCGGTGCCAGCGCATCGATTCGCCGCTGCAGCTGCTCTACGACGTCCTCGATTGTGGCTGCTGGTTCGCCGACGCCACCATCGCGCATGTTGCCAGTCTTCCTTGGCACCTTCAGATGGGAAAGGATCAGACAGATGGGAAAGGGTCGGGCCATGTCACCCAGCAGGCCGCGATTTGCGTTCGATCCGGTTGCGGTCGGCCGCAGCGAGTGTGCGGCGTGGGTTGCCTACTATCGCCGCGACTGGCCGCGAATGTTGGTCGGGGCGCTCGGCATGGTGCGGCACGGCTTTGGGCTTGGACCGCTGGGAAATCTGAAGGCGGCTTGGCACGTGATGCGCGCAAACCAGGTATGGGCGCCGTATCCAGACAATGATCCGGTAGCCGCTCGGGAGCATATGGCGCGGTTCTATCGGATGGCCAACAAGGCGGGCCGGCTGACCGTCGATCCACAGATCGCCGCCGAATTGGAGGTCGCGTGGTGGCACGTGCATCGTCAGCAGCAGCATGACGCGCAGGTACGACAACGATGCGCTCGTCGCCAGCCTGATCCGGCTTTATTGCTACCTCTATCAGGCCGATCCGGACGACGTACGCCGCGCCGCCGAGCTTCGGGTGGAGGCCATGGCCCTATCCGACGCCTGGGTTGTCGCCGGATGCCACCTCGACGACCCGGCTCTCGCCCGCGAGCGGCTGGCGTTGGTCGCCTCCTTTACTGCTTTGCGGGAGGCTAGCGATCGCCAGGCCCTGCGAGCCTCGTAGCCGCAGCGCAGCAGGAGCCGGCGAGGGTTTATCCACAGATTCCTTCGGGGAGGTTACGCGATGCCGGCTGAATCGGTCAGTCTGATCAGCGCCCACCTGAGGAGGCCACATGTCAACGATCACCGCAGCTTCCCGTACGCCTTACGTCCACTGGCTCACTGAAAGCCGACCGCCGAGCCTGACTTGGGCACGGCCGTCTCCGCCCGAGTCGAATCAGCCCCTGCTCGACCTCATTGATCACGAACAGGATGCTGCCGAGATTGCAGCGTCTCAGGATCGAGGCGTACGGCTGAGTACGGTCAGGGCGCGCTGGGCGGCGCGGCCTCGGCCCGGGCTGCCGGATCCTCAGCAGTGGGGTGCGAGGCTGGCGCTCGCCGTTATCCAGACGCTGCTGGGCCAGCGTCCGGTTGCTCAAGCCATTCTCCCCGAAGGTGGCTTAGTGCACTGATATAGGGGATTGCCGAGGTCGTTCAACGCGGCGATCTGGCAGGGTCGAGTCGCAGGCGGCGGCCACATTCTCTTCGAGGTGGTCGAGCGATCCGGTGCCAGGGATCGTCAGGATCGACAGGATCGTGCTGGGTCAACCAGGTCGAGCGGTGGTTCGGCGTGATCACCGACAAACTCATCCCGCGGCGTGCAGACCAGCGTCGCCGCCCTGGAGGCCGATATCGCGCCTGGATCGACACCTGAAACTAGAACCCGAAACCCTTCGTCTGGACCAAGACCGCAGACGAAATGGCCGGGGCCGTGGATCGTCGTGGCCTACATCGAGCACCCGGACCGCTGGCCGGCGGCTGCCGCGTCACGACCTCGTGGAGACGGCCGTCGCGTTCAAGCGCGAGATGATGGATCGGAGGTATCCCGCGGGGGGCCAGGCCTCGTACGCCGTCCCACGACGCTTCTGGCTGACGCAGCTCTGCCACCGCCGCGGCATCTCCAGTGCGTCAACCGCGACGTATCAGCCACGGTGCGGGCCCGCGAGTCGCCCACACGGAGTTCCAACGCATCAGCGCTGCACCGGGAGCCTGTAGACGCGGAAAGATTACATGCGGCCCCGCTCAGATGCAGCGGCCAGTTCGTCGATGACGCCTCAAACAGATCCTATCGATTTGCCTTCGCTTTAGGCTTACCAAGATCCTGAGGGCAGGGACGTGAATACGGCTGGAGCGGAGCGGAGCCGCTGTTGACGGTCGAGTCGGAGTAGGTAACCATGCCAGCAGCGACCATCCTCTCTTGTAGCACGCTCACCTGCGCGCTGACCACGGGCAAGGCATACGGCGGACCCGGCGGAAACTGCCACATGTCCAGGCTGACCACGCCATTGTTCGTCAAGGTGTACACCTGCACATGCGACGGCTTGAGATCATCCGGCACGGTGTCGGTCTGAATCGCTTCCTGCTGCCCCGGCTTGAGATAGAAGCGTGCGGCGCTTGCCTTCCGGCACATACGAATACTCCAGGCAGGCCCGATCCACGTAATCGTCGCGCCAGAAATCCATCGTAATCTTCGCCATGTCTCCTCCGTTAAAAGTGAATCGGTCGCGCCATGAACGCATCATCTCGCCTGATGAGATCGTGTTGGCCAATGCTCGCCACATTACTGGTCTTCTGAACGCGCCGAACGAGATTGGGCCACAGGATGCGCAGGTCTGCCTATGACCGCAAATGCTGCGAGTGCGCGGTCTCACCCCGCACCCAGTTCAGTACCAACTCCCGTTACGGCCCGGCGTCCGCGCACACCTCACGCTGCCCGAGGATTCACAACCACGGAGGCGAAGCGGTTGGCTCCCTCGGTGGTGACCTGCTGATTTCAGCGGAGATTGCGTGTGGATTGCTCGCCGGTCATCTGGTTCGTCAGTTCCACTGCCACGATGTTCTGGCGTAGCGGGTACTCGACCTTGTTGATCTTGTGGATCGCGCAGCGATCGACCAGCACTTGATCTTGGTGAATGGCGCGGGCAGGGCTGCCCGGCCTTGGGAATAAACCGTTCCTGCACCGGCAGCGGCGTGAACGACAGCAACTTCAGCTGCCGTAGCGCCCCCTCTAAGAATGCTTCCGTCTCGGCGTCGCCCTTGATGGCCACCGGGATCACCCGGTCCACCCCGGCGGTGCGTCCCCCTTGTTCCCCCGCATCCGTTCCCGCGCCGTAACGAGGAAGTCCGGGCGATAGATGAAGTTGAACAGATCATCGAACCGGGGCCAGGATCCTCGGTCGCCCACCAGCTTGGCCTGCATGCGTCGTCCTCGTAGTCCAGCCATCTCAGGGCTCGGCCACGGCTCCGCGGTATTCACTAGCGTCTCCTGTCCAAACAGACTGTGCATGCGTGAACCGCTGGGCCCCGTCGCCATGCGCGCGGCTTTCCCACGCTCGGACTACTACGAGCCCTCCGCCCACCCGACGCCTACCGTCGGACAACCGTCAACCCGACCCCTCCCACCTGGACGGCCGGCAAGGAAGGGAGCCGTCGGCTGGTACCACGTCCACAGTGAACCGATCGAAGGGTGAGGTGCCCGACTTTGCCCCAGCGGCCTCGCCACGGTACGCCGCGGACCTCCACTCGGTTACACAGCGCCTCGTGGTGCAGCGGGAAGTACGCACAGTTGCCTTCTTCATGTCTGTATTTCTCCGCGCAGAATGGGTCCGCTGGCTTGTTCACTGCCCAAGGACGAGACGGTGTAGCGGCTCGCCGACCGGTCGATCCGCCAATCCAGGTGGAGACGGCCACGTGATCGAGAGCTGGCCAGCTCGATTGGTGGGTGAAAGAACGGCGGGAGTGGTGGGGTCGGGTACGCGTGCGGACGGCTGTCAACAGTGGATAAGAGGTATTGATCTTTGTCCCGCGAGCGGCTCGCGGACATGACTGGTCGTTGTCATTGATCGCTGCGTTCGGCGCTTCGAAGCTGCCGAGGCTAGCCCAACAGCAGATCGAACACCGAGCAAGGGCTGGTCTCCTCTGAATAGCACGTTCAAGACAGTCACGGGGTGAACTGATTTCATCAAGCCAGCAATTTCCTGATTGGCAGATATTGCCATCAGATTAGTGAATCTCTTTTAGCCGTGGTCGCCCGTGCACAACCGCTGAAACATGGCCAAAGCCACCTCATCCAGGCCCGAATGTTGGACCGGGGATAGCGGAATCACCCGATATCAGTGGATAGTGAAAGGTCTCGGGATCGCCCGCTCCGCATTCTCTATGCCGTGGCGCAGGAGATGGGCCAGCTGCATGTTACGCCGGATCATGCTGATCATTTGCCGAGGAGGAAGCCGCATGAGTTCCCAAAACCCAAAGCAAAACTTCAACCCAAACCAGGAAGCGCCACGCGGGCGGGGCGTCGAGGCGCGGAAGCGAGCGGACGAAGGAACGGAGGAGGTTCAGCAGTATCTCAGCGACCTCTATGCCCGCCGTGACGTGGTCACTCAGACGACGACGCCGTCCGGACAGCAACTTGACTGGATACCGGCCGAGTCACAGATAGGGGGCGAACAACTGGCGTACCCACCGGATGAGGACCGCCCTCCGACATACCGGGATGATCGGCCGGCGGAACTCGTCGCTTTCGATCTCCAGCACCCCGAGGCCGAGCGAGGCCCGGAGGGAACCGTCCCTTTGGTGCGGAAGCCGATCGACGAGATCCGGCCCGGTGTCGCCCTCCAGGACTGGCTAGCTAAGGGCAACCGGGCCAAGGTATTGCCTCCGCCGGATGCCCCACCCAGCTTCGAGGTACCGGGGGGTGATGCACATAAGTACGCGTACTCGTACCTCAATGTGACCTGCTATGGAACCGAAGGGAACATCAACGCCTGGGGCACGTGGGTCGAGTGGTCAAACGAGTTCTCGCTCGGTCAGCTGTGGCTGTCGCGTGGCGGCCAGACGGTGGAAGTCGGGCACCAGGTGTACCGGGACCTTTACGGCGACTGGAACCCTCACCTTTTCATCTTCTATACAACGAACAACTACGCGTCCTCGGGGGACAATATCGGCGGCTACAACCAGGACGTCGCCGGATGGGTCCAATACTCGAACCAGGTCTATCCCGAGGCCCTTTCCTCCCCGGTCAGCGTGTTCGATGGGCAGCAGTTCGAGATGGCACTGAAAGTGCAGCTTTGGGAAGGAAACTGGTGGGTTCGGGTCAACGGGATGTGGATGGGTTATTACCCGAGCACGCTCTACAACAGCGGAGGCCTTCAATCGCAGGCCGACTCGGTGCTGTGGGGCGGTGAGGTGGTGGATGCCGGCGATCACCCAGAGAGAACCCAAACCGACATGGGGAGTGGACACTGGCCTGAAGAGGGCTGGCAGAAGTGCGCCTACATGAACGGGCTGTTGTACCAGTCCGACACCAACGGGACGATGAGCCGCTACACCGCCACCGCCGTCGAGCCGGAGCCGCTCTGCTACGGGATCATTGGCCACTTCAACGACCCGGGCAGCTGGGGCTCCTATTTCTGGTGGGGAGGAAGCGGAAGGAACTCGGGTTGCCCGTAGATAAGCCAGACGTTTTTCCCTCGCCCGTCGACCCGGACTACGAATGCGTGCGGGTGGGCTCTGCCACGGCCCGGCCACCACCCGGACCGACGGACGCCTCGAACGCGGACCCCGCGGTGACCCAACTGTGTCCGGACGGCTACGTGCCTCGCCGACGGCGGGCGCCCTACCGACTGGAGGGAAAGCAGATCAAGACTTCCGAGCCTCCGACCCGCAATCCGAACCGCAACCCGCCTGACTGATCCGGTCTCCAGCGAACCGGCGCCGCACATTTTCAGTCGCTCATGTGCGGTGGCCCGCAGTGGTTTAGTCAGGCTTGCGCTGAAACGCGTAAGTCTCCTCACGCCGCCATTGACCGGGCAGGCGATCGAGCACCTCGAGTGCACTGCTTGCGCCGGTGGAGGTGCTGTTGCTGACCGAGCAGTGGTGGGGCCTCCGACCCGGGCCGACACTCCATGAGGCAAGTCACCTTCGCCTCCACTGTGGACAATCGTGAATCTGTCCAGTGTGAAGACCCTCGAGCGGCCGAGAAGGTCAGCGACACTCTCTCGGACGGCATCACCTGGCCTTGTGTCGACGGCACGTGAACTGACCCCTTAGCTGCCGTCAGGGGGTCAGTTTTCGGCTGCCGTTGACACAAATCTCGCTAACGGCAATCCAAGATCAACTTGGCTGCAGGTTCCTAGCAGGGCACCTCACTGAACAACCCGAATCCGACGCCGGTCCTGCGCCAAACACTCAGAGATTGGCTCTAGCCACCAATCCAAGCTAGCGCGAACCGGTGGCGGCTATTCGCCAACCCTCGGAGACAGCACTGAGGTTAGATATCCACAGATTGCGCTTCGGGGAGGTTACGCGGCACCGGCTGGATCGAGTCAGCCTGGTCAGGCGCTAAATCAAGGAGGCCGTCATGTCAACGACTACATCGCATCGTCGGGTACGTCCTAGTGTCCAGTGGCTGATCGAAAGCCGACCGCCGAGCCTCACCTGGGCGCGGCCATCGCCGCCACGAGTCGAACCAGCCACCGCTCGACTTAATTGATCACGAATTTGATGCATGCCGATGACAATGCGGCAACCCAGGATCGAGGTGTCCGGGTGAGGACGGTCAAGGCGCGCTGGGCGGCTCGCCCACGACCTGGGCTGCCTGATCGCCCAGCAGTGGAGCACCATCGCTGGCGTTGGCAGTGATTCAGACGCTGGCAGGGCCAGCGGCCGGTTGCTCAGCTCAACCGATGGATGGTCGAGGAGGTCTTAGCGGCAATCAGCATGTCCCAGCGACGCAATCTGAAGATCCCTGGGCGGATCGCCCTCCACACTGCGTTGCGCTCGGTACGCGTCCAGCATCCCGGTCCAGACGTCGCGGAGGTTTCCGCTCATGTCGCGATCGGCAAGCAATCAGCTGCCATGGCATTTCGGCTGGAGGCGCTCGGTGACCGGTGGCTGTGCACCGCTCTCGAGCTGGCGCCCCCGCGGGGATTCAAAGGCCTGGTTCCCCGTGCTGATGACCGCAGTCGTGGCGTCGGCTCTGATCAGACCGGCTGTTAGGGCACTAGGCCACCAGGGAGGACTGGATCGAGTAGTGCGCTGCGTGATACATGTGCCGGCCGAACTCGACGAACTGACCAACATCGTCGTACGCGAGGCGGTCTACGGTCAGACATGCCGCAGGCGTCTCCACATCCAGCAGCTCAGCCTCCTCTTCGCTCATCAGCCGAGCCGAGATCTGCTGATGAGCGATCTTGAGGTTGACGCCGAGGGAACGCAGGCAGGCGTACAGGCTTTTGGTTCGCAGGTCTTCTTCGGTCAGCTCGAAACGAGCTGGCAGATAGTTCGTGAGGATGGCGAGAGGCATCTCATCGGCCAGCCGCAGCCTTCTGATCTTGATGAATTCGGTCTCGGGCACCGCAGCGGCTTCGATGGCATCCCGAACGTCTTGCTCCTCGAGGCCGCCAACAGAGAATTCCAGCAGCCGGGTACTGGGAACCTGCCCGGCCTTGATGATGTCCTCGTTCAAGCTGCTGAGCGCTTCGGTCCGCCGAAACTGTGAGCGTACGACCTGGGTGCCGACCCCACGTTTGCGGACCAGCAGGCCTTTCTTGACCAGCTCCTGAATCGCCTGCCGAGCGGTCGGCCGGGACAGCCCAAGCCGACTCGTGAGGGAGAGCTCGTTCTCCAGGCGATCGCCGGGCGCGAGGGCGCCCGTATTGATGGCGTGCTCGATCGCCTGCGCCAACTGGTAGTAGAGCGGAACTGGAGAGTTGCGCTCGAGGGTGATATCGAGCTCGCGCACCGGAGGCGCCACGGTCATGGAGGAAGCATAAAGGTCTGAGTCGCGGTTCTATAGAGTAGGACGTTATTTTGTCCGAACAAATGTTTCAGTGCTTCATCCCACAGACTGCTTTCTGCGGCTGTGGCGGCGACGCCCACCTCGCGACCGATGACCGTGGCACCGATCCCGCTCACCGCGTCCTTGTCCGTGCGTCAGAGTATGGGGTCGGTGGAAGCCAGCGGTTTCGGTGCCAAGCGCAGCTTCGCTACTGGCACGGTCGGTAGCCGGAAGATTCCCGAAGACCTCATGCAGAGTAATCGTGACCTCATCCGAGGTGGTGTCGAGCCGGAGGAAACCCTTGTAGAACGGCGGCTCGTCGCGCGAGTAGATCTCGGCGATCCGTCGCTGCAGCGGGCCACCTGGTTCGCCCAGGCCGGGTGAGGTGAGTCGAGCCCAGAGCAGAGCGTTGGCAGGCACATCGGGGAGTCGGGGAGGCGTCTGGCGTCGGGCGCGGAAAATCTCCTCGATCTGTTCTGGCGTAAAGCTCGGCGTGTCCAGCCCGCCAGGTGTGATCAGCAGCGCGTACGCGTCCAGAAATGCCAGATGGCCGAGGGTGATGCTGATACCGAACGCCAGCAGGATGATTGTCGTGCCGAGGGCAACTCGTGCTGGCCAGCCGCCATAGAGGTACGCCGCCGCAGCCAATGCGGCGATCACCAGGAGGGAAATCGGGAGGTACGCCCTCGGTAGCCGTTGTCGGAGCCGCTCGATCGCGAGTACGAGTCCGGCGAGCGCGATCACGACAAGTGAGAGGCCGGTCGCGCCTCGCGCAGCGGCCGAGTCGGCGTACGACGATGGTGACCGCGACCGCGAGGAGCAGCAGCGGAATCATCAGATGATGTGTCAGCGATGACGCCAATCCCCAGCCGCGCCGGTAATTGCCAACCATCGGGATGGCCAGCACGGCAAGCAATTCGGTGATCAACACCAAAGTGACCGACGCAGCCGCCACGATCAGCAACAGGACCCCGATCCCGGCAATCGCGGCCGTGAACAGCCAGCCGCGGTCAAGCGAGTAATGAGATTTGCCTCAGGGCCAGCGCGAAGTATCCGACTTGGGTGAGGGGCATCAGCACCGCGCCCAGGAGGTGCCAACGACGGTTCTGCCGGCCGAGCCGCTCCTCGGTCGCGCGGTCAAGATCGGCAACGCCAGGAGCGCTGAATCGTGGACGACGCAGCACCCAGCCCAGCCATCCGACAACGAAGAACAGCCCTGCACCGACCAGGGGGATAGCTGAACCGCCGGCTGGGTCGAGGATCCACAGCACGCCGAAGGCGAGCACGCAGAGGAACAGCAAGCCGACGCCGAAGACGAGCGTTGAGGAGTTGTGTGCGTACTCGTCGGCCGGCCGCCACCAGCCGGAAAGGCGTACGCATAGCCTGATGAGGCAGTGAAAGGCCGTAAGGCCGAGCCAGCACAGCAGGTAGCTGCTGAACGGTGGCGGGTCGAGCTGGGAGGCGGCGGAGGTGGCGAGCACGCCGACCAGGAGAAAGCCGAGCGCGGCGACTCCTCGCGCCAGCGGTGATGCGCGCGGCGCGTCCCGCCGGATGCTGCGGAAGATCACCAAGATGATCAAGGCGATCAGAGCAATGCGCCCTGTCCATCGCATGGCGACGAGGCCGCTCGCTGGACCGCCTGCCAGCCAGTAGGTGGTGGCCGCGCCGAGCACACCAAGCAGGAAGAGCGCGAGGTATCGCATCGTCCGAATCACGCTTGGCACCAACTGGCCAGCGAAGTATGCGAACGAATCCGCTGGGGTCGGGAACGACCAATCGGGCTGCTTGTAGAACTGGTGCTTCGGACTGTGGCGGATTCGCGAGTCGTGCTCGGCGCTGAGGTAGTTATGCGTGCCGTGCATGAATGCCCCACCGCAGCCCGCGACCAGGTGCAGCCGAGGGACGTCGGCCTCCTCGCCCCGTTGCGAGGATTTCCCTGGGCGAGTAGCACTGGAAGTTGTGTGCGTCGCCGCCGATGGTGGCGACGTAGGAGTTGGCGGGATCGTTGATCAGCTCCCAGACCGAGGGCCGATGTTCGCCCCTCTTCGGCCGGCCGCCGACCCAGCACGGCTCCAGGGCAGCATTGACCACCAGCGGCTTGCCGGTCAGCAAGATCTTGGGTACGGGTTCGGCCGATACCATGCTGAGCCAGTCCCACTGGTCTCGATCAATGGTGCCGTCGATGCCGGTGTCGATGGTGATGATCATCAGGTGCGCGGTACGGATGGCGTAGTAGGAGCCGGGCTGCTCGATGGCCTGCGTGGACGGGCTCAGTGCCTGAGTGGGTGGCGATATGGCGCGCAGCTCCCGGGTCTCTCGCCTTGGCTCACCGGCCCGTCGCCAGAGGATGCGGAACAGTCGTCCGTAGAGCGATCGAAGGCTAAATCCTGGCGCGTACGCCTCGGGCGGCAGCCGATCGCGGCCGCAGAAGTGGTACATGAATCCGGCGAGACCGTCGTACCAGTCGTGATTGCCGGGCAGTGCCAGCAGCGGTGCCGCCACCCGGAAGTTGGGATCCTCGCTGCGATACGGCCGGTAGAGGCCGTCGCGGTAGTCATCGACATCGCCAGCCGGATAGATGACGTCGCTCATGATCAACACGAAGCCTGGCTGGTGATCACGGACCGCTTTGCTCAAGGCGGGGCATACCACAAACTGCGAAGCATCTTGCTCGCCGGTGTCCCCGAGCACGATGAAGCATGTGTCACCTGATCGGTCGACCACCTGCGGGGTCGCTCCGCCACCACGTCGTACCCACTCACCACGTAGCTGAGTGATCAAACCATCGGCTCCGACATTGAGGATCTGGTTGACAGCGTCGATCAAGGCCCGGGCCGAGATCCACGAAAGGCTGCGCCATCGCGTAGGTTTCGCGCGCAAGGCCGCGTCGGTGATCTCCCAGTCGGTGGCAGCAGTCACCGGCGGCGTGACATCCGCTGGCATCATGACCTCCTGGTGACCTCGAAGAGTCCGCGCTGGTCGGAGATTTGACTTTCAGCTACCACACACACTGGGCTCGAAAAGTAACGCATCGGTCGGACATCGGTTCTTCGCTCAGGGGGAGAACAGCAGGAGGAGACCAGCACAGGTGTAGCCGATCATGACCAAGAGCAGCGGCAGCTGGCCGCGTACCGCGCGATCTGGTGGCAGCAGTGCGACGGCCTTCTCGTGAGCGCAGATGATGCCGAAGACGTGGCCCCCGACGATGGCGCACGCCTGCATCACAGCAATCCCCGTCGGATGGTTGAAGATCGCCGAATTGACACCCATCTCGGCCGATCCAAAGGTGTTCCAGCCCCGACCCAGTGGGTCGGAGAAGTTGATCGCGACCCGCTGGCCTTCCACGATGAGCAGGGTTGCGTAGTGAGCGACGACGTAACCCAGCACGATGGGCAGCAACGAGCCCACCATCAGTCGCGGGTACTCCCAAGCCGGCCGGTCGCCGTAGCGCCCCATCCAGGCTGCTCCAAGACTGAAGGTCACGAAGACGATGATGATCATCGTCAGTAGTCCGGCGGTGCCCCAGAGAACCGTAGGCAGTGCGGAGTTCTGTACGGTCTGAATCCACCAACTCGTGTTAGTGAAGCTGTCGAATGCGGTACTGCCGAGCAGTGCTGCCACTACGGCGGTCGCCCCCGGAGGGGCGCGCCAGGCGTTCAGGCCAGCCAGCGGGTTGACGAACCTCAGTTGATCACCGACCCGGCGAAAGATCGACATCTGGGCGATGGTGCTCGCATACACCTCGAACGGATCCGCCGCCCCGATCCAGCGCTGCCCGAAGACGATTGCCCCTAGCACCAAGATCACCAGCCAGGCCAGCGCCCAGACGCGCAGCACCGCCAGGGTGGTTCGGTCCGGCTGCACCAGTTCGAGCCAGCCGAATCCGAACAAGCCGATTGCGGCCGGCCAGACCCCGATTCCGGCTGGCAACGACATCAGGCCCTGCTCCGGGTCGACTCGAGCAATAGCGCAGAGCCCTCGATGGATTGTCCGCAACGGGTTCGTAGCTCGCCAGAACTGACCGAGCAGCAGCGAGATCGGCACCAGGCCGACCCACATCCAGACAAAGACGAAGCCGAAGATCGGATTCGTCAGCAGATCCTGTCCGGCCATCATGGCCAAACCAGCCCATGCGTACGTGGCAAGGACCAGCGCTCGAGCGATCAGCTGGACAACCGGACTGTCGACGACCGCGGTAACCCTGGGCAGGCCTCGGCCGCCGACTCGCTTGAAGCGTGGCGTGCGCCAGGCGAAGATCAAGATCGCAAAGGAGATCACCAAGGCGAGGACGGCGCCGGCCACGACAAAGGAGAAGGGCAGCGGCAGGTCGCGCCGCGACGCGATCCCATGCAGCGGTATGAGCACGGAGCGGCTAGCCCTGGCTAGCGCGCGTTCAAGATCGCGATGATCTTGTCAAGATGGTGCGACTCCACTTCGAAGCTGCCCGGGCTGTCGATGGTGAACGATCCTTTGGCAGGCGTGCCCGCCTGGACCCGCATCTCATAGCCTGCTCCGCCAGTGTGTGCATGGATCTCATCGTCGGCATCGCTCGTCACGTTCAAGATCACCTTCTGACCTACCCGCACGTCGTACTTCACCCCGTTGGGAATGGTCTTTCCTTTGGCGATAACGATATTGATGGTGAGGGGATAGTCAGGATTCAACGACGGCGGAGCTGGGCGGAACCCAGGTTGGCGATTCGGCCGCGGAAGACGATGGTGCGCTCGGGGTGCTGACCGCAGATGGACTCGCAGTGTTCTGAGGTTCGGCGGTCGCGCTACATCCACTGAGCAGCAGGCCTAGGGCGACAGCCCCCAGATCAGCGCACCTCGTATCGTGCAGGTGCTTCTGCTCATCTGTTTCAGCCTTTCCGACCGCCCCTGATCATGGAACTCGTCGAACCATTCCTCACAGGCAGCGCCACTCTCCCACCAATCCTGTACGAAGCTGGTGTGAACTAGGTTCCCCCGCCGACTCGAGGCGAAACCATTTACTCGAAGGCGGGCAACTGAGCGGTAGTACCGTAATGGCTCCAGGCATTCCCAGGCAGGAAGGCTCGCATGCCGCAACGGCTTACGCCCCTCGAAGTGTCGTTGCTGGCCCTGGACACCGCACACACGCCAGGCCATGTGGGCACTGTCGACATCTTCGATCCCGGTCCTGATGGTTTCGACTATGAACGCCTCATTGCCCTGATCCGCGAACGGATCGCCTTCGTACCGCGATATCGGCAACGGGTGCGAGGGATTCCCGCTCAGCTCGCTGGACCGGTGTGGGTCGACGACGAGAATTTCGACCTCACCTTCCACGTACGGCGCTCGGCGCTGCCGCGACCGGGCACGCTCGCCCAGCTCAGGGAGTTCGTCGGTCGGGTCCTGGCCCGGCGACTCGATCGATCGCGGCCGCTGTGGGAAATGTATTTGGTCGAGGGTCTGGAAGACAGCCGGTTCGCGCTGGTAGCTAAGTCCCATCTATGCCTGGTCGATGGAATCGACAACGTCGAAATCGGCCAGGTGTTGCTCGACTCGACGGCTGCGTGCGCAAGCAATCCCAGCTGCTGGCGTGGACGCCGACTCGTGGCAGCCGGTGCCGGAGCCGTCGTCGCTCGAGCTGTTGGCCGGTGCCCTGCTGGAAAGTGCCCAAGACCCGACGATGGCCCTGCAGAACGTGCGAGGCGCGTTGGCTGGCGCTCTCGGTATGGCTGTCGCCATCGGTGAAGCGGTGGGCGGTATCGGCGGTGCGTTGGGAGAGTTGGCTGCCGATGCCCTGCGAGGGCAGCGTCCGCCTGCAGACTCGCCGCTGGCTGGTGTGGTGTCCGAGCAACGCCGAGTCGCGACAGCCGTGGCGTCGCTTGCTGATCTCAAGGCAGTACGCCAGGAGCACCAGCACACGATCAACGACGTCATACTCGCGATGATCTCTGGGGGCGTGCGCTCCTGGCTGCTGACCCGGGGCGAGTCCATCGGTTCGGGAACTTCGCTGACCGCGCTGGTTCCGATGAGCGTCACCGAGGACGATGGCGAACCGACATCGTTGGGCAGCCAAGTCGCACCCCATCTGCAGAGGCTGCCGATCGGCGAGCCCAACCCCTTGATGCGGCTGCACCAGGTGGCCTATGACACCCAAGCCCACAAGGATTCTGGGCGAGCGGTGGCCGCCCGTTCGCTGGCTGACATCGCAGGCTTTGCTCCTACCACACTGCACGCCCTAGGCGTTCGGACCTCGATCGAGGTCGTACGCAAACAGCACGATCTCGTGATCACCAACGTCCCGGGGCCGCAGGTGCCACTGTTCGCCGCCGGGGCTGAGCTGGTCGCGAGTTATCCCATACTCCCGCTGTCGGCGGGCCACCTGCTCTCCATCGGGGTCACCTCGTACGACGGCGATGTGTTCTTCGGCCTGAATGCGGACAGGGACGCGATCGGCGATCTCGACGTCCTCGCCCAATGCCTGCTCGACTGCCTCGACGAGCTGCTGGATACCACCGTTCGCGGGACAGCGGTCCGTCAGCCCACGCGCAAGGCGCCCGCAGCCGCCCGCCGCGCGGCAGCCAAGAAGGCAGCCGCGCGGCAGGAGGCGGCGCGCAAGGCCGCCGGACAGAAGCGTGCCGCCGTACGCAATCTGGTGACCCGCGCGGCCGAGCTAGGCACCCGCCCGGCACCTCCTCAGGCGCCAAGAGCCCAGCGAAGCCGGCCACTCAGCCGAAGTCGACGAGCCAGGAAGGATCGACCCGCAAGGCGGCGGCGACCGGAAAGCCGGGCTCGACCCGCAAGGCGGCGCGACCGAAAAGCAAGGATCGACCCGCAAGGCAGCGGCCGAAAAGCCAGGATCGACCAGATCAGGCAGGGTCGACCAGTCAGGCAGCGTCGACGAGGAAAACTGCGTCAGCGAAATCTCGACAGCTCGCACCTCAGAAGAGCGCTGCGAAGAAGAAGCAGCCGCCGTCCAAGACAGTCGCGGAGAGGCGTACGGCTCAAGATCGCCAACAGCCCCTGATGGCTCAGATGATCTTCGTTCCGATGACTCGGGACGAGGCCCGGGCACTCCGCGCGGGTACCGCAACCGGCCGCTATCCCGGGTGTGCCGCAACACCAGGCCTGGCTGCCTCTCTGGAGGCCGACACGGTGCTGGAGGAGGTTGAGTACGCCGCCCTGAGTAACGCCGGCGTGCTGGCTCTGGTGCTGAAGTCACACGTGCCGCGCCTGGTAGTGGCCGCGGAGGTGCCGGAAGAACACGTCCGCGATCTGAGCCAGCCCAACGGGGAGGTTGAGGTGAGCGGCTTGGTCTGGGCTCAGGTGCGCGCGCTGTTCGCGGACGAGCCGGACTGCTCTGCAGGCGGTGAGCTTGGCGAGCGAGGCGGTGACAGGGGAGAGCTTGGCGACGGCACTGGCAGCACCTGAGGTCGCGGCGGTACTCGACAATCATGACTTGTTGTGGTTCGCGCCCGAGGAGCTTGATCAACTTCCGTACTGAGCGGCCAGGCAGGTGTCACTGGTCCGGTTCGTCGAGCAAGTTGTCAGAGGCATCAGGCAGACTAGGGACATGCCTCGCTCAATTTGGAAGGGCGCAATCTCCTTCGGGCTGGTCACGATTCCGGTGAAGCTCTTCTCGGCGACCGAGGAGAAGGACATCAGCTTTCGCCAGGTCCACCCTGAAGATGGCGGCCGGATCAAGTACAAGCGTGTTTGCGAGAAATGCGGCAAGGAGATTCCCTATGCCGAGATCGCGAAGGGCTATGAGCTGCCGGACGGCCGGATGGTGATCTTGGCCCCGGAAGACTTCGATGCGCTCCCGCTGGCCACGACGAAGGCAGTCGAGGTTGTGCAGTTCGTGGCCGAGGAGGACGTCGACCCGACGTACTTCAACAAGACCTACTTCCTCCAGGCCGACGGGCCGGGCGTCAAACCCTACGTACTACTGCGCGATGCCTTGATCAAGAGTGGCCAGAGTGCGGTCGTCAAGGTCGCGCTTCGGTCCCGGGAAGCCTTGGCGCTGATCCGCCCCAAGGATGGTGTCCTGCTCATGCACACCATGTTGTGGCCGGATGAGCTTCGGGATGGATCCTTTGCCGCTCCACCAGAAGACGTCACGGTGTCCGATGCGGAGGTCACGATGGCGCAGTCCTTCATCGATGCGCTGGCGGGCGACTTCAATCCCGAGGACTTCACAGATTCCTATCGCGAGGCGCTGGAAGCCCTGGTGCAGAGCAAGGCCGAGGGCGTTCCGCTTGCCGAGGAGCCGGAGGCGCCGCAGGAGGCGGAGGTCGTCGATTTGGTGGCGGCGTTGCGAGCTTCGGTCGAGGCTGCCAAGAAGCGCCGGGAAGAGGCTGAGAGCGCCAAAGCCATGTAGCCGCTGACGTCGGCGCGACATCATTTTCCACTGCGCCCGCGATCATCTGACCCTTTGGGGTATGAGATCGCGGGCGTCTTTTGTGCACGCCTTGCCGGCTGCCAGGGATTTCATCTCTCCTAGTCCGCTGGGTCTCGCTGTGCATCCGAGCGGTACCGCTGATGCGCAAAAGGGTCACATCACAGGATTAATAACAGGAGGTTTGGAATGAAAACACTCCGTCGGTTGCTCGCCTTCGGCGGCGCCGCGGCTCTGTCAATCGGCTTCATGTTCATCGGCGTCGGCTCCGCACAAGCAGCGGACAAGGCCACTGTGTCGATCTTGCACGGCGTACCCGGCGCCACCGTTGACGTGTACGCCAACGGCAAGGCGCTACTGAAGAACTTCAAGCCCGGCACCCTCACTGATCCGCAGATGCTGCCAGCAGGGTCGTACGACCTCAAGGTGGTAAAGGCCGGTGACGGCCCGGACGGCGATGCGATCGTCGAGGCCAACAACGTCAAGGTTCCGGGCGGTGCCAACATCACTGTCGTTGCGCACCTCACGGCGAAGGGGAAGCCGGCGCTGACGCCGTACGTCAACGATGTGTCCATGATCTCTCCCGGGGAGGCCCGGGTCATCGTCCGGCATGATGCCGCCGCGCCCGCAGTCGACGTACGCGCTGGCGGAAAGCCAGTCTTCACTGACCTGACCAATCCCAAGGAGGATTCGGCTGAGGTGGCAGCGGGAACGATCAAGGCTGACGTCGTCCTTGCTGGGACCAAGAAGGTCGTGATCGGACCAGCGTCGCTGACGTTAGGTGAGGGAACGACGACCATCGTGTACGCCTGGGGCTCGGCGAAGGACGACAATCTGAAGCTTGCTGTCCAGACCATCAAAGGTATGCACGGCAATCCGAATGGTGTTCCAGGCGGTACGGGAGGACAGGCCGCATCGGTACCTGGGACCTCCGTAGCGGCGGCCGCGCTGCTCGGCTTGGCCGTTATCGGCATAGCGGTCTCTGGTCGCCGTTTGGCGAAGCGGCGCGCAACCATCAGGTGATTTCTCGACTGACACGGCAAGGCGGTCGGCTTTGGCTGGCCGTCCTTGTCGTGTCAGTGCTGCTGGCTGCTGCGGCGGTTTGGGTTCTCGCCGTCGGCAGTCGTGGCTACGTGGTGGCTGGTGCGGAATCTGGTGATCCTTCAGAGTTGTCGCCACCGGCTACCCAACCTTCACCGGTCAGCAGTGCTTCCGCGTCGGGAAGGACAGCGAGATGAGAGGGTTCCCGATTGGCCAACGCACCAGGCCACCCCGCCTCCGGCCGACGGCAGCCGCGCAGGCTCTCCTCGTCAGTTGGCCGTCCCCCGGCTGGCTCTGGAGATGCCGATCGTGCCGATGAAGGTCGACGGCGCCGGTGCGATGGCGTTGCCCCCGAAACCCACCGAGATCGGCTGGTACGCCTATGGCCCGAGGCCCGGCGATCCGCAAGGATCGGCGGTCCTGGGCGGCCATCTCGATAGCCGCGAATATGGCATTGGGCCTTTGGCCGTCTTGCGGCGGCTGCGTGACGGCGACGTGATCGTGGTCCGAACCACGACGGGTCGCGAAACCTTCCGCGTGACTTCCATCCGGATGATCCGCAAGCAGGCGCTACCGCTGCGCACACTCTTTGACAGAGACGGCCAACGACGCCTGCGCATCGTCACCTGCGGAGGCCCCTACATCCGCTCCCGAGGCGGATACCAAGACAACCTTGTCGTTACCGCGATCCCAGATGGGAGAACTCCTCCGGATCGACGGGTGCCTCGCTCGGCGCCCGGTAAGGTTCAGGGGTGACCGACGGGAACCCAGCGGACACCGAGATGAGGGCCCGAAGGGTCGACTGGCGCAATGCCAGTGACTCGGATCTCGCGGCAGGCTTCGCCGATGGGGACGACTCATGCTTGGAGGAAAGCTTCAAGCGGTGGGGTTCGTTGATCTACACCATCGCGTACCGCGCACTCGATAGCTCGAGCGAAGCCGAGGACATCACCCAGCAGGTGTTCGTGGGGGCGTGGCAGGGGCGTACGAGCTACCAAGAGTCCAAAGGGAGTCTGCCCGGCTGGCTGTTGGGCATCGCTCGACACCGCATCGCGGATCGGCAGCGTGCACGTGCCCGGGATCTGAAGGTAGTAAGGGCCGCTACCAGCCAGGCGAACGTCAAGGTTGAGTCCCAGCCACTCGTCACACTCATTGATCGACTGGTGCTCGTCGAGGAGATTCAGCGATTGCCGCATCCGCGCGGCACCATCCTCCGAATGGCTTTCTGGGAGGGACAGAGCTATTCCCAGATCGCCGAGCGGCTGCAGTTGCCCTTGGGCACCGTCAAGAGCCATGCCCGGCGAGCTCTCCGGCAGTTACGAGTCCGGCTCGAGGAGGTGACGTCGTGGTCCACGTGAACAGCGCCCTGCTCGCCGGTCATGCCCTGGGCCAAGACGATGCCCTGGACGCCGCGGACCAGGAACATCTCGCTAGCTGTAGCCACTGTCGAGCAGAGCTCGACCAATACCGACGCGTCGTCACCCTCGGCCAAGGAACTCAAGCCTCCGAGACGCCGACCCCACCGCTTGATCGGATCTGGCGGTCGATCCAAGCAGAGCTCGCGCCCACCTCGGCCACCGAAGAGATAGCCGCCACGAAGACCATGGTGGCCGATTCCGTACCTCCGGTGACCGCGAACGACAGGCCCGCGAGCGATGTGCCGGGGAACGATGAGACGGCGAACGACAAGCCGGTGAGCGTTGTGGCGGCGAGCGATGAGACGACAGATGCTGGGGGCGAGAAGCCGATCGCTGGCCGCAGGAGGAAGTGGTGGCCGATCGTCGCGGCGGCCGCAGCACTCGGACTCGTCGTTGGTGCCGGAGCCACGGTGATCATCAACCGCAACGATGTCCAAGTCGCAGCCAGTACTGCGCTGAGCGCGCTGCCTGGGCATACAGGACACGGCACGGCCGAGCTGCTGCGCACCCCTAACGATCCGGAGCTTCGGGTGAGCGTTGACGGGCCACAGCCGGCTGATCGCTATCGCGAAGTTTGGCTGATCAACAGCGACGGACAACGCATGTACTCTCTCGGTGTGTTGCCGGAGAGCGGCACGGGCACGTACCCGCTGCCGACCCTCCTCGCTAACGGCCTGGATGGCTTCACCATCGTCGATGTGTCGATTGAGCCGTACGACGGAAACCCCGAGCACTCCCGCAACAGCCAGGTTCGAGGAAGTCTGCCCGAGTAGCGAGGGTCGTGCCGCGAGTAGCGTGGCTTTGTGGATGCCGTGATCAAAGTCCCTGCTCCCGTCAACGAGGTCGTCCGGTCGTACGCACCCGGCTCGGCCGAGCGGGCCAGGCTCGAAGCAACGCTCGATGAGCTGTCCAACACCGATCCGATCGAGCTAACCGCCACCATCGATGGAGTGAGCAAGCCGGCCTCTGGCGACGCGTTCGAGGTCACCATGCCGTCCGATCACTCCCACATCCTGGGCCATGCGGCTCACGCAACGCGGACCGATGCGGCGCAGGCCATCGATGCCGCACTGGCTGCGGCTCCAGGATGGGCAGAGCTGGGCTTTGAGCAGCGGGCAGCGGTGTTCCTACGCGCCGCCGACCTGCTGGCCGGACCGTGGCGGGACACGCTGAACGTCACGACGATGCTGGGTCAGGGCAAGACCGTGCAGCAGGCCGAGATCGATGCAGCCTGTGAGCTGATCGATTTCTGGCGGTTCAACGTCGCCTTCGCCCGCCAGATCCTCGCCGACCAACCGATCTCATCGTTGGGCGTATGGAACAGGGCTGACTATCGGCCACTCGAGGGCTTTGTCTATGCGATCACTCCGTTCAACTTCACCTCGATTGCGGGCAACCTGCCGACCTCGCCAGCCCTGATGGGGAACGTCGTCATCTGGAAGCCGAGCCCGACTCAGCAATATGCCGCGCACTTCATCATGCGGCTGTTGGAAGCCGCGGGTCTGCCGCCTGGTGTGATCAACATGCTCCCTGGTGATGGGCTGGAGGTCTCAGAGGTCGCGCTGCGTCATCGTGATCTTGCCGGCATCCACTTCACCGGCTCGACGAAGACCTTTCAGCATCTGTGGCAAAGCGTCGGCGCCAACATTGCCGGCTATCGCGCCTATCCCAGGCTCGTGGGGGAGACCGGCGGCAAAGACTTCGTGGTTGCTCATACCAGCGCGAATCCTGATGTGGTGCGTACGGCGCTGGTCCGTGGGGCGTTCGAGTACTCCGGGCAGAAATGTTCCGCCGCGTCCCGGGCGTACATTGCGCGCAGCGTCTGGAACACGATGGGTGAGGAGTTGATCGAGGCCACCGAAAATTTGAGCGTGGGTGACGTCCGAGATCTTTCCAATTTCACGTCCGCGGTGATCGACCAACGTGCCTTCACCAAGCACGCTGAGGCGATCGCCCGAGCCCGCAATTCCACAGATGCGACGATCATCGCCGGTGGTGAGACCGACGACCGCGAAGGGTGGTACGTCCGACCGACCTTGATCATCTCCGACAATCCGAGGAACGACATCTTTCGCACGGAATACTTCGGGCCCATTCTCGGCATCCATGTCTACGACGACACGGACTTCGACGCGATTCTCGATGAAGTTGATCAAGCGTCTCCGTACGGCCTCACCGGCGCGATCATTGCCGATGATCGCTGGGCCCTCGATCGTGCCAGCCGCCGACTGCGGCATGCTGCTGGAAACTTCTATGTCAATGACAAACCCACCGGCGCGGTCGTCGGCCAGCAGCCGTTCGGTGGCTCTCGGGCCTCAGGGACGAATGACAAGGCCGGCTCGATGTGGAACCTGATCCGCTGGACCAGTCCGCGCTCGATCAAGGAGACCTTCACCCCGCCAACCGAGATCGATTATCCCCATATGGGCTAGATCAATCTCGGTGGGCGCTAGTCCGCTCGCTCGCCAGCCAGCCAGCGATCGCCGACCTCCTGCTGGGTTCGATATCCGGCGATGACCGCAGGCGCCGTGGCTTCCTCGAGCTTCCGACCGAGCAGCGGGATCGCGACCTTGAGCTCGCCGGCAATGTCGACCACACTGCCCCGACCTCCGGGTTCAAGCCGGACCGTTGCCTTGAAGCCGACCGGCTGGCCGAGCACGTTCATCGTGATAGCTCCGACACGTGAGCCATCGGCCGAGCCGTTCCCCCAAGCGACTTCCTCGTTGACCGTGACCGTGGGCCCGGTGAACCTTGCCGCCGACTCCGGGGCCGGCAAGGTCCGAGAGGTTTGGTGACCGAGCCCTCCACGGAAGCGTTGTAGCTGAGCGACTCACTGGCGACGCACACCTCGTCAAGGAACTTCTGGTTGGTCATCATGGCGTAGACGTCGGCCGGCGCGGCGGCAAACTCCAGGTGGCTCGAGATCTGCATGCCGCTCATGATGTCATCGACTGGACCGCCGCCGCGGCCCACCGGGCTAATGTCGGAGGTAGTCGCACAGCGGGGTGCGGCGGCGCATTGATCGGATGGAAGACGTGACAATTTTCGAGGTCGAGCTGGAGCAGGAGAAGGAGAAGACTCAGAAGATCGCTCAAGTAGCGGCTCGCGGGGCAAGCATTGCCGCCGAGCTTGGCCACGACCCAGCCGCGGTTCAGGCTTTCCTGCGTCACTACTTCCGGCACGTTGATGCGGTCGACGTCGATGAGCGCAGCGTCGCAAACCTCCTCGGTCTCGTGGAAAGCCATTACCGAGCAGCGATGCACCGCCCGCCCTCTCGCGCTGTGATCACCATCAGAAAGCCCAGCAGTCCGATGACGGATGGACCGCCGGCGCGACGGTCGTACAAATCGTCACCGACGACCGGCCTTTCCTCGTCGACTCAGTCACGATGGAGGTGCTACGCCAAGGCTGGAGTATCCGTGAGGTGTTCCATCCGCAATTCCTGGTGCGGCGCGATGTTGAGGGGAAGCTGCTCGGCATCGTCAGCACCAGCGACGCGGACCACGATCCGAGCGTGGTCCCCGAGTCATGGATGCATCTGGAAATCCTGCCGCCCCCTCGCACGGAGAGCCGCGAGACGCTTATTCCGGAACTGGAGCAGGGGCTGCTAGAGGTTTTGCGGCTCGTCGAAGAGGCGGTCCAGGACTGGCAGAAGATGATCACGCGGTCCGAAGAGACCATTGAGATGCTCAAAGATCCACAATTCATCAACGGTCATGCGGATCAGGCTGCGCTGGCCTGTGAACTGCTCAGCTGGCTGAACACCAACCACTTCACGTTCCTGGGCTACCGCGAGTACGACGTGATCACCGAGAAGTCTGGCATCGAGTTCAAAGTTCGTCCTGGCACGGGCCTCGGCATCTTGCGGGCAGACCAGGATCTACCCGGCACCTTCCACGCGATCCCGCAACCCAACGGCACTCCCGAGTTGATGATCATCACCAAGGACAACCAGAAATCCCGGGTGCACCGGCCGGCTTACCTCGACTACATCGCCTTCCGCATTTTCGACGCCAACGAGCAGGTCATCAGTGAGCGGCGCTTCCTTGGTCTGTTCTCCTCCTCGGCGTACTCAGAAAGCGTTGCGCGCGTTCCCGTGCTCCGCCAGAAGGCTGCCGCGGTCATCCGGCTTTCGGGATATAGCGAGCACAGCCACGGCGGCAAGGCGATCATGGACGTGCTCGAGACCTATCCGCGCGATGAGCTGTTCCAGACCCCGCTGGCCGAGTTGGCCGCCGTCGTCGAGAAGGTCGCTCACCTCAAAGAACGCCGCCAGGTACGGATGTTCGTACGTCGGGATCCGTACGGGCGTTATCTGTCCTGCCTGATCTATTTGCCCCGAGATCGATACACCACCTCGGTACGTCGCCGGATGGAGAGCCTTCTGCTAAGCGCACTCGGCGGATCCTCGATCGGATACACGGCCCGGGTAACCGAATCGGTGCTCGCGAGGCTTCACTTCGTCGTTCGCATGCCAGTCGGCGCGACGTTGGGCGAGATTGACGTGCGCTCCCTGGAGCGCGAACTGACCTTGGCGACCCGCTCCTGGGATGACGAGTTCGCGGACTCGATCGTCGGAATCGATCATGCGGACCGGCTGGTCGCGCTCGTGGCGGCGCTACCCGAGGGCTACAAGGAGGACTACACCGCCCGACAGGCACTCAAGGATCTGAGCGAGCTGATCGCCCTCGAAGGTGAGAATGAGACGTCGATGGCCATGTACGTCCCGGACCGGCCTGACGATGAAGCGGACTTGCGGCTGAAGATCTTCCGGCGGGAGGAGTCATTGTCACTGTCGAAGATCCTGCCCCACCTGTCCTTGCTTGGCGTCGACGTGATCGACGAACGACCGTACGAGCTGGCCATTGGCGACGGCGAGCGTGGATTCATCTATGACTTCGGAGTTCAGGTGCCAGGCGGCGCCGACGCGGTCCAGGGTCGCTGGACGTTCGAAGCGCGGCAGCGCTTCATGGCGGCGTTTTCGGCGTCCTATGCCGGCGAGAGTGAGCCCGACAGGTTCAATGCGCTCATCATGGGCGCCGACCTGGACTGGCGTGAGGTGAGCTTGCTGCGGTCCATCGGCCGCTACCTCCGACAGGTCGGCATCACCTACAGCCAGAGCTATTTCGCCCAGGCGCTGAGCAGCAACGTCGACATCGCCCGGCACCTCGTCCAGCTTTTCCGGACGCGTTTTGATCCGAAGAGTGGTCTCGATCCCAAGGCGCGTGGCGCAGCTGCCACCGAGTTGGTGGACAAGATCAAGAGGGCGCTCAACGACGTTGCCAGCCTTGACCATGATCGAATCGTGCGGTCTTTCCTGGCCGTGATCCAGGCTGTGGTGCGTACGAACTTCTACGTTGCGGGCTGCCAAGCCATCGCACTGAAGTTGTTGCCAAGACAGATTGCGGATCTGCCTGAGCCTCGTCCGGCATTCGAGATCTTCGTCTATTCGCCGCGTATGGAGGGCGTCCATCTGCGGTACGGGCCGGTCGCCCGGGGCGGCATCCGCTGGTCGGATCGCGCGGAGGACTTTCGCACCGAGGTGCTGGGCTTGGTCAAGGCGCAGATGGTGAAGAACACGGTGATCGTCCCAGTCGGGGCCAAGGGCGGGTTCTACTGCAAGCGTTTGCCGGAATCCCGCGAGCGGGAGGCCTGGCTAGCCGAAGGTCTGGCGTGCTATCAGCTCTTCGTGACGAGCTTGCTGGATGTCACCGACAACATCGTGGGCGGTGTCGTGGTACCCCCGGCTGATGTCGTTCGCTATGACGGGGACGATCCGTACCTCGTCGTTGCAGCCGACAAGGGAACCGCTACCTTCTCCGATGCCGCCAACAAGATCTCAGTCGATGCCGGATTTTGGCTCGGTGACGCGTTCGCCTCCGGCGGCTCTGCCGGTTATGACCACAAGGCCATGGGCATTACCGCTCGAGGCGCTTGGGTGTCGGTGTGCCGGCACTTCCGTGAGATGGGTCTTGATCCCGAGACCACGGATTTCACCTGTGTCGGAATCGGCGACATGAGCGGCGACGTCTTCGGCAACGGAGTGCTGCTGAGTAAGCATTTCAAGCTGGTGGCAGCCTTCGATCATCGGCACATCATGATCGACCCGCAGCCCGATCCGGCACGCAGCTGGGAGGAGCGTGCCCGGCTGTTCGCACTGCCGCGCTCCAGCTGGGCCGACTACGACACCAGCCTGTTGTCCGAGGGTGGCGGCGTCTTTCCCCGCAGTCTGAAGTCCATCGTGATCACCAAGCAAATGCGCAGCGCCCTCGGCATCGACAAGTCGGTAGAAGCACTGACACCTGCAGAGTTGATCAAGGCCTGTCTGAGGGCTCCCGTCGACTTGCTGTGGAACGGTGGCATCGGGACCTTCGTCAAGGCGCTGACCGAAACCAACGACGTGGTCGGCGACAAGGCCAATGACGCGTTGCGGGTCGACGGCTGTGAGTTACGCGCCAAGTGTGTCGGAGAGGGCGGAAACCTCGGCCTGACGCAACTCGGCCGGGTGGAGTACGCGGAGAAAGGCGGCCGGATCAACACCGACTTCATCGACAATTCCGCCGGGGTCGACACGTCTGATCATGAGGTCAACATCAAGATCCTGCTCACCGGGGAGGTGGCTGCCGGTCGGCTGTCACCGGAGGACCGCGACCAGCTTCTCGCGTCGATGACCGACGAGGTGGCCCAGCTGGTGCTCAAGGACGACTACGACCAGAACTTGGCCCTGGCCAACGCGGTATACCAGTCGGCGTCGATGGCCGGCGTTCACGAAGACTGGATGGAGCGGCTGGAGAGCCAAGGGTTGGTCGATCGAGAGATTGAGTTCTTGCCCTCCACCGAGGCGATGGAGATGAGGCGCAGCAACCACAAGGGCTTGACCTCGCCGGAGCTCGCGACACTGCTCGCGTACACCAAGATCGTTCTCGAGGACGAGATCTTGGCATCCGACATGCCCGATGATCCTTACCTGGTGGACCGCCTGATCGAGTACTTCCCAACGGCGATGCGGCAGCACTATGCCGACCAGATGCGAACACACCGGCTGCACCGGGAGATCATCGCCACAGTTGTGGTCAACGAGTTCGTCAACGAGTCCGGCATTACCTGCTTCCATCGACTGTCGGGGGAGACCGGGGCGGGAGCGGCAGATGTCATTCGGGCGCAGATCGCGGCGCGCGCGATCTTTGCCGCTAATGATCTTGACAAGGCCGTTGCCGCACTTGATCACCGAATCAATGCCCAGATGCAGACCGTGCTCCGGATGGAAGTGCGCACCCTGGTGGAGCGCGCGACCCGTTGGCTGATCAACAATCGGCGGCATCCGATCGATATCGGTGCCACCGTTGCCCAGTTCGCCGAGGGGGTCCGGGCCGTCCAACACGCCTTACCGACAACCCTGGCTGGACGCGAGAAGGAGGCGTTCGAGCAGCGGCTCAAGAGTTATCTAGCCGCCGGCGTACCCGATGAGCTGGCGACGGCGATCGCGGTGCTACCTCCGGCGTACGCCGCACTGACCATCGAGCAGACGGCCGCACAGTCCGGGATCGATGTCTTGAAGGTGGCAGAGGTGCACTTCACCCTCGGTCAGCGTCTCGGACTCGACCGGCTCTTGAGCCGCATCATCGAGCTGCCACGCGACGATCGGTGGCAGACGATGGCCCGGGCAGCGCTCCGCGACGATCTGCACGCGGTGCATGCTCAGCTCACAGCGGAGGTGCTCGGCGCGAACGGGAGCCTCACCAAGAGTGCCAAGGACGTCGTGCTTGGTTGGGAGAAGTCGAACGCAGCGGTGATCGACTCGGTGAAGACCCTCCGCTCGATCACCAGCGCTCGTGCCGAACTAGCTCGGATGTCGGTCGGTCTTCGAGTTGTCCGCCGTCTGCTTTCCAGATAGTTGTGAGGTATGCGGATTGACCTGCATACGCACTCGTTGATCTCCGACGGGACTGACACGCCGGCTGAGCTGGTGCGCAAGGCCCAGGGGGTTGGCCTCGATGTGGTAGCGCTGACCGACCACGACACCTTTGACGGCCTCGATGAGGCAGTTGCAGAGGGAGAGCGGCTCGGAGTCGGCGTACTGCGCGGGATGGAGCTCTCCTGCTCGCGGCGCGGCAGCAGCGTGCATGTCCTCGCGTACGGGGCGGATCCGGCCAGTCCGGGGCTAAGCGCTGAGATGGCAAAAGTCCGCGATGGCCGGCTGGGCCGGCTGGCGGGCGTCTTGGAGAAGTTGGCCGCACTGGGCGTTCCGGTTAGCGAGGCCGAGGTGATGGCTCAGGTGGGCAACAGTCCCTCGGTTGGTCGTCCACACATCGCCGACGCGCTGATCAAGGCTGGGCACGTGCGCGATCGTCAGGAGGCGTTCGACCGCTTCCTGGCCGACGGAGGACCGGCTCATGTACCGCGCTACACCATCGACGTGGAACGCGGAATCGACCTCGTGCACGAGGCGGGTGGGCTGGCGGTGATTGCGCACCCTTGGGGTCGAGGTCGCGAGCACCTGCTTCCGCCGGGTGTGCTGACAGCGCTGACCCGCGATCACCAGCTGGATGGCATTGAGGTAGACCATCAAGATCATGACCCTGACATCCGGATGCGGCTACGCGCCTTGGCCGACAGCCTTGGGCTGCTGGCCACCGGGTCGAGCGACTATCACGGCACCGGCAAGCTTGATCATGAGCTGGGCTGCAATACCACCGATCCGGAGGTCTTCGCCGAGATCCAACGACGGTTGTCGTGAACCGAGGACGCACTGCGGAAGCCACCGTGATTGCCGTAGCAAACCAGAAGGGCGGCGTCGCCAAAACCACGACCGTCGCATCGCTGGGCGCGGCGTGGTCGCAGCTCGGCCAGCGGGTGCTGATCGTTGATCTTGATCCGCAGGCGTGTCTGACCTTTTCCGTGGGCTATGACCCGGAGTCGATGAGCTGCTCGGTGCACCAGCTGTTGGTCGACCAGGTGGCTGCGGAGGATGCCGTATTGAGCACCGAAGAAGGGCCGGATCTGCTGCCTGCCACCATCGAGCTGGCGCTGGCCGAGCAGCTGCTAGCGAGTCGTGAGGGCCGGGAACGACTCTTGAAGGATTCGCTGAAACCGTTGCTCAGGCGCTACGACTTCATCGTCCTTGACTGCCCTCCCACGCTGGGCATCTTGACCATCCTGGCCCTCACCGCTGCGCAGGGCGTACTGATTCCTTTGCAATGCGAGACGCTGAGTCACCGCGGTGTCGGTCAACTGCTCGACACGATCTACGACGTCAAGAAATTCACCAATCGCGGACTGGACGTGATTGGCGTACTCCCGACGCTGTTCGATGGCCGTACCACTCATGGCCGCACCGTCCTCGAACGGATCGGTGACGACTACGGCGTCACGGTACTGTCGCCTGCCATACCCAAGTCCGTCCGGTTCGCCGAGGCGCCGGCAGTGGGCCAGACTGTCCTTCGCACCGCCCGTACGAGTAAGGGCGCTGTCGGCGTACCGGGAGCTGGCTGCTCAGCTGCTTACGCTCCGTGTTTGATTGCCTCGCTCGCCAAGCTCGCTCGGCGCGGATCCGGTGGCTACTAGCTTGCGGCGTAGTCCGCGGTCGGCCGTTCTGCCAGCTCGGCATAGAGCTGATCCAGATGCGCCGCCGGCTCACCGAGCCCGTCCAAAGCATCGAGCTGGCGGCCGATCTTTTCTGATCGCCATTCGTAGGCGAGCAGGTCCAGGGCCACCCACACGGCTAAGGCGTGGTGATGCAAGATCGCATCCAGCTGGCGCCGTACCTCTTCGTCAGCCGGGTCCTGACAGGACTTCGGTAACAGATCTCGGAGGCCGAAAAAACGGCGTACCAGTGGGCCTCCCCGGGGGGCCAGAAAGCCAAGACCCTCGCGGGCCCGAGCGCCCCGGACCACTGCCTCGGCCTCGTCCTGCAGGATCAGGGCTTCGGCGGCGATACGCCGCATGGCAGCTCGCGGATCAACCGCTGACTCGGCGTGCTCGATCGGGGTCTGCTCATTGCCCCCATGCTGATCGGCTGCCGTGGCCTGCGAAGGCCTGCGGCGTCGAAAGCCGCGCATGTGGAGACCATATCTCCGTCCGCCGCGTCCCGGTTCGTGGGCGGGCTATGGATGCGGCGCCACCATCACCAGCAGCGACGTTGTCGACAAGATCACAAAGGCGATGCAGAGCTCGGCTCCCATCGCCACCGCGAGGCCGGACACGCCGACATTCTTTCCGGGTACGTCCGGCACGAGATGCCGCTGCCGAAATGCCGCACGGGCCGCGTACTTGCGGCCGTGGTTTCCCATCAGCAGCATGAACCCGAAGATCGCGACCTTGATCACGAGAACCAGCCCGTAGCGAGAGCCGATCAGCGGAGACAACCCGCCCGCGACAGCCACGGCGTGAATGATCCCGGTGACGACGAGGGTGGCCACACTGAGCATCGCTACCCGGGAGAAACGCGGGATGAGCTGGTCAAGCTCCTCCACCCTGTCCCCGGGGATCAAGACTGCCGCCAAAGCGACGAGTCCACCCAGCCACGCGCAGGTTGCCAACACATGCAACCCCGTCACAGCGATCTTGGTGACCTCCCAAGGACCGCCAATGGCATCGGATTGCGCCACCATCGAGGCGGCGATCACGAGCACCACAGTAAGGGCGAGAATTCGCCGCCAGCCGACCACGGCACCGCTGATGATGTCGGGAAGAAAGAACATCGCGGCCACGAGGGCAGCCAGTCTGGCTAATTGGGCGGCGCCACCCAGGGGAGTGACGATGTCACCGAGCAGCCTGCCCGCGAAGATCAGCTGAATCGCTGGACCGGCCAGCGTCCCGATGATCATGGCGGCGGTTCCGGCCAGCGCCAGCACGACAAGCCGCCCATTCCTCCGGCCGTCAGGCCACACCACGCTCCAGAACGTCAAGGTGCCGGCCAACAGCACATAGCCGGCGTAGGTCAATACCCGGTTCGCACCGAGGGCCAGGTCAAGGAGATCTTGGTTCACTATGTCCTCGGCAGGTCGAATTGAACGATAATCACGGCTCGGCTGAGCGGCAGCTCTCCCTTGGCACGAAGATGGGGTACCCGGCCCGCAGCGCACGCCTGCCCGCTGATTCCTCGCCGCATCGGACACTCGATATTGAGCACCGTGCTTCCGCTGACCATCATCACGACATGCAGGCTCGGATCACCCGCGGCGAGCGGACTGATCACAGCGAGGGCGCGGCCCGCACGTGATGGCATGCTGCGTGCGGTGACCTCGTGCAGTTGGTAGCGCAGCTCCATCTGCTTCGCCGGTTCGACCAAGGCGATGTCCAGACGGCTATCGACTCGACCTTTCGGCACGATGACCGGCTGATCGTCGGCGCTCATCTGAACTTCAGAGGCAACTGGCTTGAGCCCTGCAAAGCGCTTGCCCCCCGGCGTCAGCTTGGGTGGAGCGAGCCGTACGGAACGAGACTGGCGCCGGAAGAATCACCAGCTCCGCGACGTCGAAGCTCCCGTCGCGCAGCGGGCTTGCCATCAGCAGGATGCCCGGCTCGGTAGTGCCGGGTCCACGAGGCAGCTTGCTTCGGCCGGTGTTGGGGGGGACACGTTTCGCTGACGCGGTAGGCGATGGTGATGCAGCAGGGCTCTGGCTGGCCGGCCCTGCGGTTGTTGGGGAGGTCGTGCTACTCGGGGCGACGGGGGTCGCTCGCGGCAGCTGTGGCGCGACACGATAGAAGGCGACAGCTGAGATCAGCAGTCCGACGATGAGGGCAAGGCCTACGGCGCGCCGCAGCCAAGCCGCCAATGGATGACCAGTCATCGTCAATTTGCTCAAGTCACCGCATCCCCCCGCTTGCCATCGGCTTAGCTCTTCTTGGTACGTTCGACGGCGCAGCTCTTCGGGGCCATATATTACGCCTTGGATCTTGAATCCCCAGGGGACGAACAACGAGCAAAGGGTGGGTGAACGAGCCTTGATCACAAAGCGGACCGCGCGCTGGTCCAAGTTGGCGGCGCTAGCCGCAGGAGTTTTGGCGCTGGCGGCGGTAACGATCAGTCCGAGCTATGCGGCCAATGACACTGACGTCTATATCGTGCAGGGTCTGCCGGGGAAGAACCTCGACGTCGAGATCGACGGAAAATCTGTCGCATCAGGCGTCAAGACGGCGGAGGTGGCCGGTCCGTTCAAGGTCAAGCCTGGGAAGAACACCGTGACCTTCAGTGAAAACGGCAGTGAGATCCTCAAGAGAACGTTCTCCGTCAAGAACGGCGGCAAGGCCGACGTCGTCGCCCATCTGCCGGCTTCCTCATCGGGCGATCCACTGGTGACCGTCTACAAGTACGACGATGTCAAGCTGCCGAAAGGCAAAGCGTTTCTCGCGGTTTCGCATACTGCCGCCGTGCCACCAGCCGATGTTCGTGTGGACGGTCAGGTACTTTTCGCCAACATTGCCAATGGCGAGTCACTCGACCTGACGGTGCCCGTTGCCACCTACAAGGTGGCGATTGTGCCTACTGGGAAGACCAAGCCGGTCTACTTCGGGCCGGTCAGTCTGACGGTCAAGGGTGGGGCCATCAACCTCGTCTATGCCCTGGGCGACCCGGAAAAGAAGACCATGAACGTCGCCGTGCACGTCGTGGAAGCCGGCAAGACAGGGTCCGACAAGCCTTCCGAGGTGAACACTGGAACCGGTGGTCAGGCCGTCGGTGAAGGCCCGGCATTGCAGGTAAACCTGGCGCGTTGACACGACGAGCCTTGCAGTCCCGGTTCCGAAGCCTCGAGCGACGCGGACCGGGACTGCGTCTTTGCCTGGTGAGCGTGCTCTGCCTGGTCACGTTTCTCTGCGGTTGCACCGCACAGGCGTCGTCAGGCAGCTCCAGCCCCACCAGCGGTGGGCCTGATGGTCACTCCTCCTCGGTCGCTCCGGCGCGCGAGGGTCATCCGGCCGCGAGTCAACGGGTCACGTTCATTCCAGAACACCTCACACTCCGGGGCCACGGGAGTGCGGAGGTGCAGCCTGCGGAGACCGTCGACGGGCTCCTCAAGGTGCCCGAGAACGTCCAGCATGTGGGCTGGTGGGATGGCAGCGCGCAAGCGGGCGAGCCGTTCGGTGCAACCGTGATCGCCGGACATGTCGACTCAGCCACCGAAGGTATCGGCTTCTTCGCACGGTTACGCAGCATCAAGGTCGGCGAAATGGTCACGCTGCGAGCCGGCTCACATTCGCTCAAATATCGAGTGACGTCGGTACGCGAGGTACCGAGACGGGCGCTGGCGACCGACAGTCAGGCATTCAAGCAGAGCGGCCCGCATCGCCTGGTGCTGATCACCTGCACCGGGCACTATCACCGCGACCGAGGCGGATACGACAGCAATCTTGTGGTGGTCGCCAAGCCGCGTGGCATGGCTCGCTAGCGCTTCCGCCGGGACGGCTTGCGTACGGCGGTCTCACCCCGTTCCACGGACACACCGTTGCTTCGTTCCACCGGTACACCGTTACGCAGTCGCCGCCGAGCACGGGTTCGGGACGTAGCACGTGGCGCCGCGCTGACTGATTTCGACTGTCGAGATTCCCGCTTGGGGATCTCCGGGGCGGGGTCGGCAATCCTGCCCTTGGCTGTCTGGTCGATCCCAAGATCGCGATAAAGGTGCGGAGAGGTGGAATAGGTTTCCTCCGGCTCCTCGAACGGCAGACCCAACGTGTTGTTGATCACTGTCCAGCGAACCAGGTCCGCCCAGTCGACGAAGGTGATCGCGATGCCGGAGGCGCCTGCCCGTCCGGTACGACCGATCCGGTGCACGTAGACCTGCTCGTCGTCGGGGCATTCGTAGTTGATCACGTGGGTGACACCCTCGACGTCGATTCCTCGGGCGGCAACGTCGGTCGCTACCAAGACGTCGATGCGTCCTTCCCGGAAACGTCGTAGGGCTTTCTCACGCGCGATCTGGTTGAGGTCACCGTGGATCGACGTAGCCACGAAACCGCGTTCGACAAGATCATCGGACAAACGCTGCGCAGCCCTCTTGGTTCGGCAGAAGATCATGACGCGGTTGCGATTCTCGGCCTGCAGGATGCGTGCCACGATCTCTGGCTTGTCCAGGTCATGAACTTGATAGACGAACTGTGCCGTGGCGGGAACGGTCGTGGTATCGCCATCAGACTCGGCACGGATATTGACCGGATGACGCATGTGGCGCCGAGCCAGCGACACGATCGCAGCCGGCATCGTCGCCGAGAACAACATGGTCTGACGCAATTCGGGCGTTCTTGACAAGATCCGCTCGACATCCGGCAGGAAGCCAAGATCCAGCATCTTGTCAGCCTCGTCGAGCACTAGCACCTTGATATGACCAAGATCAAGAGCACCACGCTCGACAAGATCAAGAAGTCGCCCGGGGGTGCCGACAACGACATCGACGCCTCGGCTCAGTGGGCCAAGTTGATCTTGGTAACCTACGCCGCCATAGACGCTGATCACTCTGGCGTGTCTACGGGAAGATGCGGTGACAAGATCGGAAGTCACCTGGCTGGCCAACTCCCGGGTAGGCGTCACCACCAGCGCCTGAGGAGCGCCGGGCCGGGAGAGCTGCGGATAGTCGCGATCATCTGGCACGACGATCCGCTGCAGCAAGGGGATGCCGAAGGCCAAGGTCTTGCCGGTGCCGGTACGCGCCTGACCGATCATGTCGGTGCCGGTCAGGGCAATGGGAATGGCTAACGCCTGGATGGGGAACGGCGTGGTGATGCCGACATCAGCAAGAGCCTGCACGCCCGCATCCAGTACCCCCAGACGGGCAAAGGCTGCTGTCGGGGGGTCCAGTTGAGGGACAACCGGATTTGAGCCTGCCTGATCGGTGGCTTGCGTACTCAGAATTTCGCCTCAATACTCATGTGGACGGTCGGGTGTCGCACACGTGGGAGCGCATCGCACGGATTTCGTCATCTGCGACCGCTCACCGGTCACGAACCTGATGGATTCTACCCCGGCACTGTTGCAGCCAGGCTAAGCGCAGCTCGCCGGGCTCTGCCGCCCGCATGCGAGCATCGTCTGGTGCGACAGGTGCTTGTGGTGATCGGGGGGCTTCCAGCGGTCGGCAAGTCGACGATTGCGGCGCTCCTCGGGTCCGAAACGAGCACACCGTACCTGCGGGTGGATCGCATCGAGCATGCCATCGTGGAGTCGTCGGCGCTGTCTCATCCCCTCGGCCCAGCAGGGTATGCGGTTGCGCATGCCTTGGCTGACGAGCAACTGCGGCTTGGCTTGGACGTGATCGTCGAGTGTGTCAATCCGCTCTCGCTCACCCGTGATGCCTGGGTGCGCACCGCCACTGCAGCTGGCGCTTGCATCCTCGAAGTTGAGGTTGTCTGTTCCGACGAGACCGAGCATCGGCGGCGTGTCGAGGTCCGCTCATCGGATATCGAGGGGTTGATGAAACCGGCGTGGACAGCGGTGATGAATCGCGACGTACGAACCCTGGGGCAGGGAGCACCTGGTCGTGGACTCGACAACAACGTCGCCGGAGAGTGCCGCCCGACTCATCGCCTCCCGCATGGTGTCCGCAAAGGCGATCCGCGGCTGACTTGCTTACGGCTATGCGGCAGGCTCGAACAGCGGTTCGGTCCGGAGGACTCGCAATAGGGCCAGGGCTTCGGCGTCGCGACTGGCCGGAGCAGCAGAGTAGACGAGCAGCAGTGGTCGTCGGCGGGCGTGGTGAGGACACGAAGTCCAGGCGAGAGAATGCAGAGCTCAACCCTCATGGTCACAGCGGCACTATCCTGCGGCCATGAGCGATGCGTCGCAGCAGTCTGATCTGGCCCACCAGCGCTGCGGCAGAGCCCTGGGTCTCCGAGCCGGCATATCGGGATGGCGCGATCGATCTCTTGGGCATTTTGGCGTACGGCGCTTTGGCGGCCTTCGACCAGCTGGCAGAGGATGCGCGCCGAGCGCCCACTGTGGCCGACAAGGTATACGTCGCGTCACTGGCCGCCCTTCAGATAGCGCACTTCGATGCCGTACGGGCGCGCCTGGCCGAGCTCGACGCAGATGTCATGGCGGCGATGAAGCCGTTCCACACTCCGTTCGATGAATTTCATGCGCACACCAAGCCCAAGGACTGGCTGGAAGGTCTGGTCTTGGCCTATGTCGGGAATGGTTTCGCGGCTGATTTCTACCGAGAGGTTGCGGCGTTCGTCGATGCGGACACTCGAGCCTTGGTGCACCAGGTGCTGGCTGACGAGGGCCACGCTGATTTCGTGGTCGAGAAGGTCCGCGCTGGTATCGCCGCCGACCCCCGGGTAGCGGGCCGTCTCGCGTTGTGGGGACGCCGTCTGGTTGGGGAGGCGCTGAGCCAGGCCCAACGGGTGGCTGCAGAACGCGATGCCTTGACCCAGCTACTGACCGGAACCGTTGATCGTCCTGGAATGGACCTCGCCGCGATCAGCCGGATGTTCTCCAGGCTGGTCGAGAACCACACGCGCCGAATGGCCAATCTCGGCCTCCAGGCGTAGCGGAGCAACTCCAGCCCACCACTCTTCGCATCAGGAGTAGCCCGAGGGTTCGCGAGCGTCGGGAAATCGCGCGCGGATTCACCGCGCGATTGCGCGAGCCAACAGGCCCAAATTAGACAGCGCCGAAGCCGACGTGCCGCGCATTCTCCTCGCCGAGATCGACGTAGGCGATCTTCGACACAGGGATCAGTACCTTGCGGCCCCGCTCGTCGGAGACCGTGAAGACCCCGTCACCGCCGACGGCGATCGAGCTCATCAGTTCTTTCTCGACATCGGCGGCCGACTCCTGGGTCTCCACCACGATCTCTCGATTGACGTGTTGGATGCCGACCTTGATCTCCACTGTTCCTCCTGGTGAGCGCTGACCTGCCGCGGTGGCACTGAAGCAACGGTGCCACATTCCTGACGTGAAGCCTTGCCCTGTTCGCGCAAAGCGTTGCAGCCCCGTTCGTGTCTGGAGTTAGGGCAGGGTCGCCCGTTCGTCCTGGGTTGCCCGACGGATCACGATACGGGTCCAGGCGCCGACATAGATGCGATCATCGGCGCCCAGTTCTTGCTTCACCCCAACGGGAATCGGGTTGCTCGGGATCGGGTCCGTGGCTGCCGCAACGAACGTGCCGTTGGCGGAGTCCAAGTCCTCGACCCACCAGCGGGTGCCGTCGGTGGTCAGTTGGGTCTGGCGGCGGCTGACACCGGAGTCAGGCTCGCAATCGATCTGGGGATGGATGTTACGGCTGTGCGAGATACGGCCTACCAAGATCGACTTCTCGCGCAGCGGAAGGACCACCGGGAGCCCGGGAGAGGGCATCGGATCGGGACTTTGCTGGGCTTCGTACCACGCCGGATCAATCCAGACTTCGGCTACCCAGTCAAAGGTTGAGGCAGCCTGGGCGTCATTGACCGGCGGGAGGTGATACGGGGGTCTGCGCTGGCGGCGAGTGGGTGGGGGACGGCGTGGCCTGGGACGCGGCCTCGACGAGCGGCCGGGGCATCGTTCCTGTCGTGAAGTCGTAGCCGCAGTTCTCGCAGAACAACGCGTCGACGGAGTTGTCGGCTCCACAGTTGGGACATGGTTGGCGCCCTGGCTGGGTGGCGGTGCTGGCGCGGTGACGCGACCGTCGTTGGCGACATCGCGGCATCAATCGGCAGCCCGCAGACATCGCAGTAGTCCTGCGCCAATGACGAGTGACCCGCAGGACAGACGGCGATCATCGGCGGGTCCCTGAGATCGGGCTTGCGGGCGAGGCTGAGATAACGATCATGAGTCGGGCAATCTCCTGCTGCAGGGGAGCGATCATCCCCTGATCCTGGTCGTCTTGGTCGACGCTGTGTCCAAGGCCATCTCATCAGCCTTGTCCACGGCACGCTTCAGACGCACCGTACCGGTTTCGGAATCTTCGATGTCGACCACCTTGCGGAGCCGCGTCGTTGCTTCCTCATTGCCGGTCTCGGCGGCCAGCTGTACGGCACGGCCTAGCTTCGTCGTCGCGGTTTCTTCATCGCCCGCTGCCTTCGCGGCCAGGCCGTCCTGGATGGCCTCGGCAAGCTCGGTCTGGCCGGTGTAGTGGGCGACCTCAGGATTGATCCGGGTAGTCAGGCCCTCATCGTCGGACCACTTGGCCTTGACCAAACTCTGCGCCACCACCTGATTGGCGACGGCAAGCTGCACCCGGGCGGCGAGCTGCTCCTGACCGATGCCCTTCGCGGCCAACCGCACACTCACGTGGTAGTCGCGGGACTCATCACCCCACGATCCCGTGGGATAACCGCCCGTGAGCGGATTGACCTCGACGCGGCGGGCCGTCAGATCCTCGACGGTCGGCGAGACTTGGCGTACGAAGAGCACCTGCGCGCCCTGCGGCGCCCAGACCCTCAGCTGCGCATCGGCCACCCCGCGGCTCATGGACTGCTGCATGAGTTCGGAGAAGACCTCGACTCATCTGATCCGGCTCGGGGATGATATCCACACTGCCGAGCAGTGCTTGGGCGATCCGGCGTACCTCGGCTACCTGCCAGTCGACACCCACGCCGCGACAGTCACATTGGAACTTTTCGGTGACGCCCATGATCGCGTTGGTCAGCTGTTCTGGCGTCTCGTTGTGGTTCTCACCGTCGGTCAGCAAGATCGCGTGCCGCTGTACCAGCCCGGGCACCGAGTCGAAGAGCCGACCGGCGAGGGTGAGCCAGGTTCCCATCGCCGTGCCTCCGTCGGAGCGGAATTGGCCAACCGCTTGATGTGCGGCCTGTCGTGCCGCACTATCCATCCGGACCATGCCCGTTCCGGCGCGTACCAGAGGAAAGGCGAGGTAGGCCTGGTGGGTGCCGGCGACGACCGCGAACCAGGTGCCGTCGAGGATCTGATCGATGGCAGCCGACGCAGCCACTTTGGCGGCATCGAGCTTGGCTCGACCCATTGAGCCTGAGGTGTCGACGATGATGATCTCGCCGGCATCACCGGATCCGGTTTGACCGGCAGATCCGGCTCCCGCGCAGGTCACGGTGACGATGGCATTGACATCGGTGCCGCCTTCGGGCAGGAACTCGTTCTGGTACACCTCAGCGGTGAACTCGGCCATGATCAACTTTCCTTTCCCGTCCAAGCTGGTCGGTTCAGTATGTCTTTGTGTGCCCTGAGCCTGTCGAAGGGCCCCCGGTAGCTGCACTCTGACGAGCAGCCCGCAAGACGCGACCCTCACAGGCGCGCGAGTGCCACCGAGATGTTGTCTTTGCCGCCCTGGGCATTGGCCCAGTTCACGAGAGCAATCGCCAGCGTAAGCGGGCTGGGGTCCTCGCTCGTCAGGTCGGCGATCGAGCGACTGGATGACGCTGGCCTCCGATGCGTAGTTCCACAGACCGTCAGAACAGACCAGCAGCCAGCCGGGTGCGGCCACGGTGAGAGAGCCGGTACGCGGTGTGAAGTCGGGGCTGTCGCGTCCCAGCCACTTGGTGATCGCATGCGCCTGGGGCCCGTTCTCGGCCTCGTCGCGTGGGGTACCCATGGCAATGCGCATCTGCGCAACCGAGTCGTCAACGCTCAGCTCAGTGGGCTCCTCGCTCGAGCCACGATCGGGGATCCAATAGATCCGACTGTCACCGACGTTGCCGTACACCACGAGGTCGCCCTCGATAACGGCTGCGGCGAAGGTGCAGGAAGCGGCGTTGTCGCTGCCCGGAGCAGTGCTCTCGATCACGGCGGCATTGGCTGCTGCGGCTGCCTTGACCACAGCATTGGAGATTGCTGCTACTCGGCTGGTCGGCGTGCCGAGTCCCGCCGGCTTGTGTGCGGCCAGAGCGTCGCGGGCAGTTCGAGCGGCGGTCAGGCTGGCGACGTCGGAGTCTAGTGAGGTGGACACCCCATCGCAGACCACGAGCACCGCACGCGAACCCGCATCCGGCTCAGCGGCGATCGCCGTGGCATCTTCGTTGCGGTAATGTCGTACGCCGCGGTCGCAACAGGCGGCGACCCACGGGGCCGGTTGCTCTGTGTAGTGGTCCCGTTCCGTCGGCGCCTTGGTGCCGCAGGTCTCGCAGTAACCGTCTGCCCCAATCACGCCGCCGCAATTGGCGCACGGGCGAGCAGCAACGACAGCGTCCTGGTCCTCGGCCTTGGTCTGCACCGACCGCGTGAGATCGATGGGCGCAGCCATCTCATCGGGCTCCTCAGCCGGCCCGGTCGCGCTGGGCGTCAGTGCGCCGCCGCACGCCTCACAAAACGCCTCCTGAGCAGCGACCTCGGCACCACAGTGTGGGCAACTCAAGCTGCCGTCAGGCTGTGGGATGGCGGCCGGCGGCATCGTGCCAGCCTCGGGGACGGCGGACTGCGTCAGATGGTCGGTCATCGTAGGGTCCACCTTCGCACGGCGTTCGCTTTGTCAACCAACGCGTAGCGACGCCCCGCATCGGTCTCGATTCCCGCCAGCTGGCGATAGGTGGCCTCCAAGCCGTCTCGCAGGGTGTCTTCCTCGGCCTCGTACGGGCCGACGAGCACGCCGGTCTTTGCGCCGTTCTTGTCGACCTCCGCTATGGCCCGCTCAAGGATCTGGGCAGTCAACTCGCCCCGCTCGCGCGAATCGAGCTGGACCCCGTTGATACTGTCCATCGCCTGGGCCAAGGCGGGCAATCCTTGGCCCGACTCGTACAGCTCGAGAGCGCGCAACCGGCGTGCCTCGGGGTAGCTGCGGCTGGTCGACGGCACTAGATCCAGCGCCTGGACCGCACCCGAGACGTCGCCCCGAGCAGCGCGTATTCGTGCCATGCCGAACGCCGCAGGAGCCACGTAGTTGGCATCCGTGCTGGCACAGGTCCGATACAGCCCTTCGGCAATGTCTCCCTCTCGGCCACGCTCGCACGCCAACGCCAAGGCAAGCTTCGGAGCGAGCTCACCAGGCACCTGGCCATAGACCGCATTGAAGGAGGACTGCGCTGCCGCGAAGTCTCCAGTGTCAAGTGCCGCGAGACCGCCGACCCAGACCGCCCGCCACTCCCACGGATCCTCGACCAGCATCTCGTTGACGATCTGATCGACCAGGTCCCGGCGCCGCAGCTGCAAAGCGGCACGCGCTTGGGCCAGCCGTACCTCCGCCGTTGCCTCCGGCGCTCGGCGCAGCTCCGCCAGTCGCTCTTCGGGGTCGTCGAGAGAGATGTTGCTCAGCCAGGCGTACTGGGGGTCGCTGGTGTCGACGCGCAGGGCCGGCAGCTCGTCCCAATCCAGCGCTTCGCTGGTGATGGCCGGTGCCTCGAACAGCACCGATGCGGCCGAGGTCAACGCCGTGCCAGACGTCTTCTGGGCGACCACCTCCCGGAGCACACCCAGCAGCTGCACGCGGAACTCATCGACCGAAGCGAACCGGTCCGCCGGGTCAGCCGCGCAAGCCTTCGCCAGCAGCCGATACAGGGAGTCGTGGTCGGCGAACAGCGGGGTCTCCGCAACGGGCGGCAGGCTCGCGACGTACTTGCTCTGGTAGCCCCGGAACTCCATCATCAACACCACGAGCGTGCGCCCGATGGTGTAGATGTCGGACGCGACGCTAGGGCCGACCTGGGCCACCTCAGGTGCTTGGTAGCCGACGGTGCCGTAGATCGCGGACTCTTGATCATCCACTCGCCGTACGCCACCAAGATCGATGAGCTTCACCGCATCCCCGACCTGGATCAGGTTGTCCGGCTTGAAATCGCAGTAGATCAGACCAAGATCATGAAGGTAGCTGAACGCCGGCAAGATCTCCAGGATGTAGGCCAGGGCCTGATCAACCGGCAGCGGGTCGAACTTGCCCTTGTTGGCCCGCATCCGATCTTTCAAGATCTGCTTGAGTGAGGTTCCGCCGACGTACTCCATCACGATGTAGCCCGCATCGTCATGGGTCACGAAGTTGTAGATCTCCACGATCAGTGGATGTTCTACCTGGGCGAGGAACTGCTTCTCCACGATTGCTACGGCTAGCGCGTCCTTGTCGCCGGTGTTCAGCAGGCCCTTCAAGACCACCCAGCGATCAGACACGTTGTGATCTTTGGCGAGATAGATCCAGCCGAGTCCGCCGTGCGCCAGACAGCCGGCGACCTCGTACTGGTTTGCGACAAGATCGCCCGGCTGCAGCTTTGGAGTAAAGGAAAATGGGTTGCCGCAATTTGGGCAAAAGCCTTCGGTTCGCCCCGGCTGTCCGTCGCGGGACCGACCGACCGGGTGGCCGCAGTTCGGGCAGTTACGTTTCTCCTCCGGAACCTCCGGATTTTTCATGATCGCCTGGGCGGCGTCGATCTCCGGCGCCGGCGGTACCCGGGTCAGTCCAGCACCGAGCCGAGCCGACCGGAGCCGCTGGGAACCCGACCGCACTCGCTTGGTGATCTTGGAACCGTCGCCGGCGCGCTGCGAGCCGAGGGCGGTCGACTGCAGGCGGCTGGAGCCTGTGGTGATCGCCGAGGCCGGGGCGCCGGTAGAAATTGGCGCTTGATCATCAGCCGCCGGCCTGGGCAGCGAGCGGCGGGCGTCCCGCAGACGTCGCAGTACCCATCGACGATCGTGCCGGTGCAGCCGGGCTGGGTGCACGGTGCTCCCTCCACGCCGGCCGTCGCGGCCGCGGCATTGCCACTGGCAACGGTCGAGGGGACAGCAGAGCCCTCGGCCGGCCCCGGACTGCCGCAGACATCGCAGTAGCCATCGACGATGGTGCCCGGGCAGCCGGGCTGGGTGCATTTCATGCTTCCTCCGCGGACGTGGCCTGATGCGCCGCGCGGGGCGCGGGAGTCGTTTGCAGGTAGGTCTGGTAAACGGCAACGAGCTGCTGAGCGAGCAGCATCCTGCTGGGCCGCTCGTCCAGGGCACCTCGGGCCAGCTGGTAGGCCTGAGCGACGTCGGCAACCTCGGCCACGCCCTTCGTCGTCGCCTTGGCGTGGTAGGCCTCGAGTCGGCTGTCGAGCTCGGAATGATCCTGCAGCGCCTTGCTATAGGCCGTCTGGGCGATGGCCATAGCGCGTGAGACTTGATCCAGGCGACGCAGGTAGGTTTCGAGCTCGTCGCGAGTGTTCGGCACCTGCCCAAGAGCTGCGGTGTCTGGCACCGCGTAGCGCGGCGCGGGGTCGACGCGGCGTACGCACTCCTCGACAATGCTGCGCAGCGCGGCTTCGCGTGCCTCGAGGTCGGCCCGTTCCGCGCGCGCTCGCTGCAACAATGCGGCGGCGTCCCGTCGGCGAGCACCGTTGACGATCAGGTCGCGCTCGAAGGTTGCGGCGTCGATTTCCAGCGGCCCGAGCGATCCAGCAACGTCGCCACCGCGGGCTGCCTTCTCCGCGATGTCCTTCAGCCGTCGCGCGAGCCGCGACTGCTCGAGTGCGGCCTGCTGCTGACCGGCTCCCGCCGGCTCCAGGTCGATCTGGTCGCGGATACGTTCCATCTGCGCGCGGAGCTGCCGGATCCGTTCGGTGATCTCCATTCCCGACGGATCAAGGCCAAGCTTGACGCGAAGCTGGGATAGCAATGCGTCGGACAGCCGACACGCCTCAGGCAGCGAGACCGAGAGCCCGGATGCGGTAGCGGCGTCCAACCGACCCCAGATCAGCGTCGCCATGCGCGTCAGCTCGGTGACTCCCACGCGTCCGGAGTTCCAGGTGGCAATCAGCAGCTCGTAGCGATCCGACACCGCCTTCCAGAGCGCCATCGACAGCAGAATGTCGCCGGTGGCGGCTGAGCCAGTGGGTGCCTGTAACGCGGCTTTGTCCAACTCATCCAGCTCATGGCGCCGACCATCGCGCCAGCGGCCCAGCTCATCCAGATAGACCTGAGCAGCCTGAGGATCCAGGGCCGAGCCCATCCGGCCCGGAGCGACCGGCGCGCTCACCTGTCCGGCAGCCGTGCTCACGGTCATCGCGTCCTGCCGTAGACCGGTGTCGGAGGCTTCGGTGCCGGACCAAGTGAGCCGCGCAGCCATCGGTCGTAGATCCTGGTCCACTCACCGTTGGTCCGCATCTCCTCGAGCCGGGCGTTGACGAAGCGTACGAAGTCCACATCCTTCTCGTTGAAGCCAAGTCCGTAGGGCTCCTCGGTGAACGCACGCTGATCGGGCACCACGGCGTACGGGTCCTGCGCGGCGAGCCCGGCGAGCACGGTGTCGTCGCCGGTGATCGCGGCAACCTGACCCTCTTGGAAGAGCACCAGGCAACCGGTGTGGGTGTCCGCGCCAACCGGGATGACCTTGGGAGCCTTCTTGATCAAGTTGTCCATGCTCGAGGTGCCGATCGGGGCGCACACCTTCTGTCCATCGAGGTCGTTGAGCGAGTTGGCCTTTGACCCTTTCCGGACCAAGATCTTTTGGCCCGACCGGTAGTACTCGGTCGAGAAGGCAATCTGCTTCCAGCGATCACAGTTGATCGTCATGTTCCGGGCCACGATGTCCACGTCGCCCTTCTCCAGCGCGGGAATGCGCTGCGCGGCGGTGATCACCTTCAGCTGGTAGCGGTTCTCATTGCCGAAGATCGCCTTGGCGACAGCCTTCACCATGTCGATGTCGAAACCCTCGATCTCGCCGGTGAAGGGGTTTCGCGAGCCCAGCAGATAGGTGTCGGCTGATACCCCGGCGACCAACCGGCCGCGCTTTTGGATCTTGGCCATCGTGGATCCGTTCGGCAACGTCTCCGGCGTGGGCAGTGGGCCGCCGGGCGCGTACGAGGCAAGTGGGTTGTCCCGGCATGCAGCCGGCGACGCTGGGGCGCTCGGGGCCGGTTGCGGAGTGGGGGCCTCCGACGGCAGCGGCGTCGGGGTGTAGGTGAACGCAGTGCATGCCGATAGGGCGCTGAGGGAGGCGACGGCCGCCAGGGCGAGCAGCGGCCTACGCCACTGAAGCCTCATCGGTACTCCTTCAGGCGCTCGCTGACACCCCAGCGTCCCAGCAACGCGACTGCCACCCCGCCGAGCAGGATGAGGATCGCTGCGACGATCATGATCGGCTGTTCATCCGCGAGAGAGTTGGAGGCGTCCAGGCTTACGCCGTCGAGATAGCTCGCAAGATTGCTGTCGAAGGTGCCAAAGACCGTGTTCGACGAATCTTTCCCGGAGCCAGTGGCTTTGGCTACCGCCTTGTCCCACTGCCCGCCGTCATCGAGTTCCCGGATCTGAGTGTGGACGTCGGCATAGGCCTGCCATTGGCTCGCGAGCTCCGGCTTGCCGCTCAGGCGTGCGAGATTGCCTGTGACGGAGTCGGCCGAGGACTTCCATGCGGCCTCGAAGGCCTGCCCGGATCCTCGGGCGATCAGCGTCAGGCTCTCGTTCGACTTCGCGTTGTTCGCCTCGATCCGGGTATCCGCGGCCGTGTTGACCGCGGCCAGGCTGCCGGTGGAGATCTCGTTCAGCGCGCCGCGCAGCTGCAGTACGGCAACCAGGCTGCCGATCACGATGAGCAGCAGTACTGCAGCACTGGCCACCATCCCGACATTGATCGTGCGCTTGAACGTGCGAGCGAGCCATATCTGGGCGGCGATCACCGCGCCGAGACCGAGCACGGCGAGAACGAGGACGATATAGCCGGCGCCGGCCTGCATCTCGTCGGCGGCTCGCGCCGCATTGGCGCTCACCAGGTTGTCCAGGATGGGCAATGTTGTGGCCCGTAACTCCGCGCTTGCATTGCGGAGGTACTGGGCGCCCACTGGGAGGCCCTGACGATTGTTGGCGCGCGCCTGCTCGATCGCGGCTGCGTAATTGACGACTTGCTGGTTCAAAGCGGCCAGCGCCGAGCCGTCGGCGGGTTGCGCCCGGGCTGCCTCGGCGATCAGCGAGCTGGTGCTGCTCATTGCCTGGTCGTAGGCGGCACGCTGGGCTGGCGGCTCCAAGCCACCGACCAGAAATGCGTTTGTCGCCGTGGCGTCCGCGCTGAGCAGGTTGGACTGGATCTTCTGGACCCGAATCAGTTGGGCGGTATCGGCTTTGGCACGACTCAGCGAGAACGCGAGATAGGCGAAGGTCAATGCACCGATGAGACCGATGACCAGACCGGCCACCACAACACCCAGGCTGAGCAACCGCAGCCGTTGCGGCGTGTACATCTTCCGCTGCTGCGGGAGTTTGCGCTTCGAGGCTTGGCGAAGCGGAGGTGGGCTGCGGTGAGACTGGTCGCTTGATCTGCGGCCGGGGGTGCCGCTGTGGTTCCTGCTGGCCGCGGCCGGCGGCGCGCCACCCCGGCTGCGCCGATCTGGCTAGCCTGGCTCACTGGTGGGCTCCTCGAGTTTCGCTGACTCATCCTCAGCTGCCGGTTCGTGGAGACATGACAGGCGGCTCGTTCTCCGTCTCACCCTCGTCGAAGTCGTCTGCAATCAGCTTCCGGAGCTGCTCAACCGTGGGCTCGTCGATGTCGCGAAGTCGCCAGGCATGCTTGCCGATGGCGGCCTCCAAGAGGTTGCGCGCGAACCGCGCGTTGCCGAACATCGGACCGCGCGGCGTGGTGGCAAGGATCGCCTCGAAGCGAACCACACAGCCGTCATCGAGGTCGTAGTCGGCTGCCTGAGCCATCTGTTGCAGAATGCGCACCAGTTCCTCATCGGTGTAGTCGTCGAACTCGATCGTGGTACGGAAGCGGCTGGCTAGCCCGGGATTTTGGGCAATGAAGATCGCCATCGGGTCGGGGTAGCCGGCCACGATCAACACCAGGTCGTCGCGACGGTCCTCCATTTCCTTGACCAGGGTGTCGACCGACTCCTGACCGTACTGGTCACCGGCCAAGCTGTACGCCTCATCGACAAAAAGAACACCGCCAGCAGCCGACGCAACGACCTCGGCCGTCTTGATTGCGGTCTGCCCGAGATAGCCGGCGACCAGTTCTGAGCGGTCGACCTCGATCAGTTGGCCCTTCGACAACAGCCCGAGGGCCCGGTAGATGCCGCCCACCAGCCGAGCGACGGTCGTCTTGCCGGTGCCGGGATTGCCGACGAACACCAGATGCCGGGTGATCGTCGGAGACTTCAGGCCCGCCTTGCTGCGCAGTGTCTCGACTCGAAGCACGGCCACTTGCCGGTGGATCTCCGCCTTGACCGCGGTGAGGCCGACCAAGGCATCAAGCTCGGCAAGAAGTTCGTCAAGCGTCTTGGGCTTGGGTTCCGGCTTGGTAGCAGGCTGTTGTGCCTCGGCTGGGTGCGCTGAGCTTGTCGCAGCGCCGGGTGGTGGCTGCCCTTCGACCGGCTCAGGCTGCAGACCAGCAGGTCCAGGGCGCAGACCGGGAGCGATCCCGGGTAATCCGCCCGGTAGATCAAGCGAGCTCAAGTCGAGCGAGGACAGGTCGAGCGAGGACAGGTCGAGCGAGGACAGGTCGCGTGAGCTCTGGTTGAGGGCTCGCAGCATGGCCGCTACTTCTGGCCGGGTAGTCGCCGGCATCGGCGGTGGAGTGAGCGCTGCGAGCTGCGCGGCCGCTGCGACAGCGGCGTTGCCGGCGGTGCGAGGGTTCGGTTCGCCGAGCGTTTGCGCCGCGCGACAGACCTCGGCGAGCGCCTCGGCGTAGGTTGCAGCTTGCGGTGATCGATTGAGGACGAGTTGCCCGAGCAGCGCTGTAGGAGCAGCGCGCCAGCGGCGCCCACGGTGTGCCGCATCGAAAAAGGCCTGCGGGTCCGGATGACCCGTCTGCTCACCCCAATCGAGGTAGGCCTGCTCGGCAGACTCGGCGACGGCGGCCGCCAGCGCCTCGCCCTCTCGTACGGCAGCCTCATGATCAAGGCTCGCTGCGCTGGCGGCATTACGAAGCGCATCAATGGCGTCGGCGAGGGTACGGGTCGACGGTTCTGTCACGGCAGATCCAAGGTGCTGCGCGGCGCCTCGGGCGCCGGCTGGTCCCCGATGTTCAGCGCACCTCCGGTGGAGGCGTGTCCAAACTTCTCCTGCAGGAAGCGTCCGTGCACGATCAGTGCGTCGGCATCGACTCGGACCACCGCATCGAAGATCTTGTCCATCGTGGCGCTCAACAGATCCAGCTGATCGATCAACAACATGAGTGAGGTCTTGCCATTTTCGATGGGTCGCGAGTCGGCCCACTGGCGCGGCAGACGGGTGTACGCGCCGATTGCTTCGGGCAGATAGTCCGTGGCCGTTGCCATCACCGAGTACGCCTCGGGGCTGCCGAGCCCGAGGTTACGCAGCCGAGGCATGGTGTCGCGTACGGTCTGGGCAACCCGCCGGACCCTGGACTGAACCGGCGCCGGCACGGCCCCACCGCCAACCATGTCCTCCACGCGGTCAAGGGCGACCATGATGTCGGACTCGGTCGGCGCCGCAGCGACTGGTGGCGGTGCCTCGGATGCCCCTACTCCGGATGCTTGCGGACGGCGTCCTGTGATGGCTGCCATCCACTCCTTGAAACCCATCAGGCACCGATGCTGATCGAGAGCGTAAACCGGAAATCAACGCAGCCCGCGAGGCGTACCAGGGGCGGCGCCACTTTCAAGATCCAAGGCTCCCGAAGCCAGCTGCTGATCTTGGCGTTGCACCCGATCGAGGTATTCACGGGACTTTGCGACCTCGGTTTCCAGGGTGCCGATGGTGGCCGCCATGGTGTCCAAGGCCTGCATCTTGAAGTTGTCGATGGAATCCATGGTGGCGTAAATGTTCTGGAATGCGGCTTGCAGCTGGGGGAGTCCGATCGTCGAGGATGCCGCCTGCTGCTGGATCTGGGCGGAGTTGTCGCGCAGCATCTCCGAGGTGCGCTGAATGAGGTCGGACGTCGTGGTGTTCAGTGCCGTGATCTGATCAAGAACGAGTCGCTGGTTGCCCAGGGCTTGCGCGACGATCACAGCCGTACGGAGGGCCGAGATGGTCGTCGTCGATGCCCGATCGACGCCCTTGATCAACTCGATGTTGTTCTTGATGATGATGTCGATCGCCAGATAGCTCTGGATCGAAACGGCCAGCTGGGTCAATAGATCTTGGTGCTTTTGGCGTACGTAGAACAGCACATCCTGGCTCAGCGCTTTGGCGCGCTCGGGATCGGAGATCTCCAGCTGGGCGATGGTGGCGGCCAGCCGGGCGTCGAGCCGCTCGGCAATGTAGATATAGGCGTTGAGGCGGCCCATCGTCGCCCAGAGGTTCTGCTTCTCCAGATTGAGAGCGACGTTGTCCTTGGTCAACTCGTCCTGGCCGTTGCGGAGCGCGTGGAGGATACCGTTCAACTGGCTCTGGGCGGATTCGTAGCGGCGGAAGTAGTCCACGACCTTGTCGCCGAACGGGATCACTCCGAGAAACTTGCGCACTCCGGTCGCCTTGCTCGGGTCGAGGTCCTCGACCGTGCGGCGCAGCTCGAGCAAGGTGTTGCCAACCTTGGACCCTTCGGCGATCCCACCCTCCTTGAGGGCGCGTACCGGAGTCTGCAACAAACGATTCGAGGTCTCTGCCGCGCGGCGGATGTCCGCGTCTCCCATGGCACGAACATCGGCGGCCTGTTTGGCGAACTCCGGTGAACGGGTCTGAGCCGCCATCAAGGCGCTGACGAAGCTGTCGACCTTGGCGTCGAGCTGTGGGATGGTGGCCGGATCCACCTGCGGCGCCATGGCGGGGGCCTGGGTGGCCACCACGGCAGCCGGTGGAGCTGGTGCGCTCAGGGTCAGCGGCGCACCCTCGGGCGGGGTGAGCGGCGCTGCGGCGCTTGTCGGCTGCGGGGCGGCGGACGACGTGGGCTCGGTCATCGACTTCCTCTCTGGCGCGGTGGCGACGTCTCGGTCTTGTTGATACGCCGATCGCGTTAAGGCCTGACCAGCAAATCTACTCGACGCGGGTGGCGTCGATTCGGGCTCGTCGCGGCGGGGTACGTTTCGACGGCTGTGCTGGGAAACGTACCCTTTCGTCGCGGTCCAGGGGTACGTTTCGACGGCTGGGCGGGAAGACGTACGGCTGGGCGGCCGCGTTCCCAGTCGCCATCAATCAGACGGCGGAATCTCTCCCGAGCCACGAGCGATCAACTTCGCGGCGACGACGACGGTTTGAACAGCGGAGGTGTCGCCGTCCAGCCGAGCGAAGATGCGCTCCGCAGCAAGCGTGCCGAGCTGGGTGGGATCGTGTGCCATGACCGAGATGGCAGGACGGACCAGGTCCGCGAGGACGATGTCGTCGAAGCCGATCAGGGCGATCCGCTCCGCGAGTTGAAGATCATGTAAGGCCCGAACCGCGCCAAGGGTGACCAGGTAATGAGAGCTGAACAGCGCCGTCGGCGGATCATCGAGCTGCATGAAGCCGTGCACCGCGGCATAAGCCTCCTGTTGGGAGCGCAGGGCATTCACCTGGCGAGCTGATGCGGCCAGTCCCGCGGCGGCCATGGCGTCAGTGAATCCCTGCAACCGGCCGCGGGCCGTCGATGCGGCGGGCTCGTCGCCGAGGTGGGCGATCCGCCGATGGCCCTGCCTGATCAAATGCTGAGTGGCCTCCCTGGCTGCTTCGTAGTTGTTGGTCACGACGGCATCGGCGAGCAGCCCGATCGGTGGTCGGTCCACGAACACCAGCGGCGTACCCTGCTCCCGCTCAGCCTGTAGATAGCCCTGATCCTCGGTGATCGTATTCAGGATCAATCCGTCCACCCGACGGCGGGTGAAGGCATCGACCATGATCCGCTCGCGATCTGGGTCGTTGTCGGAGCTGGCGGCCAACACTGCCGTGTCACGGCTATACGCCACGGCCTCGACAGCTCGGTTAATTAAAGCTGAGAATGGGTTGTCCACGGCGTCAAGGAGGAGGCCAAGGGTGAGCGTCTTGCGATCGCCACGCCGCAGCGCGCCAGCCCCTTGGTTCGGCTTGAAATTCAAAGCCGATACGGCGCGTTCGACCCGTGCCCGGGTCTGGGGCGATACGTTTGCCTCGTCGTTGATAACCCGCGAAACGGTCTTGGTTCCCACACCTGCCAGCGCTGCAACGTCACGGATGGTCGCCCGTAGTTTAGGGGCCGATCCGGGAGGCTGCGTTGACATCGATGTCTCCTTTCCTGGAATCAGACTATCTATATATGAATTCGTTAATATATTGTGCTTGACATGAAACCTGAGAATGACTTAAGAATGGGCTTGACACCGTTGTCATCGGTCGGCGGTGCATATCGAACGGGAGGGTTTTCTATGAAATATCTACCGCCAAACCGCAGAGGCACCCGCCTCGGCGCGGCACTGGCGTTGACTGCGGCAGCATCGCTGATGTTCGCCGCCTGTGGCGGCGGCGGCAACACCGGCACCCCTGGAGGCGAAGCTTCAGCGAGCGGCGGCGGCGGTGGCGGCGAAATCGCCAGTCACGTTGATCACCAAGGACAACAACAACCCCTTCTGGATCTCTATGCAAAAGGGCGCAGAGGACGCCGCCGCGAAGAACGGCGTGACTCTCACGAAGGCCGCCGGTGCCAAGGACGGCGACGAGGACGGTCAGGTGAAGGCGATCGAGGCTGCCGTGGCCCGGGGCGACAAGGGCATTTTGATCGCGCCGAACGGGCCCGGGGTGAACGATGCCCTCGACAACGCCAAGAGCCAAGGGATCTATACCATCGCTCTGGATACACCGCCGGACCCCGCCGACACTGTTGACCTCATCATCGCGACCGACAACTTCAAGGCCGGTGACCTGATCGGCAAATGGGCGGCCGGCACACTGAACGGCAAGAAGGCCACGATCGCGATGCTCGATGCGTTCAACGACAAGGTCACCACGGTTGACATCGGTCGCGACCAGGGATTCCTGACCGGGATGGGCATCGATACGAAAGACAAGGCCAAGAACGGCGACGAGGCCCCGACCGGCAAGTACACCGGCGGCAAAGGCGGCGACTACCAGATCGTCTGCCACGAGCCGAGCCAAGGTGCCCAGGACGAGGGAAAGACAGGGATGGAGGCCTGCCTGTCCAAGAGCAAGGACATCAATGTCGTCTACACCATCAATGAGCCCACCGCGGCGGGTGCGGTCGAGGCGCTGCAAGCAGCAGGCATCAAGGACGCATTGGTCGTTTCGGTAGACGGCGGCTGCAGCCCTGGTATCGCCATGGTCAAGGACGGCACCATCGGGGCCACCTCCCAGCAGTACCCGGTGAAGATGGCGAGAAATGGGCGTAGAGACGATCAAGAAGATGGTCGACAGCAATGGCTCCGACAAGCCGGCAGAACTCGCCTGGACTGGACTTCGTCGACGCTGGAGTCGCGCTGGTCACCGACAAGCCGGTGCAAGGCCTGGAAAGCATCACGTCGGCCGATGCCGAAAAGATCTGCTGGGGCGGGAAGTAGCTCATGAAGAACTGATTGGCTGGCTCCGCCCCCAGTGGCGGAGCCAACCAACCGTGGGAGAGGCCAATACATTTCCTCTCGCGAAAACCGGATGTCTCTTACGCAAGGGAGCCACGTGACAACAACAGTCGAACCGCAGGCACCACATACCGCTGCAGAGCAATTCGCGCTGCGCCAGCAGTCGCCACTGCAGCGAATTCAGCATGTCCTGCATTCCCATCCCTCGATCAGCCCATTGTTGGTGTTGGTCATTTCCGTCATCGCGTTCACGATCATCAACCCACGTTTCATCGCTCCCAACACCATCGGCATCATCTTGCAGCAGGTGTCGGTGATCGCGGCTCTCGCGATCGGGCAGACGCTGGTCATCTTGACAGCGGGCATCGACCTGTCGGTTGGCGCGATCGCCATTCTGTCTTCGTTGCTCATGGCGAACCTCGCGGCAAAGAACGGCGTGCCGGGCGTTTTGGCGATACTGATCGGCATTGCGGCAGGGCTGCTTGCCGGGGCTATCAACGGCGCACTGGTCACTCGGCTCAAGCTGCCACCGTTCATTGTGACGTTGGGCACGCTGAGCATCTTCACCGCGATCGCGCTGCTCTATTCGGGCGGCCAGCAAGTTGGTCGGCGCCAGATGCCGCCGAGCCTCCTCTGGGCGGGAAACCCAATCTTCATCGGGCCTCTCCGGATCACCACGGGTGTGATCATCGTGGCGATCATGGCCGTGATCGTGGCGTTCATTCTCGCCCAAACTTCGTGGGGTCGGCACGTTTATGCCGTAGGCGACGACGCCGAAGCGTCTCGCTTGGTGGGTATCCGGGTCGACCGGGTGCTGTTCAGCGTCTATGCGGTAGCGGGGCTGATCTACGGCATCACTGGATGGGTGCAGATCGGGCGGTCGGGTACGGCGAGTCCCAACGCCATCGTCGACGCCAACCTGGATAGCATCACCGCCGTGGTGATCGGCGGTACCAGCCTGTTCGGTGGCCGAGGCAGCATCGTCGGCACCATCCTTGGTGCCTTGATCGTGGGGGTGTTCAGGATCGGTCTGAGCTTGGCCGGAGTCGACGACCAGTGGCGTCTTTTCGCCACCGGCGCTGCTCGTCATCCTCGCGGTCTCGATCGACCAGTGGATCAGGAAGGTGAAGGCATGACCAGCATTCCCGAAAGCAGCGAACTGACAGAGGAAGAGAAGGGCACTGTCGGTCTCGGTAATCCGCCGGTACTGGCCGACCCGTCCGAAACGGTGCTGTCGGGTCGTGGATTGATCAAGACCTTCGGCAGGGTTGTCGGACTCGATGGTGTGGACGTCGACCTGTTTCCGGGCGAGATCCTCTCGGTGATCGGTGACAACGGCGCCGGGAAGTCGACGCTGATCAAGGCTCTCACCGGAGCGTTGATCCCAGACTCCGGACACGTCTACCTGGACGGCAAGGAGGTGCACTTCAAGACCCCGCAGGATGCCCGAGGTTCCGGCATCGAGACCGTCTACCAGACCCTCGCGGTTGCGCCGGCACTGGACATCTCGGCCAACATGTTCCTTGGCCGTGAGCGCCGCCGCTCCGGGCCGCTCGGCTCGGTGCTGCGGATGCTTGACAAGAAGGGCATGAAGGAGGACGCGGCCAAGTCCATGGCCAACCTGGGCATTGCGACCGTGCAGAACATGGGGCAGACCGTGGAGACATTGTCCGGCGGTCAGCGGCAAGCCGTGGCGGTCGCCAGGGCGGCGACCTTCGCCACCAAGTTCGTCGTGTTGGACGAGCCGACGGCGGCGTTGGGGGTGAAGGAGACCGGCCAGGTTCTCAACTTGATCCAGCAGATCAAGGAAAAGGGTCTGCCGGTGATCTTGATCAGTCACAATATGCCGAACGTGTTCGAGGTCTCGGACCGCATCCATATCGCCAGGCTCGGCGGATGCGCGGGAGTGATCACGCCGAAGTCCCACACGCCGACCGAGGCAGTAGCGATCATGACAGGAGCCACCACGCTGCAGAAGGGGTAGTTAGCGCGTCTGACCTGCGGAGCCGAATTCACGCATCCGCTCGCGGACGATCTCGGTCATGGCGGCCATCGCGGCGGCGATTGCCGAACTGGGCTCGACCTCGGCGGGACGTTCGCTGAGTTCGCTCCGCAGTGCGGCGGTCCAAGCTAGGTGTGAGTCCGTGCCCTGATTGATCTTGCGGATTCCTTGCGTGATTCCCGCCTGCTTCTGCGCTGCGTCGATGCCGTAGGAGGGCGTGACTGAGCCACCCTGCTTGTTGATGGCTGCTACCGCATCAACCGGGATGGAAGAGCTGCCGTGCAGCACAAGGGCGGTGTCCGGGAGACGTTTCTTGATTTCGGCAATCAAGTTGATCCGGAGGCGCTGACCACCTGACGCGTCAGTGAACTTGACTGAGCCATGGCTGGTGCCGACGGCAACGGCGAGGGCGTCGACTCCGGTCCGAACTACGAACTCCTCGGCCTGAGAGGGATCGGCGTAAACGATTTCTTCTACGACGCCGGTCAGGCCTGCCTCGGCACCGCCAATCGTGCCGAGCTCGCCCTCGACACTGACACCCCGTGCGTGAGCGACGTCGACAACCGATTTGGTGATCGCCACATTCGACTCGAAGTCGTTGGGCTCGTCATCTTCGGTCGCGCGGCTTGCATCAATCATGACGCTGGTGAACCCGTGATCCATCGCACGAACGCAATCCTCCAGACTCCGGCCGTGGTCCAGGTGCAGAGTCGCGGTCACGTCGGCGTAACTCACGACGACCGTCCGTAGCATGTGCCACCACCAGCTTTCGTCGCCGTACGCGCTCGTCCCTGCGATGGCCTGGACGATCACGGGCGACGTCTCGGCACGGGCTGCCTCGAGGACCGCAATGGCCTGATTGAGGTCGGATACGTTGAACGCGCCGACGGCGTAGCCGCCCCTTTCAGCGGCGGCGAGTGTCGTGGCGAGCGTCTGGAGAGGCATGGGTGGGATGTCCTTTCGTGGCTTCTGAGAGATTCTCGCCTGCACTTGCGGATGGGTGGTCGACTTCGAATCGCCGGTTGAAGGGTTTGAGGACGCGGTAGAGCTCGCGGTAAGTCTGTCGTTGCTGGGCGTACCACGCGACGGTATCGGGATCGGGATATGCAGTGTCACCGGGAGTGATCGGCGGGAGGTCGTCAATATCAAAGAGTCCACAGCCAACGCCGGCAAGTAGCGCCGCCCCCCGAGCCGACGCGTTGCCGAGGGCGGGACTGAGGGGCACGCCGGCGGCGGAGGCGCGGATGCCAAGAGCGATCGGGTTGGTGGCGCCCGCGCCGACGGCGCGGATTTGACCGACTGGCATATCGGTTGCCGTAAACGCGGCGACGATGCTGCCGAGCTCGTAACCAGCGGCTTCTAGAAACGCTCGGGTCAGTTGAGCTCTGCTGATGTCAAGAGTGAGTCCGATGACCGCGCCGCGTCCGCTGGGGTCGTTGTCCAAAGTTCCAGATCCAGCCAGGTATGGCAGCACGATGACCGGCGGTGGCTCGGGGGACGACTCCGACAGCAACGCTTCGGCGTTGCCGACGCCGGTGAGCGCGACGTACCAGTCGAGTGTCCAACCGCCAGCTGCGGTACCAGCGAGAGTGAGCCAGTGCGCGGGCCGCCATGGGTAGGTGGCGAAACCGGTTCCGGCCATGCCAGCTGGCCGGTGCGTTGTCTCGACGGTGAGGCAGTCGCTGGAGCCCAACGCGAACGTCGAAACCGATCCTGCGATGCCACCGGCCCCGATGAAGGAGGCAGCTTGGTCGTGTGCGCCGGCCACCAGCGCTGTCCCGCTTGAAACCCCGCATCGCTGCGCTGCCTCAGCTGAGACCGTGCCGATTGGGGTGCCAGAAGGTACGCAGTCAGAGAACGGGACCTCGGTCAACCAGGGAGCATCCACGGCAGCTGCTGCCACCATCTCGGCGGACCAGGTCGCGGCGTCGACGTCAAAGAGGCCGGTACGCGCGGCCAGAGTCCAGTCGATCGCCGGAGCGGCGCCCCAACGGATGGTAACGAAGTCGCTCAGAGCACGGTAGGCGCTGGCAGCAGGCGGACGCCAGGCAGCGTCCCCTGCTGCAATCTTGTAGACAGAAAACATTCGGTTGAGGGGTTGGCCGGTGATGTACTGCACCCGCTCGGCATCCAATCGCTCACTCATTGCCCGGGCCGCCGGCTCGCCGCGCGCGTCCATGCTGACAGGCGCCAGGCTGAGCGCCTGGCCCTCGCGGTCGACCGGGACGACGACCTCGCCCTGGCTGCTTAGGGCGATCGCGCGTACTGGATCGCCCTGGCCAGCGGCCTTTCCCGCTACGGAAGCCAGAAGTGACTCGGCGGATCGCAGCACGGCCTCCGCGTCGAGGACGACCCAGCCTTCTCTGGGGCGCTTGAGGCTCGTCTTCTCAGCTGCGGTGGCGATCTGCTGTCCCTGGTCGTTGAACGCGACGGCGCGGATGCCGCTCGTGCCGAGATCGATACCAACCGTGCTCATCGGCTGGTCCCGGCGAGCCCGGTGGTCCGGTAGCGCTGAATGACCATGTCGAACTACGAATCTGGGGTCAGGGCGTCGACGACCGCGCAGTACCGCGTGTACCGATCGTTCAAAATGTCGACGTCGGGAAGACCAGATTCGTTTATTGGATCGTTCAGACCAGGCACGGAATTCCAGTCGGGCCACCATCCCTGCGACACTCCAGCCGTTATTGCCGCGCCGTAGGCCGCGTCGCGATGAGTAGTTCGGTAGGGAATTCCGAACACGCCGCTGACGATTTGGCACCACAGCTCGTTCTGTGCGCCGCCTCCTTTCAGCGTGAGCACATCGGTCGGCAGCGGAGTTCCCCTCTTCTGCTGCAGGCGGCGAAGCTCGAAAGCAACGCCCTCGAGAACTGCGCGAACGAGATCATCGCGGCCGTGCTCGGTTGTCAGTCCTACGAAGGCGCCCGGCGCGCCGCCACCTCGGGCGCCGCGTTCTCCCATGAGAAAAGGAAGGAAGAGAAGGTCATGGGCGCCCGGTGGTGCCGACCTGGCCGCTGAGGTAAATGCAGCCAAACTCTCTCCTGGCATTAACAGGTCGCGGAGCCATTGCAGGCTCTTGCCACCAGCGTGCAGTGAATCGAGCCGCAGCCACAGATCGGACTGCGCGTGGCAGAAAGAGCCAGGAACTGGATGGTCGGATACGCCCAAGACGACCGCCGACGTGCCAAGGATGATCGCCATATCGCCAGCATGGGTGAGGCCGGCAGCCAGAGCCTCGGCAAACTGATCACCGACGCCGACGGCTGTTCTGGCTGCTTGGAGCGCCGGGCTGGCAGATCGTTCGACAGCACCGCCGTCGGCGACTGGATCCGCCACGGGCGGCAAGAGCTCAAGATCGATTTCCAGCGCGGACAGAATTGTCGTGGACCATTCCCGTGTCGCCGAGTCCAACATTCCGGTCCCGGAAGCGTCGGTCCAATCCGTGACAACGCGGCCGGTGTAGCGCCACCGGAGGTAATCCTTTGGCAGCAACACGTTTGAGGTGCGACTCAGAACGTCGGGCTCGTGGCGTCGAACCCACAGCAGCTGTGGCAGCGTAAACGCTGGGAGGGGCGGATTGCCGGTAATGGCGGCGACATTGGGCACTCTGATTTTCGATCATGGTGCACTCGGCCGTGGCCCGGCGATCGGCCCAGAGAATGGCGGGCCGTGCCGGGTTGCCATCGGCGTCCAGCAGCACCAGGCTGTGCATCTGTCCGGTGATCGACAACGTCACATGATCATGCAGGCCGGCACCCACGCTGTCTAGCGCGCGCTGCAATCGTCGTATCGACAGCTGCGCCCCAGGCCCGCGGATCTTGTTCAGCCCATTCGCGATGTGGTGCAGAAATCGGGTAAGGCGGCGATGAGACGCTGCTGACAGCTAAGTCGCTGGCAACAACAGTTACCTTGCAAGCAGTCGTTCCAAGATCGACTCCGAGTAGTAAATCCATCGTTTCCTCAGTTCGGTCGCCTCATCACTGGGTTGATCATCCACCACAGTGGAGGTCGAGATCACCCGCCAAGCCGGCGAGCTTGGTCAGGTAGCCTCTGGACCTCACGGTGTGACCTTAACCGTGGGCGTTGGCCTTACTCAGCAGCTGGTCGCGACGTGATGGCCAGGCGTCACGCTGAGCAGGCTGCTGATGACTCTGACAGACAGGAAACCTCGACATGGGACTCGGCACCCAGATCCGGCTACGCCGGTTGTTCTCTCATCCATCCGGGCGGCTGTTCGGCATCGCTGTTGATCACTTCATCGGATACGGCGACGTTCGTGCCGGTGGACTGCACAATCTTCCGCAGGCACTTGACCGCGTCATGACAGCTCGACCGGATTCGGTAACGATGCTGCCTGGTGCAGCCAAGCAGCTGTGGGGAAAATTTGCTGGGCAGTCGAGCCTGATCATTCAGGCCGGCATGTTCACCGCTGATGATCGGGTTCGCGAGTTGATCGCGACGCCGGAGGACGCTGCCCGTCTTGGCGCTGACGCGCTTGCTGTTGCCATCGGAGTGAGGGGACCGCACGAAGGCAGCTATCTTCGCTGGCTAACCGACAGCGTGGCGGCGGCCGCGAAGGTCGAGATGCCGGTAGTCGCGCATATCTATCCGAGGGACTACTCCGGCGAAGTGCCTGTCATCCGCTTCGTGCCCGAGGAGATCGCCTGGGCGGTTCGCTGCGGGGTGGAGACCGGCGTTGACGTCATCAAGGTCGGCTATCCGGGCGACCTGGCCGCGTTCACCGAAATTGTCGCCTCAGCACCGGTTCCGGTGGTCGTGGCCGGTGGCCCCAGAACCGAAACGATCCAAGAAGGGCTGGCGTTTACTGCTGAGGCCATGAGGGCCGGAGCAGTCGGTGCAGTAGTTGGCCGCAATATCTGGGGGGTTGACGATATCGAGAGCGTGGCCGCTGCGTACCGGGCAGTCATCCATGACAGCGCAACCGCAGAACAAGCCCTCGCTGCGGTCCAACGCGGTGGCAGCACCTGAGGTGAGCCAGTTCGATGTGGCGGGGGTCGGCTGCGTTTCGATCGATGATTTTCTGTACGTAGATGCCTTCCAGACCGACGATAAGGGCCGCATCCAGTCGCGTGAGCGGCAGCCCGGTGGAAACATCGCAACAGCACTGGTAGCTGCCGCGGTACTTGGGGCAAGGGTCGCATTCGTTGGCCGGCTCAGTGATCGGGAGGATGGTGCGCTCGTTCGCGCCGACCTCGCGGCGTACGGGGTGGATCTGCAGTTCGCCTTGCCAGACTTAGAAGCGCGACCGATCCGCGCGACCATCGTCGTCTTTCAGCATGGTGATCGCTTCATCGCCTATGACGACGCGACGCGGATTGGTTTGCTCCCCGGTGACGACGTGACAGCACTACTGCAGTCCCGAATTGTGCTGCTTGACACGTACGCCCTGGCTCCCACCATTTCTGCGTTCGGCGCCGAGGTGGGCGAGTTACCCATCGTCGCCGACGTCGAGGCGGATGTTGAGCCCAACTCGCTGGCACAAGTGCAACATCTGGTGTTGCCGATGGCTTTTGCGCGCCGCCTGACGGCTGAATCGGAACCGGCCGCGATCGTGAATGCGCTCTGGAATGATCGGCGATCCACCGTGGTCATAACCGACGGTGCGGATGGCGTGTGGTTTCGCGATGTCGGGAGCGCTGATTGTCGGCACCAGCCAAGCTTTGAGGTCCCGGTCGTCGACACAACCGGGTGCGGAGATGTCTTTCACGGCGCATATGCGGTCGCCCTCGCTCGCGGGTTCGACGCCTCCGAACGCGTCCGTTTCGCGGCAGCGGCAGGAGCTATCTGCGCAACGGGCCGTGGCGGCCGTGGCAGGTTGCCGACCGAGCACGACATAGCCGAACTCCTGTCGACCGGGTGATCTGAGCCTGTCCGCGAGCGCGCTGCTGTGGCAGCGCAATCTGACGCCGTTGCAATCGATTAGGAAGCAGGCGGGACGAATTGGCGCTCGTGCTCGGTAAGCGGGAAGCTGCTGATGCCACGCCAGGCCAGATTGCTCACCAGTTGCTTGGCTTCGTCGAGCGTCACCGCGGACGTCCCGCCTGAGATCCAGTAGCGGGCGCTGACCTGGGCGATCCCGACAAGACAGACTGCGAGGAGCTTGGCTTGTTGGCGAGGCAGCGAGGTGTCTTCGGCAATGACCTCCGCAATGGCGTCGGAAATCTCGCTGTTCACCCGCGCGAGCCGTTGCTGCACCGCACCGTCACCGGTCAGATCGGATTCGAAGATGAAGCGAAACTCACCGCTCGTTGAGGAGACAAACTCATAGAACGCCGCGACTGTCGCGATCACCCGATCTGCGTTCTCCTCGGTCGAGGCCAGGGCGTCTTCGACCACCTCGACCAGCCGATCGCAGCTTTGGTCGAGGAGGGCGAGATAGAGGTCGAGTTTGGACGGAAAGTGCTGATACAGCACGGGTTTAGATACGCCAGCTACGTCGGCGATGTCGTCCATGGCCGCTGCGTGGTAGCCCTTCGCGGCAAAGACTTCACTGGCCGCATCGAGCAGTTGAATGCGTCGCTGGTCACGTGGCAGGCGGGTCGGGCGGTTGCTCACCGCGTCCTTCTCCAGCTCTGTGGCCACGATTCACCCTAACCTTGCCACGGTCCGCGTCGCGCCAGCGACGTTTGACTCAGACGTCGAGCCGATTGCCTCGCTCGCAAGCTCGCTCGGCGCGGATCGCGCTTTCAAGGTGCCTACTTCGTCGTCATTCGGGGACGAAAAGCGTGTCCCCTCCCTCCTCCTTAGCACGGCACCGCGCGATCCGATCCCGCTGGGTCAGGCAACGTCCGGCAATGCTGGCGCGTCAGAGGTCAGCAGATCGGCCGCCAGATCCCCCTGATCGGAGACTCTGGCCAGCACGTCTTCTGGGCTGAATCGAAGATCATCCGGCCCTCGTACGTTGCCGAGTTCCTCCCAGGTGACCGGCGTGGCGACGGCTGGGCGTTCCCGGCCCCGCATCGAGTACGGCGCGATCGTGTTGCGTGCCGCCAAATTCTGGTTGTAGTCCACATAGATCCTGCCGGCCCGTTGCTCGACGGACATGGTCGCGACGAAGAAGTCCGGCTGCGCCTTGTGCAGGGAGGCATTGAGCTGCTTTACGTAGGCCCACGCTGCCTTGCTGCGGGTCGGAGCAATGGCGGCGTACACCTGAATGCCCTTGCTGCCGGAGGTTTGTGCGATCGGGATCATGCCGTCCGCTGCCAACCTGGCGGCCACGATCAGGGCCGCGCGTGAACTGTCGACGATGGTCATTCCGGCCCCAGGATCCAGATCGACCACAACTCGATCGGCCAACGGCTCGCCAGGGCGCGGGTCGGGCTTCGGGCAGGCTCACGATGCCGTCAACCGGGGTGGCGCTGCTGACTGTCCACTGCGGAACATGCATCTCAAGGGCAGCGAGATTGGCCAGCCAGACGACTGCTGCCTCGTCGTCGGCGACGACGTAGTCGATGATGCCGTCACTGGTGCTGACGTTCACCCGGCGTACCCAGTCCGGCGTACCCATCGGCGCATTCTTCTCGTAGAAGGAGAACCGGTCTCGGCTGACCCCGTCCGGGAATCGCAGCCTGGTCATCACCCGGTCCCGAATGTAGGGAAGCATCACCGGAGCGATGCGCAGGTAGTAATCGATGACCTCAGCCTTGGTGAGACCGACGCTGGGATAGAGCACCTTCTCGAGATTGGTCAGAGTCAGAGTTCGGTCGCCCACTCGCGTGACGATGTCAGCCAAGGGGAACGCCCCCCGTGAACCCCCGCGTAGTGCCGCAACACGCCCAAGAGTCCGCTGCGGCTGCCATGGCCCTATCCCATCATCCGGAATAGCAGTCCGCGGACCCGCGTTACCTCCAAGATCGAGAAAGCCTGTTGCCGCGGTACCGCACCGCGTCCTTGAGCTGGAGGAGAACCGTGGCCTTGCCGCCGCTGGTCGAGCCCGCCGATGAGTTGTCCATCGACGAGGTACGCCGCTATAGCCGACATTTGATCATTCCCGACGTAGGGATGGCTGGCCAGAAGCGGCTGAAGAACGCGCGCGTGCTGGTGATCGGCGCTGGTGGTCTGGGAAGTCCGGCGCTGCTCTATCTCGCCGCTGCCGGCATCGGGACGCTCGGCATCGTCGACTTCGACACCGTCGACGAATCGAATCTGCAGCGCCAGATCATCCACGGCCAGTCCGACATCGGAAAGTCCAAGGCCGAGTCTGCGAAAGAGTCGATCGCTGAGACCAACCCGTTAGTCAACGTCGTGGTGCATGACGTGCGGCTGGACAACGACAATGTCATGGAGCTGTTCAGCCAGTACGACTTGATCATCGACGGCACTGACAACTTCGCTACGCGATACATGGTCAACGATGCCGCTGTGCTTCTGGGCAAGCCGTACGTGTGGGGCTCCATCTATCGGTTCGACGGCCAGGTCAGTGTCTTCTGGGCCGAGCACGGTCCTTGCTATCGCTGCCTCTATCCCGAACCTCCGCCGCCGGGCATGGTGCCGAGCTGCGCCGAGGGCGGTGTGCTCGGCGTGCTGTGTGCCTCGGTCGGGGCGACGCAGGTCACCGAGGCGATCAAGCTGCTCGCAGGGATCGGCGAACCGCTCATCGGCCGGCTGCAGATCTATGACGCGCTGGAAATGAGCTGGCGACAGCTGCGGGTCCGTAAGGATCCCCAATGCGCTGTCTGTGGAGAGAACCCGACCGTCACCGAGCTGATCGACTACGACGAGTTTTGTGGTGCAATCACCGATGAGGCGGCCGAGGCCGTCGCAGGTCACACCGTCGACGTCAAGCAGCTGGCGCAGTGGCTTGCCGATCGGGAATCCGGGACCAAAGATTTCGTGCTGATCGACGTACGCGAGCAAGTGGAGCGAGACATCAACGTCATCCCGGGATCCGTCCTCATCCCCAAGGGTGACTTCCAGACCGGTGTTGCGCTGGGTGATCTGCCGCAGGACAAGCAGGTGGTGCTCTACTGCAAGACCGGCGTCCGCTCAGCGGAGGTGTTGGCGCTGGTGCATGGCGCTGGGCTTGCCGACGCCGTCCATGTCGGCGGCGGCGTCAGCGCATGGGTCCGCCAGATCGACCCCACCCAACCTGCGTACTGATCAGCCGTGAGCGAGCGCGGCCAGCTGTTCTGCAGTGATCGGATGCACGAGCGGGTCGGCATGACGGTGTGCTAGCTCCCAGCCCGACTGCGTCCGGCGGAACACCCATGTCACCCGGAGCGACCAGTCCTGCTCCGGCAAACCGCCCACAACTCCGTGGTTTCGTTCGAGCGTGACGAGCACGACGAGATCACCCGAGGCGTACGTCTCGATCAGCTCCAGCTTTGCGCTGCCCGATTGAAACATCTGGGCCATGGCCCTCCGGCTCTCCGGGGAGTCGTCGAATCCGCGTCGAGCGGGACCGCCGGCCGGGTTCAGCAGGGTGTAGTCCTCGGCGTGGTGAATGAAGGCGAGGTATCGATCGACGTCGCCGGCCATCAAGGCGTCAGCCGACTCCTCGACTTTGGCGACAAGATCAGCGATATCGGACTTCGTAATGGGCTTTGCAATGGCTTCATCTCCTCAGAGAATTCGCCTTGGGCGATCGGCCTGTCTCAGGCTTGGCTGGGCCGTGTGAGGCTCGCTGCACTGTATGAAACGCACGTGCACGTGCCGTACTGGCGCGACACACATGTTGCAACGAAAGCAGAGTGTGAGGAACGAACGTGCACGTGCGTTCCTCGACACCGAGTCAGCGAGCCAACACGAAGCCCCGGTACCGATCGGTACCGGGGCTTCGTGCGTGTCGTGCCTGAAGCTCAGATCGCGTGGACCTGGTCGGCCTGCGGACCCTTGGGTCCCTGGGTCGTTTGGAACTCAACCCGCTGGCCCTCGTCGAGCGTCCGGAAGCCGGTCGACTCGATTGCGCTGTAATGGACGAAAACGTCCGGGCCGCCGCCGTCCACGGCGATGAAGCCGTAGCCCTTTTCGGCATTGAACCACTTAACGGTTCCCTGCGCCATGAAACATCTCTCCTAGCATCTGCATTCGAAACCGCACCTCACGATCTCGACTGCTGTTGGACGCCAGGATCTTCCTCACGCCCACGCAATAGTTCTGGGGGCGTAGTACATACCACGACACAGACCACTTGCAACAGCGGTCCCTAGCCTGTCACAGATAACGGCGCAATGTGAACCCACAAACGTCGTGTCTCGACCCTCGTCTGGTGATCACCGCGCAGCGGTGGGATCCCGACTTCAGCCGCCTGCCTCATCGCCGGTGAAACGGGCCCGAGCCATGTCGACGCGATCACCCTTGATGGGCGTCTGGTCGGCACGCAGCAACCTCAGGCCCCGCTCTTCCAGGCTTCGGGCGGGGCGTCCGTCCGCGCGTACCACTCGCCACCACGGCACCCCACCGCCGAATTTCGCCATCACATGGCCCACCTGACGTGGTCCACCGCGGCCAACAATTTCGGCGATGTCTTTGTACGTCGCAACCTGGCCGGGCGGTATCTGTTCTACCGCGCTCAACACGAGCTCGGCGTAATCCTCATCCATGGACTACCAACCCAGGGTTCCGGGCCCACCTTTGAACGGCCCGCTGATATTCGACGTGATCCAACCGCCGTAGAAGCCCCCGGGCTGCGGCACGACCCGTTCACCGTCGACGACACACGAATCCATCGCTGCCGCGTACAGCGCAACATGATCAACAAGTGCTGAATACCGGGCATTTGGGTGCGGGTAGTACCACGCCGCCCGCGGCGCGATCTTGCTACCGCCGATCACATCCAGGTACCCGGCACGCCCCTTCCACTCACAAAATGACGACCCCTTCGCCGGTCGCAGCGAGCCCTCGATGAAGGCCGAGCGGGGCAGGTAGTAGGTCGGCGGGTGGCTGGTTTCCAGGACGCGCCAGCTCGTCCGGGTCTCGCAGATCTGCACGCCACCCAAGATCACGATGATCTCCTCATCGCTCGCGCGGATAGCCGGTGGGCGCGGGTAGTCCCAGACCGATTCTTGACCTGGAGCAATGGGCTCGGGTGCGGGACGGGGCGACATGAGGTGAGCGTACGCCGGAGTCAAGCGCTCGATGTTTTACCAGCCCCGCGATACTGAACCAGTGAGCACGCCGAGGATCATTGCGCCGGGCATTGAGCTACGTCGGGCGGAGCAGCGTTTCCTCACCCGTACCGACTGGTCCGAAACTCAGCACAGCTTCTCCTTCGGCGAGCACTACGACCCGAGCAATGTCTCGTTCGGTCAGTTGCTGGTCAACAACGACGATCTGGTACGCGCCGGATCGGGCTATGCCGACCATCCACATAGCGACACTGAGATCATCACCTGGGTGCTGTCCGGGTCGCTGGTTCACCAGGACTCCCGCGGCAATTCTGGGCTGATCTATCCGGGCCTGGCGCAGCGGATGAGCGCAGGCTCAGGGATCGTGCACAGCGAGCGCAATGACGCCTATCTGATCGACCCGGCGCGCGCGCCCGAGCCGGTGCACTTCATCCAGATGTGGATCAGGCCTGATGAGGCCGGCACGCCGCCCAGCTATCAGCAGCGCGAGCTGGCGCTGGGCGATCTTGCCCTCGGTTGGGTGCCGATCGCCTCCGGCAGTCACGCCGACGCCGCGGTGAGAATGGGCAGCGCCACATCGACTCTGTGGGGCAGCGTGCTCGCGGCAGGCACGTCCCGGCTGCTGCCTGACGGGGAGCTGCTGCACGTCTATCTGGCTCGCGGGGTCCTGGATGCAGAGGCGATCGGGCCGCTGGAGGCTGGGGATTCGCTCCGGCTGTCCGGGCATACCCAGCTGAGGCTCACAGCGCGCGTCGAAGCCGAGGTGCTGGTCTGGCAGATGGACCGCGAACAAGGAGGCTTGAGGTGAGCACGCTGCGAGTTGCCCTCGCCCAGATTCTGAGTGGCTCTGATCCGCAGGAAAATCTCGAACTGGTCGCAACATATGCGGCCGAGGCCGCGGCGCAGGGCGCCCAGCTCGTGATCTTTCCTGAGGCCACGATGCGCCGTTTCGGGCTGCCGCTCGCCGAGATCGCCGAACCGGTCGACGGGGCATGGGCGCAGCAGCTGGGCAAGATCGCTGAGCATCACCAGCTGGTGATCATTGCCGGCATGTTCACGCCGGGCGAGGACGGTCGGATCCAAAACACGCTGCGGGCAGTGGGGCCAGATGTCGACGCGCACTACAACAAGATTCATCTCTTCGACGCCTTCGGCTTCCGCGAATCCGACACGGTCGCGCCTGGCAAAGAGCCAGTCATGATCACGGTCGGAGAGACCAAGGTCGGGCTGACGACCTGCTATGACGTACGGTTTCCCGGCCTCTACATCGCACTCGCTGAGCAGGGTGCTGAGGTGATCTGCGTCGCCGCGTCCTGGGGAGCTGGCGTTGGCAAGATCGAGCAGTGGCAGCTGCTGACGCGGGCTCGAGCACTGGACAGCACGGCGTACGTTCTAGCTGCGGGCCAGGCCGATCCGGCAGCGGCTGGAGTCGTCCTCGACGGTACGGCGCCCACCGGAGTCGGCTACAGCGCGGCTATCTCACCTCGTGGCGAGGTGATCCGGTCTCTGGGCACCGAGATCGGCCTGCTCCTGGCCGATCTTGACCTCGACGAGGTGACCAAGACCCGGGCAACTATCCCGGTGCTGGCCAACCGGCGTTTCTGACACCAGAATCTGCCGTTAACGGCGCGAGCTGTGGGACCGAATCATTAGATACTGGTCCGCATGCCGCGCGCCACTCGCAGCGAGCAAAGCGAGCCGTTAAGCCCCGACGATCAGCCCTGGTCTCCGTTTCCAGTGCAGGATTGGTCGACGCTGCCGCCTGATCCGCTGGGTGGTGTTGCGGTCAATCCGACATGGGCGCCGCCCCGCGCTGACTTAGCACAGCCGCTCCGGCCCTGGTGGCGGCCGCTGATCATCGTTGTACTCGTCGGCGTCATGATCGCGGCCACCGCCTACGTCGCCGACTCCACGGTGATCTTCGGTCGAGCTGCCACGGCCACCCGCTATCTGCCGCCCGACGGTGCCGTTGCTTATGAGCGGACCGACACGACCCGCGAGCTGAATACCTCCATCGGCACGTCGGTGACGGAGTCAGCGCGGCTCACCGGTGTGCCGGGGCTGCTCGAGTGTCGACAGCCGCTTCGGTGCGGCGATGGGTCCCGAAACCTTTGACGAGAGCGACACGATCAAGGTTTGGCGGACCACCACGACACAGCTCAATGATCCGGCAGCCATCGCTCAAACCGTGCGGTTCTACCGCGTGACGACCGGGGTCGACCTGCTAGGAGTCAGCACGCCGACCGAGGGATATGTCTATAGTCCCGGACTGATCTTGCTGCCAGCTGACGTCCATGCCGGTAGCCGCTGGAGTAGTGCGGGATCGGCAGGCAATGCTCTCGACTACCGCAGCGAGCTGCAGGCAGCGGCGGCCGGCGGCGGGTGCCTCGCCGTTACCGGCGAGGTGCGCTACCTCTCCAAGGACGGACAACTCGGTCGGATCGTGAGTTTGAATCAGACCTGGTGTCCTGGCCAGGGGATCGTTGCGGAGAGCCAGAGCTTCGCCGACGTACGCATCACGACGTCTCGAATCGAGGCGCCGGCGCCAGGCACTCCGACAACCACGAACACACCGATCCAATGGTCGTCGCCGCAACGCTGGACAGCCGGGCAGTTCGGCACGGTGTCGATCAATCCCACCTTCGGTGAAGATCAGATGGTGAGTACGCCCGCCAACGTCACTCCGGTACGGACCGAGTCTGGTCTGGTCATCCGGGCCACGTACGGTCAAGGCGATCTTGTCGCCACGACGCCCAAGACGTTGACCGACTGGACGTCGGTTTGGCGAGCGCACCCGGGCGGCAGCATCCTGACCCTGACCGCCTTCGGCAACGTCATCATCGCGACAACCAGTAACCGGCAGGTCGTGGCGTACTCAGACGTCGGCATCCGGCTCTGGCAGTTCGCGGTCGATGATCTTGCTCAAACACCGCCGGTGCGCGCAGGTGATCAGGAAGCAATTCTGGTCGATCTTGCTGGCGTGATGCGGAGTTTCGATCTTGGTACGGGCGCACTGCTCTGGCAGCACGATGTGGGGTCGGACGTCAACGTCGCGCCTGCCGTCGGTTCTGGTGTGGTGGTGATCATGGACAGAGGCGGCACTACCACGGCCTTCGATGTGGCAACCGGCAAACGCCGCTGGTACGTGGAGATGCTGGGCCGCGGCGCCACCGTCATCGGGGACACCGTCGTCGTGCTGCAGGACCAGGCGGCGCACGGATTGGCGATCGACACCGGCCTGCACCGCTGGGTGCGTCCGTTCTTCGGCACCCTGACCGGCGTAACTCGCTTCGCGGACCTCGTCGTGGTGGCGACCAAGAGCGAATGCATCCTGATCAACCACGCCGGCATGATCGTCAAGCGACTCGATCCGGCGCTCGCCCTAACGCCGACCCAAGATCACCTCGCGGTATGGGGTATCGGCGAAGCGCAGGTGCTCGACAAGAACGGCGTCGCGGTCACTCGCTGGTCGCTGCCGCCACTCACCATCGCCAAGCAGGATCGTGTGGCGCTCGCCTCCGCGCAAGGGGTGCTGCTGTTCAACAATGACTGGACCTTCGAGGTGCGCGAAGATGTCGGTTGACCAAGATCTGCTTGCCGGCTCAGCACGACCCGCGGCGCAATCCTCACCGGAGCGTACGTGGTCCCGATTGGCTCGCTTCGCTGCAGCGATTGTCCGGCAAACGGTGGTCGAGCCCATCAGAAACGGCCGACTTCGGGACCTGGATTGGCCGTACGGGCTGCGGTCGATTGTGTTGATCGGCTATGTGGGCTTCGGCGTGGCGGCTGCGACGGTGGTCATGTCCGGACTCATTCGCCAGCACAGCAACTTGATCGTCTCCGCAACCGGACTCGGGTTACCCGAGCAGATGATCTGGCCACTGGTCGTACTGCTCTCCTTTGGCGTCGCGTGTTGCATGTCGGCGGCGCTGCACGGTCCATGGTGGCTCAAGCTGCTGGGATTGCTGTTCGCCCTGATGGTGATCGGCACCTGGTCGCTGCGTCGTGGTTCGCTCGCCGGCTGGGCCGGGTGGCCCTGGATCGCCGGGGCACTGATGACAAGTGTGATCATCTTGGTGATCATCCGGTGGCGACGCCCATTCGCTTGGTGGGAGTTCGCCGCGTTCTGGGCCCTGATCGGTCTTGGCATGACGGTCGGGGTTGCCGAGACCCGCTACGCCAAGGCGTTTGGCACGGACTTCAATCCGCTCAACCTGCAGCAGACGGCGGCCTTCCTCGGCTACCTGGTCTCTGCCGGCCGCCGCGCTTGCCGGCGCCTCGGTCGCCGAAATCACCGTCCGAGCTACCGTTTCTGCGACCGAGAACGCCCAGCGCCTGACAAGGCGAGCGTGGCCCTATCTGATCTTGGCAGTGGTCATCGGCGTGCGAGCTGCACAGGCCGGGTGGCAGATTGCCCATCGTGACCCGATCGTGCATGGCTGGACCGCATTGGTCTGGGCGGGCCTGCTGGTGTTCGCGTTCGGGTTGGTCGGCGCAGTCCTGCTGCGGATCTGCCGGCGCCGGAACTCCTACCCGGTCGTGTCTGAGCTCAGTGACGAGCTGGGTCGGGTCGGATTCGCCGTTGCGGCAGCGCTGCTTGCCGTGAGCTTGCCGGTGCAGATCTTTCTCGCGGTGGTCCAGGTGTTCGCCTCGCTTGCTCCTAACGGTGCGAATTCCACCTTTGCCTATGACCCCGCGCCGATTCTCGATCGCATCATCGACCCCAGTCGCGTTCTGATTGGTCTGGCTCTTCTGGTACTCGCGGTGCTTGCGGCGCGGCGGGGCCAGGCAAGTCGCGCCCTGGTGCTGGGCAGCATCGGCGTCATGCTCACCATGCTGGCCCGGCAACTCGTCTTCGGCGATCGTACGGCGGCCCCGATCAACCAAGACGGCGTCAACCTGGTGACCTCAGCGCTGATCATCGTCGCTGTTGCGGTGTCACTGGTACGCCGCAGGCTGACCAGCCGGCGGGCACTGGCGTTCGCCGGCGTGTTGATCTTGTGCGCGCTGTTCTCCTACCGCGACTTCATCTCCGATCCACTCGGTTCGCTGCTGGGCTTCTCGGGCGCCGCCTTGGTGCTGTTCGGTCTGACTTGGGACCTGCTCACCGACTCCGGATGGGGAAACCGCGAGAGCCGTCGGTTTCCTCGGCCAACGCGGGTGATGTTGGTGCTGACCAACTATGTGTTGACCATGACCGTGCTGGCGTACGCCGCGTTGATCCGGGACGGCAGCACCACGATCTATCTGGAGCCCTTCGCCGAGCTCGGCAATTTGATCTTCGGCACTGGCTTGCTTGCGGCGGCGGTGGTGGCGGTCCTCGACTCGACCTGGCGGGACCGACCGATCTCCTAGTTGACATGTCGAAATTGACATGTCGAACACCGCCCTTGGCCGATGTGCGCCAATTTGTCGGTGATCTCTGATCCAATACCTTGCGTACCGGCTGATCATCTCTAGACCAAGGACGGCCGCGATGTACCGCTTGACTCGGGGGGCGGAGAAGCTGCCCACACCCCCAGTGCTGGATCCAGCCCAGCGTGCCGTCGTCGAGCACGCCGGGGGACCGCTGCTGGTGCTGGCCGGACCCGGCACCGGCAAAACCACGACCCTGGTCGAGTGCGTGGTGGATCGGATCGAACGCCGCAACGCGACCGCCGACAGCATCCTCGTGCTGACGTTCTCGCGGAAGGCCGCTGCCGACCTGCGGACGCGCATCGCGGCGCGGTTGGGCCGTACCACGGTGGCTCCGATGGCCATGACCTTCCATGCCTTCTGTTACGCCCTGGTGCGCCGCTTTGCCGATGACGGGGGCGGCGTTGACACTCCTGGCTTCGGGACGCCGGCTGCGGCTGCTGACCGGACCGGAGCAGGAGTTCCGGGTGCGGGAGACGCTCCAAGGCAGCCTGGAGACCCAACGTCCTCAGTGGCCAGAAGCGCTCGATCGAGCCTTCCCCACTCGGGCATTCGCCGCCGAGGTACGGGCCGTGCTGGCCAAGGCACGACAGCTCGGGATGGATCCCGATGACGTCGTTGCGGCCGGTGAGGCCGCCGGTCGTGAGGAGTGGGTGAGCGTCGGAGCTTTCTTTGATGAATATCTCGATGTGCTCGATGCGGAAGGGGTCCTCGACTATGCCGAGCTGGTGCATCGTTGCCGCATCTTGCTGACCAGGCCCGACATCGTGACAACGCTACGCAGCGAAATCGGCTGCGTCTTTGTGGACGAGTACCAAGACACCGATCCCTCCCAGGTGCGGCTGCTGCAGGTGATCGCCGGTGACGGCCGCGATGTGATCGTCGTCGGGGATCCTGATCAGTCCATCTATGCCTTCCGTGGTGCGGAGGCGCGCGGGATCTTGGATTTCCCGGAGCTGTTCCGGACTGCCGGCGGCGTTCCTGCACCCGTCGTCGCGCTGAATCGGACACGCCGCTTCGGCAGCGGGTTGTTGATCGCGAGCCGCAATGTGGTGACGCGCCTCGGCCTGCCGCGCTCGCTGCCGGCCGACGTCTTCGACGCGTTCCGGCATCCGATAGCTGATCCCCAACTGCCCAAAGGAAAAGTGGAGATCTTCACCTGCAGCAGCGCTGGTGCCGAGGCGGAGCACATCGCCGACATTCTGCGCAGCGCGCATCTCCGGGACGATCTCCCATGGACCGCGATGGCCGTGCTGGTGCGAGCCGGGCGGACCATGATTCCCACGCTCACCCGAGCACTCGTCGCTGCCGGCGTACCGGTCGAGGTGGCCGGCGATGAGATCCCGCTGGCTGCCGACCCGGCCGTCCGCCCATTGCTGCTGGCGCTGCAGGTCGCCGCGCGGGGTTGCACACCGACCGCTGAGGAAGCTCAACTGCTGCTCACCTCCCCGCTCGGTGGCATGGACAGCATGGCCACGCGTCGGCTGGGCCGCGCGCTGCGAGAGGCAGAGCGTGTCGAACTCGCCGGCGCCGCACTTCCGCGCCCCTCCGCCGAACTGATCAGCGCCGCTCTGCGTCATCAAGACCTCCTCGACGACAGTCCGACGAGTGCGGATGTGGACGCCGCTCGACGGATGGCTCAGCTCTTGCGTCGCTGCGAGCGCGCCATCCGGACCGGGAGCACAGCGGAGGAGGCCCTGTGGGTGCTGTGGTCGCAGACGGCGTGGCCGGAGAAGCTGCGGCAACAAGCCGGTCGCGGTGGCGAGGGAGGACGTCGGGCCAATCGTGACCTGGATGCCATCTGCGCGCTGTTCGAGATCGCCGCTCGGTCGGAGGAGGTGTCGGGGCTCCGCGGAGTGACGGGCTTCCTGGCCGAGGTCGAAGGTCAGCAGATTCCGGCCGATCCGCTGCGAGAGTCCGAGCTCCGGGGGTCGGCGGTCCGTGTCCTCACGGCCCATCGAGCTAAGGGGTTGGAGTGGGACCTCGTCGTCGTCGCGGGGGTCCAGGAAGGTCGTTGGCCAGACGTACGCCGCCGCGGCTCGCTGCTGGAGCCGGATCGGTTGGGTCGCCACGAGGTGTTGCCAGCAGTTCCCAGCGCGAACCGGATTGCGGAGGAGCGGCGGCTCTTCTACGTCGCATGCACTCGCGCCCGGTCCCGGCTCGTGGTGACTGCGGTGGCGGGTACCGAAGGGGAGGCGGACCAGCCGTCCCGATTCCTGGCTGAGCTCGGCGCACCCGTACGCGAGCTCCTGGGCCGGCCGCGACGACCGTTGACCCTGTCGGCTCTGGTGGCTGAGCTGCGCACCATGACCGTCGATCCAGAAACCTCGCCGCAGCTCCGCGAGGAGGCCGCCATCAGGCTCGCGCGGCTGGCCGACGCCACCGATGGGGACGGCCATCCGCTGGCACCGGCTGCGCGACCCGACCATTGGTGGGGGATGCGGCCGCTGACTCGCTCCGACCAGCCGCTGGTGTCTGTGCAGCAGCCGGTGCATCTTTCTGGCAGTCAGCTCGCGAAGGTGTTGGCCTGCCCGCGGAACTGGTTCTTGGCACGCAAGGCTCAAGGTGAGTCCGCGCGTTCGGCTGCGGCGAGCTTTGGCTCGGTGGTGCACGTGCTCGCGGAGTATGGGGCACACAGTCACGCTGACCACGACGAACTCTCCGACCATCTCGAGTCGGTATGGAGTCAGCTCGATTTCGATGCTCACTGGCTATCAGCTGTGGAGCGGGTGGAGGCCGAGTCCGCCCTCGAGCGTTTTGTGACGTGGCAAGAGGCGAGGCCGCACCTCACACTGTTGGGTACCGAGGTCCCGTTCTCATGCGAGATCAATCTCGGCAGCGACCGGGTCCACCTCACGGGCAGTGCCGATCGGGTCGAGCGGGAGCCCGACGGCCGCATCCGGATCGTTGACTTCAAAACGTCCAAGACCGCACCGACGGCGGCTGACATTGCGTTGCATGATCAGCTCGGCGTCTATCAGCTGGCCGTCACAGCACGGTGCTTTTGCCGCGGTGGCGGGGGAGGATGCTCGGCCCGCCGGCGCTGAACTGGTCTATCTCCGGCTCCCGGACGGCGAGAGCGGTCATCCGAAGACCTTTCAGCAGGCCTCGCTCGACGACGTTCCCTTTCCAGTCGAGCCGCCAGATGGCGCAGATCCGACGCAGTTTCCCGACCAGCCGACCTGGGTGCATCGCAGGCTTGCCGAAGCGGCACAGATCATTCGGAGCGAACGCCACGACGCACGGATCGGAGCCGGCTGTCGTTACTGTCCCTTCCGAACCAGCTGCCCTGCCCAGCCGGCTGGTCGCCAGGTGATCACATGAGCGTTCATACTCTGGTGCCGCCGGCACTGCGGACTCGTCTTGACAGCGCCACTGACCTGATCGATGCGCTCGGCATCTCGTTCTCTGATCAGCAGCTGGAGGCGATCACCGCCCCGCTCGAGCCCGGCGTGATCATTGCCGGTGCCGGATCGGGCAAGACGACGGTAATGGCCGCCCGCGTCGTATGGCTGGTGGGCACTGGCGCCGTACGCCCTGAGGAGGTCCTCGGACTGACCTTTACCCGCAAGGCGGCGGCCGAGCTCAGCCAGCGCGTCCGCAACGCGCTGCTGCGGGCCGGTGTGATTGCCGATCGCGGCGTCGACGAATCCGGCGAACAACTGATCATGACCTACGATGCCTTCGCTGGACGGCTCGTCGCTGAGCATGGGTTGCGGCTGGGCTACGAAGCCGATCCGACCTTGATCAGCGGCGCTACCCGCTATCGGCTTGCCTCGCGAGTCGTACGGGCTGCGGCAGGACCGTTCGAGTTCATCTCGCGCCTACGGCCGGCCACGGTGACCGACCGGGTGCTCCGGCTCGACGCTGATCTGCAGCAACACCTGGTGGACGTAAGCGATCTTGACGGGCACGCGCGGGGCCTGCTGCTGGGCTTGGCATCGGCTCCGCCGCAACAACCGGGGCAACACCTATGCCGACATCAAGAAGGCGATCATCGCCGCCCAGGAGCGGCTGGAATTGGCCAGTCTGGTGCGTCTTTACCAGGACTTGAAACGCAGGCTCGGTGTTGTCGAGTTCGCCGATCAGATGGCGATTGCTGCCCGACTGGCCACCGAGGTACCGCAGGTCTCCAGCGCGATGCGGGACGCATTCCGGGTTGTGCTGCTGGATGAGTACCAAGACACCTCCGCCGCGCAGGCGATCATGTTGCGCGGACTGTTCTCCGGCCACGTTGCCAGCGACGGTCGGGGGCACCCGGTGACAGCGGTGGGGGATCCGTTCCAGGCGATCTATGGCTGGCGGGGCGCGGCAGCGAGCAACATCATGACCTTCGCGGCGGACTTCCCCCGTGTAGACGGCCGGCCGGCGCGTCGCTATGCACTCACCATCAATCGGCGTAGTGGACGAACGATCCTGGATGTCGCCAATGAGCTCAGCCGGCCGCTGCGAGCCGAAACGGACTCGACTATCGCCGTTCGGGCTGCACCATCTGACGAGGGACTCGAGGGCCTCGGACTGCTGCAGGCACCGGAGGGGACCTCCTCCGGTGTGGTACGCGCCGCGACCTTCGACACCTGGCCGGAGGAGATCAGCTGGATTGGGGACCAGATCGCCGGGCTCCGGGACAGTGGTGTGGTATCGCGCTGGGCGGACGTGGCCGTGCTGACTCGACGCAATGCCGACATCGCGCCGCTGTATGCCGAGCTGACCACTCGTGACGTGCCGGTAGAGATCGTCGGTCTCGGTGGCCTGCTGTACCTGCCCGAGATCATGGACATCACCGCAACGTTGCGTTTGATCGACGACGTCACGGCAAATCCGGATCTGATCAGGTTGCTCACCGGTCCTCGGTGGCGGGTAGGGCCGCGTGATCTTGGCTTGCTGGGACGGCGGGCCCGCGAACTTGCCCGCGCTGCGCCGGAGCGAGGCGAGGAGTCAGGTGAGGAACTGAGCGGGACGTCAGTGCTCACCTCCCTGGAGCAGGCTGTCGCCGAGGTCGACCCAACAGAGGTCGTCAGTCTGCTCGATGCCCTGGACAGCCCGGGCGAGGCGGCGTACTCGCCTGACGCCCGAGATCGGTTCGCCCGGCTGTCGGCTGAACTCGCGTGGCTGCGGCGGCATAGCGAAGAGTCGGTGCTTGACCTCACTCGCCGAGTGATCACCACGCTCGGTCTGGATGTCGAGGTGATGGCGACCCCGGAGTTCGCGCGAACCTCGCGCCGGGACCAGCTGGGCGCATTCCTGGACGCGGTCGCCGGCTACGTCGATGTCGATGGGGACGCCTCATTGCCGGGCCTGCTCGGCTACCTGCAGGCTGAGAGCGAGCAGGGCGCTGGACTTGAGCAGGCCGTTCCCTCCGACCGTGAGGCGGTGAAGCTGCTCACTGTTCACAAGGCCAAAGGTCTGGAGTGGGAGGCCGTCTTCCTCCCGGCCCTGATGAAAGGCGTCTTCCCCAGTGACCGGGTCACCGACAACTGGGTGCTGAATTCATCGGTGCTGCCCGCCGACCTGCGCGGGGATGCAGGGTCGATTCCGCAGCTCGCCGAGACTACGTATGCCGCGCTGGCTGACTACAAGCAACAGCTCAGCCGCCAGCAGCTGCTCGCCGAGGATCGGCTTGCCTACGTCGCCGCCACCCGTGCCAAGCGCCTGCTGGTGGCCACCGGCCATTCATGGCGGGCCGATCTCAGCAACGCGCGGGCAGCTTCGAGCTACCTTCAGGTGATCATCGACGAGGCGGTGCGGCAGGGCGAGCTGCTCGCCGAAGCATCGCCGCCGGGGCCTCATAACCCGTTGGTACGCGAGGTGGCCCCGCAGCCATGGCCGGCGCCTCTGGATCCGGAGGCCGAGGCGCGGCGACAGGAGGCCGCGCGAGATGTACAGCGGGCGCGTCGCCGATTCGCCGAATTGGGCAGCTACGAGGATCCATCGAGCGAGCCATTGTTGCTTGACGCTCATGAGGTCGTCGCTGGCTGGGACGCTGACATCGACCGGTTGCTGCTGGAGGCGGTCGAGTCGCGGTCCGGGGATCAGTTGGTCGAGCTGCCGCACCAGCTGTCCACCACGGCCGTGCTGCGGTTGCACGCCGATCCAGACGGGTTCGTTGCGCAGCTGGCACGGCCGATGCCGCGACAACCTTCGCGTTCCGCACGTTTCGGTACCCGCTTTCATCATTGGTTGGAGCGCTATTTCGGCGCCCGGCTACCGCACGGTGGTCTGGGCCAACAGCAGCTTCTTGATCTTGACGAGCTACCCGACCGTGCCGACTTCGGCACGCATGACGAGCAGGAATTGCGGGAGCTCTGCGATGCGTTCGCGGCCGGCCGGTTTGGCGAGACGGTGCCGTACGCGATTGAAGCGCCGTTCAGCATCTGGATCGGTGGGCGGCTGATCCGAGGCCGGATCGATGCGGTCTATCAGCGATCTCCCGAATCGCGAGACACCGAATTCCAAGTAGTGGACTGGAAAACTGGTCGTGCGGAGAACGCCGATCCGCTTCAGCTGGCGATCTACCGACTCGCCTGGGCAGAGGCGCATGGACTTCAGCCAAGCGAAATCGACGCAATCTTCTATCACGTACCCACTGATGAGATCGTCAGGCCCAAGGCATTGCCGGACCGTCAGGCCATTGCGGCAATCCTGGATGCCCAGGTTGAGCCATTACCCTGACCACGTGATCAATTGGGCGATTCAGAGTGACCTTGACCGTGTCGACCAGCACCGCGCATCCGCGGAGTGGGTAGCCGGGCTATGGCACGCCGAAGACGCCAAGCTACTCACGCTGGACGCCGAATCCCGGTTCTCGACCAACGCCGGCGGCAGCAAGCTGCGAATGACGAAGCCCTTCATGGAGTTCGACAGCCAGCGGCACCGGCTGCTCGGGCTGCTGAACGGCTCGCCGATCTTTGCGGTAGAGGAATTACCCGAGGGCGAGATGCATGATCTCCGTGAGGTCGGCTTTCAGCTCACTGACAATGAGCGCGATATTGCCGCGACTGCTGCAGCGTTGCTGCACTGGCATCGGTTGGAGCCTCGATGCCCGCGCTGCGGGCGGTCGTCGATCGTGATCAATGGCGGCATGGCTCGACACTGCGAACGCTGCGGTGTCGATCACTTCCCGCGTACTGATGCTGCGGTGATCGTCGCGGTGCTGGACGCGGAGGACCGGCTGCTGCTCGGTGGCAAGCCGGAGTGGGGGAATCGGGTTTCCGTGCTGGCCGGATTCGTGGAAGCCGGCGAGTCGCTGGAGCAGGCCATCCACCGCGAAATCGGCGAAGAGGTCGACATCAGTTTGTCCGACCTGCACTACTACGGCAGCCAGCCCTGGCCGTTTCCCCGCTCGCTCATGGTGGCGTTCTTCGGTCGAGCGATCGGGACTGACATCAACGTCGATATTCACGAGATCGGGCACGCCGAGTGGTACACCCGCGACGAGCTCACGGCGAAGCTTGATGCCGGCGAGCTCGGACTGCCGGGCAAGAGCTCTGTCGCTGCCCGAATGATTCAGGCATGGCGTGATGGTGAGGCGCCCATTTGATTGCGTCCCTCGCTGGCGCTCGTTCCGCGCGGACTAATTGCTCGGTTCGCCAAGCTCGCCGGCTGGCGCTAGCCGGTTCCGTAGGCCGCTTGCCCGGTTGGCCGGACGCAGTACCGCTCGTCTGATCGCGTCCTCGGAGCCGATCAGGTTGACTTGCCGCCGAGCCCGAGTCACTGCGGTATAGAGCAGTTCGCGAGTCAGTAACGGCGAATCCGGTGGCGGCACGACGAACGACACCGTGTCGAACTGGCTGCCCTGAGCCCGGTGCACCGTCATGGCATGAACCGTCTGGACGGCGTCGAGCCGCACCGGTGGATAGAGCCTCGCGCCGGCGCCACGCGCAAACGCGGCACGTACGCCAGCGGGCGTCTCGACGATTACGCCCGTATCGCCGTTGTAGAGCGACATCTCATAGTCATTCGCGGTAACGAGGAGCGGTCGTCCTACGTACCACTCGCCCTCCTCGCCGTAACCGGGAATGGACTCCGCCAGCCAGCGCTCGACTTCGAAACCCCAGCGCAGCACGCCGTATGGCCCACGCCGATGCGCGCACAGCAGGCGATGCCGGTCTAGAGCGGCCAGGGCACCAGGAATGTCTCCCGTACGGGCAGCTTCCAGCATGTCCACACCGGCCCGGCGTACCTGGGCTGCCATGTCGGCCAGGAGGCCCGAGGATGCCGCGGTCGGGTCAGATTCAAGATCAACTTCACGAAACTGCACGTCGTTTGCGCCGGCGCGGAGCACGGCGATAGCCGCATCTGGGTCGGCCGCCCGAATTGCTTTCGCGAGCTCATTGATGGATCCGCCGAACCGCCAGGTATGCGTCAACTGCACGACGCCGTGCACCGGCGGAGTCTCGCCATCGGCGATCAGGCCCAGCTCGACCAGCCGCCGCCCAAGATCAGCTTCTGGTACGCCGGGGGCTCGCGCGATGTCGGCCAGCACGGCACCGGCCTCGACCGACGACAGCTGATCCGGGTCACCGACCAGCACCAGACGGGCGCTCGGACGCACTGCCTCGAGCAGTCGGGCCATCATCGTCAGCGAGACCATCGACATCTCATCCACGATCACGACGTCATGCGGCAGCGGATTGCTGGCGTCATGCCGGAATCGGCTTCGGCTGGAGGGAAGCCAGCCCAGCAGCCGATGCAGCGTCGACGCACTGAGGTCGCCCAGTCGTTGCTGGTCATCTGGCGAAAGCTCCGCCGTGGCGGCTCGAACGGCCTCCTCCAGTCGGGCGGCAGCCTTTCCCGTCGGCGCAGCCAGCGCAATACGCAGTTCAGGTCCAGGTTGATCACGCAGCAGCGCGAGCAGCCTGGCCACGGTCGTCGTCTTGCCGGTGCCCGGACCACCCGCAAGAACGCTGACCCTGCCCAGTGCACTGACGGCAGCCGCCAGCTGCTGGCGGTCCGCTTCATCGGCGCCTAAGCCTTCGTGGTCGAACAATCTGCGCAACGCAGTCGACAGCCGTGAAAGGTCGATCTCCGGGGCCGGCGCAGCGAAACGGCGCTGCAGCTGTACGCGAACCAGCTCCTCTTGTTGCCAGTACCGCTCCAAATAGAGCAGCCCGTTCGCCAGCCGCAGCGGCCGCCCACCCGGCTGGCCAGCTCCATCAGCCACCAATGGGCTCCTTGCGCACGCCTGAATCCAAGCGCCTGGCTCCGGCCAAGGCAGCTCGGCCATGTCGATCGCGGACTCCGCCTCATCGAAGGCCGTAGCGTGCACCGTGCCGAGATCGATGCAGACCGACCCGTTGCGGAGCGCGCGGACTGTTAGCGCCAGGGCGAGACGAACGTTCTCATCTGATTCGCCACCGATACGGCACACGGTCTCGGCGGTGTGCACGTCGGCAGGATTGAGGACGCCAGCCAGGCTGAACGGCGCCAGGAGGCCAGCAGCATGCTGCGGCACGAGCTCAGATCGCACGGGCGTGCTCATCGCGAGACCCCATCGAGGAGGGCCGACAACTCGACGACCAGCGATGGTGGCGGATGCCAGCTGAAGACGCCACACGGCACGCCGCCCACCCGCGGCGTTTCCGGGCCGGCCATGCCACGTACGAAGAGGTAGAGAACGCCGCCGAGATGAACCGCCGGATCGTAGCCGGGTTGCCGCCAACGCAGCATCCGGTGTACGGCCACCGCGTACAGCAACGCCTGGAGCGGGTAGTGGGCGGTCATCATCGCCTCGGCCATACGTACGGGCGTGTAGTCACCGATGGTCAGCGTCTCCCCGTCGAGCGCCCCCAGCCAGTTCGTCTTGTAGTCCACCACCAGGTAACGAGGCTGATCCTCGCTCCAGATTCGGAGTACCGCGTCGATGCTGCCGGTCAGGTAGCCCCGGAGTACCTGCGAGGCCAGAGTCGGGTCCTCCAGCAGGTCCGGGTACGCCGCGAGGAGGTCTGATCCGTCGAGGTGACGGCGGAGCAGCGGGCCTATCAAGCCGAGCGTGACCTCGGCGTTCGTCATGTCGCCTCCGGCGAGCGGGTACTCAAAGCCCAGCTCGACGAGCCGGTCGCTGCGAGGGATGTCAGCCAGCCGCTTTTCGTTCGCGAGCGGTCCCAGTGGCGTACGGAAAGCCGGAAGCATCGCATTCGCCAGCTCATCAGCCGTCATCGCCGCGGCCGGACCCTGGGCCAAGGTCACCGCACATGCCTGCCGCAGCGCCTCCGGCAGGTCCTCAACCGTCGGCTCGACGAGCTCGAACACCGCATGCACAGCGGTTCCGAATTCGATGCCCGACGGCAGCTGGTGCATCGGCGACGGCTGATCGAGGCCGGTTGCGCTGACGTCCGCTCCACCCTCGGCGGGCGTCGCCGTCGAAGCGTCCGGAACCGACTCGTCGTCCTCTCGTTTGAGATCAGGCTCGCTGCTCACGGCTGGGGTGGATGTGTCAGCACCATGGACAGCCGCGGTGAGCGCTGAGTAGGAGGTCCGCCGCCACGCCAGATCTAGCTCACGCTCAAAAGTGCGTACGGCGAGCGCAGGCCGGCGGCTCCACGATCGTCCGCCATTCCGTCAGCTCACGCTGGGTCATCTCCTCGACGCTGAATCCCGGACCAAGCTCGCGGCTGCCAAAAGGATCGCCGTCCAGCGGGTAGGTCGCTCTCGGAATCGGCGGATCGCCGGGGCGACGAGAGGCAAAGCGCTGCAGCGCCGATCCCGGCGTGTTGTACGACGGTGCCCACCAGGTCACCACCTGGGACCGCGCTCGAGTCAGGGCGACGTAGAGAAGCCGCAGATCCTCCCCGGCTTCTTCTTCGCGGTAGCGCGAGAATCGCTCCGGCCGCCCAGGACCGTTGCGACCACCGACATCGAGCACGCACTCTCCGCTACTGCGTGTTGTCGGTTCATGAAGCCTGAGAATGCGACCCTCATCGGAGCCATTGGCATGCCGATCCCACGCGTCCGGCAGGTAGACAATCGGAAACTCCAAGCCCTTACTGCGGTGCACGGTCAAGATCGTGACCGCCTTGGCATCGGTCTCGAGCCGTCGCGTGACCTCTGACATGCCATTGCGCTGGGCCTCGCTGATCCGAGCTCGCAGCCATTCGACAAGGGCACTGACGCCAAGTTGAGCCGACGACATCGCCGCATGCAGGCTCTGGCCGAGATGGCGCAGGTCGGTCAACATCCGCTCTCCGCCTTGCAGGCTCAACAGTCTTTCCGGAACGCGTTCATCTGTCGTCGCGGCTTCCAGCAGAGCGGCGACCCCACGGCTCTCCAACACCTTCCCCCACCAGCGCACCCGTTGGGTGAGCTCGATCAACGAGTCATCACTGGCCGCAACCAAGTCGCGGAATGTCCAGCCGAAGAAGCACGTCAGAGCCGCCTGCCGGACGGTTTGTTGCCGCGTCTGCTCGAGGGCGAGCAAGAGGGTGAGCCAGTCCTGGGCCATCGGCGACGTGAACACGGAGCTGGCGCCGAACATCACCGCCGGCACTCCTGCGGATACCAGCCTGTCGCGGATCTCTTCGCCGCGCTGATTCTTACGCACCAGTACGGCAACGTCGGACGGCACCAGGGCACGGGCGTAGTCGCCTTCGATCAGCTCCATGCCGGAACCCAGCAAAGCGGTGATGTCGGCAACGAGGTCGTCAGCGATTTGGGGCCGGATGCTTGACACGCTCGGTACGTGCTCGTCACCGGCCTCGTGCGGCATGAACCGCACCCGGATCGGCGCTGCGACCCGTTGATCAGCGGCGGGCGTACGCAATCGGTGCCCGGCATGTTCTGCCGTGACCGGGCGTACGGCAATCCGCTCATCTCCTAACGCGGCGTCTCCCATCAGCACGTCCAGCGCGTCAACCAGCGCCTGGTCGCTGCGGCGATTGACGACCAGGCTCCTGACCTGGTCTGCCTGATCCACCGCGTCGAGATAGCTGAAGACGTCGGCGCCGCGGAAGGCGTAGATCGCCTGCTTGGGGTCGCCGATCAAGATCAACATGCAGTGCTGGTGAAACGCCCGACGCAGAATCTCCCACTGGATCGGGTCGGTGTCTTGGAACTCATCGACCATGACGATGCGATACCGCTGCCGAAGCCGTTCGGCCGCAGCCGGTCCGTACTCGGGATCGGCCAACGCGTCGCGGAGCCGGGTCAGCATGTCGTCGTAGGTGAACAGGTTGGCCGCGCGTTTCCGGCGCTCCACCTCTTCCCGTACGGCCGAGGCGAACCTGACCCGCTCGCTGCTCCCCGACGGATCGTCCGAACCCAGCCCAGCCGGCACCAGCCGGGCGTGCACGGCCTCGACCGCCTGATTCGCCACGTCCAGCGCCTCGTCGTAGCTCATCGGTGGGGTGCCGGTGGCGGCGTAACGGCGCAAGTACAGGTCGGTGGTCACCTCACGCGTCAGGTCCGTCAGGTGCTCGACGATCGTGGCGTGTGGCTCCCGATCACCCAATACCCCGAGACCGTCGAGCATCTGCAAACAGAACTCATGCGTGGTCGCAATGGTTGCAGCATCGAAGTCCGCAAGCGCCCGTGATACTCGGGCGCGTCGACGCCGTAGTTCGTCCACGTCGCCTGTGCAGATGAAGGCTTCAAGATCGCTGAGCGGCTTGCGTGGCTCACCCCGTCGGACCGCCGCAGCGAGACTGTCCTCGACCGACACCAGGCGCTCGCGTACTCGAAGCCGCAGCTCATTGGTCGCCATGCGTCCGAAGGTGACCAGCAACATCTGGCTGAGGTCGGCGGCCCCTTCGGCGATCAACCGGGCGGTGAGCGCGGCGACGGTGTAGGTCTTGCCGGTGCCCGCGCTGGCCTCGAGCACGGTGGTACCGCTCGGCAGCTCGCCGTAGATGTCGAAGGGAGGCGGATCGCTGATCATCGCAGATCCTCGACGGACAACAGCGGCTGGAACACTCGACGTGCGAGGGTCCCAAATCGGCTGGGTTCCACAAGGTTGCCACGCACCTCGCTCGCGATGGACGGCTGAGCGAGCAAGTCGTTCAGGCTCGCCTTCGCCCCGAAAAATCGCTCGTATGCCTCGTCGCGATCCTCGAGCCAGAGCTTGTCCAGCTGTTTCCGGTACAGCTCGGGCTGTCGGTCGCGGAAGCGCAGGGCCGCGTACTCGGCCGAGGTCTTCGCGGCGTACGGGATCGGCTCGCGCAATCCGGTGGCTCGGAGGTCGATGAGGTCGGCCAAGACTGTGCTGGCCCAGGTCGAGTGAATGGCTCGCAAGTGCGAGCAGCCACCCCGCCCGATGGACACGACCTGCCAGGGTCGGCTCGGATCATGGACGGTCAATGCCAACAGCTCAAGCCAAGCCTGTAGCCGGTGTCGTGGGGCCAGTTTGGAGAAGCTGACATGAACCACCGAATCGCCGACGACCCCGCTCACTGTGCCGGTCAGCCGCCGATCTCCCAGCTCGGCCAGTACCTCGTACGGTACGGGTTGGTCGGTGAGGAAGGGCCGTGCCGTTTCTACCAGCTGCTCGACCTGGTTGGTGATCTCCTGGATGGCCATCTGGCCCAGGCCACGAGGCGGCAGATAGCCGCGCCGCCACTCGGCATCGATCAGCGAGGTAGGGTCCTGGCCGGCAAGGCGGAGCCGTAACAGCCGCTCGCCGATGCTCCAGCTGTCCAGCCCGGTGAGTCGTACCGGAATTTGCTCATCTGGCTTCTCGTCAGGCCGAGTGAGCCATAGCGCGGCCCGCTCGTACATGAGCGCACGGATCGGATGGTTGAAGAACCGAACCAGGTCGGCCAGGCTGACCAGTTCGTCGTCATCGCGGGGCGGCAACGTCTCGCCACCAAAGATGCGCACCGCGGGGCGCCGTTCCCGCGAGGCGGCCCGGACCGCCCGCAGGCTAGCGCGATCAAAACTGAACGGGCGCGGCGCCGCCAACCCCTGCTCGGGAGCGAAGTTCGACGCGTCGAAGGGCTGCAACGGATGCCGCATAGTGATCTTGGTACGAATCGGCTCACCGTCCTCGGTGCGCGCCGTGCCGTCCAGGGCATCAAGCAGCTCACCGATCGGCAACCGCAGGTGGAATGTTCGAGCCCGACCGGGGATCGGCGCCCGCGAAGATCACCACCAGCCGCTCGCGAGCCGACATGATCGCGTCCAACAGCAGTTGGCGATCTTCGCTTCGTACGTCGTGGTCGCCGATCCATTCGTCATCGCCGATGATGTTGTCGCCATCGGGTTCGGGCCGTCGCGGAAACACGCCATCGTCAACCCCGAGCAGACAGACGACCCGATGAGGTACCGATCGCATCGGCAGCATGGTGCAGACGGTCAAGGTGCCGGTACGAAAGTTCGCTCGACTGGCCCGTCCGCGAAACGCGTCGCCCAGCAGCTCCGAGATCTCGGCAAGGTTCAGCACGACGTCATCGGCCTCTTCGGTGCCCAAACCAAGATCACCGAGCTCGCGGTATGCGTGACTGAGCTGCCAAGTGTCGCCCGGTGGGACTGAGCTCAGCATCTCGATCGCTTGCTTGAACAGCTCGACCCATGCGGTAATGGGCCGCGGCGCGTTGCAGGCCTCGATCAGCATCTTGACCCGGTCCACCAGCTCGGCCAGTCGCCCGACAAGATCAACGTCGCCGGCATCGATATCGTCCAGCGGCAGCGTGGTTCCGATGAAGTGCTGGTCGGTCTCGTCCATCGTCACCCCGAGCAGCAGTCGCTCCAGCCCGGCAGCCCAGGTGTTCTGCCGAAACTCTCCCATCTCAAACCGACGGCGATGCTGCGGCGTCGAATCCCCAGCGAACACCGGCACGTAGCACCAGATCGTGCAGCCGCTCCAGATCGTCGTGGCTGAAGCTGAATTTCCGCGCCACCGGCGGAGCGGCGCACAAGTCCAGCAAAGCGCTGGCCTCCACGCGTGAGTCGGCGAGTGCGACGAGCCGGCTGACGAGCCCGAGCAAGGGATTGACCTGCCGCAGCGAGCGGTCGGCCAGCCGCACTCGCAGCCGATGGCCAGGATGCTCGGCGGGGGTCTCTGGCGTGTCCAGACCGAACGAGGCGGCGATCAGCGGCGCGAACTTTTCGATGTCAGGGCACATCACGACGATGTCCCGCGGCTCAAGCGTGGGATCGTCGGCGAGTAGTCCGACGAGCACCTCTCGCAACACTTCTACTTGGCGATCGGGGCCGTGGCATGCGTGGAATTGCACGCTTCGGTCGGCCGGCTCGAGCACCGGCAGCTCGTGCTGTGGGAGCGGCGCGCGATTCTCAGCCACATCGGCTTGCAGCCACCCGAGCAAGGTTGCCGGCCCGGTGGATTCGACTGGGCCGTAGTGCAGATCTGTCGCGTTCGGACTGGTGGCGATGAGGGCGAGCTGAAGTTCAGCGACGTCGCGGCCAAGGTAGGCGAGCAGCCGATGATCAACGAACGCTTCGGTGGTGTCGCTGTTGCGTCGCGGTGGCTGAGCTCTGTGCGCACGAGCTGTCGAAGGTCACGATCGCTGATCGCCTCTTGACGCGGTCCCACAGCGCGGGGGAGGGGTGGGTCAGCCAAAGATGTACGTCGCGATGGTCAGCAAGTGCCGAAAGCACAAGTAGATGGTCGGTGTCCAGCCGGGTCGCGCCAAAGATCGACACGCGTTGCGGAAGGTCGCTGCTCTCCGGTTCCAGCCGCAGTCTTGCCACCGCGGTTTGCAGGCGTTCCGCCGGGCTTGGCGCAGCTATCTCTTCGCGCAGCCGACGCCACAGTTCGGCTTGCCACGCTCGATCCTCCGGCAGCGGGGACCCCATAGCATCGACATCTCGGCCTTGGACCCAACTCTCGATCATGGCCGGTCGAGTCGCCGCGTACCTGGCGAAGAGGTCGGCGAGATGCCGCGCGGTCGACCAGCGGCGTCCGCCTCGGATCGCGGCCGGATGGGTGGAGCCCCCGTTGCCGCGGAGGTGATGCCACAGCATCGCTGCCCAAGCCTCGCCGCGGCAACGGTCAATGACCCGAAGCAGCGGCCATACGGCGTGGTGCGGCCGCCATGGATCGATGTCGTCGTCGGCCGCGCTTCCTGCCAACGCCCGCGCTACGAGCCGCCGCGGTGAAGGAAAGGCAACGCCGACGCATACTCCGTCGCTGCGACCAGGCGCGGCTCCAAGCCGCTGCGCGAGGCCCTGGGACAGCCAGCGCTCCACCCCTCGCGTGGGCACGCTGATGATCTCCGTCGCAAACGCGTCAGGCAGCGGATTATTGAGCAGATCCCCGAGAGCAATGACCAATCGGTCGGCACGCTCGGCGCGATGAAGGTAGAGCGTCATGGTCGCGGTACACACTAAGGCGGCCAACTGACATCGCGCGGCGCCTTCGCGCGAACGTAGCCGCAACGCGACCACCAAAGTGGAGACGTTCCCGCGGGAACGTCTCCACCCCAATCGAGGCTAATGCGAGACTCGGCCGCATCAAGCTCCCAACCAAGATCAAACTCCGGCGCCCACCCAATTCCCAGATGGGTCCAGAAACTGGTCACGAACAGCACCCGTTTCGGCCGGATCCGTGTCGCTCGTGACCACTTTCGGCGGGGAGAGACCTTCCGGATGTGGATGAACCGAAGGATGTCGGCGATGGCCCTTATGGTGTCCGTGTGTCCGCAGCCCTGACCCGAGCACTGGTCTCACCCGACGCGCTGCTGGATGATCTTGACCCGGAGCAGCGGCAGGTCGCGACCGCGCTGACCGGGCCTGTCGCCGTGATCGCCGGAGCCGGCACCGGCAAGACCCGCGCCATCACGTATCGGATCGCGTACGGGGTAGCCACCGGCGTCTACAACCCCACGTCCGTGCTCGCGGTTACGTTCACCACTCGCGCGGCCGGCGAGTTGCGCGGTCGGTTGCAGCAATTGGGCGCCCACGGCGTACAGGCGCGGACATTCCACTCCGCCGCGTTGCGGCAGGCCCAGTATTTCTGGCCACGGGTGTATGGCGGTGATCTGCCGCCAGTGCTCGACAACCGGATGGGCTTGGTCGCCGAGGCGGCGAGCCGGCTCCGAGTCAGGGTTGACACACCGAGTTTGCGGGACCTGGTCTCAGAGATCTCCTGGGCCAAGGTGAGCAACGTCACGGCCGAGGACTATCCGCGCTTGGCCGCTCGACACAACCGCCAGATCGCCTCCTTCGATTCCGAGACGGTGTCGCGGGTCTTCGCGGCGTACGAGCAAGCCAAGCACGACCGCACGCGGATCGACTTCGAAGACATCTTGCTGTGTGCCGCCGCACTGATATCAGAGCGTCCGGAGATCGCAGAAACGATTCGCCGTACCTATCGCCATCTCGTGGTCGATGAGTATCAAGACGTGAGCCCGTTGCAAGAGGCGCTGCTGAACCTCTGGCGTGGCGACCGGTCCGAGTTGTGCGTGGTGGGCGACCCGGCGCAAACGATCCACTCTTTCGCCGGCGCCCAGGCGAGCTATCTCACCGAGTTCGGTCAACGCTTCCCGCAGGCCACCGTGATTCGATTGGTACGCGACTACCGCTCGACACCGCAGGTTGTCCGATGCGCCAATTCGATCATGGCTGCGACCGGCGACGCGCAGAAATCGACTAGCACGCGGATTCCAGCCGGTGACACTGCAAGCACAGCAGCCCGCTGGACCCGAGGTCGAGTTCGTCGAGTCAGCCGAGGAGTCGGCCGAGGCAGCCGGGGTCGCGGACTGGATCGTCCAGCAAGCCGCGAGCGGCGTCGAATTTCGAGACATGGCCGTACTTTTTCGTATCAATGCTCAATCGCCTGCTATCGAGCAGGCGCTGGCCGACCGCAACCTTCCCTATCTGGTACGCGGCGGGGAGCGCTTCTATGAGCGGCCCGAGGTGCGCCAAGCCTTGCTGTCGCTACGCACCGCGGCACGCGACATGACCGCCGCAGGGCGGAGGCAGCGCAGTAGCGCAGATGAAGGAAGTGCTCATCGCCTTGGGCTGGACGCAGCAGCCGCCCGAAGGCGGGGGAGCAGTGCGCGAACGGTGGGAGTCGCTGGCCGCGTTGCTGAGCGTGGCCGAAGACCTGGAGGCTGGGACCAGCGTCTCAACGGACGGTTCCGAACAACCCCTCACCCTCGGGGACATCTCGGCCGAGTTGGACCGGCGCGCCGAGGCGCAACATATCCCGGCCGCGCAGGGCGTCACAGTCTGCACGCTGCACTCGGCAAAGGGCTTGGAGTGGGACGCGGTGGCGCTGTTGGGCATTCACGAGGGGTCGATGCCGTTCGTCCTCGCCAGTTCGGCCGAGCAGATCGATGAGGAACAGCGGCTGCTCTACGTCGGGATCACCCGCGCCCGTCGACTGCTTCGCATCTCCTGGTCGCGTACCCGAAACGGCAATGGCCATTCTCGTACGGCGTCCCGCTTCCTTCAGCCGGTGCTGCCCGAGTCACTCCAGGCCCCCGCCCGCAGCCGGGGGGCTGCTCGGCGTAGTCGGCATTCAGCGCTGTCGTTGCACTGCCGATCCTGCGGCCGATCGCTGACCGATGCCGCGGAGCGCAAGATCGGCAGACACCTCGGGTGTCCGGCTACCTACGACGAGCGCACCATGGCCATGCTCAAAGAGTGGCGGCGTCAAGAGGCGGCCGATGCAGAAACTCCCTGCCTACTGCGTGTTCACCGATGCGACACTGATCGCCATTGCCGAGGCGCGACCGCACAACCTGGCGGATTTGATCAAGGTCCAGGGGCTCGGTCGGACCAAGGCCGATAAATACGGCGAGCACGTGCTGGCGATCATCGGCACCGAAGCCGACCGTACAAGATCATCTTCGTGATATCTCCCGGCTGCGAGCGACATCAGCCGATGCGCGAGCAGGAACCCACAAAATTTCCACAAAAAAGTGCCACAAAAAGTATTTGCGTCGGTTTGCGATACTCCCCTAGGGTTAACAAGGACCTTTACGCTCGGCCGAGCAGAAGGCCGCCATCCCAGCCCGAGACGCACGAGAGGAGGAGTCCGGTGCTCATTGATCAGATTAGCGACACACGCACTGTTCAGCTGACGTTGCCCGAACTCCAGCTGTCCTTGCGTGCGCTCATGCCGGATACGGCTGTCGTCACTCACCTCTCGACAAGCTCACAGCGCATGCGGACGCGGGCCCATCTCCGCCATCGGACGATCAACCGGACCGACTGGCGCGGAATGGGCGAGGTCTGTGTCCAAAGCATCGAGGCTGCAGCCGTAGCACAAGGCGGACGTAACGCCGGACCTGGCGCGTACGACGTCACCGATAGCAAGTTTTCGACCAGCATGGGACCACCTTCCTGTAGTCCGCCGGTGTAGTTAGCACCGACAGCCTCCAGGGCCGTGGCTCCCAGAACCGGGATCCACGGCCTTCGTGTTTCCCGGCCCGATTCGAGGGGCCTCATGCCGGGCACCTCAAGATCAGAAAAGTAGGCCGACATGTATGACGCAGGAGGTGGCCCGATGGTCGTTCCCCGGAAGGGGCGGTTGGGCGTCGCCGAGCTGCCCTGTCGTTTGGTGAATCCGGACCTGTTCTTCGCCGAGGCGCCTGCCGATGTGGAGGTTGCCAAGGCGCTCTGTGTGGACTGCCCGATCCGTGAGGCGTGCCTGGCCGGCGCGCTGCAGCGGCGCGAGCCTTGGGGCGTCTGGGGTGGACAGCTGTTCGTGGCCGGTGCCGTCGTGGCGCACAAGCGGCCCAGAGGTCGTCCGCGCAAGTACCCGATCGCTGAGCCGTTTGCTCCTGCTGCAAAGGACGAAGCGGCGGCATGACCCTGCGAGCGTCGGAAATCGCGCATCCGATGATCGGAGGAACGATGAGCGAACACGCTTTTCGTTCGCGAAGAGTGACGACGACGGCGGATCTCGAGTGCGCGATGCGCGAGCAGCGGACAACAGTGCTGCGAGCGTCGGAAATCGTGCACCCGATGATCGGAGGAGCGATGAGCGAACACGCTTTTCGTTCGCGAAGAGTGACGACGACGGCGGATCTCGAGTGCGCGATGCGCGAGCAGCGGACAACAGTGCTGCGAGCGTCGGAAATCGCGCACCCGATGATCGGAGGAGCGATGAGCGAACACGCTTTTCGTTCGCGAAGAGTGACGACGACGGCGGATCTCGAGTGCGCGATGCGCGAGCAGCGGACAACACTGAGCCGACGCAAGAAATTACGGCGATTCTCCCGTATTACGGAGCAGTGTCCCGATAACATCAGCGATGTTTTGAGCTGCTTGCGCCTCGCGACGCTCGCGGCTGAGAACACGGCTTGCATCACCAAAATGCGGCACAGCCTTGAGGCTCCCCTACGGGTCGACCGTGGAGTCCTGGCTACCCCGGCCAAGCGCATGCCCGCGACCTAGCCCCGTGCTGTGCCGCGTGTTGGTGATGCAAGCCGGCCCTTCTTCTGAAAGTGCTCGCGCATCGCGCTCTGCTTGATCCGCCGCCGTCGTCGTCGCTCGCAGAAGGAAAGGAACGTCGTTCACGCCTCCTCCTCCAGTCGGCGCGCGAACATCGAGAATTCGCCGCTATCTGAGCGCTCGCAGCGGCTAAGCCTCCTCGGCGTAGCCGGGAAGAAACTCCTCGAGCACCTCACCAAAGGCTGCCTTGGCATTGAGTTGCGACAAAACGGCCAGGCCTCCCAGCCAAACCCGATGGATGAGGAGATAGCTCGGTGGCAGGTTCAATTTCATCGCTACGCCGCCCGACGCATGAGGGTCGCGTACCCGGATGAACTGCTCCCGCATCCAGTCGCGATTGAACTGGAACTCCGGGACTGCGGCCGGCTCCACGAACGGGCCCAGATAGTCGAGCAGATCTTCCGCGTCGATCTCGGAGGCGAGAAAGCCCTCCTGACGGAGTCCCTCAGCGACCTGATGAGCATCGCCCTGCTGAGCAATCCTCAAGATTCGGCCCATCGCGGCGGGAAGGCCGTCGGGGAGGCGCGAAACCAGACCAAAGTCGACGACACCGAGCCGGCCATCCTTGATGAGCTTGAAGTTGCCGGGGTGCGGATCGGCATGCAGCAGGCCGACCACGCTCGGGCCCGCGAACAGGAATCGCACGTACTGCAGCGCGGCTGCATTGCGCTTCTTGTCCGGCAGGTTCGCAGCCGATGAGAGCGGCGCACCTTCCACCCACTCGCTCACCATGACCCTCGGCGTACTCGCCAGCACCGGCGGGGACGTAGAACTCCTTGCTACCGGCGAAGCCATCCGCTGCCTGCTGCTGTGAGTCAGCCTCGAGGGTGTAATCCAACTCCTCGCTCACCCGCGCGGTGAGCTCGTCCACTAACGGGGCTCACATCCATCCCGCCAGCCAGCGGCGCAAAGACCTTGGAGAGCCGGCCAATCTGCCGCAGATCCGAGCGAAGAGCCTCATCGGCACCGGGATATTGCACCTTGACCGCGACCGTACGCCCATCGGACCAGGTGGCCTTGTGTACCTGGCCGATCGATGCTGCCGCCGCGGGTAACGGGTCGAAATCAGTAAATGAATCGCGCCAACGCGAGCCGAATTCGCGGGCCAGTACGGCGTGCACCCTGGAGGTCGGCATCGGTGGTGCGGCGTCCTGCAGCCGGGAGAGGTGGACCCGATACGGTTCCGCGACCTCCTCCGGCAGCACCGATTCAAACATGCTCAGTGCCTGGCCAAACTTCATGGCGCCGCCCTTGAGATCACCCAGAACTCGGAAGAGCTGCTCGGCTGCCCGTTGCTGAAGCTGCTCGCTCACCTCTTCGGCTGGTGCACCGCCCAAGCGTTTGCCGAGTCCGAGCGTCGCGCGGCCCGCGAAGCCAAGGGGCAGCGAGGCCAGCTTGGCACCGCGGCGAAATGCGGAGCGAGCCAGCGAAGAGCCGTCGCTTGCGCCGGGCATATGTCGCTCCGCGCCGTTGGCTGGCTTCGCCGGCTGGTCACTCATGGCCCTATTCTGTCTGGCTCAGCCAACTGCAGCCGCAATCGGGATGTGCTGCCCAGCGCCGCAGTCGGGTGACGAAGGTCGGCCAGCTGATCTCCAACGTCGCGCCAGCTGATTCAGGCAACTCCCCGTGCAGGAACGCCAACACCTGCGCCGCCGCAGTCGAGGCCGCCCAACTATGCAGCGCGGCTGGAGTGGAGATGCGGACGCGAGACAGCTGTCTGAGCACAGCTGGCCAATGTGGATCCGCATCAGTGCGCGCCAGGTCGGCGCAACGTAGGCACGACGTCTGACCAGCAACCACCAGCGGTCCTACGCTCACTCCGTTGCCCCAGCAACGGACAATCACGTGAGGATGGTCGTTGCGCAGTAGATGATCGGTGATCACTCGATCAGGCTCGGGTTGATCGCAGGCGACGATGGTGAGATCCACCTGCACCCCTTCTGGCTTCGACCAGTGGCTCAGCGGGAAGACCGTGGTCTCGGCTTCGGCGAGTGCTGATCGCAGTGCCTCGGACCGGGAGGACAGTACGCCGGCTGCCGGATACAGCGCCAAGTCGGTTGGCTCGTCGTCGTAGACATACAGGGCGCTCCAGCCCGCTGGCCACGAGCAGCCGAGCGAGTTGGTAGCCGACAGGTCCGGCGCCGATCAGCCTGACTGCCGAACTGCTTGCCGAGCCGGCGTACGGGGTCGTGTCGCGTTCGGAAAGCAGGCCGGCCGATGCAAGGGCATCCAACGCCCCTCGGACCTGCGCGGCCGTCAGTCCGGCTGCTCGGGCGGCGCGCCGGACCGCACTTGTCGGCTGTGATCCGTCAAGCAGATCCAGCAGCGCAGTGAACCCCGCGCCGCGGAACACCAAAGCAGCGTCCGGGTCGACACCAACCTGCACTTCGTCGGTCGCGCGTTGGATGACCGGTGCGTACGGCGCGAGCTGCGGATGCTGGAGCGGCGGACGGGACCTTAGTCGGAATGGGGCTGAGCTCACTCGGCTCAGTGTGTTGTCAGCTCGCAGGTCCTGCCGCGTTATCCACAGCCGAGATTCTGGCGGCTGGCAGCCGCTAGCGTCGCGCGCTATAGCGGACCAGCACGTTGCTCGAGCCCTGGAATCGGCGCGCCTCGAACAGGGTCAGGTCGACTGGGCGATCGAAGTCGGGGTGGGTAGACGCGCATCAGGGACGGCCGGCGTACGACCGTCCCTGATGGGATGCTCTGTGTGGTGCTAGACCCTGCCGAGGATGCGGTTCAGGTTGGTGCCGCAAACGGGGCACTTGGCCTTCGCCATCCGGGTGCCTTTGTCGTTGACGTGCACTTCGCCCGAGGCCTCGCGCTTCGCCTTGCACTTCACGCAATAGAACTCGCCGCTGTACGTCTCCGCCATTGCCTTCTCCTTGTTTCGATGTTCGTCCGCACACTGGTCGCAGCTGCGGGACCTCGCGCCATGTCATCGACCGATGACCGGTGGAAACCTCAGAACAACCGGTACCGCGCCAGACGTCATACCGCGTGGACGCCCGTTACTCTACGCGCGCAGGCGGGGAGCGCAGGCGTAGCCGGGGAAAAGATGGCGGAGAACAAAAGACGAAACCTCCAGGGACATCGGGATCGCTAGCCTTCCCCTGCGAGCGTGCCGACCATCTGGAGGTTTCGTGGTCGGAACGCTATCCGCGGCCGAGGCCGCCGTCAAACGGTTCTGACAAATTCACTTTCCACCGAATGTGGACAAATCTGTGGAAACGATGTGCACCGCTCGTGGGTACTTTGTGGACCAAAGTCATGATCGCATCGCCGTACGGCGTGGCCCATGTGGAAACCTGTTGAACAGTGGTCTCATCTAATTAGTTTGGCTATATATCACCCACTCTCAAGTGTTGATTCAGGCTTACTCCCTCGAGCCTCCGGGCTCCGGTGTCGAAACCTACGATGCACGTGGGTTTCGGTCGCTTTGCATGGGTTGCGACCCGTGCACACGGCCAACAAACCGTGCAGAGCGTTTGGGCGGCGACGCCGTGCACCGGCAGGTAAGTTGGCTCGTGCTAGCCAAGAAAGGACGCCGTGAGTCAGCCACGATTGCCACTGTCGGAGTCCGGGACGACGATGAGGCCAAATCGCGAGGTCCAACGGCCGGGACGGCCAAAGAGCACCAAGTCAACCGAGGTGACCCGGACGGAATCTAGCCCCCGGGTGGAGGTGCGGCGAAGCAGCCGTCGTACCCGCACAGTGACCGCCTACCGGGAGCGGGACACCATCGTCGTGGTCATTCCACAGCGCATGTCGAAGGCCGACGAGCAGACCTTCGTACGCGAGATGGTCCAGAAGGTTCTCGCCCGCGAAGCGCGGGCGTTGGCCCCCCAGGGCGACGAAGAGCTCGCATTGCGAGCCCATCACCTGGCAGCGACCTACCTCGCGCCGGCCGTCGACCAGCTGCCACTGCCGGCCGGTGTTTTCTGGGTGACCAACCAGCAACAACGTTGGGGTTCGTGTACGCCAAACACGGGTCTCATCAGGCTGTCGCACCGCCTGCAGCCGATGCCGGCGTGGGTCGTCGACTATGTGCTGCTGCACGAACTGGCCCACCTCGTAGAGCCGACACACTCCGATCGTTTCTGGCGGCTGGTCGGCCGTTATCCGGCGGCCGAAAAGGCCAAGGGTTATCTGGAGGGGTACGTGGCCGGCAAGGGTCGGCAGGGCGAAGAATCAGATGTCGACTGAGCCGGCGGCTCCGGCACCGGGCGGCAGTCGTGCTAGCGCGCTATGACGCCTCCTCAGCGGCGCCTGAAGGCATTGCACCCGACGCATTTGCAGCAGCCTGCCTCCTCGACTCCTATGAGGTGCTGGCCGACCTGATCGGGGTTCGATCCGGAATTGCCGGGCCTCCCGAGGTCGCCGAGCTGCTGTGGCCTGGAGCTTTGCAGCTGCCAGCCGACATCACCGTACGCACCATCGCGGGTCAGCTAAGCGGACAGGTCGACGAACTGGTCGTGATACCTGCCGACGTTCCTGACCTTCCGGGTCTGGTCCTTGCCAAGCTGTTCAAGGTGTTGCATCGGACAGACATTGCTATCGCACCGGAACATAGCGGAGCAGGCTGCGTCGCGATCGGCGTCTCGCTTCCGTTGGCCGAATGGATCCCGGACGACGCGTTCGATCTCGACCACAATCCGTTTGCCCGCCTCAGCGCCATCGCGCCCCGGAAGAGCCGATGCGCGCTTGCGCCGACCTGGCATCGCCTGCGGACGCCTGCCGACGTGACACGGCTTGATCCCGGCCTTGAGGGCTGGGAGGAGACAAGGGCACTGCTCGCGGGTGACGCGGTAGCTAGCGAGTGATGGACACATCCCCGGCAGGAGCATCGACGCATGAGGCCGCCAGGGAAACCCTGGCCGATCGCTTTCGGGCACATGCCGACGACGCCCAACATCTCTACGGGTACGCCGTCCGCGGCATGGCCAATGATTGGGAGGCTGGCGGCCCGGTTCGGGTGGTCTGTAGGGGATACGAGAACGCTCCACGCGGGGCAGTCATTCATCTTCGGCTGCTCGCCGGCGTGTTTCGGCTGGTGCTGACCGATCGAGCTCCCGAGCTGGTCAGGTTCTATCCGTGCCTTGGGGGCAACGCACCTGCCTCGCAGGCGTGGCCAGTGATGCGCGACGTGATCGGCGCGCATCTCGATGAGATGCATGCTGCGCTCGCCATCCCGCCGCAGACCAACGAGGTCGGTCGATCTGCCGCGTTGCTGGCCGGTCTCTTTGATCTTGTCGCAGCGTCCGGCGTACGGCGTATCCGGCTGCTCGAGGTGGGTGCGAGTGCTGGCCTGAACCTGCTGCTCGACCACTATGCGTATCGCGGTGACTCCTGGCAGTTCGGCTCTGCCGACTCCACTGTTCAGTTCATCGATCCCATTGAGGGCCCGGTGCAGCCTGAACACTTCATGATCACCGACCGAGCCGGGTGCGACCTGCACCCGGTAGACGCCACGACGACGGAGGGCAGGCTGCTGCTGACGTCGTTCGTCTGGCCCTTCGACCTGGATCGTCACAAGCGGCTGAGCTTGGCGCTGGCAATCGCGGCGGCGCATCCGGTGCGCATCGACAAAGCGTCGGCAAGCCATTGGTTGCGCGATGCGCTGACAGACGAGCTGGATGGACTTCCGGTCGTCTGGCATTCAGTCACCCAGATGTACTGGCCGCGCGATGAGGTGAGCGCCGTTGAGGAGATCTTGTCGCGCTACGGCGCGCGACACCTGCTCGGCGAGGTGAGCCTGGAGTATGACGTAGACGGTCCGCGAGGCGCCAAGCCCGAGCTGCGTACGCGGTTGTGGAACCCGGATTCCGGCGGCTCGATTCGGGAACGCAGACTCGGCATCGCGCATGACCACGGCATCCCCGTGACACTCGCAAGCAGTTGACTTCGCCGTGGCGGGGGAGGCGCCTAGTACCGGCTACCAGCCGAGCCGGGCGCTCGCGGCGCGTACCAGCGCTCTCACCGAGCGGTCCACATCAGGCAGTTGATCATGAGGGAACCACCGGATATCGAGTGACTCGGGGCAAATGTCCGGAGTGACTGGATGATCCACACGTACGAGAAATTGCACGTCGAGGTGATAGGTGGGGCGAACCGAGCCGCAGGGCACCTCGTGCCTGGACAGCAGGAGCGGGTTCGGATCGAGCGCGAGATCGACCAGTCCGCTCTCTTCATTCGCCTCCCGAAGGGCGGCGGCTTCCAAGGTGGGGTCAGTGCGCTCGATGTGACCACCGGTCTGTAGCCATCGTCCGATCCGCGCGTGCAGTGTCAGCAGCACCTTGCCGTCGGCCGCCGCACAAATCAGCGAGCTGGCGGTCAGATGAGCACCAAGGCAGTCCCGCGACCAGCCGTTGGCCCGCTTCGCAAGATGATCAAGAAAATGCCGCCGCAATTGATCTTGCTCAGAGTCGGGTGCCAACCAGCTTCGCAAGGTCTCGGCGACAACTCAGCTCCAGAGCTGCCGTCGGCGACTCGACTACTCGGATTTCTCGTCGCCTTCGGTGCCCTCACCCTTGAGAAGCTCCTCGAGCGCGGCGTCGAAGTCCGCGCTCTGCCCACTCTCCGTGCGCGCCTCGCCGGCGACAAAGCCCAGCGGATCATCAAGATCAGCTGACGTGGGTATCAGGTCGGGATGCGACCAGACAGAGTCTCGACCCTCCATCCCGCGAGCGTCGCGCAGCGCCGCCCACAAGTTGGCGGCGTCCCGCATCCGCCGCGGCCGCAACTCAAGACCAACGAGGGTTGCGAACGTCTCCTCGGCCGGACCTCCGGTCGCTCGAGCGCGGCGTACCGCCTCGGCCAAGGCAGGTGCTGAGGGCATCCGTTCCGCTGTTGCCTGCGTGACCACGTCGTCCACCCAACCTTCGACAAGGGCCAGCATCGTCTCCAACCGGCCTAACGTGGCCAACTGCTCGGGCGTCTTCTGTGGCTCGAATAGCCCACCTTCAAGCGAGGAACTCAGTTCCTCCAGATTGCTGGGATCGAGCTGGCCAACGGCCTGCTCCAATGCGGAGGTGTCGATGGTGATGCCACTCGCATACTGCTCAACCAAGGTGAGCATCTGGGCTCGCAACCAACCGGCCGAGGCGAAGAGTCGCTGCCGGGCGCATTCCCGCAACGCGAGATAGAGCGTGACGTCGGAGCTCGATTGCTCGAGGCCGTCGCCGAATGCCTTGATATTGGTCGGTAGCAGTGCGACATGTCCGGGTTCACTCAGTGGCAGGCCGATGTCGGTCGCGCCGACCACTTCGGTCGCCAGCTGACCTAAGCCCTGGCCCAGCTGGAGACCAAACATGCTCGCTCCAGAGGTGCGCAGCATCGGCCGAAGCATCTGCTCCATGCCGGCCATGCCTGGCAGACCAGTGGCCTCCTCAGCGCCGCCGAAATTCAGTGCGCCTTCCATCGCGTCGGCAATGTGTAACGCCACTGGCTCCACGAGTCGCCGCCACACCGGCATGGTCTGCTCGATCCACTCCGCCCGGCTCCATGCGGCGACGTTGGTACTCACCCGCGGGAACGCGGTCGCCTGATAGAGCCAGACCTCGGCGAGCTCGACGGCTTCGGTGACGGCACGCTGCTGGCCCGCATCGGGCGTCGGGTCAGGACCCAGCGAGGCAACGGTTTTGCGTGCGGTGTCCTTGGTCACCTCCCAGTTCACGCCCGAACCAGGCTCAGCTGGTGCCGCTGCCGAACGCCGAGCCGGCCCCACCGAGCATCGCAAAGGCACTTTGCAACTGGGCGGCCAGCGCATTCATATCCCCACCCGCCAACGACGAGAGGAACGCCTCAAATGGGTTGCTCGGCTCTCCTCCGCTCTTTCCGGACGAGCTTTCCGGGCCCTTCCCGGACCGCCCAGAACCGCCTAGCCGATAGGGCTCGGGTGGATTGTCGCGAGGCGGCGTCTTGTCATCCTCGGGTTGATCGGCCGGATCCGATGTTCGATCCTCGGCCATGTTGACTCCTGACAGGTTGCTGATTCATCGGGAGAGCTGCTGGCGCAATGACCGCCCTCACAGCTCTGGGGTTGCAGTTGTGATCATTCAACCGTACGCGGAGGACCGCGTCTCGACTGAGCAGCGCACCGGCTGATCGCTAACGGCGTAGGGACCCGACGCAGGGACCGTCAAAGCTCAAGGCAACCTCCGCCTCCCTGATTTCGCATCACGGCTGATGCACGAAGCGCAGTTTTTCGGCTGTTTCGAGCCGTGAGTGATGCAAATTCAGGGCTGGGAGAAACCGACCACGGCGGTGCGCGATGGGGGTAGGGATCTGGGAAAGGGGTACTAAGGTCGAGGCGTGCCATCGGACAGTGGTCAGGCGAGGGTTCGCCTCGCCGGCATCAGCGAGTCACCACTTGATGTCGGTCAGGCAATCCGGCTGGTGTCGGGCCCAACGGTCGGTGGCATAGCGCTGTTCGTCGGGACCGTGCGTAACCACGACCATGGTGCAGCGGTCGCTTCACTCGACTACACCCAACACCCCAGTGCTCCCGAGGTGCTGGAACGATGCGCCGCCGAGGCTGCCGAGCTGCACAATGTCGAATCGATCGCGGTCGAGCACCGCATCGGACGCCTCGAGGTCGGCGACGTTGCCGTGGTGGTGGCCGTCGGTGCCGTTCATCGGGAGGCGGCGCTGGCCGCGTGCGCGCACTTGATCAACACCCTCAAGGCCGAGGTGCCGATCTGGAAGGAACAGCACTTCGCCTCCGGCGATGCTGAGTGGGTGGGTCTGCGGAGACGAGGACGTCGCAGCGCGACAGCCTGAGGGCGCAGTTAGGTTGCCGTGACCCGTCAAACCTGGACCGCATTCGTCTCGGCACTGGCGTTCATTTGCCTGGCCGTGCTTCTCGTCGTCATCCCGGTGCCCTTTGTCAGCTGGAGTCCCGGCGGAACCCGAGACACTCTCGGCAACGTGGGCAATGAGCCGATGATCAAAGTTCAGGGCATGGACACCTATGCCACGACTGGTCGGCTCGACATGACCATCGTCGCGATTACACCTGCCGATGCCCGGCTCAGCCTGCCCCAAGCGTTGCTGGCCTATTGGCTGCCACACCGCGATGTGTTGCCGCGCGACGCTGTTTACGCCCCAGGCAAATCGGCCGAAGAAGTGGAAAACGAAGACGCCGACATGATGGAAACAGCGCAGGACGACGCGGTCGTGGCCGCCCTGCGCGCCGATGGGCGGCCGGTTACCGAGATGCCGGCCATCTTTTCGGTCACCGTCGGTGGCCCCGCTCACAAGCTCTTGCTTCCGGGCGATCTGGTGGTTTCTGTCGACGGCGTGGCCACACCCGACGACGATGCGGTGGCCGACGCAATTCGGGCTCACCGAGTCGGCGAAAAAGTAAGGTTCGTGGTCATCCGGAACAAGGTCCAGACCGACGTGACCGTGACCACGGTGGAGTCGAATGTCCAATCCGATGTTCCGGTCGTCGGCATCACCTTGGCCACTGGTTACCGCTACGACCCCAAGATCTCCTTCGACCTCGGCCAACAGATAGGCGGCCCCAGCGCCGGCCTGGTGTTTGCGCTGGCGATCTATGACAAGATCACCGACGGACCCCTGCTGGCGGGCCGGCACATCGCCGGTACCGGAAAGATCACGCCTGATGGAGATGTCCAAGCTATCGGTGGCATTCAGGAGAAGATTGCGGCGGCCCAAAAGTCCGGCGCCACGGCTTTTTTCGTCCCGGCCGCTAACTGCCGTGATCTGGCCGGGGTGCGTACCCCAATGTCCCTGATCAAGGTCGCCACGCTGGAGGATGCCATCAAGTCCGTGCAGACTCTCAACCGCTCGGGCGACACCAACGCGTTACCGCGATGCTAATGCCGAGATCGAGCGAAGAGACGTGGAATCGGGAACTGCCCGCGGTGCAGGCGCATACGCTGACACAAGTGACGTTGCATGCGGGCTGAGCCCGTCGAAGCCCGGTGCCCTTCGACAAGCTCAGGGCATATCACCCACGGGCGGAACCGCCCGGGCCGGCTGGGTCGTTGCCGAGACAACGAATACGCCGTAGCAGCGGTTGAGGAGAGATGAGAGTTTGAGCAGTCTGCGGGTCGGCCGGCGACGGAGCGCCATTCTGCCGACATTGGTCATCGTCGCGGTCTTGATCGTGGCCTTCGCGATATTCACCAGCGTATGGACAGACCGTCTCTGGTACGGGTCGTTCGGCTACGCCTCGGTGTTCAGCACGATGCTGCTCACCAGGATCGGGTTGTTCGTGGCCTTCGGCCTAATCATGGCGACGTGTGTCGTCGCCAATGCAGCCATTGCCTATCGTCTCCGGCCGCGGCTGGGCGTCCAGATGCCGAGCAGTCCGCTGCTCGAACGCTACCGGGAACTGTTGGAGTCCAGATTCGTCTGGGTGCTGGTCGCGATAGGTGTCGTCGTAGGCCTGTTCGCCGGCGGTGCCGCCAGTGGGCGGGCCCTGGAATACCTGGCCTGGCGCAATGCACAGCCTTTCAACGTCACCGACCCGCAGTTCGGGCTTGACGTCGGGTTCTTCGTCTTCTCCTATCCGTGGTGGCGGTTCGTCTTGTCGTTCGCCTTCGCCGCGCTGGTCTTCAGTGCGATCGTGGCGGCCATCGTGCACTACACGATGGGCGGCTTGCGGTTCAGCGGACCTCGACGCGGCGGTAGCCGAGCTACCCAGGCACATCTGTCGATCTTGGTCGGCCTAGCCGTCTTGGTGAAAGGCGTGAGTTACTGGTTCGACCAATATGCGTTGGCAATCGACCGCTCCAACCGGCTGTTCACCGGCATCTCCTACACAGCCGATCATGCAACGGTGACTGCCAAGATGATTTTGGCGATTATCGCCGCCATCTGCGCGCTGCTGTTCTTTGCCAATGCGGTGCTGCGCCGCTGGATGGTCCCGACGATCGGGCTGATCCTGTTGCTGCTGTCGGCCATTGTGCTCGGCCTGGTCTATCCCGGCGCGGTGCAGTACTTCAGCGTGCGACCCGATGAGCCGGACAAGGAACGCAGCTACATCAAAGCCAATATCGAAGCCACCCGCGCGGCGTACGGGGTGGACAAGGTAGAGATCACGGACTACTCGGCCAAGACCACGGCGACAGCAGGTCAGCTACGGGCAGATGCCGAGGCGTTGCCCGGGATCCGACTCATCGATCCGAACGTGGTGAGTCCCGCGTACGAGCAGTTGCAGCAAGTCCGCGGCTACTATGCGTTCCCCAAGAACCTCGATGTGGATCGCTACACCATCAATGGCAAGGAAACCGACGCCGTGGTCGCGGTACGCGAAATGGACCTGAGCGGTGTCGAGGACAACTGGAACAACCGGAAAACCGTCTATACCCACGGCTACGGTCTCGTCGCCGCGTACGGCAACCGTCGTCAGCCCGGCGGTGAACCCGAGTGGATCGCCAAGGACATCCCGCCAACCGGATTGATCGAAGAGCACGAGCCGCGCATCTATTTCGGGGAATTGCAGGGCCAGCGGCCGGATCAGTACTCCATCGTCGGCGCACCAGCGGGCACGCCGCCCATCGAGCTGGACACCCCTGGCGGCGGCGAAGGTGGCAACCCGAAGACCTACACCTACACCGGCAAGGGTGGGGTCAAGATCGGCAGCATGTGGCTGCGGTTGCTTTACGCCGCCAAGTTCGCCGACGTCAACATCCTGCTCTCCGATCGCGTCCACCCGCAATCCAAGATCATCTACGACCGGACGCCGCGGCAGCTGGTGCAAGGCGCCGCGCCATGGCTGAAGGTTGATGGCGATGCGTACCCAGCCGTCGTCGACGGCAGAATCGTCTGGATCGTCGACGGCTACACGACGTCGGACTCCTATCCAAACAGCGAGCGCGTGAACCTGAACGATGTCACCTCCGACGCCCAGACCAGTGCTGGCGGAACCGTGGTGGCGCAGCCGCAGGACGACATCAACTACATGCGCAACTCGGTCAAGGCGGTCGTCGATGCATACGACGGCAGTGTGAAGCTGTATGCGTGGGACGACACCGATCCTGTCCTGAAGGCCTGGTCGCAGGCTTTCCCCAACATCGTGCAGCCGAAGTCGGCGATCTCCAAAGACCTGCTTGATCATCTGCGCTACCCGCAAGACTTCTTCAAGGTGCAGCGCCAGATCCTGGCCCGCTACCACATGACCAACCCGGACAACTGGTACCAGCGGTCCAGCCTGTGGGACGTCCCGAACGACCCGGTGTCAGGCGCGTCGGCCCAGACCAAGGAGCCGCCGTTCTACCTGTCGGTGAAATGGCCCGGTGACAATGACGCAATCTTTTCGCTGACCAGCTCATATGTGCCGTTCAAGCGCTCCAACCTGGCCGCGTACATGGCTGTGAACGCCGATGCCAGCAGCCCCGAATACGGGCGGATGCGCATTCTCCAGATGTCCGACACATCTCAGATCGACGGACCCGGACAGTCCTTCAACGCCATGACCACCAACGAAACAGTGGCCGATCGACTCCGTCCCTTCCTGAACCAAGGCGCGGCCAGCGCGACGTTCGGCAACCTGTTGACCTTGCCGGTCGGTGGCGGGCTGCTTTACGTGACGCCGGTCTACACCCAGCGTCAGGGCAGCACCGGCTCATATCCCGCGCTCCGCTTCGTCGTGGTGAGGTTTGGTCAGTCGGTCGGCATCGGTGACACCCTGCAACAGGCGCTGGACCAGGTGTTCCAGGGCAGCGCCGGCGGCAGCACCGGGGAAGCCAGTGCCGATGGAAATACGCCTGCAGGCAACAGCAAGCCCGACAATCCGGCAGCGACCAAGGCGCTGGGTGAAGCGGAGGCGGCCTTCACGGCCGCGGACAAGGCGCTGACCTCCGGGGATCTGGGGACCTACCAGAAGAAGATCGAGGAGGCTCAGGGCGCCGTGCAGCGTGCCATGCGTGCGCTCGGCCGCTGAGAGTATGCGTCCCTGAGCCCTTCGACAAGCTCAGGACGGCGCTGTGGTCTGACAGCGGCAGCTCAGCCCACAGCGGTGCGCACTTCGAGATCTTCGAAGCCTGAGGCGCGGAGGGGATCGGCCAGCCGCTCCGCGTCGCCGACGACCACCAGGGTCAGGTCGTCCGGATGGACGACGGAACCGTACGCCTCGGTGGCTGCTTCCGGAGTCACCGAACGCAGCAGCGCCAGGCTCCGATCGACGTAATCGTCAGGCAGCCCCGCGAGCACCTGAGTCGCGGCTTGATCAGCCACTCCATCGGCGGTTGCGTACCGAAGCGGGGAAACGCCGGTGAAGAAGGCGACCGCGTCGCTGACCTCCTGGCTGGTGAAGGGTGCCGCGTCGACCTTGATCAAGTCCCGGGTCGCGGCGAGCGCATCGACCAGAACCTCGGTACGGAACGAGCCTTGGACGGCAAACGAGCCGCCGGTTCGCAATGGGCCGAAGTTCATCCGCACGCCGTAGGTGTAGCCCTTCTCCTCCCGCAGCACGGCGTTGAGCCGGGACAGGAATGCACCGCCCATGGCGTACGAGGCGACGCTGATCGCGGCCCAGCGCGGATCCAGCCGGTCGATGCCGAAGCTGCCGAATCGCACATCAGCTTGCACCGCGCCGGGGCGGTCGACCAGTAGAGTGCGCCGCCGGCCGGGAGTTGGCTCTTGGATGCTCACCTGGCGCTGATCTTCGTTTTGCCACGATCCGAGGCAGCGTTCGGCAACCGCGATCGGGTCCTCAGCGAAGTCGCCCGCGAGCACCAGCGTCGCTCCCGACGGTCCGAAATGATCATGGTGGAAGGCGGTCACGGCGTCCGGTGTCACCTGGCGGACCGTGTCGGGCTCGCCGCCGCTCATCCGAGCTGCCCGGGTGGTCTCGTCGAAAACTGCCGCTCGGAAGGCCATGCTCGCCGTTTGTGCGGAGTTGGCCTGCGCCTGCTCGATCTCGGCCAGCCGTAGCTGCACATGGCGGTTGACGTCGCGATCGGCGAGCGACGGCTCGATCACCGCCTCGGCGAACAGCTCGAGGGCGCGCTCCAGATGCGAGGCCGGCACGTCGAGAACGATCTGCAAACCCGACAGCGAAAGATCAACTCCGAAGCCAGCACCCTCGGTTTCCAGGAGCTCCGCGAACTCTTCCCCGTTGTGCCGTCGAGTGCCCTCGTCCAGGGTTCTTGCGCACATGGTCGCAACGCCTTCGATGTCACGACGTTCCGCATTGAGCGGCACGTCCAACACCAGGTGAGCCGCGATCACATGCTGGCCAGGAAGGTCGAAGATCATCAGCTCGATGCCGTTGCTCAGCCGTCCGCGCCGAGGTGATGGAAACGCCCAGACGGCCGCGGGAGCGATCGACGGGCGGGGCAGGAACTCCCTCATGATGCCTCCTGCCGGTAGATCAACGTCGCTCGCTGGTCGGGACGCAGCCATTCCCGCACAGCATCGCGAACCTCCTCGGAGCCAATGGCGGTGATCTCGGCAATCCGAGAATTGATCAAGTGCGGATCGCCGTGCAGCGTCGCATACTCGCCGAGCGCATCGGCACGAGAGTCGACGCGTGCCAGCTCATGGAGCCAATGCCTCTCGAACTGGGCTTTCGCTCGCCGTAGCTCCTCCTCGGTTGGCCCGTCGGTGAGCAACTGGTCGATCAGCTCAGCCATCTCCTGCTCGAGCTGTTCCGGCGGGACGCCGTCGCGTGACCGTGCGTAGCTGAAGCCGAAGGAGTTGCCACCAATGAGGCCCATCGCCGATGCGCTGGTGCCCTCGGCGTGTTCGTTACCACGAACAAGTTGCTTGTGGAGCCGCGAGGTTTGCCCATGGCCGAGGATGCTCAAGCCAAGGTCGAGTGCGTCGAAATCTTTGCCGCCCCGTCGCGGGTAACCGCCAGGAAAAGTAGACGGCGTCGGCCGGAACCTTGCCGGAGGTTTCGACACGGGGTAGGCCGGAGAGGGAGGGCAGTGACCCATTGCCGGGTTTCGGAGGCTTGACGCCGGAGGCAAGTGATCCGAAATAGAGGTCGGCCCGCTCGAAGGCATCCTCGGGCTCAACATCGCCGGCGATGGACAGGACTGCGTTGTTCGGTAGGTAGTGGCGCCGGAAGAAGCCATGCACGTCCTCGAGCGTTGCCGCGTCCAGATCCTCCATCGAACCGATCGTGGTGTGCCCGTACGGATGGTCCGGAGGGAATGTCAACGTGTTGAGCAGCTCCATAACGTCCCCGTACGGCACGTTGTCGTAGCGCTGCCGCTTCTCTTCCTTCACAACCTCGCGCTGAGTGTCCAGATTCTCTTGAGTGAGTGCATCCAGCAGCGTGGCCATCCGGTCCGCCTCCAACCACAGCGCCAGGTCAAGCCCGCCGGTCGGCAACGTTTCGAAGTAGTTGGTCCGATCGAACCAGGTGGTGGCATTGACCACCGCGCCGGACGCCTGCAGCAGCGCAATGTGTTGGCCGGACGCGACGTGCGCCGAGCCTTGAAACATCACATGCTCGAAGAGATGGGCGAAGCCGGTACGGCCCTCCTCCTCATCTCGGGAGCCGACGTCGTACCAGATATTCACTGCGACCGACGGCGCTAGGTGGTCTGGGCTCGAGATGACGCGAAGCCCGTTATCCAACGTGTGCTGCACGATCGGGTAGCCAAGACCGGTGAGCGCGCCCGAAGTCATGCCCCACATCACAGCACATTGCGGCAAGCCAGCTCGGTGCCGGGGCGCGACGGGAATGCGCGCTCAGGGCACATCTGGTCGAGGAAAGCTATCTGATCACACCGGCGACCCTGGCCGGCTCGGCGTACGCCTGAGCCAGACTGGCGATCGTCTCGTGGGCATTCAGCCCGCTCGGATTGGGCACTACCCAGACCCGGGCGCCACTGGCCAGCTCGGCCTGTTCGCCCTCCTTGGCTTTCGGAGCCGCGAAGGCCTGGCGGTACGCGGTGATGCCGGCGATCGCGACAACCGCTGGGTGATGCTGCGCAACAAAGTCTTCGAGCCGCGTACGCCCTGCCCTCAGCTCGTCGGGTGCCAGCTCGCCGGCCCGGGCCGTGGCACGATTCACCAGGTTCGTGATACCGATGCCACGCTTGATCAAGTAGGCCCGGTCCTCCTCTGTCATCGGTTCGCCTCGGTCAAGATCACGATCGACGATCCCGGCCAGCCGCAATGCCGGATAGAAACGATTGCCCGGATGGGCGAAGTGGGTCTGGGTGGCCGCGGTCCATAGACCAGGGTTGATGCCGACGAAGAGCAGCTTCAGTCCGGGTCCGACAAGATCAGGAACCGACGAGTTCCGGAAGGTCTGCAACTCCGCCTGGGTGAAGCCCACGGGCCACCGTAGTGGGCCACCGTAGTGGGAACGCCCCCGGTGCGACCGCACTGCGGTTTAGCCTTTCTCCGTGACTGATAGCGCGGGCCTTGGTGATGGCGCCGGCCAAAAACCACGACCTGGGACTCGCAAAGTCGTGCTGACCCTGCTCAGGGTCCTGGGCGCTAACGTTGCGCTGCTGGCGATCTACTACCTGCTGCCATTGGATCGCACCTCGACTAGGGTAGCGATTGCGCTGCTCGGCGTCGGCCTTTCCGGGCTTGTCGTACTCATCGTCTTTCAGGTGCGCAGAATCATCAGGGCCGAGTATCCGGTGCTCAGAGCGGTCGGAGCACTGGCGACCAGTGCGCCATTGTTTCTGCTGCTCTTCGCTGGAACGTATTACGTGCTAGGCGGACTTTCGGCCAGCAATTTCAGCGAGTCCATGACGCGTACCGATGCGCTCTATTTCACCGTCACCGTTTTCGCCACCGTTGGATTCGGCGACATCACCGCCACGAGCCAGGGGGCCCGAGCCTTGGTGACGGGGCAGATGGTTGCCGGCATCGTTATCGTGGGAATCGGCGCCAGGATCATTGTTGACGCGATCAAGTACGGGCGGCAGCAACAGCCGGTACAGCAGGCCAATGCTGAGCTCCACTTTCTTCGCAACATCCGCCGCTTCACGCTGATGGCGGCTAAGCATTTGTCGGCGAGGTGGAGCCCGCTCCTTCGGCGCCGGATGCCTGCGCCTGGCCCGTAGCCGGCGGCTCCGCAGTTTGTGCACTCGGATCCGGCAGGATGTTGATGATGACAAAAGACACGGCCACTGCGACGACGACCTGCGGTGTCACTACGAGACCGTCAGTGCCCAGCAGCACCACGGCGAGCAGCGTCGAGGTCAACGGCAGTCGCAGCATGGCTGCGCACATGGCCCCGATGCCCATGGCGATTCCAGCCGCCAAGTTCATGCCGGGCAATGCGCTCGCGGCAATACCGATCGCTGCGCCGATGAACATCGAAGGGAAGACCGGACCGCCGCGAAATGCGCTCAGTGAGAGCCCGTAAGCCAGAGCCTTGCAGAGGATGAGCAAGACCAACACGGAGAGCGAATAGTCGGCTGCGTGTTCGACCAGCTCGGGCAGCGCGTCCTGTCCCGAGAACAGCACCTGGGTGAAACTGCGTCCCGAGATGAGCTGATACACCATGGCCGTGAGGCCGATCAGCAGACCGAGGAGCACGGTAACCAACACACGATTCAGGTGCACGATTGGACGTAGCCGCAGCGCTAGAGATCGGATCAACCAGCCGAGGAGGGCGCCCACCACCCCCATCACGATCGCCCAAGCCAGGGATGCCACGGTCGGTGGCACCGGGGGCGGAACTGACGGCAGAGCAAGCGAAAACGTGCCAAGGCCAGTCCAGTTGTCCAGACCAACGAAGACCAGGGCCCCGATGCCCGATGCGAGCAGACCTGGCAACGCCACCAGGCTCAGCGTCATGCCGCCGATCCCTGCTGCCTCCATGATCAGAAATGCGCCGAGCACGGGGGAGCCGAGCAGCGTGCTGATCGCGGCAAAACTGCCGGCCGACGCCATGACCGTCATGCGCCATCGGCGGCGCATCTTTCTTCGCGAGGCGTACGGTCAGCGCTCCAAGCCCGCCGCCGATCGCGATGAGAGGTGCTTCGGGTCCGAGCACTGCGCCGAGGCTGAGTGTGGTCAGCGCGGCGAGGGCGACGGCTGGAAGCTCGCGCCCGGTTGGCGGACCGCCGCCGGTCTTGAACCCAAATGCGGGTGAGTGTCCTGCGTTGCCCGGCAGGTACCTGATGGTCAACGCTGTCAGCAGCCCGCACACCAGCAGCCAGGGCAACGGCCACCACGCAGGCGGGGCTCGCCCGAAGAGCTGATTCGGCAGGTCGGTAAACAGGTAGCGCTGGATCGCTGCCACCAATGCGAGGAAGCCATAGGCGATTGCCGAGACCGGAATACCCACGATCGCTGCGAGCACAAGCGCTCCGATGTAGGCCTTCGAACGAATCACGGCGACAGGGTCGATCGTTGGTGGTTTTCCCGTGGGCGCGCCTAAGGGATGCTGGCTCGGTTCAGGGAATGCGCCACTTCTGGGACTGCTTGAGTCAGCCATGAGATGCAGTCTCTCCTCAGATCAGCATGGCGTGGTCGACTACACGCCGGTTTGGACACTCAGTCGCCCGGATTTGGCCGCAGCAGTGAAGGCGTCGTAGTCGCGCTCGTTCTGGTCGGCGTAGATCGGGCCGAAAAGTCCGCGATCGCGCTTTATCGAATCTGTCGCTCTTGCCGAGGTAGGAGGCGATGGCGATCCGGTCGCCCCATCGGGCATGGGCACGTGCGAGGGCGGCTGCGCAGAGGCGAGCGTAGAAGGTGGCGCCGTGCACCTCGAGGTTGTCGACATTCACCCCGCCCTTCCAGTCATGAAACTGCCGTACGTAGTAGTCGCGTGTGACTCCGTCGAGGCCCCTGATGCGTTGCCACCCCAGGAAGATATCGGTCGCGCCCTGCATCAGGCGTTGCCCAACCACGACGCGTTCGCCGTGGTGCTGGTAGCTGCTGCTGCCGAGGAACCGCTCCAGCACTGAGGCGTTCGCCTCTTTGACTTGCAGAAACAGCGGGTCCTTGGCGTCGCGGCCCATCAGGAGCAGCAGATAGCACCGGGTACCGACGCTGCCCACTCCCACGACTTTGCGGGCGGCATGGACATAGCGAAACTCCTCCAGCGGGTGTCCCTGCCGACCAATGGTGCGCCGGTAGGAGCTGAGCAGTTTCTTGATCAACGGGGTCGGGTCTTCCCACTCCGTTCCCGGCACCACGAGATCCTCGATAGGTACCACCAGCGGCGGATCGGCCACGATCCGAAGCTCGCCGTCGACCTCATGCGCCCGCTTGGCGAACACCCGGATGCTGTCACGTGTCTGCGCTTGGGCCACCCGTCGCTTTGCGGTCTTCAGCTCCTGTTTGGTCAGGCGTTTCTGCTGCGCCTCCTGTTGGGCCAGCGTCAGCAGCATGCCCGCATCGAGCTGGTCATACCAGGCACCGAGGGTTCCCAACGCGGCGGCGTGGCTCATCCGGTCCCGATACTCGCGTACTCCAGTCATTACGACCGCACGCCGGTCAGCAGGGGAGAAGCCCCGGTCACGCCCTAGGATCTCGAGGCTGGCCGCGAGCCGCTTGACGTCCCATTCCCATGGGCCCGGCAGGGTCTCGTCGAAGTCATTGATGTCGAAGAGCATGCGGCGCTCGGGCGTACCGAAGAGGCCGAAGTTCGACAGGTGCGCATCGCCGCACAGCTGGACGGTGACTCCCGACACCGGTGTTGGGGCCAGATCCGCGGCCATGATCGTGGCGGCTCCGCGGAAGAAGGTGAAGGGGGAGAGGAGCATTCGCCCATTGCGAATCGGAATCAGCTCTGCTACTCGGTCCTTCGACTGCTCCTCGAGAAGCGTGACCGGATCCGGCCGGCCAGCGGCCGGCTCCCAATGGGCATGGGCTGACCTCGGGGCCTTGGTGCGAGCATCTCTGCCCCTGGCGATGCGCTGTTCTGCCGTCAGACGTGCCCGTCGCCACGACGCTCCGAAGTGCTCATTGAGCGTGCCGGGTGGTTCGATCTGCTCGGATTCTTTGGTGCGTGTGGTCGCCGCCATGTTGCTCCCAGTCGCGCTGCTGTTGATGACAGTTTCTACAGCTAGCGGCGACTTTGCTAGGGGACCGCGCCATGGGATGGCATTGTTGACCCGAACGCCCCAATCGTGATGCGCGCGGCCGGCGGAGATGATCGTTGCCCGATTGGGCCAGCGCCGCCGGAAATTTCTGGAGAAAATCACTGAGTCATGTCAACCGAAGAGGCCGCTGCGGCGAGTGACTCATTGATGGAAAGCCAAGCCGCAGCGGCAGCCGCCGTCGAACCCACAGTCGATGTGGGTAGCGAGTCGTTGTCGTTCGCCGACTTCTACCGGCGGGAGCACCGACATGTGCTCGGCCTGGCATTTGTCCTGACCGGCAACCAATCGGTGGCCGAGGACACCGCACAAGATGCGTTCACGGCTGCATTTCGGCGTTGGTCCTCCATCGTTGCCTACGACTCGCCGGGCGCCTGGGTGCGGCGAGTCACCTGTCATCGAGCAGCGTCGGTGTTGCGGCGTCGGGTACGCGAGGCGAAGGCAGTGATGCGTCTTGCCGGGCGTACCCAGGCCTACATCGAACTGGACGAAGGCGATGAAGCATTTTGGCAAGCCGTCCGTGGTCTGCCACCCCGGCAAGCACAAGTGGTCGCCCTCTATTACCTCGAGGACTACAGCGTGCGGGAGATCGCCGAGGTTCTCGACTGCAGCGAAGGCACCGTCAAAACCCACTTGAGCCGGGCGCGCAAAGCCGTCGCTCGTCAATTGCAGCTAGAGGACGCAGAATGAGCGACTTCGAATCGCGAGCCCGGAAGGCGGCCGATGCCGTTCGACGGCAGATAAATGAGCACACGTCCGACGCGGAGAAGGGCATCCGGCGGGCGCAACGATCGCCCAGCCGAGTGGCCATTCCGAGCGCGGTTGCTGCGGCAGCAGTCCTCATCGCTGGCGTCGCGATCGCGCTACCTCGCGGAGGCGGGGACGGAGGAACCTCAAGTGCGGAAGGTGCGGCGTACGCGATGGCAGGGGCGTTGCAGCCCTTCGACACATGCGACAGCGTTCTGGCGTACTTCAAGGATCAGGCGCCTGAATATCTGATCCAACGCGTGGGTGGTGGCGCGGTGCCGAGCAGAACCGACGCCGGCGGATCGGCGACCGAACGTACGGTACCTAACGCTGGCCGCGCGGCTGACTCCTCGGGCAGCGCGGAGAAATCGGCGGGTACGCCGCAGGCCCACTCGACCACGAACGTGCAAGAGGCCGGAGTTGATGAACCGGACATCGTCAAGACGGATGGGAAACGGATTGTCGCGGTAGCGCAAGCCCGGGTGCACCTGGTTGGGCTCGACGGCGGCAAGATGACTCTCCGCAAGACTTTGCCGGACACGATGGTTCGCAATGTATTTCTCGCCGGCGACCGGCTGCTCGTCTTCAGCGGTCAAGAGGGTCAAGGCTTCGCGCCTGGATCGCGCTGGGCAGGTCAGCAGGCGGTCCTGACGATGTACGACATCTCCGACCTCGGCGATCCCCAACGCATTGCAACCTTGACGATCGACGGCGATGTACTGGACGCACGACTTGTGGGGACGCAGGTGCGTGTGGTGACGGTTTCGGCGCCCGATGTCGATGCTCCGTCGCCGGTCTATGAGCCGGATGGCAATATCTCGCAGAAATCGAAAGACGAGCTACGAGCCGCGGTCGCGAAGACGACTGTCGATGACTGGATTCCGGCGTACACGCTGCGCGATGGCGTGGGTGCCGACGTCAGCAAGGGACGTCTCGTTGACTGCGCGAATCTGGCTCATCCCGAGAAGTTCTCCGGGCTGGACACCGTTGCGGTGTCATCGTTCGATATCGGCTCGGATTTGCAGTCCCGCAAGAGCGTGGGTGTGATTGCCGGCGGACAGCAGATATACGCGACTGACAAGTCGACCTACGTCTCGACGACAGAGTGGAGCCGTGACGGTTCAGCCGCGACGACGAGCCTGCACAAGTTCCTTACCGCGCCGTCGGGCGCAACGACCTACGAAGGATCAGGTGAGGTGCCGGGAACCTTGCTGAATCAATATGCGATGTCGGAGTACGACGGCGTGTTGCGTGTCGCGAGCACGGTTTCCGAACGCCGTGGTTGGGTCAACGCTCGGCAGGTAACCGAGGGTGTGGTGACGACTCTGCAGGAACAGGGCGGCGCGCTTCGGCAACTGGGGCAGGTCGGTGGGCTCGGCCAGCAGGACAACGAATCGATCCGAGCAGTGCGCTTCATCGAGGACCGCGGCTACATCGTGACGTTCCGCCAGACCGATCCGCTGTACGTTCTTGATCTTCGCAATCCCGCGGCGCCGAAGGTCGTTGGTGAATTGAAGATTCCCGGCTACTCGGGCTACCTGCACCCGATCGGGAAGAACCTGCTACTCGGGGTCGGACAAAGCGGGCTGGACTCAAGCAACCCATCGACACCGACACGTCGCGGCCAAATCGGCGTGCAGTTCTCCTTGTTCGACATCAGCGACCCGGCGTCACCGCGTCGCATCGACACGCAGACCTACGGTGGCGGGACCGCGGCCGCCGAGTTCGACCCGAAGGCGTTCTTGTACTGGCAGCCGCGCGATCTGATCATTGCTCCGACCAACTTGCATGGTGATTACCGAGGGCGAGGCGCGTTCAGCGGTCTTGTGTTACTCCGCGCGGACGCCAGTGGACTCTCAGAGATCGGCCGCCTGGCAACCACCGAGGCGTACGGCAGCGTCAACCGTTCTGTGGTTGTCGGCGACACCGTCTACATGCTCTCCGACCACGCTCTCCAGGCCAGTAGCCTCGATACTCACCGGGAGACCGGCAAGCTAATCCTGTAGCGGAATTTCGCGGGACCTTTGAGTTTCACCCGCGAGGCATCGACCTCTGCGGTCTTGGCCTCCCGTAGTATCGCCGCTCGTGAGGCGCCTCGCTCTCGGCTTGTCCGCCGTCATAGTCGCAGCATTGTGCTCCGCTTGCCTCGCCACAACGGGCGCCGACCCCGACGACATGCCGCCTGTCAACACTCGTCCGCCGTCAAGCGCGCCTCCGCCATCGACCGCGCCTCCGCCATCGAGCGCGCCTCCGCCATCGAGTGTGCCTCCGCCATCGAGCGTGCCAACGGTCAGCAGGAAACCCAAAATGCCGACGCTAGAATTCGGCAAGTCCCACACTTGGCGCGACGGGGTCAGTGTGACCGTTGGAAAGCCACAGCTGTTCAGGCCAAGCAAATTTGCGGTTACCGAAAAATCAAAGCACTATGTGAAATTTCCCATAACTGTTGTCAATAAGGCCGCCAAGCCTATTGACATCGGCTGGACGCACATCAGCGTTCAATCGAATAACAAAGACGCCGATCAATTTTATGATTCCCTGAGCGGTTTGAAAGGACCTCCCGAGACGAAAGTGTCAAAGGGTAGGAAATCGGATTTCGAGGTCGGATTCGGCGTCGCTAATCCTCATGATCTTACTCTGGAGCTCGTGCTGGATGGCGACTATGGGAGGCGACGTCTGCGCTACGCCACCTAGTGCCCTGGCGTATTACCGGCAAGTCATCGCGACGGATCCTTCACCAGCTCCTGCGGGCCTGCGGTCGGAGGGCTACGCTGCCGCGTGGGCAACGGGCAAGTCGATCGGCAGATCTCGCAGCGATGCAGCTCAGCCCGGAAACCAATCCCCGCAGACAAGGATGCTCGATGCCGCCAGCCCACCCCGTGCCGAACCCTCTGCCGTCAGCGGAGGAGGCCAGCGCTGGGCCGCTGACTCGGCGGAAATTCCTCACCTACGTTGTCGCAGCTCCCGTGCTCACTGTTGCTGCGAGCAGCACCGGGACCTTGATAGCTCCCGGCAAGGCGTACGCGGTCGTGCCCAGCCCGCCGCAGCCGGAGAACATTCTCGACCTCGGCGACGTCATGGTCGCGGCAACGAAGCAAGCTCAGGACCTTCTGGTGCTCGAGGTGACGACCGATAACCGGGTTGTCTTCCGGATGCCACGCGCCGAGGTCGGGCAAGGCATCACGACGGCGCTCGCCATGGTGGTTGCCGACGAGATCGACGCTCGGCTCGTGGACGTCGACGTTCCGTTAGAGGACGCGCGGCAGGACCTCGGCACTGCGCAGTCCACCGGCGGATCGTCCTCGGTGCGCTCGCTGTGGGATCCCGTGCGCTCGATTGCGGCGGAGGCCCGCGCCCGGCTCGTCACGGCCGCTGCGGAGCGGTGGGATGTGCCGGCAAGTTCTCTGACCACGCGCGATACCGCGGTCAGGGCGCCTGACGGGCGCTCCGCGACGTACGGGTCGCTCACTGAAGCGGCCGCCAAGGTGGATCAACCAGCGGTGCCCACCGATCCGAAGCCCGCCTCTGAGTACCGACTGATTGGCACCTCGACGGCTCGGATCGACGCCCGGAGCATCGTCACCGGGGCGGCGAAGTACGCACTCGATGTCAATGTGCCGGACGCGTTGCCAACGGTGGTAGTGAGGCCGCCCACGATCAAGGGCAAGGTGAAGTCCTACGACGCATCAGCGGCTCTCCAGATGCCAGGGGTCGTGGCCGTTACCGAACTGCCGAGCGGGGTCGCGGTCACTGCGAAGACCTTTGACCAGGCCTTGAAGGCAAAGTCGGCGGTTCATGTGACCTGGGCATCTGGCACGGTCGACGGTGTCTCCGACGCTGATATCGACGCCCGCCTCACGGCAGCGATCCCGCCGATGACCCCAGCGCCTCCGCTGACCCAACGGGTCGACGCGACGTTCGAGTTCGCGTTCGTCAACCACGCCCCGATGGAGGTCGGCAGTGCGGTGGCCGACGTCCAAGCGGGGTCTGCCGAGGTCTGGGTGGCGTCCAAGTCGCCCACCGGAGCTCAGTCGGCAGTCGCGGATGCCGTCGGGCTCAGCGTCGACGAGGTGACCCTGCATGTGGTCAGGGGCGGCGGCTCCTTTGGCCGACGGATCTATTACGAGCCGGCAGTCGAGGCAGCGCTGCGTGTCGCAGGCGATCAAGCAGCCCGTGAAGCTGATGTGGACCCGCAACGATGACATGCGCCATGGCCGCGTACGGCCTCGCAGCCACCACCAATTGCGAGCGGTGCACGCAGCCGGCGACGTGCTGACTTATGAGCACCGCATGTCGTGCGTTGAGTTGGACCTTGGCAGCGGCACCGGGCAGGCGCTCATCGATGCCGGCTACGTCAACCCGACGATCGGTACGGCATTCTTCAGCCTGAGCCAGTCATGCCCGTACAACTTCGGGGTCGTCACCGAAACCCTCAATGAGGTCTCCTACGACATGCCGACCGCTGCCTGGCGATCGGTGTACTCCGCCCAAGCTCGTACGGCTGAAGAGATCCTCGTCGACGAGCTCGCGAAATCGCTGGGAACCGACCCGGTCGCCATGCGCCGGAAGTTCCTTAAAACCGCCGATAGCTCGCGCCGTACTCGACAAGGTCGCAACTGAAGGCAACTGGGGCCGGTCGATGTCATCCGGAACCGCGCAAGGCGTGGCACTCCATGCCGAGTACCGATCCATTGCGGCGTGTCTTGTCGAGATTGACTGCCGGGGCGATAAGCCGCGAGTCACCAAAGCCGTGATGGCCCTGGACGTGGGGCGCCAGGTGAATCCGAGCGGTCTGCGGGCCCAGGCCATGGGCAGCCTGATCGACGGGATCAGCACCGTGCTGCTGGCCGGCAACCACCTGGATGACGGTGCGTTTCGGGAGGGCAGTTACAGCGATTTCTACTACGCCCGCCAGGCGGATGCGCCACTGGCGTGCGACGTGCACCTCATCGGCGGAACAGGCAAGCCCGGCGGAGTTGGAGAGCTGTGCGTTCCAGCGGCAGCCGGCGCGGTGGCAAACGCTTACGCCCGCGCGACAGGCAAGAAGCCCCGTACCTTCCCGATCAACTTCTGAGGAGCCCACGGTGCCCAGCTATTCATTCAAGCTCAACGGCGAGAACGTACACGTCGACGCGCCGGCCGACATGCCCCTGCTCTGGGTCCTGCGCGACCTGCTCGGCGTGACCGGGCCGAAGTACGGATGCGGCGTAGGCGTGTGCCGCGCGTGCACCTGCCACGTGAACGGCAATGCGGTTCAGGTGTGCATGCTCACTGCGGCTGATGTTGTCGGAAAGAAGGTCACCACGATTGAGGGCCTGGCTCCCCAAGATGGGCTGCACCCGGTGCAGCAGGCGTGGCTCGACGAGGACGTGGCGCAGTGCGGCTTCTGCCAACCCGGGCAGATCATGCAGGCCGCGGCGCTGCTCAACTCGAAGCGGAATCCCTCCGACGCCGACATCGACCAGATCATGAACGTGTGCCGGTGCGGCACTTATTGCCGGATTCGGAAGGCGATCAAGAGCGCCGCGTCGAAGATGTGAACCGGCACGCCGAGCGGCTCGCTGATTGGCCGTGCGCGGCCGCCGGCTGCGTCACCGCTGGTAGACGACGAAGGATGTCCGATGGGCGAGCGTGTCGTACAGGGAGCGTGCCGGGGCGTTGTACTCCTGGGTCAGCCAGTAGACGCTCCCAGCCCCGGACTCGTCGGCGAACGCGTACACAGCCTCGATGAGCCGGCGGGCAATATCTTGGCCGCGCCACGGCTTGGCGACGTAGAGATCCTCCAAATAGCACGTTGGGTGTGTCGCCCACGTCGTGGCATGCACGATCAGGTGCGCAAGCCCGACCAGCTGATCGTCCTGCTCGGCGACGAGTCCATGCACCGGCGAAGTCGGATCGCACAACGCTGCCCAGGTTCCGTCGGTGACTTCCGGCGTGAGTGCGGCGCGGTAGAACTCGAGGTAGCCGTGCCACAGCGGCTCCCATGCTTGCCGGTCGTCGTTCCGTATGGGTCTAATGATCATGTCGGTGATGATGGCACCTGCCTTCGTGCTACTGAGCTGGCCCCCGGTTAGCGGAACGCTGGCCGGATCGACCAGGATCTGTGCTGTGACGACGTGGAAGGACCCAGACGTAATCAAACGGCTGTTGACAACGCCGGCGACCTGGGCCGTTGTCGGTTTGTCCGGCAACACTGAACGTACTGCTTACGGCATCGGTCGGTATCTGCGCGACCGACTCGGCATGACCATCGTCCCGGTAAATCTCCGCGGTGAGGACGCCCTTGGCGAGCGGGGCTATCGGCAGCTCGCTGACATCCCTGACTCGGTCCAGGTCGTGGACTGCTTCGTGAACAGCCAGCGGGTCGGTGCGGTCGTCGACGAGGCCATCGCTGAAAAGGATCGACTGGGCATCGAGGCCGTATGGCTTCAGCTCGGCGTGATCGACGAAGCCGCCGCCCAACGCGCCCGAGGCAGCCGGCTTGGATGTCGTCATGGATACCTGTCCCGCCATGGAGCATCCTGCCTCGCCGGTCAGCTGACGGGGACAGGATTGACTCCGTGATGAACCCGAAGAACATGGTCTGGGTTCCAGGCGGCGCTTTCCTGATGGGGTCGAACGAGTTCTACCCAGAGGAGATGCCGGTTCACAGGGCGAGAGTCGGCGGGTTCTGGATGGACCAGCACCCGGTAACGGTTGCGGAGTTCCGCCGGTTCATCAAGGCCACCGGCCACATCACGGTGGCGGAGATGACCCCGGACCCCACAGACTTCCCGGCTGCAGAGCCTGGGCAGCTGGTTCCCGGCTCCTTGGTGTTCACGCCACCCGACCGCCCAGTGCCGCTCGATGACTTTCGTCACTGGTGGTCATGGGTCCCCGGAGCGCAGTGGCGTCACCCGGAGGGACCGGGGAGCACGTTGCATGGATTGGAGCGGCATCCGATCACACACGTCGCCTATCCGGAAGGCAAGCCCGGCGGAGTTGGAGAGCTGTGCGTTCCAGCGGCAGCCGGCGCGGTAGCGAACGCTTACGCCCGCGCGACAGGCAAGAAGCCCCGTACCTTCCCGATCAACTTCTGAGGAGCCCACGGTGCCCAGCTATTCATTCAAGCTCAACGGCGAGAACGTACACGTCGACGCGCCGGCCGACATGCCCCTGCTTTGGGTCCTGCGCGACCTGCTCGGTGTGACCGGGCCGAAATACGGATGCGGCGTAGGCGTGTGCCGCGCGTGCACCTGCCACGTGAACGGCAATGCGGTTCAGGTGTGCATGCTCACTGCGGCTGATGTTGTCGGAAAGAAGGTCACCACGATTGAGGGCCTGGCTTCCCAAGATGGGCTGCACCCGGTGCAGCAGGCGTGGCTCGACGAGGATGTGGCGCAGTGCGGCTTCTGCCAACCCGGGCAGATCATGCAGGCCGCGGCGCTGCTCAACTCGAAGCGGAATCCCTCCGACGCCGACATCGACCAGATCGTGAACGTGTGCCGGTGCGGCACTTATTGCCGGATTAGGAAGGCGATCAAGAGCGCCGCGTCGACGATGTGAACAGGCACACCGGGGGCTCGCTGATTGGCCGTGCGCGGCCGCCGGGCTGCGTCACCGTTGGTAGACGACGAAGGATGTCCGACGAGCGAGCGTGTCGTACAGGGAGCGCGCCGGGGCGTTGTACTCCTGGGTCATCCAGTAGACGCTCCCAGCCCCGGACTCGTCGGCGAACGCGTACACAGCCTCGATGAGCCGGCGGGCAATATCTTGGCCGCGCCACGGCTTGGCGACGTAGAGATCCTCCAAATAGCAAGTTGGGTGTGTCGCCCACGTCGTGGCATGCACGATCAGGTGCGCAAGCCCTACCAGCTGATTGTCCTGCTCGGCGACGAGTCCATGCACCGGCGAACTCGGGTCGCACAACGCTGCCCAGGTTCCGTCGGTGACTTCCGGCGTGAGTGCGGCGCGGTAGAACTCGAGATAGCCGTGCCACAGCGGCTCCCATGCTTGCCGGTCGTCGTTCCGTATGGGTCTGATGATCATGTCGGCGATGATGGCACCTGCCTTGGTGCTTTTGAGCCGGCCCCCGGTTGGCGGAACGCTGGCCGGATCGACCAGGATCTGTGCTGTGACGACGTGGCTGGACCCCGAAGTAATCAAGCGGCTGTTGACGACGCCGGCGACCTGGGCCGTTGTCGGCCTGTCCGCCAACACCGAACGCACTGCTTACGGCATCGGCCGGTATCTGCGCGACCGGCTCGGCATGACCATCGTCCCCGTCAATCTTCGCGGTGAGGACGCCCTTGGCGAGCGGGGCTATCGCCGGCTCGCTGACATCCCTGACTCGGTCCAGGTCGTGGACTGCTTCGTCAACAGCCAGCGGGTCGGTGCGGTCGTCGACGAGGCCATCGCTGAGAAGGATCGACTGGGCATCGAGGCCGTCTGGCTTCAGCTGGGCGTGATCGACGAAGCCGCAGCCCAACGTGCCCACGCAGCCGGCTTGGATGTCGTCATGGATACCTGTCCCGCCATGGAGCATCCTGCCTCGCCGGCCAGCTGACGGGGACAGGATTGACTCTGTATGAACCCGAAGAACATGGTCTGGGTTCCGGGCGGCGCTTTTCTGATGGGGTCAAACGAGTTCTACCCAGAGGAGAGGCCTGTCCACACGGCGAGGATCGGCGGCTTCTGGATGGACGAGCATCCTGTCACGGTCGCCGAGTTCCGACGGTTCATCAAGGCCACCGGCCACATCACGGTGGCGGAGATGACCCCCGACCCCGCGGACTTCCCGGCCGCTGAGCCTGGGCAGCTGGTTCCCGGCTCCTTGGTGTTCACGCCACCCGACCGCCCAGTGCCCCTCGATGACTTTCGTCACTGGTGGTCATGGGTCCCCGGAGCGCAGTGGCGTCACCCGGAGGGACCGGGGAGCACGTTGCATGGATTGGAGCAGCATCCGGTCACACACGTCGCCTATCCGGACGCCGTGGCCTACGCCGAGTGGGCGGGCAAGGCACTGCCGACCGAGGCGGAGTGGGAATTCGCGGCACGCGGTGGCCTGGAAGGTGCCACCTACGCCTGGGGCGACGAGTTCGCCCCTCGCGGACGCATGATGGCCAACACCTGGCAGGGCGACTTCCCCGTGCACAACGACCTGCTCGACGGCTACGCGCGCACGTCGCCGGTCGGCAAGTTCCCGCCCAACGGCTACGGCCTCATCGACATCACGGGCAATGTGTGGGAGTGGACGTCGGACGGACTACACGAGCAGTCACACGCCCGCTGACGACACCTCCGAGGCAGTCCAAGCGGCACCCGATCCGGCCATCTGCTGTGGGCCGCAACGCCGGCCGACGAGTGCGCAGTCTGCGCAGCCACGAGGCCGGCACGCCGTCGACGAAGGTGATCAAGGGCGGTTCGCACCTGTGCGCGCCGAACTACTGTCTTCGCTATCGGCCAGCAGCTCGCCAGTCCCAGACCACCGACACCTCGACCAGCCACCTCGGCTTCCGGTGCATCGTGCGTCCCTGAGGACGGAATACGAGATGAGCCGGCCGGGCAGCGCTTACTGCCTGGCCATGGCGATGCGTAGCCGTTCGTCGGGGTCGATGAAGTGGTCGTGATCGTCTTTGCCGAGGTCGAGCTGTACCCAGTTGATCTTGCCGGTGGAATTGCGGCCGGGTTAACAGCGCCTGCCGCGTTCGGTGGGCGCACAGGGCGGCGGTATGGAGCCGGTTGTAGCGCAGCGGTCATTGATTCGCCAGTCTCGTACTCGACCTGGCAATTCGCCTCACCCCCATCGGGTGAGCAGTGGACGGCACAACTCCGCCCGCGCTGGGCTTCTTGACCGAGCTGGCCCCCGCCGCCACGTTCGCCGCTTAAGGCTGGCTCGTCCTTGTTCTATTCGGGGATGATCGCAACCGCATCGATCTCTACAAGTGCACCTGGGCGTGCGTGTCCGGCAGTGGAGACGACCGTGATGGCCGTGCGGTGATCGCCCCATACTGATCGCGACGCCGCGTATCCGACCTGCGCGTCGACCCCATCAACGAGATAGATGTTGAGTTTGACGACATGCTGGGGACCGGTACCCGCGGCAGCAAGCACAGTCAGCACGTTCCGCATCGCCTGAGTCGTTTGCGCCTCAATGCCATCGAGCAGGTTTCCGGTGCTGTCGGTGCCGAGCTGGCCACCGACATAGAGCGTCCTGGCAGCGGGTGCGATCACGCCCTGCGTGAACGCAGGGTTCATGTGGAGCTCTTCAGGGGTCCACGTGTGTCGTTCTTGTGGTGGTCATGAGCTTCACGCTAGAGGTGGCCGCTGACGATTCGAGCGACCGAGAACGGCCGCCTGCTTACCGAGTGGGGGCCTATCGCAGGAACCGGTGCATGATGTGAAGCCCAACAAATCCACGCTCAGGATGTCTGAAGGCCTCCGGGACGGTGGCGAGAATCTTGAAGCCGAGCGACTCCCACAGCCGGACCGCGTGCTCGTTGGTCTCCACGACAGCGTTGAACTGCATCGCCACGTACCCATCTTCCGCCGCCACCTCGAGGACGCGCTGCGCCAGGGCACGTCCGACGCCCCTGCCGGATACCGTCGGCGACACCATGAAGCCTGCATTGGCCACATGACTGCCACCAGCAGGCTGATTCGGATGCAGCTCGGCGGTTCCGACGACTGCGCCGTCATCGACAGCGACTAATACCCGCCCGCTGGGTTTGCCCATCCACCACGTTCGCGCCGCGTCTTCACTGGTGTCGGGCGGCCAGCAGTAGGTGTCGCCTGCGGCGACTATCGGCCGCAAGAATCCCCAGACAACGGCCCAATCCGAATCGACGACATCACGGATCTCCATTTCGGAATCCTGACAGTTGTGCCAGGCCGACTACTGGTCACCCGTCGTGCTCGCTCCGCGCGAGCGGATATTGGACCTCCAGCTCGGCTGGGGCCCGCATGTGCCAGGCATCCGTGACCAGCTCACGCAGCCGCACGAGATCGATGGCCTCCAGCCGTACCATAACGAGCGGCGACCAGTTGTACGCGGAGGTGGTGAAGAACACCTCCGGCTCGCTCAGCAGCAGCGCCTGCTTCTCCGCCTCGTCGCCTACATAAAGGACGGCGATGTCGGTGCGGATCACCCGCCGCCGACCCGGAATGTATTCGGGGTATGACCAGACGAAGCCACGATTGCCAACACGGAAGTCGAAGCCGTCGCTGTCAATCTCCACTGCGTACGGAAGGCTCATCGCTACTCGTCGGACGTCGTCGGCATCAACCACAACAACCACCGTCTCGCCTCGTCCGGATCACCCAGATAATGCTAGGACCGCCCACCGACGGGTGTTTTGGTGGCTTGCTGCTGCTCCGGATGAGAACCTTCGACCATGAATGACGCGGAATCGGCGGTCCGTACGACCGGCCGTACGCGGCGGGTAGGCGAGGACGTCGTCGTCGCGCTGCATCGCCCAGCCGAGCTGTTGAGCGTAGATCCCCAAGCGATGCTGGAGCGCGATGCCAGAATCGAGCCTGGGGCTGACGAGATCGTCAACGAGTTGCTCGGCCGGTCGAGAGTGCAGCGCCGGGCGCGCATCGTCCTGACGCTGCCCGCGGAGCAGATCACGCAGGACACTGCCGAGACCCTGCACGTCGCGCTCGGACGGTACTGCGAGGCGCGGCTGGCGCGAGTCCGGCGCGATATCGAGGTGGCCTGGCGGCAGGGGCTTCGTTCACTGGGCAGCGGGTCGATCCTGTTCATCGTGGGGCTGCTGCTTTCAACCGGGTTCCTCGAACCGGACGTCCCCGCGTTCTGGCAGGACCTGCTCGGCAACGGAGTCTTCCTCGTCATCGGCTGGGTTGGTCTTTGGTATCCACTCGACCTGCTGTTCTTTGCCCGCCAGCCTCTGAAGCGCGAGGCGCTGATTGTCGAGGCGATCAGTCGGATGCCGCTCTTGGTGCAACGCGCCGGTAGTCGGTGAAGCACGCAAGCGGACCATCTATCGGGCGTCCGCGGCGCGAGGCAGCACTGCATCCTCACGGCGCAGCCGGTACAGGGCGAAGGGGGCACCGTCATGGATCCCGTCATGGCCCTCGATCAGGCCGCGTTCGTAGATGATCTTGACGAAGGTCATACCTAGCCGTTCCATGACGGCACGAGAGGCGTGGTTATGCACTTCGGTGAAGGAGACGACTTCGTTGTGGCCGAGCACGCCGAACGCGTAATCAAGCCCGGCTCGTCCGATCTCGGTAGCGAACCCCTGTCTCCGTGCTGTGCGGAGCAGGGCCCAGCCAAGTTCCAGCTGCCGCTTCCCGTCGACCATTGCCAAACTGAGCCCACCGCGCCCGACGAGGGCGCCGTCGGAGCGTCGGTGAGCGATCCACTTCCCGACCCGATCGGCCTGCCATTGCCGAGCCATCTTCGCGGCCGCGGCTGCCGCCTGTTCCGGCGACCAGGCATCGGACCAGTAGGCGACGTCGGGGTCGCTGTGCACCAGGAAAAGATCGGCGGCGTGCTCTGCACCGACAGGGTCCAATACCAACCGAGGCGTTTCGATCCTCATCCGCGCACCACACCCGATCGTCAGTTGGGTTGCGATCAGTCGTGAGGCTTCGCGCTCTCGGCGATTCAATGGGCCCTCAACCGGACCCGGAGTTCAGGTTGCAAAAGTCGAGCGCGCGGGCGGCGCGCTGCAAGCCGACCGGCTAGCGGCATGCCAGGCGTTTCCCAAGTCCGTAAGGTCCACGCACGGGTTGGGAGGACCCCACTATGGCCACCAAGGTTCGCGCTAGCCGGTCACCATCGAGCCGCAACTCAGATCGTTACTCCAACGCCCTGGGCTAGGTCAGCCGCAATATCACAATCACCAGGATGATGATCACCAACACCCCAATAATGACGCCAATGATGCCTCTGTTCACTTTGCCTCCGTCAAGCTCTCGTGGTCAGCAACACGTCCGGTCCGGCCGTGCATGAGCCGAACCTAGCGAAGATTGCAGCGGCCTGTGGCTACTGTCCTCAAGTGCGTGGATAAGAAGCCAGCGCCGACTTTGATATGCAAGCAGTCACTTGCCTATAGTGCATTCATGGTCGATGTCTTCCGAGCTCTCGACGATCAGACGAGGCGCCTCGTCCTCGACGAACTGTCAGTGCGCGACGGCCAAACCTTGTTCGAGATCTGCTCCACACTGACCATGCGGCATGGCCTCAGCCTGACTCGTCAGGCGATCTCGCAGCACCTCGGCGTGCTCGAGTCGGCAGGCCTTGTCGTGACGGAGCGGCGCGGACGTTCCAAGTTCCACTACTTCAGCCCCGAGCCACTTGCTGAGATCACGGCACGGTGGCCCACCAGAAAGAGGACCGAACAATGAAGATCGCCCTGACCAGTGTGTTCGTCGACGACCAGCGTGCAGCCCTCGCCTTCTACACCGAGGTGCTCGGCTTCATGAAGCGACGGGACGTCCCCGTCGGAGACAACTTCTGGCTCACCGTGGTGTCGCCTGAATCCCTTGACGGTCCGGAGCTACTGCTGGAGCCGTCAGATCACCCCGCCGTGAAGCCGTATCGGGATGCTCTTGTCGAAGACGGCATCCCGCTCGCTCAATTCGCCGTCGACGACATCGAGGCCGAGCACGCCCGGCTGACCGGCAACGGCGTGGTATTCACCCAGCCGCCGACCGACATCGGCGCCGCTGTCGTGGCCGTCTTTGACGACACCTGCGGCAACCTCATTCAGCTCATCGAAGAGAAGCTGGACGCGACCCACGACGACGCCCGCTGAAGGACCCACTTGCGGGCGCGTTCTGCGTGGCGTGCGACTCTTTCGATGACGTCCCAATCTCGGCGAGTTGGTCGATCTGTCTGGCTGGCAGCACCGCGGGATGGCTGCTGATCTCGGGACTGCGGCCTATCCAGTGCCGTCAGCGCATCGCAGAACCGCTGTGTCGCTTCGCCGGGGGGCGACCTGGTCGAGGCGACCCTGGACGAGGACGATGGGTACGCCAGCTTGTTCCGCAGCAGGTCCCCCAAATCGGCGCCGGCGAACTGCGGGAACTGTGCCTATAGCAGTGAGCTATCGACAGAGGCCTCGCAACGGAGAGGGGAGCCGGACCTAGGCTGGCTGATGCGGCACGGTGCCGCCCACACCCGAGATGAGTGGACCCTCGAAGGAGACCGCATGGGCACCGACGACAAGATTGACAACAAGGCTGACGAGTTGAAAGGAAAGGTCAAGGAGGGCGTCGGCGACGCCACCGGCGATCGGGATCTTCAGGCCGAGGGCCAAGCCGACCAGGCTAAGGGCAACCTGAAGCAGGCCGGCGAGAAGATCAAAGACGCCTTCAAGTCCTAATCTCCAGGCGACAACTGGCTCGCCGTAAGGCGACCGTTTAGCGCAACACTTCTACCCAGCTGATCGCTTTTGGTCGGATCCAGACGCCGCTCCAGCTGAGCTGGATCTGCTGGTGCTGATCCACGAGTGCGGGTCGAACGAGCGTGAGCTCCTCGACCCGCTGCCTATGGGTGCTCTAGGGTGCGAGCTCCCTGGTCGATGCGGTGCTGGACATTGACAGATCGGCGAACTCCTCCGCGAGAACAGGCCCGCACTCCGCGACGACGGACTGGGTGATCTGGGTGTCGACCGACTCGAGGGCATGGAGGCTGGTCAAAGCGTCCCTAAGTACCGACCGCCGGTCTGCCCGTGGCAGGGTGTTGTAGCGAGGATCGGCCGTCGTGATGTCACCGGCGAGCAGGGCCACTCTGCCGAAGTTCCGGGCGACGTCGGACGATAATTGCTCCATCCGCGTGCCAGCCCACATGACGCGTAGGTACGCCGACCATTGAGAGCCGGCGATTCCGTCTGTGACGATGCGGAGCCGCGTCGCGTCCCACGACGTCGAGATCGTCTCGAGCACCTGCGCCTCCTCCGCGGCGACCAGGTCTTGGAGCACTTGCTCCTCGACATCCGGGGGCAAGTGGAGATCACGAAGGCCGGCGACGAACAGGGAATGGAGAATCAGCACGACTGCCTGCGCTGGCGCCGAGGGGAGGTAGTCGCAGTCATCGTCGGACAGGTCGTCGGAGAGGTTGAAAGTCGAGGACGCGAAGAAGCACGTGGCGGCACGGTTGATTGCGTCCTCGCGGCGGAGGCCGGCATCCAACCCGGCCTGGACCAGCAGCCGGCGCGTTTCCGGTGCAGCGGCTCTCAGCGCGCGCACTACGAGCCGGTCGACCTTGATGTCGAGACGAAGAGCGGCGAGGCGACCGAACGCGCGGCGCATCACCTCGACGCTACTCACGGCTGAACGCGATATCGGTTATGGCTACAGGCAATGCATACCGGCCTCGCGGAGCGCGCCGCAAGTCTCCCGTCCGCTGCGGCGTTCTGCATCGCAGTGTTCAATTCGTCGACGATCGAGGAGGTGCCGTCAGACTGGACCTCGACGGACACTGTTCCACCGCCCAACACGTGATGGAGGCCATGCAGCACGTCTCGGACGCTGTCTGAGAGTTGTTGCTGACCCGGCTCGCCTTCGAGCAGGCCGTACGACTCGAGCGCCTCAAGGTAGATGCGAGCGCTGGACGTAACGGTGATCGTCTCCGACTCAATCGGTTCAGTGGTTGACATCTGACTGCCCTTCTCCTGTGGACTTTTCCCGAAAGATCACGTCGCTATGGCGCGGGCGTGCTTCCGTTCTAGTGAGGACGCTCGCTCCTGCAGCTCCTGGATCCAGGCTGCGACGTCGGCGAACGTATTGACATTGTCACATTCGCTCACACCACTCGCACCCGGCCAATGAACCGCAAGCGGAGCCTCCGACGGGCACCGGCGAGCTTGGTCGAGTGCCGCAGCGGAGGAGGCTCGGGAACCACGGTCGTCTGGTCGGCAGTCGAGGGCTGCGAGCATTTGTGAGGGCTTCGTCGCATTCGAGCAGAGATCGAACTCCGATGAGTCTCATGATCGTCGGAAGTCCTATGTGGAGACAGCGTGGACCGCAGCCATGGAGAGGTTAGGGAGAGACCATCGTGAGAACCCTGCATGTTGGCCTACGGGTCGCGAACTTGGAGAGCTCGATCGCGTTCTACACCGCCCTCGGCTACGAAGTGCTGGGCGAGGTCCCTGCCACCGAGTTCGGTAGCCTGACAATGCTCAAGCTTCCCGGTGATGAGTTCGTGAGCCTCGAGCTTGTGCTCGATCCAGCGCGACGTTACATAGACCCGGGCGGGCTCAACCACTTCGTGATCAGTGTGGATGCCGTTCAGGAGAGAGTCGCTCGACTCGCTGGTGAAGGCTTTGGGGCCGAACCCCCGAGCTCGCCCGACGAGTCCGGAGAGTTCTGGACGGCCTGGCTCACTGATCCAGACGGATACCGCATCGAGCTAGTCCAGTGGCCACCTGGGCACCCCGAAGGAATGACGCGTGCCGACCTGATGGGTCAGAGCAAGTGAGGCAGACCAGCTCACCTGCCCAGTCATCGATGAGCGTCTTGTGACATGAATGAGCCCACCGCGAAAGAGGTCGTCGAGGAAATGCATCGACGGCAGCAGGCGCGGCGACCCAACGGTGCTCGACGACCTGGTCGCAGAGGATCTGGTGAATCATGCAGCGGGACCTCAAGGACGCGAGGGCCTCAAGCGCATCCTTCGCACCATCGACGACGATCTCGGGCCGCTCTCCGTTCAGCAACACCACCTGATCGGCGACGGAGACTGGTGGCGCAGCACCTCACGCTGCACGGCACGCACCGCGCATCCACAATGCCGTTGCTCGCGCCGGTTAGCCCTTCCGGCCGTGCCGCCGCATGGACGTTCATCCACATCTGGCGGGTCGCCGACGGGGTGATCGTGGAGCACTGGGCGTGCCGCGACGACATGGGTCTCGTCGAGCAGCTGAGCGACTGATGATCAGTGCCAACCAGCGCCGGCTCAAGGTAGGGGTGCTGACTCCACATGCTGCCGCCGGGCCCGAGATCGAGATCCCCGAGATGAGCCAGGGTCGAGTGACGGTAACTGTGGCGCGTATCCGTTCACCGGAGAATGCGGCCGGAACAGAGTCGACAGGCGCGCCAACCGCTCTACGGGCACTGACACGGCCGGAAGCAGTGGACGGCGACGCAGCGTGCTTCGGCGACGGCTCCGTCGATGTCGTGGCCCATGCGTCTACTACTACTGGCTACGTCCTCGGAGTCCGGTCCGAAGCTGAACTGATCGAGCGACTCGCCACTAAGTGCGGAGTACCCGTTGTCGGCAGTGCCGGTGCAGCGGCCGACGCGCTGCGAGCATGCGGAGCCAACCGACTCGTCCTGGTCCATCCGCCGTGGTTCGACGACGAGATCGATCGGATGGGTGTCGACTACTTCCGCGACCAGGGCTTCGACGTCACTCTGCTGAAGGCGACCGGCCTGTCGCGCGACCCGAGCAGAATTCATACTGAGGGCATCACCGACTGGGTCAGCAGACACCTGGGAGACGGTGACGAGGCCCTGTTCATGGCTGGGAACGGCTTTCGAGCCGCTCGGGCCGTACCGGAGCTGGAGCAACGAACAGGTCGGCTGGTTCTTCAGGCGAACCAGGTGCTGCTGTGGTCGATCTATTGCCGCCACACACGCGCCATTGACGATTAAGGGCTGGGGGAAGCTCTTCCGGACACCACCGATGCCAGCCGCCTGATCCTCCCAGCCGCCGACGATCGACGGACCGTTCACCGAGCCGGCACTGCGGGTTCGAGATGAGTGAGATGGGACGGTCGGCGCAGGGCGCTGCCACATTGACCGGGCGCTGACTCGGCTCAACAACGATCCGTCGAAGGGAGCGGATGCGGTTGCGCGGGCTGCAGATGATTGATCAGACGGGTCGGCCGCGCTCATCGGCGCAGCTGTACGGCGAAGTAACGTCGAGGCGATAATCTGCCGACTCACCTCCGCTCCCGAGGCCGAGTCGTCGACCCGGAATTTGGTTGCGATCACGACCTGATCGCGGATCGGCGCCAAGGCCCGACCGACGAGTCGCTCGTTGTCACCGGCGGCGTAGCTCTGGGCCGTGTCGTAGAAGGTGCACCCGCAGGTCGAACGCTGACCGCATCAAGTCGATCGCCTCGGCCTCGTTTTACTCCGGGACCGTAGCCATGGCTGAAACCCATGCATCCGAGACCGACCGCCGACACCTCGAGCGATCCGATCTTCCTTGTCCTCATGTCTGTTCCTCTTTGTTGAGGTGGGTATTGCAGCCACGGTTCATGCGTTCACGCCCTCGATGCTCACGCGCTGACGGGCCGATATTGATCGTTTCCTGGGCCATGGTGTTCCGGTCGGCGTCAGAGGTTTGTCTGGGCCTCGAGGAAGTCGGGATAGCGGCCGCCCTGGATCTCGATCCGCGAGGACGCCTCGGTCAGCTGGGCGAGTTACGCGATGACGGCCGCGGGTCAGGCGGCGACTGTTGGTGCTTGTTTGCCGGCAGCCTAAGGAAGACAGGAACTTCGGTCACGCTCCGCCTCGGGCCGTAGTACCGGTTGCCAGGTCTGACAGGTCCGATCGGTCGTGAATTGCGAGACTAGCTAGCCCTTCACCAGCGGGCTGCCGAGCTGTCAGCGAGTCCAAAAGTCTTGGGGACGGCGGCCGGAGTGGAAGCCGAAGTGCTCGGCCATGGCCATGGCTTCGTAGAAGTTGCCTGCGAGCCAGTCCGGTGGTGTGTGCGTCGCTGGCGATCGTGATCGCATGGCCGCCTTCTTCGCGCCACCACTGCGGAATCCATGGTCGGATCGGTCCGCCGATGTTGAGCTCGAGCGCCCTGCCGGTGCCGGCGATCGCCCGCATGGCCTGTCGGAACTCGTCCTCGAACCGCTTCGGATCGAACGGCCCTTCCTGCTCTGTCGGCCAGTACCTGACCGCGTACTCGATGTGGCTGACCACCGCAAAGGTCCCTCCGGCGGCGATCATGCGCATCATCTCGGCAAGGTAGCTGCGGACGACGTCGTCGACAGACCACAAGCGGTAGAGGGTGTAGGGCTCGGATCGAATCGAGCCCGGCTCGTCGGTGGTAGGGATGGTGTGCAGCGAGCCGTTCACCCGGTCCAGCGAGTCCAGGTCGATGACCTGGCGTGCGCGTGCCTCGTCCAGGTGCGGCTGCCCGAACTCGACCCCGGTGAGGATGCGCAGCTCGGGGAATTCGCGTCGGCAGCGCTCGAGACTGTCGAGGTAGCCGTCGGCGTCCAGCAGCGGCGGGGTTAGCACCCCGTTCTCGCCGACTAGCGGACGCAGACGGTCCGGCAAGTCCTCAGGCTCGATGGCCCAGCTGGTGATGTCGAGATGTTCGGTGAAGGCGAGTGCCGGCAGACCGATCTGCACCGCTCGGCGACACATCGAGTCCATCCGACCCGCGGCATTTGAGTGTGGATCGCCGAGTCCCACGTCGAACGACCACTCGCTGTGGACGTGCCCATCGCCAGTGAGTCCCATGCTTGAGTCTGGCAGCTGCAGCCTTCACGCCGACCCTGAGAGCCCACCGAAGCCGCCATGTAGCCAGTTGCCGCAGAACCGTCCAGCGACCGGACGGCAGGTTCCAGCCAGTCCCTGAGCTTGGCGCTATTCGCTATTGGAGGCCGCCACGTACGGCGGTAATGCGCTGGGTGTTGAAACCGAGCCAGTGCATCCGGCCGATATAGCGGGCGTGCTCGACCTTGAGGCAACGGTCCATGATCACGGGAAGGCCACCGTCGGTCGCAATCCGGGCGGCCTCCTCGTTGACCACGCCGAACTGGCACCACAGGGCCGAGGCACCGATCGCCACCGCTTCTCGCGCGATTCCCGGCAGCGCCTCCGGTGCGCGGAACACGTCCACGATGTCTACCGGCTCAGGAACCTCCGACAGGCTCGGATAGCTCGTTTCGTCGAGGATCTTCGTTTCCCGGGGGTTCACCGGGATCACGTGATAGCCGTGCCGTTTGAGGTAGTAGCCGACGAAGTAGCTGGCGCGTAGCTCTTTCTTGGACAGGCCGACGATTGCGATCGTTTGCGAAGCGTAGAGCACCCGCTGGATCGTCAACGGGTCCTGGTATGACGCGAGATCGATCATCGGGCCACAGCTCCTTTCTCTGTCGACGCGGCCAGGGCGGCGAACCCCTGCTCGAGATCCCAGATCAGATCTTCGACGGACTCGAGACCGACCGACAGCCGCACCGTTCCGGGGGCGACACCAGCCGCTCGGAGTTCGTCGTCGCTCAGCTGGCGGTGGGTCGTGCTGGCGGGGTGAATGATGAGGCTCTTCGCGTCGCCGACGTTGGCCAGATGAGACCACAGCGTCACCGTGCGGATGAGGTCTTGCCCGCCTTCGCGCTCCACCGGCGCAGTCGAACGAGAACACCGCGCCGGCACCGCGGGGGAGGTACTTGTCGACTAGCGGCCGATACTTGCTGCCCGGCAGGCCGGGATAGGTGACGTTGCTGGCGAGTTCGTGCGCCTCCAGGAACTCCGCCACCAGTCGCGCGTTGGCGACGTGGCGTTCCATTCGCAGCGACAGAGTCTCCAGCCCTTGCAGGAAGAGGAACGCGTTGAGCGGCGCGAGCGTCCCGCCGAGATCGCGTAGCGTTTCGGCCCGCAGCTTCATGAGATAGCCGTACGTCCCGAACGTCTCGTGAAACTGCAGACCGTGGTACGCCGGCGACGGATCCGCCACGACGGGGAACCGCCCGTTCGACCAATTGAACGTGCCCGCCTCCACGACGACACCGCCGATGCTCGTGCCGTGACCGCCGATGAACTTGGTCGCCGAGTGGATCACGATGTCGGCGCCCCATTCGATCGGCCGGCACAGGTACGGCGTTGCGAAGGTGTTGTCGACGATCAGCGGGAGGTCGTGCTCATGCGCAAGAGACGCGACGGCCTCGATGTCCAGGACGTTCCCGCCGGGGTTGCCGATGGTCTCGCCGAAAAAGGCCTTGGTGTTAGGGCGGATCGCCTGGCGCCAAGCGTCCAGGTCGTCGGGATCGACCCAGGTCAGCTCGACGCTCATCTTGCGCAGCAGGTGCTTGAACTGATTCACCGTCCCGCCGTAGAGCGCGGCGGACGAGACAACGTGATCACCCGGCTGCAGCAGCGTGAAGAGCGCGGCGGCCTGTGCCGCGATCCCGCTTGCGAACGCCACCGCACCAGAGCCGCCCTCGAGATTCGCGACACGTTCCTCGAAGACCGCGACGGTCGGGTTCATGATCCGCGAGTACGTGTTCCCGTACTCCTGCAGATTGAAGTACGCCGCCGCTGATTCCGGGTCCTCGAAGACGTAGCTCGTCGTCTGGAAGATCGGCACCGCCCGGGCGCCCGTGTTCGGCTCTGGTCGTTGTCCAGCGTGCAGTTGCCGGGTTTCGAATCCGAACCCATGATCCTGCTCGACACGTCTCATTGTGCCTGCACCTCGCGCCCGCTCGGGGCCGGAAGATCCTGCCTTCCTCCACGCGCTCGGCACCACCGACTGGCTCCGATCTCAATGGCCAGCGGTGCCTTGCTTGGTCGTCCAGGCAGGATCGGGCCCCTCGCTACCCGACGCTCGGTGCTCACTACGTCTCCTTTATCGGCCAGGAAACGGCGGATGATCGGCGTCTGCCGTGCCTCCTCGAGCAGGAAGCAGTCGTGGCCGTACGGCGCCTCGATCACGTGCAACTCGACCGGCTTGTCGAGGGCGAGCAGTGCATCGTGGATCTCCTGGGACGCCGAGGGTGGATATAGCCAGTCAGAGCTGAACGCGATCAGCAGCGTACGGGCCGAGACGGTTTCGAGGGCCCGGGCGAGCGATCCGCCGCCGTACTGCCGAGCGAGATCGAAGTAGGTCAATGCGCGCGAGGTGTACAGGTAGGTGTTGGCGTCGAAGCGCTTGACGAAAGAGTCGGCCTGGTGGCGCAGGTAGCTCTCGACTTCGAACTCCGGTTCGGTGATCGTGAACCGGATGTCGTCGCCGGCCTGGAGCTGCCGGCCGAACTTGTCGGCGAGCGCCGGCGCCGGACAGATACGTGACGTGGCCGACCATCCGTGCCACGCCCATCCCGGCGTCTGCGGTCCGCCCGGTGGCGTAGTAGTGGCCGTGCTGCCAGCCGGGATCGCGCAGGATCGACTCTCGGGCGATCGCGTTCCAGGCCATGCCCTGGGGCTGAAGAGCGTGCGTGCTGGCGATCGGCACGATGGCGTCGACCTGGTCCGGGTACAGGATCGCCCACTCCAGTGCTTGCATCCCCCCGAGGGAGCCGCCGGCCACCGCCGCGAGTCGCTCAATGCCGAGGGCGTCCAGGAAGGCGCGCTCCGTGCGCACCATGTCCGCGACGGTGATCACCGGGAAGTCCGAACCATAGGGACGGCCACTCGCCGGATCGATCGATGACGGTCCCGTCGTCCCGCGACAGCCGCCGAGCAGGTTGGTCGAGACGACGAAGAACCTCCTCGTGTCGAAGGCCTTGCCGGGGCCGATCATCCCGTCCCACCAGCCGAGCCCTTTGGCGCGTACGCCGTCGCGGTCTTCGGCCGCGAATCCGTCACGGGTGCTTTCGACGGGCGGAATCAGCGCGACCCCGGCCGCATGGGCGTCGCCGCTGAGCGCGTGGCAGACGAGGATGACATTGTCACGCGCGAGGGAGAGGGTCCCGTAGGTCTCGTACGCCACCCGGACCGGGTGCAGTTCGCGTCCGCAATCCAGCGTCACCGGTCGCGGCAGGTCGAGGTACTGCGTTTCGACACTGCCGACCGACCCAGCGGCGAGCCTGGACAGTGCCATGAGGGGGAGCGTAGCCGGTGTATTGTCAACTATCCCGATGGGGTATCTGGAAAAGGGAAGGGCAACTGAACATGACGGTTGTTGACAACGACAAGGCGGCGGGGAACGGAGTCAACGTTCAGGCGTTGCTCGACGCGCGCGAGGTGCTGAAAGGCGCGCCGGAGGCTGCGCAGTTCACCTGGCGAGCATCCTCGAAGTGGCAGTACGGCGTCCACAGCACGACGAAGATTCAGAACTTCTTCGGTCTCGGCCAAGAGCAGCAGCACAAGACCGAATCGGTCTTCGACGCCGACCATCCCGAGGTCTTCGCCGCCGACGACAGCGCCATCACGCCGATCGAGTACCTCCTCGTCGGCCTGGCGGGCTGCCTCACCGCCGGCGTGGCGTCGGTCGCGCAGAACCGCGGCATCCAGTTGCGCTCGGTCGAGGCGACAGTCGAGGGTGACCACGACATCCGCGGGATCCTCGGCGCCGACCCGGATGTCCGCAACGGTTTCAACGACATCAAGGTGACCTTCACCATCGACGCGGACGCCTCCAAGCAGGAAATCGAAGCACTCGTGGCCCAGTCGCAAAAGCGCTCGGCCGTATTCGATGCGCTGACGAACCCCACGAACGTCACCGTCGACGTCGCCTCCTGAGCTCCTGAGCTCCTGAGCCTCCCCTTGCTTGATTAGCTTGCGGGGGTCCAAGGGGGTCGTCCCCTTTGCTTGATTAGGAGAGACGAGTCATCGACCGCGTCACCACAGTCGTCATCGGCGCGGGACACGCTGGACTCGCCGCGAGCCACAACCTCACCGCGCGGTCGATCGACCACGTCGTCCTCGAACGCGGGGAGGTCGCGAACTCCTGGCGACGCGAGCGGTGGGACTCACTACGGCTGCTCACGCCCAACTGGCTGAGCCGCCTGCCCGGCCATCGCTACGACGGCCCGGACCCCGACGGCTACATGACGATGGACGAAGTGATCGACTTCATCGATCGCTTCGCCATCGCCTCGCACGCTCCGATCCGTACGGGAACCAACGTGACCTCGGTGCGACAGACCGACGCCGGCTACCTCGTGAGCACCAGCGGCGGCGAGATCCGATGCCGGTCGGTGATCGTTGCGAGCGGCGCATGCAATCGGCCGGCGGTGCCTCCGTTCGGGGAGGCGGTGCCGGCATCGGTCGCTCAACTAACGCCCTTCGACTACCGCAATCCTGATCAACTTCCCGCCGGCGGAGTCCTGGTGGTAGGAGCGTCAGCGACGGGCGTGCAACTAGCCGCTGAGCTGGTGCGATCGGGCCGGCCGGTGACACTCTCGGTCGGCGAGCACGTCCGGCTGCCGCGTACTTATCGCGGACGGGACGTGCTGTGGTGGATGGAACAGTCGGGACTTTGGGACGAGCGGTACGACCAGGTCGACGACCTGACGCGGGCCCGGCGGCTGCCCTCACCCCAACTGGTCGGCACCTCCGAACGCACAACGCTAGACCTCAACGCCCTCGCTGACCTGGGTGTCGAGATGGTCGGCCGGTGGGCGACCGTGCGGGACGGCCGCGCCCTGTTCTCCGGTGGGCTGCGCAACATGTTCTCGCTCGCCGACCTCAAGCTCGAGCGACTCCTGAACTCCTTCGATGATTGGGCCCGCGGCAACGACTCCGAGGACATCGTCGAGCCGCCCGCGCGGAGCGCACCGACGCGGGTCCCTGCAGCCGCGCGGTGGCAGCTCGACCTGCACAGCGGCGAGATCTCCACGGTCATCTGGGCCACCGGTTTTCGGCCCGACTACGGCTGGCTCGATGTCCCTGTGGTCGACCCGAAGGGCAAACTGCGCCATGACGGTGGCATGGTCGACAGCCCTGGAATGTACGCACTAGGGCTGCCGGTCCTACGCCGGCGTAAGTCCACTTTCATCCACGGCATCGAGGCCGACGCACGTGACGTGGTCGCTCATCTCAGCGGCTACCTTGCCGCGGTGAAAGCCAAGAACGAAGTCTCGCGTAACGGCGAGCCCGGTGATCGTCTTCGCATACGACACCACCGGCAAGGAGTCGGCGGTGAGCGATATCGTGCCACTATTCCTACAGGGAAGGCAGACAATGTCGGTCGGCGTCGACGCATCAGATGATGCTGGACGGAAGATCATCGGGTTCCCGAATCCGGTCAACGAGAAGGCGGCTCGCACTGTCGCCGGCGGTGTCTTGCTGTTGTGTTCGGTCACTTTGGTGCTGAGTCTCACTCTCAGCGACCGATGGCTCTGGCTCACGGTGCCGATTGCACTGGGGTTTGTCGCGCGGGTGCTCACAGGTCCCCGACTGAGCCCGCTCGGCCAGGTGGCCACCAGGCTGGTCGCGCCGCGCCTCGGCATGCCCAAGCTGGTGCCTGGTCCGCCGAAGCGTTTTGCGCAGGGGATTGGGTCGGTCGTGACGACTGCCGCCGTGGGCGTCTTGGCTCTCGGGTTTCCGATGGCGACCCAGGCCTTGCTCGGGCTCATGATCGTGGCCGCGGGTCTGGAGTCGATCTTCGCGTTTTGTATCGGCTGCCGGATCTTCGCCGGTTTGATGCGACTCGGTGTGATCCCTCCGGAGATTTGCGAAGCATGCAACAACGTCTCGCTTGCGCTGCCTCAGCCTCGACAAACCTCGACTCGTTGATCCGCAGGTCTGAGCCGCGGTCGTACAAAGTTCGGCTGCCCGGCGCGTCACCGATCTCAAATTCTGAACGCTGGATTGGACACACCCAAACTTCTATACATTCTCTGTTGTCCTACTAGGAATAGGGAAGATTTCCCCATATCAGGAATCAGGATTCGATACATGTCAATCACCACGCGACGCCGAGTGCTTCAAGCCGCAGCGGGCGCTATCGCCCTGGGTCTGACTGCGACGCTGTCAGGTTGTGTAGGGGGAGCGGCGCAACCCGCGTCGGACGCCTCGGGCACAACGACCCTTCATCTGGTCGGCTTCGCCGTGCCGAAGGAGGCCAACAATGCGATCCAGAAGAAGTTCGCGGAGACGCCGGAGGGTAAGGGTGTGGTCTGGGAGGAGTCGTACGGTGCTTCCGGCGATCAGAGCCGAGCGGTAGCGAACGGTTTGAAGGCTGACTACGTGAACTTCTCGTTGGAGGGTGACGTGACCCGCCTCGTAAAGGCCGGGCTGGTCGATACGACTTGGAAGGACGGTCCGACGAAGGGCATCGTGTCGGACTCGGTGGTCGTGATCGTGGTGCCGAAGGGCAATCCGCAGAACATCAAGGGCTGGGACGATCTGGTCAAGCCGGGAGTGAAGCTCATCACGCCGAACCCGGCCTCGTCCGGTTCGGCCCGGTGGAACATCTTGGCGGCCTACCAGCAGGTGATCGCGAGTGGGGGCAGCGAGGCGGATGCGAAGGCGTATCTGACCAAGCTCTTCAACAATGTGGTTGCTCTGCCGGGCAGCGGCCGCGATGCCACGAATGCCTTCCTCGAGGGCTCGGGCAACGTGCTGATCTCGTACGAGAACGAGGCCATCCTGGCTCGGCAGTCGGGTGAGGACTTCGACTACATCGTTCCCAACGCGACGTTGAAGATCGAGAACCCCGGGGCAGTGCTGAAGGACGCGGATCCGAAGGCCAAGGCGTACCTCGACTTCGTACTAAACACCGCCGGTCAGGAGGAGTTCGTCAAGAAGGGCTTCCGGCCCGTGGTCAAGGACACCCCCGTCGGCACTGTCGAGGGTGCCAACGATCCGGCGAAGCCGTTCCCGGTACCGAGCAAGCTGTTCACAATCGCCGAACTCGGCGGATGGGACGCGGTCAACGCCAAGTTCTTCGAAGAGAACACCGGCATCGTGCCCCAGATCCAGAAGGCGACCGGCAAGTCGCAATGACCTCTTCCGCCGTCACGCCACTGATCGAACGGCCCGACGACGCGCCGCCTCCAGCCCCCAGTGGGCGGAGGCGGCGCCGCCGTGCTACCGACCTGACGCCGGTCGCCGGGCTCGGCCTAGGCATCACCATGGTGTGGTTCAGCCTGCTCGTCCTCATCCCGCTATTGGCCGTTCTCGTCCAGGCGTCTGAGGGCGGGTGGCAGGCCTACTGGGAGGCGCTCACCAGCGCGCAGACGGCGGCAGCGCTGCGCCTGACCGTTAGCCAGGCCCTGCTGGTCACGTTAGTCAACATCGTGATGGGCACGGCGATCGCCTGGGTGCTGGTCCGCGACCGGTTCTGGGGCAAGCAATTCCTGGAGGTGGTCATCGACATCCCGTTCGCGTTGCCGACCATCGTGGCCGGGTTGGTGCTGCTCAGCTTGTACGGCCCGTCCAGTCCGTTGGGCGTCGACTGGGCCAACACCCGGGTCGCAGTCTTCCTCGCGTTCTTGTTTGTCACCCTGCCGTTCGTGGTGCGAACAGTCCAGCCGGTCCTGATCGAGCTGGAGCCCGAGGTTGAGGAGGCGGCTGCTTCGCTAGGGGCGAGCCGCCTCACGACCTTCCGGACGATCATCCTGCCCGCGCTCGCTCCGGCGATCACCTCGGGGGCCGCGCTGAGTTTCGCCCGCGGCATCAGCGAGTACGGTTCGCTCGTCCTGCTGTCGGGCAACCTGCCTTACTCGACCGAGGTCGCTTCGGTCCGGATCCTGTCCTACGTCGAGGGTGACAAACTCACCGAGGCGGCCGCGGTCGCGTCCATCCTGCTCGTCGTGGCGCTCGTGGTCATCGTTGTGCTGGATATCATCTCCCGAAGCGTGGCACGGCATGGCTGACTCGTTAACCACGCCGGCCGCGCCCACCCGGCCGGCGCGCGGGAAGGTCGTCACCGTACGGAGCAGGTCGCCATTCCGATGGGTGCTGCGGGTGATCGTGATCGCGTACCTGTTCTTCCTGGTGATCTGGCCGGTGACGCTGGTGGCAAAGGCGACGTTCTCGCGGGGTCTGGCCCCGGTATTGGACGCCCTGCAGCAGCCCGAGGTGATCTTCGCGTTCAAGTTGACTCTCTCGGTCGCCTTCTGGGCGGTAATGATCAACACCGCGTTCGGGATCGTCATCTCGTTACTTCTCGTGCGATACACGTTCCCAGGGCGCCGAGCCTTGTCGGCGATGATCGACGTACCGCTCTCGGTGTCACCGATCGTCGTCGGTCTGGCGCTGCTGCTGGTCTACAGCGGACGTACGGGCTGGATCGGCGGCGCCCTCGAATCGGCGGACTACAGGTCATCTACGCACCGCCCGGCATCATCATGGCCACAGCCTTCGTCAGCCTGCCGCTGGTGATCCGGGAACTCGTGCCGGTGCTGACCGAGATCGGCACGGACGCCGAACAGGCCGCGCGGAGAATCGGAGCCTCACCCCTACAAGCCTTCCTGAGCATCACACTGCCGGCGATCAAGTGGGCACTGCTGTACGGCGTGGTACTCAGCCTGGCCCGTTCACTGGGCGAGTTCGGCGCCGTCAACATTGTTTCCGGCGTGTGGCGATGCGTACCCAGACCGCAACGTTGCTGGTCGAGGAGCGCTACCAGCAGTTCGGTCCGGAGAACACCATTACCGCCTACACCGCGGCCTTGATCTTGGCCCTGATAGCCGTGCTCGCGCTCGTGGTCGTGACCAGCTTGCGTCCCAAGGAGAACCCACAATGAGCATCAAGATCAACGGAGTCGGTAAGCGTTTCGGCGACTTTGTCGCACTGTCCGACATTGACCTCGACATCCCGACCGGCCAGCTGACCGCGCTGCTCGGGCCGAGCGGCGGCGGCAAATCAACGCTGCTGCGAATCATCGCCGGGCTGGAACTGTCCGATACCGGCACGGTGGAGATCGAAGGGACCGACGCCACCGACCTGCCGGCGCAGAAACGCAACGTCGGCTTCGTCTTTCAGCACTACGCAGCGTTCCGGCACAT
>CAWJUB010000002.1:0-92895 GCA_963845915.1 uncultured Actinomycetota bacterium
GGCCTCCGACAGCAGGCGTTTAGCGATGGTCGTCGAGCCGTTGGTAAGCGTGACCAGACGTATGCCCAGATCGGCGAGTCGACGGACGCCTTCCGGCACGTCGGGGTGGACATGCAGTCCGGAGAACCCCGCCATGACGTGGTCGACAGCTTCCTCGACGTCGCGGTCGATCGAGGCGCCGGATAGCTGCATGCGCAAACCTTCGGCGGCCAGCCTCGCGAACGACGGGTTCTCGCCGCCGACGGTGAGCGCGAAGCCATCTCGAAGCAACCCGGCGAACCAAAGGCCGGCGAGCCGACCAGGCGCGCCGACCTCCTCGAACCGCGCCACTAGCGGGGCCATGTCGGAGAGCGTTTCGTTCACGTCGAAGACCAGGAGCAAGGGCAGCCTGGCAGCGCCGTCGGTTTGCGGCTCGGTCGCCTGGAACATGGGCTCCGTCACGCCCGGCTCCTCCCGCGCAGGTGGGTCGCTCTGGTCGAGAGTCTCTTTCCTACCCGTCGCCGCCCCGCATAAAACCGCCCATGGCATCCGCCAGATGTTGCTCCGTTGATGCTGGGACTGGGGAGCTTGGCGAACCGGGGTCGGACCATGGGCTGAGGCTGGCTGGCTCAAGCGGTCGCGAACGCCGGTAGCTCGACGGCATCATGGAAGCTCTTGCCCATGGCCAGATCTGCAACCTTTGGCAGTCCCATCAACCTCATCACCGTGTTCCGTACGAGAAGCTGGAGCCTATTCTTCGGCGCGAACGCCGTACCCAGGCCCACCGCGGCATCCTGCTTGGAGCGCAGGAAATCCCCGAGCCGCTCCTGGTAGCGAGCGAAGGCCTCGACGTGATCGTTCGACCGGGTCAGTTCCGCGGCCAGTACGTAGGCCTCCACCATCGCCAGCGCGGACCCCTGCCCGGCCAGCAGTGACGGGCACGCCGCCGCATCGCCCACCAATGCCACGCGCCCGCGTGTCCACGAGGGCATCCGGATCTGGCTCACCGAGTCGAAGTAGAACGTCCTCGCCTGCGGCATCAGATCCAGAATCGCCGGCGTCTCCCAACCTGCATCGGCAAGTCTGGCCCGCAGGAGGGCTTGTTGCTCGGCCAGATCATCGGTCGGCACATGGGCGTCGTGTCGAACCGTGAGCAGGAACATTGTGACGTCGTCGCGAAGCGAGAGCCGGACCGCCTGGAAGCCCACCTCGGCATGCATCATGGCGATGAGCTCATCGCGCGGGCGGTAGCCCTCGACGTCGAACGCCGAGACCACGATGTCCAGGTACTTCTCGAACTGCCTCGTCCGGGCCGAAGGCCAGCCGGCGCACCTGTGAGTGCAGCCCGTCTGCACCGACCACCAAATCGAAGTCGCGGGTGCCGCCGCTTTCGAACCTCACGCGGACGCGTTCCCCGTCGTCGTCGAGCGCGGAAACGGTGTCGTCCAGGATCAGCTCGACCCGGTCCTGGAGTGCGCCGTAGATGACCGCCGCCAGGTCGGAGCGGGCGATGCTGAGGTACCGCTGGGTCGATCCCATGACCGCGGACGGCTCGAAAGACGCGATGCGGTGTCCATCGCGGTCGACCGCGCGCGCCTCCGTAAACACGTACCCGCGGCGCCTCAGTTCAGGGACGATGCCCATCCGCTCGGCCACGTCGAACCCGGCGCCCCAGAAATCGACCAGGTAGCCACCGCGGGGGAGCTCAGGCGCCCGCTCGACCAGCGTCGGCTCGTGCCCGGCCTGAAGCAGCCAGTACGCGAGCGTCGGACCGGCAATTCCCGCACCCACGATCAGAACCTTCATCCTTGCCTCCTCGGCTTAAGCAGATCAGCGCATGCACGGCTAGTCCGTGCCGTGCAGCGGTCGGAACCCGACCATCGGCAGTTGATGGACGAGGCGAGCCCGGGCAGCGTCGCTGCCGTCGTAGGACCATCCGACCAGCCAGCCGAGGCCGCGCCGGATGATCGGAGTGATGAGCCGGTTCCGTCGCTCGTAGTCAGCGAGCACAGCGGCCGCCTCGGTCTCATCGAGGATCCGGTGTTGCGGCCGGAAGCAGCGGCGGCTGATAGCGATCTCTTCCGCAGGTGCAGCCTGGAGATTTCGAAACCAGTCGGCGGAGCGTCCGAAGCCTGACATGACGATGACCTCGCCGGTTGCCGGGTCAGTGCCGACGACCTCGAGCACGGTCTGGTAATGGCGCCCGGAGCTGCGCCCGACGTGCGTCAGGCGCAGAAGCCGACTGTCGAACAACCAGCCGATGTGCCAGTCATAGAGGTGCGTAGGTAGCCGAAGCAGGAATCGCCCCACCTTGCCGAACCGATGCGGTGTCACGCTGCCTTCTCGCGTCTGTAATGCTGACTCTTGCATAATGCAACAGTTAGGTACTGCAATGCAATAGTTAGCTGATGCAAACATCTGCTATGGTCGGCGGACAAGGAGGGTCTCGTGTCGCATCGGATGCGTGAAGCCGGCCAGTCGCGTCGCCAAAATGCTGTGACCGTGTCCGATGATCAGGCAACGGAGGATCTGGTCGATGCCGTCTTGCAGTCCTCACGAGCCTTGGTGGCGCTCGCGGCGAGATCGATTGCCGGCGTCGGCGGTGTCACTCTGCCGCAGTTTCGGATGCTCGTCGTACTCGAGGCAGGCCAGACGAACCTGCGCGGGCTCGCGGCCGCTCTTGATGTCGCGCCGTCCACAGCAACCCGGATGGTCGACCGGCTCATCGACGCCGGCCTGGTGCAGCGCAGCATTCCGACCGCCGATCGTCGGGAGATTTCCCTCACCCTGACCAACTCGGGGCGGCGTACTGTGCGTACCGTCACCGAACGACGTCGACGCGACCTCCGCCGCGTCGTTGATCAGATCCCAAGAAACCGTCGAGCAGCCGTTGCGCGAGCCATGACCGACTTCTCCGACGCGGCAGAACGTGTCTGGGGCAGCGCTGACCGAAAACGAACTCGATAGTCAGCGACCTTAGGCCAGCGGCATGTGTTGCCGGCTCTGGGTCTCGCCGGCTGGCGGAACCGGCGGCTGATGAGGTCGATCGCTGGCTGACAGCGGAGAGCGGGCAGGTGAGCACGGACACACATGCGAAGCTGGTGTCGATTTTGCATCAATCGATTTAGCGGACGAAGGCTCATGATCGTGCACTAAACGTGGCGCCGAACCTTACAGCGGCCGGCGCTCTGCATCAACGCGCTTTCGCGAGCATCGCCGCCGCCAGCTCGCCCAGCGGATTCGGGATCGGTGAGCAGTGGGTGGACAACGATCTGGTGTTCGCCAATCGGTGCTACACCGAGCTCGACGCGGCGAATGTGCGGCGTGCGTTCCGGACTGTGGCGGTCGACGCCGACCCGCAGGCTGCCGTCGCCGGTGCATGCGCGACCAGCTCCACGTCCCAGCCCATTGCGTCCAGAAAGCCCGGCCAGCCTCCTTGATCATCCATGGGATCGGCGCCCAGAAATACCGGGCGAAATTCCAGCAGAGGACTGCGGCGTTTCTGGGTGATCTCGTTTGCCCGTCGATCCCGCCCAAGCCGGAACCGATCCACCCCCCGGCGTCTCACCCCGCTCGGTGTAATAGGACGCCAGACCGGTATGACCTTTTCACGGTGGCGTCCAAGGCCGCAGCCGCTGAGGGTCATTCGCTTGCTGGAGTGTGACACCGCGCAACGACGACGTCGGTGGAGTCTAGTCAGAGCCAGGTTTTGCGCCCCGGTAGGACTCGAACCTACGACCGACAGATTAGAAGAAGTCCATGATCAACAATGAGATTGCGTGACCATATTCCCTAGTGAAACTGCATTTTTCGGACCAAGTGACGCGCTCACGATGAGCAAGAATTAGGGCCCAAGAGATCATGTAGGGAGTCATGTGGGGAGCGCTGATCTTGAAAATCGCAGAGCCCAGTCTCGTCCCGTGCGTGACATTAATCCGCGTGAGCGCCCAACCCCGCAAGCTCCTCGGCCAACGTTCCGACCTTAGCCGAGGTCCAGCCTTCCCGTACCGGCGATCAGCGACCTTAAGGCTGCGCTTTGGGAGGAACGGCGGTCGGCGGGGCGGTGGTGGCGCGCTCGATGAGGGTGGGCTTGATCAATACCGGTTTGCCGGCTGGGTCGCCGGCGATTCGCGCGATTGCTCGCTGCACCGCTGCTCGGGCGATCGCCGCCGAGTCCTGAGCGATGGTGGTAAGCCGAGCCCAGGTTGCGCGCGCCAGTCGGCTGTCGTCGTAGCCCACAACGGACAGTTGTCGTGGAACGTTGATGCCTGAGGCCCGCAGGGTGGCCAGGAAACCGACGGCTGACTGATCGTTGAATACGACCGCTGCCGTAGCGCTGTCAGGGTCGCGCCCATCGATCAGCCAGCCTGCCGCCCGACTTCCCTCGGCTTCGGTCAGTCCGCCGGGGATGATGCCGGCCAGCCGTCCCAGACCGGCGGCGCGCATCGCTGCCTGGTAGCCGCGTCGCCGTTCCGCGGCACCGGGTGCGCGCCCGCCGTCGACGTGGAGGATCCGGCTGTGGCCGAGCTCGAGGAGATGGCTGGGTGGCGAGCTCGGCTCCGGTGACGTCGTCGGTCCGTACGACGTCGATCCCTTCCGCCGTGACTGCGCGGGCGACGACAACGGTCGGGGTCTGGCGGCCGATGGCCGCGAGGTCGGCGAGTCGTGCGCTGGGGCCGAGCAGGATCACCGCGTCACACCTGAACGCCAGCAGATCCTGCGCGGCGCGCTGCTCCCGACGATCTGGTGTCACGCCGCGACAGCACGAGTTCGTAGCCGCGAATCCTGCGCCGCAGCGTACAGCTCGGTCACCAGCTCGGCGTGGAACTCGTGCCCGACGCCGAAGCTGACGCCGATCAGCCGGGTCTGCTTTCGGCTCAGCAGCTGGGCGCGGGTGTCGGGCCGGTAGCCGATCTCGGCCGCGGCTGCACGGACCCGGGCGCGGGTCTCCTGGCTGGCTCCCGGCTGATCGCGGAACACGATCGAGACCAATGGTCGGGACACGCCGGCCCTGAGGGCGACGTCCTCCATGGTTGGTCGGCGACGGCCGTGGCCGAGCCGCCAACTTGCGCATCGTCGGTCATGGAGCTCATACTAGAGCGCGCTAGCTCACTAGCGCGCTCTAGTCGCCATAGAGTCGAAAGACAATCAACATGACCGTCGAGACAGCAGTACCGGTTGTGATCGGACTGATCGGCGCCGGCCGGATCGGCACCTCGCACGCCGAAATCATCGCCGAGCGGGTGCCTGGCGCACGGCTCGCCGCGGTCGCCGACCCGCGGCCCGAGGCCGCGCAAGCCCTGGCGGATCGCTACGGCGCGCGCGCCTTCACCGATCCGATCGAATTGATCAACGACCCGCAGATCCCGGCCATCGTGCATCGCCGCCTCGTCGGAGGCGCACGCGGATCTGATCGTCGCGGCGGCGGCTGCCGGAAAAGCGATCTTCTGCGAGAAGCCGATGTCGCTCACCCTGGCCGACGCCGATCGTGCGTTAGCGGCGGCCGAGGCGGCCGGGGTCATCCTTCAGGTCGGCTTCAACCGTCGTTTCGACCGCGGCTTCGCCGCGGCTCACGAGGCTGTCGCCTCCGGTGCCATCGGCTCGATTCAGTTGATGCGTTCGCTGACCCGCGACCCGGGCCTGGCCAATCCGGCCGCCGTTCCGCCGTGGACGATCTTCCTGCAAACCCTGATCCACGACTTCGACACCTTGCTCTGGCTGAATCCGGGTGCCGATCCGGTCGAGGTCTACGCCACCGCCGACGCCCTAGTGGCCCCGGACTTCAAGAACGCCGGCCTGCTCGACACCGCCGTCGTGGTGATCACTTTCGACAACGGCGCCCGCGCTGTCGCCGAGGCGAACTTCTCCGCGGCGTACGGCTACGACGTACGCGCTGAGGTCTTCGGCTCCAAAGGCATGGTGACCGTCGGCAACGGAGCGCGCAGCAGCGCGCAACTGTTCACCGCGTCCGGCTGGAGCACCGACACCGTCCGCAGCGACACCGAACTGATGCGCGACGCGTACACCGGCGAATTCGTCGAGTTCGCCGCGGCGATCCGCGAATCCCGTAAGCCCTCCGTCACCGGCGTCGACGCCCGGCGTGCGCTCGCCGTCGCGCTGGCGTGCATCGAGTCGTTCCAGACCCACGCGCCCAGTCGCCGTCGGTACGGCCGGCGAGGCGGCGGCGTGATGGCGTTCCAGCTCGCCGTCTGCTCGGAGATGGTGTTCACCGACCTGCCACTCCTGGAGCGGATCCGCCGGATCGACGAACTCGGCTTCGCCGTCGAGATCTGGGACTGGACCGTCAAGGACATCGACGCGCTCGTGGCAACCGGTGCGACGTTCTCGTCGATGACCGGCTACATCCGGGGCAACCTCACCGACCCCGACGGCGCCGACGAGCTGCTGGCCACCGCCGAGCAGTCCATCCCGGTCGCGGCCCGGCTCGGCATCCCGCGGCTCAACCTGCACGGCACCGGCCTGGGCGAGGGCGGAATCCCGGTGAAGCCGGTGGAGATCGTCACCGGCGAGATGTGGCTGGCCGCCGAGAAGACCCTGACCCGGATCGCCCGCCTCGGCGAACGCGAAGGGGTCACCTTCGTCCTCGAGAACCTCAACACTGCCGTCGATCACCCCGGAACGCCGTTCGCCAAAGCGGCGGACTGTCTCGCGCTCGTCGAGGCGGTCGACAGCCCCGCACTGAAGCTGATGCTCGACCTGTACCACGCCCAGATCGGCGAGGGGAACCTCATCGAGCTCCTCCGCCGCTGCGGCCCGGCCATCGGAGAGATCCAAGTGGCCGACGTACCGGGCCGGTGCGAACCCGGCACAGGTGAGATCAACTATCCCGCCATCGCCCGTGCGCTGGCCGAGATGGGCTACGACGGCACCATCGGGCTCGAAGCGTACGCGTCCAGTGACAGCGAACTCGCCCTCCAGCGGTTCCGGGACGCCTTTACCGTGTAGCCGCGCCGGACGAAGGAACGGCGGAGAAGCTCCTCGACTCGCGATCAGCGACGATGAGATCGCCGTCCTCGATCCCTACCGAGCGCGGACGCTTCCAACCTTCTGTTCCGTAGGTCCGGGCAGATAGTCCGAGCGCATCCGCCACCGTCCTGCCCGAGCGTGAGGCCGCGCGAAATGGTCCAGGTCGTGCCGCTCGTGCCTGCTGGGTTGCTGTGAACGTTGCTGCCAGGCTGCCCTCACGACTGCTTCTTCCCGAAGCACCTCGGACGGGCGTCGCTTGATGATCTTGCCGGTCGCCAAGCGTCCTGGACCAGGTACCGATATCCCGCTGTGTTCGGTCCCGTTGTCACTCACTTGGTCACTCACCGGAGTGTCATGGCCCACACCAGCCGCGTCCCCTCGTAGGCGCCACTTTCAGGCCGGAGCGGAGTGGGTCAAGGGTGGAGCGAAGCGGAATCCGTAGGACGCCGAAGGCGCCCTTGACGCACGGAGTGGAGGTCGGAGACTGGTCCGGAGAGGGGACGCGGCGGGCCCCCCGAAACGGGGCGGTGAACTGATACATGGTCCAGAACCGCGAACTCATCGGAAACAACCGAACGGACCCGATGAGTTCGTGGCCCGCGGCTGGTCCAAGCTCGTGACACCCTAGGAAAGGACACCGCCATGTCAGAGCTTCTCGTCGACTTCATCACCTCGCTCGACGGCTACGCATCGGGAGAGGGATGGCCCGGGTTCTGGGGCCTCGAGGGCCCGGAGTACCTCGCTTGGCTCGGCGAGCAGCCCGAGGTCACCTACCTCATGGGAGCGAACACCTACCGCCTCATGTCGGGCTTCGCCGCCGGCGAGGTCCCGGAGGGCCAAGACGAGTTCAGGGCCGAAGAAGAGGCATCCGTCGACGAGCTCACGCAAGCGTCCAAGGTGGTGTTCTCCTCCTCGCTCGAGGAGCCACTGACGTGGGCCAACTCCACGCTCGTCCGCGACGACGCCGTCGAGGCGGTCCGCGCCATGAAGGAGAACGGCTCGGGGCTCCTCAGCACGATCGGCAGCCTCAGCCTGTGCCGGTCACTGCTACGGGCCGGACTCGTCGACCGCTTCCGGGTCGGGATGTTCCCGGTGATCACCGGGGCCACGGGCGCAGAACGCATCTACGACGGCTACCCGGACGTCGCCCTCGAAATGATCGAGCACCGGACCTTCGACGGCCGCATCCAGCTGGTCGAGTACAAGCCCCGCGTGCTCGAGCACCCGCCGCTCGGCGCCCCTGCGTGACGTCGCCCCGTCCACAGAAGGCCGGCGCAAGGCCCGCACGGAGGAGGACACGCGGCGCCGGCCGCGCCGCGCTCGCGCGGCGCCTTGATCTGAAAGAGCCGGATTCGGCAGCGTGCTGCTGCCTGTCCTGCCACCGCGCGGAGTGCAACCTCATGTTCTGAGCGCCGCGATTTGACGACTGAGGTGTGCTATCGGCCGGGCGCGGACGGCCCGCTGGGACGCCGTTCGGGTTGTTGGTACGGGCGCTGCCTGACGTCCCTTGGACTGAGTGCGGTGCGTCCTGCGTGTGGCTTGTCGGCCCTCGCATCTGCGGGCGGGTTGGTGGCACGCGCGATATCCCGGTCGAGGCGTTGTTTCCACAGGGCCGGAAGCATTTCGAGCTGGGTTCCTCCGGTTGGTCGTGGGTCTTGGGGATTGATGCCGTTGGCGGCCCGCCACACTGCAATGTCGCCGACGAGGGCGGTGCTCGGGTGGCTTCCCGGTGCAGCCCATACTGGCGGGGCCGTCAATTTGGTAGGCGTGATCTTGGATCTGGTCGGCGAGGTCGGCGACCAGTTGGGATCGCTTTGCCAGGTAGGGCCCCCAGACGGGATGGCTATGGAGCGTTGCTGGAATGCCCGGGAGCCAGGGCAGCGGACCTGGGTCGACAGGCGCCAGCTCTGGGAGGCGCCAGTAGAGGACGGCGGCCATGTCGCCTGCGGTTTCGAGGTCGCGTCCGGCGGCGGCTGTCAGCAGGTGGCGGAGCGGGTGTTCACCGGTTTCGGCCGCGAGGGCGAGCAGGTGGGCTCGCAGGGTCGGCCAGGCGGGTTCAGTGGTGAGTCCGGGGATGTACTGGTCGGCTTGGTCGAGCTCCGCGACGGTCTGGGGTCCGACAAGCTGCTCGGCTGCGACGTGGAGGCCGTCGGTGTAGCGCTGGACCGCCTGGAAGAGCCGGGCCGCTGGATCGTTGAGCTCGCGCAGCACGGTGCTGGCGGAGACCGGCGTTTCATCGCGGCCGAGGATCTGCTGCAGCGTCTCGGTCGGCGTGCGGGGTGAGATGGTGTCGGGTCGGATGAGGGTGTGGGGGTCGCCGTCGCCGACCACTTGGAGGTAGAGGTGGTTGGCGTGCCGGCCGCGGGTGAGCATCGTGTACAGCTGCTGCCGTGACTCCTGCCCGGTTAGCAGGCCGTGCATGGTGTCGGCGGAGACGCCTTGCGCGGCATGGATGGTGGTGGCGTAGCCGAGACCGGTCGAGGTCATGGACGTAGTCGGCTGGGCAGCCGGACGGTGAGGTGGCTGCGGTTGTGTCGGACGGTCAGGTCGCCTTGTTTGCTGACGTGGGTGATGGTCCACCGGTCGCCGTTCTTGACCCAGTCGGTGGCGGTGAGGCGGAGTCGGCGGTCGTTGCTGCGGGTGATGATCACATCTCCGACACTGGCCCGGTTTCCGTCGGCCAAGGACACCTCGGATGCGGCAGGGGAGTGATCGAGACGATGCGCCCGGGCACGGCGGTTCAGTTCGGCGACCAGGTGCCGGGTGGGGGCGATCATGATCGTGTCGAGCCCAGCCGCTCGGTCGGAAACCCAAGCATTGAACGCATCCTCGGTGGTGGTGGCGACGTCGCCGACATGAACCCGGCCGTGATCAAGGTAGAAGTCGAGTGCGCGCTGGTTTGCCTTCGCGGAGGGCGAGCGATGCGGCCGCTTCGGCGGGGTCGGTGAAGCGATGCAGCTCGGTCAGGCGGAGGGCGCCGTGGGTGTGTTGTGATGTCGCGGAGGACACCGCCGGCGCCGATCGCGGCGAGTTGTTGATCATCACCGACCAGCCGGACGCTCGCACCTCGATCGATGGCGAACTGCACGGCCGCGTCGAGGGTGAGGGTGTCGGCCATGCCGGCTTCGTCGATGATCACCAGTGTCGACGGGCCGACCGCTGGCCGCCCAGTCGGGCAGCTCGCCATGGCTGCGAGTGACCAGGTGAGTTTGGCGAGGGTGTCGGCGCGGATGCCGGTTTGCTCGCCAAGGACAGCGGCCGCGGCAGCCGACGGGGCCAGGCCGAGCACCTGGCCGCCGTCTTGGGTCCAGGCCAGGGTGAGGGCACGCATGGCGGTCGTCTTCCCGGCGCCGGCCGGTGCGATCGCCAGCTGCAGCCGGGCACCCGAGGTGCACATCTGCCGGACCAGCGAAGCCTGCCCGGCATCGAGGGCCGTTCCGTTCGCCGCCATCTCCAGCAGAGCCAGATCCACCGCAGACTCGTCGACGGCTGACCCGTCGCGGCGTCCCGCGGCGATGACCAGGCGCTGTTCCGCATCGAGGATCCGCTGCGACGTGTAGAGGTCGGCACCGGCCACGGTGTAGACCGACGACCCGTCGACCCGCCGCAACGCCTCCGGTTCGTCGATGTTGTCAGCCGGTGCCGACAGGGCAACAGACCGGCGATCGAGCACCTCATCGATCAGCAGGTCTACCAAGGCACTCGCCCGCTCGACAGGCACATCGGCGGTGCGGACCTGGCGTTGTGCCTCGGCGCGGACATGCCACATCTGCCAGGTGGAGCGGCTGTTCTCCATCACAGCCAGGATGTGATCGGCTGTCTGTGCGACCCAGCGGGCGTCGGCGATCGTGGCGGTCGCGGCGGGCGGGGTGAGCGCTGTCTGCACCATCGCCGCGACGGCGCCACGTCCGCCCAGCACTGCTGCCGCTTCGTTCAGCCAGGTGGAGCGTTGTTCGGTCAGCGATCGGGGTTCGTGTTTGGCGTCGCGGGTCTCCAACGTCGCCTGCTGAGCCAGGTGCAACGCTTCGACCGGGGTCGGCGGCCGGCCATGATCTTCTTGGAATTGGATGGCGAGTTCACCGCGGCGGGTGTTGATGTGGGCGCGGCGGGTCGACCAGCGTTGGTTCAGTCGGGGGTCGACACCGACGATCTCCCGGATCGGCCGCTTCGCCGGGTCGGTGCCGGGCCGTTCGGCGAACCGCACCCCTAACGTGTCGCGGAGGTGCTGCTCGAGCGCGGTGTTGTAGGTCTCCGACGCGGCAACGTTGGCTTTGAACAGCACCCGTCCGTCGATGGACAGCCAGCGTCCGTCGAGGGTCTGCACCTTGTTCGCCACCGCGACATGGGTGTGCAGGTCCGGGTCGCCGGCCCGGCTGTCCCGGTGGGTGAACGCGGTGGCGACCAGGCCTCGGACGTTGACCTGCCGGATCCCTTGCGGCCCGGTCCGGGTGAACAGGGCATGCTTCTCGATGAACGCCAACGCGTCCTGGACCGCGGCCTGATGGGCCCGTTCGATCACAGCCGCCACCGCCGGATCGGCGACCGCCCACAAGGTCGAGACCGACTTCACCGGCGAGAACGTCAGGTCATAGCCGGCGACTGTCTGCGTGCGCGGCCGCGAGTCTTTCGCGATCTGTCCCGCCAGCTCCCGGGCATCGATCGGCTCCCGGCCATGCTCGGCGAGGAAGAATTCACGGGCCACCTGAGTCCGCACCCGGGCCCGGTCAGCCGCCGCGATCGAGGCGTCGGCCGGCCATCCGATGGCGGTGTTGAGCGCCGCGATGCGTCTGGCCACCTCAAGCCGGAACGGGCTGAGATCGTTGTCGACGATCTTGAACGGCGCCCCCAGCCGCGCCACGTTCTGAAAGTCGCGGAGTGGTGAGGTCGGGTCCTTCCAGCTGCTGCTGCCGCAGCTCGGCCAGCGGGTGCAAACCGCAGCCGAACAAGGCCCGCATCTGCTCCGCGGTCACCGGGTCGCCAGCGGCAAGTCCGTCGATCCCGTCCATCCCGGACCCGATCCACACCCCGGGCGACTCACCCCGTTCGGTGTAGTAGGACGCCAGCCCGGTGTGACCTTTCTCGGTGGCATCCAACGCCGCCACCTGCCGGGTCAGATAGTCATACCCAGACCCGGCTGTGAGCTTGTGGATGCTCATCGTCACACCCCCCGAAGGGGGTACATGCCGCCGCGGCGGTCAGGCCGACCCGAGGTACTTCCGGCGGTGCATCAGGTGTGTCGAACAGCGGATCTTGAAATCGGCTGGGGGTACGTGAAGCAGGTCGGGATCGCCAGTGATGACCGCTCGAGTCGTCGGTAGCCGCTTACGGCTGGGTGAAAGGCCGTGTCGATAAAGGACCGGTGTCGATAGGGGGAGATGTGATGAGTCAGCAGTCGGTAGGCAAGCGGCGCGGCGCTCGGCATAAGATGCCCAGGCGGTACTGCGCAAACAACGGGCCGACCGGGAACGCCGGCTCGAAGGCCTGGCGGTTCCGGTGCTGACCGCGCTTGGTGAACGCGATGCCTTGTCCGGGGCGCTGGGCACCCGCTACGGACAATGACCGAGGACGAGGGCTTGTCGCTGCGAGCAACGGTCGACTGCCGCGGCAGCGGCGTCACGGTGCGCGAAATAGCCAGGCTAATGCGGCTCACGGCGCTCACCTGTCCGCGTGGCCTTGATCAGCCGCTGGATCTCCGTGGTGCAGTTGGATTCGGCTGCTTTGGCTTGGTTGTCGATCCGCCGACGGTTGGGTCTGTTACCAGCCACGACGACCACGTAGCTGCGGCTGTCGAGGCTCCGGCGGCCGGTCGAGATCGCGGGCGAACTGGGTACCACCGTCGCAAACCTGGATGATCGGTGTCGGCTCCGAGAACACCATGCCGGCAAGGGTGCGATGCTCGGGATGGGCGGCGACCCATTGGTAGGCGTGAGTGATCAACAGGGCATTGACGTCCTCGGCGAGGTCCATGGCTTCCTCGCCATGGAGATGATGATGTGGTTGACCTTGATGCTCGCCCTTCGGGCCGAGCGTCAGCAGCGTTCGAGGGTTCAGCGGAATGGCCACCGCAGCGGCTTGGTCGAGGCCGGGACGGCTGGGGTAGACGTGAATCGTGTCTCCATGCTTCAGCTGAGTGCTGTCGGGCATGCCGATTCCCTGCCGATCCCGGCCCGGTGTCTGGTAGCACGTAGCCAGGTGCTGCACGTGGCTCGCATTGCCTGCCATTTCAAGGATGACCGGTTCATCCGCGGTGATGAACAGAGGGCTGTCAATCGTCAGCAGCGTGGTCGGGCGGTCGAAGAGTGCCTCGGCAAGCTTGGGCGCGTTTTTGGTGAAGTACTCAAGGTGGAGGTTCGGATCAGGTACTACGCGCACATCGGCGATGCCCGGCGTGGACTCGTGCGTCGCGCGGATGACGTAGTCGCCCATGAGCTCCATTTCGCGACGGTGCCGCGGGGTCCGCACAAGCTGGAAGGCCAGGAAGATGCAGACATGCAAGTGCTCATCGGGATCGAGCGAGCGTGGTTTTCGGAACGGATTGAGAAGCCGGCGAAATACGGTCTCGGCTCCGCCCTCGATGTCAGAGAGGATGCGTTCCAGGCGGCCGTCGAGTTGACCGTCGAGATTGATGCTGGTGTAGAAGTCCTTGATGGCTCCGGTGTCCTTGACGTTCCGCAGTGCGCCGATCCCGGTGACGCGGTCCCGAACGTAGATCTGGCCGGCAGCAGCGAAGCGCTCCAGATAGCTCCGGGGGACAGTGTGATGACGGCTACCGACCATGGGTTCCGGCGGCGTGGTGGCCCACCACCGCTCGATCTGATCCCGCGAACGCGGGTCAGAATCGATGAGATAGTCCGCCCAAGAACGGCTGGCAGCGTCGACCCAGCCGCGGTTCAGTAATTGCTTCCCGGCTGCGAGCCGCATTGGCTGTGGCGTGACGCTCCTTCTGGCGCGCCATGTTGATCTCCCCGAGTTTGTTGTGCGGCACTAGGGCCGCAGTCGATCGTGTGTTCGAAGTTACATCGATCGTATTCGACGCCAAATCCACGCGCAAACGAGTTCTACCACAGCCCGGCATACACCCCCAGGGTCGTGGCTGACCGAGCAACCCGGATGGTGGTTACACCGATGCGGCCTATCGACAACCCCGGACCTCTGGACACCTTGGCCAAGAATGGGTTGCTCAGCTCGCCATGTCCGCTGACCGCTTCGACGGTCCGCCGGAGCCGGTCAAAGATATCCATATTTTAAGGGAAATTGGACGTTTGGGGACCTCCATGGACACGCTGCCGATGTCTGGGGGTCAAGAGCCATGAGTTCTTGTCTTGTGCGCCGCCACCGCGATGATCTTGCTATCGCTGATGATCTTGTGCTGCGCGTGAAGGGCTGCGGTATCCCTGTTGATTCCTTCTTGTCATCGGCACCATCCCCTTCGCAGAGAACGCGTACACCGTTTTTCGACCTACTCGAGTCTCGGCGAGACGAGGATCCCCACGCGCGGATAGGGGCTTGCGAGGTCTCGGCGTATCAGATCGGCAATGTCGGCGGGAATGCGGCTTCACTCCATACCCGCCAGAGTGAAGCGAGTTCATTGACGATCACGTAGCCGGCGCCGATAAGCAAGGCAGAGTTGCCGATCGTCGAGATTGGAACTGCAATGGTGACCGCCAAGCCGGTCCGAGTCGACTTTGGAAGTGGGAGGAGGCCAGCAGATGCTGCTCCACAGCCCGGGTTATCAACAGGTCGAGAGCTCCACTGGCACCTCGGGTGGACAGTGTGGCCAACTGAAGCATCAGTACAAGGCTGGAGGCGATCGGTGGAAAGGTTGCTGCTTGGCCTCAGGGTGAAGGCCCCGACGGGCCCCCGCTACGTGTGGACCGACGAACCGCCCGACCCGACCACCTTCGCGCTGATGTTCGCTCCAGCCGTCGCGGAACGGCAACGCCGGCGCGCTCAATACGACCAAGGTCAAAACCGCGGCCGCTGCAGTGGACAGTGTTCGGGGCGGGGGAATCGGGGAGGTCGATCCCCCGCACGGACTCACTAGGAAGGACGTAGATCATGAAGATGTACATGACGATTGAGGAGGTCGCTCAGTCGTTACGCGTTACCGTGCCGACGGTCCGTTGGCTGCGGCAGGAAGGCCGGTTTGCTCCGGCGATCAAGGTCGGGCGGAGAGTGCTCTGGGATGAGGAGGCTCTCACGGCTTGGCTTGAGGCGAACCGAGAAGCGCCAGCCCGGTGAGTATCCAACGGAAGGTCACTCCGGAGGGCAAGGTCCGCTACCGGGCGCGCATCAAAGCGAATGGCCGGGAGGTCGCTTCTCGGATGTTCGACCGCAAGTCTGATGCGGTGGCATGGGAGCAGGATCAACGGCGCCAGTTGAGGGCGGGTGAGTGGCTGGACCCGCGTCGAGGCCAGGTGCCGCTGAGTGTGGTCGCCGAGATGTGGCTGGAGTCGCGGCGCACCGTGAAACGGCGGACATTGGAAAGCGATCGCGGGGCGTGGCGGAACTACATCGCTCCGAGGTTCGGGCGTCGGCCAGTGGCATCGATCACTACGGCAGACGTCTCCAGCTGGCTCGGCGACCTGATGAGACGTGGCCTTGCTCGGTCGACGGCGACGCGAGCCCTGGCCACCCTCCGATCTCTCCTGTCGTTTGCGGTGGCGGACGGCCGAGTGACGGTGAATGCTGCTGCGGCGGCGAAAGCTCCGACCGGGGGGCAGGCGCGCCGCGAGGGCAGGTTCCTCGACCTCGATGAAGTGGTGGCTCTGGCCCAAGTGTGCCGAGGCCCTTATGCGGAGCTGGTCTACGTACTCGCGATGCAAGGCCTTCGGTGGGGTGAGCTGGCCGGCCTGCAGGTGGGTGACCGGGTGATGGTGCCCGGCCCGGGGCTGCGGTTGTCACGGGCGGTTCTAGCAAGCAACGGGGGCGGCGAGTTGTACGTCGACACGTTGAAGAACAAGCGCGCTCGGACTGTCCCGCTGGTGCCGATGGTGGTGCCCATCGTGGATCGGTGGAGCGCCGGCAAGAGCCCAGGTGAATGGCTCTTCGCCGCGCCGGCGGGCGGTCCGCTGCGGGAAACGAACTGGCAGCGATCGGTCAGCTGGCGTGAGGCGAAGGCGACTATCGGGCGGCCCGAGCTGCGCGTTCACGATCTGCGCCACACGGCGGCTTCGGTGTGGCTGGCGTCTGGCGCTGATCCGAAAGTGGTCCAGCGAGTACTGGGGCACGCCACGGCTGCCATGACGATGGACCTGTACGGGCACATGATCGACCGCAATTTGTGGGACGCGGCCCAGCGGCTCGGGGGCACCACGGGGGCACGGCCGGACGAGGGACCGGACGACGAAGATGGCGTCTTGGCGGAAAGTCCGAGTTGACTAGGGATAACGCTCTGGAGCCGCCTTCGGGAATCGAACCCCAGACCTACGCATTACGAGTGCGTCGCTCTGCCAGCTGAGCTAAGGCGGCCAGTGCCAGTCGGTTGGCACGGTCGCCAACTATATCGAGTGGCGTACGGCGGGCGTAGCGCAATTGGAGCCGAGACGTACGCCTAGATCAGCAGCGGGTCCCGTTGCTGCGGCACCTCATCCTGCACCAGGTACGCGACAACAAGCTTCCTCACGCAGGCACTCTGCCCGTACGCCAAGTGCCCTTCGCCGTCGAGTGTCACCAGCACACCGGAGCCCAACGCACGAGCCATCGACTGCGCATACTCATACGGCGTCGCCGGATCTCCCGTCGTCCCGATAACCACGATCGGCGGCGCCCCCTGCGCATCAACTGTCGGCGGCTTGGGCGCGGGCTTGACCGGCCATCGCGCGCAGACGAGGTCTGGGCCGTTCAACGGTCCCAACACCGGCGCTGTCCGAGACTCCTGCGCCAACCTCTTCTCGGCGGCGCGGACACTGTTGTCCTGACTGTCCAGACAGCGAATCGCGGGAAACGCATAGTTGAGCTGCCCGTAGCTGCCGTCGCGATTACGCCGATCCGAGGCATCGGCAAGCTGCAGCATCTTGCTGCCATCGTGATCGAAGATCGCCTCGTCGAGCGCATCACGCAGCATCGGCCAGCTGCTTGTTCCGCCATACATCGAATACAGGACAGCTTCGACGCCTTGCTGCTGGCTGAGGGTCCGCCCGTCAGAAGCTTTCATTGGCTGCTGGTCCAGCTGATCAAGAAAATTCTTGATCACATAGATCACGTCGTCCTGCTGCGAGCCCATCCGACAGTTCGCTTCGGCACACCAAAGCGCGAAATGGTGCAGCGCCCGCTCGAAACCGTCCACCTGCGTGATCTTGGAGTTGCTGTTGACGTCGACTGCGCCGTCCAAGATCATCCGTCCCACTCGTTGCGGGAACATCTCGGCATAGAGCGCACCGATTCTGGTGCCATAAGACGCGCCGAAGTAGTTGAGCTTGGCATCCCCGACCAGCCCGCGCAGCAGATCAAGATCACGTACGGTCTCCATTGTCGAAACGTGTTCCAGCAACGCCCCTGATCCGTTGAGGCACGAGCGGCCAAAGTCGGTCTGCTCGTCGATTCTGGCCTGTAGCTCGGCAGCGTCATCGGGTGAGCTGTCCATCGCGAAGTATCGATCAAGATCAGCTTGACCCCAGCAGGTCACCGGCGTGGAGCGACCTACTCCTCGAGGGTCCCATCCGACGATGTCGTAATCCTCCAGGCCGGCTGCGTCGAAGTATCCGACGTAACCAACCCCCGAGCCGCCCGGACCACCCGGATTGATGATCAAGCTGCCGAGGTGTTCGTCGCCTTTGCCCGGCCGCTTCGCCACCATCAGAGTGATCGCCGTGCCGTCGGGCTTGGCGTAATCCAGCGGCGCCAGCATCGTGCTGCAGAAGAAACCATGACCACAGGGCTGCCAATCCAGCCGTTGTCGTTCATAGCGTACGAACCCTTTGCCTGGCGGCGGCCGGGTGAAACCCTCCGGCTTGACGGCCGGAATGGGCTGCAGCGGCCGCCCGTCCTTCGGCAGCTTGAGGGGCGAGCTAGCCACTGAAGACGGCGGTGGCGCCGGGGACGACTGGTCCGCCGTCGCGTTCGGGCGCGCCGAGCACCCGGCCAGTGTGGCGAGGAGTGCCGCCACCGTGACGCCGAGCAGGCGCAGACGGCGGGCAGGGGGCGGCATATCCAGAGCCTACGCGGCGGCTAATCGATCAGTCGGCCGGTCAAGATCAATATCATCCGCGCAGCCACGATGATGAGGCCTCAGCTCTCCTCGTCATCGGACCGGCGCCGACGTATTCGGCCTTTCCGCGGCGGCCGCTGTACCTGGGCCGGTGTGCCGCGGGACGCAAAGAGTTGCCGAGCACCACAGGCTGCCGCGAGCGAACAGCTCCGCGTGGCGCCGCTCGCGCTCATCCGGATCACTACGGAGTCGGCAGGCACCTGATGGCCGACGACGACGCCATCACCATCCTCCAGCGCAACCTGCTCCCCGACCGCGGGCGCCGTACGCGCGAACTCGGTGTAAAGGGGATGCTCGTATTTCAAGCAGCACATCAAACGGCCGCAGGCGCCTGAGATCTTGAGTGGGTTCGGCGGAAGATCTTGCACCTTAGCCATCCGCAGGCTGACTGGCTCGAAGTCCTTCAGGAAGGTGGCGCAGCACAGGTCGCGGCCACAATTCCCCAACCCGCCGACCAGCCTGGCGGCATCGCGTGAGCCGATCTGGCGCAGGTCGATCCGCGCATGCAGCGTACGGGCCAGCTCGCTGACCAGGGTACGGAAGTCGACCCGATGAGGTGCGGTGAAGTAGATCACCACCAGCTGATCGAAATCGATACCGGAATCCACGAAGTCGACCGCGACGACCTTCATCGGCAGCTGGTTTCGCTTGATCAACTTCTTGGCGGCCAACTTTGCCTCGGCGCGTCGCCGGCGGTTGGCCGCATCCCGTTCCAGCTGTTCCGGACCGGCTAAGCCAGCACACACCGGAAGCTCAGAAAATCCATCCTCATCGACCCATTCGGGCGCCCAGACGCACTCCGCCACCTCTGGGCCCGAGTCGGTCGGCACCAGGACGCGGTCGCCGACGCTGTAGTCGCGCTCGCCCGGATCAAGGTAGTACAGCCGGCCGTACCGCTCGAACGACACAGCCATGACCCGCGCCATGGGCCAAGCCTAAGCCGGAGCTGCCCCAACGCACCCTCAATCTGGTGATGTTCCGGAGCTCCGCTCGCGCACCCGTACGAAAAAAACCGGAAGCCCGGCAGATGCGGGTCTGCCGGGCTTCCACGGGTGGGCGTACTGGGGGGCAGGGTCCCACCCGCGCCAATCAGACTTATTTGATCTTGATTGTTTGTCCGATATAGATCAAGTTCGGATTCTTAATCGTCTTCTTGTTGAGCTTCCACAAGCCCTTCCAACCACCCTTCACGCTGTTGCGCTTGGCGATCTTGCGAAGCGTGTCACCGCGCTTGACGTGAACGGTTGTGCCGCTAGCACTGTACTTCTTATGAGTCGACTTCTTGGCGATCTGCTTCTTCGAGTCGCTCGACTTCTGGATTGTGGACGCACCGGGATTGGTCGCTGGCGCCGCCTTCGCTGACGCGTTCCCGTTCGCCTTGGTCAGTCCCGCACGTCGGCCGCAGGTCGGCCAGGCACCAGGGCCCTGGCCGGCTAATACCCGACGAGCGATCGCGATCTGCTCGGCCTTGGTTGCCAGATGTGCCTGGCTCGCGTACGTCTTACCCCCGTACGCCTTCCAGGTGCCCGCAGCGAACTGCACGCCCCCGTAAAACCCATTGCCGGTGTTGATCTTCCAGTTGCCGCCGCTCTCACACTGAGCGACCTTGTCCCAGACGGACGTCGCCGCCTCGGCAGGTACGGCGCCGGAAAGCCCAATCCCGAGGGACAGAGCAAGCCCAGCGCCCGCGCCGATGGCGCGCCTGATGATGGTGGATGCCACCTAGAAGTAGATCCTTCCCCGAGTACGCCTGTGGGTGACCTCATGGGTTCAGGCGCTCACACCCCCAGCGCTCAAGCGGTGTGAAACCTCACACCGTTTGAGCGCTTCAACCCCCGGGACTCTCTCAGTCCTGACGTGAGAGAAATCCGATGGTTCCCCACCTCCGCTTTCGCCCGGGACGTTCCCGGCGAAGGTGCCGTCCAGCGGAGTTCGGCAAACGGACACGCGATCTCAGCGACACATCGGATGCCACTGAGTTCTTCCCCCTGGCGTGACGCCCCCGTGCGCGTTAGATAACGAAACGGAAACGAGCCAAAGTCCACCGTAGAGCGAAACTTCGCCGCAGCGCAACACTTTGCGATATCAATTTGTGACCTTTGACCTCGGCGTACAGCGTGTACGTCCTACGCAGCGTGTGATGTTCACGGCTAGCGGCTGGCACGGAAAAAGGTCCGGCTCAGTCAGCCAGACCTTGGGGAGGTTGTCGGAGAGGACGCTCGGGGGTTCGTCCCCTCCGGCAACCTGTGCGGCCCACGTTACTAAATAAGTCGAAGAAAATGAACCCCAAACATTTGCGGACCAAGTGAGCTACACTGCGCCCCCGCACCGAGAACGAGCGGTTCCTTGCGTCATCCGTAAGTCACCCTTCGACCAGGCCGATCAACGCCGCCTCGACCGCGAGCAGCGGTGCAACATTGCCCTCTAGCGCGGTGCGGCAGGCCAGCAGCGCGTCAATGCGATGCAGCGTCGACTCAGGTGTCGACTTCCGCGCCAGAACTGCAATCTGCGGCCGCAAATCCTCATTGATGACCTGCGCCCCAGATCCGGTCTGAATACTCAGCACGTCGCGGTAGAAGCCGGTCAGCTCAGTCAGCGTGCGATCGATCGCGTCCCGCTGAAATCGCTTGCTGCGCGCCCGTTGTTGATCTTCCAGGTCCTTGAGGGCCGCCTGGGCCTGGCGCGGCTTGGCGCCCGTCGTGCCGAAGCCCAACGCCTCCTCCAGCGCCGTCCGTTCCTTGCCGTCCAGCTCACCGGTTGCCTCCGCCGCCTCGGCTGTCGCCGCCTCGACGACCTGGGCTGCCGCCGCCAGACACGCGCCGAGACCATGCAACTCGAGCGGAATGTGCAAGATCTGTTGCCGCCGATTCCGGGCACCTTCGTCTCGCGCCAACACCCGAGCCCGACCGACGTGTCCCTGCGAAACCCTTGCCGCGTACGCCGCCAGCTCCGGTTCGACGCCGTCGCGGGTCTCGAGCAATCGCGCGACCGCGGAGATCGTCGGAGTCTGCAGCGTCAAGAGGCGACAGCGCGACCGGATGGTAGCGACGACATCCTCTGGGGTCGGCGCGCACAAGATCCACACCGTACGCGGTGCGGGCTCCTCGATGCTCTTCAGCAAGGCATCGGCGCCGCGTTCGGTGACTCGATCAGCATCCTCGATGACAATCACCTGCCATCGGCCGAGAGTCGGACTCATGACCGCTCGGCGGACCAGCTCGCGCACCTCGTCCACGCCGATAGAGAGCAGTTCGGTACGCACCAAGGTGACGTCTGGATGCGCCCCGGACAACGACGTACGGCAGGCACGGCAGTGCCCGCAGCCACCCGAGTCACACTGCAGCGCCGCGGCAAATGCTCGGGCGGCATTCGACCGGCCCGAACCCGGCGGACCGGTGAACAACCAGGCGTGGCTCATGGCGTGAGGCTCACCAGCCACCGCCCGTCGCAGGGTGGCCACGACTGCCGTCTGCCCGATCAGCTCGGCCCAGACACCAAGATCGGCGGCAGTCTCCGCGGCCGACACATCGGTCATCGACGTAGCCACAACACCACTGTGCCATTGATCACTGACGTCATTGGCGGGCTACGGCCGAGAGCAACGGGGCGACCCGAGCGGCTACCTGAGCAGCGATCTCCTCGCGCGAGGCGCGGGCGTTCAACACCAGATATCGCTCGGGCGCACGGCGCGCCAGGTCAAGAAAGAACAGCCGGGTCCGTTCATGGAACAGATCGCCGGCCGACTCCAGGCGGTCCTTGGTGGATTTGGCGTGCACGCCATCACTGAGCTCGGCATCGAGCACCACGGTGAGATCAGGTTGCAGATCCTCGGTGGCCCAGCGCGCGATCCGCTCGACGTCCTCGAGTTGCAGCACCCGGCCACCGCCCTGATAGGCCAGCATCGAGTCGACATAGCGATCGCAGACCACGACCGCGCCGCGCCGCAACGCGGGCCCGACCACCGAGAAGATGTGTTGCGCCTTGTCAGCCGCGTAGAGCAAGGCCTCCGCACGCGGAGACATTTCCCCGGTCGCCGGATCCAGCACAATGTGACGAATCATCGCTCCGACCGTCGAGTCACCAGGCTCGAACGTCTTGACGACCTCATGACCCGCATCGGCCAGCCACTCGCACAGCAACTCGACCTGAGTCGTCTTGCCCACCCCGTCACCGCCCTCGAAGACGATGAAGACCCCGCCCACAGTGCTCACGCGCCAAGCTTTTTCTTTGTCTTGGCCCACACATCGACGAATTCCCGCCGGGCGCGGCGTGCTCGCCGGGACTCCCGTTCGAAGTCGCGGCCGGCGGCGAACGCTTGGACCGGAAGCAGCTTGGCTACCTGCTCGGCCGTGACCAGTTCGCGGCGATGATCATCATGGATCTCAGCCAGCAATTGTCGCGGCTTGAGGAGCTGGTGCTGGATCGTTGCCGCCTCCTCGGGAAGCACTTGACCTGCGACACCGACCACCCACTCCAGGCGCCCCATCTCCTGCCACGCTTCCTCCCACTCCTCGTCAGCCGAGTCCACGTTGAGGTGATCGGCGCACCGACCCATCCGGGTGACGGCAATCGACACCAGGCCGGCGAGCACCTCCCCCGCCGGATCGGAGCGTTGATCAGCCAGCTTGGGCGCGCGTACGGCTGCGACCAGTCGCTCCAGCACGGTGAGGTAGCGCTCGCTGCGCAGCCGGCTGGTCAGTCGATCATGACCGTTCGAATTGGACGAGTCGCCCTCCAGGCTGATCCAGCCGAGCTCGTCGTAGAGATCTTCGACCCACTCCGGGTCGAGCACCACCGAAAGTCCCTTCAACTCCAGCCGCAGCCGGGAAGCTTGATCGGCAAGACGGTCGACAGCCCCAAGATCACCACCACGGATCGCAAGATCAGCTTCGACGATCTGACGCAGTCGGAGCGCCACCAGCTGGGAGACGAACTTCTTGAAGGACGCGGCGGCATCAAACGGGCCAGGCACCGGCAGGTCGGTCGGCCCAGTCGCCGGCGCACCGAGCCGGGACACCAGCCGCGGGAAGCGCGGGACGTAGGTGGCGCCCGCCTGCAGCAGGGCACGGTCGAGAAAGGACACCTGCTCATCGGTGAGTCCAGGCCCCACGGGAGTGATCAACACCTCGCGATAGCGGGCGGTAGTCAGGCCTCCACGGCGTACGGTCACCTTGTCATCACGCAGCAGCGCCAGCGTCGTACCCTCCTCGTCGCGCAGCGCGAATTCGCGGCGATCGCAGATCAGCGCCGCAACCGGTCCCAGCGTGGCCCGGCGGCGCAACGGCCGGATCATGTCGGCCAGCTCCTCGGGAAGATCGGCATGGCCCATCAGCTCGATGTGGTCCTGTGGTAGCAGCGGTTCCCAGTCCGGGGCGGTGATATACCACTCGCCACGCCCGTCCAGCACCCGATGGGCCAGCAGTACGCCAGAGCGGATCAGCCGGTGATCGGGCGCGTCGAGCAACGTGACCGCGATCTCGTACGCCGCATTGTGCCCGACCCGGGCCACCAGGTGGTGCAGACCAAGATCAGGATTGATCATGCGCGGCGCGGCTGCGCTATACGGCATGTCGTAGTAGCGCTGGTCGGACGAATTCGTGCTGGAGCCATCGGGAATCTCGACCGGCCGAGCAGCAACCACAGCCTCGCGTTTGCGCGACTTAGCCTTGCGGCGCTTCTTCTTACCCACGATCAGACCTTAGTGCCCTGGAAGTGCTGTCTGGCCAGCGTGTGTGATCGCTATGGCAACCACAGAGGCGACATTCAGCTCCGGAATCAACCGGCCTTGGCGCGAACCTTCTTCGCCGCAACCCGTTTCGCGGCCGGTTTCGGAGCAGCTGCGCTCGGCTGCAGCCGCTTGGGTACGCTTCGCCGGACGTTTCTTGGGCGTCGGGCCCTTGGCTCGCTTCTCGGCCAGCAGCTCGGCAGCGCGTTCAGCGGTGATCGTTTCCACGTCATCGCCGCGGCGCAGCGTCGCGTTCACCTCACCGTCGGTGACGTACGCCCCGAAGCGGCCTTCCTTGATGATCATGGGGCGATCCGATGCCGGATCCGCACCCAGTTCCTTGAGCGGTGGCTTCGCGGCAGCCCGGCCGCGCTGCTTGGGTTGGGCGTAGATCGCCTCGGCTTCCGGCAAGGTGATCGAAAAGATCTGATCTTCGCTCTCCAGGGAGCGGGAGTCCGAGCCCTTCTTCAAGTAGGGCCCGTACCGGCCGTTCTGTGCGGTGATCTCGACACCGTCCTCGTCCTTGCCGACGATCCGAGGCAGACTCATCAGCTCGAGCGCTTGGTCGAGACCGACCGAGTCGAGGCTCATCGACGAGAGCAGCGATGCCGTGCGCGGCTTGGCACTCTTGGGGCTGTCTTCGGGGAGGATCTCGGTGACGTAGGGACCAAACCGGCCATTCTTGGCGACGATCATGCGGGAGGTCTCGGGATCCAATCCCAGCTCACGTTCTTCCCCCACCGGCTTGGCCAGCAGCTCACGAGCAAGATCAATCGTGAGTTCGTCGGGTGGCAGATCGTCCGCGACGTTGGCGCGCCGACCTTCTTCATCCTCGACATAGGTGCCGTAGCGACCGACCCGGACTACAACCTTCGGAGCGCCCGTAGCCAGAGCATCGGGATCTGCGATCTCGAAGGTCGAAAGCTTACGAGCGTCGATCTCGCCGAGCTCGGTGACCAGCCGGTGCAGCCCTTCGCGGTTGTCATCGCCGAAGTAGAAGTCGGTCAAAACTCGCAGCCGCTCGGCCTGCCCGTCGGCGATCTCGTCCAGCACGTCCTCCATCTCGGCGGTGAACGCATAGTCCACCAGCCTGGGGAAGTGCTCCTCGAGCAGCCGGGTAACCGCAAAGGCCAGCCAGGTAGGTACCAGGGCCGTGCCCTTCTTGAACACGTAGTCCCGGGCGGTGATGGTGCGGATGATCGTCGCGTACGTCGAAGGCCGGCCGATCTCCAGTTCTTCCAGCTTGGCGACCAGCGAAGGCTCGGTGTAGCGCGACGGTGGCCGTGTTTCGTGGCCTGACGCGGTCACCGATTCGGGCCGCAGTTGCTGGCCGGCAGTGAGTCGCGGAAGTCGGGTCTGCTCGTCGTCGGTGTGGCCATCAGTCTCTTCAACCGATTCCACGTAGGCCTTGAGGAAGCCATAGAAGGTGATCGTGCGGCCGGAAGCGACGAAGACGCATGGCTCACCGTCGCTGGGTTGGGCGTTGATCTTGACCGTGATCGAGAGACCCTCGGCATCCTTCATCTGCGAGGCGATGGTGCGCATCCAGATCAACTCGTACAGCCGGAACTGATCACCGCTCAGCCGGGTCTGCGCCGGGGTCAAGAAGGTTTCACCTGCCGGACGAATCGCTTCGTGCGCTTCTTGCGCATTCTTGACTCTGGAGGTGTAGACCCGCGGCTGATCCGGCAGGTAATCCGCGCCGTAAAGCTGCTGAACCTGCTGCCTGGCGGCGGCAATCGCGGTACTTGAAAGGGTCATCGAATCCGTACGCATGTAGGTAATGAACCCGGCCTCGTACAGGTCTTGTGCGATCGACATCGTTCGTTGCGCCGTGTAGCCGAGTTTGCGGCCCGCCTCCTGCTGCAACGTCGTGGTCCGGAACGGCGCGTACGGGCGGCGGGTGTAGGGCTTGGACTCCACGCTGTCCACGGCAAAGGCGGCGGAACGCAATGAGTCTGCCAGGGCCTGCGCCTGTGCCTCATCCAGGCGGATCAATTGATCATGGTCCTTGACGATCAAGGAACCGCGACTGTCGAAGTCCCGGCCCTGAGCAACACGTCGCTCACCGACCCGAGTCAACCGGGCAGGAAATAGCGGGGGTTGGGCATCAGATCCGGCGTCCAAGATCGCGTCGAGATCCCAATAGGAGGCACTGCGGAACGCGATACGTTCCCGCTCCCGATCAACGATCAGTCGGGTTGCGACGGACTGGACACGCCCCGCTGACAGCCGCGGCATGACCTTCTTCCACAGCACTGGGGAGACCTCGTAGCCGTAAAGTCGATCAAGGATGCGCCGAGTCTCTTGGGCATCGACGAGATCCTCGTCAAGATCACGCGGGTTTGCCACTGCCTCCGCGATGGCTGTCGGAGTGATCTCATGGAACACCATGCGCTTCGCCGGAACCTTGGGCTTCAGCTCCTGCAGCAGGTGCCAGGCAATTGCCTCGCCCTCGCGATCACCGTCAGTGGCGAGCAACAGCTCGTCGGCACCGACCAGTGCCTGCTTGAGTGTCCGCAACGTCGCCCGCTTCTCGGGGCTCACAACGTAGATGGCCTCAAACCCGTTATCGACATTGACGCCGGTGCGTGCCCACTTCTCACCTTTGTATTTGGCGGGCACCTCGGCGGCACCAGTCGGCAGGTCGCGAATATGACCGCGGCTGGACTGCACGATGTAACCATCGCCCAGGAAGCTCGCGATCTTGTTCGCCTTGGTCGGGGACTCGACGATGACGAGCCGCTTGCCCCCTGCCTTCCCTGCCACCGAATACTCACTTTCTTTGCATGATACTGATCTCGCGCGCGACCGAATATCGGATCGTCATAGCGATCCAACAACTTCAGTCAGCCGCCGCCCCCAGCGCGCTTACTCTACGGCCCGGGATCAACTGCGGGCCAAAACGCCACCGTTTGGGAATGAATTCCCGATCGGGAGGGCGGCTACGGCGCCGGGTACTGACTGAGTGGGTAAATCGGCGCCGGCGGGACGCCGGTTGGGGCTACCGGTCGGGCGGACGGCTGATAGTAGGGCTGCAACCCGATCCGCTTGGCCTGCCACAGAATCAAGCCGAGCGCAGCACCGTTCACTACTACCGCAAGCACGAGCATCATCGGAGTCCCGCTGGTCTGCTCCCCGACAAAAGCCTGGGACCAACCGCCGAAGACTAAGACGAAGAAGAACGTCAGCACATTGTTGACCGCGTGCATCGCAATGCCGGCCTCCAGTCCCCCGGTCCGCCAGGCGGCGAGGCCCGAGGCCACCGCCAGGCAGGCAATGGTGCCGAGCACCCACGGGTCCGGGCTGAGGTGTGCGGTGGAGAATGCGACCGCCGACACGATCAGGGAGGCGACCAGGCCGACGATGGGCCGGGCGAACCAGGCCCCGACGTTTTGCATGATCCAGCCGCGGAAGAAGTATTCCTCCCCCGCTGCCTGCAATGGGGTCATCAGCACCACGATGACCAGCAGCGCTATCCAATGGTCGGGACGCGGAGAGGTGAAGGGCGCGGCGTAGCACTCCAAGGGCCGTATAGAGCGCCCACATGCGGCAGGATCACCGCGATGCAGCGAAGCAGCCAGCCCCAACGGATGCCGCCCGCGACCGAAGACAGAAACCGCGGCCGAATGCCATGCACGATCCAGATCGACAGGCCGCTCGCCGGGATCAGCACGATGAGGCTGAGATTGAGATAGATGAAGCCGATCGGACCAAGGTTGGCAATGTCGGTTGTTGTCCGGGTCAGGTACGCGACCAGGTCGGGTGCTCCTGAGACGAGCCCAGCGATGAGCACCGGCACAATCGCCAGCATGGCCATAAGCAGGAAGAGCAACAGGAAGAGCAACAGGCAGAGTAACGGCTTCCACCAGCGATACCGCGGCCCGCGAAGCATCTGCTGGTAGGGCCGAGGTCCGTCAGGCATAGCGCTGACAGGCCTTGGTGGCTGGACGGCGGGCGACGTCGGGTACGGGGCCGAGTACCCGTACGGCTGTCCCGGTCCCGGCGGGCCGTAGTTCATTGGAGCGGGAGTCTGTCCGTTTTGCGGCGGCGGATAGCCCGCTAACGCAGGGTCGGGCTCGTAGCTATTGGGAGGCAGCTGGTCAAACCCCCGGGTAAAACCGTCGCCGGCAGGATTACTGGTCATCGCAATCCAGTGTGCCTTGCGGGCGGGATCAGGCAGGCAACCGCGGCCAGCGTCCCTCATTGAGCTAGTTTGTCAACTTTGTCTCGGAATGCGTAGTCGGAACCTCAACGCTTTGGCTGGTCTCGGTGTGTCCCGCCTCGCTGTTATGAGGCTGGCTGGGCTGAGGTTCGCTGTGTTGCGGCTCGAGCTCTTTTTGGGCCGGCTCGGCGGGCTCGTCGGCAATCGCGACTTCGCGGCGGGTGCTGATGGCCACCATCACGACGATGATGACAACCGCAGCCCCCGCGATCGCATAGCGCACTGCGCTTGGTGTCGTGCTCAGCGGAGACATCGCAACCACTGCCGGCGCGATCAGCAACGAGACGAGGTTCATCACCTTGATCAAGGGGTTGATCGCCGGTCCGGCGGTGTCCTTGAACGGGTCGCCGACGGTATCGCCGATGACCGTGGCCGCATGGGCGTCCGAACCCTTGCCGCCGTGGTGGCCGTCCTCAACCAGCTTCTTCGCGTTGTCCCAGGCACCGCCCGAATTGGCCAAGAAGACAGCCATCAACGTGCCAGTCGCAATGGCACCGGCGAGATACCCGGCCAGCGCGGAGGGGCCGAGGCCGAATCCGACGGCGATCGGGGCACAGATGGCGAGCAGGCCGGGCGTCGCCAGCTCGCGAAGCGAGTCCTTGGTGCAGATGTCGACGACCTTGCCGTACTCAGGCTTGCCGGTCCCGTCCCAGATTCCGGGGATCTCGCGGAACTGACGGCGTACCTCGAAGACCACTGCGCCGGCGGCACGACCCACCGCGCTAATCGCCAGGCCGGAGAACAAGAACACCACCGCGGCGCCGATCAGGAGACCGACCAGGGTCTGCGGCGCGAAGACGACGGCTTGATCGATGAACTTGTTGTAGTTATCGGCGAGCACAGTGTGAATCGCGTCGGTGTAGGAGCCGAAGAGGGCGGTCGCCGCCAAGACGGCAGTCGAAATGGCAATCCCCTTGGTGATGGCCTTGGTGGTGTTGCCCACCGCGTCCAGCTCGGTCAAGATCTGGGCGCCATCGCCGTGTACGTCGCCCGACATCTCGGCAATGCCTTGGGCGTTGTCCGAAACCGGGCCGAAGGTGTCCATGGCCACGATCACACCGACCGTGGTGAGCAGCCCGCACCCCGCGAGGGCGATCGCAAACAGACCAACGACGCCCGAGCCGCCGAGCAAGAACGCCCCGTAGACAGCGGCAGCGATGACGATGGCTGTGTAGACGGCCGATTCCAATCCCACGGAGACACCGGCAAGCACCACGGTCGCCGCACCCGTCAGGGAGGTCTTGCCCACATTCTTGACCGGACGATCCTCGGTGCCGGTGTAGTAACCGGTCAGGCTGAGGATCAGCACCGCAAGCACGATGCCGATGATGACGGCGCCGATGGCGACGATCCGCGGATCATCAATCCGCCCCGGCTCGCACACCAGACACATTGAGTGCGGCAAAGGACGAGGGCAGGTACGCGAACGCGGCAATTGCGACGAGTACGGCCGAGATGGCTGCAGATATATAGAAAGAGCGGTTGATGGTCTTCAGGCCGTTTTCGCCGGGTCGAGGGCGAGTCAGGAAGACGCCGATGATGGCGGTAATGACGCCGATGGCCGGCACGATGAGCGGGAAGACCAATCCGAACTCACCGAAGGCCGCCTTGCCGAGGATCAAGGACGCGACCAGCGTGACGGCGTATGACTCGAACAGATCGGCGGCCATCCCGGCGCAGTCGCCGACGTTGTCGCCGACATTGTCGGCGATCGTCGCGGCGTTACGCGGATCGTCCTCGGGAATGTTCTTCTCAACCTTCCCCACCAGGTCGGCGCCTACATCGGCCGCCTTGGTGAAGATGCCGCCGCCGACACGCATGAACATGGCGAGCATGGCGGCGCCGAAGCCGAAGCCTTCGAGGATGGTCGGAGCGTCGCCACGGAAGATGAAAACCACGAGCGAGGCGCCGAACAGGCCGAGCCCGACCGTGGCCATACCGACGTGCGCGCCGGTGCGGAATGCGATCCTCATGGCGGGATCACGGCCACCGTCACGCGCGGCGGAGGCGACGCGTACGTTGGCGCGCACCGCAAGCCACATGCCGAGATAGCCGATCAGAGCAGAAAAGACCGCTCCGGCAAGGAACGCGACGGAGCGGCTGATGCGCAATGTCAGGCTGCTGAACTCAGCGCTGGCGTGGACTGGCAGCAGCAGGAGGAGGAAGAAGGCGGCTACCGCGAACACGCTCAGGGTGCGGAACTGCCGACCGAGGTAGGCGCTGGCTCCCTCCTGAACTGCACGAGCGATGGACTGCATATTGGGAGTGCCGTCGTTGGCCGCAAGCACCTCGCGGCGGAAGATCATGGCCATCACAAGGGCGATCAGGGCTATGACCCCGACCACTGCGACGAACGTGAGATTGACTCCCGACAAGTTAAGAGAAGTCACTTCCATGGGAACTGGAAGTAGGGACATGCATCGTCCTCCTGAGACTTTCGGCACTCGCGGCTACTGCCCTTAGCCGCTCGCGAAGTCTAAACCACAAGTGGCACTGGTTTTGGTGTCGAGGCGTGCACGCGGACACATCGCTATGGGCCCCTGTGGCCACGTCCGACCTCTCGGATCGACCTGGAGAGCCCGCGAGTGACGATTGGGAAGACGCCTCGTCGCGTCGCTTCTCAGAGGGTACCCCAGCGGAATAATGACGGCATGGTCGCTCTCGCTTTGATTCTGCTGGTCCTGGTGGCGGTGCTCGTTGTCGCGATTGTGGTGAGCAATCCCGAAATCTATGACTTGTCCATCTTCGGAGCCGTTATTCCCGTCAATAGTGCGGGCATCTTTATTACGGGTGCTATTGCCATGGCGGTCACCGTCTTGGCACTGCTGCTGCTGCGCAGCGGTATTCGGCGCGCGCGGCTGCGGCGCAAGCAACTGAAGGCCCTGGAAGCCTCGAGCGACAATGCGGCGAGCGAGGATGCCGCGAGCGACTCGACCGACCCGGTAAAAACGACGTCTGCCAAAGCGAGTCCGGCAGAGACCGCTCCGGCGGACAGTGCTCCTGCAAATGCCGAGACAACCGCGGCATCCACGACCCCAAGCACTGCAGCATCGACCAAGGCCACCGACCTAGAGGCCGCAAGGGAGAAGTCGGCGCTGGACTTGGACAGCCAGTCCTCCACGACAACGGCGGCCGAGCGGCGGGCGATGCTCGAGGAGGCGGATGAGCAGACCCGCGACGATCCTCAAAGGTGAGTTCTGCTCAGCGTGATGGCTGCTGGTGGAAGACCAGCAGCCACCGCTGATCGCTGAAGACGAAGGTGCTGCTGACGACCCGCGGCACCTTCTCCGCGTTTGCACTGGACCTATTGCACTGGATTCATTTGTTACTGGCCCTCATTGCACTGGGCTGTATTGCACTGGGCCGGCATGGGCCTTGCGCAGTGACCGCGTGCGGCAGGTGAGGAATCCGGGTACGCGCAAGCACCGAGACCCGAACGGTCACGACGAAGTCGATCGCGTCGCCGACCACGTCACAGTGGTCCAGCCGAGCGCCGTTCTGCCGGGCAGTGCGGTTCGGCCTGAGCGCACGCCTCCCGACCGCCTTGATACGCCGCAGCCCCGCTCAGCGCGCTGAGATCAGCTGCTGCTCGGGCGCGGTGATAGCCCACCGCGTACCCGGCTATGACCAGGGCAGCACTGCTCAGCGCCACAACGAAGCCGATGACGCCAGTCATGAGGACCGACGCGCTGCCTGACTCGGAACGCACGAATCTCCGCGCACTCACGCAGGCTCACCCGCCGACGGCTCCGGCACCACCTGGGCGCGGGCCTCAAGCGGCACGGAGGCAAGCCAACGCCCCAAGGGGTGAGCCTTGACCCTCACGGTAACCGTGACCAGATTCGGACGCTTGTCGATCGTGATCGTCGCGCCCGATGGCGCCCCCGCCTTGGCCTTGGCCACCGCTGAGTCATCACCGCGGGCCGCCTGCCTGGCAACAGCCGCCGCTGCATCGACACAGCGAAGCTGGGTTACCACCACATAGATTCCCCAGCACATCATCGTCAGCACGGCAAAGGCGGCCAGGGTCGTGACGGCCAGTTCGGCCGTCACCATGCCCCGTCCGTCCCGCGCTCTGATCATCGGTCTCTTCACGGATCGCATGTACCTCGGCTCCGAACTGACTCACTTCACAAAGCCGGAGAACGAGCGGATCACCATCAAGATGAAATTGAGCAGCGCGTCGTGGACCGGTCCGCTGGTCACAATCCCCAGTAGAACGCCGGCGATGGCGACCGCGGCAATGATGCCGACCGCCCACTCTGCGCTGACCATGCCGCGCTGATTGCGGCGGCTCAGTGCGCTGTCCTGGTCGCCGCCGCACGCCACGTCCTCGCAGCCGGCGCACAGCGACGCCGGCACCAACCGTCGCGTCCCGCTCGACGACGGAGAGATCTCTGGTCGCTGTTCCAGGGTGATTAGATCCGGCCCTAGTCGTGCCGGCCGTGATCGTCGTTCCAGGGGTCATGATTCCCTCCTCGGGTCTTGCGCACCACTGCCGTGGTGCGGCATCGGTTCGGATGCATCTGAAGTCTGTTGACGAGAGGCTGGATCGTTCGCTCCCGCCGCAATCTGTTGACAGCGCTCCGAGCGCCTCCAGATCTGTGGATATCCGGCCGTCCATGGCACTCAGCCGAACGCGTTGAAGACGGCAGAGACAACGGTGGGCACGACCCCTAGCAACATGAAGGAGGGAATGAAGCACCCCATCATTGGCGCCACGCTGCGTACCCCGACACCCCTGGCCCGCACTTGCAGGGCGCCACGCCTTACCTCACGAGCCGCGGCAGCATGTTGTCGCAGGCCATCGACCATCGAGGCTCCAGACTCCACGGATCGCGCCAGGTCCGCAGCTGCGAGCCCCAACTGCGGGTGATCATGGATTGACTGCCACGCAGCCACATTCCCAACACCCAGCTCCAGCAGGGACAGCACCTGACCAAGATCATCGGCTACCGGCCCGTCGAAGCACTTCACCACCGCGCCGCACGCAGCGCGGGCGGGCAGGCCGGCACCGAGACATGCCGCCATGAGCTCCAAGGCCTGCGGCGCCTCCATGATCAACTGTTGTCGGCGACGTCGGGCGGAGCGAGGCTCAAGCCAGCCGAGCGCAACTATGCCGGCGGCAGAGACCAGAGGGACGCTCAACCACATGATGGTCCCAAGCGAGCCGTCAGCAGCCGTCCAGCCGCGTCGCCGCGAGGCGGAGGCCGAACGCGCATGCCGTGCTCAATACCGCACGGCGGATCAGAGGAGGTGCATCCGGCCGCCCACGGACGACTCGCGCCAGCGGTGTTGTCAGGGCGGCGAATCTGGATGGGCGGCGCGTCATCCGGCGAAGTTGGCCAGCGGGATGCCGCAGCGCGAGGAAGAACGTCAATCCCGCGAATCCGGCGGACAGCAGGCCGACGATAGAGCCAGGATCCAGGCCAGCCAACAAGATCATTGTGGATGCCACGGCTACACCTCCCCGGAGGCCTGCCGAGCCAGAGCTTCAATCCACAGCACGCCGGCACAGGCCAGCACCACTCCAGATAGCAGGCATGTCCAACCCATGGGTGCGGCCAGCAACCAATGCGCCGGGTCACCTCCCAGCAGATAGCCGATGCCAATCCCACATCCGGGAAGGACAGCCATCACCTTGCCAGTTGCGCGGGCGGCAGCAAGCTCGCTATTGACAACCTGGGTCAGTGCTTGATCGGCCGCCAGGCTGGCTGCCACCTGGTCGAGTGTCGACGACATCGGCGCGCCAGTCTCGATGGAGATCTGCCAAGCTCGCGCCAGCTCGAGGAGACCAGCGTGTCCCGGGCGGCGCGCCTGCTGTCGCCAAACCCGCACCACGTCGCCGCCGAGCGTGTGGGCCTGATGGCCCTCGCGGAGCACTTGACAGTCGGCGGCGGCGATAGCCAGAGCCGCGGATGGCACCTGCCCCACCCGAAGATAGGAGGCCAGAACCGCACTCGCATGGGCTATCTCGGCTCGGAATCGCAATGCGGATCTACGCCGTCGATATTGCCAGCCCAGCCTGATCGCCGTCAGTGCAACCAGCGAGATCGCGCAGCTCAGCACCGCGCCCTGCGCATCGGCGACATAGCCTGCTGCTGTGATGATCACGAGCAGCAAAATGATCATGACCGCGAGATAGATCCATGATCGTCGTCGATGCCTGGCGGCGCTCTTCTATTGCCGCGCTTTCTGGCCCGGAGACGCGCGCCACTTGAGCAAGCCGGCTCGTGACAGTCCGGGCCGTCGGGGCTGGCACGGCCAACCAGGCCGCTAAACCCGCGCAGCACAAGCACATCATGATCATGATCAACGGTTCAGCATCCCTTCCAGTCGTCTGCTGCCCGGACCTCGCACAATGTGGCCAGCTGTGTGAAATTCGAGGGCGCATTCGCTGCGCACCAGACCGCTGGATGGGTCACGGGCGAAGATCGAGATCTCGACGACGCGACGTATGCCAGCGGTATCGCGGGCGACATGGATCACTGCATCCAACGCGGACGCCAGCTGGGCGTGCAAGGCGGCCTGAGGCAGCCCTCCAAGCGACGCGAGAGCCTCCAGACGAGCCGGGACATCGGCAGTCGAATTGGCGTGTACGGTGCCGCAACCACCTTCGTGGCCAGTGTTCATAGCGGTCAGCAGGTCACAGATTTCTGCGCCGCGAACCTCACCGACCACCAACCGGTCAGGGCGCATCCGGAGTGATTGACGGACCAAGGCCGTCAGGCTGATTGCTCCCGCAAGCTCGGTGTTCGCCGGGCGACCCTCGATCCGGACCACGTGCGGATGGTCCGGAGCAAGCTCGCGAGAATCCTCGACAATGACGATTCGCTCGTGTGGCGGCACCAGCGCGAGAAGTGCGGCAAGCAGGGTTGTCTTGCCTGAGCCCGTTCCGCCACTGATCAGGAATGCCAGCTTCGCCTCGATCATGCGCGTCAGCAACTGGGCCGCTCCCGCACTCAATGAGCCCGACGTCACGCAGTCTTGGAGCGAAAAGCTTCGCTTCGCCGGAACGCGGAGCGAGATGCAGGTACCGGGCGAGGTCAGGCAGCCGAGCACTGCGTGCACCCGTACCCCGTTCGGGAGCCTGGCGTCGACGAACGGGACCGCATCGTCGAGTCGCCGGCCAACAGAGGCAGCCAGGCGCTGGGCGAGCCGGCGTACTTCATGGTCATTGTGGAATTGGAGTGCAGTGAGCTCCAGTCCGGCACCACGATCGACGAACACCTGACCCGGGCCGTTGACCAAGACATCGGTGACCCCGGGCTCACGAAGCAACGGCTCTAATGGACCGGCACCCACGCTGTGCCGCCGCAACGATTCCACCGTGTCGAGCACTGCAGAGTCGCTGACCGCAAGACCCTCAGCCCGCATGGCGGCCGCAACGTCCACGGGGGTGTACTCGCGACCGATGCCAGCCAAGCGATCACGTACCGGGTCCAGAGCCGACTCGTTGATGCCACCATCCCCGGCGGCGGAGGACAGCGCAACGCGTCATGCTTCGATCCGCGCTTCCTGCTGATCCGGGTGTGGCTCCGAGAGATCGCTCAATACCTTCACGCACAGTCGAGCGAGCGAACTGCGCGCAGACCGGGCCGGCGGATCGCCTCGCTCCGCTGCCAGCAGCAGAGCCGGGTCATCGGCGAACGACCCGAGCAGCGGCCAATCGACGCCGCTGGCGACCAGACGTGGCTCGAGCAGGCGGGACCGGCCTTGTCTGACGACGAGTCCGCGGCGGGAGCAGTCGCCGGCGATCTGCCGCGCGACCTCACAGCCGGCGGCGACCCCGCGGACATCGTCTCGCACGACCAGCACCGCTAGCTCGGCTCGCCGCAACGCTTCCCCTCCGGCGCTGCCGAGGGTTCGAGACAAATCGACGACCACGACAGCATGGGTGCGCATCGCCGACAACAACACCGCCTTCATCTGCTCAGCCCGTAACTCGCAGCCGGGCAGTGATTCGTCGCGGGCCATGGACAACAGATCAACGTCCTCAACAGAGGGCAACTGGCCGGTCAGGTCGCCGAGGTGCCCGCGCGCGCTAGCCAGCCTGGGCCACCGCCAGCCCGGTATTCGCTCTGCTCCCATCAGCAGGTCGAGCCCGCCGGAGCGGGGATCGGCATCGATCAGCAGGGTCCGCTGCGTACGCGCCGCGACGAACGCCAGGCCGGCTGCCAGCGTGGTGGCGCCGACCCCGCCCGAGCCACCCACCACACAGATCACGCGGCCGCTACCCATGCTCGTCCGCGTCACGTCGGCGAGAGCATCGGACAGCCAACTCGCACTCGACGGGAGCGCGACGAGTGCCGCGCCCAGTCGCAGAGACCAGGGCTGTGCTTGCGGTGCGGTGCGGTCCTCGGCCACCAGATAGACACCGGCGCGGCGCGGCAAGCCCATGGCGGCGACGCGATCCGCCTGTTCGATACCGAGCAACACCATCGCTGCCGATGACCAGTGTGGCCGTACCAGACTCGCGTCGCTCAGCAGCAGCGGCTCAACGCCGACCACCGCAGTGAGTGAGAGCACCTGATCGAGCAGCTCGGAGTCGGTCATCACCACCGCAACGCCTGGTCGGCCGACCGTACGCGAGTCCATGTTGGCAGTGTGTGGATGTCAAGCCCGGACGCGCCGCCCCATGCGAAATCTGTGGATGAGGCTTCGAGCGAGCTGCCGGCTGTGGACGAAGCACCCCGGCCCGCTAACCCAGGAAACTCCACGGCTGTCACCTCATCACGCGCTGAGTTTGATCTTGATACGCGCAACCGGTTGACAGTCGCCCGGACACACCTGGCTGACGGCAGATATACAGCTTTCTCCTAGCTAGAAGGCCTTTCCATCGCGTCTAGATGGGGGTAGAAAGGACTCCAAGGGAACCCGAGTCGTCGAGATGGAGTGCACTGCTAGGAGCCTTCCTGGTGACGGTCAGCAATAACTGTCACAGGCAGTCCTGACCGACGAGTCGGCAGACCTCGCACGGCATTCAAGTACCCACGCGGCGATCACCCATCCCCGACGGGAAGTTGCGATCCAGGTTTGCCTGGGCCAACACGTTGAAAAGATGCACGCATGGTCACTTGGTAGTGACGTGCCAGGCACGGCGCCCGCCTCGGTGGGCGCCGCGTCACGTGCAGCAGGAGTCGCCCGTGGCCTCGCCACACCTTCCACGAAATTCCCGCAACGGTCGGAAATTCCACCACCCGACACCTCGCCAGCATCCAAAACTCCGCAACGGTCGGAAATTCGACAAATCACGCGGGGTCGCCCAGACCAACTCAGCGGTGAGCCACCGGGGAGAGTTCGGCTCCACGAGCCACCGCAGCCGCGCAGCGCAGCAGCCAACTTTTCACGCCGCTCATGCTGCCTTCCGCGTACCCATCGAGCCCCGCCGAATAGCGGGCGCCGTTCTCGGCGTGACCGGCCTCGACCACGATCACGCCGTACGGGTCCAGACCGGCCGCGATCAACACGAGATGTTCGGCTGCTCGCGCGATCAGGCCGCTGGCCTCGCCGAACGGCGCGACGACAGCAATCTCTGCGTGGGCAACCGCCCCGACCACGATCGCCGGGGCGGAAGTATCGCGGGTCAGCAACTCCGCCAAGCTGTTCATCCGGGCCGCGGCGCCTGGCTCGGAGCTGATCTTGCCGAGTTCATCGTCAGGCACCACGCCGCGAGCCACGACGCCGTGTGCTCGGGCGAGGGCCTGGCCGGGCGCAACCCTGATCAGAGCAGCAAGGGGTGTCAGTTCCGCCGCCAACCGAAGGGCTCCGACACGCCATTGGTCCGGATTGCCGCTCAGCGTCGCGTTCGCCGTGGCTCCGGCCAGCAGCGCTTGGCTCAGTTGCTCGTCGGTGATCCTCCGCAGGCCGCGGTCCCGCAACACCGCATCGACCGCATCGGTCGCTGCTGCGACGGCCGACGCCACGCCCTCGAAGCGCACAAGATCAGCTAGCGGGTCGAGCACCACTAAAGTTTCCACCATGGCTACGGCGCGCACTCCATATCCAGACGCTGCAGCCGCTTGGATGGTCGGTCCCGGACCTCTGCGGGTTCTCGTCCTCGGAGCGGGCCGCGGCGGCTTCGCTGCGATGCTGCGCGATGCCGGTCATGAAGTGTTCTGCATCGACCGCACCGTTGAACTCGTCGGGGGTCTGCCCGCTCGACTTGGCACTCGGCTGCACGTCGTCGGCAGGGTCGAGTCGTTGCCGTTCCTGTCCTGCCACTTCGACGTCGTGACTGCCGCGCAAACCTTGCATCGATTCCCGCCGGACCTCGCACTGAGCGAAATCGCCCGGGTCCTCAAGCCTGGCGGCCACCTTGCGATCGCGTACAACACCCGCGACGACACCGTCCCGTGGGTCCGGCGGCTGATCACCCTGATGCGTGAGGCCGATCCCGAATCGATGCGCGGCGACTACGGTGAGGACAGCGTCGAAAAGGTTGCCGAGAGCCCCTATTTCGGTCTCTTCGAACGTCGTAACTTCCGCAATTGGATGCCGATCACCCGAGACGGGCTCATTGCGATGGTCGAGCGGCGGCCAGCCGTAGCGCAGCTGAACCCCGGCACCTACGCCCGGCTGCTGCGTGAGGTCGGCACGCTCTATGACACCTCTGCCCGGGCACCCGACCCCTTGATGCTGCCGTTCCAGACGTCCTGCTGGCGCGTCGAAGTTGATCATTCAAGACTTGTGATCACTGACGACTTCGACGATGTGCTGCGGATCAAACTTTGATCTTGTCGCCTTGCGGTTGCGCACCAGATGCAGGCCAGGCGACGGAGGAGATTCAGCTTGCCTCCGCAACGAAGCGCTGTACGCGATCGGCGAGCGGACTGAGTTCACCAGTGTTTTGATCGTGCAGCAGCTCGTAGCCGTGGCCCGCAGGATAACTGAGAAAGATCTTGTTCTTACTCGGCATGCGCTTGACGTTTTGACGTACTTGATCAAGGTCCGAGCGATCGAATGACCGACGAGTGCCACGCAGTATGTCAGTTTTGACATATTTTGATCGTACGACAGAGCTGATTTCCGCGGGTGAGTCTCGAATGGAAACAAGCCGGGAGGGCTCCGGCGCGAGCCGCGGTTTGGTCAAGTCACTGCTGAATAGCGCCATCGATAGGCTGAGGCCGATGGGCCGCGCTGCGGCACATGAGCCCGCCGGCCCGGCCCCGATCATCGATGCTCGTGAGGAGATGCCGCTGTGACCGACAACGCTCTGGACAACCTGCTCCACGAGGACCGGCGCTTCGAACCGCCCGCTGACCTGGCGGCGAATGCCAATGTCACAGCCGAAACCTACGCTGAGGCTGAGGCGGATTTCGAGGATTTTTGGGCCAAGCAGGCGAAGCGGCTGAGCTGGCAGACCGAGCCGACCGAGATCCTCGACTGGAGCAATCCGCCGTTCGCGAAGTGGTTCGCCGACGGCACCTTGAACGCCACCTACAACTGTCTTGATCGTCACGTCGAGGCAGGCAACGGAGATCGTGTTGCCTTCTACTTCGAAGGCGAACCCGGTGACACCCGGGAGATCACCTACGGCCAGCTGGCCAGCGAGGTGAAGCAGGCGGCCAATGCGCTGATCGAGCTAGGCGTCAAAGCTGGTGATCGGGTCGCGATCTACCTACCGATGATTCCGGAAGCAGTCGTCGCGATGTTGGCCTGCGCTCGCATCGGCGCACCGCACACCGTGGTTTTTGGCGGCTTCTCCGCCGATGCCCTCTCGTCACGGATCATCGACTGCGGCGTCGAGATCGTGATCACCGCCGACGGTGGTTACCGGCGCGGCGCGCAGTCATCGTTGAAGCCGGCGGTCGATGAGGCATTGAAATCCTGCCCCGACGTACGCAATGTCCTGGTCATCCAGCGCACCAAGCAGGACACGCCGATGACCGAGGGCCGCGACCTGTGGTGGCACGAGTTCGTTGCCAAACAGTCAGATGATCACGTCTGCGAGTACTTTCCCGCCGAGCATCCGCTCTACGTCATGTACACCTCAGGCAGTACGGGTAAGCCGAAGGGCATCCTCCATACGACGGGCGGCTACCTCGTTGGCGTCTCATACACGCACTGGGCATCATTCGACCTGAAAGCCGGAGACCGACATCTTCTGGACGGCCGCGGACATCGGCTGGGTGACCGGGCATTCCTATCTGGTGTACGGACCGCTGGTGAACGGCACGACGTCGGTCATGTACGAGGGCACCCCCGACACCCCGCACAAGGGTCGCTGGTGGGAGATCATCGAGAAGTACCGAGTATCGATCTTGTACTGTGCGCCTACAGCGATCCGGACGTTCATGAAGTGGGGTTCGGATATCCCGGAGGGCTTTGACCTGTCGTCGTTGCGCATTCTGGGATCGGTCGGCGAGCCGATCAACCCGGAGGCTTACGTCTGGTATCGGCATTACATCGGCGGTGATCGTACGCCGGTGGTCGACACCTGGTGGCAGACCGAGACCGGAATGCACATGATCTCTCCGATGCCCGGAGTGACGGCCGGCAAGCCCGGCGCTGCGATGCAGGCTGTTCCTGGCGTCGAGGTCGACGTGGTCAACGACGAGGCCGCCCCGGTGCCCAACGGATCAGGCGGCTACCTGGTGATCACGAAGCCCTGGCCAGCGATGTTGCGGACCATCTGGGGCGATGATCAACGCTATGTCGATACCTATTGGTCACGGTTCCCGGAGCGGTACTTCGCCGGCGACGGGGCGAAGAAGGACGAGGACGGTGACATCTGGCTGCTCGGTCGCGTCGACGACGTGATGAACATTTCCGGGCATCGGATGTCAACGACCGAGATCGAATCGGCCCTGGTGTCGCACCCGAAGGTCGCTGAGGCTGCTGTCGTGGGAGCAAGCGATCCCATGACCGGCCAGGCCATCGTGGCGTTTGTGATCTTGCGGGCCGATGCGGGCGAAGGGGGCGACGATGTGGTCGCAGAGCTCCGGACCCATGTAGCGAAGGAGATCGGTTCGATCGCGAAGCCGCGACAGATCATGGTCGTCGAGGAGCTGCCGAAGACCCGGTCGGGCAAGATCATGCGCAGGCTGCTGCGCGACATCGCCGAGAACCGCGAACTGGGCGATGTCACCACGCTGACCGACTCCTCCGTGATGGACTTGATCAAGGAGAATCTTGCAACGGCGAAGTCCGCTGAGGACTAGGCCCTCTTGCCAAGCTCTCCGGCCATCTCGCGTTTCTCCGCACAAGGTCACAAATGAACGCCGAATCAGCCTCGGAGCCCGTCATTCGTGGCCCTGTGCGGAGAAACGCCCAGCGGACCGCTCGAAGAAGATCCACAGATGTTGCAGTCGGAGAGGGATCTCAGTTCCCTCGTAGGGCGAGCGCTCGACGAAACCGCGCGATCTATAAAGCCGCTGTGCGTCGGTCATAAATCGACACGTGTCCAGCAGTACGGTGCTCGCGCCCATCTCCCGCGCCATGTCAAGCAGCTGATCAAGGATTGCGGAGCCCACTTGTCGATTTCGCCAAGCGGGCGCGACATACATGCGCTTCACTTCCGCCGTGCCGGCCTCGAGCATGTGTAGCGCGCCGACACCGGCCGGCTGACCATCGCACTCGGCAAGCAGCAGCTTTCCAATCGGCGGGCGGTAGTTGACCAAGCTGTCCCGGACCAACGATGGATGGGTCGGCGGCTCGTCGACGCCGTAGTCGCTGGCAAGCCGGTCAATCGCCCACGTGAGGTATTCCACCATCAAGGCGGCGACAGCCTCATCATCGACTCCTGGCTGCGCCTCCCGAACCAGACAGCCACTGGAAGCCGGCATCGAAACCTCCTCGATCCTCAGTATGGTGAAACGCACGTGATCTCGCGTTCTCCCGGCTGGAATCGTTCCAAAAGCCCAGTCACGTAGCTTGTGCGGAGAAACGTCCAGCCGAAGATCGATAAGCTCAGGAGTTGACGAGAGGAGCCGACGTGGCTGATCTTCCGATCGGAGACATCATTCGGAACATCACCGATGATGTGAAGTTATTGGTGCAGGACCAGATCGAGCTCCTTAAGACCGAGCTCACGCCCGCTGCCAAGTTGGGCGGTACTGGTGCGGGGCTGTTCGGAGTCGCCGGTTACTTCGCGCTCTCCGCGACGATCATCTTCTACTTCGCCGCCGCCTTTGGCCTGGTCGCTGCCGGCCTCGCAGCGTGGCTCGCATTCTTGATCGTGGGCGGCGCACTGCTCTTGATCGCCGGCATCTGCGCTGGAATCGGGCTGCTGCTGGTCCGCAAGATCAAGGGCCCAGAGCGGACGATCGCGCAGGCCAACCGGACGGTAACTGAGGTACAAGACGCGGCACAGCACGCACTTGCCGCCGCGAGGGCACCCCAGATCGAGGGCCAGGTGGTGCCCGCACCAAAGCCGTTGCCTGAGCGTTCCGGGTAGGCAGCCGGCCGGGATCGCAACCGACTCGCCATGGCAGGGGCCGGGGTCCGCGACATCCTGCTCGATGGACCGTGGCAGCACCGTGACATCGCTGCCAATGGAGTCCGCTTCCACGTGGCCGTTGGCGAACACTTCAGTCCACACCGGCCGCTCGTGCTGTTATTGCATGGATTCGGAGAGTTCTGGTGGGCATGGCGGCACCAGATGCCGGCACTCGACGAGGCTGGATTCAGTGCGGCCGCGATGGACCTGCGCGGCTACGGCGCGAGCGACAAAACCCCTCGCGGGTACGACCCACAGACCACCGCATTCGATGTCACCGGGGTGATCAAGAGCCTGGGATTCTCCAGCGGCGTGGTCGTCGGCCACGACTGGGGTGGCATGGCCGCCTGGGCCACCACCGCGTACGCGCCAGTTCCGGTCCGCGCCCTGATCAGCGTCGCGGCGCCACATCCACTCGCCTTCCCGTGGCGCAGCAATCTTCCTACTGCTGGCGTTTTTCCAGGTGCCGTTGTTCCCGGAGCGTCGCATCATGGCTGATGACGGGCTCTACATCGAGGAGTTGCTCCGCAGCCGGGCCGCCGACGGGCGTGGATTCCTCACGTCAGCAGAAGCGCGACATTATCGCGACGCCCTGATGCTGTGGCCGAGCCCGCACTGCGCCTTGGAGTACCAGCGGATGTTCGTTCGAAATCGCTTCCGTAGCATGGGCCGCGACTTCCGTCGCGTGCTGCGGCAACCACGAGCCATACCGCTGCTGTCCATTCATGGCCAAGAAGATCAGCTCATTCCACTGTCCGCGATGGCTGCGGCCGAACGCTGGATCGACGCCCGGCACGACCTGGTCAGCCTGCCAGGGATTGGCCATCTGCCGCATGAGGAGGATCCGAAGGTCGTCACGTCGGCGATCATCGATTGGCTCTCGGCTTTGTGATCACCGAGCGCCGTGAATGTGCGCTGAGCGTGTCGAAGCGCGAGGGGATGAGCCCTTCGACAGGCTCAGGGCACATCCTTTCGGCAAACTCGCGCATTAGTGTCGGGTGAGTGAAGCAGACCTCCACAACGGTCCGTCGCACGTACTACGTGTTGACTGCGGGCAACACCTTGGCGGCGTCGCTGATCTGGGGCATCAACACGATCTTTCTTGTTGGATGCTGGCCTCAGTAACTTCCAAGCATTCGCCGCCAACGCGTTCTTCACCGCGGGCATGGTGCTCTTCGAGATTCCGACCGGCATCGTCGCGGACCGTTGGGGGCGACGCGCCTCGTTCCTGTGCGGAACGTTGACGCTCGCGGCGACCACCGGACTCTACGTACTGCTGTGGCAGCTGCGTTCGCCGTTCGTGTGGTGGGCGATCGTTTCCGCGCTGCTCGGGCTCGGCTTCACCTTCTTCTCTGGTGCTACGGAGGCCTGGCTGGTCGACGCGCTGACCGCAACCAGGTTTGATGGTCAGCTCGAGGGCGTCTTTGCCCGTGGTCAGGTTGTCGGTGGAGCGATGATGCTGAGCGGCTCAGTGGCCGGCGGCTATATTGCCCAGTTGACGAACCTCGGCGTGCCGTACGTGCTGCGAGGGGGAATCCTGATCGGGGTTTTTGTGCTTGCGTTGTTCGCCATGCATGACATCGGCTTTACTCCCGATCGCGGTGGGAAGCCGCTGACTGAGATGAGGAGGATCGTCGACAGTTCGGTCGAGCATGGCCTGAAGGTGCCGGCCGTCCGGGCAACCATGCTGGCCGGCTTCTTCAGCGGTGGCGTAGGAATCTATGTGTTCTACGCGCTGCAGCCATACCTGTTGGAACTCTGGGGAAATCCGCGTGCTTACGGCATCGCCGGCCTGGTCGCGGCGATCAGCGCTGGCGCCGCGATCGTCGGCGGCCTGCTCACCGAGCGAATCCGTGGGGCTTTCCGGCGCCGTACGTCGGCATTGCTGATCACCATCAGCATCAGCGTGCTGATGTTGGTCGTGATCGGACTGGTCGGCAACTTCTGGCTGGTGGTCGCCGCGATCACGATCTCAGGACTGGCGGAATCTGCCAGCCGGCCCATCCGGCAGGCCTACCTCAACGGCATGATTCCCTCCCAGCAGCGAGCGACCATCTTGTCCTTCGACTCACTGATCGACAACGCGGGCGGGATCGTGGCGCAGCCTGCGCTCGGCAAGAGCGCCGACGTCTGGGGCTACCCGATGTCCTACGTGCTCTCGGCAGCCGGCACCGCGCTCGCATTGCCTTTCATCGCTCGGGCCCGGAGTTTCAACACGCCGGCCGACAGTCAAACGGCTCCGCTACCAGCCACTCAGCAGACCAGCTCAGCCAAGGAGGTAGATACGTGACTCCCACGGCTCCAGCTCGAGCGACGTCGAGTCACCGTGGGTGGTCAGGAGCACCCGAGCTCCGGACAGATCGGGAATAGCATCCGGGGGCACGCTCGCGGGATCGGATGAGCAGTTGGCGATCATCATCAGTATCTGATCATCCAGCGTTCGGGTGAGCACCCAGATCTGCTCATGATCAGGAAGTAACAATGCGAAGCGGCCATCCACGACCACCGGATGATCATGACGCAGCTTGATCAGCTTGCGGAAGTGGTGGAAGACCGAATCCGGATCATCCAGCTGGGTTGCGGCGTTGACCGTGACGTAATTGGGGTTGACCGGCAGCCAGGGAATCCCGTCGGTGAAGCCGGCATGTGAGCGGTCGTCCCATTGCATCGGGGTACGGGCATTGTCCCGACTCCTGAGTGAAAGCGAGTTCAGCACGGCCTCAACTTCCATGCCCAGGCTCAGCGCCGCCGTGTGATAGTTGATGGACTCGATGTCGCGGTACTGCTCGATGCTGCTGAAGTAGGTGTTGGTCATGCCGAGCTCTTCGCCCTGATAGACGTACGGCGTCCCCTTGTGCATGTGCTGCACCGTGGCGAGCGTCTTGGCGGAGTTCGCCCGGTGCTCGGGGCTGTCATTGCCGAACCGCGACACCGCCCGCGGTTGATCATGGTTGTCCCAGTACAGCGAGTTCCAGCCGACATCGGCCAAAGCCACCTGCCACTCGGCCAGATTCTTCTTCAGCGCTGGCAACAACAGCGGAACAAGATCAAATTTTCCGCCGCCATCTCGCCGCGAGTCGAGGCCCACATGTTCGAAGGTGAACACCATGCTCAACTCGTGGTTAGCGGGGTCGGTTGCTCTGCGAGCGACCTCGACCGTCGACCCGGGCATCTCGCCAACAGTGAGCAGGTTTCGCTCGTCCAGACCGACCGCCGCGTTCATCTCGGCGAGGAACTCATCGAGCCGTGGACCATTTGCGGTGAAGATGAAACTGTGCGCCCGGGTCCTGCCAGGTGGTGGCTCGCCATCGATGAGCTGGCCCTTGGATATGAGGTTGATCACGTCCATCCGGAATCCGTCGATACCGCGGTCGACCCACCAGTTCATCATGTCGTAGATCGCCTGGCGTACCTCGGGATTCTCCCAGTTGAGGTCGGGCTGCTTGGGGCTGAAGAGGTGCAGGTAGTACTGGCCGCTGCGCTCATCGAACTGCCATGCCGAGCCCGTAAAGGCTGACTCCCAGTTCGTCGGCTCCGCCCCTTCGCTGCCGGGCTCAAATCCCGGCCGGGCTGGCCGCCACCAGTACCAGTCCCGCTTGGCCGAGGCAGGATCTCGCGACTCGATGAACCAGGGGTGCTCATCTGAGGTGTGGTTGACCACCAAATCCATCACGATCTTGATGCCCCGCTCATGCAGCCCGGCGATCAGCAGGTCGAGATCTTCGAGCGTGCCAAAGAGCGGATCGACGTCTTGGTAGTCGCTGATGTCGTAGCCGTTGTCATCCATCGGCGAGGCGTACACCGGTGAGAGCCAGACCACATCAACGCCCAGCGCGGCCAGGTGATCCAGATGCGACAACATCCCGGGAATGTCGCCCGTGCCGTCACCATTGCTGTCGGCGAAAGAGCGTGGATAGATCTGATAGACCACCGCTGACTTCCACCAGTCGATCGGACGGTCAATGGGAACAGCGTGGGTCTGTGTCGGCTCAGAGATCACACATCGGATCCTTCCACAGGGACATCAAGACGCCCGATCAACGCATTGATCTCCGTGCCGAGGTTGGCCCGGGCCGCACTGGTGAGATGGCGTCCCTTGGCCGTGCGGAAGATCTCCCGGTCGGCAAGCTCGGTAAGCACGGCTAGCCGTCCGGCGAGGAAGTCCTGCTCGGGCACCTGGGCATACTCGACGCGTACGGCCGCGACATAGTCGGCGTAATCCGTCGGATCGGATGCCAGGATTGCCAGATCCGCGTCGCAGAGCAGTTCGCCCTCCGGGTCGCGCGGTCCAGGTAGGTGAGTCTCGGTAAGCCGTACCAGCCGTGCGACCTGATTCAGATCCTCCTGCTCGAGCCCGACCCAGCTCAGCTCGCGTAACGCCAATCGCGCTGAGGCTTCCTCATTGCTGACCTGACCTGGCGGGATGGCGTAAACGGCATCGTGATACCACGCGGCCAGCCGTACCAGGAAAAGATCATGATCATCGGCCAGCTTGTCGATCATGGTGAGCACCTGAAGCAGGTGCTTCGTGGTGTGGTAGTGCCGATGCGGCTCGCTGTAGCGCAAGATCAATTGCTCGCCGAGCTCGGGCTGCCGCGGCAGCGTGGCATTCCAGCGTGTCAGTAGGTCAGAGCGGTGATCATCAGTGGGCATCGGGACCTCCTCGGTCGGTACTCCGGTCGGTCAGGTAGCGCGCGGGAATGGGTAGCTCCCGGCGCCGGTTCCATGGCCGCTGCCACCCAGCAAGGTCGAGTACGCCATCGAGCAGGTGCGCGGTAAGGCCCCAGATGAGATGCCCATTCACTTCGAACGCCGGACCGGTATAGCCCGACGGATGATGCACCTGGGCGCGATGGTCGGGATCAGTGAGTACGGCCACGGGCACGATATCGATCGATGCGGCTTCTCGGATATCCATCACCGCTACCGGGCTCGGTTGCCGCCACCAGGCGATGACGGCCGTGACGTCAAACCCACTGACGTCCAGGTGCGCGGGCGGCAGCACGCCGAGCACCTCGATCCCGCTCCGGTCCACACCTGTTTCCTCAGCGGCCTCGCGCAGTGCCGTGTCGGCGAGGTCATGATCACCGTCTTCGGCAGCGCCACCTGGAAAGGCGATCTGGCCGGCGTGCGTACGCATGTCCGCCGCTCGCTCCACGAACATGATCTCGGGGCCGTCCGGACCGTCACCGATCAAGATCAACACAGCAGCGGGGCGTGCCCCGATTCCTGGCCGGAGTGCAACCACTCGGTCCAGTCGAGACTGCTCCGACAAGGCAGCGGTCAGGTTCTCGAGCCACTCCGGTCGCTCCATGTCCGCGTTGGTCATGGAGTGACTCCAAGATGTTGACGTGCCAGGTCCCGAATCTCCGCCGCCGAATGAAACTGTCCAGCATGGCGAAAGGCGATCGTGCCGTCCGGTCGTACGAAGAAGGTCTGCGGTGGTCCGCTGATCTGTAGCGCCGCGCGGAGCACGACGTCGGGATCGGCGAGCTGCGGATATCTCCAGGTGGATAGCTGCGCGAATTCGATCGCCAGCTCAGGTCGAGGATCATCATGATCAATCCCGATGATCCGCAGATCGGACTTGTTCGTCGTGGCCACCTCGGTGAGGTAGGGCGCTTCCTCCCGACAGGGTCCGCACCATTGCGCCCAGACATTGATCATCATCGGCTTCCCGCGCAGTCCGGCGAGCCGAACCGCACGGCCGCCGCCAAGGCACGGCAAGACCACATCGGGGAGTCCGGACGAGACCGCAGCTACCTTCGGATCCGACGCCGGACAGTCGGCAATGTCGGCCGCCTTCTTCATTGCAGCAAGATCGGCCGTCGACTCCGGGCTCGGTGCAGCCTCGCTCGGCGGCGCCATAGGCGTACTCGATTTGGGAACCGCCGGAGACCCGCCGCAGCCAGCAAGCACCATCGAGAGGAGCACCATGACTACGGCTGCCAGCCAGCCTCTGCGCCCATACCCAAATTTCCGACCAGTGCGGACTTTTCGACCTCGGGAGGCCCGTCTCGATGTCGAATTTACGACCAGTGCGGACTTTTCGACCTCGGGAGGCCCTCTCGATGTCGAATTTCCGACCAGTGCGGACTTTTCGACCACGCCGGTCCTCGGTGTGTGATCGGGCGGCGCGGAGCCGTCATCTTCATCCCCGTGGCTCCCGCACCAGCTTGGCCGCCTTGGCCGGATTGGTCTCTCCTTCCCCGTACGCGGGGCACAAGCGAGCGACCGGACAGGCGCCACAGGCGGGGTTCCGGGCGTGACAGCGGCGCCGGCCATGCCAAATGATGTTGTGGCAGAGCTGCGTCCAGTCCTTGGGCGGGAACAGTGTGGCGATTGCAAGTTCGACCTTGTCCGGGTCGATTTCGGTGGTCCAGCCGAACCGTCGCACCAGTCGTCCGAAATGGGTATCGACAGTGATGCCGGGAATACCGAATGCGTTGCCGAGCACCACATTGGCGGTTTTCCGGCCGACGCCGGGGAGTGTGACAAGATCCTTCATTCGCTTCGGCACTTCACCGTCGAAGCGCTCGGTCAACGCGGCCCCCAGCTTGATCAAGGTATCGGTCTTTGGCCCGGAAGAAGCCGGTCGGCTTGATGAGCTCCTCCAGATCCGCACGGTCCGCAGCGGCGTACGCGGCGGCGTCGGGATAGCGAATGAAGAGCACCGGCGTCACCAGATTGACGCGTTTGTCGGTGCTCTGGGCGGACAAGATCGTGGCCACCAGGAGTTCGAGTGGGTTGGTGAAATCGAGCTCGATATGGGCATCGGGATAGGTCGTCGCCAGGATGCGGTTCATGGCGCGGGCACGGCGCACCAGCGCCGTACGGGATTTGTCGAACGACCGGAAGGGTGCCTGGTCAGCGGCATCAGAGGCCAGCCCGACGCTGCCACCAGACCTATTCGAACTCATGCCATCACAGTAGTTGAGAGCCATCTTTGGGCCCTGACGTTCCCGAGCATTCAACGGTAGCCTTGCCAGCGAGAGCCGTACGGTGATCAGGAAGGGGGGTACCGCGTGGATCCGGAAGTCCTCAAGAAGGCACCGCTATTTGCCGGACTGGAAGACGAAGCCGCGACCGCACTCTCCTCCGCCATGGGAAAGCTCCATCTCAACAAAGGCGATGTGCTCTTTCATGAAGGGGACTTGGAGGATCGCCTCTACATCGTGGTCAGCGGCAAGATCAAGTTAGGCCGCAGCGGCTCGGCGGGCCGGGAGAATCTGCTGGCTGTGCTGGGGCCCGGGCAGATGTTTGGCGAGCTGTCCGTTTTCGACCCGGGACCACGATCAACAACCGCCACAGCTGTTACGGCGTGCGAATTGCGGACGCTCGAGCACGATGAGCTGATTCCTTGGCTGACCGGCCGTCCCGAGGTGGCTCAGGGCTTGCTCGGTCAGCTCGCCGCGCGATTGCGACGCGCCAACGACGTGGTGGCCGATTTGGTCTTTTCCGATGTCCCGGGCCGGGTTGCAAAGCAGCTCCTGGAGTTGGCGCAGCGGTTCGGGGACAAGCGGGACGACGGCATGCACGTACACCACGACCTCACGCAGGAGGAGCTGGCCCAGCTCGTCGGCGCCTCACGCGAAACGGTGAACAAGGCGCTGGCCGACTTCGCAGCCCGCGGCTGGATCCGGCTGGAGCCGCGCTCGGTGACGATCCTGGATGTCGAACGGGTAGAGCGCCGGGCTAGGTAAGCCCGCTTCGTTACGCCTCCCTCCCGGCCTGCCTGCTAGCGTCCTCCCCGCCTCTCTGCGGAAACGGACGTGCACGTTGGTTCCCGTCGCGATGCACACGTTGCAATGTGTGTATCGCAGCAGGAGCGCACGTGCACGTCCGTTTCCGGAGAAGGCAGAGAGGCTGCAGCCCTGCGACAACCTCAGGGTGCAGCCTCTTGGAGGTAGTGCCCCGGCTCGCGCGTTCAACCTGTACGGGAACGGGCGAGCCGGGAATTATCAGGCGGTGCCGAGCGTCACGTCCAAGGTCTGCGGAGCACCACCGTCGCGGACGAAGGTGACCTTGACAGTACTCCCGGGCGCATAGAACCGAGTCGCAGCAATCAGCCCATCTGTCGTCGTCGTGTCAAAGCTGTTGATCTTGGTGACCGTGTCGCCAGCGCGCAAGCCGGCCTTGTCAGCTGGGCCGCCGCTCACAACCTGACCGAGAGCAACTCCGGTAGAGGTGGGCAGCTCTGAGTCAGAGCCGCTCAGCTGCACTCCGAGCTGTGCATTGCTGGACTTGCCGGTCGTGATCAGATCGTTCGCGACACGTGCTGCCACGTCAGAGGGAATGGCGAAGCCGATGCCGATGTTGCCAGGCTGGCCGCCGTCGGCACCCGAGCTGGTGCTGGCGATCGAGGAGTTGATACCCACTACGGCGCCGTTGAGATCAACAAGCGGACCGCCGGAGTTGCCTGGGTTGATCGCAGCGTCTGTTTGCACCGCGAGATAGACCGCGTCGTTGTTGTCGCCAGACCGGACGGGACGGGCGGTGTTGGACACAATGCCGCTGGTTACCGACTCCGAGAGCCCGAGCGGCGCACCTGCGGCGACGACGGTCTGGCCGACCTGAAGCTCGCTGGACTTGGCGAACGTGACGGGGTTCAGATCGCTTACGCCGTCGACCTTGATCACCGCCAGGTCATTCGACTCAGAGGTTCCGACAACCTTCGCGGTGGCGGTCGTGCCGTTGTGGAACGTGACCGCGATCGTTCCCTGATCTCCAGCGCCCGCGACTACGTGGTTGTTGGTCAGGATGTGGCCGTCCTTGTCAAGCACCATGCCGCTGCCGATGGCACCGCTGCCGTTTGACTGCACCGCGATCGTGACCAGCGACGGCTCAATCTTCGCGGCGGCTGCCGCGACAGTGCCGTTCAGTGTCGGGCTCGGCGGTGCTGCGCTCGTGACATTCAGCGGCGAGGCATTCTGGCCATCGGCTAGGAAAGCGTACGAGCCAATGCCCGCACCCGCACCCAGCACAGCCGCGATCGCCGCGCCGGCGATCAAGGCACCAGTTCGGCGTTTCGGCCGCTGCAGAACCGTGGTTGGCGCCGGGTTCGGAGCCTGGTTCGGGGTCAGCGGCGGCACACCGGAGGGTGCGGGGAAGTCGGACGCGGTGTAGCCGCCATATTGACCACTCGGCAAGATGACGGTCTGTTCCTCATTCGGACCCTGGGCCTGAGGTTGTCTGAAGTCTGGGGTGTGGTTTTCTGGCTGCTCGTTTGCGTTCATGACATCGAGGTTGACTCAGAAGCCTATGAGCATCCTGTGTGGCGAGAATGAGCTGGCTGAGCGATTTCCCGCACTGCTTAGACCATTCTCGAGGTACTCCAGCTGGGACCGGACCGACTGCTCGGCCGCCGGCCACAAGCTGCGATCGACGTCGGCATATACCCGCGCCACGACCTCGCTCGGCGTACGGTCCCCTGCCGCGAGCGCGGCTCTAACCTGATCCAGCCGTTCCAACCGATGCCGGCGATAAAAGGACAGCCACGCGATCGGATCGTTGACGATTGGCCCGTGACCCGGGAGCAATTCCTCCACGTGCTGGGCCGTGACTAGCGCCTCCAACAGATCGAGAGATCCGAGGTACGCCGCAAGGTCGCCGTCCGGATGAGTGATCACCGTCGTACCACGGCCCAACACCATGTCGCCGGTGATCAGCCGGCTGACTCCGTCAGGGCCGAAGATCAGCAACGAGCGCGAGTCGCTGGTGTGACCGGGCGTCTCGACCACCTCGAGCGTTATCGAGCCGAGGGTGAGCAGCTCTCCTGCAGCAAGCCCGTCGGCTCCAATGCGGAATTCCGGATCGGCGGCGCGTACGCCGCAGCCAGCCCGCTCGGCCAACAGCGCAGCACCTTCCGAGTGATCGAGATGCCGATGGGTCAGCACTATTCCGAGCAGCCTTGGTTCGCAGGCGGCGAACACCGCGTCAAGATGAGAAGCGATCGCCGGCCCGGGATCAATCACCAGAGCACCCTCATCGGCGTCGGTGATCACCCAGGTGTTGGTTCCATCCAGCGTCATCGGACCCGGGTTCGGCGCACGCAGGAGCTGGACGTAGCTCACGACGAACCCGCGGCTACCCGCGGATACCGAAATTGCCAGCCGTGTGGCGTTTCCACCACTTTCGGCAGCACCTCCTCGATCTGCCGGTCCTTCGCGTGATTGATCACAGCCTCGACCGAACCAAGATCAGCGAGCTCGATCAAGATCGACATGGTGGGCGGCATCAGCCTGATGACTCCCGAACGCTCGGCAGCCAAGGCCTCCCGTGGAGTCGACCATTCCGCACGCTCGGTTTCGCCGGAAATGTCTACAGCCTCAAGATCATCAGGCATAGCTGCCACAAAGAACCAGGTGTCATAGCGACGCGGCTCGATCTCCGGAGTAATCCAGTGCGCCCACGGATGAAGATCAACCTCAGCCAGCACAACGCCGGTCTCCTCGGTTGTTTCCCGGATCGCACAGCGTCGGATTGAATTGGGACGGATCGGATCAGGACCATCGTGATCGGCCGGGTCGACCCGTCCGCCCGGGAACACCACTGTGGAGGGTGCGAAGGGCATGCGCGCGTGGCGGTGCAACAAGTAAGTCTCAAGCCCGATCTCGCTGTCGCGCAGCAAGACGACGCTGGCGGCCGGGACCGCCACGCTTGGCACGGCATCAGGCGGCCGGCGAGCGGCAAGCTCCGCCATCGCTGCCGGCACCCTCGGATTGAGGCGAGCGAGGATGTCGTAGGAGTGCGACGGCATCGAGATCTTGATCAAAGTGGATGAATCGTCGGCGTCGAGCCGACAGCTACGACGAGCTCAACCTCGACGGGCGCATTGATCGGCAGCGCCGCAACGCCTACCGCGCTTCGCGCATGCCGGCCCGCGTCGCCAAAGATCTCAACCAGCACCTCACTCGCGCCGTTTCCTACCAGTGACTGGTCGGTGAAATCCGGGGCGCTTGCGATGTAGATCGTCGCTTTGACGATCCGGGTGATCACATCAACATCGCCAGTGAGGTCCACAACAGCCGCCAAGCGCATTGAGCGCCGCTATCCGGGCACACTCGACGGCGTCCTCGATCGAGACCTCCGCGCCGACCTTGCCGGCGGCACGCAAGGTGCCATCCGCAATCGGGACCTGGCCTGCGGTATAGACCAGGTCGCCGAATCGCACGGCCGACAGATAGGCCGCCGCCGGCGGAACGACCGGCGGCAAGCTCAGTCCAAGATCGCTGAGCCGTTCCGATGGCAGGCTCACGTCGCGGTTCCCGGAGCAGGAATTGGTCGCTTGAGGTACGCGACGAGATTCTCCGGATTGAGGCCGGGAATCACCTGCACCAGTTCCCACCCGTCCTGCCCCCAGTTGTCCAGGATCTGCTTGGTCGCGTGCACTAACAGCGGCACCGTGACGTACTCCCACTTGGTCATGCCCTCACTGTAGAGGTGAGTACGTCGGTGTTGATGGCACTGCTATGAGCAGAGACAGAACGGATGGCCGCTCGGATCGAGGAAGACGATGAAGTTGGGCGAATGATCACCGTTCGCCGCGCGTCGGGCACCGAGGGACTCCGCGTACGCCGTAGCCTCGGCCAGATCGTCAACATGCAGGTCGAGATGAAACTGCTGGGGTACTGAATTGTCAGGCCAGGTCGGTGGCTTGTGATTGAGCGCCAGTTGGAAATCCAGCTGGCCACTCGAGCCGTCGACGATCGTGACCCAGTCGTCCTCAGGAGGCTCGATCTCCCAGCCGAGCAGGGCCGCATAGAACTCTGCGAGCCCTTGCGGATCATCCGTGTCGAGCACCACGGCCTGGAGGCCGATTCTGGGGGTCTCCGGCTGAGTCGCAGCGTCCGAGGCGGCGTTTGTGTCGGAAATAGATGTCATGAAAGACATCCTGGTGGCCGCCCCTGACACTATGACCGGCGGCCGCTGGTCGGAGTGGCGGTCAATCACGGACAGCCGTCCCCGCGGCAGCGTCAGTACTATCGAGCCCGTGACCATCCAGGCAGCGCGCCTCGCCACGCGGCCTGAGCCACTCCACGACAAGGGGACTTCCGCGTGAAGGTCGGAATCCTCGGCGGAACGGGTCCGCAAGGTCGCGGCCTGGCCCGACGACTCGCTGCTGCCGGCCACGAGGTCGTGATCGGGAGCCGGAGTGCCGAGCGGGCGGAGCGGATCGCCGCCGAGTACCCAAGGTTCGAGGACGCGGGTGGGATCACCGGCGGTAGCAACCTCGATGCTGCCGCAGCCGAGCTGGTCATCGTGACCGTGCCGTACGACGGCCATGCCGAGCTGTTGTCATCCCTCGCTGATGAGCTCGCTGGAAAAATCGTGGTGGACTGTGTCAATCCGCTCGGCTTCGACAGCAAAGGGCCTTATCCCCTGCAGGTGGCCGCCGGCTCAGCGGCGCAGGAGGCGGCTGAACTACTGCCCGAATCAACGGTGATTGCTGCCTTTCACCACGTCAGCGCCGTTTTGCTGGATGACCCCGAGGTGGAGAGCTTCACCGACGACGTGCTCGTCCTCGGCGAGGACCGCGACGCCGTTGCGGTGGTCTGCGAGCTGGTAGCGGCCATCCCCGGCGCGCGCGGCATCTATGCCGGCCGGCTGCGTAATGCGGGCCAGGTCGAAGCGCTGGCCGCCAACCTCATTGCCATCAACCGGCGATACAAGACCCACGCCGGCATCGCGGTCTCAGGCATCTCGTGAGCCCGCGACACACCCTGCACATCGTCAGCGGGAAGGGCGGTACCGGCAAGACCACCATCGCTGGAGCCCTCGCCTGCGCCCTCGCGACCAGCGGCCGAAGGATCCTGCTCTGTGAGGTGGAGGGTCGAAACGGCATCTCGGAGCTGTTCGATGTATCCCCGCTGACAGGCGCGGAGGAGCGCCGGATCAGCCGGACTCCCGCGGGTGGCGTGGTGCACGGGCTGTCCATCGACGCCGAGGACGCTCTGATCGAATATCTCGACACCTTCTATCACCTCAGCATTGCGGGCAAAGCGCTTGACCGCTTCGGGGCCGTTGACTTCGCCACCTCGATCGCGCCCGGGCTGCGCGACGTGCTGCTCACCGGCAAGGTGTACGAGGCGGTGCGGAGGAAGATCAAGAACAAGCCCAACGCGTACGACGCCGTCGTCCTGGACGCTCCACCGACGGGCCGGATCGCCCACTTCCTCAACGTCCACGCCGCAGTGGCGGGGCTGGCGAAGGTTGGACCGATCCGCAACCAGGCCGACTCGATCATGCGACTGCTGCGATCCGCTACCACCGTGGTGCATCTGGTCACCCTGCTCGAGGACATGCCGGTGACCGAGACCGAGGAAGCCGCAGCAGCGCTACGGCCCACGCAGATCCGGATCGGCACTGTGATCGAAAACATGGTGACGCCCACCCCCCTCGACGATCGGCAACTGCAAGCAGCCGCTACCGGCTCGATAAGCCTCAAGGTCCCGGGCTTGACGATCAAGCAGAACCAGGCCTTGGCATCGGAGTTTGGGATCGAGGCTGCGCGTACGCTGCAAGAACAGCAGCGCCATGATCGGCTGACGGCACTCGGCCTACCTCTGGTTCAGATCGCCTTCGATCATGGCGGCATCGACGAGGGTGCGATCCTTTCGATCGCCGAGCAGCTGACCGATCAGATGAGCTTGGAGGCCGTGTGACAAGCGGCTATCCCTCGAAGGCTTTTCAGCCGCCAACCCACGCCGGCGTGGCAGTGCCCTTCCTCGACATCGACAAGATCATTGGTGATCGCGAGATCAAGATCATTATCTGCTGTGGCTCCGGCGGGGTAGGCAAAACCACTACATCCGCCGCCATCGCGTTGCGCGCCGCCGAGGCGGGCCGCAAAGTCGTGGTCTTGACCATCGACCCGGCCCGTCGGCTAGCCCAATCCCTGGGTGTCGGGGAGCTGGACAACACACCGCGGCCGGTACCCATGATCGACACTGCGGCCGGCGGCAGCCTGGACGCGATGATGCTCGACATGAAAAACACCTTCGACGATGTGGTGATCGCGCACTCCACACCCGAGAAGGCCGAAGCGATCTTGCAGAACCAGTTCTATGTCGCGCTGTCGTCAGAGTTCTCCGGAACTCAGGAATACATGGCCATGGAGAAACTGGGCCAGCTGCACAGCGAGGCTGAGGCCAACGGCACCTGGGACCTCATCGTGGTCGACACTCCCCCGGCACGTTCGGCACTGGACTTCCTCGATGCCCCAGAGCACCTGAGCTCATTGCTCGACGGGAGGTTCCTGCGCCTATTGCTGCCACCGGCACGCGGCCCGCTGCGTTTGATGAGCGCCGGCTTCTCCATGATGTCGGCGGTGATCACCAGGATCCTCGGCTCCCAGATCATCAACGACGTGAAGACCTTCGTTCGCGCGTTCGAGGCACTCTTCGGTGGATTCCGGCAGCGCGCGACGGCAACCTTCCAGCTGTTGTCCTCGCGGCACAGCACGTTCCTGGTCGTCGCCACACCGCAGCATGACGCGTTGCGCGAGGCGGCCTACTTCGTGGACCGGCTTTCTGAGGAAGACATGCCTATCTCGGGCATGGTGATCAACCGGGTGCACACGAGCGCTTTGGCCATCTCGCCGGAACGGGCACTGTCCCTCGCCGAGGACCTTGCCGGCGCCTCCACCCCGTTAGAGGTGGAGGCTCTGCGACGTCACGCCAATCTGATGCGGCTGATCGCAACCGAAAGCCACCAGATGGAGCGCTTCGCCTCGGCTCGTCCGGGCATTGCCCAGACCCGGGTTCAGTCCTTGCCGACTGACGTCACCGACTTGGTGACGCTTCGCCGTGTCGGCGCACTTCTCGCCGACAAGGACTGAGCACCGGATGCCGCCGGCTGAGCGGACGGCTGCTGGTTGCCATTGCCAACGAGGATGGACCTCCAGGAGGTGACATCGCTGCGTTGGCGAAGCAGCAGCCGCCGCTCCCTTTCGGTCATGCCGCCCCAGACCCCCCATTCGATCCGGTTGTCCAGAGCTTCGGCCAGGCACTCGAAGCGCACAGGGCACCCCGAACACACCAGTCGAGCTCTCTTTTGGTCCGACGCCTCCGGAAACAGGGCATCTTGCATCCCCCGACATTTGGCGCGCATGGTCCAGTCTTCACGTTGCACTGCAGGCACGCTGCATCTCCCCTTCGTGAACTTCGCCGTGCCGGGCTTTTCCCCGGCCCGTGTGGCACGGCGCATGACACGCTACGCACGGCGTCTTCGGAATCGCCAGATCCGTGTCCCGATGTTTGCCGTTTTGTGACATTTCGGTGCTTGACAATTCAACCAAACCTGCCCTCAGGTCAAGATTTGGTATCACTACGTGACTGAGTGTGGTGTCCGGCTCCCTTAGTCTTGTAGGCGTGCCGTTTACGCCGAAGCGCATGGGGAGCCTCGCGTACTCGCTGGTTATGTTCCTCGTCGTCAGTGTCCTTGCGGGTGTTTTGGTCGCAGGGTTGTTCATCCCGTTCGCGGGTATGGCGGGGGTCACCAGCAACGCGGCGGCCTCCGAGCTGGAGAGCCTGCCTGCCGAGCTAGCTACGCCTGCGCCGTCAACCCGGAGCAAGGTGCTGATGGGCAACGGCAAGACTCTGGCGTACTTCTACGACGAGAACCGCATCCCGGTGAAGCTCAAGGACATCACCCCGATCATGCGGCAGGCGCAGCTGGCCATCGAGGATCACCGCTACTACGAACACGGCGCCTTGGACTTCAAGGGCACGATGCGGGCACTGGTCCGCAACTCCGCCGCCGGTGGGACGACACAGGGTGGCTCGTCGGTCACTCAGCAGTACGTCAAGATGGTGCAGATCGAGTCGTGCCAAGCCAAGGGCGATAGCGAGTGTGTGCGCGAAGCGCAGGCGCCGACAGTTGAGCGCAAGATTCGCGAGCTTCGCTATGCGATCGCGATGGAGAAGAAGTTCACCAAGGATCAGATCCTCGAGCGCTACCTCAACATTGCCTACTACGGTGAGGGCGCGTACGGCGTTGAGGCCGCCGCCCGACACTACTTCTCCAGCAAGGCCAACAAGCTCACGTTGGCACAGGCAGCGATGCTGGCCGGACTGGTACAGAACCCGGATACCAACAATCCGGTGCGCAACCCCAGTGCTGCACTCGACCGTCGCGACGTCGTACTCAATCGGATGGCCGAGCTCAAGTTGATCTCGGTCGAGCAGGCGCGGCAAGCGAAGAAGGTCGGCTTTGACCAAGAACAAGGTCAAGAAGACCCGCAACGGTTGCGTCGGCACCCGATACCCGTTCCTCTGCGATTACGTGCGGCGTACGCTGCTCAAGACGCCCAGCCTGGGTAAGACCGTCGACGAGCGCGAGAACATGATCAATCGCGGCGGGCTGATCATCCAGACCGCCTCGATCCGAAGACCCAAGATCTGGCGCAGAAGAAGGTCAGCTCGGTGGTCGGGCCCAAGGACCCGCTCATCTCGACCATGAACATGATTCAGCCGGGCACCGGTTTGATCATCGCAATGGCGCAGAGCAGGCCGGTGATGGGCAGCGATGCGAAGAAAGGTCAGACCTACTGGAACTTGGCTGCCGATCCGGCCATGGGCGGAATCCAGGGCTATCAGGCGGGGTCGACCTTCAAGGTGTTCACTCTTGCCGCAGCCCTGGAGAAGGGCATCCCGATCAGCAAGAAGTTCCACGCCAAGTCGCCCTTCAACTTCACGGGCCGGCGGTACCAGTCCTGTCATGGGCGGGAGCGCATCTGGGATCACTGGGTCGTCAAGAACTCGGTCGGGCACAGCAAGACCATCGGGATGATGGAGGCGGCCCAGTGGTCGGTCAACACCTACTTCATCCAGCTTGAGCTGGCCACCGGTATGTGTCGTGTCACCAAGATGGCCGAACGGACCGGCGTCAAGGTTGGGGCACGCATCGGACAGCCGCCACTGGACATCGTCAAGTGGTATCAGAACAAGCCTTCGTTCACACTCGGCACCGTCGAGGTGAGCCCCCTGTCGATGGCCGAGGCGTACGCGACGTTCGCGGCCCGCGGCATCCACTGCGATCCGATCATCGTTTCCAAGATCACGACTCGGGACGGCAAGAACCTTGCCGTGCCGGACGCCAACTGCCGACGGGTGGTCGACAAAGACGTTGCCGACGGTGTCAACAAGGTGCTGAAGTCGGTTGTCGACAAGGGCACCGGCAAGCGCGCCAAAATCTATGACGGTCGCGATATCGCCGGCAAGACCGGAACGATCAACAGCAACGAGGCCGTCTGGTTCGCCGGCTACACGCCAGAGATCGCCGGCGTTGCGATGATCTCTGTCGACAACACCAAGAAACCGTTCGCCAAGAAGGGCAAGGGTTACTACCGCCGCTCAGGCGTAAAGGGCTATCGGGTGCCGTCGACCGGGGTGTACTTGGAGGGCTCGGGTAGCGGCGACGCCGGTATGAAGATCTGGAAGCCGGTCATGCTGAAGTACTTCCAGCAGATCCCGAGGACCGGATTCTCCCAGCCCCCGCGAAAGATTCAGGTCGGCAAGCAGGTGCGGGTGCCAAGTCTGAACGGGCTGAGCATTGCTGCAGCGACCAGGAAGCTGGAGAAGCGCGGCTTCACTGTTGAGAAGCGATTTACCTACAGCGATAAGGTGCCGAAGTACGGCTTTATGGGCTGGTCACCGGGTTCGGGTTCGACGATTTCGGAGTTCGGGACGGTGTACGGGGTGTATTCGAAGGGTCGTGACCCCGCCGTGGTCGCCCAGGAGAAGGCGGACGCGAAGAAGAAGGCGCAGAAGAAGAAGAAAAAACAGATTCCGCAACCGCTCCCGCCTTGGCCACCTGGACCCAGGTAGTTGCGCATACTCCCGAGTTGTCAGCGTCTCAAAGGGCTGTGGCCCTTTGAGACGCTGACAACTCGCTCTTACGAGGGTTAAGCAGATAGCTGACGCCTGACTTCGGCCGCGACCAGACTGCCGTCGGCCCGGCCCTTGGTCTGTGGCGTGACCTGAGCCATCACCTTGCCCATGCCCTTCATGCCGAGCTCGGCGGCACCTGTCGAGGCGATGGCGTTGGTGACAATCGCGGAGATCTCGGATGGGGTCAGCTGCTGCGGCAGGTAGTCAGCCAGCACCTCTGACTCGGCGTGCTCCTTGTTGGCGAGTTCGGTGCGACCGGCGTTGGCGTACGCCTCTTCGGCCTCGCGGCGCTTCTTGGCCTCGCGGATAACGACATCAAGCACTTGCTGATCGGACAGTTCGATTGCCGTGGAGCCCGCGACCTCGGCTTCGGTGATCGCCGTGAGCACCATCCTGATCGTGCCGGATCTGACCTTGTCGCGGCCTTTGATCGCAGTCGTCAGATCGGAGCGGAGTCGCTCCTTGAGGGTGCTCGCTGGCTCAGACATGGAATCAAGTGTGGCAGCAGGTCCCGCTTGTAGCCTTGGTGTTTATGTCTGGGAACCGTGCCATCGCGTCCGGGATCGTGAAGGGGCTGGCAGGCGTCGGTGCGGTTGGCGTCGGCAGCCTGGCGTACGCCGCTCTGTACGAGGTCAATGCCTTCCGGCTGCGTCGGGTGACGGTACCCGTGTTGCCAATCGGAGCCCGCGACATCCGCGTTCTGCACGTGTCTGATCTGCATATGACGCCCGCCGCCCGGGCTCGCCAGCGCTGGCTGTCCACACTCGGTGCACTCGAGCCGGATCTGGTGATCAACACCGGCGACAACCTCGCACATCACGACTCGGTGCCTTTCGTGCTGGGCAGCTTTGGCCGATTGCTTGATCATCCCGGCGTCTACGTCTGGGGCGCGAATGACTACTATCCGCCGATGTGGAAGAACCCGCTGCGCTATTTCAAGGGTCCGAGTCGGAGTGATCGGCGCCCTGAGCGCACCCTGCCATGGCAAGATCTCGGCCGCGGGTTCAAGGAGGCGGGATGGATTGATCTCACCCATACTCGGGCTTCGTTGCAGATCAAGGACGTGCGGCTGGGATTCCGAGGTACTGACGACGCTCATATTGATCAAGATCGCTACGTCGATGTCGCCGGACCAATCGACCGAGACGATGTCGATGTCGCCATTGGCGTAACGCACGCGCCCTATCGCCGGGTGCTCGACGCAATGGCGTACGACGGACACGATCTGATCATTGCCGGGCACACTCATGGCGGCCAGGTGTGCGTGCCCTTCTATGGCGCGCTGGTCACCAACTGCGACCTGGACACGCGCCGCGCCAAGGGCCTGTCGCAGCACAGTTTCAGCGGTCGCACCGCCTGGCTCAACGTCTCAGCGGGTGTCGGGACCTCCCCGTACGCCCCGATCCGCTTCGCATGCCCACCTGAGGCGACTCTGTTGACCTTGACCAGCGTTACTGGGGCGACTTTTGCCGCGTAGTCGCGGCATATTCCGCCCCGCTAGCGCTGAAATCGGAGCGAGCGGCATCCAAGCGATGGGCTAGACTCTGCGAGGCTCGGTGCGGCACGGGGTGTGGCGCAGCTTGGTAGCGCGCTTCGTTCGGGACGAAGAGGTCGCAGGTTCAAATCCTGTCACCCCGACACTAGAAGGCCTGGTCAGATATACATTCGGATTCTGGACCGAGCCATCGAGCTGCAAATACAGCAGCAAAGTACAGCAGCACGTCAGTGCAAGATGTCTCCAAGTCGCCGCAGCGCGTCACGTGTGGCCGCCGAGCTGGCATTGGCGTAGATCTCCATCGTGACCGCCTGGTCGGCATGCCGAAGGACTCGCATGATCACGCGCGGATGCACATCGAGGTCAACGAGCAGCGTGGCACACGTGTGGCGGGCATCATGAACAGTGATCGGGCGCACCCCCGCGGCCTTGCACCGTGCAGTGAACTTCCTGTTGAGAGTGCGAGGATCGACGGGAGTGCCGTAACGCCCGGTGAAGACAAGTGAGGGCATGTCGTTCGTCTGCTGCCAGATCTCGCCGGCAGCCTCCCGTTCTCCGTCCTGTTGTGTGCGCCTGATCATCAGTGCCGCGGCCACGATGTCCGGCATCGGCAGCCAGGCATCGGACGCCTCGGTTTTCGTTTCCCTGTAGAGAAGGGATCGCCGGACTCGTTGGAGCTGATGGTCGGGCACAAGTGTGCCCTCCTCGAAATTGACGGCCTCCCAGGAGAGGCCGAGAACCTCACCCTTGCGAAGACCGAGAACCAGAACCAGGACGTAGGCGGCGTAAAGCGGATCGGAGGAGGAGCGAGCGGATTCGAGGAAGCGCCTCGCCTCTTCACTCGTCCATGGCACCGGCCTGCGCCTGCGTTGCTTGGGAATCTGTACGAGTTGAGCGACGTTCCGGTCGATCAACTCTTGGCTTACCGCCGAGTGCAGCGCTGAACGCAGGACGGCTCTGATGTCCTTGATCGTGCGCGGTGACGCCACGCGATGACAGCACTCCCCGATCGCGCAGCACCGTGCGGTGCCGCCGAGCGCCCGACGTCGTACATCCTTTCCCTGGGCGCAGCACTGGCATTGTGCAGCTAGGCGATTGAGCCACGTCTGGATATCGGCGACGCGAAGTCGATCAAGCCGCAGGACACCGATTCCAGGCTCGATGTAGTTCTTCACGTGGCTCTCATACGTCGCGTAAGTGAGCGGGGCAAGGTTTGGAGCAACGGTCTCTTCGAGCCATCGATGGAGGAACTGCCCAACTGTCGGCACCTTCGTGACAACGGGCCCGCGGGCGGCCTTCCGAGTGAGCTCCACCCACCGGCCGTGGACGATCTCACGAGTTCGACCGTAGACGTATTTGCGCTGACGCTTGCCTAACGGAGTCGTGATCCAAACGTAAGCCGCGAACCCATTGCGGTAAGGAAAGATCGAACCTTCGCCGTTGGCTCTGCGACTCGTCACCAGATGTCCTCGGCAGCCTTGGCGCGATCTTGAACATAGGCCTCAACCCACTCTGGAAGAATCCTGCGGGACCGCCCATCCTTGATCGACCGCAGCTGGCCGGTGATGATCAGCATGCGAACCTTGCTCTCCCCATAGTTGAGCAACTGTGCGACCTGGGCAACCGTGTACCAGCGGGGCGTCAAGATCATTTCGGTTGCCGAGTTCGCCATAATGATCAACACCCTCGCTTTCTGTTCATTGAGAGATACGTGCTGGATTCTCGCCTCACCGTCCGAAGCAAAGGAAAGATGATCATGACTGCGGCCGCCAACAATCCAAGCGGGATCAAAGGAGCGGCTTGCGGGGCGGGATGACTGAGAGGGCCAAGCGTCTCCCGGGACGGTGCCGTAGGCAATCCGCGTGATGAACACACCGCAGTTGATCTGCTCAGGGAACGAGCCACTGCCGGGCACTTCCGGCAACCAACTCTGCTGTCTCTCGATCGACTCGACACGCCTCCATCCGACACTCCTTTTTTGGGCTGGTCAGCACATTCAGCCACACGCTCACCACCAGCTCGAGCCAACAACTCGACCTGTGGACAGTTCCGCCTCTCATATCCCACAAGGCAGTGCAGCACGCGCTGGCGGTCACTAGGGCACCCTCTTTCTGGTAGGCACCGTTACGGTGCTTGCTGTTGGGACTCGGCGGGAGCCGGGGTGACGGTCTGGGCTGGTCGCTCTTGGAGGGCCTGCATGACACCACCGCCCCCGGTTCTCGCGGGGCTGGAGATCGGCCACAGGGAGAAGCGCCGTAGAGCGCCGGTTAGTGACCACCCGAGAGCCGGCCTCGTCGCCGCCGAGTCGACGTCGCTGCCATTGTGAGGAGTTGCTTTGTCTCTTGCCCTGCCCCCCGCTGAGTTCTTCGTCGGCGTCGACTGGGCTGCTGAGGTCCACGCCGTGTGCGTGATCAACATCGAAGGGAAGATGCTGTCGCAGTTCACCGTGGAGCATTCCGCCGACGGGATCGCCCTGCTGGTGCATCGGCTGGCCAAGTTCGGCGAGCCGATCGACATCCCGATCGGGATCGAACGCCGCGACGGGCGACTGGTCGACCTGCTGCTCGAGGCCGGGCACCCGGTCGTGCCGGTCAGCCCAAACGCGATCAAGACCTGGCGCGAGGGCGAGGTGCTCTCTGGTGCCAAGTCCGATGCCGCCGACGCCGCGGTGATCGCGGAATATCTGCGGCTGCGGCGGCACCGGCTGACCGCCGCCGCCCCGTACTCCGGCGAGACCAAGGCGGTCCGCACCGTGGTCCGCACCCGTGACGACCTGGTGCAAATGCGGGTCGCTGCGGTCAACCAGCTGGCTGCGCTGCTGGACGCCCATTGGCCCGGGGCCAATGCGATCTTCGCCGACCTGGAGTCCAAGATCGCCCTGGAGTTCCTCAGCCGCTACCCGACCCCGACCGCCGCGGCCCACCTCGGCGAGAAACGCATCGCCGGGTTCTGCGCCGCCCACGGCTACTCCGGCAGACGACCCGCCGCCGAGCTGCTGACCCGGCTGCGGGCGGCGCCGGCCGGCACTACCGACCCGCACCTGACGCGCCGCGCTGAAAGACGCCGTCCTGGCCATGGTCGCAGTGATCGGAGCGGTCAACACCGCGGTCAAGAACCTCGACAAATCGGTCGCCGCCCGGCTCGGGGAGCACCCGGACGGGAAGATCTTCACGTCGCTGCCAAGGTCGGGTCAGATCAACGCCGCCCAGATGCTCGCCGAGTGGGGCGACTGCCGGCAAGCCTACGAAAGACCCGACTCCGTCGCCGCGCTCGCCGGCTGCACACCGGTCACCAAAGCCTCCGGCAAACACAAAGCGGTCCACTTCCGCTGGGCCTGCAACAAACGCTTCCGCGTGGCCATCACCACCTTCGCGGACAACAGTCGGCACGCCAGTCCATGGGCCGCGAAGATCTACAACGATGCCCGCACAGCCGGCAAAGACCACCCCCACGCCGTCCGCATTCTCGCCCGTGCCTGGATCCGCGTGATCATGCGCTGCTGGCACACCAACACGCCCTACGACCCGACCAGGCACGGAGCCGCCCAGGCGCTCTCTGCGCAACCTTCGGTCAACCTCGCCGCATGAGCTTGACACAGGGAGTGTCATGAAGTTAGAGCGAAGCCAGTGGGTGAGGGTTGGGACACACCGTGCCAGCACTAGCCCTCCAATGGGGCCAAATCAGGCTGGCACGCTCACCGTCATCGGATCGACGGCGCCCGGATCGAATCCGAGCTGCTCACCGACCTCACAACCGACTACCGGGGAGCTGCTTTGCAGGTTCGCCGACAGTGGTCAAGCCGATCCCCCGCGCGGCCGGTCGGCGCCCGTCGTGCCTTCGTGGGCACCGTGGGAGGCGCGCCCGCGCGCTGCGTTCGCGGGTGCTGTTGGAACTCGCCGAGCGATTCGAAGCACGCGCCCCCGTGCTGGCTCCGATACTGACGCGAGATACCGCAAAACCCTGGCGGCTCCGCTCGCAGTCAGGACGGCTGGCCGCCGAACGCCAGCCGATGATCGGCGGCGAACTGCGCAAACGTCCGCGGGGGGCGGCCAGTCAACCTGGCAACCTCGTCGGTGACCGCCGCCCCGTGGCCGGCCGCCAACAACGTGTTGCCCTCGACCACGCCGTCGACCAGCCAGCCGGGCAGGCCAGCGTCGCGCAGTCCCTGACGAAAGGCGTCGGGGCCGACATCAACATAACGGATCTGGCGCCCAATGGCCGCGGACAGCCGCTCGGCTACCTCTGCCGCCGATAGGGCCTCAGGCCCGGTCAGTGTGTAGCTGGTGCCCTGGTGCCTAGGGTTGGTCAGCAGTGTGGCGGCCACCGCCGCAATGTCGCGCGTGTCGATGAAGCCGACCCGGCCCTCACCGGTCATGCCGTACAGCACGCCCTGGTCGGCCACGAGCTGCGCCGACATGAGGAAGTTCTGCATGAAGTTGCTGGGCCGCAGCAGGGTGTGCGGCAAGCTCGACTGGGCCAGGTACCTTTCGATCTGGCCGTGCCAACGGCTGAACACCAGCGCTGCGTCCGGGGCCGCCCAGGGCACCGACAGCTTGACCACGTGCCCGACCCCAGCCTGTGTGGCCGCGTCGATGACCTGTTGTTCCCACTGGGGCTGGCGTGGGCTCTGCGGCGAAAGTAGGAACAGGCGGTCACAGCCCTTCATCGCAGCATCGAGCGTGTCGGGCTGGTCGAAGTCGCCCAAGGCGATCTCCAGCCCCAGGTGCTCGATCGACGCGGCATTGTCCGGCGAGTGGATCAGGGCGCGAGCGGGCGTGCCCGCCTCGGCGAGCAGACGCACCACCTCCGAGCCGACGTGGCCGGTGGCACCCGTGACCAGGATCACGACCGCACCCCGGTGGTGTCCGTGCCTGCGGTGCCTGCTACCCGACCGCTGAAGGTATTGACGTCGCCACTGATCTCCTCGACCGGCTCGAGGTAGAACCGCACCCAGGCCAGGCGGCCCTCGGCGACGCCGAAGATGGCCACGCCCCGCATCAGGAACGCGGCCCCGTCGTTCCGGGTGCCGGAGATGTCCCACTCGGTCCACACCGTGTCGCCATCCACCGTCATACGCGGCAGCCGCGCACGCAGATTGGGTACGCCAGCAAAGATCTGGCTCCAGTTGCGGCGCACCTGCTCGCTGCCTCGAAATCCCCGCTGCGGATGGGCCGGCCACTCATTGACGTAGTCGTCGGCGAAGCACGCCACCATCGCATCCAGGTTGTGGGCGTTCATCGCCAACAGCAGCCGCTCCACAGCGGCCGCCGAGCCCTGGCCCGCCTGGTTCATGACAACCTCCCTGCAATTCTGATACACTTAACTGTAATCGATACATTAGTATGGAACTAATATTGGCTAACGTCAAGCGCAAGCGTCACTACGACTCCAGCGGCCGCCAAGCCCAGGCGCGCCGCACCCAGCAGGCAATCCTCGACGCAGCTGAGCGGCAGCTCCTGCAAGGCGGCTACGCCACCACTACCATCGCCGCGATCGCCGCCGAGGCCGGCGTCTCGGTCGAGACCATCTACAAGGCGTTCGGCGGCAAGCCGGGACTAGTCCGCGCCATCTACGAACGTGGCCTGACCGGCCGGGAAGCGATATCAGCGTTTGAGCGCTCCGACGCGATGCGCGAACACGAGACTGACCCGAGGACGATCATGCGAAACTGGGGCGCCCTCACCAGCGAGGTCTCCTCGGTCGTCTCGCCCATCGTGCGGCTGGTCCGGGCCGCAGCGGCCAGCGACCCCGACATGGCGGCGCTGCTGCACGCCAGCAACGACATCCGCGAAGAGCGCGCCCACCACCACGCCCGCTTCTTGAAGCAGCGCGGCTACCTGCGCGACGGCGTTACCCTGGCCCAGGCGACCGACATCCTGTGGACCTGCACCTCTGACGAGCTCTACGAGCTGCTGGTCCTTCAGCGCGGCTGGTCGTTGGCGCGCTTCGCCCGGTTCCTTGGCGACTTCATGATCACCGCACTCCTCCCCCAGAACCAATGAGCGAGGCGCTGTACGGTCTCGGCCATTCCCTCCCGCACAAGATTGTCCAGCCGCCGCGGCCGGCCTCAAGGACGCTGAGCGTCGTGACGCGATGCTGACGCGATGGCCTTCGGCCACCCTTGACCCCGGCCGGGCCGGCTTTGGTTCGGCGCCTACGAGGGGATGCCGGCGCCTGCCTTAGCGATTGCTGACTCATCACCCGATCCCTCCCCGCCATAGCTCATTCACCAGGCCCTAAGCCAGCGCCGACAGGTTGAGCGATCACCACCAACGATCCCGACGTGTTTCGCGTACCCCCTCCCGATTTCAAGATCCGATGTTCTACACACCTAGTGCACTGACGGAAGGTACCCCCGGGTTGGCATGACCGCCGAGGCGAGCGGTATCGCCTTCTCGGGGGTGTGACGATGAGCCTGCACAAGCTCACCGCCGGGTCTGGGTATGACTACCTGACCCGGCAGGTCGCTGCGTTGGACGCGACCGAGAAGGGGCACACCGGGCTGGCGTCGTACTACACCGAACGCGGCGAGTCACCCGGGGTGTGGGTCGGTTCCGGCATGGACGGTATCGACGGCCTGGCCGCCGGCGACCCGGTGACGGCGGAGCAGATGCGAGCCTTGTTCGGCTGCGGTCTGCACCCGCTGGCCGAGCTGCGGCAGCAGCAGCTGGACGGACCCGACCTCACCACTGCGGGACTTTCAGGACGTGACGCGGCTGGGGGCGCCGTTCAAGATCGTCGACGACGACTGATCCCGTTCCGGGTGGAGGTGGCCAAGCGCATCGCTGCTCTCAACGCCGCGATCGGGTGGCCGGCCGACGCCTCGATCGCGGCGGCTGACCGGGCCCGGGTGCGGACGCAGGTAGCCCGGGAGTTCTTCCTCGCCGAGCATGGCCGGGAGCCGGTTGATGCGCGGGAGCTGGCTGGGCAGATCGCGAAAGACTCGCGGCCACGGACGCAGACAGTGGCCGGCTACGACCTGACGTTCTCGCCAGTGAAGTCGGTGTCGACGCTTGTGGGCGGTCGCCGAACCGGCGGTGGCGGCGTCATCGAACGTGCCCACCAGGCCGCGGTCAAGGACGCGCTGACGTTCATCGAGCAGCATGCCTTGTTCACCCGGACCGGGCCCCAAGGCATCCGGCAGGTCAACGTTCGAGGCCTGGTCGCGGCCGCATTCACCCACCGCGACAGCCGGGCCGGCGACCCGGACCTGCACACCCACGTCGCGGTGGCGAACAAGGTACAGACCCTCGACGGGCGGTGGCTGTCGATCGACGGCCGGGTGCTGTTCAAGGCCAACGTCGCCGCCTCGGAGACCTACAACACCGCGCTCGAGCAGCACCTCCGCGACAGCTTGGGGGTGCGGTTCGCGGCACGGCCCGGCACCGACCCGGGCAAGCGGCCGATCCGGGAGATCGTCGGCGTTGACCCGCGACTGAACCAACGCTGGTCGACCCGCCGCGCCCACATCAACACTCGCCGCAGCGAGCTCGCGATCCAATTCCAAGAAGATCATGGCCGACCGCCGACACCGATCGAGGCGTTGCATCTGGCCCAGCAGGCGACCTTGGAGACCCGCGACGCCAAGCACGAACCCCGATCCCTCGCCGAGCAACGCTCGACATGGTTTAACGAAGCGGCAGCAGTGCTGGGCGGACGCGGCGCCGTCACATCGATGGTGCAGACAGCGCTCACCCCGGCCGCCGAGACCGCCACCATCGCCGACTCCCGCTGGGTCGCACAAACCGCCGACCACATCTTGGCCGTAATGGAGGAAACCCGCTCCACCTGGCAGATCTGGCATGTCCGCGCCGAGGCACAACGCCAGCTCCGCAGCGCGGATGTGCCTGTCGAGCGGGCAAGTGTGCTGGTGGATCTGCTGGTCGATGAGGTGCTTGATCGCCGGTCCATCGCCATTGTCCCGCCGCGTGACGGCATTGACGAACCGGAACCGTTGCGGCGGACGAACGGATCCTCGGTCTATAGCGTGGCCGGCGCTGATCTCTACACGTCGCAGCAGATCCTCGACGCCGAGCAGCGCCTCGTTGCCGCCGCCGGCCGCCGCGACGGCGCAGTGGTCGATCGAGTCGGCGGTGGATCTGGCTTTGCTGGAGATGGCGGCGAACGGCACCGCCCTGGATGCCGGGCAGGCTTCGCTGGTCCGGCAGATGTGTACCTCCGGTGCCCGTCTGCAGCTCGCGATCGCCCCCGCCGGCGCCGGGAAAACCACCGCCATGCGTGCCCTCACCCTGGCCTGGACCCAAGACGGCGGCCAGGTGCTCGGCCTCGCCCCGTCCGCTGCCGCGGCCGCTGTTCTTGGCGAGCAGACCGGCATCCGCGCCGACACCCTCGCCAAACTCACCTGGTCTTTGCGGCACGGCGACCTGCCCGACTGGGCGGCAGCGGTCGGCCCGTCGACATTGGTGATCATCGACGAAGCCGGCATGGCCGACACCCTCACCCTCGACGCGGCCGTGCAGTTCGCCATCGATCGCGGTGCGAGTGTCCGGCTGGTCGGTGATGATCAACAACTCGCCGCGATCGGCGCCGGCGGCGTCCTCCGCGACATCACCCACACCCACGGCGCGCTGCACCTCGCCGAGCTGCACCGCTTCACCAACCCCGCCGAAGCTGCAGCATCACTCGCCCTCCGCGACGGCAAACCGACGGCGCTCGAACTTCTATCTCGATCACGGCCGCATTCACGTCGGCGACATTGCCAACATCACCGAGGATGCCTTCACCGCTTGGGTCTCAGACCGATCCGCCGGACTTGACGCGATCATGCTCGCCCCGACCCGGGAGCTTGTCGCCGAACTCAACCGTCGCGCCCGCGATCATCGCCTCGGCAACGTCCCGGCCGGACGAGAGGTGCGCCTGGCTGACGGGAACCAGGCCAGTGTCGGAGATGTGATCATCACCCGCAGCAACGACCGCCGACTCCGACTCACCGCCACCGACTGGGTCAAAAACGGCGACCGCTGGACCATCACCCGCATCGGTCGCCAGCGGTGACCTCACCGTCCGGCACAACCGCAGCCGACTCACCGTCCGACTCCCCGCTGACTATGTCCGCGCCTCGACCGGTCTCGGCTACGCGACCACCATCCACTCCGCCCAAGGCGTCTCCGCTGACACCATGCACGGCCTGGCCACAGGACAGGAGTCCCGGCAGCAGCTGTACACCATGCTCACCCGCGGACGGACCGCAAATCACCTTTACCTGCAGGTCGCCGGCGACGGCGACCCGCACAGCCTCATCCGACCCGAGGCCATCACCCCCACACCCCGACGGAGCTGCTCGAACAGATCCTGGCCCGCGACGACACCCCCACTTCAGCCACGACTCTCCTCCGCCGACTTAGCGATCCGGCGGCCCGGCTGCATGATGCGGTCCAGCGCTACACCGATGGCCTTCAGGCCGCCACGGAGCAAATCGTCGGACCAGCAATTGTGGACACGCTCGACAGCCGAGCCGAGCAAGTCGTAGCCAACGTCACCGACGAACCGGCCTGGCCCACCCTGCGAGCCAACCTCATCACCTTGGCCGCAGAGACCGGCGAACACCCGCTCGTCCACCTCTATGAAGCCGCACTCGGGCGAGATCTCAGCACAGCTGACGACATCGCCGCCGTCGTGAACTGGCGCCTCCCACAACCCACCCCCACCCACGGCCAACCACCGCTGCCCTGGCTAGCCGAAATTCCCCAAGCGGTCAATGATCACCCCGACTGGCGGCAATACCTTGTCCGGCGGTCCCAGTTGATCGCCGACCTCGCCGACCACATTCGACATCACGCCGACCACGACGGCACTCAACCCCATTGGGTGCCGCAGGGCAGTTCGCTGAGCGCCGCTCTCATTGGCGAAGTCGCCGTATGGCGGGCCGCCAATGGCGTCAACCCCCATGACCGCCGCCCCACCGGACCAAAACAGCTGCCGACCGCTTCGGCCGAATGGCAACAACATCTCAATCGAAGCATCAGCCACGCCAGCGACTACCGGCCCAACGTGGATTTCCGAAGGCAGGGACTTGGTTCCACCTTTGAAGGTGGCCGTCACGAAAATCGACACCGCCGGCAGCACTCATCCGAAATCAACCAGAGGTCGGGGCCGCCGGGCCCTAGCCTCTAAGGCGACATCTGCCATGCGGCCATGCAAACGAACCGACGCGGCGCTGGGGATCAACCGCCAAGGCCAATCCGTTAGACACCACCATTGATCCGGGATCGACATCCCGGACATCCAGCCGCCTGATCGCACCGATTCGTGACGTCTGCCACGCTCCGTCAGAAAGATGCCGAGATCATGACCACCAATGCAAGATCTTCTCCTTGGGGGCGGTGAGACAGGCTGGTGCTACCAGGACCTAAATTGCGAAGTCATCCACGTGAGCTGCACCACTCTGGCCGATCCACAGCGGACGCCTCATAGGCCGGCAACCCGCCGGAGTCCGAGCCGGCGCCAACAGACCCGTCTTCTCGTAGGTGTGGATCGTGTCGGCCCGACGTCCACAGCGGCAGCCAACTCGGCGACTCGCAGGCCCCTTACGGTCGTTGTCGTCGCGTCCATACCGCGTCAGTTGTGACGCCAGATCTTGATCGCAGACGCGAGGAGAAGCGCGACCAGCAGGGGGATCAGCACGGCTTCGGTGACGGCACCGAGGAGGAGACCTCCGAGGATGGTACCGATGATCGATCCAGTCGCCATGGCGAGTACGAAGCCTTTGTTGGCGCGAAGGATTGCGAAGCTGCTGTCGCGGCTGTAGCTGGCGAACGCTACGAGCATGGTGGGCAAGGAAATGGCGAGGGCGAGGCTGCCGGCGATCTTGATGTCGACGGCGAACAGCAGCACGGTCGTGGGGATGAGCAGCTCGCCCCGGCGACACCCATCAGGGCGGCCACGATGCCAATGCCGACGCCGGCCGCTAGCCCCAGCAGGGTCCGCGGGACGAGATCCAGGAAGACCGGGTTGAGATCGCCAAAGTGATTCCATGCGAGCGCGACGGCGATCACCACCAGCAGCACCGCGAGGATCCGGTGGAGGGTGGCCGAGCGCATTCGGGTAGCCCAGGTGGCCCCAATCCAGGCGCCGACGAGGCTTCCGGCTAGCAGGTTGACGGCCGCGAACCAGTAGCCGTTCACGGTGTCAAAGGGGACGGCTAGCAGGCGGGCCGGCAGGGCGGTCATGACCACGATCAGGCTCATCGCCTTGTTCATGATCACGGCTTGCAGGGCCGCGAAGCCAAACAGACCAATGAGCAACGGAAGCCGGAACTCAGCTCCACCGAGACCAATCAAGCCTCCGAGGAGCCCGACCCCGCCGCCTGCGGTGAGAGCGGGGCAAAGGGACCTGGCCCTCGCCGGCGCGGCGACGGCGTTGGTCGACGGACTTATCACAGCGACACGCTAGTAGGAGGTGGACCTGGCTCTCCGCGATGTCCTCCTCAGCGTTCCACATGTGACACGCGTTCCCACGGATAGCGTCGTTGACGACCGTCTTGACGGCGACCCGATCCCACCACTCTTGCCGTTCCTTTACCCACCAATCGAGCGCGTTGCCAGTGGACCGGGTTGCGGACTCCACCTCTATCGGGGATTCACCTCGCGCCGGTCTGCGTCGGCGTAGTCATCGACCTGCATGTTTGATTAGCGACCGTTTCGCTGAACGTCACTACCGCAATGTAGGTACCAGTGACCGACACCATGGCCGCATGCTTGATCAACGAGAAGCGCCCGCCAAGATCAACAGTGTCTTCCGCAGTCGCGCTGCGCAACGCGATCAAGCAAATGTGGTCGCATTTGCCTTCCGCACACAACGTTTTCAGAGGGTGATGTTAGTACTGCCTTGATCAAATACCTCCTGGGGATGGATCAGCTCTGACTAACCCATCCGCCGCTCAAGTCGGCGGCCGGCGCGTATAGGCGAGCGACTCGACCTAGCCGGGCTTAGTGGGGTACTCCTGGCAGGGGAGTGAGATCGTCGTCGCGTGTTGCCGAGCCGGCGGTTCGACGATCAGCGGCATGTCGCCGGTAGTAGGCCTCATCCTCCTCGCCGGCTCTCACATGTGTCGGGTCAAGCACCCGCTGCAGAAAGGCAATTGTTCGCTTCTCCTGTGGGCGACCGATGACATCGTCCGGGTGGCCTTCCTCAACGATGACGCCGCCATCCATGAAGATCACCCGGTCAGCGACCTCCCGGGCGAACGCCATCTCATGGGTGACCACGATCATGGTCATCCCTTCGGAGGCAAGCTCCCGCATCACCGAAAGTACGTCGCCGACAAGTTCAGGATCCAGCGCCGATGTCGGCTCGTCGAAGAGCATCAGGCCTGGGTCCATTGACAAGGCGCGGGCTATTGCGACCCGCTGCTGCTGCCCTCCGGAAAGTTGAGCGGGAAAGGCGCTCTCCCGACCGGCCAAACCCACCTTGGCCAAATTCTCTTGAGCCTTCGTGGCGGCCTCCTCCTTGGGACGCTTCAGCACGTTGATCTGACCGATAGTGCAGTTCTGCAGCGCGTTGATGTGCGGGAAAAGATTGAACTGCTGGAACACCATCCCAAGGTTGCTCCGGACCCGGTCGATGTCGCAGTCGGGATCAGTGACCTCCTCGCCCATCACCACCACCCGCCCGGAGCTTGGTTCCTCCAACAGGTTCACACAGCGCAGCAACGTTGACTTTCCAGAACCGGAGGGACCGATCACACAAACGACCTCACCACGATGGATGATCGTTGAGATCCCTTTGAGGACCTCAATAGAGCCGAACGACTTGTGTAGGTCGATGACTTCGACCACCACCTCTCGTGGCCCTGCCGTCGAAGTGGTGGTGGTGGTGTCAGTGACGGCTTCCGACATCGCTTTCACCGACCTCTCCTGGCGCGGGCTTCCAGCCGCTGCACGAGGAAAGTGAGCGGCAACGTGATCACCAGATAGCAGAGACCGGCGATCACTAGTGGGGTGAGATTGGCGTTGGTGCTGGACAGATCGCGCCCGTACTTCGTCAGCTCATAGCCGGCCGCCGACAAGCCCAGGATGTAGGCAAGCGACGAGTCCTTTACCAGCAAGATCAGCTCATTGGTCAATGGAGGAATGACGATCCGGAACGCTTGCGGAAGCACGATCTTCCGACTCGCCACCCCGGCCGGCATACCGAGCGAGCGAGCCGCCTCGACCTGGCCCTTCGGAACTGCCTGGATGCCGGCTCGGATGGTCTCGGCCATGTAGGCGGCAGCGACTATACCGAGCGCAAGCCACACGGTGCCGTACGGGTCGAAGGGAATAATCAGGCCGGAAAAGGCCAGCGGCAGCAGGCCGAACGCGAGTAGCACGATGAGGGCCGGCAGGCCGCGGAACAACTCGATATAGATACCAGCGATCCAGCGGTATGGAGCCACCGAGGAGAGCCGCATCAACGCGAGGATGGTGCCACCGACGAGGCCAAAAATGAAAGCTCCAGCGCTATAGATGATGGTGTTGAGCAGCGCCGTGCCTAAACCTTGGGTCAGGGTGGCATAGATCATGTCGGACCGGAAGAAGACTTGCCCGATCTGTTGCCAGTCGGCCACCAAGAGCAGCACGACGATCGCGACGACCATGACCACGTACTGGATCAGCCGACGTCGCTTGGCGCGTTGGCGCGGAGACGGCCCCCGCCGTGCCGGCGGAGCGAGGGTGGAAACGCTCATCGCAAAACCTCCTGAAATAAGCTGAGTCGAACCTCAGTCCCGCGGCTTCCTCGGTTGCCGGAGGCCGCAGTTTGAGTCGCGGGAGGTGGGGGGTGGTCGGGCTTCGCGGTTACGCGGGCTGGACGCCAAACCACTTCTTGTAGATGGTGTCATAGCTGCCGTCGGTCTTCGAGGTCTTGATCACGTCGTTGATGACGGCCAGCAACGCCGCGGCGTTGGCGTTGTCCTTCTGCACCATGAAGCCGTACTGTTCGCCGGTGTTGAACTCCTTGGACACCGTTGTTGTCGGATTATCCTTCGCGAAGTCGTACACCGTCCCGTTGTCGTTGATTGCAGCGGCAACGCGCCCGGAAAGCACTCCAGTTAGGGTGGTCGGCCCGTCGTCGAAGACCACGATTTCGTAGCCGTTGGCTGCCTTGTTGTCCTCGGCGTAGATCTGTCCTGTGGTATCGGTCTGGACTCCTAGCTTCTTGCCGCGAAGCTGTGACAAGTCGTTAATCCCGGAATCCTTCTTAACCAACAGCGCCTGGGTGGCTTTGAAGTACGGATCGGAGAACGCGACGGCTTCCTTGCGCTTGTCGGTGATGGTGACGGCACCCATGGCGGCGTCACACTTCCGTGCTGCGAACACCGCGCCGGAAGTCTGCGATGCGAAGTCCACGTCGAAGATCTCCAGGGTGACACCCAGCTTCTTAGCGACCAGGTCCATCAAGTCGACATCGAACCCAACCACCTTGTTGGAGCTGTCCTTGAACTCGAACGGCTTATAGGACAGGTGAGTGCAGACGGTGAGCTTCCCCGGTGTCACCAAGGAGATCTGGCCGGGGCTGCCGCCGCCGGCCGGTGAGGACGATGACGAAGGGGTTTGGGTGGGGGCGCAGGCGGCCAGAACCATTGTGGATAGCGCTGCAACCGCAACAATAACCTGGCGGACTCTTTTGAGCCGGGCGGTAATCACAGGAATTTCCTTTGCTGGATGAAATTTCTCGAATTCTGGCATGGCGCCTAGCCCCACGCAATAAGCAGCGTTTCGCGAACGCCGTACTAACCCAGCCAATCCAAATCCCGCCGATCGTGACGGCGGTCGGCGTCAGGGTGGAGTCGAGCACCACGAGGTCCGCCGGGTCGCCGGTGGAGATTCTGGTCGCCCAGGCCCAGGACACGAGCGGTCTCGAGGTTTGAGCTCCAGCCGAGGTGCCAGCATGCGTCTGGTGGTAGCTGGCATCGGTGTGGCCGACCGCGGCGACCACTCCATGATCAACAGCGATCTTGATCACCTCTGGCACTGGCCGTAGTCGGTGAGGTCCGTGCGTATGAAGTGGGCTGGCTGTCCGGCGAGGGTACGCGATCGGAGTTCACCACGGTCCATCCCTCCTCGATGAGCGCTGCCACCACGTCACGGCCGAGCTTGCTGCCGCCGGTCACTGCTACTGTTCGATCCATCTGCGTCTCCTCAGGTTTGCTGCTGACGCTCGGGTGATCAGTCAGGTTGACGGTGCCGGTCTGAAGCCGGCCGGGTCATGCGGTTCGTACGCAGTCTCCAGCTGCTGGAGCTCGGCGTCGGTCAGGACAAGGTCGAGCGCGGCGACTGCCTCGCTGATGTGCTGAGGTTTGGTGGCACCGATGATCGGCGCGGTGATACCCGGCCGGCTGGCCACCCAGGCGAGTGCGACCTGCGCACGGGGGACCTGCCGCTCGGAGGCGATGCGGGCGACCTGCTCGACGATCACCCGATCACCGGGTCGGTAGAGGTTGCTGCCGAACTCGTCTGTCTGGCTGCGGGTGGTCTCCTCGTCCCAGTCACGGGTGAGCCTCCCTCGGGCGAGAGGACTCCAGGGGATGACGCCGACTCCCAGATCGGCGCATAGCGGCAGCATCTCCCGCTCCTCTTCCCGGTTGAGCAGGTTGTAGTGGTTCTGCATGGACACAAACGAGGTGAGGCCGGCCGTGCGGGCGAGGTAGTGGGCCTTGGAGAACTGCCAGGCGTTCATCGATGACGCGCCGATGTAGCGCGCCTTGCCGGCCTTCACGACGTCGTGCAGGGCCTCCAGCGACTCCTCGATTGGGGTAAACGGGTCCCAACGGTGGATCTGGTAGAGGTCGATGTAGTCCGTACCCAGTCGCGACAGGCTGGCGTCCACCTCGGCCATGATCGCCTTCCGCGACAGGCCTGCGCCGTTCGGGCCGTCGTGCATGCGGCCGTGGACCTTGGTCGCGATCACTAACTCGTCGCGCGCGGCCGAAGTCCCTCAGGGCCCGTCCGACGATCTCCTCGCTGGTACCGGCGGAGTACACGTTCGCTGTGTCGAAGAAGTTGATCCCCGCTTCGAGTGCCTGACGGATCAGCGGTCTGCTGCTCTCCTCGTCCAGTGTCCAAGGGTGGGCGCCACGCTTCGGGTCGCCGAAGCTCATGCAGCCGAGCACGAGCCGAGAAACCTCCAGTCCCGTGCTCCCCAAACGTACGTATTCCATCGCTCCTCATCTCTCCTTTGGCCGAGGCGCAGCTCAGCAGCCATCACAGGCTCGTGAATAGTCTTTCTTGCTTCAGATCGGAAGCTTGTGCATGGACGGACGGAGGCAAGCGTGGGCGATTTCATGCATCGGCGAACCGGCGGCCGAGATCGAGGATGCTCTTACAGACGAGGTCCCAATCGCCTTCGGCCGTCAGGTCCTGCGTCTGACCCGGGCCGAGCTCGGTCGGCCGTGGGATGAATGCGTGCCGAGTCCCGCCCGTTGGGCAAACGTGAGATCGCGATTGCGAGCCGCCACGTACAGGGGATCGTGCCGGCCCCGGAGCCGACCACGCCATCCGGGCGGGTGATCGACGAGGCGATCCGTGCGCGGGGGGCCGGCGAGTCGAAGGTCATTCCGTTCAACCTCTGCGGACATGGGCACTTCGACATGCAGGCCTACCACGCCTTCCTGGCGGGCCGCCTTCCGGAGATCGAGTTCGAGGAAGCGGCGCTGGCCGACGGTCTGACCAGCCTCCCGGGGATCCCGGTCCCGGGATAGCGCCTCTCAGGACCGGCTGGATCCCCGACGGAGACGCTGAGGTTCGCGTCGGGGGAGCGGTGCTGACCTCACTCGCCGGGTGCTCACACAGGTGCTGCTGCTCGGCTCGGCCTCATCGAAGGCCGCCTTGCGCCGCGGCACTTCCGTAGATCTCGGCCTCTCTTTGTGCGGCTACACGAGCGGGCACCCGCCCCGGCGGCTGTGGACACCAGCTGACGGTGGCTCCACCCGCTTCCCAAGCTAAGAGTGTGAGCAGCCAAGCGAGCAGCCTACGGACTGGGCGATCATGGACGCCTCCACACATCCTCCGCGCCGGCCACGTGGGGCAAGCACTTGATGGACGACACGCTTGCGACTCGTAATGCGTAGCTTCTGACAGCAATTCGCGTCGGCCGAACGGCCGGGTTCACCCGGCAGCTGTCGCCGCCAACCTACGAGGAACCGTCGCGCAGGCCCACGGAGCGTCTGCCCGGACCTACGGACCCGAAGGTCAGTACAGCAGTGAAGTACAGCAACGACCGCACTGTCTAGCACGTTCGGCTTCATCCAGATGCGTGCGGGCCAGCGTAAACAAGGCTTCATGCGGCTGCTGCGCGGAGTTCGGGACGAAGAGGTCGCAGGTTCAAATCCTGTCACCCCGACCAGTAGAATGCCTAGTCAGAGCTAGTTTAAACAAGATCAAATGGTTCCGCACCCTAATTGCACCCTTTTGCGAGTTTTCAGGGTCGGCTTGCCGCCACTCCTTGATGGTCTGCTACCGCTAGAGCTTCATGGCTCCAACGTAAGCGGCTGGTTCGGGTATCTTGCGTCCGGTGTGCGTACGCGCGGGCACGACCTTCCCGGAGTCGACGGCAAGTTTGAGCGTGGCGTAGTCGCGCTCGTTTTGGTCGGCGTAGGTTTCTGCAAACCGCGACATGGCGCGGTCGAAACCGTCGCCGGTGCCGAGGTAGCTTGCGATTGCCGCCGCATCACCGGAACGTGCGTGGGCCCGGGCAAGCGTCCAGCCGCAGAGGCCCGCGTAGGCGGACAGGGCAGATGGGTTCATGGCCTCTACAACCGCCGATCCCTTGCCGTCCCAGAGTTGGCGGATGTAGAAGTCCCGGGTGACACCGTCGATGCCGTTGGTCTGGATCCAGCCGAGCATGATGTCGCTGGCGGACTGCATGAGCCGTTGACCTTCGACGACCCGCTGCCCGTGGTTGCGATATCTGCTCTTGCCCAGGAAAGGCTCCAGCACCGACGCCTGGGCCTCCTTCGCCTGCAGGAACAGCGGGTCGCCGTCCTCGTTGCCCAGCATCAACACAATCCACGCGCGAGTGCCCACACTGCCTACACCGACCACCTTGCGGGCGGCGTCCGCGTAGCGGAAGCCCTCCAGGAGGTGTCGATGATCGCCTGCGAGTGTGCGGCGATAGGAGCGCAGCATGTCGTGGATTGCTTCGTCGACCTGGTGGTACTCCGAGTCAGGAAGCAGGTCCTCGATCGGAACGATCAGGGGCGGATCGCCGACCAGCCGTGGCCGCCCGTCAACCACCTGCACGAGTTTGTTGAAGGCCTTGATGCTGTCCTTGGACCGGGCCTTGGCCATGTTCTTCTCGAACTGCTTCACCTGGCCTGGCTTCATGCTCGCCCTCACCTGAGCGTCGATCTCGTCGACGTCCAGACGGGCATACCAGACGTCGAGCTTCTTCATCTGCGCCATGTCCTGCATCGCCTCGCGATAGGACCGGGCCGCTGCCAGGTTGATCGACTTGCGCTGCTTGGTGTCGAAGCCACGATCGCGTCCGGCGACGGCGAAGCTGGCCACCAACCTCTTGACGTCCCACTCGAACGGGCCGGGCAGCGTCTCGTCGAAGTCGTTGACGCTGAAGATCAGCCGCCGGTCCGGGGCGGCGAAGACACCGAAGTTGGACAGATGCGCGTCGCCGCACAGTTGCACCGACAGGTCGGTGCGGGGCGCGCTCGCCAGGTCGGAGGCCATCAAGTAGGCGGCACCGCGGTAGAAGGTGAAGGGCGAGACCAACATGCGGCCGTACCGGATCGGGACCAGCTCCGGCACCCGACTTGCGGCCTGCTCCTCAAGGAGGCGTACGGGGTCCGGGCGGTCCGACGACGGCTGCCATTCCCCATGCACCGACAGGGGAACCAGTTTCCGCTGCGCCTTTCCCCGGGCGGCCCGCTCCGCCATTGTCAGGTGTTCGACCTGACCCGCTTGTCCGGACGCGGGCCCATTTTCGGCGACTGGCACGTCTGGGGAAATCATGATGCTCCGATCTGTTGTCACCACCCATGGCACAGCATCTGTACTTCCTCTCGCATCACCCGATCCAGGTGAAACACCTCCGCCGGGGACCCGTCCCCCTCATCCCCACTCGGTCTTGCCACACCAACGACCGAGTGGATTTCCGCCGGGCGTGCAGCACATCGTCGGCAAGCGTCCCGACGAGCATCTCGACGTTCTCGGCCGCCTCGATCCAGGAATGTTCGTCCACAAGACAGCAGGTGGTGGTCAGCCGCCGTCGCTGCTCGTGGTCTGGACGATCGGGTGCTTGCCGGAACGGGCGAGGCTGACCGCGACGGCGGGGAACACGATGACCGAGAGCACACCGGCGCCGACCAGTGCGGCGGCGTTCTCGGGCAGCATCGTTCCCGACTCAAGGCCGATCGCGGCCAGGGCGACGAGCAGCGGCAAGGCGGTCGCGGTGAGCAGCATCATCTGGACCCGCCCACGCATCGGCAGGTCGTGCCGGTAGAACAGCAGGGCAGGCAGGCCACGGACGGCGAGGAACAGGACGAAGAAGACGACCAGTCGCGCCGGTGCCTCGATGATCGACTGAAGGTCGAGGCTCATGCCTGAGGTCACGAAGAAGACCGGGATGAAGAAGCCGTAGCCCACCGCGTCGAGCTTGGCCTCCAACGCGTGCACATCGCCCGGCGCCCAGCGGCGCAGCACCACGCCGGCGAGGAAGGCCCCGAGCACCACGTCGAGCCCGAAGTCTGCGGCGATCACCAGGAGGGCGAAGAGCAGGAACATGGTCCAGCGCAGGGTGGTCTGTGACGTCGCGTGCTCGCCCTCGGCGATGATCCCTGCGATCTTCTTGTGGCGTGCCAGCCGCGGGACGAAGGTGAAGCAGCAGCGCGATCCCGCCGATGACGGCCAGGGAGATCAAGCCGAGGAACGCGCCGTTGGCGCTGAGGAAGACCGCGACGGCCACGATCGGGAGGAACTCCCCGACCGCCCCGGCAGCCATGATGAACGCACCGAAACGCCCCTCCAGCATCCGGTTGTCCCGCAGGATGGGCAGCAGGGTGCCCAACGCGGTCGTGGTCAGGCCGATGGCGATCGGCACGAACGCATGCACGAAGCCGGCCGCCGCCAAGGCGCCGGTCACGCCGACCGCGACCAGCACTGTCACCAGCCAGGATGTGAATGCGAGCCGTCCGGCCCGCTCGCGGAACAGCCCAAGCTCAAGTTCGTAGCCCGCCAGCAGGAAAAGGAACCCCAGGCCCACGTTGGATACCAGCTCGATGCCGTCCGGGTCGGCCCAGCCCAGCACCTGCGGCCCGACCAGGATCCCGCCCACAATGAGGATCACCACCTGAGGCACCCGGAGCCGGGAGAGCAGGCCCGCCACGATCGGGGTCAACGCGGCGATCAGGCTGACGATGGAGAGGTCGATCAGGCCCTGTTGAAGAGTCACAGGGACAACCTTCCTGCGCCACGGCAAGACCGGGCGGGGAGACACCCCGCCCGGTTGAGAACCTCCATGATGATGCCGACCGCGAATTCGACTACTTCAACACACAGCGCCGAGCTGAAGTCGTGGACCGTTGTCAGTATGAAGAACGACTGGACGACTGTCTTCCAATTGTCTTCACCAAGTCATTGGTTGCTGGTCGGCGGTCGCTGTAGCTCACTCAACATGGCGCGAATCTCGCCCTGCGTGGCGGCAAGTTCGTCGAGCCGGTTCAGGAACAGGGCCTGCGTGTCGGCAGTCGCGGCCGGGGGTTCAACATTCGCCGACGCGATGTCGGTGGGTTCGCTACGACGCCTCTCGGGCTGGATCGCTCCGCCGGCAAGAGGCTAGAGGAGACGATGTGCCGGGCGCTTCCGCAGGTTTCGCGAACTTCTTCCGGGACGTGGCCGAGCTCGTCGCGGCTGGTACGGCTACCTGGGAGGTCGTCGCTCCATCGCCGACATTACGGACTCCGGTTCGCAGGTTCCCGAGACTGCCCGATGTAATCAATCTTGTTGTTTGACACCGCGGCGCTGACCTTACACATCTGAATTGGCGGTTGGCGGCGTACGGCAATTGATGTTGACCGCCCGAGAAGGGACCACGATGACGGTGAGGCCGGTCGCACTGAACGCTGCGATCGCGACACTGTTCATCATTGGTTCCGCATTGTTCGCTTGAGGGTCCGTGCCTGCGTACGTGAACGATCTGCTGGCCGTCGGCTTGCTGTGTTGCTCCATGATGGAAAGTATCGAGGTGGACCGCAGTAACGATGGCCACATCGCTCGCCTGCGCAGAGGAGGCCCGAAAGTGGCTGACACCGAGAGTCCCTGATCTCCGAAACCCAATGGGGCGCTAACCCGACACATCAGCCATCAGTACAGCCGAGGCGGCGGACGATGGCACGTCTATGCGTACGTCAGCCGACAACGGATGAGCGTGGAGGCACCCAGCGCCGCGCCCCTGCGCACGACTTCTATTGCGCTGGTCAGTACTGCCGCTGCGGTGAAACTGCTCGCGCAGATCGCAAAGGCCCACAGGTCTCCCGAGTTGTCTCTGAGGCGGTTAGGTGGTTCCTCGTGCCTGTGGTGTACACAGAGATGAGGCGGCCCCCCACAGCAGAAGGACGTGCAGCAGCATGAGCGACAAGAAGGTTTGGTTAGTCACCGGCGCCGGCCGCGGCCTGGGCGTCGACATCGCCAAGGCCGCGCTGGCCGCTGGTCACGCGGTCGTTGCCACCGGACGGAACCCCGAGAAGGTCAGCACGGCGATCGGGGAGCATGACGACCTCCTGGCGGTGAAGCTGGACGTCACCGATCCCGCCGACGGAGAGGCGGCCGTGGCGGCTGCGGTCGACCGGTTCGGCCGGATTGACGTGCTGGTCAACAATGCAGGCAACTTCAACGCCGGCTTTTTCGAGGAGCTGAGCGCGGAGGAGTTCCGGGCCCAGATCGAGACCACCTTCTTCGGCCCGGTCAACGTCACCCGCGCGGCACTCCCGGTGATGCGCGCGCAACGCTCCGGCCTAGTCATCACGATCTCCTCAACCGCCGGCCTTGAGGGCGGAGAGTTTACAAGCGCCTATGCCGCTTCGAAGTTCGGGGTGGAGGGCTGGATGGAGTCGCTGGCCCCAGAGGTTGCTCCGTTCGGAATCCGCACGATGCTGGTTGAGCCCGGCTTCTTCCGCACCGAGCTGCTTACGCCGGAGTCGACCAAGTACGCCGCTTCCTCGATCGAGGACTACGCAGAACGAACAGAACAGACGGTCACCGCCTGGAAGGGCATGAACGGGCAGCAGGGCGGCGATCCGGCGAAGCTCGCCGACGCGCTCGTCCAACTCGCCGGTCAGGAGGAGCCGCCGCTGCGGTTCGCTGCCGGCGCCGACGCGGTCACCGCGTTCGAGAGAAGGGCCAACAACCTCCTCGCCCAGGCCAACGCCTACCGCGAACTGTCCAGCAGCCTCGCCCTCGACACGGACTAAGTCACGCGTTGCCGTCGACCGAGTGCGTGACGAATTGCGTGACAACCCGGCCCGCCGGAGACCGGACGGTTGGGATGCAGCAGGACCCAAGCCTGGCACCACCATCGGCACCAGCGGGGACGGTTCGAGCGCGCTTGTTCTTCAACGTGTCGACGTACAACTCGCCGCCCCATTGGTTTGAAAGAACCGCCCGTCACAACCCCAGCCCCGGGCCGGGCACCATGGTCACCCACTTGCAGGCCGGCTAGCTTACCCAGCGAAGGCCTTGGATCGCGAGTACGAAGACGAGCTACCCGTAAGCGCCTCGGCCGCAACTTCGCCACCGCCGTCATCGACAAGATCGAAACCCCCACGCAGCGCCGCAAGCGCTTCACCGTCGCCAATTGGACCCAACCGTCGCAACGGGTCCCCACACACATCGATCGAGACCCGTTACGACCGCCCTCCCATGAAAGATGGGGCGGCTGGTTTCGCTCCAGACTGCTCCGGGCATAGTGCCGGTAGGTGCAGCCGGGTTCCGGAGCCCGTCTGGACTAGGTCTGGCGGTTCAGACCAGAGCCGCCAGACCACCCCAGTCCCAGGCGGCCGGCGGGACTGGCGGCGGCGTTCCTCGTCACGCTCACGCGGGACTCCGCTCGTTCGGGCCAGCGACGAAGAACGATTCTCGCCGCAGGGCTGCCACCCCGACTAGCAGTAGTTAGAGTCGTCAGGAACAGCAAGGCAGATGGCGGCGATCGCGTTCAGCGTTGAACTTAGGGACTGGCTACGGCCTCACTGCTGGTCGGCGGGGCGGGAGGTTCTTGTCATCCGGAACTCACCGGTTTCGGCGAGGCCGCGCGCCACGTTCCGCAGCTTCACGTTCAGATTCTGCGAGGAGCGTCGCAAGAGGTCGAAAGCGTCCTCCGGGGTGATCTCAAGCCGCTCCATCAAGATTCCTTTGGCCTGGCCGATGACATCTCGAGACAGCAAGGCCTGCTGCAGATCACGGCTAAGGCTCTGAAGGGTGCTGCGTTCATCAACCGCTCGGGCCGCCACCGAGGCGTGCGCGGCCAAGATAAGTCCAATCTCCTGCGCAGTGTCGTTGAACGCAGACGGAATGACGCCGTAGGAGTTCAGGGATCCGCCGCCTGAGTCGGCGGTACCGCTGCCCGCCGCGGCCAGGCGGTAGGAAAGGGCCGACTGTACGCCGGACTCGGTCGGCCGTGATGCCAGGGTCGGCCAGCGCTCATCGGGAAACGACTGCGCGTACACCATTGGGGCATCGACCGCATCCACGCAGGGACCCTCGTGTGATTGGTATTGCGCTTGATCCACGGCCGTCGCGGCCGGATCGGTGGACGCGGCGGTTCGGTACCCGCTCCGCTCACAGAGGGTGACGCTCGCCAGCTGGCAGCCGGCGATGGTTGATACTGCGACCTCGGCGATCCGCAAGAGGACGTCATCGAAGCTGTCGGCGTCGTAAAGCTGCTCGGCAATGTCGGCGAACACCATAGCGAGGCGCGTGGGTGGAGTGTCGGCTTGCCGCCGCTTGGTCGATTCATCCCGATCGGCAGCTGCTATCGTCCGTTTCCCCCGCGCCTCGTCTCGGTTCTGTAGCGCCTGGGACCGTCCGGCGCGGGCCTCGGCCGGCTGTGCAGATGCTCCAGACTCTTCAGCGGGAATGCCAAGCTTCGCGGCGCGGGCCTCCATGTGCCGTTCCCACTTGTCGAGCTCCGCCTCCCGGTGGTCGGCGGTCCGGTCCCTGGTCTCGGCCACCCTGTCCCGCTCATCAGCGACCTCATCTCGCCGGTCAGCAACGAAATCGCGCCTGTCAGCGGCCCACGCGCGTTCCTCGTCACCTGACCCAGTGGACACCAGACCACCTTTCACTGCACGGCAAGCCCTGCCGTTACAATACCCCTCTTAGCCCGCCGCCGGCCCGTGGTCATCGGTTCGATCCGATAGGCGGCTCCGCCATCCCGCTTTGCCGTGGCCCCTTGCTCGCCCGGTCTGGCGGGAGTGCTCACGACCGCCTGAGCGTGTCCCCGAGAATCCCCGAGTCGGTTGGCAGCGGCGATCTGTAGCCTGGCTCAGTTCGCCGCTCCCGCGGCACCCGGCGGACCGTCAAGCACGGTGGGCACGTACTCCAACAGTTGGAGCCCGCCGTCGAAGGTGCGGCTCTCGACCAGGTCGAGCCTGATGTCGGGATATCCGTCGTAGATCCGATCTTGGCCAGTCGCACCGGTGACGACCGGGAAGACAACAACCCGGAAGCGATCCACCAGTTCGGCCGTGATCAGCGATCGGCACAGACTCAGACTGCCCAGCGTGCGAATCTCGATGCGGCTGTCTTCCTTCATCGCTCGCACGGCTTCCACCGCGTCGCCGGTGACCAGTCGCGTGTTCGCCCACGCGAGCGGCTCGGTCAGGGTAGAGGAGAAGACCACCTTCGAAATACCGGTGAGCTCATCGACCCCTTCTTCGCCGCTCGCGGCAAAAGCTGACATCAGCCGGTACGTCTTCGCACCCATCAAGATGGTGTGCTCGGGCTGTTCGCCCAGCCAGCCGAGATACTCAGCGCTCTCCATGCCCCACCAACCCGGCCAGCCCTCAGCGGCCCCGTAGCCGTCGAGCGAGGTGATGAAGTCGACCATGAGTGTTCCCATCAGATTCCTTCCGTCCAAGCGTGGGCCGTTTCTCCACGCTAGAACGCGACGACTTGGCGCTCCAAGGCCAAATCGCCGCCGTCGGCGGATACCGCATAGCGATCCGGGCTGACAGCAGACGAGCAGGTAGGCACAGCGGCCGAGTAACGCGCACCCTCCGATGGGCCACTAGCTCAGGCGATGAGCCAGACCGCAACCCCAAAGTGTCGACGTACTGGGCACTCCGCTGTTGCTCGCTGCGTGGGCGGCACTCGGTCAAGTGGGGGACGCTCGACGCTGACTTTGTTGCTGCATTGCCGGGGCCAGTTCACGCCGCTGGCCACGGAGGTTCAACTGCGCAACAGAGTGCGGGCGTCAGCGGTCCGGAGTTCCACTGACGGCCCACCCCGCACTTCGACGCGGCAATGCTGCCCCGGCCCAATCGGATGTATACCGGTGATGGCGCCCGTGGCGAACACCATGCCTGCTCGGACCGGGTGACCTCGGCTGGCGAGGATATTCAGGGCAATCGCCAGGCCATGATGAATTCCCCCGGGCAGGTTTTCGGCAGATCCTTCTCCCAGGAGTTGCCCGTCGACGTAACAAGCAAGCTGGACCGCAGCTCCACCAGGCCAATCGGCAAGGACCGGGCCGAGCACCAGACCGTTGTTGTTCCCGAAGTCGGCGGCGGTCACTGTCGGGCCTAGCGAGTTGATGTCAGGGATCGGGCTGCTGGCCACCTCGATGCCGACCAGCAGATGCTGCTCCAGCTCCGCCACCTCCTCGGCCGTCCAATCAGCCTCATCGCGGGCAGGCAGATCATGACCCAGTCGAATGACCAGCTCCGCTTCCACGGCCGCGAACCCGGACACGAAGATGCCGACCTCGGCTGCGGATGCGTGCTCCTCGCTCTGCTGATATTGCTGACGCCAGATTGGGCCGACCAGTCGGTCCGGATCCCCGGGCGCACGCCGCTCTGCGGGGATGTAGCCGATCTTCCAGCCGACCAGCGAGTCTTGCCATCGCGACATCGCCAGCTCCTGGATCCGGTAGGCCTCGGCCATGCTGGCGGGGATAACACCCGGGAACCGAGTCAGGCTCCGCCCCTCTCTTCGGGCAGCGACCAGCTCGGCGGCGACTACGTCCTCAGCACCGTGGGACACATCTCGACCTCTCTGGTCTTCACTCGCTCGGTAAAAATGTGTACCAACGCTAGACGATGCGATGAGAACGACCGGATCGCCCACCGGTTGGCCGGAATGCCAGCTTGATGATGTCAGGCTTACGCTGGCGCCGGCTCGTGGTGGTTCAGGAGCTCTATTGCTGCGCCGTGGAGGCCGGCGTCACCGCGGAGCTCGGCTTCGACCAGTCGGGGGATTGGGATGGAGTCTTGCGCGAGCGACTCTTCCATCGTGGCGTGGAGTGGGTCCCAGAAGATGTCGCCGGCGAGACTGACGCCGCCACCGAGGGCGATGGTTTCGGGGTCGACGAGCCTGGTGAGGTTGGCGAGATGGATGCCGAGAGTGGCGCCGGCGGCGGTGAAGATGTCGCGCGCGACGTGGTCTCCAGCGTGAGCCGCGGCGGCGACGATGTCGGCGGTGATGTCTGTGGAGGTGACGGTAGCCAGGCTGGTGGGTGTGCCTGCGGCGATGAGGGCGCGGGCGCGGGCCGCGATGGCGGTCCCGGAGCTGATCTGTTCGAGTTCGGTTGTACCCCCGTCGGTGTTGAGGATGCGGGTGCGTCCGAGCTCACCGGCGTAGCCGGCGCGGCCGGTGACGAGCTGGCCGTTGGTGATGATGCCGCAGCCGATGCCGGTGCTGACGGTGACGTAACAGAAGTGGCGGGTACCGCGGCCGGCGCCGAGCTGCCATTCTGCGATGGTGGCGGCGTTGGCGTCGTTATGGACCTGGACGGGCAGCTGCAGCGCGTCTTGGAGGCGGGGGCCGAGGGGAATGTTATTGAAGCCGGGAAGGGTGGGTGCGCTGCGGATGAGCCCGGTGCGGGGTTCGACAGGCCCGAGGGCGCCCACGCCGATAGCTACCACCCCCGGGTGCTGGGCGATAGCCTCGCGGATCTGATCAAGGATGGCGGCAATGACTCCAGCAGGGCCGCCGGTCCGGGGGGTGGCGATAGCTCGGCGGGTCAGCATTTGTCCTGTGGAATCGAAGACGGCGGTGCGGGTCTGGGTTCCGCCGAGGTCGACGACGATGTAGACGCGAGCGGACTGGGCTCCGCGAGAGCGGCCATGAGGCTGGTCGGTTGACACGGTCACAGTGTGCTCACAGTTGGCGGAGGAAGTCGTGGAGCGCGGTCTGGATGTCGGCGGCGAAGCGGGCGGGGTCGGCGTCCTTGCTGGGGACGGTGCGCAGGGTGGCGCCGGGGATGGTTTCGGCGTGGGCCTCGGCGATCTCGTACGGGTGGAAGGGGTCGTCGTGGTGACCGATGACAAGGGTGGGGACTTCGACGGCCCGCCAATCCTCGATTGAGCTTGTCGGGCTGGAACCCGGGAAGGCGCGCAGGATGACCGCATTCTGGGCCGCACGTGGTCGGGTGAGCTGGCCGAGTAGGGATGCCGCGGCCGCCGGGGAGATGTTGCGGACGGTCTGGTAGCTGCGGGTCTGGGTGTAGCGCGCGGCAGCTGTCTCGGGTGGGTAGCCCTCGAGTAGGTCGGCGATTTCGGTGTAGGCGTTGCGGTTGAACTCAGCTTGGGGTCGGTCGAGCCAGGCCGGCCGGCACAGCACGAGCGCGGTGACCCGATCCGGATAGCGGATGGCCAGGTTCAGCGCGGTCCCGGCGCCGAGAGAGATGCCGCCGACGAGGAACCGAGCAAGCTCAAGGTGGTCGGCGAGGGCGATCACGTCGTCGGCGAAGGTGTCGAAGGTGGCCGCGGCTGGGTCGATGTCGCTACTCGGGGCGTGGCCACGCGCGTTCAGACTGATCACTGGGCTGGGCGGTGCATCTCCGATATAGCCGAGGGGCTGGTTCACGTCGCCGCCCATCCCGTGCTGGAAGATGAAGGGCACGGATGCCGGACCGCCGGACCGCGGCGTACGATCGTCTGGTAGACCAGGCTTGCGCCGCCGATCTGAAGTCGGCCCGTCGCTGGGGGTGCGCTCATGTGGTTGGGGCCGCGGCGAGTGCGGCCTCGAGCGTGGTTACGGCGAGCGGGACGCTGGTCTCGGGCAGGCCGTGGATGACCAGGGTGCCGTCGAACCCTGCTTCGTGCAGGGTCTGCACGATCAGCGGCCAGGGCAGCAGGCCCGCGCCGGGGGCGGCTGGGGCGCGGTCGGCGATGAGTTCCTTGGCGTGCGCAAGCGCGATGTGCGGTCCCAGGGTGGCGATGTCGCGGGTGATCGCCGTCGGCGGCCAGCGGCCGGGTCGTAGCCGTCCGGGTCGAGCAGGTTGGCCGCGTCGTAGATGATCTTGAGGGCGGGGGAGCCGATCTGGTCGAGCATGGTGATCGCCTGGTCGGCGGTGGCGACGACGTTGCTGTGTTCGGGCTCGACGGCGAGCGTGAGACCGTAGTCCTCGGCGAGCGCCGCCAGGGCCTGGAGGGTGGTGCGGGAGTCAGCCCACGCCTGCGGGGTGGTGTTGTCGGGGTGCCAGCGCCACATGTCGTCAGGGTCGCGGGACCCGCTGCTGAGGGTGATGATGCCGATCTGCAGGTCTCGGGCGACTGCGCACAGGTGCGGGAACCGGCGCCAGGTAGGTCTGCCGGTGTGCCGGGTCGGGGTGGGCGGAGTTGAAGGTGCCGGAGATCGCGGCAAGTGCGACACCGGCCTGGTCGGCGGCCGCCCGAATGGCATCCACGACATCATCCGGTACGGGCTCGTCCGGGATGGTGGGCAGCCCGGCCACGGACAGGTTGAACTGGGTGGCGGGGATGCCGGCGTCGGCGACGGCCTGTAGGCAGGAGGCGACGTCGGGCCGGTCGAAGGTCTTGGCGAAGATTCCGAGCTGCATCACACAAGCCCTCCGGTCACGTCGTCGAGCTTGACCCAGTCGCCGGTGGTCACCGACTGGGCGAGGGCGACCATGGCGCGGACGGAGGCGAGCCCGTCTTCGGCGGTCGCGCCGCGCGTGGTGGCGCCGGTGGTGGCGGCGTTGACGAGGTCCTCGACCTGCAGGCGGAACACGTTGGCATCCTCGCCGATGGGCTGGCGGTATTGGTCGTCTTTGACGGAGAAGGCCTGCACCTCGGCGGCGCGGAGGTGCCACGGGTTGAACAGCTTGCCGATCACACTGCCCGCGCTGCCGTAGACCTGGAAGCCTTCCCACCAGTCCATCCGGACCGCGATGGTGAGGTCGAGTTGGCCGAGGCAGCCGTTGGCGTAGGCGACCTCGAGGAACCAGCAGTACGTGTCGGCCTTGGTCGACAGCCGGGCCCGGATGGCCTCCAAGGGGCCGCCGAGGTACCGGGCGGTGTCGAGCATGTGGCTGCCGTGGCCGAGGACGAGGTAGCGCTGCCGGTCGGCCTTGGGGTTGCCGGGCGGTCGGCGGGCGGCGGCGCTGGACTCGATGATCGGCTGCAGGGTGTCGGTGATGCTGTAGCGGTAGGTGGAGTCGCAGTACCAGTGCTTCAGCCCGATCAGCTCGCCGATCTCGTCGCGGATGAAGTCGTGGGCGAAGGCGACGCCGGGGTCGTAGCGCTTCTCGTGGCCGACCAGCACCACCCGATCGTTGATTCTTGCGGCTTCGAGCAGGGCCTCGGCATCCTCGACGGTGGTGGCCATCGGCTTCTCGACCAGCACATGCTTGCCGGCCTCGAGGGCTTTGATCGACAGTGGGACGTGGAACTGGTCGGCGACGGCGACGATCACGGCATCGACATTGTCGTCGGCGAGCATCGCGTCGTAGTCGGCGAATGTGGTGGTCGGCTGGTGGACGGCGGCCATTCGCTCGCGAAGATCATCGGCGGCGTCGCAGATCGCGTACAGCTGCGCGGTCTTGGCCTTGCGTACGGCGGGGAAGTGCGCCGCCTGCGCGATCTGGCCGGCCCCGAGGACCCCGATGTTGAAGGTGGTGGCTGGACAAGATGATCGCTCCTTCGGCGATGTCGCGTTGATGATGCGGTTGATGGCGAGGATGTGCGGTAGCGCAGCTACCGACGAGGGCCCCCGAGTGGTCCCGCTACCGGGTGCGGCGGGAGCCGACACATCCACCGGGTTGGCGGCTACTTCGTGAGCGATTCGAGCTTGCTCTGCAGCTCGCTGAGCGCGGCCTCTGGAGTGACCTGACCCTGCAGAGCGCTGTACGCGGAGTCCTGCATGGCCAGCGTCGCGTCGCCGTACTTGACGACCTTGGGGCGCGGATTGGCGGTCTCGATCGACTTCAGCAAGATCGGGAAGTGCGGGAACTTCTTCAGGATGTCCGGATCGGAGTACAAGGCCCGATTGACATGTGCTTGGCCGGTGGCCAGCGTATCGGCCTTGGCGACTTCCTCGGAGGACATGTACTTGATGAAGTCGGCTGCGGTGCCCTTGTTCGCGGCGTTGGTGCCGATGGCCAGGTTGTGGCCGCCGAGGGTGGACACGCCGGGGCCATTAAGGCCAGGCAGCGGAGCGACCGCGAATTTTCCGGCAACCTTCGATGATCCGTCGGTCTTCTGGGCAAGCCTGTAAACGTAGGCCCAGTTCCTGAGGAAGATCAATTCGCCGTCCTGGAAAGCTTTCCGGCTCTGCTCCTCTTGCCACGTGATCGCAGCCTTGGGGATGGTGCCGTCCTTGAAAGAATCGGTGAGGAAGCTCAGACCTTTCAGAGCTTCCGGGGTGTTCACGGTCGGCTTGCCATTCTCGTCGGTGATCTTACCGCCCGCGCTGTCGATGGCCTCAGCGAAGTTGCAGGTAAGTCCTTCGTACTTTTGGAACTGGCCGGCGTAGCAGGAGAGCTTGGGATCGTTCTCG
>CAWJUB010000003.1:0-160182 GCA_963845915.1 uncultured Actinomycetota bacterium
ATGATTGCGGCGTGGTACCAACCATGACTGAATGCATATGTGAATGCCGAGCCACACCCGGATCTGAGCGCCGCTCCATACGGATTGGACGCGGAAGCGATCGCTTGGGTAGAGAGCACCATCGACTCGATGGCTGAAGACGAGAAAGTCGGTCAGCTATTCATCAACTTGAACAACCGGTTCGACGACGACTTCGTCAACCACATCGTCGACACCTACCACCCCGGCGGTATGCGCTATAACCACACCGACTCAGCCAGTGTCCAGGCCCACATCCGGCACGCTCAGAGCCGGTCGAAGATTCCCCTATTGGTGGCCTCGAACATTGAGGCAGGCGGCAACGGCGCCTGCACCGATGGCACGCACGTCGCCACGCCGTTGCAGACCGCGTCTACTTCCGACACCGACGCCGCGCGGCAGATGGGCCTGGTCGGCGCTCGGGAGTCGCGTGCCCTGGGCTGCAACTGGGCATTCACACCGATCGTGGACATCCACTCGAACTGGCGCAACACGGTGATCGCGACGCGCGCCTTCGGCAATGACCACGAGACCGTGATCACCTACGCTCAGGCCTATTGCGATGGTGTCCGCGAGGGCGCCGGCGACCGCCCAATTGCGCTGTGCATGAAGCACTTCCCAGGTGACGGGCGCGACGAACGCGACCAGCACGTCGTCACCTCCTACAACGACTGTTCGGTAGAGGAATGGGACGCCAGCTACCGGAAGATCTGGGAGTGGGGCATCGGTACCGGCATCGAGTCGATCATGGTCGGCCACATCATGCTGCCGGAATACTCCCGCAAGCTTCGTCCCGGTATCAAAGACGCCGACATACTGCCGGCGACGGTGTCACCCGAACTGCTGACCGATCTGCTGCGGAACGATCTTGGGTTTAACGGTGTCGTCCTTACTGACGCCTCGATCATGGTGGGACTCACCTCAGCCCTGCCTCGCGAGCGTCAGATGGTCCAGGCCATCACGGCCGGCTGCGACATGATCTTGTTCTTCCGCAACCACGATGAGGACTTCGGCTTCGTTCGCGATGCCGTCCGATCAGGTGAGATCACTCCTGACCGGCTTAACAATGCGCTTACTCGCATCCTGGGTCTCAAGGCCAAGCTCGGGTTGCACCTGCGCGCCAAAGATGATCTTGTGCCTGCCGTCGATGAGCTGGCCGTGATCGGCTCTGCCGAGCACCACGAGATCGCAGCCCGGATTGCAGACCGGACCATCGCGCTGCTCAAGGACACCGCGGGAACGCTGCCGCTGGATCCGGTACGGCACCGACGGATACGCCTCTATTGCCTGGAAAGCGCGCCCGACTTCACTGGGGTGACACCGGAGTTCAAGCGGGCCGCGATCGAGGAGCTGACCGCGGCCGGCTTCGAGGTGAGCGTCTACAAGACGGTGCAGGAGCTGGCCGCCGAAGGGCAGCAACCTGATATGCAGACGTTCATCGCCGCTGAGACCGAGGGATATGCCGACAAGTACGACGCCGCGTTGATCTTGGCGAATGTGTCCGACTTCGCCCAGCAGGGTGCACTGCGGATCAAGTGGTCGATGCCGATGGGGCCCGAGATGCCCTGGTATGCCGCGGAAGTGCCAACGGTCTTCGTCTCGCTTAACATGCCCAACCACCTGATCGACGTGCCGATGGTGAAGACCGCGATCAACGCACACACGCCGACGAAAGAAACCGTGCGAGCGCTCGTTGCGAAACTCATCGGACGCAGCGAGTTCACCGGCACGCATAACGACAACGTTTGGTGTGATTCCTGGGACACCCGACGCTGACCTCCAGTGCATCACTCCTTTGGCTGTGGAGGCTGTCTGTGGTCGCGCGGGACCGCGGTTTGGGCAGATTCCGAGCGTGGCGGAGTTGATCTCTGACTGGGCGACCCAAATACATGCTGACACCGCTCGCCGCAAAGTCTCCAGCGTGGGTCAATGTCCCGATTCCCTGCAGGAGTTTCCGTGGTTTTGAGGAATGCGCCGGAGGTCGTGATCTTTTGCTTACCGTGATGGTTCCGATCTTGACCGATTGACCGCGCTGGTTCTGGATGATCTTGTAGCGCTCCCAGAGATCGCGTATGCCCGCACGAGCCTGGTCACCGCATTGCATTTTGAGGGCAGCAGCTGGCGCTGGACGCTCTCGACCCCAGGAGAACGGCAGTCTCGTTCGTCGCGCCCCGGCGATGCCGAAGCAATGCGCAGCTTGGACCCGAGCATGCCACTTGATTAGTTTGGCTATGGGTCTGACCACCATTTTGACCACCATTTGGGTTGGTCCACCGAAATACGCGCAAGTGCAAAACCCTTATTTTTAGGAAAAATTGGACGCCTGCGGACGTCCTTGGACACGCTGCCGATGTCTGAGGGTCAAGGGGTCGCGAGTTCAAATCTCGCCAGCCCGACCAAACCGATGGACGCCATCCAACCTAGTTGGACCGGTATTCAACCGACATTCTTGCCGCCGTCGATACCGCCAGCTAACTGTGCAGAGCGCGAGTCCGATCGCAGCATTGTCGAGCCATTGTGCACGTTCATTCGCTGGTTCTGAACGGTGTGCTGGTGCGTCTGTTTGTTGGCATACCCGGGCATGCAACGATCGAAATGGAGGATTGTGCCCGAATGCGCAAACGCTGCGTCGGGTGAGCCGCGGCGGCGAGAACCCGGCTGGCGAAACTTGCGTCCTTGTCGGCGGCCAACTCGCACAGCTGCTGGAGCGTGTACCGCTCGGACAGCACCAACCAAGCCAAGCACCTGCTCGAGCTGAAGGACCCGAATCAACCCTTGTGATGTCGTTTCGGTGCTCAGATCGAGCTGATTCAGCACCTGTTCGGCGCTACGAACCGCTCCCCATAGGGCAGCGCGGGATCTTGTACATCTGGCGATCTTCGTCGGGTGTCACCAAGCCGAAACGCGCTGCGATTGATTTGCTCAGAATTGCTTCTTGATCATCTCCGGGTACCTACTGGGTACCCATCAGCCCATATTGATGGTTATTGAGGGTTGTTGACCTTTCCGGTTCCACACCTAGTCAGCGGCACTTTTCAAGGGTTTCCAACAACCGCCAATTAGCCCTGTTCCGCCCTCTCAAGGCGGTAGCGCGGGTTCGAATCCCGTCGGGGCTACAGGTAAAACCGCCGCTGACTAGGCCTGATACCACCACCAGCCAGCCAGCATCTCCTCGGGTCGCCCGTCAGGGACGCGCGAGGGACGCAAGAACTCCCAACTCGTGCTGCCTTCGGCACGCTCCAGATCAGCCGACTTCGCTTGCCCAAACATGGGGCTCGAGTGCCGGCGGAGTCGTGCTGTCGCGAGGTTGGACCTCGTCTGGGCGCACCGCACATTGGCGCCCCGGAACGACGCGCCTCGACGATCAAGCGTCATGACAGGCCGAGGGGCTACCCGATATGTCGGCGACCGCCAAGCACGTGCGATCGGCCTTAAGGATGCGGGACGTCGACAGAAGCTCGCGATCGCTGGCGGCTTCCGGACCAGTCACCTCTCAGCCAGAACTGTAGGAGAGAAATGACCAACGAGCTTGATCGACTGTTGACGATCACCGACTTGTCGGAGATGCTCGGCGTGCCTGTTGACACCCTGTACGGGTGGCGGCACCGGGGTGAGGGCCCGGCAGGCTACAGAATCGGCCGTCACGTTCGATACCGCAGGGCAGCCGTCGAGGCTTGGCTCGACACTCAAGCCGACCGGCGCCAGAGGTGACGTGGCGCACATTGAGCGGCGTCGCATTCGCCAGCGCGACTCCTCCGGACGGACCCGTACCGTTGTGCATTACAAGGTGCGTTACCGCGACGCCTCGGGGAAGCACCACAGCGAGACAAAGACCAGATTGGTTGACGCTGAGCGCAGGAAGGCTGAGATCGAAGTCGCGCTCGCGACCGCAACGTGGCGAGATCCTAGGCGCGGTGAGCTAAGTCTTGCCGAATGGGCGCATAGCTGGCTGCCCACCCGACTTGATCTTCGGCCAACCACTTGGGCACGGCTCGAAACGACGATGCAGAAGCAGGTGCTGCCCCACTTTGGTTCGGTGCCGCTCAATAGAATCACCAACGCGATGGTGCGGGAGTGGGTGTCAACTCTTCTGAGTTCGGGGCTGTCCGCAGCCACCACGCGCAAGGCCGTTTTCGCATTGCGGCAATGTTTGGCTGCGGCAATTGCCGACGAGCGGCTTCAATTCAATCCCGCAAGCGCGGTGCCGCTTCCTACTGAGCGTCAAAAGCCGCCGCGCTATCTATCGCAAAGCGAGGTTGAGCGCCTCGTCGACCAGATGCCCCGTCAGTACCGCGCCCTCGTGTTGGTCGGCGCCTACGCCGGACTTCGCTGGGGAGAAGCCGCAGGTTTACGCAGGCGCGACATCGACCCGCTACGCTCCCGCATCCGCGTGACGTCCACGGCCGTCCAGTTGCGGGGCCGGGTGACCTTGGACAACGAGCCCAAGACGACACGCTCGAAGCGTTCCGTCCCGGTCGCCCGCTCAGTCATGCGGCGGCTTGAGCAGCACCTCTCTGAGTTTGTTGACCAGACTGCAGATGCTCTTGTGTTCACCGCTCCGGCGGGTGGCCCGCTCTTCCGCTCGTGGGGACGCGCTGTCTTGCGGCCGGCCGTGCTGCGCGCCGGGTTGGACGACATCAGCTTCCACGGACTTCGGCACAGCTTTGTCGCGATCATGGTGGCCGCGGGTTGTAACGTACGCGAGGTCTCCGAGTGGGCTGGGCACAACAGCGTCGCGTTCACGCTGACGAGATACGGCGGATTGTTCGAGGACAGCGCCGATGCCGCGGTCGACCGCCTTGACGCACTTCTTGACGGCAAGGGCGCCAGAGCCGTATCGCATAGGACCCGTCCTCCTAACGACGCAGGGTGAAGGAACGCCGTCCGATGCAGGCCACGGCCTAGTGCTGGTGGTTGACCGCGGAGTCATTTATTTGATCACTCCGGCTGCATCGTCCGGAACTCCGCGGGCATTGTGCACTAGGCCTTGTCCAGGCGTCGGCGGACACGGATGGACCATGACGCACTCATTGAGAATCGGCTGTGTTGCTGTACTCCGGTGCTGTACGGCGCAGCTCGGATACCCCTCAACCGATGCCTGTGCCGGTGACTCCAGCTGCGCCAGCACCAGGGGCTGCATTCCCTCTGTCCCTGTATGCGTTACAGCGAAGACAGACCTGGTAGCGCTCCTGGGTCTCGGGGTTTTCGCGATGATCCCAGTTGTGCAACCGGAGTCGGCACCTCAACGGCTTGGCCACATCAAGGATTGTGCGCCCGGCCGGCTGTTGCAGTAAGGTTTCCTGCCCGACGTGACCGGCCGAGCGACGCATTACGAGAGTCCCGCGCGCGATGTTCGGCAACTGGCGGAGCGGTCAGCGCTAAAACCCTCGCTTGCTGTTCGTGGATGACAAGGGGAGCGATGGCCAAGCGGGGGCATCTCAGGGGCACCCTATGCGGCTGGAGCCGAAGCCTCCGGACGCCGCCGGACATTGTTCAGGCGTTTCTGAATCCTCCGGCATCTGCAGAGTCAGGGCATGCGGCAGCGAGTGAGGAGCCATTCTTGTGAGCCTTGCTGGGCCTGCTGCGCCTCGAGGTGAGTCGCCGGTATGTCGCGATGATCTGCTGTCGGGTCTGCTCGGGCAAGTCGCTCAGGGGCGACGTCTCGATTCAGCTGTCGTCGTCGCCGGCTTGCAACGCCGTTAGGGCGTCGAGTTGGGCTTGTTCCAGGATGACGTCGGCCGCTGTGGCGTTGGCGGTAATCTCTTCGACGGTTTCGGCGCCGACGATGGCTGACGCGACCGCGGGGCGGGAGAGCAGCCAGGCCAGCGACACCTGGTACGGCTGCAGGCTCCAGTCCTGGCTCAGCCGCTCGACCGCACGGCCGATCTCAACCTCGGCATCAGTGAACCCTGGTCCACCGAAACGCTTGTCACCGTGGATTCCCCGTTGCTCGACCTGGGTGCCGGCCAGTAAACCGCCGTGCAGCGGGCCGAACGGCACTATGGACAGTCCGAACCGCAGACAGGCCGGGGCCAGCTCGTGCTCCGCGGCGCGGTCGATGAGGTTGTACTTCACCTGGGCGCAGACCGGTGCGGCGGCAAGGCGGCGGTCGTCGGCGATCCACAACGCGTGGGTGACTTGCCAGGCCGGGTGATTGGACAATGCGACGTAGCGCAGCTTCCCCTGCCGCACCAAGTCGTCGTACACCGAAAGGGTCTGGTCCAGCGGCGTGTGCGGATCGGGGAAATGCGCGTAGTAGAGGTCGATGTAGTCGGTACCCAGCCGGCGCAAGCTGTGCTCGACCTGCTGGATGATGTAGCGGCGTGACAGCCCGGCGGCCGGGTCGAAGCGACGTTCACCGGACTTGGTCGCGATCACCACGTCGTCGCGCCGACCGGCGAGCGCGCGGCCGAGGATCTGCTCGGCGGGTTCGCGTTCGGCGGCTGGCGGCGCGCCCGGTCGGTCGAAGGTCGGCGACGCTCCGTACACGTTCGCGGTGTCGAAGAAGTTGATGCCGAGATCGAGCGCCGCGTGAACCACACGCTCGGCTTCCTGCGCGTCCGGCGCAACGCCGAATGTGGCCGTGCCCAGACAGACCTTCGACACCTTCACACCGGTCGGGCCGAGTAGGGAGTAGTCCATCGATCACTCACCTTCCGCTAGCCAGCCCAACAGCCGTCGGGCCTGAGTGCAAGTCGTCGTGCCTTCCCAGCGAAGCAGCGCGGTTAGGAGCGCAACAGCAACTCGATGGCGCGCGCTGGTCCAAGGCATGGTATCCGTCAGGCGGTGGGGCCTGGTCGAGCGGCAGGTTACTGGGGCCGATACCGCGTATGGGGAAGGCCGCGCCCATGTAGCGAAGCGAGGACACGCGTCACCGGGCCGCCACAGGAGGCCCTTGATATGTATCAATGGGAGTTTCGGCAGCGGACTCTGCGGAAACCTCACGCCGTTGTCTGCGTCGGGCGGCCGGGTCAGCGGCTCCGGCCGAACGCTGGAGGCGGCGCCAAGCGCGGCACGGGTGGCTGCCGGTCGAATGGCCTCGTCGTGGTGCACCTGGTCGCCGGGATCGGCTCAGGGGTTGCGGGTTGCTGGTTCGGCGTTTCCGGTAGCTGGTCGAGGATGCGCCACCAGAGGGCTGCGGCGGGGTGGTCGTCGGGTAGGGGTCCCGCGGCGGCCGCCGACCGCAGAAGGTGGGTGGCGTCGAAGCCGGCTCGGGTGAGGTTGGTCAGCCTTTCCTCGAGTTCCGGCAGGAATGGGTCCGCGGTGGCGCTGGGGACTTCTGCGGCGAGTAGCCGCCGCCATTGCCGGTCTGCGTTGGTATCCGGGGCGGCGAGTCGCTTGTCGAGTTGCTGCTGCCAGACGTGGGTGGCGCGGCCGAGTTGGGGTGGCCCGGTGGGTCGCAGGTCGCTAGGGTCGATCTGGGTGGCGGCGCGCCATACCTGCAGGTCGGCGATCAGCTCGGCCGGCACCAGAGCGTGGGGTTGGGCCGTCCAGGGCGGCGCTTCAGCTGCGGCGTTGCGGCGGACCTGGTCGGCGAGCTCAGCAACAAGCTGTGATCGGGCGTTCAGGTAGGGTCCCCAGTCGGGGTCGGCGGCAAGCAGGTGGGGAATGCCCGGCAGCCACGGGAACGGCCCGCCGGCGGTGACCTGGTTGATGTCTTGGATCCGGGAGTCGATGACAGCAGCCTGATCGTGGGCGCTGGTTAGGTCCCGGGTTGCGGCAGCGATGAACAGTTCCGCGACCGGATCGGCGCCGGCGGCGGCTAGCAGCAGCAGGTGGCCGCGCAGCGTCGGCCATGCCGGCTCGTCTGACAGCCCGGGCACCAACTGGTTGGCGGAGGTCTCCACTGCCTGTACTGCACTGCTGCCGATGATGTCTTCGGCGGCCACGTGCAGGGCGTCGAGGTAGCGCGCGACGGATTCGCCGAGCCGGACGGCGGGGTCTTGTTGCTCTTGCAGCAGGGTGCTGGCCGATCTTGGGCTGCCGTCTCGGGCCAGGATTTGTTCGAGCAGCTCGGTCGCGGTGGAGGGCAGTATCGTGTCGGGCCGGATGAGGGTGTGCGGGTCCCCGTCGCCGACCATCGAAACGTAGATGTGGTTGGCGCTGCGGCCGCGGGTCACCATGGTGTAGAGCTGCTGCCGGGACTCCTCACCGGTCACCACGCCATGCACCGTGTCGGCGGTCACGCCTTGCGCGGTATGCACAGTCGAGGCGTAACCCAACTCGGTAGCGGTGGAGACATAGCCGGCGGGCAGCGTCACGGTGCGGCCGTTCCGTACGTGCCGCACCCTCACACCACCACCGCCGGTCAGGTTGAGGACGGTCCACCGGTCACCGTTCTTCACCCAATCGGTTGCCGTGATACGCAGCCTGCGGTCGTTGGCCCGGGTGATGATCAGGTCGCCGACGCTCGCGGCGTTGCCGTCGCCCAACTCGAGCTCCTGGCTCGGGGTGGTGTCGGCGAGGCGGTGGTTCCGGGCGCGTTGGTTGAGCCGGCTGACTGAGAACGGCGACGCAACCAAACCGACCGGCCCGATCGAGGTCTGGATCAGGCAGAAGAAGCTGACTGGCTTCACCTGCAGGTCGTCTACGACGACGAGTCCACCTACGAATTCGACCTTGTGTCGCGAACGCTGGCCGCTGCCCAACAGGAGGTAACCGGGCGGTTAATGCCCGGCGGCTATCAGCCGGCTGCTAGATGGAGTCCGGTCGAAACTTCGCGGATATTCGAGCCGGGAGAACCTCGGCGCGGCAAGCCTCTGCCCCGACGTCGCGTACTTAACACTTCGCGAGAGTGGTAAGTAGCCATTGCCGATGACCTCCGCGTCCGCGCCTTCGCGACTATTTCCGAAACTCCGATGAGCCCTAAAGTCAAGGGGTGAGCTTAGCGCCGACTGATGACCTTGTTGGCCGCGAGGCCGAGCTGTCGGTTGGCCGACAGCTGATCCACGCGGTGAGGCGCGGAGCGGCCGCTTCCCTCCTGATCGAGGGTGAGGCCGGAATCGGCAAGACCGTGCTGGTCCAGCGCATTGCCGCCGAAGGGCGGATCATTGGCGCCGCTTCCCTTGGCGGCGCAGCGCATTCCTTTGAGCGAAATCGACCCTTTGGCGCGCTTGTCAATGCGCTTGAGCTCAGGCCGCGGTCGGCTGACCCTCGACGGGCCCGCATTGGTCGTTTGATCGTCGGCGAGGGCGAATTGGGTGGCCCGTCTCCGTCCGCCGATGCACGGCTCCTGGTCGTGGACGCGGTGACCGAGCTGCTCGAGACGATGTGCTTGGACAGACCAGTCGTCTTGGTGTTGGAGGACCTGCACTGGGCCGACGAGTCGAGCCTGGGCGCCATCCAGGCGATCCTGCACAACCTTGCCCACGTCCCACTGCTGGTGATGGCGACCCTGCGGCCGACACCTCGTACGCCCGAGCTCGATGTGCTACTCGACGAATGTGCCGCTGCAGGAACGCGGATATTGCAACTGAGGTCGCTCGAATCGGCTGATGTCGATGCTCTGGTGCACCTCCAGTTGGGTGGCCGCGCTGGACCACTCCTGAGCTCGATCATCGACAAGGCGGGAGGCAATCCCCTCTGGGTTGTGGAACTAATTCGCTCGCTCACAGCGGAGGGGTGGTTGAAGCGAGACGCCGACGTCGTGGAAGCAGTTGGAGACGAGTTGCCAAGTACGCTACGAGATCTCGTTCTTCGCCGTCTTCGATACCTCCCGACAGCTACCCTCGACCAGCTTCAGCTTGCATCGTTGCTCGGTGAGGCCGTCTCGATCAGAGACTTGGCTGCAGTGGCCCGCCGCCCCTCTGTGGAGCTCGTTGCCGCTTTGTCCGAGGCCTTCCGTGCCCGACTCTTGGATGAGCATGCCGACGCAGTCGTCTTCAGACATCAGCTGGTGCAACAGGCGATCTACGAAGACCTGCCAATCCCAGTGCGAAAGGCGCTACACAGGGACGCCGCTTCGGCACTTGCCAGTTCCGGGGCCGATGTGTCGAAGGTGGCAAGCCACGTGCTGCTCTATGCGACTCGACAGATAGATCGGGCCGCCGCGAATCACCAGGATCGCTAGGACGAAGATCAACAGGCCGAGCGGGTTGGCGGCGATGGCGGCCGGGTCGATAGTCATGCCCGATGTGATGAAAAAGATGGGAATCAGCAGACCGAAGGCCAGGCCCTCGAGCTTGTGCTCCAGCGACTCATCTCCATCGGGAAGTGCTCGGCGGAGCACAAAACCTGCGGCGAATGCACCAAGCACGACATCGAGATCAAAGGCTATGGCTAGAGCGCCAAGGCTGATCAGCAGCAGTAAGACGAGGCGTACCGTGATCTGTGCAGTCGTTTCCGAACTGCCGACGATCAGTTGATGCGTTCGCGACCCAGGGCGCAAGCGTGCCGAGGGAAGCGTGAAGACCCTACGGCTGTCGAGACAAGGGCAATGGCAACGGCTATTTCCGCATCCACTGCGCCGGTCAACCCGACAACGCCGACGAGACCAAGCGCCAGAGCACAGCAGATCAACCACGTGGCTAGAGCCCTTCGGCCACCGTGACCAGTAAGTTCCTTCAGCTCGATTTCGTATCCCGCGAGCAAGAACAGCATTCCGAGTCCCAGCTGCCGAAGTGCTTCAAGGCCTTCGCCGACGGCCGCCAGACCAAGACCGCCAGGGCCGATCAGCACGCCGAGTCCGAGGAGTAGAGCTACCTCAGGAATCAGTCGTCGAGGCACGAGAGCCGCGAGAACCGGTGCTGCAACGGCGCACAGAGCGATCCAGAACAATGACGCCGCCGTTCCCGCCATGGCTACTACCTCAGTGCTTAGGCTTCAACCTCTGGTTGCTGCGGTGCCGGCTCGAGCAAGCCGATGCGTTCCAGCTTGTCGGCGAGGCCGGCACCGTCAGAGCGCGTAGAGCCACTGCACGGTCGAACCACCCGACCTGGCGTGGCCGCGGAAGCTGCTGCCGGCGAGCACTGCCTCGCTCGGCGTGAGCTGGCGGATGCACACCGCCGCCACATTGTCGGGATGCTGCGCCGCGAAGTCGCTGATAAATCGACTCATCGTGTTGACCATCGTCACCAACGAGCAGCCATTTGATCTGCGGAAATTCGCGCGTCAGGCGCTCCAGATTGCCGCGCTTGTGCTCGCGACCGCTGCGGAACCAGCGATCAGCTGTAGGTCCCCAGTCGGTGAGCAGCAGCGCACCGGCGGGATAAAGGTTGCGCGACAGAAAGCGAGTCAAGGTTGGCGCGACGTTCCAGGCGCCCGTTGACAAGTAGATGAACGGCGCGCCCGCGTAGCGGGTGCTGAGTCGCTCGTACAGGACTGGCATGCCCGGCGTGGTCGCCCGAGCATGTTCGTTGACGACGAAGGTGTGCCAGGCGGCCAAGAACGGCCGCGGCAGTGCGGTGACCATGACCGTGTCGTCAATGTCCGACACGACCCCAAACCTCGTCTGCGGATCGACAATAAAGACCAGAGCCGTCGCGACCTGTGAGTTCTCTGAACTCAGACCGATCCGGTGCCATCCCGGTTCAAGATCAACATCGACAACCACGTCGATGATGCCGCTGCGGTCGGCCTGGATCTCATGCGATCGTCCGTCAAGATCCACACGTACCTGCGCGTTCTCAATCGGAACGCCGATGAAATTGCGCCAGCCGCGTGCTCCGGTCGGCGTCTCGGTGTCGCGCTGAGATCCTTTTGCCAGCAACACCCGACCAAGTACGCGTACCCAGCTCGTTGAGCCATAGCCCGCGTATGGCGTCACCTCCGCGGTGTATCCGGCATTCCGAGCACGCCGCGCGCGCCAACGCTGCACGGCGTCATCAACTCGAACCCGACGGGTGATGACCGATTGCTCCACAGATGCGACCCTATCGACTGCGTTGCTGCAGGTGAGGGCTCGGACTCACTCGCCGCCGCTGCGGCGCAGCACCTCGCTCAGCCGTTCCGCGGCGGCGATCACCGCTGGCGCATGCAGCCGGCCGGGCTGACGAGACAGTCGCTCGATCGGCCCGGAAACGCTGACCGCAGCGATGACCTTGCCTGAGGGGGAGCGTACGGGCGCGGACACCGAGGCGACGCCGGGTTCTCGTTCGCCCACCGAATGGGCCCAACCGCGCCGGCGGACCGCCGCCAGTGCGACTGCAGAGTAGCGGCTGCCGCGTAGTCCCCGCTGCATGCGTTCGGGTTCCTCCCAGGCCAGTAGTACCTGAGCAGCTGAGCCTGCGCTCATCGTCAACTGAGTGCCGATCGGCACGCTGTCCCGCAGTCCCGACATGCGCTCGGCCGTGGCTACACAGACCCGATAGTCACCTTGCCGGCGGAACATCTGAGCGGACTCGCCGGTGATGTCCCGCAGCCGAGCAAGCACTGGTCCCGCGGTGGCCAGCAGCCGGTCCTCACCAGCTGCCGAGGCAAGCTCTCCAAGCCGCGGACCGAGCACGAAGCGGCCTTGCAGATCGCGACTTACCAGCCGATGATGCTCAAGGGCGACGGCAAGGCGATGGGCCGTCGGTCGGGCCAGTCCGGTGGCTGCCACCAAACCTGCCAAGGTGGTCGGTCCGGTCTCCAAGGCGCTGAGCACCAGGGCGGCTTTGTCGAGGACGCCGACCCCGCTAGAGTTGTCCATGCCTTGATACTGCCGTCTCGCATGCTGGAAGGCAAGTGCGACGATTAGCTTGCTAACCGTGGGAATCTTCGGACCACATTGTGGCAGATCATCGCCGAACGCGGACAGGAGAGAAGTCAATCGTCATGGGCAAGACACTGAGCGAGAAGGTGTGGGACGACCACGTCGTACGAACCGCCGAAGGTGAGCCCGATCTGCTCTTCATCGATCTTCACCTCGTCCACGAGGTGACCAGTCCGCAGGCCTTCGACGGCTTGCGGCAGGCTGGTCGCCCGGTACGCCGTCCGGAGCTGACGCTCGCCACTGAGGACCACAACACGCCGACGCTGAACATCGATCAGCCGATCGCCGACCCGGTGTCGCGGACTCAGGTCGAGACACTGCGCAAGAACGCCCAGGAGTTCGGCATCCGCATCCATAGTCTCGGTGATCTTGATCAGGGCATCGTGCACATCATCGGGCCGCAGCTCGGCCTCACTCAGCCAGGGCTGACCGTCGTCTGTGGTGACTCCCACACCTCCACCCACGGTGCGTTCGGGGCAATCGCGTTCGGCATTGGTACCTCAGAAGTCGAGCATGTGTTGGCGACCCAGACGCTGCCGCAGGCCAGGCCAAAGACGATGGCAGTGAACGTCAACGGCGAACTACCGGTTGGGGTGACCGCGAAGGACATCGTGCTGGCGCTGATTGCGAAGGTTGGCACCGGCGGCGGTCAGGGCTACATCGTGGAGTACCGGGGCTCGACCATCGAAGCGCTCAGCATGGAAGGTCGAATGACCATCTGCAACATGAGCATCGAATGGGGCGCGAAGGCTGGCATGATCGCGCCGGACGAGATCACCTTCGCCTACCTCAAGGGCCGGCCGCACGCTCCGGAAGGCGCCGACTGGGCTGCCGCGTTGACGTACTGGAAGACCCTCCACAGCGATCCGGACGCCGTGTTCGATGCAGAAGTTGATCTTGATGCAGGGCAGCTGACGCCGTTCGTCACCTGGGGCACCAATCCCGGCCAAGGCGTTCCGCTGGGTGCCGAAGTGCCCGATCCGGAAATCTTCGCCGAGGAATCAGACCGTACGGCCGCGCAGAAGGCGCTGGAGTACATGGCACTCAAGCCAGGCCAGAAGATGCGCGACATCAGTGTTGACACGGTCTTTCTTGGCTCCTGCACCAACGGGCGCATCGAAGATCTACGCGCCGCTGCTGGGGTGATCAAGGGATATCACGTCGCTGATCATGTTCGAATGCTCGTGGTACCCGGCTCTGCGCGAGTTCGCTTGCAAGCCGAGTCCGAGGGTCTGGACGTGATCTTCAAAGAGGCCGGGGCGGAGTGGCGTGCGGCAGGTTGCTCGATGTGTCTGGGCATGAACCCGGACCAGCTCGCGCCGGGCGAGCGTGCGGCGTCGACATCGAACCGCAACTTCGAGGGCCGGCAGGGCAAGGGTGGGCGGACGCACCTGGTATCGCCGCTGGTCGCTGCCGCAACGGCGGTGACGGGCACGCTGAGCTCACCCAGCGATCTGATCGGGAGTCGATGATCATGGATGCATTCACCAGCCACACCGGCACAGCCCTTCCCTTGCGGCGCAGCAATGTCGACACCGACCAGATCATTCCTGCGGTCTATCTCAAACGGGTCACCAAGACCGGCTTCGAAGACGGATTGTTCGCGGCCTGGCGCAGCGACCCGAACTTCGTCCTGAACCTGCCGCAGTACGCCGGTGCGACGATCTTGATCGCCGGTCCTGACTTCGGCACGGGCTCGTCCCGGGAGCACGCAGTGTGGGCGCTCGAGAACTACGGGTTCAAGGTGGTGATCGGATCGCGTTTCGGGGACATTTTCCGCAGCAACTCAGGGAAAGCCGGACTGCTGATCGCGGTCGTCGAGCAGAAGATCATCGAAGAGCTGTGGGATTTCGTCGAAGAGCATCCTGCCGCACCGATCACGGTCGACCTTGTCGGACGACAGATCACCGCCGAAGGTTTCCAGGCGGAGTTCGAGATCGACGACTACACCAGATGGCGGCTGCTCGAGGGCCTAGATGACATCGGGTTGACGCTGCGGCATGTTGATCACATCGATGAGTTCGAGCGCAACCGATCGACACACAAGCCCAAGACGCTACCGGCCAAGGTCGACAGCGCCGGTTAGTTCGCCGTTCTTAAATCGGGCCGCTCGCGTCCGCCGACTGCTTGCGCGCTTGAGTGTTTTTCGTTACAAGACACCAAAATGTGCGAGCAACACGATTGTCTGGTTGCGCGATCTTCCCTAGCGTTGGGCCTGCAGGCGTACCGTGCGCTGCCCAAGTTCCCAGCAGGCTTGGAACCGCATCAAGAAGGAATGTTGTGAACAAGGCTGAATTGATTCAGGCGGTGGCCGTCTACTACGACGGCAGCAAGACCGAAGCAGCCAAGGCCCTCAACGCCGTGGTGCAAACCATCACCTACAAGACCGCAGCTGGGGAGAAGGTCTCGATCACCGGATTCGGTGTTTTCGAGAAGGTGCCTCGTTCCGCACGGATGGTGCGCAACCCACGTACGGGCGAGCGCAAACGGGCCAAGGCCACGGCCGTCCCGCGCTTCCGTGCAGGTTCGGACCTGAAGGCCTACGTCTCGGGGGCCAAGAAGGTTCCGCGTACGACCGCCAAGAAGGCAACGACTGGTAGCCCGGCGGCATCCAAGACGGCACCGGCTGCGAGAAAGACGGTGGCAAAGGTTCCTGCCAAGAAGGCCACGCCGGCCAAGAAGACCGCTGCCAAGCGATAGCTACGACGGCACTAGATCCAGGCTGACAGCACCCGGCCATCGGCCTGCACTGAGTGAAGGCGCTGGCCGATCCGAGCATGGCGCAGGTCGACACCGAGGGCCTCAGCCGGCAGGACGATCCGTCGCCCGGAGGCAGTGACGGCTAGTTGATCGCCGTCGGCATCGTGGTGGTCGGTCGCAGTGATCAACTCGTAATGGCCGAGGCGGTCACGTTCATGATCGACGAGCGCGCCGGTTGCCGGACCGACGCCCAGTCCAATCGCGATGAGAAGATCCGCCTCGGTGTCGACATCGCGGCGAGCGTCGGCGATCGGCGATCCGAGATCATCGGCGGACAGGCTGACGGCGCCGGACGCGTGATGAGCTGCGGCCGACCGGCCTTGAAAGTGCGGCGCAAGTGCGACGTCGTGCGCCACCAGCATCGTGGTGCCTACGCCTGATGCGTCCGCGACGAAAGATCGAGGATGGGGTCGGGATGCGTCGAGGACCCGCAGCACAGAGTCCGGTCGCAGAGCTGGAAGATCACCGACGCAGGCCATAACCGTTGCGAATCCCTGGGCGCGTAGCGTCCGGTCGCCATGACTGAGGGCCGGGTTCATGCCGACGTGGCCAGACTCGCCGATGACCTCCACCGCAAGTCCGGCTCTGCGCAGCCGGGCCTCCAGCGCCGGTTGATCACTGACAACCAGCACCCGCGACATCACGCGAGACAACGCGGACAAGGTGTCGAGCGCCATGGTCCAGGCGAGCCGTCGCCGTAGCGGATCGGGTACGCCGAGCCGCGACTTTGCGTGCTCAGCTGGTTTGAGAGCGATCACTGCGGCAGTGCGTGACCTTGCCATCATTTGATGCTGGTCTCACGGTGCACCCTGACGAACTCCTCCCCAAGGCCTGCGGCGCCCTGATGATGCAGCTGATGGTGCACAATCCCGTAAGGTGAAGCCACTCATGGCACGGTAGACCAACGCTGGACGAACTGAGGTGTTGATGGCCGAGAACCCCGCCGCGAGTCCGCGCACGGTGCTCAGGCCATTGTCGGAGGCCAATCATGAGCCTGGTGGTCACACCATCTCAGCTGTCGTCAAGATCGTGAACGCGATCATGAAACCGCTGACGAAGCGGGACTGGCGCTACCAGGACAACGTGCCGCAGACGGGCGGCGTCATCTTCGTGCCGAACCATATCTCCAATGCCGATCCGTTAGCCGTCGGACAGTTTCTCGCGTTCTCCGGGCGCTGGCCTCGGTTTTTGGCGAAGGCATCGGTTTTTAGGATTCCCATCATTGGGCGCATCATCGCCGCTTGCGGACAGATTCCGGTTGAGCGCGGATCGGCACAGTCCAAGGACGCGCTTGTCGCCGCGGCGCAAGCTCTCGAGCAGGGCCGGGCATTGGTGATCTACCCCGAGGGGACGATCACCTATGATCCCGACCTTTGGCCGATGAAGGGTAAGACGGGCTCGGCTCGGCTGGCCTTGACCACCGGTTGTCCGGTCGTGCCGATCGGGCAGTGGGGTGCCCAGGAGCTGATGCCTGGTCGGAAGCCCCGCTTCCCCAAGCTGCTCCCGCGCAAGACCTTGCACGTTGCGGCGGGCGAGGAGGTTCTCCTTGATGATCTTCGTTCTCAGCCGGTCACGGCAGCGACGCTCGACGAGGCGACGACGAGAATCATGGACGCCATCACCGTCTTGGTCGCCGAGCTTCGCGATGCGGTACCGCCCTCGTATCGCTACGATCCGCGGAGCGACCAGACGAGCGGAGACCCAACATGAGCATGGCTGCAGCCTCCCGTACCCCTGCGAGGGTCGCTGTGATGGGTGCTGGCTCCTGGGGGACGGCCTTTGCTCTGGTGGTCTGCGATGCGGGCAACCAGGTCACGCTCTGGGCCCGCCGGCCCGAGCTCGCGGACAAGATCAACTTCGAACACTGCAACACCGACTACTTTCCCGACCTGCGGCTGCCCGAATCGTTGCATGCGGTCAGCGATCCGCAAGAAGCCATGCGGGAGGCCGACTGCGTGGTGCTCGCCGTGCCGTCGCAGTCGTTGCGGGACAACTTGCGCCAGTGGCAGATTCCCGAAACCGCCATCGTGGTGAGCTTGGCGAAAGGAATCGAGCTAGGCAGCGGGCTGCGGATGAGCGAGGTGGTGGCCGAAGCCGGTGATATCGCACCCGACAGGATTGTGGTGGTCACCGGCCCCAACCTGGCTCGCGAGATCGCTGAACGGCAGCCATCGGCGAGCGTGGTGGCGAGCGTCTCACCAGCTACAGCTGAGGCATTTCAGGCGGTGTGTCATACCGCTCGGTTCCGCGCGTACACCAACACCGATGTGATCGGCTGCGAGCTCGCCGGAGCGACGAAGAACGTGATCGCGCTGGCAGTTGGCATGGCGATCGGGCTCGGGTTGGGAGCGAATGCGACGGCGTCGGTGATCACCAGAGGGCTGGCCGAGATCACCCGGCTCGGAGTCGTGCTGGGGGCCGATCCCTACACCTTCTCCGGTCTTGCCGGGCTCGGCGATCTCGTGGCGACCTGCTCGTCCCCGCTGTCTCGAAACCGGCACTTCGGTGAGGAGCTCGGCAGGGGACGCACGGTTGCCGAAATCACCGCGTCGACCCGGCAGGTTGCCGAAGGCGTCAAGTCGTGCGCATCGATCACCGAACTTGCCGCGAAGCATCATGTGGAGCTACCGATCGTAGAAAATGTGGCCGCTGTCATTGCGGGAGAGCTGACTCCGGCCGAAATGATCACTGCGCTGATGTCCCGCTCGGCCAAACCGGAGCGTTACTAGAGCTGATCGAGCGCCTGGGCGAGGTCGGCCCAGAGATCTTCGACATGTTCGATCCCGACCGACAGTCTTACCAAACCCTCCGGAACCGTGGGGAGTTCGCCCGGCCAGCGGCGACGTCGCTCGAGGGTCGACTCCACCCCGCCGAGGCTGGTGGCAAAGACCCACAGCGAGCACGCATCGATGAATGCGTCCGCGGTCTTGGCGTCCGCAAGCTCGATGGAGATCAGCGAGCCAAAGCCCGACATGGTGCGCCGAGCGACATCGTGACCGGGATCTGAAGCCAGCCCGGGGAACCGTACCCGGTGCACGCAGCGATGGGTCACCAACCGCTCGGCCAGAATCTGTGCGGTGCGTTGGGCCTGCGCCAGCCTGAGCGGCAGCGTACGAAGCCCACGCAGCGCGAGATAAGCCTCCATCGGCCCCGGGACCGCCCCGACCGAACGGCGGATCTGATCCAGTGTCTCGAAAGGCTGCTCTTGATCAATCCGGGTCACGAGAGCGCCGAGCAACACATCGGAATGACCTGAAAGCAGCTTGGTCGCCGAGTGCAGCACGATGTCGGCGCCAGACTCCAGAGGACGCTGCAGTAGCGGCGTGGCGAAGGTGTTGTCCACAACGAACATCGCCTGTCCGGAGAGATTGCGGCCCAGGGCAGGAAGGTCTGCTACATCGATCGTCGGATTTGCGGGCGACTCGATCCACACGACATCGGCGCCTTCTGCTGCGCTCAACACCTCGGCGGTGTTGGCGATGTTGACCCGTCGTACCTGGCCGCCGTATTTGGCTGCGCGGCGATCGACGGCCTCAGCCACCCCGAGATAGCAGTTGTCGCGGAATCACCACGACGCCGCCCGGCGGCAGGAGTTCTAGTACGGCGTGCGCCGCCGCCATGCCCGAGGAGAAGGTCAGTGCGCGTCCGCCCTCTAGCGCGCCGAGCGCCTCCTCCAGCGCTTGCCAGGTCGGGTTGCCATAGCGTCCGTATCCGAGCTCGGCGGCCTGCACGTCGTGGGCACCGACGTAGGTGGAGGCAAAGACCACCGGTGGGTTCAGCGGCGCGTCGACCACTCGCTCGGGGCGGCCGGCGGTGACGGCCAACGTCTCAAGACGCGGCGCGGTGTATGGCGTGGGATTGGGTCGGTGTGGCTGCCTGGTCACAAGCCCAAGTCTGGTGCTTCCGCGCGCGCGAGCAGCTCACCGCGGATAAGGTCAAGGATCGTGAGCGAAAGCCAGCCGGACCTTCATCGGGTCAATGGTTCTCGCCACCGCGTGGCGGTGGTTTTCGGGGGAACCAGTAGCGAGCACGGGGTGTCCTGCCTCACTGCGGCCGGTGTACTGAGCGCATTGGATCGAGATCGATTTGATGTGGTGGGCATCGGTATTACACGCACCGGACGGTGGATTCTGGTTGATTCCGAGACGATCAGCCGGCTGGGGGTTACCGACGGCAGATTGCCGGAACTCAGTGAGAACGCCGCCGAAGCCATGCTGATGCGGGTCTCCAGTGGCAGCGAGCTGGCCGTCCGTGAGCAGTCCGTGCTCTCCCACCTCGGTCCCGTTGACGTTGCGCTAGCGCTGCTGCACGGACCGTTTGGTGAGGACGGCACGATCCAGGGATTGTTCGAGATGATGGGGACCCGTTATGTCGGTGCCGGGGTGCTGGCCAGCGCTGTCGGGATGGACAAGCACTACCTCAAGCTCGTACTGGCCGCGTCCGGACTGCCGATTGGACCCTTCGTCGCCATCACGGCGGCCGAGTGGCGACGCGACAGGACCGCGTGCCTGGAGACGATTTCGGCGCTGCACTACCCGCTCTTCGTCAAGCCGGCGCGGGGCGGCTCGAGCCTGGGTATCACCAAGGTGGATGAGGCGGCTGGGCTCGAGCGGGCCATCGAGGTCGCACATGCGTACGATCCCAAGATCATCATCGAACAAGGATTCGTCGGCGCCCGCGAACTCGAGTGCGGTGTGCTGGATGATCTTGATGGCGGATCTCCGCTGGCGAGCGTGGTTGCCGAGGTCCGCGTCCACAGCGCGTCGGGCTTCTACGACTTCGAAGCCAAGTATCTGCCCGAAGAGCAGGTTGATCTTGATGTGCCGGCCGACATCCGACCCGAGCTAGTTGATCAGGTGCAGCAACTGGCGATCAAGACCTTCGAGGCGATCGGCTGCGAGGGCCTTGCTCGAGTCGACGTCTTCGTGACGCACGACGGACACGGTCGTGATCAACGAGATCAACACCATGCCGGGATTTACCCCGCACTCGATGTTCCCGCGCATGTGGGCGGCCAGCGGCGTACCGTATCCCGAGCTCGTCGAGCGGTTGATCACCTTGGCCCTGCGCCGCCCCGTGGGACTTCGCTAGCAGCAGTTGGTGGCTAACAACAGCTGCCTGGCTAAGAAAGCAGCTGCGAGCGGTCGAGCAATCAATATTGCGCGAGCAGCTCTCAATTAGATGTGTACGACGGGGCAGGTCACGGTGCGCGTGATGCCTGGCACCATTTGCACTCGCGCAACCACCAGCTGGCCAAGCTCGTCGACGCTGGACGCTTCGGCACGCACGATGACGTCGTAAGGACCGGTCACATCTTCGGCCAACGTGACACCCTGGATGGCGCTGATGGCATGAGCGACCTCGGCCGCCTTGCCGACGTTGGTCTGGACCAAGATGTATGCCTGTACGACCATCAGGTGGTGCCTCCTCGGTTCACGACGGCGGTGTCTTCTCACTCTCACGGCGCATCGTCGGTCCGTGCCACAGACCGCGTACGCTCGCCGATGTGCGTCACGCTACAGCCTTCGGCGACGACGTGCGCATCGGGGAGCACGGGAGGTTCCGGTGAATCTGAACCGCAATGCGACGCTGGCTGAGGTGGGGGAGTTTCCTCTCATCGCCGCAATTACCCAAGGGTTGTCATTGGCGCCTGACGTGAGTGTTGGACCCGGTGACGATGCCGCGGTGCTGATGATCAAGGACGCGGTTGCGACGTCGGTGGATGTGCTCGTGGAGGGGGTTCATTTCCGGCGCGACTGGTCCGAGGCTCGCGACGTCGGACGGAAGGCAGTCGCTGTCAACGTCGCCGACATCGAGGCGATAGGTGCGCGGGCCACTGGTCTGTTGGTGGGTTTCTCCGCCCCACCTGACCTGTCGTTGGGTTGGGTGCTGGATTTCGCCGATGGCCTCGGCGAAGAAGCCAAGGCGGCTGGGGTCAGCCTGCTCGGCGGTGACGTAACCAGAGCCCGCGACATCACCATTGCGATTACTGCCCTGGGCACGCTGGACGAGCGACGGCCGGTGCTGCGGTCGGGGGCGCGGCCCGGGGACCTGGTAGCCATTCGGGGGCGGCTCGGCTGGGCCGCTGGCGGCCTGGCCGTCCTCGGGCGGGGATTCCGTTCACCCCGGGTCCTCGTCGAGGCCCACCGCGTGCCCCAGGTCAGCTACGGTGCCGGTGCGATCGCTGCCCGGGCGGGAGCCACATCCATGATCGACATCTCCGACGGCCTGCTTCCCGATCTCGGACATGTGGCACAGGCGTCTGGTGTGCTCATCGAGTTGCGGCAGGATGCCTTCGACGTCGCTGAACCATTGCAGGCCGTCGCCGCAGCCACCGGCTCCGATCCCTACACCTTGCTCTTCACCGGTGGCGACGATCATGCCCTGGCGGCTACCTTCCCCACTGCGGCTACAGTGCCGGAGGGCTGGTTCGTGATAGGCAGCGTTGCGGCAGCAGACCATGATCACAGCGGAGTCGTGGTGGATGGCAAGGTGTGGGAATCCTCAGCTGGCTTCGAGCACTTCCGCTCGCCAAGACCGTCGGAGGCGCGCAGATGACCCTGCCTACCGCTCGGGTGCTGACGATTGCTGGTTCGGACTCCGGTGGGGGAGCAGGGATTCAGGCGGATCTGAAGACAATGCTGGCCCACGGCGTTCATGGGATGACGGTGCTCACGGCCGTGACCGCGCAGAACTCCGTTGGCGTTCAGGGCATCTGGCCGCTTCCGCCGGACGCGATCCGGGCACAGTTCCACAGCGTGGTCGATGACATCGGCGTTGATGCGATCAAGATCGGCATGCTCGGCAATGCGGACACGGTCGGGTGCGTAGCGGACCTGGTCGCCGATGTTGATCCGCCGGTGCCGCTGATCGTCGATCCGGTCTGCGTCAGCAAGCACGGTGATCGGCTTATTGATCATGAGGCGCTCGGTGCACTCCGTACGCGGTTGTTCCGCTACGCCACAGTGATCACTCCGAATCTGGACGAGGCCGCAGCGCTGACCGGTCGTCCCGCTCAGACCCCGGCAGCAGAGCTGGCAGACCTGCTCCTTGCTGACGGCCCGAAGTGGGTGTTGATCAAAGGTGGTCATCGGGAGGGCGACGCGATCGACTATTTGAAGAGCCAGGACGGCCGTGATTTCAGCTACCGCGCGGCGCGGGCCGACAACCGGCATACCCACGGAACTGGATGCACACTTGCCTCAGCGCTGGCCAGTCACCTCGCACGTGGCGCTGACGTCCCGGAGGCCATGGCGCTCGCGAAGGCGTATGTCACCGGAGCCATTGCAGCCGGCTTCGCGCTCGGTCAGCGGCATCGGTCCGACAGATCACCTATGGCAGTTGCGAGACCACCTGCCGACCTCGTACGAGGCGCCCGGCGTGTGACCCCGTGTATCGGGCCGTTGATCTTGTAACCTCACGATTATGGCGACCCGCGCGTCTTCCCCACCGCGGTCCCGCAGCCGAGCTGGATCGTCCCAGCGCGCGAAACCGCGGTCGACCGGAAGCAAGAGAGCCACGCCTGCCGTGGCTACACAAGCCAAGCCTGCTCGTCGGCGGTCCAGCAGCAACCGATCACGGAGTCGTCGACAACGCCGTTCCGTCCTCGATCAGCTCGCTCTCGGTCTTGCCGCACTCTTGGGCGCCCTAGCCCACGGCGTAGGCCGCGCCGTGCGGCGTGTTGGACCTGCGGTGGAGGATGTCGACCCGGCATTACGCCGCGACGGAATTGGCCTTTTCCTGCTGGGCAGTGCGATCGTCGTGGGCGCTGCAGTCTGGTGGGGGCTGCCGGGTGTGGTTGGTCATGCCATTTTCATCGGTGTCGCCAGCACCATCGGGACGCTCTGCTACCTGGCGCCACTGCTCCTGGCGTTGATGGCCTGGCGAACCTTGCGGCATCCGGATCGTAACGGCCCACTGGGCCGTCAGCTGATCGGCTGGAGCGCGATCATGCTCGGGTTGCTGGGCTTGATCAACATCGCGCGCGGGCTGCCGCGCACCAACGAGCCGGAACGACTCCGAAGCGCTGGCGGCATCATCGGCTACATCTCCTCCAGCCTGCTCTCCGACCTGTTGACGGTCTATGTCGCCGTTCCGTTGCTGATCTTGCTGCTGCTGTTCGGCGTGCTCGTTGTGGTCGGTGTTCCGCTGCATCAGATTCCCGATCGAGTGCGCGCGGCACGAGCCCGGCTGCGCCGCCCGCCGGTGGTGATCGAAGGCGAGGTGGTTCGTGCGCTGGAGCACGGTGGCGCTCAGGCGTACGAGACTCCGGTGATCGGCGATCGAGTAGGACACCGACGGCCGCGGGGGGCAGAAGATGCGCCCGGAGGCAGAGCCAGCGCCGGATTCTCCGGACGCAGATGGCGAGTCCGCCTCGGAGTCGCGTCGCATGGTGACCGCAGGACTGCCGCCAGGCGTAACGGTGCATGGGGTTGACGGCGAGGAGCTGGAGGCTCCGCCCCACACGCCCATGCCGCAGCGTGTGGAGCAACTCCAGCTGTCCGGCGACGTGCAATACCTGCTGCCGGACGCGGCCACCCTGAGGCACGGCAGTGTGCACAAAGCGCGTACCAACGCATCGGATGCCGTTGTCCATCAGTTGAGTGAAGTGTTGCTCCAGTTCGAGATCGACGCACATGTGACGGGTTACAGCCGTGGTCCGACGGTCACTCGATACGAGGTGGAGCTGGGCCCTGCGGTGAAGGTGGAGAAGGTCACGGCACTGAGCCGCAACATCGCGTACGCGGTGGCCAGCGCAGATGTCCGCATCCTGTCTCCGATCCCCGGAAAGTCCGCCATCGGCATTGAGATTCCCAACTCTGACAAGGAAGTCGTCTCCCTTGGGGACGTGCTGCGGTCGGCCCGCGCCAGAAATGATCACCATCCGATGACGGTCGGGCTCGGTAAGGATGTCGAGGGCGGCTTCGTGGTGGCGAACCTGGCCAAGATGCCGCATCTGCTGGTGGCTGGGGCGACCGGCTCGGGCAAGTCAAGCTTCATCAACTCAATGATCACGTCGATCATGATGCGGGCCACTCCCGATGAGGTTCGGATGCTGCTGGTCGACCCGAAGCGTGTCGAGCTAACGGCGTACGAAGGGGTTCCGCACCTGGTGACGCCGATCATCACCCATCCCAAGAGGGCAGCCGAAGCGCTGCAGTGGGTCGTCCGTGAGATGGACATGCGTTACGACGATCTGGCACGGTTCGGTTTCCGGCATGTCGATGATTTCAACAAGGCGGTACGCACCGGCTCGGTCAAGCCGACGACAGTTGCCGCGAGCGCCGGTGAGCCGCCGCTCCCGCTGGAGTCGTCACCGGATCGAGCCGTCACTCCGTATCCGTACCTGGTCGTCATCGTGGATGAGCTGGCGGACCTGATGATGGTGGCTCCGCGCGATGTGGAGGACTCGATCGTCCGCATCACCCAGCTTGCCCGGGCAGCAGGAATTCATCTGGTCTTGGCGACCCAGCGACCCAGCACCGATGTCGTCACCGGGCTGATCAAGGCGAACGTGCCCAGCCGCTTGGCATTCGCCACATCGTCGATGACCGACTCGCGAGTGATCTTGGATCAGCCTGGTGCGGAGAAGCTGGTTGGTCAGGGCGACGGGCTCTTTCTTCCCATGGGATCGAGCAAACCCATCCGCATCCAAGGTGCCTGGGTCACCGAGCCGGAAGTCCGATCCGTTGTCAGCCACGTCAGCGGCCAGCTCAAGCCGACCTACCGCGAGGACGTCATCGCTGCCTCCGAGTCATCGACCCGGGTGGCGGAAGACATCGGTAATGATCTCGACCTCGTGCTTCAGGCGGTAGAGCTCGTCGTCACACTGCAGCTCGGCTCGACATCGATGCTGCAGCGGAAGTTGCGCGTTGGGTTTGCCAAGGCGGGACGGCTGATGGACATCCTGGAAACCCGCGGCGTCGTTGGGCCATCTGAAGGATCCAAGCCCCGTGACGTTCTCGTTACGGCGGATGAGCTGGACGTGGTGATGGAGAACCTCCGGCTGGGCTAGCTAGGATCGCCCGGCAGGGGTTGGCGGCGACCACAGACCGCTGGTATATCGCTACATCGGTCATACTGGGACGGCAATGGATGAGTCTGCCGCGTTCGCCGTTCGGGCTGGCAGCCGCCGCCCGACAAGCTCAGAGCCGTCGGCAGTGCACCTCGTCACTCTCGGCTGCGCGCGCAACGACGTTGACTCCGAAGAACTTGCGGCACAGCTGGACAGCGGTGGCTTCAGGCTCGTGGCTGATCCGCTCGAGGCGGATGCGGTGCTGGTCAATACCTGCGGTTTCATCGAGGCAGCCAAGAAGGACTCGATCGACACAGTGCTCGCAGCTGCTGATCTGAAGAGCGCTGGCCGGGCCAAGGCCGTGGTGGCCGTCGGATGCCTCGCGGAGCGTTACGGACGTGAGCTCGCTGACTCGCTCCCCGAGGCGGATGCCGTCCTGGGTTTCGACGATTACGCCGATATTGCCGACCGGCTTCGAACGATCCTGGCCGGCGGACGCCATCCGGCTCATCGGCCACGCGATCGGCGCGCCCTGTTGCCGCTCGCACCTGCCGCGCGACCGGCGGCCGCTCACGGCGTAACGATTCCTGGGCATGGGCACGCGTCGGTCGCCGGTGTAGGCCCAGCCAGCGGCCCGCGGATGTTCCGGCGCCGACTCGAAGGAGGGCCGTCGGCGCCGCTGAAGATCGCTTCCGGTTGTGATCGGCGTTGCACCTTCTGTGCCATTCCGTCTTTTCGTGGCGCGTACGTCTCAAGGCCGGCTGCCGACATCGTGGCCGAAGCGGCCTGGCTCGTCGAGCAGGGTGTGCGCGAGGTCTTTCTGGTCAGCGAAAACTCCTCCAGCTACGGCAAAGATCTTGGCGATATCCGAGCGCTCGAGCGGCTACTCACCGGCTTGGCCGACGTTGAAGGACTGTGCTGGGTTCGGGTTTCGTATCTGCAGCCCGCCGAGATGCGGCCGAGCCTGATCGAGGTGATGGCGAGTACGCCGCAGGTGGTGCCGTATTTTGATCTGTCGTTTCAGCATGCCGCTCCCCGCGTGCTGCGTCGGATGCGACGCTTTGGTGGCGCCGAATCATTCCTGACACTGATCTCATCGATCCGAAAGCTGGCGCCGTCCGCGGGGATTCGCAGCAATGTGATCTGCGGCTTCCCGGGTGAGACGGAGGCCGACGTCGAGGTGCTGTGCAACTTTCTAGCCGATGCTGAATTGGACGCGATCGGAGTGTTCGGCTACTCATCTGAGGAGGGGACAGAGGCATGCGGGCTGGATGGCCAGCTTCCGCCCGAGGAGATAGCAGCCCGCCGGGCGCGAGTGGCGGATCTTGCCGAGGAGCTGGTTGCGCAGCGCGCGGCGGAGCGAATCGGAGAGCAGGTGGAGGTGCTGGTCGAGGAGGCCGACGGTGAGCTCATCGGCCGCGCCGCTCACCAGGGTCCGGAGGTCGACGGCAATGTCTCGTTGATCACCAGCGATCACCTCGCCCGAGGGGATCTTGTGAACGCCCTGGTTTGCGACAGCCAGGGGATCGATCTCGTTGCCACGACGAGTTCTTGATCAGCAGAGGCCTCGCCGAGCGTAGCAGGAATCCAGGTCACCATGATTGACGACGCGCATCACGCCGACGCTGGGTCCGACAAGCTCCGACGAACCCCAGACCCAGACGCCCTGGCGCCGAGCGAGACACATCCTGTCGGGCCGATCGCCGAGCCCGAGACGAGTCCGTGGAATCTGCCGAACGCACTTACCGCGTTTCGGATTGTTCTTGTCCCCATCTTCGCCTGGATGCTGCTGACCCATCCAGAGCAGCCATGGTGGCGGTTCTGCACTGCGGTGATCTTCAGTGTGGCGATCTTGACCGACACGCTTGACGGATACCTGGCCCGTAAACACAACATCATTACGCGCTTCGGCAAGCTCGCCGATCCGATCGCGGACAAGGCGCTCACCGGCATGGCGTTCATCGGGCTGTCGATCATTGACGAGCTTCCCTGGTGGGTGACGATTACGATCTTGGTCCGCGAGTGGGGGATTACCATCATGCGCTTTGTGGTGCTCCGCTACGGCGTGATGGCCGCGGGTCGTGGCGGCAAGGTCAAGACCGTGACCCAGGCGATTGCGGTGATCCTGTATTTGCTCCCGCTGCCGGGTCCGGCCCACGTCGTCGCCATGATCGTGATGGCTGTGGCGTGGCTGATCACCATGGCAACCGGGCTGGACTACATCCGCGAGGCGCTCCGCCTGCGGCGTCGCGCCCGCGCCCAGTGAAGGCTTCCGCGCTGGCTGCGAGCATCCTCGCGGAGCTGAGTCGCCGAGGTCAGACACTCGCGAGCGCGGAGTCCCTGACCGGCGGCATGGTCGGCGCGCTACTGACCGACATACCCGGGGCCTCCGCGAACTATCTGGGCGGTGTGATCAGCTACGCAACCCCCCTCAAGGCGACGCTTGCCGGAGTGGATCGTACGACGCTGGCCGAACTCGGTCCGGTCGCGGAACGCACTGCTGCCGAGATGGCTCGCGGCGTAGCGGAGCGATGCAACGCTGACTGGGGACTTGCGACGACGGGAGTCGCCGGGCCTGAGCCGCAGAACGGCCATCATGTTGGCCAGGTTTTCGTGGCAGTCAGCCATCCCGCCACTAGGGCGTTGCGCGTCGAGGAGCTCCTCCTGCATGGCGATCGCGCGATGATCCGGCGACAGGCGGCCTCAGCTGCGCTGGAATTGCTGGCGGATGCTCTCGGACTGACGGGCGTTGGGTGAGAAAGTTGACGACGCGAGCTGGCGCCTGAGCGTGGGACGTACTGGTGTTGTCGGTGAGGGTGGGTAGAGTTTTCCGTATGCGATCGCAGGAACTTCCGGTGAAGCCGGTGCTGGTGCGCGAGCTCATCGGTGAGTCGCTCCGAGAGGAGCGCGTTTCGCAGGGGAAGACGCTGCGCGATGTGTCGAGGAAAGCTCGGGTCAGTCTGGGATACCTCTCCGAGGTCGAGCGCGGTCAGAAAGAAGCCTCGAGCGAGCTGCTCGCCGCAATTTGCGCAGCACTCGATCTGCCACTGTCGGTGGTTCTCAATGTGGTCAGCGAAAAGATGGCCGTCTATGAAGGCGTGACTGCCTTGCCGAGCGTACGGCCAATGGCCCAGGCCGCAGCCTGAGGTTGATTGCTTCGCTCGCGATCCGGCTCACTGCGATCGCCTCGCCGTTAGACGCTCGGCCGTAGCCTCAGGCCCTGAGGGGTCATTCGGAATCCCGCATCCTGCAAGGCCTCGCTTACCCGTACCGAACCGAAGATGTGCGCTCCATCGGCGCGCTCCACGGTCAGCTTTCCGAGCAGACCCTGGTGTACGGATCTGGCAAGGGCAAATGCCGCCGGAGCCAGCCGGGTCGGATCCTCGCTGAAGGACAACAGCGTCTTGCCGCCGCGCTCCACGTAGAAGATCAGTTCCCCGCCAACCAAGGCGACCAAGGCGCCTGCTTTGCGTCCGGGCCGATGTCCCTCTCGATCAGGCCACGGAAGCGCAGCGCCGTAAGGGTTGGCCGGATCACAGGCCGCGAGGACGACAGCACCGGGCTCTGCCGGTTCGCGCTGATGAGTGCGTACTCGATCGACGGCACCGGTCAGAGCAAACTGAGCTGCACCCAGACCTTCGACGAAGTATCCACGCCGACATTGTCCGGAATCCTCGAGCGCGCTGAGTGCCCGATAGGCGGCGCCGAACCCACCCTCGGCGTTCTCGGTGAGGACGCTGCCACGAGTCACAATGCCGTAGCGGTCCAGCAGCGCGAAGATGTCAGCAGCCAGCCGATCGGCCGGTGTTGATGTTGACCGTTGAATCAGTGACCAGCGACCTGCTGTGGTGGGTGTGACCACGCGCGGCGTACGTGCCGGGCGTCCCAGTCCTCCGCCGGCGAGTCTGATCCGATGCGTTCTCGGGACAGGCCGGCTGGGCCTCCGGTGGGCCCCGCTAACAGCAAGGCTGCGTACTGGAGCAAAGGTGTCCCCGGTCACCAAGCCGGCCCACACCAGTTCCCAGAGGGCATTCACGTACTGCGAGCGATCGGCGAGTGTCGTTCCTGAGGGCAGCAGGGCATCAAAGAACGAGGCACCGCGGTCGGAAAGCGCGGCCAAGATCTCTTGGCTGCGATACTGCTCCGGCTCGCCGCGTGCGGGGTGAGGCTCCTGACCAGCGACGTACCAGCGCAGCCAGCCGTCAGAATCACCGATCGGTCCATCGCCGACCCAGAAGATCTCGCCGGCGGCAGTGAGCTCATCCAGCATCGCCGGCGTGTAGCCGGCGACTCTAGCCGGCAAGATCATCGACTCCACGGCACTTGCAGGAATCGGATAGCCCGAGAGCTGCTCGATGGCTCCCAGCACGGCGTCGACGCCGCGGCTGTCCGAGCCGATTCCCTGCCACTCCGCGAGGAAGCGGGCAAAGGCGACCTGCTCAACTGGCTCGACGCCTTTACGCAGCAGTGCCAGCGTTCGCCTCTTGATCAACGCCAAGCACCTGGCTGTGGCAGTACTGCCGGCGCTCGTTCGCAGCGTCTCCCGGCAGATCGAGGAATGAGCCGGCGGCCAGACTCCCGGAGGCGGTCAGCTGGTCGCAGCTGGACTCAACGACCGCTCGCCCCAATCCATACCGTTCGGCGATCGAGGAGACGACGAAGGGCCCGTGCGTTCGGGCCCACCGCAGCACAAGATCATCGATGGGATGGGGAGCAGGCTCGGTGAACGAGGCGGCGACGCCGGGTGGAACCGGTATTCCGAGGCCATCGCGGAGCCGCGGAATGTCCTCGGCAACCGCCAGCATTGCTTCACCGGCGATTCGGACTTCAACCACCCGGCGATCCTTGATCAACGTGTCGATGGCTGCCGCGATATCAAGGCTAGGGGCGGTTCGGGCCGCCAGCTCGGCTTGGGTGAACGGTCCGGCAGTGCGTAGCAGGTCAAAGGCTTGTTCCAGGGTGGTCACCTGCCTGTCCGCGCTGAGGCACTGCAGATCAGCCTCGATGCTGGCGATGACTTCGGCGTCGAGGAGTTGCTTGATGCCGTCTTTGCCGAGGAGTTCAGCCAACAGCGTGGCGTCGAGTGAAAGCGCAGCTGCCTTGCGCTCCGCGAGCGGAACATCACCCTCGTAGACGAATGCTCCGACGTAACCGAAGAGCAATGAGCGGGCGAAGGGAGAAGGCTCCTTGGTCTCGACCTCCACGACGCGGAGTGATCGCGAGGCGATCTGTCGCTGCACGTCAAGGAGGCCGTCGAGATCGAAGACGTCGTTCAGGCATTCGCGCATCGTCTCCAGAACGATCGGAAACTCAGGGTATTGCGCGGCGACGGTGAGCAGTTGCGCTGAGCGCATGCGCTGCTGCCACAGCGGTGAGCGAGCTTTCGGGTCGCGCCGAGGGAGCAACAGAGCGCGGGCTGCATTTTCCCGGAACCGGGCTGCGAAGAGAGCTGATGAGCCGACCTCGTCGCTGATGACGGACTCGATGATCTCTGGATCCGACACCAACAACTCAGCGCTGGGCGGCTCAGATTCGGTGTCGGGGATGCGCAGCACCATGCCATCGTTCGTCGCGGTAGCCTGCACCTCCATCCCGTACCGTTCTCTTGCTGAGCGCTCGATGGCGAGCGCCCAGGGACTGAGCACGCCGGTGCCGAGTGGGCAGTGGACGCAGACCCGCCAGTCGCCCAGCTCGTCGCGAAATCTCTCAAAGATCACCGTTTGGTCGGTCGGAAGTGCCCCGGTGGCTGTCTGCTGCTCGGCAAGGTAGGAGATCAGGTTGTTGGCAGCGAAGTCATTGAGACCGGCCTCAGTCAGCCGCGCTTTCGCAAGCTCGGGACGCAACGCACCGACCTCGCGGACGAACCTGCCGTACGCGCGTCCCAGCTCTAGAGGGCGAGCAGGCGCGTCACCTTTCCAGAACGGCAGCCGTCCAGGAGCGCCTGGGGCAGGGGAGACCAGCACCTGGTCGTGGGTGATCTGCTCCACTCGCCAACTTGTCGTTCCCAAGGTGAAGACGTCGCCGACTCGGGTCTCATAGACCATCTCCTCATCGAGCTCGCCGACGCGTCGCCCCGGGGCATGCCGACCCGACGCATTGCCCTCACCAACGAGGAACACTCCGAACAGTCCTCGATCGGGAATCGTGCCGCCGGAGGTCACGGCGAGCCGCTGCGCTCCCGGACGGGCGACCAGCACGCCGGTGTCGCGATGCCAGACCAGACGCGGCCTGAGCTCGGCAAATTCTTCGCTGGGATAGCGGCCACTCAGCATGTCGAGGACCGCCTCGAAGGCGCTGTACGGCAGCTGCCGGAAGCTGTCGGCTCGGCGTACCAAGGCGTACAGCTCCTCCGCCTTGGCGTCCTCGATCGAAACAACGGCCACGATCTGCTGGGCAAGGACGTCCAAGGGATTGCGCAGTTCGGCGACTTCCTCGATGGCGCCGTGTCGCATCCGCTCCACAACAACCGCTGACGCGATCAGATCCCCGCGGTGATTGGGAAAGAACACGCCGCGAGACGTCGCGCCCACGTGATGGCCGGCCCGGCCCACCCGCTGGAGGCCGCTGGCTACCGACGGCGGGGCCTCGACCTGGACAACGACATCGACGGCACCCATGTCGATGCCGAGCTCCAGTGACGAGGTCGCCACCACGCACGGCAGCCGCCCCGTCTTGAGATCGTTCTCGATCTGGGCTCGCTGCTCCTTGCTGACCGAGCCGTGATGGGCTCGGGCGATAACCGGAGTCGTACTGCCGTCGCGGCCGGTCGACGCGCCGGATTGGGCCATCACCTGCGCCGGTGGCGGGGACGGGTCACTGACCTCGCCGAGACGCTCGGCCTGCAGCTCGTTGAGGTGCGCGGTCAGCCGCTCCGCGAGTCGGCGTGAGTTGGCGAAGACGATGCTCGAGCGGTGCTGATTGATCACGTCCAGGATGCGGTTCTCGACGTGCGGCCAGATTGAGGGTGGTCGAGGCGGAGGCTGCTCGTCATCGAGGCTCGCGGGCTGGGCGATGGTCGGGGTCGATGCCGTTGCACCGAGGTCGCTCATGTCCTCGACGGGCACCACGATCGAGAGATCCCACGATTTCTCGGCCGGCGGCGCCACTACCCGTACCTCATGCGAGCCACCGAGGAAGGCGGCAACCCGCTCCGGAGGGCGCACTGTGGCGGATAGGCCGATCCGCTGCAGGGGCTGCTGCGAAGACGAGGACTCTCCATCGGACTCGGTGAGCGCCTCCAGCCGCTCCAGGGACAGTCCGAGGTGGGCTCCGCGCTTGGTCCCGGCAAGGGCGTGCACCTCGTCGATGATCACCGTTCGAACCGATCGGAGCAGATCACGGGCGGCCGAAGTCAGCATCAAGAACAGTGACTCGGGTGTGGTGATCATGATGTCCGGTGGTCGGTTGATGAGACTTCGCCGATCAGCCGCGGACGTATCGCCGGAGCGTACGCCGACCGTGACGTTCGGTGGTGTTTGTTCGAGGCGTAACGCGGTCTGCGTGATGCCCGCTAGCGGTGCTCGGAGGTTTCGTTCGACATCGACCGCCAACGCCTTGAGCGGTGAGACGTAAAGCACCCGGCAGCGTTGCTTGGCGCTCGGCTGCGGCGAGCGTGTCAGATCGTCCAACGCCCAGAGGAAGGCCGCAAGCGTTTTGCCGGAACCGGTCGGCGCGATGACCAATGCGTTTTCGCCAGCGGAGATGGCCTGCCAGGCACCGACTTGGGCAGCCGTCGGGCGTGCGAAGACCTCCCGGAACCAGGTCGCGGTCGCCGGGGAAAAGGCTTCCAATGGATCAGCGCGCACGTTGTCTATTTTGCCCTTGAGCTCTGACACTGCCGACGACGAGACCATGGCTACCCGCCTGGCCAGGCACAATGGCGGCTATGAAGGAGACCGAGCTTTGGCAGCGCCTGCAGCTACATCTCGGTACGGGTTACTTCCGCGTGTGGGCTTCGGAGTACAGCCTCGCGGCGCTGGGCCAACGCACCGTTGTTCAGGCGTTGGCTGACGGCATACCGTGCAAGACCATCTGGCGGGCTGTCTGGACCGCGTTGGAGTTGCCGGCGCGGGATCGTTAGCAGCGCCGCTAGGCCACGAGCACCCCCAAGAGGTGATGCCGAACCCGGCGTGTCGAATATCGTTCGAACAAACGTTCGGTAGGTTATCCACCAGGCGTCCGGGTCGGTTATCCACAGAATCTCGTCCGACCGAACGATTGTCAGTGCTCGTCCTTAGGGTCAGAGCGCAAGACTTTCAGACACATCAGCAAGCTCAGACGGCAAGAGCAAGTGCCCGACGACGGGGAAGGATAACGATGGCCACGGCAGATCGCGAGAAGGCACTGGAGGCAGCACTCGCACAGATCGACAAGCAGTATGGAAAGGGATCGGTGATGCGGCTCGGCGATGAGGTGCGAGCGCCGATCGAGGTCATTCCCACTGGCTCCATCGCCCTTGATGTCGCTCTGGGCATCGGTGGTTTGCCGCGCGGCAGGGTGGTGGAGATCTACGGCCCCGAGTCGAGCGGCAAGACGACCGTGGCTTTGCATGCCATCGCCAACGCCCAGGCAGATGGAGGTATCTGCGCATTCATCGATGCCGAGCATGCGCTGGATCCCGAGTACGCCGGGCGTCTTGGCGTTGACACCGACTCACTTCTGGTGAGCCAACCCGATAACGGCGAGCAGGCGTTGGAGATCGCCGACATGCTGGTCCGCTCAGGCGCATTGTCGCTGATTGTGATCGACTCGGTGGCCGCACTGACACCGCGGGCCGAGATCGAAGGAGAGATGGGCGACAGCCACGTCGGACTGCAGGCACGGCTGATGAGCCAGGCTCTCCGGAAGATGACCGGCGCCTTGAGCGGTGCCGGCACAACAGCGATCTTCATCAACCAGCTGCGGGAGAAGATCGGAGTGATGTTTGGATCACCCGAGACCACGACGGGTGGCCGTGCGCTGAAGTTCTATGCATCGATACGGCTGGATGTGCGTCGTATCGAGACACTCAAAGACGGTCAGGAAATGGTTGGCAACCGTACCCGAGTGAAGGTGGTTAAAAACAAAGTGGCGCCACCATTCAAGCAGGCCGAGTTCGACATTCTTTACGGGAAGGGAATCAGCCGCGAAGGCAGCCTGATTGATTTGGGCGTAGACACCGGAATCATTCGCAAGGCCGGAGCCTGGTTCACCTATGATGCCGATCAATTGGGTCAAGGCCGCGAGAATGCTCGCAGCTACCTACGAAACAATCCTGATCTGGCAGATGAGTTGGAGAAGAAGATCAAGGAACGAATGGGCATCGGTCCTAAGATCGACCTGCCAGCAGGGATCGATCCGGTCACCGGCGAGGTGGAGTTCTAGCCAATGCTGATCGAACAGCCTGCCGAGCAGCCGACCGGCTCAGCACGAGCCCGCTCGGAGACCGGAGTGGCAACCGCGGAACTTCATCCGAGGGAATCACCGAGACGCATGATGACCATGCAGACGCTGAGTCTGTGGCCCGCACCATCGCGTTACGCAGACTGACAACGCGGGCACACACCCGACACGAGCTTGACAAGGCCCTTCAGGCCAAGAACGTGCCCCAGAGCGTAAAGGAGGCGGTTCTCGACCGGATGCAAGAGGTCGGTCTGGTTGACGACGCAACCTTCGCAGTTGACTGGGTCGCCTCCAGGCAGCAGCGACGCCACCTCTCCCGTCGTGCGCTCAAGCGAGAATTGGAAGTCAAAGGGAGTCGAGCGCGGCGAAATCGACAGGGCACTTGAGAATGTCGACCGCGATGCGGAACTCGCTAGTGCTCGGGAGCTGGTCGAGCGAAAACGAGCAGCGATGAGCGCGCTCGCACGTGACGTGCAGCAGCGGCGGCTGGCAGGACTGCTCAGCCGCCGAGGATTCGATAGTGCGGTCATAACGCGGGTGCTGAGTGATGTACTGCGGGAGTGAGCCCGTCGCCGCGCGGCCGGGTGAGGGATCTCACCTTTGTGCTTGACCAAGGGCGTAACCAGACATACTCTGCCAACACGAGGTATCTGACAACGCCTGAACGATATGACGAAATTCCGGATCAAAGAATGCTCCGGAACAGTGACTTACAAAGCAGTTCTTGTTTCAAATCAAGGAGTTGAGGGAGTCCAGCGTTCACTAACTGAGCGTTGGCAGATTTTGCATTTCGCGTTGCGGATCCTCTTGAGTACATGCGTGAGCATGTAGACAGGAGCGCGACGGTGAGCGGGGTCTTTGAAGCACTTGTAGTTAGCGGCCTCTTCTTGCTCATCGCCGTGGTGGCCTTGGCAACGGTGGTCTTGGCTCGACGGAGTCGCCACAATTCAGCCGGTTACCAGACCAGAGCAGTGCCCTCAACAGCATCAACGCTTCCGACTGGCACTGGGTCACTACCAACAGCTAGCTCGCGGACAGATCGTTCCACCGCCGAGTTGACTGCGGCACAGCCCGGATACTCAGCGGCAGAGGTCGAGGAGCTTCGCGTCAAGGCCGAGAAGTTGCTTGCCTCGGCTGAGGCCGCTCGAACAGAGGCCGAGGAGGAGTCGCGAGCTCGGCGCGCTGAGCTCCGAGAGCAACGGGCCGACCTGGAGCGTCGCGAACAGCGACTTTCGGACCGAGAAGAGCGGCTCGACGCTGATATACGAATGTTGGAGGAAAAGGGCCGACAGCTTGAGGAGCTCAAAAGCGAACTCAAGAGTCAGCGTCGGACATTGGCGGATCTCGAGTCGGAGCAGCAGACCTCATTGGAGCGGATTGCAGGGCTGACCGCCGAGCAAGCAAAAGCCGAGCTGGTATCAGCGGTCACCCATGATGCGAAGCGGCAGGCGGTGCTGCTCGCCCGCGATATCGAACGTCAGGCCGTTCGCGAAGCGGACGCGAGATCACAGCAGATCATTGTCGGAGCGATCCAACGCCTGGCATCGGAGCTGACATCGGAGTCGGTGGTCTCGGCGGTCCATCTCCCGGGAGACGACATGAAGGGTCGGATCATCGGTCGGGAGGGCCGCAATATCAGGGCCTTCGAACAGGTGACCGGTGTCAACGTGATGATCGATGACACGCCGGAGGCAGTGCTGCTGTCCTGCTTCGATCCGGTTCGGCGAGAGACCGCCCGGATGACGTTGACCGAGCTGGTGGCGGACGGCCGCATTCATCCGGCCCGCATCGAGGAGGTGCACGAGCGGAGCAAGAGCCAGATTCAGGCGCAGTGCCTGCGGGCAGCCGAGGATGCCATGGCTGAGGTGGGCATCTCGGACCTGCATCCAGCGCTCGTTCCAGTGCTCGGCACGCTGCGCTACCGGACCTCGTACGGGCAAAACGTCCTCAAGCATCTAGTGGAGAGTGCCCATATCGCCGGGCTGATGGCTGCGGAGCTTCGTCTCGACGTAGCACACTGCAAGCGCGCTGCGTTTTTGCATGACATCGGCAAGGCATTGACGCACGAGGTGGAGGGCTCGCACGCGATTGTCGGGGCCGACCTGGCTCGCAAGTACGGCGAGCATGCCGATGTGGTCCATGCCATCGAGGCACACCACGGCGAGGTCGAGGTGCGGACCGTTGAGGCTGTTCTCGTTCAGGCAGCGGACGCGATCAGCGGGAGTCGACCGGGTGCCCGGCGCGAAAGCATCGAGGCGTACGTCCAACGGCTGGAGCGGCTGGAAGAGATCGCTGGTGCTCGCGAAGGTGTCGACAAGGTGTTCGCGATGCAGGCCGGACGCGAGATTCGGGTCATGGTGGCCCCGGACATCGTCGATGACATCGAGGCGCAAGTTCTGGCTCGTGACATCGCCAAGCAGATCGAAGAAGAGTTGACCTACCCGGGCCAGATCAAAGTGACCGTGGTGCGGGAGTCACGAGCGACCGAGACCGCTCGTTAAGCCTGGCGTTAGATCTGCCTTGGCGCCGTCAGCGCACCGCCTGGCGCCATCGACGGGCTCACGATCGTCTGCGACTCAGCGACCTTGGGCCCTCGTCGACGGGTCTGCAGCCGGCGTTCCAGGTAACGGGCGAGCCGGCGTGAGCAGGTAGTTGATGATGATGAAGATGGTGGCCACCACAATGAAGGTCGGGATCAGGTTTCCCTTCAGCGAGGCCAAGGTTTGTCCGCTGCGGACCAGCTCCGGATACAAGATCAGGAACCCTAGGGCCGAGTCCTTCAAGACGACGACAAGCTGGCTGACGATGGAGGGCAGCATCATCGTGATTGCTTGCGGCAGCAGCACCAGTCGCAGAGTGGCAAAGGGTGTGAGCCCGATGGCCAGGGCCGCCTCCTGCTGACCTTTTGGCAGCGATCCGACGCCGGAGCGGATGAGCTCGGCAATGACGCACGAGTTGTAGAACGTCAGTCCCGCGATGACGCCTAGCAGCGGAAGGATGTCGCCAGAGACGCCAATGCCGAAGAGGAAGACGTAGTAGGCGAAGAGCATCATCATCAGCACCGGCACGGCGCGGAAGAACTCCACAAAGACACCACAGACCGCCCGCACTGGAGCCAGCTGAGACAAGCGGCCCATGCCGAGCAGGATGCCGCCGATCATCGCCAGGATGATGGAGAAAAAGGCCGCGACCAAGGTGGCCCGCAGTCCTGGCAGCAGGTAGGACGTCCAGGTCACCGGATCGATGAACGGGCTCCACTTCGCCGCGGTGAACTGGCCCTTGGCGGCAAGTGCCCTGACCAGGAGATACAGCAGTGCGAGGATGGCCAGGGTGCCGATCACCGCAATGACGGCGTAGCGACGGCGAGCCTTGGGCCCCGGAGCGTCGAACAGCACGCTCGCCTCGGCACTCATCGTTTCACCGCCAGTCGCCGGGACAAGGCGGTAAAGCCGATGCCGACGGGCAGGGTCAAGATCACGAAGCCGGTCGCCATGATCACGAAGATGACGTAGATCAAGTCGGGACGGAACTCGATCATTCCCTTCATCAGGTAGGAGGCCTCAGCGACGCCGATGGTGGCCACGACCGTGGTGTTCTTGGTGAGCGCGATCAGCACATTTCCCAGCGGAGCGATGGCGCCGCGGAAGGCTTGAGGTAGCACCACGTTGTACAAGGTCGCGCCGAAGTCCAGGCCGATCGCCCGAGCGGCTTCGGCCTGACCCTTGCGGGACAGTGTTGATGCCACTCCGGAGCGCCTCAGCGACGAACGCTGCGTGGTAGACGGCGAGCGCGAGAACTGCCCAGCGGAAGTTCTGCACGTCGATGGGTGAGTTCTGAGCCCCGATCCGGTATTGCAAGGTGATGTAGAAGCCGAAGGCACCGAAGAACACGATCAGTGTCAACGGTGTGTTACGCACCAGGGTGACGTACGTCGTTCCGGCGGCGCGCAGCACGGTGACCGGCGATACCCGCATGATCGCGACGATCGTGCCGATCACCAGCGCCCCGACGGCGGAAGCAACAGCCAACTTGATGGTCATCCAGAAGGCGCCGAGCACGTTGTACTCGGAGAGGAGCTGGGAGAGACCATCAAGCATCCGAAACCTCCTCAGCGACTGGGGCCGACAATCTGCCGGCCCCAATCACACTCGCATACGTTCACATCCTGAGCTGGCGGGAACCTACGCGCAGGCGTCTGGCTTCGGCGGATTGGTCGAGGTGTCGACCTTGAAGCCCGAGGGGCCGACATTGGCTTCGACCGCTTTCTGCCACGATCCGTCGGAGACCATCTTTTCAAGGGCGGCATTCACTTTGTTGCACAACTCGACGTCGCCCTTCTTCAGGCCTACGCCGTATCGCTCGGTCGAGAACGGCTTGCCGACGACCTTGAGCTTGCCCGCATACTGCGGCTGCGCCGCGAAACCGGCCAAGATCACGTTGTCGGTGGTGACCGCATCCACGGTGCCGCCGACCAGAGCCTCCACGCACTTGGAGTAGGTGTCCTGCTCGAACAGCTTGACCGTGGTGGCGTACTCCTTCTTGATCTTCTCTGCCGGCGTCGAGCCAGTAACCGAACAGAGCGTCTTGTCCTTCATCGTCTCCGGCCCGGTGATGTCGCTGTTGTCCGCCTTGACCAGCAGATCTTGCCCGGCTACGAAGTACGGGCCGGCAAAGGACACCTTCTCCTTTCGCGCATCGGTAATCGAGTAGGTGGCGAAGATCAATCCGACCTGGCCGCCTTGGATCGCAGTCTCGCGTTGCGCGGACGGCGTTTCCTTGAAGATCACCTTGTCGCCTTCGAAGCCAAGCTCTTTCGCGACATACTTCGCGACGTCAACATCGAAGCCTTTGTAGTCTTCGCCGACCTTCTGGCCCAGGCCGGGCTGGTCGTACTTGATGCCAACCGTGAGGGTGTCACCTGATGTGCTTCCGGCGCTGCCACCACCACACGAAGCCATGGTGGCCGCCAGAGCCGATCCCGCCAACACGACGAGAATCTTCTTGCTGATATGCATTGCTTTCCTTTCATGTGAAACCAGGGGCGTTGGCTTGCATGCAGGTGGGAACAGATGAGCTGTTGCTGTGCCGATTCGGAGGAGGTGATAAATCCGGATCGGACACGTCGATCAGTGGGTCAAGATCTTGCTGAGGAAGTCCTTGGCTCGGGTGCTTTGCGCGTTGGTGAAGAACGCCTCCGGTTCCGCTTCCTCGACGATCTGGCCATCATCCATGAAAACGACCCGGTTGGCGGCCTTACGGGCGAAGCCCATCTCGTGGGTAACTACGATCATCGTCATACCCTGGCGAGCGAGTGAGACCATGACATCGAGCACTTCGTTGACCATTTCCGGGTCCAAAGCCGAAGTCGGCTCGTCGAACAAGATCACTTTGGGATCCATGGCGAGCGCGCGAGCGATGGCGACGCGTTGCTGTTGGCCACCGGACAGCTGCGCCGGATACTTCTCGGCCTGCGATTCGACCCCGACCCGCGTGAGCAGATCCATGCCACGCTTCTTGGCCTCGCCGGCCGACATCTTCCGAACCTTGATCGGGCCAAGCGTGACATTTTCCAGGGCAGTCTTATGAGAAAAAAGGTTGAAGGATTGGAAAACCATTCCGACGTCGGCACGCAAGTGAGCCAGCGCCTTGCCTTCGTCCGGCAGCTGCTGACCGTCAATGGTGATCGTTCCTGACTCGATGGTCTCGAGGCGGTTGATCACCCGGCACAGGGTTGACTTGCCTGAGCCAGACGGCCCGAGGACGACGACGACCTCGCCTTTGCGGACGGTGAGATCGATACTTTGGAGCACGTGGAGATCACCGAAGTGCTTGTCGACTTCGCTGAGCACCACCAGAGGTTCGCCGAGCTGATCCGGCGCCACCGACGGACCGGTCGTCGGATCCGGTACAGGATCAGACAGTGCCCCGGCTTGACGCTCGATCTCCTGTGACGAGATTTCGGCCTTCGTCATGGCGCCGACATTAGACCTGCGGTTGGCAAAACCGCACAAGATACGCTCCGATTTTCGGTGACAATGGCTCAAGTATTTTTATCTAGTCTAGGCTAACTACCGGAAATTCCCCATTGGCCGACGAAGGTGTGACCGGGCGCGAGCACCCTCAGAGCGTCGTGGGTCGGGCCTTCGTTGAACGCGTCCGGCCCGCAGGTCATCGGTTCGACAGCCACCCCACCAGTCTCGGTTGGGCCCTCCGGTAAAGACTTGGGTCCACACAAAAGTCTCATCGCCCCACAGCTCGGCGTAACGGTCGCCGCGCGCCAGCCTGATCCGCCACCGACCATCCGAATCGCGGTCGAGGTCGGTCATGGCTGTGTCGAGATTCGTCGTCCCCAGGACCGTGCTGCGCCGCAGGTCGTAGGCCGTGCCGTCAACTGGTGAGACTTTGGCGGGCAGCAGCCGATCATCCACCTCCAGATAGGAGGCAGCGGGAACGGTCAGTGCGACCTCGTCGACGCTCGATTCGCCGACCGTCAGATACGGATGCGCGCCGTAGCCGAACGGCAGCTCGTTGTCTCCGAGATTCGTCGCCTCGACGGTCACCATCAAGCCCTCTTCGCCGACGCGATGCGTGATCGTCGCCTCGAGGGTGCCGGGCCAGCCAGGCTGCGGGTGGATGCGTACTCGATTGACGACAGTGTCAGCCTGCCGCTCGACGAGAACCCACGGCACATAGCGAGCGAGGCCATGACTGGCGTTGTGGCGAGCCGGCTCGGTGAGCGCAAGCTGCTGAGTGACCCCGTTGAAGGTGTACCGGCCGTCGCGAATCCGGTTCGGCCACGGAATCAGATTCTGCCCACGACCGCCCTTGATCGTTTCCATGACATCGAACCCGTGCACGACATCACGACCGTCGAAGGTAAAGCTGCGCAGCGCGGCGCCCACCTCGGCAACCACGGCGCGATGCTTTCCAGACGAGATCTCGTACTGTTCTCCGGTCGGTGCAGCGCTCACGAATCGGCACTTTATCGTCATGCGTACCCGAGCACTTACCCTTGGTCTGCTATGTCGACAGTGTCCGAGGCGCCAGTGGCCACCCGCTCGCGTACGTACCAGATCCGTACGTACGGATGCCAGATGAACGTGCATGATTCCGAACGGCTTGCTGGACTGCTCGAGGAGGCCGGCTACCAACGATCCGTCGGGGACGCGATACCCGACGTGGTGGTTTTCAACACCTGCGCCGTGCGTGAGAACGCCGACAACCGGCTCTATGGAAGCCTCGGCAATCTGCTGCCGACCAAGAAGATCACGACCCGGCATGCAGATTGCCGTCGGCGGCTGCCTGGCGCAGAAGGACAAGGACACCATCCTGACCCGGGCGCCGTGGGTCGATGTGGTGTTCGGCACCCACAACATCGGGTCCCTGCCGACCCTGTTGGAACGCGCCCGAATTCAGCGTGAGGCTCAGGTCGAGATCAAGGAGGCGTTGGAGACCTTTCCCTCCAATTTGCCGACCCGTCGGGAGTCGGCGTACGCGGCATGGGTCTCGATCAGCGTCGGCTGCAACAACACCTGCACCTTCTGTATCGTCCCAGCGCTGCGAGGTCGCGAGACCGACCGCAGACCAGGTGACATCCTCACCGAGATCCAAGCGCTGGTCGCCGAAGGAGTCCAGGAGGTGACGCTGCTCGGCCAGAACGTCAACGCGTACGGGGTGGAGTTCGGTGACCGGCGTGCCTTTGCCAGGTTGCTACGCGCCTGCGGTGACATCGATGGCCTCGAACGGGTGCGCTTCACCTCGCCACATCCCAAGGACTTCACTGACGACGTGATCGCCGCGATGGCGGAAACAGCCAATGTGATGCCCCAATTGCATATGCCGCTGCAGTCCGGATCGGACGCGATACTGCGCTCGATGCGTCGTTCCTACCGCAGCGAGCGGTACTTGGGCATCATCGACAAGGTCCGTGCCGCGATGCCCGAGGCCGCAATTACGACCGACATCATCGTCGGATTCCCCGGTGAGACTGAAGCCGACTTTCAAGCAACGCTCGATGTCGTTGCGGCTGCACGCTTCTCGGCTGCCTTCACGTTCCAGTACTCCATCCGGCCCGGAACGCCGGCCGCCACGATGGACGATCAGGTCCCCAAGCCAGTCGTCCAGGAGCGCTACGACCGCCTCGTCGACCTGGTCGGCGACATCGCCTTGCAGGAGAACAGTAAGCAACTCGGCCGGCGGGTCGAGGTGATGTTCGCCGATGGCGAGGGGCGTAAGGACATGCTGACCCATCGGATGTCGGGCCGGGCACGCGACAATCGACTCGTCCATGTCTCGGTCCCCGAGGAGCCCAGAGATCGTCCGCGGCCTGGCGACCTTGCCGAGGTGATCATTACGCACGCCGCGCCGCACCACCTCACCGCTGACGCCGGCCTCCTGGCGCTCCGGCGTACCCGCGGCGGCGACGCATGGCAAGCGGAGCAGGTCGGTACCCCAGGCTGGTCCGGCGACGGTCAGTCTCGGCATGCCCACCGTCGGCGCACCTGATATCTTGCAGCCCGCGGAAGCCTGTATGACCAACTGACGACGCTGCTTAAGGAGCCGCCGGATGCCCGCGATGAGATTTATCGAGCAGCTGAATGTCCAGATCGGACAGGAGTTCGCGGCCCACCAGCAATACGTGGCATGCGCGGTTTTCTACGACGCACTGACGATGCCTCAGATGGCGGCCTTCTTCTACGCTCAAGCGCTCGAGGAACGCGATCACGCCATGATGATGATCAAATACCTTGTCGATCAGGACGCTCCCGCGGTCGTACCAGGAGTAAGTGCTCCGCAGGTGGACTTCCCAGACGTCGTAGCGCCGGTTGAACTTGCCCTCGAGCAGGAGCGTCGAGTGACAGTTCAGATCAATGAGCTGACCAAGACCGCCCGCGAAGAAAATGACTTTGCCTCTGATCAGTTCATGCAGTGGTTCATCAAGGAGCAAGTCGAGGAGGTCGCCACGATGAGCGACCTGGTCGCGGTGGTGCGACGGTCACGCGACAACATCGAAGCTATTGAGGATTACGTCCAACGGGAACAGCGCAAAGAGGCAGACCGATCTCACCGCGCCAGCTATTGCAGGCGGCTAGGTTCGTTCTGCTGAGGGTTGAGGGCTAAGCCTCAGGCCGGCTGCTCCGGCTGATCAGCTGTGAACTCCCGGAGCTTGTCCTTGGCCATCTCCTGACCTTGATCAACTTGCTCGACGTACTTGCTATCGGTCTTCTCGTCGACGAAGTCCCCCGCCTTGTCGATACCGGCGTCAACCTGCTCGCTGTGCTCGCCAATCGCATCCTTCGCTTTGTCGAAGATGCCCATCGCTTGCCACCTCTCCGGGATTCCAGACGCCACCCCGCCGACGTCGGTGCCGACGACCCATTCGGCACCAGAATTCTTTCTACTCCAGGCTTCGAAAAATGTCGACCACTCAGCGATCGCGGCAGCGCCGCTGCGCCACACTGTGCACGTGACGGTCGTGCTCGTAGGCCCAACCGCGGTCGGCAAATCCAGCCTGGCTGTTGCGTTGGGCCGACGCTACGCGGCTGACGGACAACCGGCGGAGATCGTCAACGCCGACTCGATGTTGGTCTACCGGGGCATGGATATCGGCACAGCCAAACCGTCTGACGTCGAGCGCGCCGCCATCCGCCACCACGTCATCGACGTGCTGGAGGTCAATCAGGCGACCACGGTGGCCGAATTCCAGCAGCTAGCGCGAGCCGCGATCGCTGATTGCGAGGCTCGCGGCGTCATCCCGATCGTGGTTGGCGGATCGGCCCTCTATGTTCGGGCGATTGTCGACGATTTCCGGTTTCCGGGAACCGATCCGGCGATCCGAGCGCGGCTGGAAAGCGAGCTGTCGAGCGAGGGCGCAGCGCAGCTGTACCAACGGCTGATGGTGGCCGATCCGGCGGCTGCAAGACGGATCCTGCCCGGCAACGCGCGTCGCATCATTCGCGCGCTTGAGGTGATCGAGCTGACCGGCGGGTCGTTTTCGGCGGTCTTGCCCGCCCGCCGCTATCTGCTTCACCATGTCGTGCAGATCGGTCTCGCCATCGATCGGGCCACGCTCGATGATCGGATTGCTGCCCGGGTGGACGCTATGTGGGCCGCAGGCTTCGTAGACGAGGTGCGTCAGCTTGCCGCGACGGGCCTTCGCGAGAGCCTTACGGCGTCCCGCGCGCTGGGATACCGACAGGTACTGCGCTTTCTCGACGGGGACATCAGCGAGACGCAAGCCCGCGAGCTGACGGTCGCGGCGACGCGTAAATTCGCGCGCCGCCAAGACTCGTGGTTCCGCAAGGACACCCGGATCTCGTGGCTGCCCTACGACCATCCAGAGTTGGTCTCAGACGCGTACGCGCTGGCAGGCCCCACGGGAACTGGTCCAGTGCCCGCTCTCGAATCCAGATCCGAGCTGGAAGACTGACCCTCATGCGGCAGATGGTCGTTCGCGAAGGGACACGGCACCCACAACGATTTCGTCGTCCTTCTCGATCGTGAGTCGATGCTGGAGGTCGGCCCTTCGGAGGTGCGCTTCATCTGCGACCGCCGCGGCGGGATTGGCGCCGACGGTCTGCTGCGGGCCGTACTCGCCAAGCACATCGACGGTTGGACTGGCGATGGTGCGCTCTGGTTCATGGACTACCGCAACGCTGACGGATCGATCGCCGAGATGTGCGGCAACGGTCTTCGGGTCTTCGTGCGGTTCCTCCTCGACCAAGGTTTGGTCAACGGGCCCGTCGTCCAGATCGCTACGCGGAGTGGCCTCAGGGAGGCGACGTTGCTGCCGGACGGCAGAATCCGCGTGTCCATGGGCTCGGTCGCGATCGGAACTCGATTGGTCGTCGTCAGTACGGCCGACGGAGCCGAATTCAAGGCCGTGACGGCCGATGTCGGCAATCCGCATGCCGTGAGTTTCGCGGACAGTCTCGACGAGTTGTCGCTTCATGCGCCTCCCCGATGGGATCCTCCCGAGGACTTCCCGTACGGCGTGAACCTCGAGTTCGTACGCCGCCTCGGCCCACAGCACATCGCCATGCGGGTCTATGAGCGAGGAGTCGGTGAGACGTGCTCCTGCGGGACCGGCACCGTCGCCGCCGCTGCAGCGGCACGCTTCCATGATCAAGATCAGACTGCGCTGCCGGTGACGTACCGGGTCGATACTCCCGGTGGCACCGTCGAGGTCGAGCTGACCGATCGCGGGGCCTACCTGACCGGGCCTGCAGTTCTCGTAGCGCACGGCGAGCTCGCGCTGCCCGATCGCGTGGACCTCGAGACTACGCACACGCTCACCTTTACCGCCTCGGGCGCTTCCGGCCCGGCCTAGTAGGCAGGAGTTCCGCATGTCCGTTCTCGACGCGTTCTCGCTCTCCGGAAAGGTCTCCGTCGTCACGGGGGCTAACCGCGGGATCGGCCGCGCACTGGTCACCGCATTGGCCGAGGCTGGTAGCGATGTGGTGCTGTTGGTTCGCGATACCGGCGGAGCCGCCGAGGTGATTGCCGAGTTGGACGCCCTCGGTGTTACGGCGATTGCTGTGATGGCAGACGTCACCGAGGGCGATCAGGTGCGGCGTGCCGTCGGCGAAGTGCTGGATCGGCTCGGTCAGGTCGACGTGTTGGTGAACAACGCGGGCGCGTGTATTCATCGGCCCTCCCTCGAGGTCACCGCCGAAGAATGGGACTTCGTGATCGATGTCAACGTCAACGGCGTCTGGCATTGCTGCCAGGAGTTCGGCCGGCAGATGGTGGCGCAGCATGACGGCGCCATCATCAACATTGGCTCGATCTCGGCCAACATCGTGAACCGGCCGCAATGGCAACCGGCTTACAACGCATCGAAGGCTGCCGTACACCAGTTGACCCGCTCGCTGGCCGCTGAGTGGGCGCCGCACGGCGTCCGGGTCAATGCGCTGGCTCCCGGCTACATCAAGACCGAAATGGCCCCGGTCGACAAGCCAGAATTCAAGCGCTTTTGGATCGAGGACGCGCCGATGCGACGCTACGCAATGCCCTCCGAGCTGGGACCCAGCGTTGTCTACCTGGCATCTGACGCATCATCGTTCATGACCGGCGCCGTCTTGGTCATTGACGGCGGGCTACACCCTCTTCTGAGAGCTGGAAGCACATCGATCTGGTGGTGGGGCGGCGGCGCGTCCGTACAAAACACTTAGCTGCGACTTGGGTTGCCGTGAGATTCTGGTTCGGACATGACAGTTCCCCAACGCGACCCACAGTTTCCCACCACACCAGATGACGAGCTGCTCGTCGAGCGGCTCGAGCCTAGGCCAGTAGGCACCCCAGACGTCGACGGAGATCAGCAGGATCTCCAAGATCGGCTGTCCCTGCGCCGAGTGTCCGGGATGTCGACCGAGCTGGCCGACATCACCGAGGTCGAGTACCGCCAGCTGCTCTTGGAGCGCGTAGTGCTGGTCAGCGTCTGGACCACCGGCAGCGAGGTGAGCGCTGAACATGCCATCGCCGAACTCAAGTTGCTAGCGGAGACCGCCGGATCGCAAGTCCTCGAGGGCCTGATCCAACGACGCGACCGACCTGACCCGGCTACCTACATCGGGCGCGGCAAGGTTGCTGAGTTGCGGGACGTCGTAGCTCGCGACCGGCGCAGATACGGTGATTTGCGACGGCGAGCTGACGCTCGCCCAGCTCCGCAACTTGGAGGACCGGGTCGGCATCAAGGTCATCGACCGCACGGCGCTGATCCTCGACATCTTCGCCGCACATGCCAAGAGCGTTGAGGGGAAGGCGCAGGTCGAGCTTGCCCAGCTGCAATACCTGAAACAGCGATTACGTGGTTGGGGCGGCAACCTTTCCAGGCAGGTCGGCGGTCGCGCCAGCGGCGGCGTCGGTATCGGCGGTCGTGGGCCCGGCGAGACCAAACTGGAGACCGATCGGCGCCGGATCAACAGCCGCATCGCGAAGCTGCGAGCGTCGCTTCGCGAGATGGACACCACGCGCGAGACCAAGCGGGCCGATCGCCGCCGTCATCAGGTGCCTTCTGTCGCCATCGTCGGCTATACCAATGCGGGCAAGTCCAGTCTGCTCAACCGACTGACCGGTGCAGGTGTGCTCGTCGACGATGCACTCTTCGCGACGCTCGACCCGACCACTCGCCGGGCCGCGGCCGAGGATGGCCGACTGTACACGCTGACAGACACCGTAGGTTTCATTCGGCATCTGCCGCATGACCTGGTCGAAGCGTTTGCCTCGACCTTGGAGGAGTCGACCTACGCTGATCTCCTCGTGCACGTCGTCGATGGCTCCGATCCGGACCCGATCGGGCAGATCAATGCCGTACGCGCGGTCCTCGCCGATATCGGTGCCGCTGAGATCCCTGAGCTGATCGTGATCAACAAGGTGGACCGCGCCGCAGCCGAAACGCTCCGGGTGCTTCACGCCAGCTATCCCGATGCCGCCTTCATCTCCGCGCGGACCGGGGAGGGACTGGAGCAGTTGCGCACCACCATCGAGTCCCTCCTCCCGCGGCCCGAGATCGAGATTCGGGCCCTGGTGCCGTACGAGCGAGGTGATCTGGTCAACCGCATCCATCAAACCGGCGAGTTCCTGGCCACTGAACACCGTGCCGACGGCACGCTGGTCGCCGCTCGCGTGAGTCCTGCTCTTGCAGCTGAACTTGCACCGTATGAGCTGGTGACCAGTGACACGGTGAAGCTGGACTGAAGGGTGCTGGCTGGTTGCTGCGGACGTGATTAGAGTTCTGCGGTGACCGGAGCAACGAAGGCTGCCCGTCTCGCGGTGGGGCACCGTGAGGTGCTCGAAGCCGCGGTCCGGGCGATCGGCGGTGCCGAACGAGCCGGTCAGGTTGAGATGGCGGACGCCATCGCGGACAGCTTGGAATCCGACCATCATCTCCTGGTCCAGGCGGGTACCGGAACGGGCAAATCGCTTGGCTATCTGGCTCCTGCGCTGCTCTGGCTCGTCCGGAATCCCAGCGAACGAATCGTCATTGCGACAGCGACCCTGGCTCTGCAACGTCAGCTCGCCACCAATGACATTCCGGCGGCCCTCGACGCGATCGAGTCAGTTACCGGCCAACGACCACGACATGCGATCCTCAAGGGTCGCACCAACTACGCGTGCATGCTGCGCCTGCGGGAAGGCACGGCTCAAGATCAAGGAACACTGATTTCCGCGGGCGATCTGATCGAAACGATGAGAACCTCGCCGCAGGCTACGCCTGAGTCTGCCCTGGGGGTCGAGGTGGTGGCCCTCCGCGAATGGGCGGAGGACCAGGCCGAGCAAGGAGGCTTGGCCGACCGCGACGATGCCCCACCCCATACCGAGCGGGCTTGGGCCCAGGTGTCGGTCCCGGTCCGCGAATGCCTCGGTGCGCAGCGTTGCCCGTATGGCGCCGAGTGTTTCGTCGAGAACTCCCGCGACGTGGCTCGCGCCGCAGATCTGGTCGTCACCAATCACGCATTACTTGCGATCAATGCGATGCACGGCGGGACGGCACTTCCGGAGCACGGCCCGGTGATCATCGATGAGGCACACGAGCTGGTCTCCCGGGTCACCAGCGCAGCGTCAGCCGAGCTCAGCCCACAGCTGATCGAACGCGTGGCGCGTCGGGCGTTGACCTATCTCGACGATGACGTTGCGCTGGAGTTGCTGGAGTCTGCCAACACCTTTCGCGCCGCACTGGACGGCGCCGCCCTGGAACGTGTGGAGGATCCAGACAGCCAGTTCGTGGCCGCCTGCGATGCGGTGCGTAATGCTGCTCGGGCTGCGGTGAGTGCGATGACTCGGGAGGAAAGCCAGGCTCCGGATAGGCGGCAGAGCGCGGCAGCCGTCAAGGAAATCTTCGATGTTGCCGAGCGGATGGCTGCTCTCAACACCCACGACGTCGTGTGGGTGGCAGATCGTGATCGTTTTGGGCGAGAGGCACGGGTTTCGCCCCTATCGGTGGCGGGACTGATGCGATCTCACGTCTTCGCCGAGCACACCACCGTGCTGACATCGGCGACACTCAAGCTCGGTGGTGATTTCACCCCCATTGCCAGCAGTGTCGGGCTCAAGGATTCCGAACGCGTCGACTCCATGCCCGTGACAGACGATGTCGGACCCGATGAGGCCGCCGCAGATGATCTTGAGGACCGGGCAATTCCCTGGCGCGGCTTGGATGTGGGCTCGCCATTCGAGTATCGCCGGCAGGGCATCTTGTATGTCGCGCGATCGCTGCCACCGCCGGGTCGTGACGGATTGTCTGACGCGTCGCTGGCCGAGATTGCCGAGCTGTTGGAGGCCTCTGAAGGCCGAACTCTTGGACTCTTCTCCTCCCGAAAGGCTGCGGAGGGTGCCGCGGTCTATGCCCGCAAGCGGCTCCCGCAGCTGACGGTCTTGTGTCAGGGCGACGCGCAGCTCCCTGAGCTGACGCGACGCTTCATCGCCGATGAGCACGCGAGCCTGTTTGGGACGTTGTCACTGTGGCAGGGGGTGGACGTGCCAGGTGCGACATGCCAGCTCGTGATCATCGATCGAATTCCCTTCCCTCGTCCTGACGAGCCGCTGACGGTCGCGCGCCAGCGTGCGGTGACGCAGGCGGGTGGCAACGGATTCATGAAAATCGCGGCGAGTCACGCGGCGTTGCTGCTGGCCCAGGGTTCCGGTCGGCTGATCCGGCGGCTGAGCGACAGGGGAGTGGTCGCTGTGCTGGATCCGCGGCTGGTCACGGCACGCTACGGCGCGTACCTGAAGGCCTCGATGCCGGACATGTGGCAGACCACGGATCGGCACGTGGCCGTCCAGGCGCTCCGCCGCCTTTCCAGCTTGTCCTGATCTGTGTTGATTGCTCCGCTCGCGGCGTCAGCGCGCGCTGGCTGTCGGCTCGGCGAGGCTGCCCACCTGGCGGTACGCGTGGCGTCCATCGTCTGGCACGCTTGCGCTATGGAGCACACGTACGATTTCGACCTGGCAGTCATTGGTTCGGGTCCTGGCGGCCAGAAGGCTGCGATCATGGCGGCCAAGCTCGGCCACAAGGTGTGCGTCATCGACACCAAGTCGATGGTCGGGGGCGTTTGCGTCAACACTGGCACGATCCCGTCCAAAACCTTGCGAGAAGCGGTGCTCTATCTCACCGGCATGCAGCTTCGTGATCTTTACGGAGCGAGCTACCGGGTCAAAGAAGAGATCACCATCTCCGATCTGCTCGCCCGGCTGCAGCACGTGGTCGGTCGTGAGACCGAGGTCATCCGTTCCCAGCTGATGCGTAATCACATCGAACTCGTGCCGGGTACTGCGAGCTTTCTTGACCCGCATACGCTCAGCGTCGAGATCGAAGGCGTGGGCGCGCTTCGAACCCTAACCGCGAACTACATCGTGATCGCGACCGGCACCATGCCGGCTCGTCCGCCGCACGTCGAATTCGACGGAGTTCGGGTGCTGGATTCGGACCAGATTCTCCTGTTGGACAACGTGCCGGGCTCCATGGTTGTGGTCGGCGCGGGCGTCATTGGCGTGGAGTACGCCTCGATGTTCGCTGCGTTAGGCAGCCGGGTCACGCTAGTGGAGAAGCGTGACAACATGCTCGACTTCTGCGATCCCGAAATCGTCGAATCCTTGAAGTTCCACCTACGTGATCACACCATGTCCTTCCGTTTCGGTGAGGAGGTCTCCTCGGTAGAGAGTTCCGGACGTGGCACGATCACGACACTCGCTTCCGGGAAGAAGATCGCCGCCGAGGTCGTCATGCACTCCGCGGGTCGGCAAGGCAATACGGCGGCATTGGGCATCGACCTCGCAGGGCTCCAAACCGACAAGCGGGGACGGCTCGTGGTGAACTCGAACTATCAGACCGAGGTGCCGCATATCTACGCGGTCGGTGATGTGATCGGCTTCCCCGCACTTGCCTCAACCTCGATGGACCAAGGCCGCCTCGCTGCAGCGCACGCCTTCAATGAGCCAGCCAACGAGCTCAGAAGTCTGCAGCCGATCGGCATCTACACGATTCCGGAGATCTCCTACTGCGGTAAGACTGAAGGAGAGCTGACTCGTGACGCGATTCCGTTCGAGGTCGGCATCTCCCGCTATCGCGAGCTGGCCCGTGGCCAGATCGTCGGAGACCCCTACGGCATGTTAAAGCTCATCGTGCATGCCGATACCCGGGAGATCCTGGGCGTGCACGTTTTCGGCACCAGCGCCACCGAGCTGGTCCACATCGGCCAAGCGATCATGGGATGTGGTGGAACGGTGGACTATCTCGTCGACACGGTCTTGAACTACCCAACCTTGTCGGAGGCGTACAAAGTGGCCGCTCTCGATGTCACGAACAAGCTACGTGCGGTAGCCCGCTTCATGACGGAGATGGCCACCTCCGAACCGAGCTTGCTGTAATGGCACGGTGACTGCGTACTAACTGCTTGTTAGATGCGGCGCAGCACAGCGACCACCTTGCCCAAGATGGTGGCATGGTTGCCGTCAATCGGGTCGTACGCGGGGTTGTGTGGAATCAGCCACACCTGACCGCCGGATCTCTTGAAGGTCTTGACGGTAGCTTCGTCGTCGAGAAGTGCTGCGACGATGTCACCGTTGTCAGCCGTCGGCTGCTGCCGAACAACCACCCAGTCGCCGTCGCAGATTGCCGCTTCGATCATGGAGTCGCCACGGACCTCGAGCGAGAACATGGTGCCTTCACCGACCAGCTGCCGGGGGAGTGTAAAGACATCCTCGATGCTTTCCTCGGCCAGGATCGGTCCGCCGGCTGCGATCCGGCCCACAACTGGGACGCGAACCGGCTCCGGGAAGGCATCCCCAATGCCCGTGTCGTCCGCGCCACTGGTTTGCCGGGAGAGCGAGAGCTGCCGGCTCACCGTCCGATCCTCGGTGGGCAAGAGCACCTCTAGTGCCCGCGGGCGATTGGGATCCCGCCGTAGGAATCCTTTCGCCTCCAGCATCTTGAGCTGGTGCGCGACGCTCGATGAGGACGCAAGACCAACCGCGTCACCCATCTCTCGGATGCTGGGTGGATAGCCGCGCCGCTCGACGGTCGCCTTGATCATTTCCAAGATTCGGCGTTGTCGAAGCGTCAGTCCCTCGGCGTCCGTGGGGCCGTCCGGGAATGAGCTGAGCGGTGCGCTCTCGCCGAGCTGGGCTGCTACCTCGCTCGCCCTAGGGCGGCCCCGGCGCTTGCTGGGCTGAGGAAACGTCGAGTCACTTTGTGCCATAAGGCTGACGATAGAGAAGTCCGCCGACAGATTCAAACATTTGTTCGAGCGTGTTGACCAGATCTGCCACGCCGTTGCGGCGGCTCGTCGAAACTGTCTGAGGCCACTGGTTCAGTGATTCCGACACGCGTCGAATACTTGTGCGAATGAGCTTGGCAGCGAGTCGAAGTTGCGATACAAATCAAACGTACGTTCTATCGAACGTTAGTTCGATCCTTGATAGAGGAGTCACGACAATGAGTGCTGTTCCGGTCTTTATTCCGCCTGTATCAATCCCGCGTGTCGCAATACCAGCCGTATGTCGCTATACCGCCTGCGCCTGTCTCCATTCCACACGCTCGCGGCAACGTTGGACCGGCACCGAGCAGCGCACGACCAGCCACGGCTCCCATTCGCTGGCAGCTCACCGATCGAGGGATTGCCGTCGTCCTCTTGCTGGTAGCGGCAATTCTGACCGCGGCGGTCATCGCGATTGGCGTCACTGCTTTACGCGTCACCAGCGCCGACTACGATGCTCGTCTCCACGAGTCCTTGCAGGCTCAGCGTTGAGCTGCCCTAGCCGACGTCGTGAGACATCTGGTCAATGCAGACGACGACCGCAAGCACGAGAGCATCATCTTGGCCCGGCTTGATCTCGATACCGTAGGTGTCGCGTACCCGGAACCACCGACGTGAGACCTCTGCAACCTCATCCCCGCGGCGCTCGATCTTGTATTCGTGATCGACGATGTTGCCCTTCGCCTCCATGTCGTCGCCGTCGTGGACGTCAACGGAGAATCGATCCCGAAGTGGCGTAACCAGCGCCTTTTTCACCGTGGCGACCTGATGCCCGTCGCGCTCAATGTCCATGGTGTCTCTTACCCGGAGCTTCTTCTCTTGGATCGAATACAGCTCGTCGCCGCCGGGCGACTGAAGGATGAGTGTGTCCCGTATCCGAAAGGCCTTTCCGTTCACCTTGAACGTCCGCTCGCCAGCCTCGTTCTCGATCCAGAAGTCATCACCAATGGCAAAGAGCTTCTCCTGCATCCGATACCTAGTGGCGCCTGCAGCCTCGCGACGACCTCGCAACAGGGGCATAGCCCGCTCCTTTCGTGTGTACTCGAACGACGCTACGCCGCGTTGGATCGGCGGCGCCAGGTCACTGGCGATTGCTCCCCGCCTCGTCGATGACGACGGTCTTCATGACCTGATCCGCGAAGGTCTGCCTCTTGTCATCCCATAAGGGCCACAGATAGCCCACCAGCGTCAGCGCGTCGAGGATGTGAACAAGATCGCGAAGGAACGCGTTCTTCGGACCAACTGGCGCGTAGGTCTCCGCGCCGATCAGCCTGATCTTGCTCAGCCGCTTGCCCACTGACTGCCCAGTCCTGCCTGCCATGTGCCAGCGGTTGTAAGCGACCCATCCCAGGCTGGCGAGCATCACACCCAAACCGATGATCATGGCAACAGCCGGCTTCGTGAGCTGCGAGGTCGAGCCGCCGGATGAAGCCAGCCGGACGATGAAGATCAGGTAGCCGACGCAGAAGATGATCAAGCCGAGATAGGTCGGAAACTGGTCGATCAGTCTCGCCCGGACGCGCGTGCTCCAGCTGGCGTGATCGCTGCGCGCAGGCACCGACATGATGTGTTCGGGGGGCGGCGGAAAGCCGGGAAAAGGCGGCGTCCGCTGCACGAGCGGCTGATTGGCCGGTGGAACGTCTGGCCCCGGAGCGAGGTGCTGGTCGGTCATGACCATCCTTAGTCGGCGACGTGGGCGAGTGTAGGCGATCAGGCCCCTCAGGCTCCGCTCGTTGTTGCTAGCTGCTCCACTGTTGGCCTCAGGCACAATGAGCATGTGGCGATCTCTACTGACGTCCGGCCGTTTCGTGCTGGACGCGCAGCCGGATACGTCGGCGCCTTCTTTGCCGGCGGACTCGCCCTGAGCGCGCTCTATGCGACGACCGGCTTTGGGTTGCCATGTCCCTTCCGTGCCATCACTGGTTGGGACTGCCCGCTCTGCGGAGGCACCCGGATGGGTTCGGCATTGCTCCACGGCGACGTCCAAGCGGCATTCTTGTACAACCCGCTGGCGCTGATCGGCCTCCTCGTTCTGGGCCTGCTCGGAGTGCTGTGGGCAGTGGAGGCGGCGGGCGGCCCGGCGATCCGACTGCCGCGTTCTTTTGCCACGTGGTTACGGCGGGTACGCGCTGGTCAGTGGTTGGCCCTCGGGCTCGCCGTAGCCGTGATTTATACCATCGCGCGCAACATGCTCTGAGGCCTCAGACGAGGCTTTGGTGCAGCGCTGCGCGGGCTCAAGGCCATCCCGCTCTGAGAGCTGAAACCGAACGTCGGCGACACCGGCGACAAAACTGTCAGTCCTCTTGCGAAGAATAGATGGAAGACGTACGGTATCCATATCTAGTAGTTACAAGCATGTGTTTTATCCACAAGTTGTGGTTAGATCTTCACAGAAGTCCCCAGGAAATACACAGACTGGTCCACAAGTTTCCCGACCAGCCCACAGGCGGATCCCCAGGTCGATCCACACAGTGTTCGATGCACACAGAGAGGAGTCGGCAATGCACTGCCCGTACTGTCGCAACACCGACTCCAAGGTGCTGGATTCGCGCACGACCGATGACGGCGGCAGCATCCGGCGGCGGCGCCAATGCCCGTCCTGCGAGCGGCGGTTCACCACCATCGAGCAGATGCAGCTCGTCGTAGTGAAACGCAGTGGCGTCGTCGAGCCTTTTACTCGCGACAAGGTCATCAACGGCGTGAGGAAAGCCTGCAAGGGACGGCCGGTGACCGAGGACCAGCTGGCCCGCCTTGGTCAGCTGGTCGAGGACTCGCTGCGGGCCCTCGGTCAGCCCGAAATACCGGCGGACGAGGTCGGCGTCGCCATTCTTGGTCCGCTGCGTGAGCTCGATCAGGTCGCTTACCTTCGCTTCGCGAGCGTTTATCGGCAATTCCGGTCGGTGGACGACTTCGAGGCGGAGATCGCCCTGCTTCGCGTGGAACAGGAGCCGACCGGTATCGAGCCACTTGTTCCGGACCGTCTAGCGGACCACAAGATAAGCAACTTCACCCCGCACCGGCTGACACCATCTCGGCAACGCCCCGGCAGCGGTCCGGAACCTCCGTAGCACGAAGACGATCCTGTCGTGTGCCGCCGGCCGCGGCCACGACTCACGACAGCCAGGCCAGCCTCCATCATCAGCGCCAGTGGTGGCGCGGTAGCGACGAAGAAAGGCAGAAATGACCGAAACAACCCGTTCGGCGAATGGGCGATCGGACAAGAAGAATTCGCAGCCGAAGTCCGCCGGCCTGAGCATCCAGCCCGTCTTCACCTCCGGCGTCCACCCCTATGACGAGGTGACCTGGGAGCGCCGCGATGTGGTGCAAACCAACTGGAAGACCGGCGAGGTTGTCTTTGAGCAAAAAGGCGTTGAATTCCCCGACTTCTGGAGCGTCAACGCGTCCACGATCGTCACCACCAAGTACTTTCGTGGCGCGCTTGGCACGCCGGTTCGCGAGCAAAGTCTTCGGCAACTCATCGACCGTGTGGTCAAGACCTACCGCAAGGCAGGGGAAGACTACGGCTACTTCGCTGACGCCCAGTCGGCCGAGGTGTTCGAGTACGAGCTGACGTGGATGCTGCTGCACCAGTACTTCTCGTTCAACTCGCCGGTCTGGTTCAACGTCGGTACCGCCTCGCCGCAGCAGGTTTCAGCCTGTTTCATCCTGTCGGTGGACGACTCCATGGACTCGATCTTGAACTGGTATCGGGAGGAGGGGTTCATCTTCAAGGGCGGCTCGGGTGCCGGCCTGAACCTGTCACGGATCCGCTCGTCGAAAGAGCTGCTCAGCTCGGGCGGCACCGCCTCCGGCCCGGTCTCGTTCATGCGGGGTGCTGACGCGAGTGCGGGGACCATCAAGTCCGGCGGAGCGACGCGCCGCGCCGCAAAAATGGTCGTGCTCGACGTGGACCATCCCGACATCGAGGAGTTCATCGAGACCAAGGCGCGCGAGGAAAACAAGATCCGCGCGCTCCGCGATGCCGGGTTCGACATGGACTTGGGCGGCCGCGACATCACCTCCGTGCAGTATCAGAACGCCAACAACTCGGTGCGAGTGACTGATGAATTCATGCGAACCGTCGAGGACGGCGGTGACTTCGCGCTGCGCGCCCGTACCGACGGGCGGGTTATCGAGACGCTGAAGGCTCGTGAGCTGTTCGACAAGATGGCCAGGGCCGCCTGGGAATGCGCCGATCCCGGCATCCAGTACGACGACACGATCAACGACTGGCACACCAATCCTGAGACCGGCCGGATTACGGCATCTAATCCCTGCAGTGAATACATGAGCCTGGACAACAGCTCATGCAACCTGGCGAGCCTCAACTTGCTCAAGTTCTTGCGCGAGGACAACACCTTCGACGCTCTGGCGTTCGAACGGGCGGTGGAGTTGATCATCACCGCAATGGATATCTCGATCTGCTTCGCCGACTTCCCCACCGAGGCGATCGGGCAGACGACTCGTGATTATCGCCAGCTCGGCATCGGTTACGCGAACCTTGGTGCGCTGCTGATGGCGACCGGACACGGATACGACTCCGAGGGTGGTCGAGCGCTTGCCGCGGCGATCACCTCTGTGATGACGGGCGTGTCCTATCGCCGGTCGGCTGAGCTCGCCGGCATCGTCGGCGCGTACGAGGGTTACGCCCGCAACGCCGACGCTCACAAGAGGGTCATGCGCAAGCACCAGGCTGCGAATGATGCGCTTCGCACGGTCGACTCGATGGACGCCGACATCCGTAAGCGGGCAACCGCCGCATGGGCCGACGTGATCAAGATCGGCGAAGCAAATGGTTACCGCAACGCCCAGGCAAGTGTTCTGGCCCCGACGGGCACGATCGGCTTCATGATGGACTGCGACACCACGGGGATCGAGCCAGACTTCTCGCTGGTGAAGTTCAAGAAGCTGGTGGGAGGCGGCTCACTACAGATCGTCAACCAAACCATCCCGAAGGCGCTCAAGAAGCTTGGTTATGCCGACGAGACGGCTGAGGCGATCATCGAGTACATCGCCGAACACGGACACGTCATCGACGCGCCTGGCTTGAAGCTAGAGCATTACGAGGTCTTCGACACGGCAATGGGGCAGCGGGCGATCAAGCCGATGGGCCATGTCCGGATGATGGCGGCGGCTCAGCCGTTCCTCTCCGGGGCCATCTCCAAGACGGTCAATCTGCCGGAGACGGCAACGGTGGAGGAGATAGCCGATGTCTACCTGCAGGGCTGGAAGCTCGGCCTCAAGGCGCTAGCGGTCTACCGCGACAACTGCAAGGTGGGTCAGCCTCTCAGCGACGGCACAGCCAGCAGGACCGATGACAAGAAGACCGCGGCGGTCGAAACTGAAGTCGTGGAGAAGGTGGTCTATCGGCCGACCCGGAAGCGGCTGCCCAAGTCGCGACCGAGCCGTACGACGTCATTTTCGGTCGGCGGGGCCGAGGGTTACATGACGTCTGGTTCATACCCGGACGACGGCCTCGGTGAGGTGTTCCTCAAGCTCGGCAAGCAGGGTTCGACTCTCGCAGGTGTGATGGACGCCTTCTCCATTGCGGTGTCGATCGCCTTGCAGTACGGCGTGCCGCTGGAAACCTTCGTGCAGAAGTTCACCAACCTCAAGTTCGAGCCCGCCGGCTTGACCGACGACCCGGACATCCGGATGGCGCAGTCGATCATGGACTACATCTTCCGGCGGTTGGCGCTGGACTACCTGTCCTTCGAGGAGCGGGCGGAACTCGGCATCTACACCGCCACAGAGCGGGCCCGCCAGGTCGAGACCGGATCGTATCTGCCGCCTGAGGAAGAGCTCAGTGAGGCGGAGTCGCTCAAGAACGACCCGGGTGACGACGTACGAACCGACGAGATGGATGTCCCAGGTACGAAGCCAGTTCCGCAGGGCGCTCATACGACCGCCGAGCTCTTCGAGGAGATCACCGGCACCAGCGTCGACGCGCCGCTCTGCCTGACCTGCGGCACCAAGATGCGTCCCAGCGGCAGCTGCTACGTCTGCGAAGGTTGCGGATCCACCAGCGGCTGTAGCTGAGAGAGCAATCGCTCATCAGGCATCGGTGTACCTGCGCACTACGCTGCGCAGGTACGCCGACGTCTGGGAACACTTCTGGGCCGTGCGCGTTTACCACAACATGATTGATGACCGTGACCGCGAGGCGTTGGACGCCTACTCCGAGGCGGTGACTGCGGTGGTTCAGCAGGTCTTGCCCAGTGTCGCGAGCCTCCGGGTCAGGTCCCGGCTCGGCGATGGCGCGGGCAGTGCCAGTGTGTTGACCGGCGACGGGTTTCTGTTGACCAGCGCGCATGTCGTCGATGGGGTGAATACCGTCGTGGCCGCCTTCGCAGACGGCAACGAGGTGACCGCAGATGTGGTCGGACGAGATGCGTTCTCCGACCTGGCCGTACTCCGCGCTCGAGGTGACGTGCCGAGCCCGGTCGCGTTAGGCGATGCCAGCAAGCTGCAAGTCGGACAACTCGTGATCGCGGTAGGCAACCCCCTCGGTCTCGCGGGAAGCGTTACCGCTGGCATCATCTCGGGTCTAGGCCGGTCGCTTCCAACCAGGCAAGGACGAGTTGTCGATGAGGTGATCCAGACCGACGCGGCGCTCAATCCGGGAAATAGCGGCGGTGTGCTCGCCGACAGCCGCGGCCGGATGATCGGAGTCAATACCGCGGTGGCCGGCATCGGCGTCGGCCTCGCTGTGCCGATCAATGAGACGACAGAGCGCATCATCAGCGCCTTGATGACCGCCGGCCGAGTACGCCGTGCCTGGCTCGGAATCGCAGGCAGCCAGGCTCCACTGCCGCCGGCCTTGGCGAACAAGTTGGGCCGGCGTGAGGGTCTTCGGGTGGCTCAGGTGGTTGCCGGCAGCCCTGCCGACAGTGCGGGTCTGAGAGCAGGCGACATCGTCGTTGCGGTCGCTGGCACTTCGCTGGGTTCCAGCACCGAGTTGCAGCGCCGGATGGTCGAGGATGCGATCGGCCGGCGGGTTGAGATCACGGTCTGGCGCAACGGTGCGCTGGTCGATGTCATCGCCGTGCCGCGAGAGCTCACCGAGTCCTCGAGCTGAGCTGCCGCCTCGCCTTCACCGCCGTCTCGCCTTCACTGCAAGGGAAAGGGTGACTGGCCCCACGCAGGCGTGCTACTGAGCTCCACGGAGGCGACCCACTTGACCCACCAGAAACCCCGTCGGTGTGGCGCCACCAGCCGAACTGGTGCGCCGTGACCAGCCCGCAGCGGCTCCCCCTGATAGGCAGTGGCTAGCCACAGCGAATCAGCGTCCTCAGCCGGGAATCGGCGTCGGTAGCCGGTCACGCTCGCGCACCTCGATGCTGGCCGCCGCGGCAAGCTGCTCCCGCGGAAGAAGATCGCCAAGGTTGGCAGCTGTCCACTCCCCATCGGCGTACCAGCCGCTGGTGCAGTCCAGCCGCGCAGCGATGGTCGTCGAGCGCGATGCCAGATCGCCAATCGAGTATGTGGATCCGGCAATAACGACGCGATGGTCGGGGCCGACGATCGGGATCGTGTCGAAGAGCCAGATCGTTGCCGGGGTGGCATCGGCGCCGACCTTGTGTGATCCAGTTGCGATTCTGCTGGCTGAGGCAGATCCGACCAGCCCGCCGATACCCTCGAGTGCGGCGTACGTCGTCCCGACCCCCGCGGCCAACAATCCGGTACGCAGCAGCGTCCGGCGTGACAGGTCGATGCGGCGTAGCCGTTGCCGCCGGTGACGCAGCACATGCCAGGCCAGCAGCGGTGCGGCCAGCAGTGCAGACCCGACGTGCACCTGTATCGGGCTGAGGTACCACAGCACGCCGTATCCGCCGAAGACCTCGACAAGTCCCGAACCGACGCAGACAACGATCAACGCGAGCAAGATCAGGCTTGCGGCTCGGATGGCTGGAGCTCGCCGCGCGATGACCGTCTTCCACGGCGTCAGCAGCACAACAGCAAGCCCGAACAGACCATGCGCGATGGTGGCAGCTCTGGCGGGCCCCGAAGTGCCGGCGGCGAACGCAAGGCCACCGGTCACCGCGGCTCCAACGAGGACGATGAGTAGCGCCAGGTTCGTACGCCGACCCGCCCGTCGTAAGCCGAGGACAGTGCCGAGCCGGCGCCGACTCATGATTAACCCCGTTGGTCGGGAAAGACCGGCGCAGCCGGCGGGCCGGGCGGCTGAAACTGGGGTCCCATGGGGCTGCCGGGAGCCGACCACACGGCGGGTGGTGGCGGTGGTGGGAATACGACGTATGGCCTGAGCCACGCGGCTCGCTGCAGCAGGACGCTCATCCGTTGGTTGAGATCAGCCGGGGCTGTCCCGTTCACGGCTCGATTGTGCAGGAAACCGATCTCGATCATGGTCTGCTGGTACGCCCGAAGCGCTGCCGCGGCGGGCTTGCCCGCAACGCGTTTGGCGTACGCGCGGGCCGACATCCGATCCGACAGTCGGGCTATCCAGCGGATCTCCTCGGGCCTCATCCAACCCATCTGCGACACCTGATACAGCGCTGCAGTGAGCATCTTGCCTTCTCGGGTACGCGCCCAAATGGCCACTGCCAAGATCACGATCAGCAGTGGGAGCATGATCGCGCCGTAGGCGATCAAGAACCCGTTGGCGCCGAAGAAGGTGCTGCCGTTCCAGATCGCGTGCATCAGGACCGCGGCCACGAAACCGAGGATTGGTGCTACGACGCGTACTGCCGGTCGACGGGTTGACACAGCAATTCCAATGCCCAGGCCCGTTGCGGCCGTGAACAGTGGATGCGCGAACGGCCCCATGATGCCGCGCAGGAAGAACGTCAGACCGAGCTGCCCGGATTGCAGCGATCCTAGGTAGTAGACGATGTCCTCGACGAAGGCGAATCCGATCCCGACCAGGGCGCCGTAGATGATGCCATCGAGCAGGCCGTGCACTTCGGCACGTCGGAAGACCACGATCGCGACGAGAAACAAGCCTTTCGCCGACTCCTCGATCAAGGGCGCAGCTATCGCGGTATTGACGAACTGGTTAGCGCCGGGCAGCCCGAAGAGGAGTTGCTCGCCGACAAAGCTCAGTGCGACGGCCGCAACAGCACCCCAACCCAACGCGGCGAGTCGATACCGGGCCGGCTCCGGCTCGTAGCGGTCAAGCCAGAAGCAGATCAAGATCATCAGCGGGAAGGACAGCGCGGCCAGCAGCGTGGCGATCAGCGCTCCGGCCGGGCCGCCCAGACAGAAAGATCAAGATCGCAATGGCCAAGCCGCCCACGCCGAGAACGATCATGGTGACCCAGGTGAGCGCGGAACGTGGACGGTGCAACAGAGCGGCCGGCGCTACCGGCGCCATGACGGGACGAGGTCCGCCCGCAGGAAACATTGCCTGCCCAGTCACTGCTGATCACCTCATCCGTACGCCGTTGGCCCACCGCTAGGTCAACCGCATCACTCAACGATAGGCAGCCGTTGGCCCGCGTACAGTCGCCGGTATGGACGCGCTGCCAGCAGTTCATCCGCGACCAGGTTTGCCGAGCCGCGTCAGCGTCTACGAAGTCGGTCCCCGGGATGGCTTACAGGCCGAGAAAACGGTGCTGCCGCTGCCGGTCAAGCTAGAGCTGATCGACCGGCTCGGCGATGCTGGACTCGCCATTATCGAGGCGACCAGCTTCGTGTCGGCCCGTTGGGTTCCTCAACTGGCGGATGCCGACGATCTCATGGCTGGGCTGCAGCGTCGACCTGGTGTCCGGTATCCCGTGCTGGTCCCGAACGAGCGCGGTTTCGAGCGGGCCATGGCGGTCGGTGCCGATGAACTCGCGATCTTCGTGTCCGCAACCGAGACCTTTGCCAAGCAGAATCTGGGTACCACGCTGGACGGTGCCATCGACATGGCGGCACCGGTCGTCAAGGCGGCCAAGAGAGAAGGAATTCCAGTACGCGGCTATGTCTCGATGTGCTTCGGCGACCCGTGGGAAGGGAGGGTCGACCCGGCGGCTCCCGCGGCCGTCGCAGCCCGACTCATGGAGCTCGGCTGCTCCACTATCAGCCTGGGCGACACGATCGGTGTTGCCACCGCTGGTCACGTGGTGGCCGTACTCGACCGGGTAGCAGCGGCAGGGGTGCCACGGGACCGGACCGCGCTACACCTGCACGACACCTACGGCCAGGCTCTCGCGAACGTGCTGGCCGGATTGGAGGCCGGAGTCACCGAATTCGATTCGTCCGCCGGCGGACTGGGCGGCTGCCCGTACGCGAAATCAGCGACCGGGAATCTCGCTACCGAGGACCTGGTGTGGATGCTGGATGGCCTTGGCATCGAGACGGGCGTTGACCTGATGAAACTGGCAGCCACCAGCCGCTGGCTTGCCGCCACGTTAGGGCGGCCCTCGCCATCGCGGGTGGTGGCCGCGCTGGGCATTTGAACGCCTCCGGCACTAGTGTCGTTGTCGTGGGTGGTGGGAGGGGCACACATGGCCGACATCGACGACTTCGACCTCGACCGGAGTATCGCTCAAGCCTGGGCTGAGTTCCAGAGTCGGTTGAGTGAAGTCATCTCCCTGATCGACGACACGGCCGATCTGACGATCGGCACTGAGTCAGGGGGTAACGGTCCGCCGCCCTTCGTGAGGCTGAGCAGTCCTCGGCCAGGCGTGGTCCGATGTGAGGCTGCCAGCAACGCGGTGCTCGGCGGTGATTTTCAGCTCTCTGCCGAGCTGCTCAGCGAGATGGAACGGCTGGGGTGGCAACCACCAACAGTCGGCGGCGAGCCACCATCGGCCACCCAGTCGGCAGAGCCGACGGCGAATTTTTGGATCGAGCTGCCGCAGGTTGAGTCCGATCGAATGAGCGAGCTGGCCGTAGCCGCCCTACGCGACATCTACGGCGTGCAGCATCCCGTCTTCCTCGCTCCCGACCAGCTCGCGGAAGCGCTCCAGCCGGCACCGGCAGCCGTCGAGAGTGACTCCTCGATCAAGGTCGTGGAGGTGGACGAGACCGATCTCCGGTCGACCATGCCGCGTAACCAGCAACATCTCAACGATCTTGTCGATGCCGAGCTTGCCGAGATATACGGCCATCTTCCGATCCGCGACGCTGAAGGTGACGTGGCCATCAGGGTCGGATCGACGATGCTCTTCCTACGCACTTCCTCCGATGGCCAGGAGGTGGTGCTCTTCGCCCCCGTCGTGCACGACATCGCCGGCCGATCACGAGCCGCCGAGGTGCTCAACGACTTGAACGTCGAGGCTCGCTGGGTCAAGTTCCAACTGATCAAGGATCGCGTTTTTGTGACGATTTCCGTGCTGTCGCGACCCTTCGTACCGGCTCACCTACGCCAGGCCGTACGCATCCTTTCTGACGTCGCCGATGGCATCGACAACGAACTAGCCGCCAAACTCAACGGCCGAACCACCTTCAGCGACCACGATTAGAGCCGGTGACGGTAGTTTCCCCAACCCGGCCCAAGCCGAGCCTTTCGACGGAACGCACCAATGAGTCGAAGGTAGATTGGATGCGTGATGGATCCCCGGGAGCTTTACACCTTGAACGAGGCGGTGGTCGCCAAGCTCAAGGAGCATCGCCCGGTGTTGATCCACCAGCTGGACGGTTTCGTGGACGCCGGGCAGGCCGGACGGCTGTTCTCCACGAATCTGCTGGACAACCTCGAGCACGAAGTGCTCGCCGAATTCGATCATGATCAGCTCCACGACTACCGCAGCCGCCGACCAGCGATGATCTTCGACACCAATCAGTGGAAGTCTTACGCCGACCTTCATCTGCGTATCTATCGAGTCACGGACGGCCATGGCGAGGTCTTCCTGCTCTTTAGCGGCCCCGAGCCGGACGTGCAGTGGGAGCGACTCGCTGCGGCCATGGTCGGGCTGATCGAGCGGTTCGGCGTACGGATGACTGTGGGCGTGCACGGCATCCCCATGGCGGTGCCGCATACCCGGCCCATCACCTTGACGGCGCACGCTACCGACCCCTCGCTGGTCAGGTCTTATCGGAGCTGGATCGATCGTGTCGAGGTGCCAGCGAGCTTCACCGGCCTGCTGGAGTTCCGTCTCGGTCAGCTGGAACGCACGGCCATGGGTTTTGCTGCCCACGTACCGCATTACCTAGCTCAAGCATCCTTCCCGGAAGCGACTCTGACGCTGACGCGTTCCCTCAACCAAGCGACGGGCCTGGCGGTGCCGCTGGAACCGCTGGAGAAGGCATCTGCCAGCAATCTCGCAGACATCGCTGAGGAGATGGCGACCTCGACCGAAGTCCAGGAGCTCGTGGCGACCCTGGAGCAGCAATACGATGCGCTCCAGGCTGAACGACCGGATCGGGTGCCCAGTGCTGAGGAAATCGCCGCCGAGTTCGAGCGGTTCCTCGCTGAGCGCGAGAAGGACGACTGATCTGCTGCTGCCCAATGCACCAGACCGTGAGGCGCTCGTCGCTCGGCTTCGGCTAGCGGGATGTGTATTCGCCGAGGACGAAGCGGACGTGCTGCTCAGCGCTGCGACATCGCAGCACGATCTCGAAGACATGATCCGGCAACGAGTACGGGGACTCCCGCTGGAGCAGATCGTTGGTTGGGCCGAGTTCGCCGGACTGCGGATTGGCATCGAGCCTGGCGTATTCGTACCGCGGCAGCGGACCCAGCTTCTGTTGCGACACGCCTTGCGGCTCGCTCCGGCCCGACCAGTGGTTGTCGAGTTGTGTTGTGGTTCGGCCGCCGTCTCGCGTTGCGCTGGCCGTCGACACTGCAGGGAGTCGAGCTCTACGCCACCGATATTGATCCGGCTGCGGTCCGATGCGCCCGCCGGAACCTGGTCGACGTCACCCCGCCAGCCTCCGTCTTCGAAGGTGACCTCTATGACCCACTGCCACCGTCACTGTCTGGTCGGGTCGACCTGCTGCTCGCCAACGCGCCCTATGTGCCGACTGAATCGATCGCGCTGATGCCGCCGGAAGCTCGCCTCTACGAGCCCCGGGTCGCGCTCGACGGCGGTGCGGACGGGCTTGACGTGCATCGGCGAATCGCCGCAGGCGCGACGCACTGGCTTGCCCCGCACGGACATCTGCTGGTAGAGACCAGTCGCAACCAGGCGGCTGGAAGCGTGACCGCCTTCGAACGTTATGGGTTGGTGGCCCACGTGGTCAGCTCCGACGAGCTGGATGCGACCATCGTCATCGGCCGGCCGGCAACGGCTCACCTGTAACAAACGTGGCGGGACCGAGACCACTAAGCTCCTGTCGTGCCTCAGTCCCTTGTCGAGCTCATCGATCTGTTGGACCTGGAGGAGATCGAGATCGGACTGTTTCGGGCACGGCAGCCAAACACTCAGCTGCAGCGAGTCTTCGGCGGCGAAGTGCTGGCCCAGGCACTCATCGCCGCCGCCCGGACCGTGCCGGTCTCCCGAGTGCTGCATTCCCTGCACGCCTATTTTCTGCTTCCCGGGCGGACCGACATTGCCATCGTCTACGACGTCGAGCCAGTGCGCGACGGTGGTTCATTCTCATCGCGGCGGGTCGTCGCTCGGCAAGGTGGCAAGGTGATCTTCTATCTGTCGAGCTCCTTCCACGAGATGGAGGAGGGTTTCGAGCACCTTGATCCGGTGCCGGACGACGTTCCAGCTCCCGAGGATTGTCCGACCCTGGGGGAGGTGCTGTTCAAGGCATCAGGTCGGCCAGTCTCGTTCTGGGAGCATGAGTGGGGAGCACTCGACGTGCGCTACGTCGGTGACTCTCGGACCGGTGGCGCTCTCGTGAACCCACGTCATCCGGCACATTCCCGCGTCTGGGTCCGCGCCAAGGGCAGGTTGCCCGATGACCGCCGGCTCCATCAGGCGGCGTTGGCGTACGCCAGTGATCTGACTTTGCTGGGTGTCACGACGGTGCCACATAACGTCTTTATCGGGCTGAATGTGCATGTAGCCTCCATCGACCACGCCATGTGGTTTCACCGGCCGTTTCGTGCTGACGAGTGGCTGCTTTACGACCAAATCTCACCGTCTGCCTCGAGCGGCCTCGGCTTGGCAACCGCCCGCCTGTTCCAGAACAGCATCCTGGTCTCCAGCGTTGCCCAAGAAGGCCTCATCCGCCCCCTCCGCAAGCCCTGAGCGAACAGAAGCTACGCGACGAAGTGATCCGCGAGCCTCAAATAAATAGGGCGATCCGGAGGGGGAATCCGGATCGCCCTTTGGGCTGCTGGTAGGTCGCTGTGAGGTCCCGCTGTGCGGGGGTTACGCAGCCAGGACCGACTTACCCCGCAGCTTGGCAATGGCATGACGCTCGATCTGACGGACGCGCTCTGCGGTGATTCCCCAGATCGCACCGATATCGGCGAGCTTGGCTTGACGGCCGTCAATGAGTCCGTAACGGCGGCGTACGACGTCGGCGGAACGCTCGTCCAGAGAGGCGAGCATGTCCTCCAACCGGGCGTGCTCTTCGGCGTCGAGGAACACCTCGTCCGGACCTGGCATCGGCTCGCGGGCGATCAGATCGCCAAGAGCGGTGTCGCCGCCTTCCTCGACAGGCGCATCGAGGCTCACATGGTCGCGGCCGTAGCGCATCAGGTCAAGGACACGCTCAGGCTCGAGATCCATTTCGATGGCGATCTCTTCGATCTCGGGATCGCGCCCGAGTCGCCGCTCCAGCGTCCTGCGTACTGCACCTACCTGATTGACCTGCTCGGCAACATGTACCGGAAGTCGAACAATGCGGCCCTGTTGGGCGATCCCGCGGCTGATGGACTGCCGCACCCACCATGTGCCGTAGGTCGAGAACTTGAAACCCTTGGTGTAGTCGAACTTCTCTACCGCTCGGATAAGGCCCGTATTACCTTCTTGGACCAGATCCAAAAGGGGCATCTGAGACCGGCCGTACTTGCGAGCAACAGAGACCACCAAACGTAGGTTGGCGGTCACAAAATGCTGCATTGCCCGACGGCCTTCGTCAACCAAGAACTCCAGTTCGGCCTTGCTCGGCCGCTTGGCATGTTTTCCACGCTCGGCAAGCGTCACATCGCCGGAGAGGACGTGCTCGGCGTAAAGACCAATTTCGATCGTCTTCGCGAGCTCAACTTCCTCCTCAGCGGTCAGCAACGGAGTCTTGGCGATGCCTTCCAGATATAAGCCGACTGCATCTTTGCCATCGATGCCTTCGGATACTCGCGAACGAGTAGTTGTTGCCACAGTGGGCCCCTTTCGTTACCTTCACAATCCAGAACGCGTCAGGTACCGATTTGGATTCCTCGGTTGCCCTGAAGAATCCCTGAGACCTACTCGGGGGTAACCCCGAGCGGTTTTTGCCCCCGCGGTCGAGTTCGTCAGCGTGCACTAATGGTTCGAAGCAACGGTCGTTTGTGGATGCATTACCCGCTCAGCCGCGGTGATACGCGCCTGCTCGAGTAACTCAAATAAAACGGTCACAGAGTGGCCGGGAATTCCCGAAACCGCTCAGCCTTCGCGCGTTATCTCGCTCACGATCCAGGCGTACTCGAAGGCCAGTTCCCGCCAGCTCTTGTAGCGTCCGCTCACGCCGCCATGGCCGGCCACCATCTCGGTCTTGAGCAAGATCTGACGTTTGTCCGAGTTGGTCGCGAGATGCCGCAGAGCGGCGACCCATTTGGCTGGTTCGACGTAGAAAACGCGGGTGTCGTTGAGGCTCGTGGTGGCCAGAATGGCCGGATAGTCGATCGAGCTGACATTTTCATATGGCGTATAGGACTTCATGTACGCGTAGACCTCGGCGTCGTGCAGCGGATCTCCCCACTCTTCCCACTCGATCACGGTAAGCGGCAGATCAGGATTGAGGATGGTGGTCAGCGCGTCGACGAAGGGTACCGCGGCATGGATGGCGTGGAACTTCTCTGGGGCGAGGTTGGCCACGGCACCCATCAGTAGGCCTCCGGCGCTCCCACCGCGCGCGGCCAACCGGTCGGCTGATGTGTATCCCTGCTCCAGGAGATGGTCCGCGCAAGCGATGAAGTCGGTGAAGGTGTTCCTCTTGGTGAGCGTCTTGCCATGCTCGTACCAGCTCCGACCAAGCTCGCCCCCGCCTCGGATGTGGGCAATGGCATAGACGATGCCACGGTCGAGCAGCGAGAGCCGCGGGACGGAGAAGCTGGGGTCCATGGATGCCTCGTACGCGCCGTATCCGTAGAGCATGGCGGGGGCCGAGCCGTCTAGCGGGACATCGGCCCTACGCACGATCGACAGTGGCACCTGGGTGCCGTCCGGGGCGGTAGCCCAGCCACGTTCTTGGATGTAGTTCTCGGGTTGATATGGGCCAAACCGCGGGTCGTCCAGCACCGGGGTGCGTTTCAGCAAGGTCAGTTCACCGGTGGTCAGGTGATAGTCGTAGATCGAGTCAGGAGTCAACATCGAGGCGTAACCAACCCTGATGGTCGGGGTTTCGTACTCAGACTCACCGGGCGCGTACGCCACGTAGAGCGGCTCGTCGAAGGCAAGGTCGGAGCCATCCTGCAGGTCGCCTCCCGCATCCCGCGGCATCACATGCAAGGCGGTCAGCCCATCCCGTCGCAGCGAGACGATGGCATGGCTGGCGTACGCGCTGACTGACAGGATCCGGACACCCTGGCGGTGCGGAATGACCGGCCTCCACTCGGTGTGACTGGTGGCGTCGAGCGGCGCCTCTGCGAGCTCGAAATCTTCGGCGCCATCGTTGTGCACGATCAGCAGCCGATCACCGGCGGGCTCGATGTCGTACTCAACCCCCTGCCGTCGCGGCGCGACGATACGAGGCTCACCCTCGGGATCATCGGTGCTGAGCAGCCGGAATTCTGAGGTGATCTTGCTTCCGGCACCGATGATGATCCAGCGATCATCGCGGCTTGCGTCGACACTCAGCCAGTAACGCTCGTCAGACTCGGTCAACACCTCGACATCTTGCGACGGGTCGTCGCCCAGCCGATGCCGCAGGATGACGTACGGCCGCCAGGCTTCATCCGCCCTGGTGTAAAACAGGTGACTGTTCTTCGCCCACGCGACCCCGTATGCGGTGTCGTCGATCTGATCAGCAAGCAGCTCACCTGATACCAGGTCCTTGATCATGATCGTGAACCGCTCAGCGCCTGTCAGGTCGATCGAGTACGCGAGCAGTCGTCCGTCGAGGGACACACTGAGCGCGCCGAGGGCGAAGAACTCGTGCCCTTCCGCCTCACGATTGCCGTCGAGCAGAACCTCCTCGCCGCTGATCTCATGTTCAGGATCCGGCAACGTCGCGCGATCGTTCGCGACGACCCGGCAGTAGATCGGATACTCCGATCCCTCCACCGTCCGTACGTAGTACCAGTAGGCATCTCCACCTGGATGGGAGGTATAGGTCGGCACACTGAGGTCGGTTTCCTTGGTGCGGGCCTTGATCTCGCCAAAGATTGCGTCCGAGAGCTCCGAGAGGTGGGCCGTTTGCGCTTCGGTGTAGGCATTCTCTGCTTCCAGGTAGCTGATCACCTCCGGATCGTCCTTGTCGCGCAGCCATTCGTAGGGGTCGACAAACACGTCACCGTGATGGACACGGGTGATCGGTCGCCGCTTGGCGACGGGTGCGGGGGAGGCGAGGGAAGCGCGAGCGTACATGGAGCACGAGCGTAGTGTTCCCGCAACGGCGACGATGCGTGAGGATAGCCCCATGGGAGCTGAGGTCGACGCCACAGAGTTCACGCGGGAGGACCGCAAGCGTCACCGAGACAAGGTTCGCAAGGGCCTGGATGTGCTGGCCCGGATGCTCACCGAGTCTCGATTCGACTTCGAGCGGCCAATGGCGGGTCTGGAGATCGAGCTCAATCTGGTGGACATGGATTGTCAGCCGGCTCATGCGCAACGCTGAGGTGCTGGCGGCCATTGCAGATCCCTCGTTCCAGACCGAGCTTGGCCGCTTCAACATTGAGATCAATGTCGATCCGCGCCGGCTAGCCGATTTCGGCTTCTCCGACTTCGAGCAATCGGTGCGAAAGTCGCTGAATGACGCAGATCCGCGTGCCAAGGAGATCGGCGCTCAGCTGGTGATGATCGGCATTCTTGCCGACTCTGATGCCGCACCATGTGACATTGGACAGTGTCAGCGAGAATCCGCGCTACTCGATGCTCGACCAGCAGATCTTCGCCGCACGTGGCGAAGATCTGGAGATCATCATCGATGGCGTGGAACGCCTGGCGATGGTCTCCAACACGATCATGCCGGAGGCCGCGTGCACCTCGACCCAGGTGCATCTGCAGGTAAGCCCCGATGACTTTGCGGGCTACTGGAATGCGGCCCAGGCGATCGCCGGCGTACAGGTCGCCCTCGGGGCCAATTCGCCGTTCCTGTTCGGCAAGCAGTTGGTGTCCGAATCCCGCATCCCGCTGTTCGAGCAGAGCACCGATACGCGCAGCGACGAGCTGAAGGCTCAGGGTGTACGCCCACGGGTGTGGTTTGGCGAGCGCTGGATCACCTCGATCTTCGATCTCTTCGAGGAGAACTCGCGGTATTTTCCGGCGCTGTTGCCGATCAGCTCTGACGAGGATCCAGTCGCCGTCCTGGACCAGGGCGGTGTGCCACATCTGGACGAGCTGCGGCTTCACAACGGCACCGTCTACCGCTGGAACCGGCCCGTGTACGACATCAGCGATGGCACCCCACACCTCCGCGTAGAGAACCGGGTGCTGCCGGCGGGGCCGACGGTCGTGGACACCATGGCAAATGCCGCCTTCTTTGCGGGGCTGGTGCGTGCGTTGGCCGATGAGGAACGCCCGATCTGGACGCAAATGTCCTTCCAGGCTGCCCAGGAGAACTTTGTGTCCGGCATCCGGCACGGCATCAACGCCGAGGTCTACTGGCCTCAGGTGGGTCAGGTGCACGTCGCAGAACTCGTGGTTCGCAAGCTCTTGCCGATGGCGGCGGAGGGCCTGCGTCAATGGGAGGCGGACGAGGTTGAGATCGGTCGGCTGCTCGACATCATCGAACGGCGCTGCTTGCGTACGGCCAATGGATCTACCTGGCAGGTCGCGGAGGTGGCGCGGCGTGAACAGGCTGGCGCATCGAGGCAGGAGGCGTTGCAGGGGATGCTCTCCAGCTATCTGCCGCACATGCACAGCAACGAACCGGTCCACACCTGGGAGGTGAACTGAGTGTCACAGACCGAGCTGGTTACCTCGTCGCTGCCCGCGCCGGCCAAGCCAGTCATCGTAGTCGGCTATTCCTCGCGGCCGGAGGGCCGCGCGGCCTTGAAGCGCGCATTGAGCGAGGCGAGATTGCGCGAAGCGGCGGTTGTCGTGCTCGACACCTCGCCCGATGTGGATGCTCCCGGGCTGGCTGAGGAGCTGACCGCTTCGGGAGTCAGCTACGAGATCAGAACCACGGATGTCCATGACTCCGCCGAGGAGCTGCTCAGAATAGCCGAGACCACTGAAGCCGACTTCATCGTGATCGGACTGCGGCGCCGGTCCCCGGTCGGCAAGTTGCTGTTGGGCAACAATGCCCAGCGAGTGCTGCTTGACGCCGCCTGCCCAGTCCTTGCTGTGAAAGCTGGGCCCGAAGCCGTATAAATTGCTCCGCTCGTTTCTTCTCAGCACGGCGGCGCGCGATCCGGTGCTTGATGGCTCCGTCCGCATTCGCGACACGAATCTCAGTCGGACGGGAGGGTTTGGAGATCCGTGTCAGAATACCGGGTGGAGCGCCTATTGACATCCAGTGGGCGTTGCTTGCCCTTGTTCCGCCAGGTCAGTCCGAGAGGCTCTTTGTGACACCCCCCTCCAAACTGCAGAGATCATCCCGCGCGGTGGCTGCGTCCACAAGCCGGGCACGGCAAGAAAGCGTTCCGATCAAGAAGGCCGCGCCAGCCAAGTCAGTTCAGGCCAAGAAAGCTCCAGCCAAGAAGGCGCCGTTGACGTCTGTCGATGGCCCCCGGGCGAAGAAGGCTGCAGCACCCCCGCCGCCGCCAGTCAGCGATGAGTCAGTGATCTCTGACGAGATCTCACCGACGACTGAGCCGGCGGTCGTCGATCCTGACGCTGTTGATCCGGAGGCAGCAGACGTCGAGCTTGACGAGGTCGCTCTTCAGCAGCTGGATGTCGATCTTGAGGCGGAGCCGTTGACCGCCGACGTCGTCGTCGATCTGGAGACTGAGGAGGTCGTCCTCACAGTCGGCAAGAAGCGGAGCTTGGACGACGTCGACGAGTCGGCGTTCGAGCCGGCTGAAGAGGCGAAGCTCGAAGAGGAACTGGCCGAGGACGAGGGCTTCACGCTGTCGGAGGCTGACGACGCCGACGAGCCCGAGCAGCAGGTGATGGCCGCCGGCGCCACGGCTGATCCTGTCAAGGACTACTTGAAGCAGATCGGCAAGGTTGCGCTACTGAATGCCGAGCAGGAAGTCGAGCTCGCGAAGCGCATCGAAGCCGGACTGTTCGCTGACGAGAAAATCAATGACGAACAAACCAAGATCAAGGCGACCAAACACGACGACTATGAATGGATCGCCGAAGACGGCCGTCGTGCCAAGAACCACCTCCTGGAGGCCAACCTCCGATTGGTGGTTTCGCTGGCCAAGCGCTACACCGGGCGCGGAATGCTTTTCCTCGACCTCATTCAGGAGGGCAACCTCGGCTTGATCCGGGCGGTCGAGAAATTCGACTACACCAAGGGCTACAAGTTCTCCACGTACGCGACGTGGTGGATTCGGCAGGCGATCACTCGGGCGATGGCCGACCAAGCGCGTACGATCCGCATCCCGGTACACATGGTCGAGGTGATCAACAAGCTTGCCCGGGTGCAGCGGCAGATGCTGCAGGATCTGGGCCGGGAGCCGACACCGGAAGAACTCGCGCGCGAGCTTGACATGACCCCGGAGAAGGTCGTCGAGGTTCAGAAGTACGGGCGCGAGCCGATCTCCTTGCACACACCGCTGGGCGAAGACGGCGACTCCGAGTTTGGCGATCTGATCGAGGACTCGGAGGCGGTCGTACCTGCGGATGCGGTGAGCTTCACCCTGCTTCAGGAGCAGTTACATGACGTGCTTGACACCCTGAGCGAGCGGGAAGCCGGAGTGGTATCGATGCGCTTCGGGCTGACTGATGGTCAGCCCAAAACGCTCGACGAGATCGGCAAGGTGTATGGCGTGACTCGGGAACGGATCCGCCAGATCGAGTCCAAGACGATGAGTAAGCTGCGCCACCCGTCCCGCTCCCAAGTGCTCCGCGACTATCTCGATTAAGGTACGACCCGGGCAAACAGACCGGCCACCACCTTGGCTGGAAACTGGGTGGCGGCCGGCTGAACTGCCTGCGGGGACCGGTTAGCCGATCCGCTGCGACTCGTCGTGGATGGTGAGTGCCACTTGCTTGAGCTTGTCCGCATGCTCCTTGCCGTGGTGTGAGCAGAACAGGAGCTCGAATCCGCTGGCCATGGTGACTCGAACATATGCTTGCGCGCCACACCGATCGCAACGATCCGAGGCGTTCAATGCGGGACCTTCGATAACGGGAGTGTTCACGCTGGGCCTCGCTTCCTGACGATTTGATGTTCTGGTCAGATGATCTTTCTGATCCGAGGCGTGCATCGTGTCGGCGATACACACTTCGCATATCTCAACATCTCGTCTGCGTCTGATTGTTCCGGTTCTGGGTCTCGTGCCAATGACCGTTGTGTAACGAATCCTGTGAATCCTCGCGTTGCCGGTCAGATGTCATGGTCTTGTTGTGAAAGTTTCGTTGTTCGACACAGCAGCGGATTGGCCGCTCGTGGTGCGCCGTCAGACGGCCGCCGCGAGGTACTCTCAGCCCGTGCCAACTGCCAGCCCTGCAACGGAAAGCCGTGATTACGAGGCGCGGCACCTCTTGGTGTTGGAGGGGCTCGAGGCGGTCCGGAAACGGCCTGCTATGTACATCGGCTCCACAGATACCAGAGGGCTGATGCACTGCCTGTGGGAGATCATCGACAATGCTGTCGACGAGGCGCTGGGCGGCTACGGCAAGGAGATCTTTGTCACACTGCGCGCCGATGGCGGCATCACGGTACGAGATCAGGGTCGCGGTATCCCAGTGGACCTCGAACCGCGTACCGGCCTGTCCGGGGTCGAGGTCGTCTTTACCAAGCTGCACGCGGGTGGCAAGTTTGGCGCCGGGTCTTACAACGCGACCGGCGGGCTACACGGCGTGGGTTCCTCGGTCGTCAACGCCTTGGCTAGTCGGCTCGATGTCGAAGTCGACCGTAATTCCGCAACCTGGGCCATGTCGTTCCGCCGCGGTGTCCCGGGGACATTCGACGGCCCGGGGCCAACCGCGAAATTCACCGCAGGAGGTCCGCTGCGCAAGAGCGGTCGGGTGGCCAAAGGGGCGACCGGAACTCGAGTCACCTATTGGCCCGATCGGCAGATCTTTCTGCACGACGCGCAGCTCTCGTTGCGGGATCTGCAGGATCGCGCACGGCAGACAAGCTTTCTGGTGCCCGGACTGGCGCTCCATGTCATCGACGCCCGCGCCGAAGAGGTCATCGAAGAGACCTACCGTCACAGCGGCGGCATCTCGGAGTTCTGCGAGTTCCTGGCACCTGATCAACCCATCACCGACGTCATCCGACTGCGCGGCACCGATCGATTTACCGAGACTGTGCCGATGCTGGACGACGAAGGTCACATGGAGCCCGCAGACGTTGAGCGAGACCTCGACATCGACGTCGCCGTTCGTTGGGGAGATGGCTACGACACCCGGACCCACTCATTCGTGAACATCATCGCAACGCCCAAAGGTGGCACCCACATAACTGGCTTCGAACGTGGACTGACCAGGGCATTCAGCAATGCGCTGCACAACACCCGGCTGCTCAAGAACGGCGACGAGGTCCTGAAGGAAGACGTACTGGAAGGCATGACTGCAGTCGTCACCGTACGACTGGCTGAGCCGCAGTTCGAGGGTCAGACCAAAGAGGTGCTCGGTACGCCTGCCGTGTCACGGCTGGTGACCAGGGTGGTGGAACGCGAGCTCGCCAGATTTCTCTCCTCCACCAGGGCGGCGACCAGGGCACAGGCTCGCGCGGTCCTGGAGAAGGTTGTCGGCGCGTCGCGGACTCGGGTCGCTGCCCGGCAGCATCGAGAGGCCCAGCGCCGTAAGAATGCCCTGGAGTCATCCTCGCTGCCGGCCAAGCTCGTCGACTGCCGCAGCAATGACGTCGACCGCTCGGAGCTGTTCATCGTCGAGGGCGACTCGGCACTCGGTACGGCAAAACTGGCCAGGAACTCCGAGTTCCAGGCCTTGCTGCCGATCCGGGGAAAGATCCTCAACGTCCAGAAGGCGTCGATCGGCGACATGCTGAAGAACGCGGAATGTGCCTCGATCATCCAAGTTGTCGGCGCCGGCTCAGGCCGCAGCTTCGACATCGAAACAGTGCGCTACGGCAAGATCATCTTCATGGCCGACGCCGACTCCGACGGTGCCCATATTCGTTGCCTGCTGGCCACTCTCTTCTTCCGATACATGCGTCAACTGGTCGATGCCGGTCGGGTCTTTACCGCCGTGCCGCCGCTGCATCGCTTCGAGCTGACGAATCCCCGCAAGGGTCAGGAGAAATACGTCTACACCTACTCCGATGCGGAGTACCAGCGAAAGGCAGCTGAGCTCACCAAGAAGGGTCTGAACTTCAAGGAGCCACAGCGTTACAAGGGGCTTGGCGAGATGGACGCCGACCAGCTGGCCGAGACGACGATGAATCCCCGGCACCGTACGCTGCGCCGCATGACGGTGGACGACGGCCTGATCGCCGAGACCACCTTCGAGATGCTGATGGGCAACGATGTGGGTCCGCGTAAGGAATTCATCATCGATGGCGCGTACGCGCTCGACGCCGCCACGATCGACGCCTAACTCAGTAGTCAGCTTCAGCGTTCGCGCGCTCAAGTGACGGGCCGGGACTTGGCAGAATCCCGTACTGTCCGCTCAGCGTTTCAAGGTCCGGCCTAGACGGGCTATCTCGGGGATCGGGCAGCTGGGGAAGCTGTCGATGATCTTGGTCGCGAGCCGTCGGCCCTCGGCGCTGGTTGTCTGGTGGTAGACCTGCCGTAGTTGTTGGGCGCACTGCCAGGCCACGAACACTTCGAGGTGTCGTTCATCGGCGTCGATGGCCTTCGCCAATCGGATCTGCTGGCGGTCGGTGAGCCGCTCCTGGCCGCAGCGCAGCAGGTTCCGGATGCCGTAGAGCGGGTCGCCCTTGCGGCCCCGTTGCCCGTTGATGGCTTGTTGGACTCGGCGGCGGACTTCGTCGACGGCCTGGCCGCCGAGCTTCACCACGTGGAAGGCGTCGAGGACGGAGATGGCGTCGGCGAGTTGGTCGTCGATGGCGTTCTAGTAGGACCGTGGAACGGGTCCAAGGTGGCGACCTGGACCCGCTTCCGGAACGCCTCGACGCGAAGTATTCCGCCAGTCGGCGAAGACCTTCCCGGATTCCGGGAACCAGGACGATGCAGCCGTGCCCGGACCGGTCCGTGCTGGTCACGGGTCAGATCGACCAAGCCGGTAAAGGCGTGAGGACCACGTTGCGCTCGCGAGGTGATGCCGACGTGCTCGTCGAGGCCCAGGCTGGGGACAGCGTCGAATCTGGACGATCGTCAGCCAGCTGCGTCAGCATCGCCGGATGCTGCGCCACAATGTCCGCCATGTCGTCCCGAGCTGGCGAGCCAGCCCGTGGACCGAGGCATGCTCGGCCCGGAGCTGTCCGATCGCCCACCAGCACGCTCGGATCGTCAACAAGCCCCGCGGCCGGCAGATCCGCTCGTCTTGCTCGGTGAAGGATCTGCCGGAACAGACAGCTTCGCGGCACCGCCAGGTCCGTTTCCGCCACAACACCCGAACCGGCCGACCAAAACACGGCGCATCGGCCAACACCACCGTGCGCCGGCCAGCGCTGGTGGCGATCACCCCACACACTGGGCAACCCGCTGGCGCTGGCGGCGACTCCACCGTCACGGTCAAACGATCAGCGCCGTCGACGACCTTGATGACGTGCAGACCGGGCAGGCCGACCAGCAGATCACAGCGATCACAGTAGGTTCCGGTGCGCACGCAGCAGCCGGCGCACGACGTAGGCTCAGGCATCGTCGGGGTCCTCGTGGAGCGGGGTACTTGGTCGTTCCCGATCCTGAGGACCCCGACCCCTAAATCACCGCATCCGCCTCACCGGCGTGTCCCGCATTGCCCCACCGCAGGTACCAAGAGCCACTTTGTCAGGCATGGGTGGTAGTTATGACGACCAGCGGCGCTGACAATTCGGCGAGAAGGAGCTAGTCCCAGCGTTCCAGGAGCCCGGTGTCGACGTCGTAGTAGAACCCGCCCACAACTGCTCGATCGCCGATCAGCGGGTGATTCCGGAGCTTCTCGGCATCACGATGCAGAGTGCGGCGTTGGTCAGCCGATGCGCCGAACCGTACCCAGGAGGCATCGGCGCCGCTGGCGTTCCGGATCCGCTCGATGATCACATCGTCATCGGCTGCTGCCATCGCACAATGGCTGTGCGGGATCACCATGATGCGGTTGACGTTGAGCAGATGAACGCCTGCGATGCAGCCAGCAAGTGCAGAAGTCGTAACGCGAGCACCTGGCGTCCTGATGATCTTGGCATCGCCGAAGGTCAGACCGAGCATCTCGAGCGGCACGATTCGAGAGTCCATGCAGGTGACGACGAGCACCCCCGCATGGGCTATCCCGTCGAAACCGTGCTGATCAAAGCTCTCGGCGAACATCTTGTTGTTTGCCAGCAGATCGTCGAAGGCGTGGTCCGTCTCCGTTACGCTGTCGGGCCGGTCTTCAGCTGCGTGCTCCATGCGTATCGGCCTCCACGTGCGGGTTGTTTAGCCCGCCGCGGCCGATCCAATCGCCGCGATGGGCTGGCTGCTGGGGGTTCCTGACCCGTCGCGCCGGGCGTCAGCGGCCGGCAGCGGTACGGGACTGCCACTGGGCGCTGCGGCGATGGCCGGCGCTGGCCCCACCCAAGCGAGCAGCACAGCATCCTCGCCTTTGAGGAACCGATGGCAGCGTACCCCGCCAGTCGCCCGCCCTTTGGCCGGATAATTCCCGAAGCCGGTGACCTTGGCAGATCCGGCGTCTGTTCCCGGGAGGGCGCGCGATGTGCCAGAGACCGTCGCAACGACCACCTCCGTTGCCGACACAGCCCCGAAATAGACGACACTCGCGCCGATGCCGAGCTTGATGCCGGCCATGCCACCGCCCGAGCGGCCCTGTGGTCGTACGGCGGTGGCGGGGAAGTGCAGGAGTTGGGCGTCATTGGTGACGAAGACCAGCTCGGCCGCCGCAGCGGTGAGCTCGACGGCGCCCACGACCCGGTCGCCGGCCTCGAGGCGGATGACTTCCCACGAATCCTTGCCGAGGATCTCGGGATTGACCCGCTTGACGACCCCGCGAGCCGTGCCGAGCGCGAGGCCGAGTGAATCATCGGCCAGCGTCGTCAGACAGAGCACTTTCTCTCCCGCATCCAGGGTGACCAGCTCACTGACATGGGTGCCGCCCTGGAGGTTCGGCGCGTGCGCAGTGCTGGGCACGGTTGGGAGATCCAGCGCGCTGATCTTGATCAATCGACCGGCACTGGTGATCAGACCGCAGCTACCACGTGCCGTAGCAATGATCTTGGACACCATGACATCGTGGTTGGCTCGGGCGCCGACCGGTGGGATCGGCTGGGCGGAGGCGGTTCGCGCCAGCAGACCCGCGGAGGAGAGCAACACCCAGCAGGGATCGTCTGCAACCTCCAGCGGAGCAGTTGCTGCCGTGGTCGCAACGCCGCTGGCTGCTAGCAAGATCGTGCGGCGCGGTGTGCCGTGCTGTTGAGCGATCTCGGCAAGTTGATTGCTAACCAGGGTGCGGAGCTGCTCGGGATTCTCCAAGATCTCGGTGAGCTCAGCGATGGTCGTCTCCAGCTTGCCCCGCTCGGTCTCAAGCTCGATCCGACTGAATCGAGTGAGCCGACGCAGCGGCATCTCAAGAATGTAGTTGGTCTGGGTCTCCGACAACTCGAACACCTCCATCAGCCGGGAACGGGCTTGGGCGGTGTCGTCGGAGCCACGGATGATCGCGATCACATCGTCGATGTCGAGAATCGCCACCAATAGGCCTTCGACAAGGTGCAGGCGCTCCTGAGCTTTCCGGCGGGCAAAGTCGGTGCGGCGGCGGGTGACGTCGTAGCGATGCCCGAGGTAAACAGTCAGCAGATCGCGCAGCGTCAAGGTACGTGGCTGGCCGTCAACCAGAGCGACGGCGTTGATGGCGTAGTTGTCCTCGATCTTGGTCAGCTTGTAGAGCTGCTCCAAGATCGCGTCGGGATTGAAACCGCTCTTGATCTCGATCACTAGGCGCGTTCCATTCGCCCGGTCCGAGAGGTCCTTGACATCGGCGATGCCCTGCAGTTTGCGAGCGTTGACGAGATTCTTGATTTGTTCGATCACCCGTTCCGGGCCGATCAGGTACGGCAGCTCGGTGATCACGATGCCTTTCCGACGCGGGTGGACCTGCTCGATCCGGGCGGTCGCGCGCATCCGGAAGGATCCCTTTCCCGTGTGATAGGCGTCCCGAATGCCGTCCAGTCCGATGATCTTGCCGCCACTGGGCAGATCCGGTCCGGGTACGAAGCGCATCAGTTCATCGATGTCGGCGTCCGGATGCTTGATCAAATGCCGCAGGGCCTGGACGACTTCTACCAAGTTGTGCGGTGGGCAGTTGGTGGCCATTCCAACAGCGATTCCCGTCGCGCCGTTGACGAGCAGGTTGGGGAAGGCCGCAGGGAGCACTGTTGGCTCGACGTCCTTGCCGTCATAGTTCGGCTTGAAGTCAACGGTGTCCTCGTCCAGACCATCGGTCATCGCCGCCGCAGCCGTCGCCATCCGGCATTCGGTGTAGCGCATGGCGGCCGGACCGTCGTCGAGCGATCCGAAATTGCCGTGGCCGTCGATGAGGGGCAGTCGCACGCTCCACGGCTGGGCCAGGCGGACCAGGGCGTCGTAGATCGCTGTATCGCCGTGCGGATGATACTGACCCATGACTTGACCGACGACTCGGGCGCACTTGACGTGTGAGCGGTCCGGCCGTACGCCCATCTCGTCCATGGAGTACAAGATCCGGCGCTGCACGGGCTTGAGGCCATCCCGGGCGTCGGGCAATGCCCGGGAGTAGATCACCGAATACGCGTATTCCAGGAAGCTGGTCTGCATCTCTGAGGAGACGTCGATGTCGACGATTCGTTCGGTGAATTCGTCCTCAGGTGGTGCGGGTGTTTTGGCCATAGAAACGCGGATCCTCCTCTCTAGAGGAAGGGTTTGAGCTCATCCAGCAATGCGTCGCCAGAGGCGGCCTCACGCGCGTAAAGGATTCCGTAGCTGAACCCATTCTGACCTGATCGGATGCCGACCCGGGCGCCGAGCTCACGGAGGAAGGCTGCGCTGACGATGCCATCCTGATGACTTCCCAGCAGGTCTTGTAGGTCCTTCCGCTGCGCGACGATCTTGTCGGCCTTGGGTCCCCAGACCGGCGCAGCAGCCTCTACCGCATAGCGATAGCGCTTGGACGCCTTGCGCGCGCGATGAAACAGCTCGTCAGAGGGTTCTTCGGCCTGCCGCACCGCGACTGCCGTGGAGAGCCGCTTGCGCGCCTTCTTCTTCGCCGTCTTGATGGCGGCCTCGATCGCGTCCGTGGGTGAATCGGCGGCTGCGGTGAAGGGCGGATCGCTTCGCCAGTGGTGGATCAGGCCGATCAGCTTGCGGTAACGCTCGGAGTTCAACGCATCGAGTCAGGTCATCGGTCGCGCGCTTGCGCCGAGTAGCCAGCTCGGTCTGGATCGTCGATGACACCGGACCAAGCATCAGCTCAGGCGGCAGCGCGGCAAGCAGGGCAGCTTGCCGCTCGGCCAGGATGTCCAGATCGCGTACCTCGCCGAGCAGGGTCGCCCACCAGATGAGCTCGGATTCAAGATCATCGGCTTCGGCCGGGTCGAAGAGGTCGGCAAACACCCGGATGGTGCTGCGTAGCCGGCGTACCGCCACCCGCGTGGTGTGGACGACGTCTTCCCCGGCTCGCAGCTGGGCCTCGGAGTCGATGAGCACCGTGCACTGCTCGGCGAGATACGCACCGATGAGATCGCGAACAGTGGCAGGTTTGTCGCTCATGCCGCGGTCATCGTGTAAGGCATGCCGTGACCTTACGCCGAGCGCGCAATCTGTGTGCGGCTCTGCGGAACGTGTCGGATGAATGGTGCTCAGCGCACATACAGAAGCTAGTGCACACGGCCCATTCGGACGTCGGGAGCGCCGAGGCGGGCGGCGTCCGCCGACAGGTCGTCCGGCTGGTGCTTGCGACTCGCGTTCAGCGGCAACCCGCTTTTGATAGTGCTCCACCTCACGGTCAACATCTGCCGGTCCCCAGCCCAGGATGGGAGCGACAAGGGTGGCGACCTCGGGCGCCGCTGCAAGGCCACGGTCCCAGGTTTCGATGGAGATGCGGGTACGCCGGGCCAAGATGTCGTCCAGGTGCAGGGCACCCTCGTGCGAGGCGGCATAGATCGCCTCGACCTTGAGATATTCCGCTGCACCGTCCAACGGATGCGCGAGCTCGGGGCGGGATTTGATCATCTCCAGGAGCTCTGGGAACAGGGACCCATAGCGGTTCAGCAGGTGCTCGACCTGAAGATCACGCAGGCCGGTTTCGTTGACCAATAGAGGCCGTGCATTCCACAGCGCGTGATAGCCATCGGCGCCCAACAACGGCACATCCTCGGTGCAGGATTCGGGCACCTTTTGATCCAAGTCTCGGACCGCCGCATCGACGGCATCCTTGGCCATCACCCGATAGGTCGTGTACTTGCCACCCGCGATCATCACCAGACCACGGACCGGGGAGGCGACGGCATGCTCTCGGGAGAGTTTTGACGTCGAGTCCGATTCGCCGGCCAGCAGGGGGCGCAGGCCGGCATAAACACCAATGACGTCGTCTCGGGTGAGGGGGTCGGCCAGCAAGGTGTTCGCATGGCGTAGCAGATAGTCGATGTCAGCCTGACTGGCCGCGGGGTGGGCCCGGTCCAGCTGCCAGTCGGTGTCGGTCGTGCCGATGATCCAATGGCTTCCCCACGGGATGATGAACAGCAGGCTCTTCTCCGTTTGCGTGATCAACCCAGTCATGGAATTGATGCGGTTCCGCGGGACGACCAGGTGCACACCCTTGGAGGCGCGTACCTGAAACTGGCCACGACCGCCGAGCATCTGCTGCAGCTCGTCGATCCATACTCCGGTTGCGTTGATCGTCTGCTTCGCGCGGATGGTGAACGTGTTGCCGGACTCGAGATCACGAACCGTGACGCCGGCTACGTGGTCGGCCTCGCGTAGGAAGCCAAAGACTCTGGTGCTGGTTGCGACCGCGGCGCCATAGTGCGCCGCAGTGCGGCCGATCATCATGGTGTGCCGGGCGTCATCGACCAGCCCTTCGAAGAACCTGATCGAGCCGATCACCGTCTGACGATTCGCGGATGGAAAGGACTCCAGCGTGCGCTTCCGGCTCAGGTGCCGCAGGTGGTGTGGTACTCCGCGGCCGGCGCCCATCAGGTCGTACACGCCAATGCCGAGACCCGCGTAGCTGCGGTCAATGACGGGTCGGGTTAGCGGGTAGAGAAACGGCACCGGTTTGGCCAAGTGCGGAGCCAGCTTGTTGAGAGCCAGAGATCGCTCTTTGAGCGCCTCGAACACGAGGGCAAAGTTGAGCTGTTCGAGATAGCGCAGCCCGCCGTGGAACAACTTGCTGGACCGGCTCGACGTGCCAGCCGCGAAGTCGCGGGCGTCGACCAGTCCCACTCGCAGCCCCCGGGTCACGGCATCGAGCGCACAGCCGCAGCCGGTGACGCCAGCACCTATCACGAGGATGTCGAGATCATCTCGGCTAACCGGTCGAGGGCGTCCGCTCGGGCCGCAGGGCTGAGAGGTGAGGTGGTGGTGAACATCCGCGCGGTCAGGGGTTGACCAGGAAGGATCGTTCCGGATCATGGCGGCCCTCGATCAGCCGGATCGTGCCCGATCGAGATCGCATGGAAAGCGAGTGGGTCACGATGCGGTGGCTCTCAAATCGCACGCCGCGCAGCAATGAGCCATCGGTAACGCCGGTGGCGGCGAAGAACACATTGTCGCCGGAGACAAGATCGGTTGTTGTCAGGGTGCGATCAAGGTCATAGCCAGCATCCAGAATCGCCGACCGTTCGCTCTCATTGCGCGCGATCAAACGGCCGAACATCTCACCCCCCAGGCAGCGGAGCGCACATGCGGCAAGCACTCCTTCTGGAGTTCCGCCGACGCCCACCAGAAGATCGACTCCGGTCGACGGGGTGACGGCCATGATCGCACCGGCTACATCCCCATCGAGCAGAAATCGAATCCTGGCACCCGCGGCGCGGATAGCGGTGACGAGCTCGGCGTGCCGCGGTCGATCGAGGACGCAGACCGTAAGGTCGGATACTGCACGATCGGTCGTCGCGGCGATCTTGGCGAGGTTCGTAGCGATCGGCGCGTCAAGATCAACATCGCTGGCGGCATACCCAGGCACCACAAGCTTCTGCATGTACACCGCGGGGCCGGGGGAGAACATCGTGCCGCGGGGAGATACGCCGATGATGCTGACGGCGTCGGGCAGGCTCTTGGCAGTCAGCGTGGTGCCATCGACCGGGTCGACGGCAATGTCCCACTCCGGCCCAGAGCCGTCACCGACCCGCTCGCCGTTGTAGAGCATGGGGGCTTCGTCTTTCTCGCCCTCGCCGATCACCACGACGCCGTTCATCCGAACCGTGCCGAGCACTGGGCGCATGGCGTCCACAGCCGCGGCATCCACCTGGTTCTTGTCACCGAAGCCCATGTACCGCGAGCAGCTGATCGCGGCGGCTTCGGTCGCCCGGACCAGCTCCAGCGCGAGATTCCGGTCCGATTCCGCGCCGAGTTGTTCCCGGGTCCGACGTTGGGTCTCTGTCGCCATTTCAACTACTCCTCTTGTCGTCGCTAGCGCTAGACCTCGACCCAGTCCAGCGTTCGTTCGATCGCCTTCTTCCACCCCTCGTACCCGGCGGCCCGTTCCTGCTCGCTGATCTGCGGGGCCCAGCGCCGGTCCTCTTGCCAGTTGTCGCGCAGCTCGTCCGCCGACGCCCAGAACCCGGTCGCGAGACCAGCGGCGTACGCGGCACCTAGCGCAGTCGTCTCCGCCACCACAGGCTTACTCACCTCAATACCGAGGGTGTCAGCCTGTATCTGCATGCACAGCTCGTTCGAGGTGACGCCACCGTCAACCTTCAGTTCCGCCAGCCGGACGCCAGCATCCTTTTGCATGGCTTCGACGACATCCCGACTCTGGTAGCAGATCGCCTCCAGGGCCGCCCGGGCAAGGTGCTCACGGGTATGGAAACGGGACAATCCGACAATGACGCCACGGGCATCAGAGCGCCAATAGGGTGCGAAGAGCCCGGAGAAGGCGGGGACGAAATACATCTGGGATGCACTGTCAACCTGACGTGCCAGGGTTTCGATCTCGGCGGCATCCCGGATGATCTGGAGCTGGTCGCGCAGCCATTGCACCGCGGAACCGGTGACCGCGATTGAGCCCTCGAGCGCATAAACCGGCGCGGCATCCCCGAACTGATAGCACACGGTGCTCAACAGGCCGTTCGTCGAGCGGCACAGCTTCTCTCCGGTGTTGAGCAATAAGAAGTTGCCGGTGCCGTAGGTGTTCTTGGCCTCGCCTTCGGACAGGCACACCTGCCCGACCATGGCGGCGTGCTGATCTCCCAGATCTCCACTGATCGTGACCTCACCGCCGAACGGCCCGTCGGAGCGAGTGCGTTGGTAGGCAGTTGGATGCGAGGACGGCAGGATGGCGGGCAACATCGACCGGGGAATGCCGAAGAAGCTCAACAGTTCCGGATCCCAGTCGAGGGTTTCCAGGTCCATCAGCATGGTGCGGCTGGCGTTGGTGACATCGGTGATGTGCTGACCACCGGCAACGCCGCCCGTGAGGTTCCACAACAGCCAGCAGTCGGTGGTGCCGAAGAGCGCGCGGCCGCGTTCGGCGGCGGCGCGTACGCCGTCGACGTTCTCCAAGATCCACTGCAGCTTGCCGCCGGAGAAGTAGGTGGCCGGCGGCAGCCCGGCGCGCTGCCTGATCACGTCCCCTCGACCGTCTCGATCAAGGGCGGCAGCGATCTTGTCGGTGCGGGTGTCCTGCCAGACGATCGCATTCCCGTACGGCTTGCCGGTGGTCGGATCCCATACCACGGTCGTTTCCCGCTGATTGGTGATGCCGAGGCCAGCAAGATCACCGGCAGCCAGGCCCCGTTCTTGCATGGCTTGCTTCACGACCTGTTGAGTGCGTTGCCAGATTTCGACGGGATCGTGCTCCACCCAACCCGCCCTAGGCAGGATTTGCTCGTGCTCGAGCTGGTACTTGCCGACCTCGCGGCCCGAGTGATCAAAGATCATGCAGCGGGTGCTTGTCGTACCTTGGTCGATTGCAGCAACGAAGTCGGCCATGGCCCGACACTATTGCGTTAGATTGCGTCGCTCGCCGGGCTCGCTCTGCCAATGGCTCGCTCCGCTCGTGCGATGTTCGCCCTGGAGCCGCGCATCGCGACGCCGCCTACTTCGTTTTTGTGCGTAGGCTTTTGCCCGTGTCTGCAGGCCAGGCCCGTTCCGATGTGGAAGGCGACCCTCCCGGATACCCACGAGAATGGGAAGCGGACGTGCTGCTTTCCGACGGCGGGGTTGCCCATCTGCGGCCGATCCGGCCGTCAGACGCCGACCGGCTGGTCGCCTTCTACGATCGAGTTTCTCCGGAGTCCAAATATCTGCGTTTCTTTGCTCCCTATCCGCGACTGAGTGATCGTGACGTCAAACGGTTCACCGAGGTCGATTACGTGGATCGAGTGGCCTTCATCATCACCCTCGGCGATGACATGATCGCGGTCGGCCGTTACGACCGGATCGAAGATGATCATGCCGAGGTCGCCTTCCTCATCGAGGACGCTCATCAGGGCCGCGGCATCGCGCAGCTGCTGTTGGAGCATCTGGCCCAAGCCGCCCGCGAGCGCGAAATCACCCGCTTCGTCGCCGAGGTGTTGCCGGCGAACCGGCGGATGGCCAAGGTGTTTGCGGACGCTGGGTACCGCGTCTCCAAGGGCATCGAGGATGGCGTACTCGCCGTCGAGTTCCCGATCTTGCCCACCGACACATCGGTCGGTGTGATGGAGCGTCGCGAACATCGTGCGGAGAGTGCCTCTGTGCGGCGGCTGCTGACGCCGGAACGGATCGTGGTGTACGGCAACGGTGACCGGATGCAAGGCTTGATCGATTCCATGCTGCGGGGTGGCTTTCGCGGTGAGGTAGCGGCGGTTGCCACCGATGGTCGCGAGGTTGCAGGCATCAGCAATGCGTCATCGATCGGCGCGCTCCCGGGTCGGCTGGACTTGGCACTCGTGTCGGTGCCGACCAGCCAACTAGGAGCTGTGGTCATCGATGCGGCGCACAAGGGAGTGCACGGCATTGTGGTGCTGACCGGGACGGATTACGCCGCCGGGGACAACCACCAGATCATCAACCTGGCGCGCGCGTACGGTATCCGAGCGCTCGGTCCCGATGCTCTGGGAGTGATCAACACGCTGCCGACGGTGCAACTGAACGGCACACCGGGACCGATGCCACGGGCCGGGGGAGTGGGGTTGTTCTGCCAATCGGCCGCCGTCGGGGTGGCGCTGCTGAACCACGCCGTACGTCACGATGTGGGCTTGTCGTCCTTCATCAGCACGGGCGACTACGCCGACGTCACCGCGAACGATGTCATGCAGTACTGGGAGGACGACGAACCAACCCGAGTCTGCCTGCTCACCCTCGATTCGATCGGTAATCCCAGGAAGTTCTCGCGGATCGCCCGGCACCTGGCTCGGAAGAAGCCGGTTGTCGTCTTCGCCCCCGGACGTACCCGCTGGAATGATCATGCCGGGGTACGCGGTGGGCTCGGGCATGCTCCGGATGAGGCAGTTGACGCGCTCTTCCGACAGGCAGGTGTCATGGTGGTGCACAACCGCGGCGACATGATCGACATCGCCAAGATCGCCACACGTCAGCCGTTGCCTCGAGGCCCGCGGGTCCGGATCGTCACCAACTCCCTCACTCTCAGTCACCAGATGATGCAGAAGATGGATTCGGTCGGTCTGTTCCACGACCCAGAGCCGGAACTGCTCGGCGCTGATGCGAGCGCTGCAGCGTTCGCCCAAGCCGCGCGGGCGGCATTGGCGGATCCCCGATATGACTCCGTCGTCTGCGCCGCGGTCAATGCCTTCGACCGCGGCACCGAGGAGGTCATCTTGGCTCTCGAGCAGGTTGCCGCCGAGGGCGTGAAGCCATTGATCGGAGTCTTCTTGGACTTCCATCCGCCGCTGGGGAGCGACGGCGAGCCAGACTGGCCCGGATCCTTGCCGAGGTTCGACGGCTCGGTGGATGCCATTCAGGCGCTCGCATCTCTGACGGCATATGCCAAGTGGTGCGCTCAAGACCCCGGTGCCGTCCCCATGCTGGAGGTGGACACGCAGGCGGCACGACGGGTGGTCAATCGGGTCCTCGCCCAGCAGCCCGAGGGTCGCGAGCTGACCACTGCGGAGACGGCTGAGCTGCTGAGCAGCTATGGGATCAACGTTGTGCCACAGATCGCAGTCTCCGGGTTGGCGGACGCTATTGCTGCGGGCGAGCAGCTTGGCTGGAATGTTGTGCTGAAAGCCACGACGGCCGCCGTCCGCGGTCGACCCGATCTTGCGAGCGTGCACCGCAACATCGACAACCCCGCTGAGCTGACCGAAGCCTGGAAGGATCTGCGCCAGCTGATGGCCGAGACCGGGCTCCCAGAGGATGAGGACCTCTCGGCCGCCAAACCTGTCGTCCAGGCCATGGCGCCACCGGGCGTGGCGCTGGTGATCGCCAGTCGCGAGGATGCGGCCTTCGGTCCGATCGTCTCGTTGGGCCTGGACGGAATCCCGAGCGAGCTGCTCGGCGACATCGTCTATCGGGTACCGCCGTTGACGACCGTCGAGGCTGGCCAGATGGTCCGAGAGCTCAAGGCTGCTCCTACTCTCTTCGGTCGGCACGGCGCGCCAGGAGTCGACGTGACAGGGGTCGAGGACCTGCTGCATCGGGTGGCACAGCTGTCCGACGCCATTCCGCAGCTGGCTTCGCTGACGCTGCGGCCTTGCGTGGCCTCGGTCAACTCGATCTCGGTGCTGGGCGGACGCGTTTTCGTCGCGCCTACCGCCGACCAGCGCGACCCGTTGGCACGGTTCCTGCTAGATGCACCGACTGTCGGTGCTGCGTGGCAGGATGATCGACATGAGAATTGGCTCCACGAGGAAGGATCTGCGCGCCGAAATTGACGCATGCGGATACTTCCCGGAACTCGTCGAGGACGCGGTCATGCTCGCCCTCGCCGACGAGGAGCTGCTGGATTTCGTCGTGCACCACGAGCCGACGTTCAATCGTGACGAGATCCATCGTCATGTCACAGTTCTCGCTTTGACTCCGACCAGATTGGTGATCGGGCATACCGATGACCAGCCCGCCGAGCCTCCGACGCCTGGCATCTATGCGGCGTCCTCCACTGAGTCGGTGGCGCTGAAGAAGATCAACACGGTGGCCTTGACCCGCGTTGTCACCCAGCCGGAGGCATACCAGGCAGGTTCGGAGGATGTGTTTGAGACCTGGCTGGCAGTTGGCTGGGGAGCGGTGCGCCGGATCGATGTCGAACCAGCGACCTGCAGCGATCCGCAGTGCGAGGCCGATCATGGATACACCGGAACCCTGGTGGGTGACGACTTGACCGTGCGGATGAGCGCGGCAGCCGATGGCCAGGACCGAGTCGCCCGGCTGGTGCGGTTCGCCAGCTCGCTCCAGCGAGCGGCGGCAGTATGACCTCACCCGTGGTGGGGAGATCTTCGCCGCTAGCCGAGCAGCGCGCAGACCCCGACAGACATGACCCCAACAAGAACGACCACAACAAGAATGACTTCGACAAGAACGAGTCCGAAAAATCGCAGTCGGCGAGCCAGCCACTGCCCGGGATGATCGTTCCGCAGTACAACTCCGCCACGCTCGGGGAACTCCTGCCGAGCATCGGTGCGCATCTGCGAGTGCCAGAGTTCAGCGAGGATGCCTTCCGGCTGCCACAGTCGGCGCGTTACGTCGTTGTCCTCATCGATGGGCTCGGGTGGAATTTGCTGCGCCGTGCCGTACGCGAGGCGCCGTATCTCGCGTCGCTGCTGGGCAGCGCACAGCCGATCACGTCAGCGGTGCCGAGTACGACGGTCACCAGCCTGGCAAGCCTGGGTACCGGTTTACCGCCAGGTCAGCACGGTCTGGTTGGCTACACCTCGCGGGTGCCGGCGACCGGCGAGATCCTCAATGCCTTGACCTGGGAATCGGACCCAGCTCCGGCGGCCTACCAGTCCAAATCGACATTCTTCGAGCGCGCCGCGACAAGCGGGGTTGCGGTGACCACGGTGGCGCTCGCTCGGTTCCGGGGCACGGGGTTGACCGAGGCCGCGCTGCGCGGAGCCTCCTTCGTGCCGTTCACCGAGGACAGTGCCGAGGACCTTCGGATCGCCCTGATCGCCGAAGCGGCCTTACGCGGTGATCACAGCGTGGTTTACGCCTACGAGCGGGAACTTGATCATTGCGGGCACGTACACGGCTGCAGTTCGGCTACCTGGCTCGAGCAGCTGGCGCGGATCGATGCCATGTGCGAGCGGCTGCGCGCTGCTTGCCACCCGAGGTAACGCTGATCATTACCGCTGACCATGGCATGATCGACATTCCGCCGCAGCAACGCATCGTGGCCGAGGATGATCCCGCTTTGATGGCAGGCGTGTCAGCGCTGGCCGGCGAAGGCCGCTTCAGACAGCTCTATGTTGATCATGATTTGCCGCAACGGGTGGCCGATCGATGGCGGGCGCGGCTCGGTGAGCTGGCCTGGGTGCGCACCCGAGACGAGGCGATCGACGAAGGCTGGTTCGCTGCGATCGATGATCAACTGCGTGATCGCTGGGGACACGTGCTGGTCGCACTGCGTGGCGACTGGGCGATCATGACGAGGACGTTCCCTCGAGAATTCACGCTGATCGGCATGCATGGGTCACTCACACCAGCCGAGATGCTGGTGCCACTCATCGTGGCCTGAGCGGGAAGCCATGCGAGGCTCAGTGGGATGACAGGATTCCGGCGTGGCTGAGCTGTGCTACTTCACCGGACCGATGGACTGCGGCAAGTCGACGCTGGCTTTGCAGCTGGACTACACCCAGGCCGCCGCTGGACGGAAGGGCCGGCTCTTCACCAGCCATGATCGAGCCGGCGAGTCGACGATCTCCTCACGCCTTGGCCTGGCCAGGCCGGCGATCGAGGTCACCTGGGATTTCGATTTCTGGAACTACGTGGTCGGCCAGCTCACCAGCGGTCATCGGATCGACTACCTGGTCTGCGATGAGACGCAGTTCTACTCAGCACAACATGTTGATCAGCTCGCCCGGATCGTCGACGAGCTGCAGATCGACGTATTCGCCATCGGCCTCCTCACCGACTTCGCCACCCGGCTGTTCCCTGGCTCACAGCGGCTCGTTGAGCTCTGCGACAGGATTGAGACTCTGCAGGTCCGCGCGCTGTGCTGGTGCGGTGAGCGAGCGACGCACAACGCCCGCACGATCAACGGCGCGATGGTGCTGGAGGGCGATCAGGTCGTGATCGGCGATACGCTCCCAGGTCCTGATGCAGACGGCAGTGGAGAGGGTCAGGAGGTCGCGTACGAGGTGCTCTGTCGCCGCCATCATCGTCGTCGGCTCACGCGAGCGGTAGCGCGGGCGAGCTTCTCTGATCCGCTCCCGCTCGGCGAACGCGGGCCTGCCGATGAGCCGTAGACCAGCCGTGTTGATCTCTGCTGCAGAGCTGGCCGCTCTGCTCGGTTCGGCGCAACAGCCGGTCGTCGCTGACGTGCGCTGGACCCTAGGCGGACCACCCGGTAAGCCGGAGTACGAAGCGGGCCATATTCCCGGCGCGGTCTGGGTGGATCTCGAGTCGCACCTCGCCGGTCCGCCAGGCGCCGGCGGCCGACACCCGTTGCCTCCCGTGGCCGTCTTCGAGCAGGCGATGCGGGACATCGGCGTACGGCAGGATTCCTTGGTCGTTGCCTACGACGCTGCAACGTCGCAGGCGGCGGCACGCTTGTGGTGGCTGTTGAGCGACGCCGGACACGATGATGTCCGGGTGCTCAATGGCGGCCTCGCCGCCTGGATAGCCGCCGGTCTTCCCGATCGCATCTGGCATGTCAGCGACGCCAACTCCGGGTGACTTCGTTGCACGACCCGGCCAACGCCGACGGTTGAGCGCAGCTCAGATCTCCGCGCGGTTGGGCAAGCCGGATGCTCCCACACTCGTCGACGTCCGGGCCGCCGAGCGCTACGCAGGTGAGAACGAGCCCATCGACCCAGTCGCCGGTCACATCCCGGGAGCCGTCAACGTGCCGTCGTCGGCGAATGCATATCCCGACGGCCGATTCCTACCGTCCGCCGAGATCGCGGCCTTGTACGAGGCGGCGGGCTGCGGTTAGCCAAGGCGTCACCGACAATGCGGTGCTGTACTGCGGGTCCGGAATCACCGCCGCACAAAGCTTGTTGGCGCTGGAATCGGCAGGGCTCACGGCCGCCATCTACCCAGGCTCTTGGAGCGAGTGGATCACTGACCCGAGTCGGCCTGTTGCGGTCGGACGCCGTCCTTGACTAACTTGCCGTTTGGGTCCGCCGAACATGATCTCGTCCCAGCTCGGCACCGACGCCCGCTTCCGTTTCATGCTCTTCCGCTGCGACTGCGTGTCGGGGTGGGCCAGCGACTCGATCTCGAACTCATGTGCTTCGTCGGTCCGATCCGCCAGATTCACCGCGGGATCCGGTGGTCCGGGCTCGTCGGTCCCGGGCAATTCCTCTTTGTCTGCTGCGTGAGACGGCCGTGATGGGCGCTGCACCGGTTCGGGCACATCAAGTGCCGCGTCCTCGTGCATGCTGGGCTCAACGGGATAGTTGATCACGATGGCCGGTTCCCAGCCGCCGTCGGTGCTCGTCTCGGTTTCCGGCACCGCCGTGGCATCGCTCAGCCCCGCGTACACCCGCGGGGAGTCCTCGCTGTAGCCGTCGCCGCCCAGCATCTCGTAAAGCGTTCCGATCGGCGACCGGCTGGCCTCGTCCTCGTCAGGCTCGCTGGTGACGGGCACGTCCACAACTGGATGCAGCGTCCGCGAAACCGCAACAGTCGGCTCGTCGTCAGCCGGCTCGCTCGGATACGGGCCGCTGCTGGGTAACGGGATGAGCTCTCTTCGTCGCGGCGAGCCTTTCGCTCAGATCGAGGGTTGGCTCGTTGTCGCCACTCTCCCCGGCCTCCGCCGGCCGCTGACGGGTCGAGTGCAGCCCGGTCACCGCGGACGGCTGATCGCCAAGCAACCATCGCGCCTCGTCGTTCCCAGCGACGGAAAACCGGCCTCGAAGGTCATAGAAGAACGCCGCATGCCGGCTTGCTTCGCCAGCCCGATAGTCCGCAGTAACGGCCCAGCGGCCATCGTCTAGGCGATAGGAGTCCCACGTAATCGCATCGATGTCGACCCCGCGCCCGATCAGTCGCTCAGTGACCGTGATGCGCAGACTGCGGTGTCCCGACGGCTCACCACGGCGGCGTACGGAGGACGACATAGCCATCGACGCAACGTGTTCACGCTCAGCAAGGACCGGCGCCGCGAAGCGCTCGACGCGATCCGGTGGGATTCCTGCGACGCCGGCCACATCTTCGAGGCTCTCGCCGGCCCGGATCCGGGCCTGAATATCACGGGGGGTGAGTGAGGTTTGCATCTCGATCTCCAGTTGTCCGAGCCGCGGTCGGTCACCCCGCACCGCTGCGCGGAGTCTTTCGTCCGCCTCGATGATCAATTCCTCACCGCTCTCGGTGACCACGATCAAGGACTTCCCGTCCGGGCTGAGTCCCACCAGTCGTGCGCTGCGCATCCGTCGCGGCGGCTCCTCGTGCGGCATTGTTCTCCTCAACTTACTCTGCCTCTCCTACGAAATGCGGGAGGCGCTCGGCCCCGCGAGTGCGCGACGGAAACGAGCCGACCTTGGGTGGCGTCGTACTGTCTTCTCCATGCGCGAGCCTTCGCAACCGGAGCCAGCCACCCGAGGTCAGCTCCGGGCATCTGGATATGTAAGTCGCCGCATCAAAGTCGAGCTGCGCGACAATTTGCTGCAACGCCTTCGGTCCGGGACTACGGCATTCCCTGGCATCGTCGGCTTCGATCTCACCGTGCTTCCCGAGCTGGAGAGTGCGATTCTTGCTGGTCACGATCTGGTGTTGCTCGGCGAGCGCGGACAGGGCAAGACCCGGCTGATGCGGACGATAGCTGGGCTGCTCGACGAGTGGAGCCCCAAGGTCGCCGGCTGTGAGATCCACGATGACCCGTACGCGCCGGTGTGCGTGCGATGTCGAGCCCTGGCTGCTGAGTTGGGCGACGAACTACCCGTCGAGTGGCTGCACCGCGACGAGCGATACACCGAGAAGCTGGCCACGCCGGATACCTCGGTCGGTGACCTGATCGGGGATGTCGATCCCGTCAAGGTCGCTCAGGGCCGCACTCTCGGCGATCCGGAGACGGTGCACTACGGACTTGTGCCGCGCACCAACCGAGGCGTGTTCGGCCTCAACGAGCTGCCCGACCTCGCCGAGCGCATTCAGGTGGCCCTGTTCAATGTCTTGGAGGAGCGGGACATCCAGGTACGCGGCTATTCGCTGCGACTGCCTTTGGACGTCTTCCTGATCGCGACGGCCAACCCCGAGGACTACACAAATCGGGGCCGGATCATCACACCACTGAAGGACCGGTTCGGTGCCGAGTTGCGCACCCATTACCTCACCGACCTCGCTGACGAGGTGACGCTGATCCGCCAGGAGGCCACGCTGGTTGCCGAAGTTGGTGATCATCTGCTCGAGGTGCTGGCGCGCTTGGTCCGCAACCTCCGCGAATCCAGCTCCATCGATCAGCGTTCGGGTGTCTCGGCCCGCTTTGCCATTGCAGCGGCCGAAGGCGTGGCAGCCTCGGCGTTGCGCCGCACCGCGCGTAATCATGATCATGAAACAGCCGTAGCGCGAACCTGTGATCTTGCGGTGGTGCTGCCTACCTTGCTCGGCAAGATCGAGTTCGAAATGGGTGAGGAAGGCCGGGAACGAGCGGTCCTGGAGCACCTGCTCCGGCTCGCCACAGCGGCGACGTTCCGCGATCGGCTCTCCGGTCTGGACCTGTCGGGTTTCACCGAGGTCTTCGCCCAGGGTGGCCTGGTCGAGACCGGTGATCTGGTCCCGGCATCGGATCTGCTGTCGCAGCTGGGCACCGTGCCCGGATTGTTCAAGGTGTTGTCCCGACTCGGTTACGACGATTCGGCCGGCCCCGGACAGGTTGCCGCCGCTGCCGAGTTCACCTTGGAGGGGTTGCATCTGACTCGCCGAATCGATAAGGAGATCGCCAACGGGCGGGCGATCTACGGCGCAGCCTGACAGGAAGTGATCATGGTTTCCGGCAACAGTGATCGCGATCACCCCGACGACCAGCGACCGGACCGGGCCCATCATCGGTACCGCTACGGCGCCTGGCGCGGTGGACCAGACCCCCTCAAGCCTCCCTTCGACGTACGCGAGGCCATTGATCGGATCGGTCAGGATGTGCTCTCGGCCGGCACCGTTCGCGATGCGCTGCGGGACCTGATGCGCCGCGGCATCGATGGTCGCGGTGGCCTCGACCGGCTGGCCGACAAGATCAGGAAGCTGCGTGCGCAGGCGCGACGACGTGGCGATCTGGGTGGCGTCCTGGATCAGGTCCGAGCGGCGCTCGACCAGGCGCTCGCCGCCGAGCGGGACACCTTGGCGGCCGATAGCTCGGCGGAGGCGCGGCTGGCGGAGCTCGAGCTGGACACGCTGCCCGATGATGTCGCCGGGGCTGTTCGGGGCCTTGATCAGTATCCGTGGCGATCCGAGGAAGCCCGCGAGATCTTCGAGGCGATCAAGAACATGCTGCAGCGCGAGGTGCTGGACGCCCAGTTCGCTGGCATCAAAGAGGCGCTCGAGTCGCCGGATCCTGAGGCCATGCAACGCGTGAAGGACATGCTGGCCGATCTCAATGCGCTGCTGGCCGCACACGCGCGGCAGGAGGACACGACCGACCAGTTCGCAGAGTTCATGGAGCGGCACGGCGAATTCTTCCCCGAACAGCCAGAGACGGTCGAGGAACTGATCGACGCGCTGGCCCGCCGCGAGGCAGCCGCCATGAGACTGATGGCCTCGCTCACCCCTGAGCAGCGCGAACAACTCGGCCAATTGATGAGCCAGGCGCTCGCCGACGCAGATCTTGCCGCGGAAATGGCGCAGCTGGCTGACAACCTGCGGGCATTGCGTCCAGAACTCGATCGAGATCAACCGGTGGGCATGCGGCCGGGTGGCGAACCGCTCGGTTACAGCGCAGCCGTCGAGGCAGTCGCTGATCTGGCCGATCTCGAGGCACTCCAGAACCAGCTGTCCCAGGGTGACCAGGCCTCGACGCTGGATGATGTGGATGTCGACTTGCTGGCCAAGCATCTTGGTCGCGAGGCCGTCAGCGACCTGCAGGCGCTGCGTGATCTTGAACGAGAGCTGGAGCGGCAGGGATACCTGGCCCGGGGTGACGACGGACTCCGGCTGACCCCGCGGGCGGTACGACGACTTGGGCAGACTGCGCTCCGGCGAGTGTTCGCACAGCTCGACGGCTCGAACAATGGCGATCACGACGAGCACCAGACGGGTGCGGCTGATGAGCCGACGGGCCTGACCCGGCCGTGGGTTTTCGGGGACGAGCTGCCGATCGATGCGCCGCGTACGGTGGCCAATGCATTGCGCAGATCAGGGCTGGGATCGGACGGTGTTGCCCTGCTGGTCGATGACTTCGAGGTCACCGAAACCGAGCGGCGAACCAGCGCTGCAGTGGCCCTCTGCGTTGACCTGTCGTTCTCCATGGTGCATGACGGACGCTGGGGACCGATGAAGCAAACCGCGCTGGCGCTCAATCAGCTCATTGAGACCCGATTCCGGCAGGATGCGCTGCAAGTCATCGGCTTCAACCGGCTGGCGCGCCGGCTGACACCGGTTCAGCTGGCCGAGGCTGAGCCGGAGTGGACGCAAGGCACCAACCTGCAGCATGCATTGCTGCTTGCCTTGCGCCACGTGCGGCGGCATCCGGATGCGGAGCCGGTGGTGCTGGTCGTCACTGATGGCGAACCGACCGCTCATCTGACCGGTGGGGGAGAGGCGTATTTCCACTGGCCGACGACGTCGGAAACACTCCGTGCCACGATCGCAGAGGTGGACGAGCTCACTCGCTACGGCGCAACGATCAACACCTTCATGCTGGGAGACGATCCGGGGCTCGCTCGCTTTGTCGATGCGCTGGCCCGACGGGCCGGGGGCAGGGTCTTCACGCCCGACATATCTCGCCTCGGAGAGTACGTGGTCGCCGATTATCTGAGGGTTCGGCGCGGCCGTCGGTAAGGCCGATGGGTGCTCCGCGAATCAGGAGACCAGGTTCAGGGCGCTCTGCCGCTGCCTGCGCACGATGTCGGCAAGGTAGGTTCCGTAGCCTGATTTCAGCAGCGCATGAGCACGCTGCTCGAGCTCGTCGTCGCTCAAAAAGCCTTGTCGCCAGGCTGCCTCCTCGGGAGCCCCGATCTTGAGTCCCTGCCGAGCCTCGATGGTGCGTACGAAGTTGCAGGCGTCGTTCATGGACTCGAACGTCCCGGTGTCCAGCCAGGCTGTGCCACGCGGCAGGACACCCACCTGGAGCTTTCCGGCCTCGAGATAGTGACGGTTCACGTCGGTGATCTCGTACTCGCCGCGCGCCGACGGTCGGAGCTGGCTGGCGACCTCAATGACGTCGTTGTCGTAGAAGTAGAGGCCCGGAACGGCGTAGTTGGACCTCGGATGAGCGGGCTTCTCCTCCAACGAGATGGCCCGACCCTCGGCATCGAATTCGACAACGCCGTACGCGCTCGGCTCCGCCACCCAATAGGCGAAGACAGCTCCACCTTCGACGTCTGCGAAACGGCGCAGCTGAGTGCCCAAACCGGGGCCGTAGAAGATGTTGTCGCCGAGCACCAGCGCTACCTTCTCAGAACCTATGAAGTCGGCGCCGATGACGAAAGCTTGGGCAAGTCCGTCAGGCGAAGGTTGCTCGGCGTAGCTGATCGAGATCCCGAACTGTGAGCCATCTCCCAACAGTCGTTGGAAGGCGCCCCGGTCGTGTGGCGTGGTGATCACCAAAACGTCGCGGATCCCGGCAAAAATCAGAGTTGACAGGGGATAGTAGATCATCGGCTTGTCATAGACGGGGACCAACTGCTTGCTTATCCCGAGCGTCACAGGATGCAGCCGGGTGCCGGATCCGCCGGCCAGAATGATGCCTCGCATGGCCGTCAGTCTCGCAGAATGAGGCGAGTGGCGGTGTCGACGATGGGACCGTCACTTCGTCCTTAGGATGACTCGCATGACGAAATTCCTGGTGACTGGCGGGGCAGGATTCATCGGATCCAACTTCGTCCGCTACGTGCTCGACAACACCGATGCTTCGGTGACGGTATTGGACAAGCTGACGTACGCCGGCAATCGTGCGTCGCTGCGGGGCTTGCCCAAGGATCGCTTCGCATTCGTTCAGGGCGACATCTGCAATGCCAGCCTGGTTCATGAGTTGGTGCGTGACCATGACCTGGTGGTGCATTTTGCGGCCGAGTCCCACAACGACAACTCGCTGCGCGACCCATCGGCGTTCGTTACCACGAACCTGATCGGCACCGCCACGCTGCTGGAGGCCGTACGTCGCTACGGCACGCGCTACCACCACATCTCCACTGACGAGGTTTACGGCGATCTTCGCCTCGACGACCCGGACCGGTTCACCGAGGCCACTCCCTACAATCCGTCCAGCCCGTACTCCGCGACCAAGGCCGGCTCGGATCACCTGGTCCGCGCCTGGGTACGTTCCTTCGACGTACAGGCCACGCTCAGCAACTGTTCCAACAACTACGGTCCTTACCAGCATGTCGAGAAGTTCATTCCTCGTCAGATCACCAACGTCTTGAACGGTGGCCGGCCGAAGCTTTACGGCGCAGGCCTGAATGTTCGGGACTGGATTCATGTCGATGATCACAGCGCCGCTGTGCTGCTGATCACGGCCGAGGGGAAGATCGGCGAGACATATCTGATCGGCGCCGATGGCGAGCGAAGCAACAAGCAGGTCGTGGAAACGATCTTGGAGCTGATGGGGCAGTCGCGCGAGCGACTACGATCACGTCACCGATCGAGCCGGCCACGACCTGCGCTACGCCATTGATTCGTCCAAGCTCAGGATGGAACTGGGCTGGCAGCCGATCTTCTCCGACTTCGAGGCGGGCCTGGCCGCCACGATCGCGTGGTACCAAGCCAACGAAGCGTGGTGGCGGCCACAGAAGGCGGAGACCGAGAACAAGTACGCCCGCCAAGGCCAGTAGGGAATGTGCGATGGCCGAGCTGGCTGTCAGCCAGACTCCTATCCCTGGTCTGCTCGTCGTCTCCTTGGACCTACGCCGCGACAACCGTGGCTGGTTCAAGGAGAACTGGCAGCGCGAGAAGATGGTGGCTCTTGGCCTGCCTGACTTCGCGCCGGTGCAGAACAACATCTCGTTCAACTCCTCGCTCGGCGCGACCCGAGGTATCCACGCCGAGCCGTGGGACAAGCTGGTCTCGCTGGCGACTGGACGAATCTTCGGTGCTTGGGTCGATTTGCGCGCCGGTGCCGGCTTCGGCCGCTGCTTCACAGTTGAGATGGGTCCGGAGACGGCGGTCTTCGTGCCGCGCGGGGTCGGCAACGCCTTCCAGACTCTGGCCGATCAGACGGCGTACTCCTATCTGGTCAATGATCATTGGACGCCGGCGGCCAAGGACTCCTACACCTTCGTCAATCTTGCGGACGAGACATTGGCGATCAACTGGCCGATTCCGCTCGAGCAGTCGGAGTTGTCGGAGGCGGACAGGTCTCATCCACGACTCGCCGACGTGACACCGGTAGAGCCGAAGAAGATCTTGATCATCGGCGCGGCTGGTCAGCTGGGCCGAGCGTTGCGCACCATGATTCCGGCCGCGGCGCCGACCACCCGCGCCACCTTGGACCTCGGCAGCCCGGAGTCGATCAAGAACTTCGACTTCGCACCGTATTCCGCGGTGATCAACGCTGGGGCCTACACCAGGGTCGATGCCGCTGAGACCGCGGCCGGGCGGCGGGAGGCCTGGGCCGTCAACGTCATCGGTGTTGCTGCCCTCGTAGAGGCAGCTCGGAAGCACCGCTTCACCCTGGTGCACATCTCCTCGGACTACGTCTTTGATGGCTCGGTAGAGCTGCACACCGAAACCGAGCCTTTCTCCCCGCTCGGTGTCTACGGTCAGACCAAAGCAGCCGGTGACGCACTGGTCGGATCACTGCCGGCGCACTACCTGCTGAGAACCAGCTGGGTTATCGGCGACGGCCACAATTTCGTACGCACCATGGCATCGCTGGCCGACCGCGGGGTCAGTCCCGAAGTGGTGGATGATCAATTTGGCCGCCTCACGTTCACGACGGAGATCAGCCGCGCCATCCACCACCTGCTCGAGACAGACGCGCCGTACGGCACCTACAACCTCAGCAATGCCGGCGATCGCATGACATGGGCCAGCATTGCTCGCGCGGTGTTTCAGGCGCGCGGCCGAGATGCAGGCTCAGTCAGCGGCGTGACGACCACCGAGTACGGTGCCGGAAAATCGCTCGCGCCCCGGCCGCGCAACAGCATGCTCAGTCTTGACAAGATCATCGGCTCCGGGTTCCAACCTGCGGATGCGACGACTCAGCTGGCGGCGTACCTGGCAACTGTCCACTGAGCTCCGTCACGGGTACGTCCACGGTTGGGGAGTCCGCATTCGAACGCTGGCCACGAACGAAGAGCGCGCTGATGGTGAGAAGCAGCCCCGCCACAACGACGGCAACGAATCCCGCAGCTGCTCCCGAGCTGTCGATCACGTGGCCAACGACGGCCGCGCCGGCCGCCACACCAGCGGCCATACCGGTCGAGATCCATGCCAATGCCTCGGTTAGCCGTGTCTGGTCCACTGAAGATTGGGTGACCGCAACGGATGCGATCAGGGTTGGCGCGATGGCCATTCCACTGAGCATCAGCAGCAGCGCAAGAGCCACCGGATGGTGACCGACGAACGGCAGGGGCAGCAGCGACACCGCGAGAAGAGACGCGCCCACCCGGAAGCGCTTGGCAGCCGAAGCTCGCCACGTGATCGCCCCAGCTATGGCACCAGCGACCAACGATCCGAAGGCCCATGACATCAAGATCACGCCGGCATACCGAACGACACCGGCCTCCTTCGCAAATGCGACGACATTGACCTCCATGCCCCCAAACACCATGCCGAGGGCAGCACACGCGATGGCGACGGGGACCAGGACACGCCACGGCAGCCGAGATGATCCCGCACGGCCGTCGCGCGGCGTCGCTCGGATCTGCGGCTGGGTGCTGCGCTGGACAGCGAGCGCAACGGCACCGATGAAGCCGATGACCGCGCTGACACTGATCCCGAGTGCCGGATGGAACGCGGTGGCAAGAAAGGTGACCAGGACCGGACCGATGATGAACACCACCTCGTCCAACATGGCCTCGAGAGCGAACGCCGTGTTCAGCAGAGGGGAGCCGTTCAGCCGGAGTGTCCAACGCGCGCGTACGGCCGATCCGGCCATGCTGAAACCGACGCCGACGCCGATAGCCGCTACCACGCTCAGCTGCCAGCGGCCAGGCCAGCTCGATCGCTGTCACCAGGAGGGCCACGCTGAGCACATTGATCACGGCAGCGGCGAGCAAGACACGAGCTTGGCCCACGCGGTCAATCGCGCGGCCCCAGAGCGGTGCAACGACAGCACCAGTCACCGTGCCGGCGGCTGTAAGCAAACCGGCCAGGCCGAAGGAACCCGTGGTCAGTGATACCAGCAGCACGATGCCGATCCCGGTCATGGACAACGGCAATCTGGCCACGAACCCGGCCAAGCTGAACGCCACCGCTCGACGATCGGAAAGCACTTCCTGGTACGGGCGAATATTTAGCAAGGAGGGCGACCCCCGTGAACTCCCGCGGGTGCGCCGAGCCGACCTGCCCGGCCGTCACGCCTAGGTCCCGCGGCCACGACTGTCCTCCTCGTAGGCAAAGATCTCGTGTGTGGATGATCGCTCTGCAACTTCTCATCACGCATCAGGCAGCCAGCTACAGTAACGCACTGTCGCCATATGAGGCAGTCCTGCTGGTGTCCTTCGGGGGCCCCGAGCGCCCGGAGGATGTGATGCCGTTCCTGGAAAACGTCACCCGTGGTCGTGGCATTCCCACCGAAAGACTCGTCGAGGTCAGTGAGCACTATCAGCTGTTCGGCGGCAAGAGCCCGATCAACGACCAGTGTCGCAGTCTGCTCGCGGCGTTGGCGAACGAATTGCGCAGTCGCGGGATTGAGATGCCGCTGTATTGGGGTAACCGAAACTGGGACCCTTACCTGATTGATGAGCTGCGTGCCATTGACCGCGACGGTCGTCGTCGGGTGCTGGCCGTGGTGACGAGTGCGTATCCGTCGTACTCCTCATGCCGGCAATATCGCGAGAACCTGTTCGACGCGGCGCACGACACTCAGGTGCAGATCGACCGAATCCGGCACTATGCCAACCACCCGGGTTTCGTTGAGGTAGCTGTGGACGCCACGCTCAAAGCACTGGAGACATTGGGTGAGACTGCGGACGAGGCCCGCCTGGTGTTCGTCACTCATTCCATTCCGATGACCATGGCGGAGACTGCCGGGCCAGTGCCGCGCAGCCCGAGCGGCGCGTACGTGGATTGGCACGCGGTCGTCGCGGCCGCAGTAGCCGATCGGGTCAGCGAACACCGAGGTCGGCGCTACGAGAGCGACCTGGTCTATTGCTCACGGTCCGGTCCCCCCAGCCAGCCGTGGCTGGAGCCGGACATCAATGATCACCTGCGTCAGCTCGCGGCTTCCGGCGTACCGGCGGTCGTCGCAGTGCCGATCGGCTTCGTGTCAGACCACATCGAAGTGGTCTTCGACCTTGATACCGAGGCAGCAGCGACAGCAACCGAATGCGGGCTGGCCTTCGCTCGCGCAGCCAGCGCTGGCGACCATCCGGTGTTCGTCAGCGGACTCGTTGATCTCATGCTGGAGCGGGCCGCCGCCGCCCGCGGGGAGCAGCCGGATCGGACCGTCGTCGGATCCGGAACCGTCGGCTGGTACGAGTGCTGGACCGATTGCTGCCCGAACCTGCGCGATCCCGGCCGACCAGCACTGTGCCAAGTACGCAGCTGAAGCGGTTTTTGGCCCGAATTTCGGGGTATTTCCTCAAGGCAGACCGGCCGCATATGAATGGGTCAGGATCCTGAAGTGGAGCGGGAATTTTAGACACGCGAGGGCGTTATAGCGGGCGCGAGCTCCCATAGCACGCATATCGGTTGATTCGTGTGGTAAGACTGCGCACGAGTCAGATGATGATCTGGGCTTTCGGGCCCGGGAAGGCAAAGATGGCGACCGATTACGACGCCCCTCGCAAGACCGATGAAGAACTCAGCGAAGACAGCATTGAAGAACTCAAAACTCGCCGCAACGATAAGAACTCCGGGAAGGTTGACGAAGACGAGGCCGAGGCGGCGGAAGCCTTTGAGCTTCCTGGCGCGGACCTCTCCCATGAAGAGTTGACGGTTCGCGTGCTGCCACGGCAGTCCGATGAGTTCACCTGCGCTAGCTGTTTCTTGGTTCGGCATCGCAGCCAGATCGCCGAAGAAGGTCCCAACGGAGAGGCCTACTGCTTCGATTGCGCCGGCTGAGCGGAACGATATCTAGCTGTCGACTGCATGATCACTTAGGCTTGAGTCACTAAAGACGCGTATGCAGCAGCATGCGTCGGTTCAGCGATCCGGCTGTTGCGTGACCCCGGGGGCGCGGTACGAGGTGCACACGGTGTACCGGGCTGATTGGGGGCAGTCAGTCCGGACAGAACACCACCTTGCGCCCCCGAACGGGGCGCGGGGTGGTGCTTCTCGCCTCAGATGTTGAACTTGATCTTTCCCGCATCAGGCGTTTCATTGCCGATCTCTTTTCCCCAGTGCCGGGCGGCCATCCGCTGGGTGAGTAGCTGGGTGACGCCTACGCCGATGCCGCTCGCCAGCGCCCAGCTCGCCGCTTCCAGCACCGGAGTCTCAGGATCGGTCGGTGATGGTGGTTCATTGCCCGTCACGAGCTTCCAGGCCGCCTTGACCAGCCGCTGGGCCACCACGGTGGTGACCGCGCCGATCACTCCGACGTAGAGCTTCCAGAGCAGTTTTTGCGTCGGTCCCATCGGATCAACCTTCCATGTTGGGCCATCCGGAGTGCGGATTCCCGGTTGCGTGTTCGCATCTTAGTGCGCCATGCGGAGGTCAACGCCGCCGCCGCTGAGTTCTCATCAAGGCGCGTAAGTTACCTCCATGCTGTTCCGAGAGCGGCTCACTGTTCCCATCATGTGGTGGGTGCTTGCGGGCCTCTTCGCACTGTCGGTGCTGCTCGCCGTTGGCGCCTACCTTGGGCCGGTCTGGGGCATCGGAACCGCGCTTGCCACCATGATGGTGGCCGCCGCGATCTTCGTCTCGGCTGCGGTAGTGATCAGCATCGATGCGCGGGAAATCCGGATAGGCCGGGCCAGCATCGAGCATGCCTATATCGCCTCCAGTCAAGCGCTGGCTGCTGAGGAAGCACGTCAGCGCGCCGGCGTGGAAGCCGATGCCAGGGCTCACTTGGTGCTGAGGCCCTACGTAAGGACTGCGGTCGAGATCACCCTCGACGACCCCGAGGATCCGGTGCCGTATTGGCTGGTCTCCACGCGGCATCCGCAACAACTGGCAGAAGCACTGAAGGAAGCTGCCTCGTCTACGCTGACCGGGTGAGTGAGTCATGACCGCCGTCGAGGTGCTGCTTCTCCAGCTCGATCCTGGACTGGAATTGCCGTCCTACGCGCACCCCGGCGACGCTGGTGCGGATCTGCGCAGCAGCGAAGGTTTCGAGCTCCGGCCGGGAGAGCGACGGTTGGTGGGAACTGGTGTCGCTATCTCGTTGCCGGCTGGCTATGCGGCCTTCGTGCACCCGCGTTCCGGGCTGGCCGCACGGCACGGCATCACCATCGTGAATGCTCCGGGCACCGTAGATTCCGGTTATCGCGGCGAGATCAAGGTCTGCCTGATCAATACCGACCGAACCCAGCCGGTGAACATTGCCCGCGGCGACCGGATCGCTCAGCTGGTGATCCAGCCGGTCAATACAGCGGTTTTCGTGCCGGTGACCGCTTTGCCCAGTTCGGCGCGCGGAATTGGCGGGTATGGGTCAACCGGAGGAATACTGAGCGGTGCCAACGAGCCAGCGGCCACCCAGCGAGGAGACGAAAGCATGAGTGTGCCAAGGGAACGCGGATGATCTTCAAGAGGGGCAGGAAGCGCGGCAGCGAGTCCGCAGTCGAGGAATCCACCGAGGAATCAACCGACGAAGCGAGCCTCGACGAGCTGGATGATGAGGCTACCGACGCGGAGAGCGAAACCTCGACCGAAGAGCTGGAAGGCGAGGATCGGGCAGAGCGCCGGATCTGGAAGGCGCGGAGCTGGCGGCGTTGGACGAGCTCGACTGGCGGACCTCAGGACCGTACGACATCGGCGAGGTCTCCGACATCGAGAGCACTGAGGAGAGCCCCAGAATCGACCTCGGCAGCTTGATCCTCACGGCGGTATCCGGCTCCGAGCTCAGACTTCAGGTAGCCGAAGAGACCGGCGAGATTGCTTCGGCGATGCTCGTGATCGAAACCATCGTGGAACCACCCGCCAGTGCAAACCAGAAACCCCAGGCCTATTCGTCGGCACTGGAGCTGGGCGCGTACGCGGCTCCTCGCAGTGGAGGCCTTTGGGCTGAGCTACGCGATGAGATTGCCCGCAACGCGACGGAGGCGGGCGGCACGGCTTCACTCGGCGAGGGGCCGTTCGGGATCGAGCTGAGGCGGCTCATTCCGGTGACGACGCCCGACGGCGAGGAGGGATATCAACCCTCTCGAATGTGGGTCGCAGAAGGTCCACGTTGGCTGCTGCGCGGCATCGTGTACGGCCAGGCGGCCATCGAAGACGACGCAGACTCACCGATTGTGGCTGATGTGCTCTCCGCCTTCCGTCAGGTGATTGTGCGGCGCGGCGACGAGGCGATGGCGCCGGGCGACCTGCTACCGCTGACGATGCCGACCAATGTCACCCCGGAGCCCGAGGATCCGGAGACATAGCCCCTGATCAGCAGTGCACGCTCGGGCGCGAGCGGATACCAGAATTTCGTCCGCGAGCGTCGGGTGCGAGCGGATACCAAAAGATTGACCGGGGTGGGATGCTTGAGGGGCGGAGGTGACACGCGATGGCTAAAGAAAACATGCTGCAGCGGGCACTACGTCGGTTCGCCTCATCGAATGCCGAGCTCGAGTCCGAGGATCTGCAACGCAAGGTCCGTGAAGAGGGCGCCGTACCCATTCAGAACTGTGAGGACCGTCAGCGCGTCCAGCTCACAGGCACGGTGTCAACGGTGACCATCACTCCTCGAGCGGGACATCCGGCGCTGGAGGTCGAGCTGCGTGACGGCTCAGGGGCTGTGACCCTGGTTTGGCTTGGGCCGGCGACAGATTCCTGGAATCGATCCGCGGTCGGACCCTCAAGGTCTGGGGTCGGATCAGCTGCCACGAGGGGAAGCGGCTGATCTATAACCCGCGCTATGAGCTGATGGAGGCGCCGGCCGCGTGATCGAGGTCGGCGCGGTGCCTGGCAGATGAGTGAGCTGCCAGCCGAACCGAAGGTAGTGCCGCAGGACGTACGACCAACAACTGCGGATGCGGAGACGCCGCAGTTCCGCTACGTAGAAGAGTTCGTGCGCTACCAGCTGAGCAAGTCACTCGGTGGCGCCCGCGGCATGATCGAGTCGGCACTGCCGTTCATCGCCTTCACCATCGCCTGGGTCGTAGCCCGGCAGCTCTACCCAGCCATCGCCGCTGCCGTGGGTACGGCGATTCTGCTGGCGGTCATCCGCCTCGTCCAGCGTCAGTCGATCAAGTACGTGGTCCAGGCCGTCATTCCGACGGCGATCGCAGTGCTGATCGCCACGCGTACTGGCCGGGCCCAGGACGTGTTCTTGCCGGGCATCCTCTACAACGGCGCCCTCGCCGTGATCTCATTGCTGACCGTCGCTATCCGCAAGCCCCTCGTCGGTTTCATCATCGGCGCCGCGGTCGGTGACCCCACAGGTTGGACGAGGGATCGCGGACTCGTGAAGATGACCTCGAAGCTGACCCTGGTGCTCGCCGTGCCATACGTTGCCCGTTTCGTCATCCAGCTGCCGCTCTTCCTGGCCGGACAGGTCGTGTTGCTCGGCATAGCCAAGGTCGTTCTGGGTTGGCCGATGCTGATCGGCGCCCTGACCGTGATCGGGTTCATGCTCTCGAAGGGCAAAACCCCGATGGAGGATTCTGCTTTCGCGGGTTCACTCGCACCCGAGAGTCCTCCGCAGAGTGCCTCGTAGTCGCCTGCGTCCTAGGAGCGTGCTAGGAGATTGCCTGTACGCGCGGCGTAGGTGTCTTGGAGATGCTGATCGAGCCGTCGCGCGGGGCCAGCATCTCGGCAAGCTCCTTCTCGAAATCCTGTGCTGTCACGAACAGCAATTCGTCGCCCGCCTCTAGCGAGCCGTCGCTGTCCGGGGGTCGGGCATGCCCGTCGCGGATGATCGCGACCAAGACGACGTCGCCAGGCCAGTGCAGGTCGCCAATCCGGGCGCCGACGCACGGGCTGCTGGAGGGCAACGTCATCTCGACCAGGTTCGTGGCGCCCTCATGGAAGGTCAGTAGTCGGACAAGATCACCGACCGTGACTGCCTCTTCAACCAGTGCTGACATCAGCCGAGGTGTCGACACGGAGACGTCAACTCCCCAGACTTCGTTGAACAGCCACTCATTCTTGGGGTGATTGACCCGGCCGACCGTACGCGGCACGCCGAACTCTGTCTTGGCCAACAGCGACATCACCAGGTTCACTTTGTCGTCGCCGGTGGCGGCGATGGCCACATCACAGGTATCGAGGCCCGCTTCCTCCAGTGAGGACAGTTCGCAGGCATCCGCCAGGAGCCACTCGGCCTCCGTCAGCGTCTCGGCCTTGATGGCATGCGGATCCTTGTCGATCAGCAGCACCTCGTGACCATTCTCGATCAGCTCTGCCGCAATGGACCGGCCCACATTTCCGGCGCCGGCAATCGCTACTCGCATCGTCATACTCCTCTCGGCGGCGAACCGAGTATTGCCTCGACCGCAGCGAGCTTGGCGTCGACGACGGCCGCGTACAACAGATCGCCGTCTTGAAAGATGCTGGTGCGCTTGGGCACGATTCCGGATCCCATCCGGAACACGAACGGAATGCGCGCGCCGGTGGCTTCCTCCATCTGCTCGATGGTCCGACCAACCCAGGCTCGGTCGACGTGTACTTCCATCAGACGCACCGAACCCGACGGGTCCCGCCACTGCGGTTCGGATCCGCTAGGCAACAATCGCCGCAACACCTGATCAGATGTCCACCGCACCGTCGCAACCGTGGGTATTCCCAGTCGCTCATACACTTCGGCGCGGCCGGGGTCATAGATCCGAGCCACCACGTTGTCCACGCCGAAGGTCTCCCGTACGACGCGGGCGGACAAGATGTTGGAATTGTCGCCGCTAGACACTGCGGCAAACCCCTCGGCGTCCTCGATGCCGGCCTCCAAGAGCACCTCGCGATCAAAGCCAACGCCCCGGACGGTCTTGCCGGCGAAGTCAGGGCCGAGTCGGCGGAAGGCCTCCGAGTCGAGGTCGATCACCGCGACCGTGTGCCCCCGCTTCTCCAGACTTCTCGCCAGACTGGACCCCACCCGGCCGCAGCCCATGATCACGATGTGCACACGCTGAGTCTAGTGAACTCGGGGCAAAATTCTGTGACGCCGGTCACCGACGGCCGCGTTCGACCAGTGGCTGATCGTGCTTGCTCTACTAGGGTTTGCACTGTGGTGAATGTGGCCGACATCGGCAAGCGACTGCTGTTGGGCCGTAAGCTCCGCAGCACGCAGCTTTCCGAGACGCTGCTTCCCAAGCGCATTGCCCTGCCGGTCTTCGCGTCGGATGCCTTGTCCTCGGTCGCCTACGCACCCGATGAGATCTTCTTGACGTTGTCCCTCGCCGGGCTGGTGGCCTATTCCTACTCATGGAAGATCGCCATCCTGGTCGCCATCGTGATGCTGGTGGTAGTCGCGTCCTACCGGCAGAACGTGCATGCCTATCCCTCAGGCGGCGGCGACTACGAGGTGGCCACCGTGAACCTGGGCTCCAATGCTGGCCTTACGGTTGCCTCGGCGCTCCTTGTGGACTATGTCCTGACGGTCGCCGTCTCGATATCCTCTGGGGTCCAGAACGCCAAGTCGGCATTTCCGATCATCGACGGGCATGAGCCATGGGTAGCTGCCGCTGTTGCCGTGCTGCTCATGGCACTCAATCTGCGGGGCGCACGGGAGTCCGGCACCTTGTTCTCCATTCCGACCTACTGCTTCATGTTCGCCATCTTGAGCATGGTGATCTTCGGCCTGTTTCGGATCCTGGTCCTCGGCGAGCAGATTCAAGTAGACAGCGCCCAGTACGGTATCGAGCCGGATCCGAGTTACGCCGCCTTTACCGGCTTCGCGATGGTCGCCTTGCTGGCCCGTACCTTCTCCTCTGGATGCGCTGCGCTGACCGGCGTGGAGGCGATCTCCAACGGAGTTCCGGCGTTTCGTAAGCCAAAGAGCAAGAACGCCGCAACCACCCTGCTGCTGCTCGGCGTCATCGCGGTGTCCATGCTGATCGGTGTCGTCGTGCTGGCCAACCTGACAGGACTCAAGCTGATCGACCAGGGCCTGTCGCACTACACGCTCAACGGTCAGCGCGTGGAGGTCGTCGAGCAGACCGCCATCGGCCAGTTGTCCCAGGCCATCTTCGCCGACTTCAAGCCCGCGTTCTACTTCACCGTAGCCGCCACGATGCTGATCTTGTTCCTGGCTGCGAATACCGCTTTCAACGGTTTTCCGGTGCTGGGATCGATCTTGGCCCGGGACGGCTTCCTGCCTCGCCAGTTGCACACCCGCGGCGACCGCTTGGCCTACAGCAACGGCATCGTCGTGCTGGCCTTCTTCGCCATCGTGTTGATCATCGCCTTCAAGGCTGATGTCACTGCCTTGATTCAGCTCTATGTCGTCGGCGTGTTCGTGTCGTTCACGGTCAGCCAACTGGGCATGTTGCGACACTGGACGCGGCACCTCAAAATCGAGGAGGATCCCGCGGTCCGGCGACGCATGATGCGTTCCCGAGTGATCAATGCGATCGGTCTGACGATGACGGCAACGGTGCTTGTCATCGTGCTGATCTCCAAGTTCACCAAGGGCGCCTATATCGCGATCATTGCGATGGCCGTGATCTTCGTGATGATGAAATTGATCAGGCGGCACTACGAGACCGTAGCTCGCGAGACCGCCCTGGTGGAGGGCGAGGATCGGACCTTGCCGAGCCGAGTACGCGCTGTTGTGTTGGTCAGCAGGCTGCACAAACCGACGCTGCGGGCGCTCGCCTTTGCCAAGGCCGCGCGGCCCAGCACTCTGGAGGCTCTTACGGTCTCGATCGACACCGATGAGACTGCGCGGCTGGTGAAAGTCTGGGAGGAGGCCGACACCGGCGTTCCGCTCAAGGTGATTGCCTCGCCGTACCGGGAGGTGACCAACCCGATCATCGATTACGTCAGGAACCTGCGGCGAGAGAGCCCGCGTGATGTGGTGACGGTCTACATTCCGGAGTACGTGGTCGGCCATTGGTGGGAACAGATCCTGCATAACCAGAGCGCCCTGCGACTCAAGGGGCGGCTGCTCTTTACGCCTGGCGTGATGGTGACCTCGGTACCGTTCCACCTCGCCTCCTCCACCAAGGCCGAACAGCGGATCGAGCGCGAGACAGCTCAGGAGAACGCCCGCCGTCAGCTGTACACCGGCTAGTCTCGTATCTTGACGTCAAGATAACTGGGTGACGGCTGATGGAGGGCTCATGAGTGTGAACAGCTTTGGTGCAAAGACAACCCTCCAGGTGGGTGAGGATTCGTACGAGATCTTCCGGCTCGATGCCGTCGAGGGCTCGGACTCCCTTCCGTACAGTCTCAAGATCTTGCTGGAGAACCTGCTGCGTACCGAGGACGGCGCCAACATCACCGCCGATGACATCCGGGCGCTCGCGGGCTGGGATCCGGACGCCGAACCCAGCAAGGAGATCCAGTTCACTCCCGCGCGGGTGATCATGCAGGACTTCACCGGCGTGCCCTGCGTTGTCGATCTTGCGACGATGCGCGAGGCGATGGAGGAGATGGGCGGCGATCCCGCCAAGATCAACCCGTTGGCCCCGGCCGAGTTGGTGATCGATCACTCGGTGATCGCCGATGTGTTCGGGACTGCTGACGCGTTCGCCAGGAACGTGGAGATCGAATACGGGCGCAACCGCGAGCGCTATCAGTTTCTTCGTTGGGGCCAGACCGCCTTCGACGACTTCAAAGTGGTGCCACCTGGCACCGGGATCGTGCACCAGGTGAACATCGAGCACCTCGCCCGGGTGATCTTCTCCCGGACGATCGAGACCGAAGGCAAGACCGAGGTGTACGCCTATCCGGACACCTGCGTCGGCACGGATTCACATACCACGATGGTCAACGGCCTGGGCGTCGTCGGCTGGGGCGTCGGCGGGATCGAGGCCGAGGCGGCCATGCTCGGTCAGCCGGTGTCGATGCTCATTCCTCGCGTCGTTGGCTTCAAGCTCTCTGGTGCACTGCGGGAAGGAGCGACCGCAACCGATCTTGTGTTGACGATCACCGAGATGCTGCGCCAGCACAAGGTGGTCGGCAAGTTCGTGGAGTTCTATGGGCCCGGCGTCTCCCATGTCCCCGTGGCTAACCGGGCAACGATCGGCAACATGAGTCCGGAGTACGGCTCGACGATCGCGGTCTTTCCGATCGACGGCAAGACGAGCGACTATCTCAGGCTGACGGGTCGGAGTGAACGCCAGATTGCGCTGGTCGAGACGTACGCGAAGACGCAGGGCCTGTGGCATAGCGACGACCTCGAACCCAGGTACTCGGAGTATCTGGAGCTGGATCTGACGAGCGTCGTTCCGAGCATTGCCGGGCCGAAGCGACCGCAAGATCGCGTGCAGCTGGCCCATGCCAAGCAGGGGTTCCGGGAAGCCCTGCGCGACTTCGTCTCGGCCGAGGAACTGACGGGCTATGACGAGTCGGTGGATGAGTCTTTCCCGGCTTCCGACGTGCCGAGTCGCGGAGACGGCACGCAGTCCACAGAGCCACACGAGTACGGCGAGGACGTTCCGGCTGATATCGGCCGGCCGAGCAAGCGGGTGCCCGTCATCTTGGGGGACGGGGGTGCGTTCGACCTCGACCACGGTGCAGTGGTGATCGCCGCGATCACCTCGTGTACCAATACCTCCAACCCCAGCGTGATGATCGGTGCCGCGCTGGTTGCCAAGAAGGCCGTCGAGCGTGGCTTGAATCGCAAACCCTGGGTGAAAACCACACTTGCACCGGGATCGAAGGTCGTCAGCGACTACTACGACCGATCAGGTCTGACGCCGTACCTGGACAAACTGGGGTTCAATCTCGTCGGCTACGGGTGCACCACCTGCATCGGAAACTCCGGGCCGCTCATCCCTGAAGTCAGCGCAGCAGTCCAGGAAAATGATCTTGCAGTGGTCTCGGTGCTGTCCGGCAACCGGAACTTCGAGGGCAGGATCAACCCCGACGTCAAGATGAACTACCTGGCCTCGCCGCCACTGGTGGTGGCGTACGCGCTGGCTGGCACCATGGACATCGACCTGATGAACGACTCCCTCGGCACCGACGAGCAGGGCAATGACGTCAGACTTGCCGACCTCTGGCCGACAGAATCCGAGATCGACGAGATCGTCGCCTCGGCCATCGGCGCGGAGATGTTCACCGACTCCTATGCCGATGTCTTCGCAGGTGATGAGCAGTGGCAGTCGCTGCCGACACCGGAGGGGGAGATCTTCGACTGGGATCCTGACTCCACCTATGTCCGTAAGCCCCCCTACTTCGACGGCATGCCTGCCGAGCCTGCCGCGGTCGGCGACATCACTGGAGCACGGGTGTTGCTCAAGCTCGGAGATTCGATCACAACCGACCACATCTCTCCGGCTGGCTCGATCAAGCCGGACTCGCCTGCCGGGCGGTACCTCTCCGAGCATGGCGTGGAGCGCAGGGACTTCAACTCCTACGGATCCCGACGTGGCAATCACGAGGTCATGATCAGGGGAACATTCGCCAATATCCGGCTCCGCAATCAACTGGCACCGGGGACCGAGGGCGGGTTCACCAAGGACTTCTCGGTGCCGGACGAGCCCGTCACCACTGTTTACGAGGCGTCGGAGCACTACCTCGGCGCAGGCACGCCGCTGGTTGTCCTTGCTGGCAAAGAGTACGGTTCAGGCTCCTCACGTGACTGGGCGGCGAAGGGCACTGCCTTGCTCGGGGTGAAAGCGGTGATCGCCGAGTCGTACGAACGGATTCACCGATCCAACCTGATCGGGATGGGTGTGCTGCCGCTGCAGTTCCCCGAGGGTGAAAGTGCTGACTCGCTCGGTCTCACCGGTGAGGAGACCTTCGACATTGTCGGGATCACCGAGCTGAACGAAGGCCGCACGCCGGAGACGGTGAAGGTCACCGCTGGTGATGTGAGCTTTGACGCAGTGGTGCGCATCGACACTCCAGGCGAGGCGGACTACTACCGCAATGGCGGAATCATGCAGTTCGTGCTGCGTACTCTGATCAAGAAGTAGGGCGATGCGGCGGGCGCTCGCGGTCATCGGGGCAGCTGTCCTGCTGGTTCTCACGGGTTGCGCGCTCGTCGATCAAGTGGCCGTACCGTCGGAGCCATTTGGCGATTTTGCGGTGGGTGAGTTCGGTGGCATCGACGGCCGCCAGAACATCGTGTATGTCCGGGCGGACGGCGTTGCGCTGCTGGTTTCTCGCCAGCCGGCCGCCGGGCGGTTGAGCGGCCAAACGCTGAGCCGGCTTCGGACCCTGCTGACGTCGGATCAGTTCCGCCAAGAAGTGGCTGCGGACGCGCAGCGCAAGCAGCGAGCGCCAGTGCCCGTCTGTTCCGACCAGATCACCATCGAGGTCACCATGGGGGATCTGTCGATGAGCCGCAGTGATCCCTGCCGTGAGAAATCCGAGCCGACGCCCGCGTTCGACGAGATCACCGGCATCCTCGCTCCGGCGCTGCGGGGCAACTTCGACGGACCGGCCGATACAGCGGAGCCGCGGCTGTTTCCGATGTCGCTGCAGCGTATCCAGCTCCAAGATCGGCCGGCCTATGTGATCAAGATCGACGCCGCCGGGCGGGCCAAGATCATGATTTCCGGGCGTACGTCTGAGTGGCACTCGTTGTCGGTCCAGCAACGCGACACCGTCCGGTTGCTGGTGGCGCGAGTGATCGAAAAACCTGTTTCCCCCTGTACCGTCGCAGGCCTACTACCGCTTGCAGGTCGACAAGGAACCCGCAGTCGAGGGACCTGATTGCGGATTTCCCGAGCGGCAGCTCGAGTTTCGCGCGCTGACCGCGCTGCTGGAGAACGCTTTCGGCGTCTGAGCGACGCGACACTAGCCTGGACACGTGGGTCTGTGGAATGACCATGCGCTGCCGCACCTGATGGACCGGGTGCTGCGTACGCCGGAAGTGAATGCGCGACGTGCCAAGGTGTGCGAAGGTCTGCATGGCCGGGTCCTGGAGATCGGCTTCGGCAGCGGCCTCAACCTTCGGCACTATCCGGCAGCGGTGACCGAAGTCCTCGTCGTGGAGCCTTCGGCATCCGCGCTACGGCTGGCCGAACCGCGGAAGGCAGCCGTATCCGCGCCAGTTGATCATGTTGGGCTGGACGGTGCCGGGCTCGATCTGCCCGAGGGCTCGGTGGATTGCGTGTTGTCCACCTACACCTTGTGCACGATCCCGGACGTGAATGCAGCACTTGTGGAAGTCCATCGCGTGCTCAAGCCTGCCGGTGCGTTGCATTTCCTGGAGCACGGCAGAGCGCCGACCGAATCCGTACGCCGTTGGCAGCGCCGGCTCCATCCTGTCCACAGCCGCATCGCCGGCGGTTGCCATCTGGACCGGCCGATCGACGATTTGATCACGCGCTCCGGACTGATCATCAGCGATCTGGAGACGGACTACGGCGACGGACCGCGGCCCTTCAGCTACTTATACCTAGGCCGTGCCTTGCGCACTACCTGAGATTGCCTGATAAGTCACCTGCGCGCGAGTGTCGGCAGATCAACCGTTAGACCGATGGCGCCAGCGAAGACACCAAACAAGCCCGTGAGGACTGCAAACTTAGCCTGGGCGCCCCGCATCCCGCGCATGATCGCGAGCTGGTGGTCAACCAGAATCTTGTGAACTTCTGAAACTGGTCTGCGAGCGGGCCCAGCGTCAGCGTCTGAGCCGGGCCCGGACCGCTTGACCAACCCATGAACCCATCGCCAGATCTTTCGATCTTCAGTTCCTTGTGACAGTTGACTCAATCGACAGAACGACGCAACGGCGCTGGCACGACACAAGGCGGGAGGACTATGTATGTCCGTGTCGGCTCGGCGATGATGTTCCTGTGGGGGCCGTGCCGGGGCTGCGCCGGGCTGTGGTGAGCGAGTATCGCCGCGTCATGCGGCCGCCGTGGGACATACCGACGGCGCTCGTGACGAATGGCGCGCTGATGGCTGCGGCGTGGTTCCTGCTGCCGCCGCGTGCGCACGCGTTCATGTTCAGCCTGAACGGGCCGCTCGCGTTCCCGGTGATCCTGGCCTCCTGGATGCTGGCCGATACCCCGGCGACCAACGTCATGGGCTCCAGCCCGGCTTTGGCGCTGTCAGTTCTGGAAGACCAAGCTGCGTACTGGCGATGGCTGGCCGCTCGGTGCATTGTGATCGGCTCCGTGATCGGGGTCGCATGCGCTGCCGGGGTGATGTATGTCGGCGTGGGCCACTATCCCTGGAGCGAGATCGTGTGGGCCTGCGCGCTCGTCGCCTTTCTGCCGGTCGGAGTTCTTCCGGTGGCCGCCTGGCTCGGCATCGTGTTCCCCTTCCACCAGCGCTCCCTGCGTTGGCGCTGGCAGCACCGCCGAGCCTGGCGTAGCCACCTGCGGTGGGTGGTGCTTGCCTTCGCACCCTTCTTCTACGTGCCGTTGATCGGACTCGCCATCCTGAGCCCAGGCGTGCAGCTCGCTCGGTCCATCAAGCTGCCTGGCCAACGGCTCATGCCGGCCCAGTTCGGTATCTCAGCGGCTGTCGTCTGCGCAACAGCCGTCGTCGCTGCCGCCATCGGTCTCTGGGTCGCACGTCGGCTCCTAGCCTGGCGGACCACCCACCTGGCCGCCTATCTCGAGAACACCGACAAGGGCTAACGCGGTCTGCGTCGTGGTTCCCGGCCGGGAATGGGATGCGCGCTCCCGCCTCCGCCGTCGACTTCACGCGGTCTGACCGCAGCACATCAGCTAGGGTCGCTTAGTTCGCAAGCCGGCTTGGCGAAGGAAGCTGATAGGAATGCCCACCGTCTCTATTTCGCTCATGCTGGCCGTCCACAACGCGGCCGCCGCCGCCGAATGGTATAAGCGTGCACTCGGTGCTGAGGAGCTGTGGAACTTTGGCGGTGTCGTGGGACTAACCGTCGAAGGTGCTCCGTTCTTCCTGGGCGAGCCGGCGAACAACGGCTGGAACACTCCCGCCGACGCCGGAACCCGGACGGCGCGGGTTGAGCTCTTCGTCGATGACCCCGACAGCTTCGTCGTACGCGCCGTTGCCGCGGGCGCGGAAGGCAGTGCTGACGACATCCGCGACCACGAGACAGCATGGGGCGTTCACCGGCAGGGCGGCTTCACCGACCCGTTCGGTCACATCTGGCTTGTCGGAGACAAGTCCCCGTTGCAGCCGTTCCGGGGATAGAAACCGATCATGTCCGATGATCGCGGCCCGGACCCGATGCCCCTCCAATACGCGCGCGGGATGAGGAAGCCTCGCCGGTTGTGATTGATTCAGCCAGGAAGTGATCACCCGATAGGGCAGCGGCGATTGCAATCTCTTGTGATCCATAGTCGATGTACGCAGTCGCTCGTCCTGTCCGGTTCAATCAAACGTCGCAGCCAGACGGTAGTGCTCGCCGAAAGAGGCCACAGGCTCGTCCTATTCCTACCGTCCTTGCCCATTACTCATTTTCGATCGCAGTCTTGATCTTGGCCGCGTACTCCTCAATCTCACCAGCGCCATAGCGGGTCCGCGGCCAGAAGAAACCCCGCAACCCATCACCTTTGGTTCTGGGCACCACGTGTACGTGGAGGTGCGGGATGGACTGGCTGACGACGTTATTGATTGCCATGAACGTGCCTTGCGCGCCCAATGCCTCAGGAATCGCGCTACCGATCCGCTGTGTCATGGTGAACAGCGGAACCATGAGATCGCTCGGCAAGCTCAACAACGTATCGACGTGTCGCGTCGGAGCGACCAGGACATGACCCTTGAAGACCGGCCGGTGATCAAGAAAGGCGATTACCTGCTCATTACGCGCCACGACCGCAGCGTCGAGTTCGCCGCTGACGATCTGGCAGATCACATCGCTCACCGGCATGAGATTAGTGTCCCGCCGCTGCGCGGTCGGTAATTGGGTTCGTTGTTACGCGCCTGCTCCTGCATGCTGGACACCGTGAGTCTGTCGAGCACCCCGCGCAGCACGCTGAGCCGCCATCGTGAGAGGGGCCGTACTGACCGCGCCGACCTGTACGCCGTGCTCGACGCTGGCCTGATCTGCCATCTGGGATTGGTCCGGGACGGTGCGCCGGTCGTGCTGCCCACCGGCTATGGGCGTATCGACGACACGGTTTATCTGCACGGCTCCACCGGCGCGGGCTACCTGCGGGCGATCGACGGCGCTCCCATATGCCTGACCGTCACCCATCTCGATGGGATTGTCTATGCCCGTTCGGTCTTTCAGCACTCGATGAACTATCGCAGCGCGGTTGTGCACGGCATCGCTCGCCACGTCACCGAGGCGGACGAGAAATGGGCTGCGTTGGAAGCGATCGTGGAACAGCTCGCCCCGGGGTCGTGGACCTATGCCCGACAACCAGACCGGCGCGAACTTGCCGCGACCACGGTCATCGCCCTGAGCTTGGCGGAGGCTAGCGTCAAGGTTCGCAGCGGACCGCCCAGCGATGACGCTGACGACGTCGCCGCCGGGGGCCGCTGGGCCGGGCGTTTTGCCAGTTCACTCGGTCTTCGGTGCGCCCGAATCATGTCCTACGGTGCCCGTCGGGGAGCCCGTGCCGGAACATGTCATGAAGAGGGAGCATCCCAGACTTGGACGACGGTCTGCCGAGTGATCTTCCCGTCAAGCAAACGAGCGACGGTCACGCAGACGACTCGGGTTCCGTCCGGATAGCGACAGCGCTGCGTGTAACCAAGCCCGTCGTCTGTGCTGACCAGGTCTTCGACGGAGTGCTCCATATTGCGGCCGCAGATGTCGCGGTAGTAGGCGCCGATCGCCTCCAGCCCGCGGTAAGTAGCCGGAGCGGCGGGCGGGTTGTCACGATCAAGGATGGTCAGGACCGCGTTGTCGGCGTACCAGGCGGTGATCCCATCGGCATCCCGGGATTCGATGGCGTCTTTCAGGCTGGTGATGGTGCTCGTGATGGTTGTCATGTCAGTGGATTCCTTTCGATGAGTGAGCTGATTCAGGGCCGGGCCTCGAAGATGAGGTTGACCGGAGATTCGCTGGCCACCCGAACGCGGCTGAAGCCGGCGTCGCGCAGCAGGTTGGTGAGGACGGTCGGACCGGCCTGCGGTCCAAGTGCTCGTGCTCCAGGCTGGGCGAGTGAGCAGGGCGTGCAGATGAGGGTGGAACCGCCGTAGAAGACCCGCCCGATGGGGTTGAGATTTTCCTCAAGCCGATCATTGGCAAATGGTTCGACGAGTAGCAGGGTGCCGTCTTCCCGCAGTGCTCCGCGGACCGCCCGGGCGACGCTGGCCGGGTCGCCCATGTCATGTAGACAGTCGAACATGGCGACCAGGTCGTACGAGTTGGGCGCCAGCTCGCTCGCATCCGCAACCTCGAAGCTGATGTTGCCCGAGACGCCAGCCTCGGCTGCGCGCCGTCGTGCCACTCGGATCGAGCCCTCGTGGTAGTCGGTTCCGACGAAGGTCGATGCCGGGAAGGCCTGGGCCATCAGGACCGTGGAACTGCCGTGACCGCAGCCCACATCGACGACCGTTGCGCCGGCGGCGAGCTTGTCGACCACGCCGTTCAAGGCGGGTAGCCAGCTCTCCACCAAGTTGGTCGCGTAGCCCGGCCGGAAGAATCGCTCGGTGCCGTCGAACAGGTTGGGGTCGTGCTCATGCCAGCCGAAACCTTCGCCGGTACGGAAGCCGTGCTCGATGTGTTCGAGGTCGCGCAGCGCGCCCAAGACGAGCTGCATGGCGCCGGCAAAGAACGCGGGGCTGTCTTCGATCGCCAGAGCGGCGGCCTGTTCGGGCGACAGGGAGAACGTCCCAAACTCCGGCTGATAGCTGAGATAGCCGCCGGCCGCCTGGTTGGCCAGCCATGGCCGCACGTACGCGATCGCCGTGCCGGTTCGGCTTGCCAGCTGTTCGGCGGTGACAGGCTCGCCGTCCGCCATCGCTTTGTAAAGGCCGAGCCGATCGCCGAGCACGACCAACCCGGCGCTGACTGTGGCGCCCAGGTCTCCGATCATGCGGCCGATGAACTCATCGAGTACCGCGGCGTCGGGTTGCGCGAGCAGTGCAGTCGTCATGGAGACTCCTTTCTCGTAGCGGCGCCGAGAGCGCCGGTGCAGGAATGACGCCGTTTGGCGCCTCGGTTCCAAGGCTTCGGATGCACCGTTCGGCGACCGTCAAAGCAGCGTCAAAGCACCTGCTGAGCGGGTTTACGCTCAGAAGGTGCTGCGGTTGTGGCTCTGCGGCCGACTCGCCGGCGAGCTGGATGGCGAACCCGTGTCGATGCCAAGCAGTGGGCGCGCACGGGCGCTCATCGGCTGGTTGGCCCTGCATCCTGGTCCGCATCGGCGCGCGGACCTTGCCACGCGACTTTGGCCAGAAACCCCAGAGGCAAGAGCCAATCTCCGTACCGCAATCTGGGCGGTTCGTCAGGCTTGGGGCGCGGCCGGAGTTCACCTTGACGGTCAGCGAAACCTCATTGGTCTCCTGCCGTCGGAAGTCTGGGTAGATGCGATCGCCGATCCGCCGGTCGGCGAGCCACTGCCGGAAGGTGAATTGCTCCCCGAGTTGGATGATGACTGGCTCGACGCTGAGCGGGAACAGTACCGGCGGCGCCAAGTGCATAGGCTCGCCGGACTGGCGCGGAACGCCGAGGCCGCCGGGAACCATGCGGATGCGGCACGGTGGGCGGCTGAGCGATGCCGCCTGGCGCCGCTCGACGAGAGTGCCCACCGCGAGCTGCTGCGGCTGATGGCGACCAATGGTGACGTCGCCGGGGCGGTTCTCGAAGGCCGCCGTTTCGCCGAACGGCTGCGCTCAGAACTGGGGGTCGATCCCTCCCCGGCCACCCGGGCGGTACAGGCGGCTTTGCAGGCGCCGGCCACGTCCAACCCGGCCGGACGCCGCTGTTTGGCCGGTCCGCGGAGCTGCGCACTCTGCTCGACGCCTGGCGCGCGGCGGCCAGGGGTCGCGGTCAGGTCGTCGTGCTGACCGGTGAGGCCGGCATCGGCAAGACGAGTCTGGTGGCCGAGCTGGCCCGTCGAGCAACGACGAGCGGTGCGCGTACTGCCATCGGTGCCGGCATTGACGTGGGCGGCGAGACTCCGTTTGCTGTCTGGCTGGAGATGACTCGAGCACTCGTTGCCACTGTGCGGCCAGTGCCCAGGGGGTGGTCTGGCCGAGAGAATTGAACCGGCTTTCGGATGATCTTGGCACCCGGCTGGGCCAGCCAGATCCGCCCGCCCCGGTCGCGGCGCCAGAGCTCGAGCGACTCCGCGTGTTTGAGGCGATCCTTCGCCTCGTGGAGTGGGCATCAGCCGACCGCCCACTGCTCATCGCTGTCGATGATGCCCATCGCGCCGACCGCGCAAGCCTTCGACTGACCGCACACATCGCGCGAAGGATCGCGACACTGCCGGTCTTCTTGGTGCTGACGCGCCGCGACCATCCCGCCAGGACCGAGCTCGATGCCCTAATCACAGACCTGGCCAGCCGTCAGGTGCCCATTGTCGAAGTCCGGCTCGGGCCGATCTCCGACCCCGACATCGCAGCTTTGGCGACGTCAGTGGCTTCGGGGCTGGCGTCGGACAGCCTCTCTGATGACAGCATCCGGCGCGTCGTCTCGGCGGCCGATGGCAATCCTCTCTTCGCTGTGGAATCTGCCCGGGCGCTTGCCGCCGGTCAGACCGCGCCGCCGCCCAATCTGCGCACCGCCGTACGGGTCAGCGTCGCCGCATTGTCCGACCAAGGTCGGGTGTTGGCACGGCTTGCTCGCTGTTGCTGGTCGGCCGCTGACCCGACCTGAGCTCGATCGTCTGAGTACCGACCCTGCAGAGCCGATCGGCCGCCGAGGAGGTTGTCCTCGGCTCCGGCCTGGTGGTGGCCGCCTCAGGTGGCCTTGGCTACCGCCACACCCTGCTGCGTGAGGCCGTGTACGCCGAGATCGCTGATCCAGCGCCGTTGCATGATCGGCTTGCAGAAGCAGTGGATCGCGGCGACCATGCCGGCATAGCCCGGCACCTTCAGGGAGCTGGCCGACCGGCTGCGGCGGCTGGGCATTGGGCCGCCGCCGCCGCGTACGCACGCTCGGTGGGAGCCGCAGCCGAAGCTGCGGACCTCCTCGATCGAGCGCTTGACTGCACGCCCGACGATGGCGGCCTTTGGCTGGAGCTGTCCCAGGTTCTCGCCTGGCTGGGTCGCGATCAGGCGATGGAGGAGGCGTGGCGTAAGGCCCTTGCGCTGCTGCCTCGAGATCGCCTCGCTGCCGCATGGTCCCGGCGGGGGCGGCAAATGCGTACGGTCACGTGCAATCCCGAAGAGGCGTTCGCCGCTTACCTGACCGCCGAGAGCTTGCTTCTGCCAGATACCTCCAACCAAGAACGAGCGGCCGTTCTCATCGGCCTCGCCTGGCGGGACGCGGTCGGAGCTGATGCCCGGGAGGCCGAACACTTGCTGAAGCTCGCCGAACAGGAGCTCGCGGGGGAGGCAGATCCCGAGACCCTGCTCGACATGACCGAGATCCGCATGCAGAGCCTGATTCGACAGGGCAGGTTCGCGGAGGCTGCGGCCGTCGCGTGGGAAGCGAGTCGGAGGGTACCGGACACTCACGGACTGGGGCCCTCCTACGGCATTTGGGTCAATGCAGCCTGCGCCCTGACGAGCATCGGCGACTACGAGGGCGCGCTTGCGTGCGCGGAGGAGGGCGTAGCCGGTACTCGAGACGTGCCGGCCATCCTGGTGCATGCCCTCGCCGCCAAGGCGCACATCCTGGCCAGGCTCGAGCGCTTCGGCGAGGCGTCGGCCGTCATCGCCGAGCAGCGCAGGCTCGCTGAGCGCCTCGATTCTCCGCTTATTTCGGCCACGTCCGCATTCGATGCCGGGCTCGTGGCCCTGGCGGCCGGCCGCTTTGCCGAGGCTGCTGAACTGCTGGCTGAAGCGTTGGCCGGTCCGGCGCAGATCAGCCGTCCGGCGGCTGCGATCGCCCGTGCCGAGGCGCTGGCCCGCGCCGGTGACATCGAGAGCGCCAGGGCGCAGCTACGGGCGGCCGTGACCGAGCCCGTGCGGGGAGCCGATCAACCTTGGTCCCTGGTGCCCAAGATCTCGCGAGTGCAGGCGCTGATCGCAGTCGGCTCGGGTGATCGTGATCTTGCTGCCCGGCGTTATCAGGAAGCTGAGGTGGCGTGGCGACGGATGCTGCCTTCGGTCACGCACCGCGACGTCAGAGGGCTATTTCGCAAATCTGGTCGATCTTGGTCGTCCTCCCGTCGTCGGCCTGGTGGAACCGGCGCGCGAGCTGGCCCGGATCGAACGCGAGCGCGCAAGCCTTCTCGGGGCAGTGACGTGAGGAGAGCAGGGAAGTGAGGAGAAGATGCCGGAGTTCTCGATGATGATCCAGGCCCAGGCACCCATCGAGGATGTCTGGAAGCTTCTGCACGACCCGAGTTCCTTCCCGCTCTGGTGGGCCGGAATGGAGACCATAGAGCCAGGACAGCGACGGTGCCTTCACGATGTGGCCGACGGGCTATCCCGATTTCCCCATGGCGCAACAACTCGATGCTTCGAGCACCGATCACCGCGTGACCATCTCTTGTCTGGTTTCCTATCTCGAATTCGTTTGGCAGCTCGCCCCGGAGGGCGACACCACCCAGATCGATGTGCAGGTCCGCATTCCTGAAGCTGAAACGCAGCCGCCTTGATGGGCAGCGCACCATCGTTGCCGAGTCCTTGGTGAATCTCGCCGCCCTGGCTGCGGACGGCCGAGCCTCCTAGCTAACGAACAAAGATTCGAATATGCATGCGTCATGTGAGCTCGTCGGCCTACGTACCTCCCGGATGGCCGAGCCAGGTGCGGCCGCCGGGTGCGCCCGGCTGGGAGGCGACGGCTATCGCCTACCTGCTGGATTGCTGCCCGCCGGACTTTCGTGCCTATCGCGTGCTCCGAAACCATCCCGTGGTGCTGGCAGAATTCGCCAGCCACTTCGTCGACGGCCAGCACGAGGCCGCGCAGCGCGGCTTGGCCGAGGTCCGCACCAGCCTGTCTGAGTATGTCGAGCCTGACGTCGTGGACGGCCGCCACCGAAGCCTGGCTCGAGCAGGGGGCTCGGCTGGCTCGCACCCGACGGTCAGTCACGCTGCTCGCAGACGCCCTACGCGGCCGGGTCTTTGTTCGCAAGCTTTGAGGGTGCTGAGCGCGGCACGTGTGCTGGGCCACATTTGGCGATCTAGCAGCAGCCGAACACGTAAACTCAAGCCCATGTCAGCCGCCCCGTACGGACTGTTGAGCTCTATCCATAGCCCACAAGACCTACGGGACCTGACCGAAGATCAGCTCAAGGAGCTGAGCGAGGAGATCCGCTCGTTCCTGATCGAACACGTGTGCCAGACCGGCGGACATCTCGGTCCCAATCTCGGCGTCATCGAGCTGACACTCGCGATGCATCGCGTTTTTGAGTCCCCGCGCGATCCGATCATCTTCGACACCGGACATCAGAGCTACGTGCACAAGATCTTGACCGGTCGGCAAGATCAATTTCCTACGCTACGGCAGCGGCATGGGCTCTCCGGATACCCAGCCCGACCGAGTCCGAGCACGACTGGGTGGCGAACTCCCACGCCTCACCCGCGCTCTCCTACGCCGACGGGTTGGCGAAGGCCATTCGGTTGCAGGGCACCGGGGGCACAGTCGTGGCGTTCGTCGGCGACGGTTCGCTCACCGGCGGGATGGCTTGGGAGGCGTTGAACAACATCGCAGCCTCTGACGACTTGCCATTGGTCATCGTGGTGAACGACAACGGCCGGTCCTATACGCCGACCGTCGGCGGCCTGGCTCGATACTTGAGCGGGCTGCGCACCAATCCGCGCTACGAACAAGTTCTTGACCTCGTGAAGCGCAATGTCAGTCGCGCGCCGCTGGTCGGAAACGTTGCCTATGACATCCTGCACGGCATCAAGATCGGGCTGAAGGATGTTCTTGCCCCTCAGGGCATGTTCTCCGATCTGGGCCTGAAGTACGTCGGGCCGATCGATGGTCACGACATTGCCGCGGTCGAACGGGCTCTGCAGCACGCCAAGCAGTTCCGCGCCCCGGTTCTGGTGCATTGCGTGACCCGCAAAGGTAACGGCTTCAAGGCCGCCGAGAACCATGAGGAAGATCATTTCCACGCGGTCGGCAAGATCAATGCCACTACCGGCGAGGCAGTGGGAGGTGCCGGCGGACAAACCTGGACAGACCTGTTCTCCGAGGAGCTGGTGCGGTTGGGCAGCAGCGACGAGCGCGTCGTCGCGATCACCGCGGCCATGGTCTATCCCACGGGCCTGCATCGTTTTGCGAAGGCGTTTCCCGATCGCTGCTTCGATGTCGGCATCGCCGAGCAGCACGCCGTAACGTCGGCGGCCGGTCTTGCGATGGGTGGCATGCATCCGGTCGTCGCGGTGTATTCGACGTTCCTGAGTCGCGCATTTGATCAAGTGCTGATGGATGTAGCGCTGCACGAGTGCGGGGTCACCTTCGTGCTCGACAGGGCTGGCATCACTGGTCCCGACGGGGCCAGCCATCACGGCATGTGGGACATGTCGATCTTGCAGGTGGTGCCTGGATTGCATCTTGCCGCGCCGCGCGACGGCAGCCGGTTACGCGAGGCGCTCGCCGCATCGCTGGCCATTGACGACAGGCCCAGCGTGATCCGCTTCCCCAAGGTTCCGTCGCGGCGGACCTTCTGGCAGTTGATCAGCTGGATGGCATGGATATCCTCGCTCAGGACCGAGCAGCCGAGGGTGCTCGTGGTCGGAATCGGCCCGCTGGCCGAGACCGCAGTCGCCGTCGGGCGCCGACTATCGGACCAGGGGATCGGAGTCACGGTGCTGGATCCGGTGTGGGCGCTGCCGGTCAATCCATCGCTGGCACCGCTCGCGGCCGATCATGACCTGGTGATCACGATTGAGGACAACGGCGTCGTTGGCGGGTACGGCGCACGGCTGGCCCAGGAGCTCAGGCTTCGCAGGAGTGGAGACACCCGTACGCGAGTTCGGCCTTCCCCAGGAGTTCATACCCCACGGCGGCCGCTCTGAGCTGCTGGAGGAGATCGGGCTCACGCCGCAGCACATAGCCCGGTACGCGGTCGAGGCCATCGTGCGATCCGACGAACCTCTCGACCAGCAGACCGTCTCGGCGCTAGCCGGGAACCGAGGCGACTCCAGGCGGCAGGAAACGGTGACCCAGCACCCGCTCGGAGATGCCCTCCCGGTCCAGGTAGGGCGTAATGCCGCCCAGGTAGAACGGCCAGCCAGCGCCCAGAATCATGCACAAATCGATGTCCATCGGCGCTGCCACAACCTCCTCGGCCAACATCAGGCCTATCTCGGATGCCACGGCGTCCAGCGCCCGCTCCCGAACCTGCTCCGCAGTGCTTGGCCGGTCGCCGACGACAAACAGCTTGGCGGTCTCGTCGCTGACGTAGGGCTCGCCGTCGGCGGTCCAGTCGTAGATGCCCGCCCTTCCGGAAGCCACGAGTGCCTGCAAGTTCGCCGACACCGGGAAGCGATCCCCGAAGGCTGCGTGCAGGTTTTCCTCCACATGCAGGGCAACAGCCGGGCCGACCAGCTGGAGCAGCACGTAGGGCGACATGGGCAATCCGAGCGGTCGCAGCGCGGCATCGGCGACTTCGACCGGCGTTCCCTCATCGACCGTCGCGAAGATCTCCGCCATCAATCGGAGGAGCAGCCGGTTCACCACAAAGCCGGCCGCATCCTTGACGAGTACGGCGTTCTTCTTCAGCGTTTTCGCAACGTCGAAGGCCGTGGCCAGGGTGTCCTCATCGGTCGCGGGAGCCCGGACGATCTCAATCAGCGGCATGACGCTTACCGGATTGAAGAAGTGAAAGCCGATCACCCGCTCAGGATGATCAAGATCGGCGGCCATCTGGGCAACGGACAGCGAGGAGGTATTGCTGGCGAGCACGCAGCGATCTGAAACATGTTTTTCAAGATCGGCAAACACTTGCTTCTTGATCGACATCTCTTCGAAGACCGCCTCGATGACGAAGTCGCAGTCGGCGAAGTCGATCAGCTCGGTGGTGCCCGAAATCAGCGCCCGCAATCGGTTTGCCGCATCGGGGGAGATCCGCCGCTTGCCAAGCAGTTTGTCGATCTCGGCTCCGACGTAGCTCAAGCCCTTGTCGACCCGCTCCTGATCGAGATCGGTGATCACCACCGGTACCTGCAGCCGACGCAGGAACAGCACGGCGAGCTGGCTGGCCATCAAGCCCGCGCCGACAATGCCGATCTTGGTGACCGGCCGCGCCAGTGCGGTATCAGGTGCACCGGCCGGCTTCCGGGCACGCTTCTGAACAAGATCGAACGCGTACAGGCTGGCTCGCAGTTCCGGACTCATGATCAGATCTGCAAGTGCTTCGTCCTCAGCCGCGTACGCCTCAGCCCGGTCGGAGGCCTTTGCTGCCGCCATCAACTCAAGCGCCCGATATGGCCCTGGGGAGGCGCCGAAGACCTTGCCGTCAACGAAGCTGCGACCTTGAGCCATCGCGGCATCCCAGGCCGGACCGCGGTCGACCTCGGGTCGCGACACGGCCACGGAGCCGGTGACGACCTGACCCGCCCAGTCCAGCGAGCGGGCGAGGAAGTCGGCGCCGTCGAAGATGGCGTCCGCCAGGCCCAGCTCGTACGCCTGAGGGCCACTCAGCATCCTGTTCTGGTTCAGTGGGTTCTCGATGATCAGCTGAACGGCCCGCTCGGCACCGATCAGGTTGGGCACGATGAAGGCTCCGCCCCAACCAGGAAACAGGCTCAGCGACGTTTCGGGTAGGGCGATCCCCGAGGCGGCCGCCGAAACCGTCCGGTAGTGGCAGTGCAGCGTGAGCTCAAACCCGCCGCCCAGCGCGAGTCCGTTGATGAAAGCGAAAGTCGGTACGGGAGACGCCCGCAGCTTGTCGAAAACGGCATGCCCAATCCGTGCGATGGCCAGTGCCTGGTCGCGATTGATGATCTTGGCGAATCCAGTGAGGTCGGCGCCCGCGGCCAGCATGAACGGCTTTCCCGTGATAGCGATCGCCGCGATGTCGGTCCGCGTCAGCGCAGCATCCAGGGCTCGGTTCAGCTCGTCGAGACCACGCGCGCCCAAGGTATTCGGTCGAGTGGGACCACGGCCGTTGTCCAGCGTGATCAACACCGCGGTACCCGCTGCATGGGGCAATGTGACGTCTCGGCTCAATGCCCGGGTTACGACCTCGCCCTCGCTTCTGGCAGAGGCCTCGGTGATCAGCTGGGCGAGCTCCCCGGTCCTCACGCCGCCGCCTCGAGCTCAGCGGAGAAGTGCGGGTTCTCCCAGATCACCGTTCCGCCCATCCCGAGACCGATGCACATGGTGGTGATCCCATAGCGGACGTCCGGGTGCTCCCGGAATGCCCGCGCCAGATGGATCATCAAGCGCACGCCCGAGCTGGCGAGCGGATGGCCGAGGGCGATGGCACCACCGTACGGATTGATCCGCTGATCATCAGCGGCGAGTCCGAAATGATCACAGAAGGCGAGCACCTGTACGGCGAAAGCTTCATTGATCTCGAAGGCACCGATGTCCTTGATCGACAGCTCGGCCTTCGCCAACGCCTTCTCCGTCGCAGGAATCGGCCCGACCCCCATCACCTCGGGATCCACCCCGGCAAACGCGAACGAAACCAGTCTCATGGCGACGGGAAGACCCAACTCAGCGGCGACGGGTTCGGCCGCCAACAAGCACGCGGTCGCCCCATCGTTGAGGCCCGCAGCGTTGCCTGCCGTGACTCGCCCGTGCGGCCGGAAGGGGGTCCGTAAGGTGGCCAAAGCCTCGACGGTGGTGCCCGGCCGCGGCTGTTCGTCGGCTACCGCCAGCCCCCAGCCAAGCTCGGAGCTCGGTGTCGCGACTGCGACCAGCGACTCTTGGATGACACCCGCGTCGTAGGCGCTCTGTACTCGCTGCTGGCTGAGCGCCGCGAAGGCATCGGCACGGTCTTTGGTGATCTCCGGAAAGCGATCATGAAGATTCTCCGCCGTCGATCCCATGATCAGGGCGGATTGGTCGACCAGCTTCTCGGTCACGATCCTCGGATTCGGGTCGATGCCTTGGCCCATGGGATGCCGGCCCATGTGCTCCACGCCTCCGGCGATGGCGATGTCATAGGCGCCGAACGCGATTCCCGAGGCTGTCGTCGTCACCGCGGTCATGGCTCCGGCGCACATCCGGTCGATTGCGAAGCCGGGTACGGATCGCGGCAGTCCAGCCAGCAACGCTGCAGAACGCCCAATGGTCAGGCCCTGGTCGCCGGTCTGGGTGGTTGCTGCGATCGCGACATCATCGACACGTTCCGGCGGTAGTTCTGGATAGCGCCTCAGCAGCTCTCGGATGCAATCGACGACGAGGTCATCTGCCCTTGTCTCGGCATACATCGAGCCGGCCTTGCCGAAGGGGGTGCGTACGCCGTCGACAAAGACGACATTTCGGTTCTCGCGAGCCATAACGAAATATTACTCATCAGTAACTACGGCGGCTGTCCTCGGGTGGAAGGGCTCCGATCCCTTCGTGTCGAGATCTTCTGGCTCGTGGGGAGCTGGTGTCATGTCGTCGGGATCGGAGGCCCACCGCAAGGCCAACGCAGACGACGGCGATGCCCAGCCAGACGGGCAACGCCGGAAGTTGGCCGATGGTCGCCGCGCCGGCGAAGGCCGCAGCCGGCGGGGCGACGCCGGTGAGCAGGCCGGCCCGACCGGAACCAATGATCGCGACGCAGGTGTACCAACAGAGGAAGGCGACGGCCGTGACCATGACGGCGAGATATCCAATGGCAGCCCAATCGTTGACGCGGAGCAGTAGCGCGGACTTTGGACCTTCGATCAGCACCGCGAGCACGAGCAACATGACCGTGCCAATCCAGACGGCGTGGAATGAGACGCCCCAGGCACCCTGACGGCGTAGCACCGGAACCGCCAGGAGGGTGAACGCCGCCTCGCAGAGCAGCGCAACCACCGCCCACCCGACACCAGCAGCGTCGGTGCGGCCGGTACCTTCGACGATCACGCTGCCGATGGTGACGACGACCGCCGCAAGAACCACCCGACGAGTGGGGCGCTGCCGATCGAGCAACGGCCCGACCAGCCCGATGACGACCGGCACACAGGCGACGGCAACCGCAATCGTCGCCGGCTCCGCATGAGCGACTCCGCGGACCACGGCGACATTGAACAAGACCAGGCCGGTTGCGGCGATTCCGGACAGCCAGAGCCATTCGGTCCCGCGCGGCCGGCCGATTCGCACCCGCGCAATGCGCGCGATCAGCGCTAACAGCGCGGTCGCTACCGCGTAGCGAATGGCCTGGGCGGTGAACAAGGGTGCATCGCCGAGGACGACCGAGACGGCCACACTTCCGCCAACGAGCGTCATCGCGAAGACTCCCAGGACCAGTCCCTTTGCGAACTGGCGCGTCTCGGTCGTACTTGGCACGGTTTCACCTTGCTGCAACGATGGACCAATGAACAGGTCCATTGAGGCCATAGATCAGAGGGCCAAAAGAGGCTTCTCCGACTTCTTGCAGCTCGATCCATCCCAGGCTGCCGTGGGTGGCCTCTCAGATTGGCTGGTTGCCGAGCTTCGCGGGGCGATCGTCGACGGGCGGCTACCCGCCGGCAGCATGCTGCCGCCGAGCCGGGTATTGGCTACAGAGCTGCAGGTCTCCCGAGGCGTCGTGACTGAGGCGTACCAGCGGCTGAGTGAGAACGGGCAAGTCGTCGGCCGCGCCCGAGCCGGAACCGTTGTTGCGTCGGTGCCCCTCCCCGCAGCAGGAGATCTGCCGGTGTCCATGGCCGCCCGGGAAACGCCTGATCTCTTCAGCGCGACGCCAGGCGGGAATACGTTCGACCTGTTTCGATCGGCGTCAGCGGGCATCGATCTGTTCCCAGGATTGCCGGATGTCACCGCCTTCCCACGAAGCGCGTGGCTCCGCGCGGAGCGTGCGGTGCTGGCGGATTTCACAGCGGCCGATCTGGGATACGGGGATCCGAGCGGTGCACCGGCTTTCCGCCGTGCGGTAGCCCGATGGTTGGCCAGAAACCGCGGGATCCAGGTGAATCCCGATGACGTGATCATCGTGGCGGGTGTGGCGCAGGCTCTCGCGCTGCTGGCCCGAGTACTTGGCCAGGCCGGGATCACTCAGATTGCGGTGGAGGATCCCGGCTCGCTTGGTGCCCGCGAACAGTTACGGGCGTGGGGGATCGACACTCCGCCGGTGCTCGTGGACGATGCCGGACTCATTGTCGATGAGCTACGCCGCTCCGCTGCATCGGCAGTGTTGTTGACGCCGGCACACCAGTTTCCGACCGGCGTGGTGCTCTCGGGCGAGCGCCGCCGAGAGCTGCTGGGGTGGGCCGAGGACGGTGGCTTGATCATCGAGGACGATTACGACGCGGAGCACCGCTACGACCGCCCGCCGGTGAGTTCGCTGCGGGCGGTGGCGCCGGAGCGAGTCTGTTACGCGGGAAGCGTCTCTAAGCTCTTGGCGCCCGCGCTGCGGGTGGGCTGGATGCTGGCGCCCTCCCGCTACCACCGGGCGGTTGTGGCGGCCAAGCGCGACACTGATCTTGGCAACGCTGCGTTGCCTCAACTGGTGCTCGCACACCTGATGGAGTTCGGGGATCTTGATCGACATCTGCGGCTGGTGCGACGACGGCACCGGCGCCGCCGCGATGCCATGATCGCCGCACTGCGGCGTGAGCTGCCCGGGGCCCAGCTGCACGGTGCCGCGGCCGGCCTGCACCTCATGATCACCTTCTCGGCCGGCTTCCATGATGTTGATCTTGCATCCGCAGCATTCGAACGGGGTGTGAAGGTGCAGCCGCTCTCCTGGCACTGTCAAACACCGCACCGTCCGGGCTTGGTCCTCGGCTACGCGGCCAGCTCCGGTGAGCGCAATCGAGCAGGGCGTCAGCCTGTTGGCCCAGGCCTATCGAGCCGTGCAGCCAGCAGGGGAGTGATGGTCGGTACCGTGAGCTCCCGCTGCCAGGGCCGCGCGCCGAGATCGGCCAGCGTCTGATCGACCGATTCCGCGGTTACCGGGGTCGGCGGCCGCCAAGCCAAACGGCGTAGATGTTCCGGCGTCATGAGATTCTCGACCGGCAGCTCATACCGTTCGGCGATGGTCAGCAGAGCAGTACGGACCGCCGCCAAGCCGGGAAGCCGCACCGGGATTCTTGGCGGCCCAAAGCCGCGGCTGGGGCGGCCCGTCGTTGGGAACGTGCATCGGGGGCAGGGCGTTCTCCGGCAACCGTGCTGCATCATCGAGCGCCTCCAGCCAGCTGGCCTCGACTCGCCTAGCCTGACGGCGAGAGAACGCGGGGATCGTGCGCAGCGCTGCCCGATCCGGATGCTTATGGGCAGCTAACTCGGTGATGGCGAGATCAGGCAGGATCTTGCTCGGCGCCCGGTCCAGCTGCTGAGCGATCGCGTCACGGGCATACCACAACTCGGCGACGTAGGCGAGGCCGCGACGGCTGTGCACGTGATGGATGCCCGAGGTACGCCGCCAGGGATCCCGTCGCGGTTCAGGACTGATCCCAGCGCCGGCCACCAATGCCGCAAACTCCTGCTCTGCCCACGGCCACTTCTGGGTTTCGACGAGCCGGGCCGCGAGCTGGTCGCGCAGTTCGATCAAGAGCTCGACATCCAAAGCGGCGTAGATCAGCCATTCCTCCGGCAGGGGCCTGCGCGACCAGTCGGATGCGGAGTGCTCCTTGAGCAGCCGTACGCCGAGGAGTTCTTCGATCATGGTGCCCAAGGCCACCCGAGGATAACCGAGCAGTCGGGCGGCCAGCTCGGTGTCGAACAGCGACGTCGGCACCAGCCCGACCTCGTACAAGCACGGCAGGTCCTGGCTGGCGGCGTGGATCACCCACTCCGCCTCGGAGACCGCATCGCCCAACGCGGAGAGATCGGCTGGCTGACCGAACGCGATCGGATCCACCAGATGAGTCCCCGACCCCGCGCGGCGCAGCTGAATGAGGTAGGCGCGCTGGCTGTAGCGGAACCCGTGTGCACGTTCGGCATCCACAGCGACCGGCCCGGTTCCGGCACGGAGTGCAGCAATGGTGTGTCGCAAAGCTTCCGGAGTGGTGACGATAGGCGGCACACCCTCCGCGGGCGCGGTGAGCAGCTCCGCTTCCTGATCGAGATCAGGTGCGGTGAGCGGTATGTCGGTCAATGTCTCCGGGAACTTCGGCTGGGCGGTTTGCGCCGAGAAGGCATCATCACCACCCCGGCAGGCAGCGGCGGCAGGCCCGCTAGCGTACAGAGTAGTTCAGCCCAGCCAGCCAGATGAGGGCTCAATCCGCTTCCATCGGCAAGCAGCTGCGGAGTCCACGAGGCTCGGATCTCGATCTCCGCTCGCGAGGGCTCTGACACCATGCCACCGAAGGAGTCGCTGGAGACCGACGTCACCGTGCCGCTTGGCGCATCGTAATCGGCGTCGTTGCTTTCTAGCGCGTCGATCAGCCAGGACCAGCCAACACTCGGCAGCAACGGGTCGGTGACCATCTCGGGGTCGATGTCGGCACGGGCGAAGGTGACGCAGCGGAACGTGCCCTGCCATGAGTTGTTGCCGGCCGGATCGTGCAGCAGGACGAAACGACCGCTGCCCAGCTCCTCACCGCTTGCTATCACGTCAGCTGTGATTGCCGCAGAATACGGCGCTATCCGCTGCGGGGCTGGGAGTTCCTCGACGTGCAACTCCGAGCGCCAAGGTGCCGACATGAGGTCCTCAACGGCTCGCAGAAACGCGTCGGGGGCGCCCTCGCCGTTTCCGCCAGCGGCGTCGCTATTCGCTGCCATCCGACGAGCGTATTCGGCTGCCCATAGGCGACTCATTCGACGCGCCGAGTTCCCTGACCGTGAAAAGATTCACGAGTGCCCGCTCTGGCTACTGATGTGCCTCTTCTGATAGCCGCATGCCGCAAGATGCACCCGGACGATCGCCTGCCGGTGTGGTTCATGCGACAAGCGGGACGTTCGCTGCCGGAGTATCGGGCGCGCCGAGAGGGCATCGGCATGCTCGAGAGCTGCATGCGTCCCGAGCTGGTGGCCGAGATCACCCTTCAGCCCGTGCGCCGCTACGGGGTTGACGCCGCCGTTCTTTACTCCGACATCATGGTGCCGCTCCAGGCGGCCGGGGTTGACCTGGACATTGTCTCTGGTCGCGGTCCTGTCATCGCTCATCCCGTTCGCTCAGCGGCCGATCTCGACACGTTGCAACCGCTGGATCCAGCCGCATTGTGGTACGTCAGCGACGCCATCGGGCTGATCACCGACGAGCTGCTCGATGTTCCGCTGATCGGCTTTGCCGGGGCGCCCTTTACCCTCGCCAGCTATCTCGTCGAAGGCGGCCCGAGTCGCGACTACGCCGCAACGAAGGCGTTGATGATCAGCGAGCCCGCGCTGTGGCACGAGATGTGTACGCGGTTGGCCGATCTGTCCGCCGTCTTCCTTCAGACCCAGGTGGAGGCGGGAGTCAGCGTCGTGCAGCTGTTCGACTCGTGGGCCGGCAGCCTGAGTGCTGCGGACTACCAGCGGTACGCGCAGCCCTACTCGGCACGCGTACTGCAGGCGCTGGCCGATAGCGGGGTGCCGCGGATCCACTTCGGTGTGGGTACGGCTGAGCTGCTCGAGCTGATGGGTGCTGCCGGAGCGGAGGTCATTGGCGTGGACTGGCGGCTGCCGCTGGCTGAAGCGAGTCGCCGGGTCGGGCCGCGCTATGCCCTGCAGGGCAATCTCGATCCCGCATTGCTGTCGGCTCCGTGGCCGGTGCTGTCCGAGCGGGTACGTGAGGTCATCAGGTCGGGTGCCGCCGCACCCGGTCATATCTTCAACCTGGGTCATGGCGTACCGCCGGAGGCCGATCCTGATGTGCTCGGCATGATCGTCGAGCTGGTCCACACCGAGGGTGCTCAGCTGCGCCGTGAGGCACGTAACCAGCTGACGCCGTCCGCGGCGGGTGGCGGCCCCGCGGCGGACGGCCGCTTGGAGGGCGCATGACCCGCGTTGCCGTCATCGGCGGCGGCATCACCGGTCTCAGCGCGGCCCGATTGCTCGCCCTGCGTGGCGTCGAGGTCATCGTGCTGGAGGCTGGCAACCGGTGGGGCGGCAAGCTTGCCCCGGTTGCGATCAACGGCGTACGGCTGGACGGTGGTGCGGAGTCGATCCTGGCGCGTCGCCCGGAGGGTCTTCGGCTGGTCAATGACCTCGACCTGGGCTCCCGCGTCGTGCATCCAACCGAGGCCAAACCCCAATTGCTGCTCGGCGGTCAGCTGCACGCGATGCCGGCCTCCCTGCTCGGCGTACCGACCGATGTCGGGCAACTCGCCGATCTGTTGTCGGCCGAAGGCTGGCGGACGGCGGCCTCAGAGCCAGAACGGCCGGCGCCCGCCTTTGATCATGACGTAGCTATCGGGCGTTATGTCGACGAACGGTTTGGCGCAGAAGTGACGGATCGTCTGCTCGAGCCGCTGCTGGGCGGGGTTTACGCCGGACATGCGCGTCGGCTCTCCTTCGACGCGGTGGCCCATGCGCTGTTCGAGCGTGCCAAGGGCGGTGGCTCCTTGCTCCAGCAGGCCCAATCGATAGCTCAGGAGGGCCAGACCGGTCCGGTGTTCGCTGGGCTGCGTGGCGGTGTGTCGATCATGGTCGATGCGCTCGTTGATGATCTTGATCAGCGGGGCGTTGTGCTCCGGTCGGGTGCGGCCGTCCGGGCGCTTGATCACACTACCGATGGATACCAGGTGATCATCGGAGGTGCGGGCACGCCAGAGATGATCAAGAGTGATGGAGTCTTGCTCACCGCACCAGCTACCGCAACCGGGCGACTGCTCTCCGGTCTGGTGGACTCGGCGCAGGAGTTTGCTCGGCTGCCGTATGCCTCAGTGGCCGTCATCACGCTGGTCGTGCGGGGCCTGCGATCGGACGCATCCGGGCTATTGGTGCCGCCCAGCGAACTTCCGACGATCAAGGCATTGACATACTCCTCGAACAAGTGGCCGTGGGTCGCCTCCCAAGCGCGGCGCGTCTGGGGCTCGGGGGTCGACATCGTCCGGGTGAGCATTGGACGACACGGGGATCCAACGAGTCTCCAATTCAGCGACCGAGATCTCATCGATCGCACCTTTGCCGAGGCTTTGAGCATTCCTGGATGGCAGACGGCAAAGCTCATCCACGGTGTGGTGAACCGCTGGGGTGGCGCCTTGCCGCAGTACCAGGTAGGACATCGAGATCTCGTAGCCCAGCTACGCTCGGAGGTTGCGGGCAGACCAGGGTTAGCGGTTGCCGGTGCAGCGTTGGACGGAGTGGGAATCGCCGCTTGCCTGGGTTCGTCTCAGGCTGCAGTGGAAGCCCTCGCGGCCGACTTCGGGTTGACCCGTAATGAGATGATCAAGAACGAAGATCAACTCGAGGAAAGCGAGAGATGAAGGCACGCGAGATCAACTCGATGATTCGCTACACCATGTGGTCGGTGTTCAGAAGGGTTGGTCAGCTGGACGATCCGCCGATGGAGACGGCCGATGCTACGGTGCGGGCGATCGATCGCGCCACGAAAGACGATGATCTGGTGATCCGCGGCTGGTACGACGTGGCCGGTCTGCGGGCGGATGCAGACCTGATGGTCTGGTGGCACGCGCCGAGCTCGGACACACTCCAGAACGCCTATCACGCGCTACGGCGCTCTGATCTGGGCGCTCACCTCGTACCGGTCTGGTCACAGCTGGCGCTGCATCGTCCGGCTGAGTTCAACAAGGGCCACGTGCCGGCGTTCATGCAGGATGAGGAGGCGAAGGCGTACCTGTGCGTCTACCCCTTCGTACGCTCCTACGAGTGGTATTTGCTACCGGAGGAGGAACGGCGCGCCATGCTCACCGAGCACGGCATGCTGGCCCGGCCCTATCCGGACGTACGCGCCAACACCGTGTCGTCATTCGCTCTGGGTGACTACGAATGGATGCTCGCGTTCGAGGCCGACGAGCTATACCGCATCGTGGACCTGATGCGAGCCCTGCGGGCCGCCGCCGCACGCCGCCACACCCGCGAAGAGGTGCCCTTCTACACCGGCCGGCGGCGCGAGCTGAAGAGCATTCTCGCCCTCTGGTGAAATCAGCTACCGGCAGGCTCGAGGGTCAGGCTGACGCTGTTGATGCAATACCGCAGGTCAGTCGGGGTGTCGTAGCCCTCGCCTGAGAACACGTGACCAAGGTGTGAATCGCACCGCGCGCAACGCACCTCAACCCGCTTCATGAACAGCGACTTGTCCTCGATGTAGCGGACCCGATCTTCCGCCAGCGGCGCGAAGAAGGAGGGCCAGCCGCAGTGTGACTCGAACTTCTGGTTGCTTCGGAAAAGCTCGGCGCCACATGCCCGGCAGCGGTAGACACCCTCGGTCTTGGTGTCGGTGTATTCACCGGTAAAGGGCCGCTCCGTTCCGGCTTCGCGAAGTACGTGATATTCCTGCGGACTCAGCTGGGCGCGCCACTCGGCCTCGGACTTGATCACCTTGCCTACCTGAGCGGCCGGGTTGTTTTGTGTGTCGGTCATGTCTGCCTATCTGTTGGTGGGCACCTGTAACAACCGCCGGCGCGGTCTGCCTGTTCCCGACAGTACTCACCTATGCTGACCCAATGCCGGTGCCAGCGGTCGAGCTCGAGGTGGGTAACCGCACCGTAAGAGTGACCAGCCCCGACAAGATCTATTTCCCGGAGGTCGGGCTGACCAAGCTCGACATCGTGTCCTACGTGATTGCCGTGGGGGACGGCATCTTCGCCGCGCTCAAGGACAGACCGGTCACCATGGAGCGTTGGCCGGGCGGCTACCGGCCGGACGTCAAGCTCAGCACCCGAGGCGACCATCATGGTGAGGCGTTCTATCAGAAGCGGGCGCCGTCCAAGGGCATGCCCGACTGGGTCGAGACCGTGACGATCACCTTCCCGTCGGGCCGAACCGCGGATGAGGTGTGCGCGACCGAACTGGCGACGATCGCCTGGATGGCGAATCTCGGCACACTCCGCTACCACCCCTGGCCGGTGACCAAGGCGGACACCGAGAAGGTCGACCAGCTGCGCATTGACCTCGATCCGCAGCCGGGGACCGATTTTTCCGACGCGGCACGCGCCGCACACGAGCTGCGCTCGGTGCTGGATGATGCCGGTCTGGTGGGATTCCCGAAGACCAGCGGCGGCCGCGGGGTCCACGTCTTCGCGCCAATCGAGCCGACGTACGGCTTCATCGAGGCTCGGCACGCCGTGATCGCGCTTGGTCGCGAGCTGTCCCGCCGGATGCCCGACCACGTCACGGTGAACTGGTGGAAGGAAGAGCGCGGAGCCCGGATCTTCGTCGACTTCAACCAGATGGCTCGAGACCGGACCATCGCCTCGGCTTACTCGATCCGGCCAACGCTCACCGCGGTGGTCTCGGCGCCCTTGACCTGGGACGAATTGGGCGATGCCGCCCCCGAGGATTTCACGGTGAGTTCGATGCCCGCGCGATTTGCCGAGGTCGGTGACGCGTGGCGATCCTTCTATGAAACGACGCCGCGCAGCATCGACGGTGCGCTCGAGATGTACGCGCGGGACGAGCGAGAACTGGGCACTGGGAAGTATGGCGGTGCGGAGATGCCTTATCCGCCGGACTACCCCAAGATGCCTGGTGAGCCATCCCGAGTGCAGCCGAGTAGGGCTCGTTCGGACAATCCTGATTTCACCTGATCATTCGGTAGCTGGTGAACAGCGCCCCATCGTCGGCGTACAGCGCGTGGTGGAGCCGGAACCCGCTTGGCGCCGGGAGGGCAGCGCCGCTGGTGGACCGCAAACCCTGGCCGCCGACCACAACTGGAGCAAGCGTCAGGGCTATCTCATCGACCACTCCGGCCGCAAGCAGATCATTGTGCAGCCGCGGACCACCTTCGCAGAGCAGCCGCGGCAGACCAGTGCCCGCCAACTGATCAATGATCATGGCTAGATCAAGTGCGCTGCCCTCGGCCTGCTGTACGGTGATGCCTGCGGTTCGCAGCGGCTCAAGATCATCTTGTGACTTGTCCGAGGTGGTGATGATCATGACGCTCCCGCCGGTCCCCTCGGCGGGCGTGGCGATCACGGGATCAAGATCGGCACTCGCGGAGATGATCACTAAGACGGGATACGGAGCCAGACCTTCCTGCTCCCGGATCTCCAGCTGCCAAGGCTCAAGATCAATAGCGCGGTAGCCCTCACGAGCGCACCGTGTTGGCCCCTACCAAAACCGCATCAGCCAAAGCCCGCTGTAGCGCAAAAACATGATGATCACTTGCGGTGTTGATGGTGCCCGACCGCCCATCGGGACCTTGCACCGAACCGTCCAGCGACATCACGAAGTTCGTTCGCAGCCAGCCACGCCCCTCTGGAGCCGGCAGCCGGTACAGCTCGATCAGCTCGGACTCGTCGACCCTGCGAGGTGCGCCAGCATCCGGACCGAAGATCAGCTGCACCGCACCATCCTCGCATGTCAGGCAATCGACGATTGATCACATCCGGACTGCGTGGATACGGCAGAATCGGCGCATGGCGAAGAAGAGCAAGCATGACGATGGATCACAGCCCAGCGAGCCGCTGAGCACATTGCTCCGGCTGCCCGCCGGGCCCGTCGAGATGGGCTCGCTCGATCCGGCCGCCACGACAGGCTTTCCGGGGGACAAGGACGACGCGCCGGCGATCACCGAATCTCTTGCGCCAGAGCTGGGCGATCTTCAGGAACGGCTGTTCGCCGCGGGTCGGGTCGCGGAGGGCACCAGTCCAAAGATCTTGGTCGTACTGCAGGGATTGGATACCTCAGGCAAGGGCGGTGTCATTCGCCACGCCATTGGCATGGTCGATCCGCAAGGCGTGAAGATCAAAGCTTTCAAGGCCCCGACCGAGGAGGAGCGTGCGCACCCGTACTTGTGGCGTATCGAGCGCGAACTGCCGGCGCCAGGCATGATCGGGATCTTCGACCGGTCCCACTACGAAGATGTCTTGGTCGTACGGGTGAACAACCTGGTTGACGAATCGGTGTGGAGCAAGCGTTACGACGAAATCAATGCGTGGGAGGAGGGCTTGGTCGACCAGGGCACGGTGTTGATCAAGTGCTTTCTCAATCTTTCCTCGGCCGAGCAGAAAGACCGACTGCTGGCTCGGCTGGACGATCCGACCAAACACTGGAAGTACAACCCGGGCGATGTCGACGAGCGTGCCAAGTGGCCTGCCTACATGGCGGCCTATCAAGCGGTGCTGGAGCGGTGCAACACCAAGCGTGCACCGTGGTACGTGATTCCGGCCGACCGCAAGTGGTATCGGAATTGGGCAGTCGCTCAATTGCTGGTGGAGCACCTGCGAGCCCTCTATCTCAGTTGGCCGACTGCCGAGTTCGACGTCGAGAAGGAGAAGGAGCGAGTCGCGGCGAGCTGAGAGCTATGCGCTGACCACCGACAGGTGGCGTACCGGCGCTGGCTCATGATCGGCAGTCTCGAGCTCGTGAAGATCAACCAGATCCATCGCGGCGATCACATAGCGGATCAGGGCCACCTCAGCGATCTCGGGCTCGCCACCCATCGGAGCTGAGACCGCGACCGCGCCGGCCTGGAATGCGAGGTCGGCCTGATGCCGGTAGAGCAGGCCTGGCGCCAGGAACCAACTGCCGACGGCGATGTGTCGCCGACCCTGGCCGCGGAGGGTGCGAATCGCCTCGGCAGTGGAGGGCCCCGAGCCGGTGGCAAACGCAGTCACGCAGGGCAGCCGGTGATGCGTCGCCCATTGCCTGGCCCGTCGTGCAACCAGCGCATTGCTCCGGATGTCGCAGCTGCCAGCAGCCGCGAACACCAGCCCATCCAACTCCGCGACGTGCCGAGCGCGCAGTGCGTCACGAAGCCGACGATCGATGATCGACAACAGCTGCGTCTCAGGCCCGATGGGGCGGGAGGCGATGACGCGCAACTCCGGGAAGCTCGCCCTCACCTGGGCGAGCAGCGCCGGCACGTCGGCCTGCACATGGAAGGCATCGGACAGCAGCAGCGGCACGAAGACGATCTCCTCGACTCCGCGGCTGACCAGCTTGTTGACGACCTGGATGCCGCTGGGCGTGCAGTGATCGAGGAAGGCGACGTGGATGTCGAGCTCCGGCCGGATCGCCAGCAGACCCTCTCGGATCTGATGGCTGACCTGCGGCACCTGAGGATCGTTGCTTCCGTGGCCGAGAAGGATCAGTGATGGAGCGGTCATGATGTCTTTCCTTGTTGTGCGGGCTGTACAGGTCAGTGCTGGGAGTGATGGGTGCTGAGCTGTCGAAGTACGCCCTTCGACAAGCTCAGGACGCAGAGTGTCCGCGGTCTTGGCGGTCAGGGGAGTTGAGCCGGCGAGGCCGGCGCCGAGTGTCCAGCCGTCCGCATCGTCGACGATGATGAACGCTCCAGTCGCGCGGTGCTCGCGGTAGGAGTCGATCGGCAGCGGCGAAGCCAAGGCGAGCCGGATACGGCCGATGTCGTTGAGGGCAAGGGAGGTGGCCGGTCGCCAGCACGGCACCGTTCCAGACTCGAAGTCGAGGTCGAGTACGCCATCGATGGACGACACCTTGGCCTTGGTGATCGATGTGCCGTGCTGGATGAGTACCCGGGCGCCCACGGTGAGCTCGCGTTCGGCGAGCCAGCAAACGGTGGCACTGAGATCGCGAATCGGCGCTGGTGGTGCATCAGTTGCGGCGATTATGTCGCCCCGAGAAATATCGACATCGGTGCCCAATCTAATCACCACCGACTGCCCGGCGACTGCCAGGTCGAGTGGACCGTCGGGGGTATCGATCGCCTCAACCACCGCATGTGAGCCTCGGGGCAGCACAACGACCTCGTCGCCGGGACGCACCCGTCCGGACTCGATCTTGCCGGCGTAGCCGCGGTAGTCGCCGTTCACCTCGGGAGCACGAGCGGCCCATGGGGCGCGCGCGGCGGACTGCGGCCGCACGACGTGTTGCACTGGGAACCGGAAGTCGGCACCGACCGCGAGGCGGGTGTCGTCAACATTCTCCAGATAGCCGAGCACGGTCGGTCCGTCGTACCAAGGGGTGCGGTGTGATCGCGTTACGACGTTGTCACCCTCGGTTGCTGATACGGGGATGCAATGCGTCTCCAGGACACCGAGGCTACGAGCCAGCAAGGCAAAGTCGGTGGCGATGGCTGTGAAGACGTCCTCGGAGTAGTTCACCAAGTCGATCTTGTTCACGACGAGTACGACATGCGGCACGCGGAGCAGGGAGGCCACGGCCAAGTGGCGGCGAGTCTGTTCGACCACACCCTTACGCGCGTCGACCAGCAGCACGATCACATCCGCGGTAGAAGAGCCCGTCACAGTGTTCCGCGTGTACTGCACATGCCCAGGGCAATCGGCGAGGATGAATTTCCGTGCCGGCGTTGCGAAGTAGCGGTACGCGACATCGATCGTGATGCCCTGCTCACGCTCGGCACGCAGACCGTCGGTGAGCAAAGCAAGATCAGCTCGATCTAGACCTCTGCGCTTGCTGACCTGCTCAACATGATCAAGAGTGTCCGCAAGCACCGAGTTGGTGTCGAAGAGCAGCCGGCCAACCAGGGTTGACTTGCCGTCGTCGACTGAGCCGGCGGTGGCCAGCCGGAGCAGCGTACGACCACCGGTGAGGTTGGGGCCCGGAGGCGAGATGAGGGGAGCGCAACGGCATCAAAAGTAGCCTTCCCGCTTTCGATCTTCCATGGCAGCTTCGGACAGCCGGTCGTCGGCCCGTGTTGCGCCGCGCTCGGTCAGCTGGCTCAGCCCGACCTCGGTGATCACGTCGTGCACGGTACTGGCCGCGGAGAGTATGGCGGCGGTGCAGGACATGTCCCCGACGGTGCGGTAGCGCACGGAGTGCACCTCCACCACGTCGCCCGCACGTGCCGGCGTGACCTCAGTGATCGCAATCCACATGCCGTCCCGAAGGGTCACCTCCCGCTCGTGGGCGTAATAGATCGTCGGCAAGTTGATCTTCTCTGCCGCGATGTAGTCCCAGACGTCGAGCTCGGTCCAGTTGGAGAGCGGGAAGACCCGGACATGCTCGCCGGGCAGATGGCGCCCGTTGTAGAGCGACCAGAGCTCGGGGCGCTGATTGCGCGGCTCCCACTGACCGAACTCATCGCGCATGCTGAAGACCCGCTCCTTCGCGCGGGCTCGCTCCTCATCGCGCCGCCCGCCGCCGAAGACGGCGTCATGCCGGCCGGCGGTGATCGCATCCAGCAGCGGCAGAGTTTGGAGTGGGTTGCGGGTGCCGTCCGGTCGCTCCCGGAGCCGGCCGTCATCGATGTAGTCCTGCACAGCGGCGATCTTGATCGAGGCGCCGTAGAAGTCGACGGCCTGATCGCGAAACTGCAGCACTTCAGGAAAGTTGTGCCCGGTATCCACATGCAGCAGCTGGAAAGGGATGGGAGCCGGCCAGAACGCCTTCGCCGCCAGATGCACCATGACGACTGAGTCCTTGCCACCCGAGAAGAGCATGATCGGCGAGGAGAACGTCGCGGCAACCTCGCGAATGATGTGAATCGACTCCGACTCGAGCGCTTGGAGTTCGGTCAGCGGCCGCAGTTGATCAGTGCTCACCGGAGGTCCCTCTCCACGATTGCCGAGAGCAGGGCCTTCGACATCTGGACTGCGGTTTCAAGATCAACACTTCCGGTATCGACAACCAGCTCGGCCTGCGTCGGCACCTCGTAGGGGTCGTCGACGCCGGTCAATCCTCGCAGCTCCCCACGGCGTGCCCGAGCATAGAGACCCTTGACGTCACGAGCCTCAGCGATCTCCAGCGGCGTGGCGACGTGCACCTCGGCGAACGGCACCGCGACGCGGTCATGATCATCGCGTACGGCGTCGCGAGCTTCCGCGTACGGGGCGATCACCGGCACCAGCACGATGACGCCGTGCGAGGCAAGCATCCGTGCTACCCAGCCGATCCTGGTGACGTTGACGTCGCGGTCCTGGCGGCTGAAGCCCAGGCCAGCGGAGAGATGCGGTCGCACCTCGTCGCCGTCCAACACCTGCACTCGCTCGCCCGCGGTGTGCAGCTGCTCAGCGAGAGCGTGGGCAATGGTGGACTTTCCAGCTGACGGCAGACCGGTGAACCAGAGCGTTGCCCCCTTTCGCCCACCACGCATCGGGGTGTCCTGGATCTGATCATCCCGGCTTGTCGCATCGGCGATCGCAGTCCGGGCGGTCACAGGTTGATCCCACATTCCGTCTTGGCGAAACCGGCCCATCGGCCCGCCCGCGGATCGTTGCTGGACGCTTTGCTCGTGCAAGGCTCGCAGCCAATCGAGGTGTAGCCGTCCTCGAGCAACGGGTTGATCATGAGCGCATTGATCTCGATATAGCGCGCTACGTCTTCATCACTCCACGCGGCGAGAGGCGCGATCCTGATCAACTTCCGCGTCGCGTCCCACGACACCAATGGCGTGTTGGCTCGTGCCGGCGAGTCCGCGCGGCGCACGCCTGTTGCCCATGCGGCGTACGGCTCAAGGGCCTTGCCGAGCGGGGCGACCTTGCGGAGTGCGCAGCACCGGTCGGGATCGCGGGCGAACAGATCCTTGCCCCAGGCCGCGTCTTGCTCGGCCACCGTCTGTTCCGGCGTCACGTTGATCACGTTGACGTGGTGCACCAGCTTGACGGCGTCGCGAGTGCCGATCGTCTCGACGAAGTGGTAACCGGTGTCGAGGAAGATCACGTCAATGCCGGGAGCAACCTGTTCGGCGAGATGGATCATCACGGTATCGGCCATCGAGGAGGCCACCACCAGCTTGCCGCCGAACTGATCATGGGCCCAGGTCAAGATCTGCAACGGCGAGGCACCCTCAAGATCACGATTGGCCTGAGTGGCGACGTCGGACAGGTCCACCGTGGTGCTCATGCGGATCGGCCTCGTGGCGCGAGGCCGAGAAACGTCACCGAGAACGCTCGCCAGCAACTCCGGCACTCCCAGCCGCCCGTGTCCAGCGGGAAGAGGGTCTCCTCGGCGCAGTACGGGCAATACAGCACGGTCTGCCGGTTAGCGTGCGAGGTTTCTGTGCTCATGAAAGGACTACCTCATCGGCGCGCGCCACCCACTGGGCAAACCGCTCACCGTCGCGTCTCTCCGCGACGAAGTTTCGCGCCAGCCGCTCTACGTAGTCCGGCAGCTCGGCAGCTGTCACCTTGTGTCCGCGCAGCTTGCGGCCGAAGCCCGCGTCGAGCCCCAGTCCGCCGCCGAGGTGCACCTGATAGCCCTCGACCTGATCGCCGTCCGGGCCTACCACTAGCTGGCCCTTGAGGCCGATGTCGGCGACCTGGATACGGGCGCAGGAATTGGGGCAGCCGTTGATGTGGACGCTGATGGGGGAGTCCAGGGCCCCGAGCCGACGCTCGAGCTCGTCAACGACTCGCGCTGCTTGCGCCTTCGTCTCGACAATCGCGAGCTTGCAGAACTCGATGCCCGTGCACGCCATCACGGAGCGACGCCAGGTGTCGCGACGTGCCGATAGGCCGCACTCTTCGACGCCAGTCTGGAGCGAGGCCACCCGCGATTCATCAAGATCAAGTACCAGCAGTTTCTGCATCGGGGTCGTTCGGATGCGATGGGAACCGTGTGCCTCGGCCACCTCGGCCAGCCGCAACAGGCTGCTGCCATTCACTCGGCCGGCCACCGGTGAGAGCCCGACAAAGTACTTGCCGTCCTTCTGACGGTGGACCCCGACATGATCACCAGGTTCGGTCGGCACCGCGGGTGCGGGGCCATCGATCAGGGGCCGCTTGAGATATTCCGTCTCGAGGACGTTGCGGAACTTTTCCGCACCCCAGTCAGCAACGAGGAACTTGATGCGTGCCCGGGTGCGCAGCCGCCGATAGCCGTAGTCACGGAAGAGGGCGACGACGCCTGCCCAGACCTCGGCAACCTCCTCCTGCGGCACCCAGCTGCCGAGGCGTACGGCAAGCATCGGATTGGTGGACAGACCGCCGCCTACCCAGAGATCGAAGCCAGGACCGTACTCGGGGTGCACGACGCCGACAAAGGCGATGTCATTGACCTCAGGCGCAACATCGTGCACGGGATGGCCGGTCAGAGCGGTCTTGAACTTACGCGGCAGATTGGCGTACTCCGGGTCACCGATGTAGCGATCGACGATGTCGCGGATTGCCGGTGTCGGATCGATGATCTCCTCGTCCGCGATGCCGGCGACGGGCGAACCCAGGATCACCCGCGGGCAGTCACCGCACGCTTCGGTGGTTTCCAGTCCCACCGCCTCGAGGCGGCGCCAGATCTCGGGGACGTCTTCGATGCGAATCCAGTGCAACTGCACGTTTTGCCGGTCGGTGATGTCGGCGGTGTCGCGAGCAAAGTCAACCGAGATCTGCCCGATGACCCGCAGTTGCTCGGTCGTCAGGGCACCGCCATCGATGCGGATGCGGAGCATGAAGTACTCGTCATCGAGCTCCCACGGCTCGAGTGTCGCGGTCTTGCCGCCGTCGATCCCCGGCCGACGCTGGGTATAAAGCCCGTACCAGCGAAAGCGACCACGAAGGTCATTGGGATCGATGGAGGCGAAGCCGCGCTTGGCGTAGACGTTCTCGATCCGTGCCCGGACGTTGAGCGGATGGTCGTCCTTCTTGGACTGCTCGTTGGGATTGAGCGGCTCGCGATATCCGAGCGCCCATTGTCCTTCGCCCTTCTTACGACGGGGATTGGCCGCCCTGGGCCGCGGGGTCGGCGCGGCCCTGCTCAGGCCGGTCGTCTCGACAGCAGTCTCGGTGGTCACAGTGTCCTCGTTCTCCTAAGAGCAGCACGATCCGATCTGGCAGAGGTAGGCAATCGATGCCAGCCGGATGCTGCGGGCCAGTGAATTCAGGCAGCGCAGCAGTGACACATCATCGACTTCGTCCGGCCAAGATCGACGAAGCGTCGCGCGGTCAGATCGAGCTTCCGAGTCTCCGGAGCGATGCGCACGGACCCAACACTCCGCTAATCACGGTGATCGAATCAAATCGTTTCCCAGAATGTGAGAAAGCTGTCCATTTATTGGGATTTCCCGCGGCGTAGGGCACGTATGCCGGCAAGCGTACTGCTCTGCGCGTTCTTGGCGGTGGGAGCGTCCTCGACGCCCTCAGCGGTGTCCGGCGCGTTGTGGTCAATTCCAGACAGCTTGGGAAAGACACTCGTCGAGGCTGGAGTTAAACGCGGCGCCGATCAGCACGGCGACGGAAATGACATAGAGCCAGATCAGGAATGCAATGGGAGCCGCCAGCGGCCCATAGATCGTGGTACTGCCGATCGATTTAGTCAGCACCAAGCGCAACAGCACGCTGCCGACCAGCCACATGGCCATCGTGACTGCGGCACCCGGCAGATCGGCCCGCCAGCGCGTACGAACCGGAACCGACAAGTGATAGAGCGTCGCCAGCATGCAGACTGAGCCGAGCAGTACGACTGGCCAATAAAGATCCCCAATGATCCCCAGACCCGGCGGTAGCACCCGGTTCACCAAGGTTGGGCCGGCCAAGATCAGCGGCAGCAAAACGATTCCGGCGACCAGGAAGACCACATAGAGTGCAAAAGAAAGGGCCCGGGTCCGCACAATGCCACGCTTGCCCGCCATGCCGTACATGATCGTGATCGTGTCGACGAAGACGTTGACCGCGCGCGAACCAGACCACAAAGCGATGATGAACCCGATCGAGATCACCGCGGCCTGGCCGCGGGAGAGCACATCATCGATGGTCGGTTGGATCACGGTCTCGACCACGTCCGGGGTCAGGACGCGACCGGACAATTCGAGCAGCTGCTCACGAAACCCAGCAATCGTCCGGATGTCCAAAGTGCTCGTCACGAAACCGACGGCACCGGCGAGTCCAAAGATCAGCGGTGGCAGCGAGAGGACTCCGAAGAACGCCGCCTCAGCGCCCAGTCCCATTACCCGATAACGGAAACAGATGGCGGCGGTTTCGGTGATCACTCGCCAGACTCGTTGCGGCCGGGTAAGTCCGCGAGGCGCCGTTTCGAGACGCTCCGAGGCGTCCTCTGAATCGGTGCGCGCACTCACGCCCACAGCCTAGGGCGAGTGGCGGACTTCGCCCTTTCTTCGTGGCCATTGTCAGATGGTCGACACTCCGGCCAACCGAACGGACAGGATTGGGCGATGGGAGCCCAACCGTTCTGCTTTGGTGACCGGTGCCGCGGGCGGAATAGGCAGAGCTATTGCCGAACGTCTGGTGGCCGACGGCTTTGGAGTATCTGTCGCGGATCTGTCCTCTTCGGCCGATCAGCTTGAGGCGCTGGTTGCTAGCCTCGGCGGCCCCGACGTAGCCCTTGGCCTTCTTATTGACGTGACCGAGGCTGCGAGCGTTGAGGCGGCGGTCGCCGCCCATGTAGGGCACTTCGGCGGCTTGGACGTCATGGTGGCGAACGCGGGCATCGCGGTGACCGCTCCGCTGTTGGAGATCACCGCGAAGCAGTGGCAGCTCACCATGGACGTCAATGTGAAGGGTGTGTTGCATTGCTATCAGTCGGCGGCGCGGCAGATGATCACCCAGGGTCGCGGCGGTCGACTGATTGGCGCCGCCTCGGTCGCGGCACATCGCGGAGGAAAGTGGCAGAGCGCCTACTCTGCTTCGAAATTCGCCGTCCGAGGCATGAGCCAATCCGTCGCGCAAGAGCTGGCTGAACACCAGATCACGGTCAACGTCTACAGTCCCGGCGTAGTGCACACACCGATGTGGGAAGGCATCGATGCGGAAATGAGCCGTCGTAGGGGTACCCAGCTTGGCTCGGAGATGGCCGGCATGGTGGCCGGCATTCCGCTGGGTCGGCTCGAGCTGCCGACCGACGTTGCCGGCGTCGTAGCTTTCCTGGCCTCGCCCGAGGCGGCCTACATCACCGGACAGTCGATCGTCGTCGACGGCGGAATGTGGTTTTCGTGACTGGCTTGTTGGGTTTTCGTGATTAAGCGCGCAGGGCAAACCGGAGGTAAGTAGAAGCATGAAGCTCTACCTGGACACGGCAGATCGCAGCGCTGCCGAGTCGTTGCTGGCGACTGGCCTTTTCGCGGGCGTGACCACCAATCCGACGATCTTGCAGCGGGCGTCCAAGGGAGTGGCCGATCTCGGCGATATCTATCGCTGGGCGATTGCCGCTGGCGCCCGCGAGGTCTTCTTTCAGGCCTGGGGCACTGAGCAGCGACGTTGATCGAGCGAGGGCAGTGGCTGCGTGATCTTGGTCAGGAAGTGGTCGTGAAGTTCGTCGCCACTAGAGAGGGTGCGACGGCCTGCGCCGCATTGGCTCGTGAAGGGGTGCCCACGCTACTTACCGCGATCTATGACCCCGGGCAGGCGATTGTTGCGGCCGCCGCGGGTGCCACCTACATCGCTCCCTACCTCGGCCGACTGAATGACGCCGGTCGGCAGGGTATCGCCGAGGTGATCGCCATGCATGAGGTGCTGGTCGCCACGGGTAGCTCGACGAAAGTGCTTTTGGCCAGCATTAGAAGCGTGCCCGATATGGTTGCCCTCGCCCGGCACGGTGTCGATTGCTTCACTATGGCGCCGGCTGTCGCAGAGCAGTTCTTCACCGATCCGACGACCGCCGAGGCAGCGCGTACGTTCGAAGACGCAGTTCGCGAGACCTCAGCATGATCACCGATTCCGACCCGGCGGTCGTGGTGGCCGGCGATGCACTGATCGACCTCACGCCAACCAGCACGGTTCGCGGGCATCTGGCGTACGAGCCACATCCGGGCGGATCTTGCCTCAACGTTGCCGTCGGCCTGGGTCGCCTCGGCGTACCAACGGCTTTCCTGGCCCGATTATCCAGCGATGCCTTTGGCGAAATGCTGCGGGCGCAGCTGGCTGACTCTGGCGTGCAGCCCACGTACGTCGTGGATACCGACGATCTCACGACCCTGGCTGCCGTCCATCTGAGTAGCGGCCAGCCGACGTACACCTTTCATGCAGAAAACGCGGCCGATCGAGGACTGCTGCCGGAGCACCTCAGGTCGCTGCCAGCCGGTGCCGCTCTCCACGTCGGCTCCATCGCGCTCATGCTCGAGCCGGTGGCGTCCACCTTGGAGTGGCTGCTGCTGCGCGAGGCGGGGCGTCGAGTTGTCAGTTTGGATCCCAATATCCGGCCAGACTTGATCGCGGATCGGGTGATGTATCTGGACCGGTTTGAGGGCTGGCTGCGGCTGGTCGACATCGTGAAAGTAAGCGAAGCGGACCTGGCTTGGCTCTATCCTCACCGCACCGACGATGAGGTGATTGCGGCCTGGCATGCCGCGGGGGTCGCACTCGTCGTCGTGACACAGGGCGAGCGCGGCGCGGTGGCCAGTAGTCCGTTAGGGTCGACCAGCTGCATGGCTCCGCCGGTGACGGTGGTGGATACGGTCGGCGCAGGTGACGCGTTCATGTCCGGCGCCCTGGCGCATTTGCATGAGCGCGGGCTGCTATCTCGAGATGCTCTCCGAACTCTGGAGACCTCGGCCCTCAGCGAAATGTTGCAGGTGGCCTGCCTGGTCGCCGCGGACACGTGTACGCGGGCTGGGGCAGACCCGCCACGGCGCGGCGATCTTGCGGCGGCCCCGGCGGCCGGTCCCCGAGAGGTCGCGATGAGTATGGCTGATCTGGTGGAGCGGGCGCGAGCGTTGGCGGTGCCTGGCGAGCGGCACCTGCTGGGCATCACTGGCGCCCCGGGCGTCGGAAAGAGCAAGGTCGCGCGCGACATTGTCGACAAGCTTGGACCCGACCTGGCTGTGCTGGTGCCGATGGACGGCTTCCATCTCAGCAATCACACCCTGATCGCCTGGGGACGCCGGAGCCGTAAGGGCGCCTGGGACACGTTCGATGCCGATGGCTACGTACAGCTGCTGCGCAGGCTGCGCAATCAGGAGGAAGACATCGTGCACGCTCCGGACTTCGACCGCGATGTCGATGAGTCCATCGGCTCCGCTCTACCGATCCGCCGCGAGGTGCCCCTCATCGTGACGGAGGGTAACTACTTGCTGAGCGAGGTAGGTGGATGGCCAGGCGTCGCACCGTTGCTGGATGAGACCTGGTTTCTCGAGGTGGACGAGGAGACCCGACTCATGCGGCTGACATATCGCCATCAGCTGCACGGAATGAGCCACGAGGAAGCTGACACCTGGGCTCGTACCACCGACCAGGACAATGCAGTTCTGATCACGGAAAGCGCGTCACGAGCCGACCTCGTGATCACGTTGGCAGAGGAGTGACACGATGAACCCGACTGGCATCACAGCGAACCTCTCGGTCGCTGATCAAGCCGAAGCTCGCGATTTCTATGTGGGCTTTCTCGGTCTCAGCGTTGAAGGATTCAACCTCGGCTGGGTCGTCAACCTTCAGTCTCCAGACGGCCGCGCGGTCGTCCAGTTGGTCACTCGTGATGCGACGTCACCGGTCGACTCGGTGATCTCTGTTCATGTGGGTGACGAGGTCGAGGCGGCATATGAGGAGGCGCAGCGACGTGGCTTCGAGATCGTTCATCCGCTGACTACGGAGCCGTGGGGAGTGCGTAGGTTTCTCGTCCGTGCGCCAGATGGCAATGTCGTCAACATCGTCAGCCACAAGGACGAAGACGGCTAACAGTCGCGCTCAGCTGACGAGCGCGGGTGACGGCTTGGCGGCAGCGTGCCAGATTGTCTGGGCGTAGTCGGTGTTGCCGAGGGGGTGGGTGCCGGTGGCGTTGACGAGGTAGATGCGTCGGCTGGGGTGATCGCCACAGCCAGGTGCCGGGTTCGGGTTGTCGGACTTGCCAGCGGCCGTGGGTTTTCACGTTGTGATGGCGCCGTACGTGGGGTCCGAGGTTGCCGATCCGGGTTTGGCCTGGTGGCCCGCCGCGGTCTGGGCTTAGATACGGGATGGTGTGGTCGATATCGATGCTGCGGCTCACTGTGGCGGCGTAGGGGAACACATCGGCGGGGTAGCGCAGCAGGAGTTGTTCGCGCAGCTGTGCCGGGATTTCGTAGCAGTCAACCGAGATGTGTTCGGCGGGTAGGTCGATCACCGGTTTCAGGCTGATCGAGCAGCGGTTCCCGAGCAGTACGTGGAGTTGGCCGAGCATGAGGGGGCCGACGTTTTCGACTCGGGCGATACCGGTGCCCGCTGTGAGCGCTTCGGCGGCCAGATGCACATAGACCACGGCACGGGGCCGCGCCCGCTCAGGGTCGAATGGCGGCGGGGTGAGGTTGAGCGAGTGATGATCGGTGTCGCCGGCTTCTATCAGCGTGTGCGTTGAAGATGGCGGGTCTGCCGGCGGGTCTGGATCTTGAGGATCGCCAGGTTCATCGAAATCGCCAGGTCTATCGAAGTCGTCGAAGTCGCCGGGTTCGTCGAAGGTGATTTCCTCGCTCGCTGGCCTTGCCTCCGCATCGGCGGGCTCGCCTGGCCCGTCCCCGTTGTCGTCTTGGTGTCGGCAGAGCAGCTGGAGGGCCTGGGCGGGTTGGGCGAGGATGCCAATGGCTTTGGAGCGGCGTATCTCGACTGGATCTAGATCGCCGTCGTGGGCGAGGATGTCGGCGATTCGGTCGATCGTGGCTTTGAACCAGATCGCGTCTCCGGCGGTGGCGCGGGCGATGATCAGTTTGAGGCCGTGTTCGGAGGCGCGTCCGAGCCGGACAAAACGTTCGCGTGCGGCGGCTTCTGCTTCTTGTTCGGCTCTCATCGGATCAGCCTGATAGATGGCCGCCTCGAGCAGGGTCTCCAGCCGGCCCCAGGCCACCGCGCCGAGGGTTGGTGCGAGTTGTCGGTCGACCGAAGCCGGCTTGGGCCATCGTGAGATGGCGAGTGGCGTGGGCGATGCGACGGGCCTGGTAGGCCGGCACTTGCCCTGCTTGGGCTGCCACCCAGATTGAGGGGAGGCGGTGCCGCAGGTCGAGGGCGTCGCCGATCAACCGGGCTGCCGAGCCGTCTGAGATGCGGAGTGCGCAGCCGAGTTCGGCGGGGGCGAAGTCGCCGACGGTGGGGGTGCCGTCCCCGCCTAGCTGGGCGGCTCGTTCGCTGCCGGGCAGCCGGCTTTCGGCAACAGCGTCGCCGGGATGCAGGTCGGCCCAGTGTGCGGCGATGTGGAGGCGGCGGGTTTCGGCGGTGATGAGAGTGTGTTCGTTGGCTTCGGCTGCGGCCAGAGTTTCGGCCGCATTCAAGTCCACCAGATCATTTTCGAACACGCATTCAATATAACGGTCAGCGGCTGACGTTCTCGCCGCCATTACGGCGTGCCGCAGCACACGGACAACACCCCGGCGATCTGGACAACACCTGCGTACTCGGTCCGGTCAACATGGAGAGCGGCGTGCGATCTTTGGAACATGCAGACGGTCTAGAAGGAGGTTGCCGGGTGGGGTATATGGCTTCAATGTGGCTCGGCTTCGGTGGGGCGCTCGCTGCGGTTGCCGCCGCTCTCGCCGACGACCCGGTGGGACGGGTTCGGTTCTGCACGACTACTTTGCATGGGCGACGACGGCCACGATGTCCTGATACCACCGCTCTGCAGATGATGTCCCGGAGGGCGACCGTGCGGACACAGCATCGGGGAGCGTTTTGCTTATCGACCTGCGATGGTTCACCTTGGGTGGCGTCTGCGGAGCCAGCTAAGTGTCGATTCGGCCTGCGCTCGTTGGAAGGCTCGTACGGTGGGAAGGCCTTGGTCAGGCGGCTGCCGGGCAATGTCGGTGAAGTAACCACAAAGACCCGCAAGCGCGGCAGTGATGTCGTCGCGGTTGACGGTCTCCAAGTAATGCACTGTCAGCTTCTCGGGGTCATGGCCGCCGTAGAGATCGACATTTACGCACAGCAGGAGCTGGTCGAACCAGGCGGCTCCGTTGCAGGCCCAAGGCCAGTCCACGACCGCAACGGTCCCGTCGGTCCGGATAAGCAGGTTGTCGGCGCGGATGTCAGCGTGGAGGAGGCTTCCGCCGGCCAGGCAGGCTAGGCCATGATCAGCAAGCCGGCACAAGCCGTCGAGACGGCTCCGCACCCAGGGGTCTAGATCCGCGGGGGGATTGCTACGAATTCGTTCCCAGCCGCCGAAGACTGTGGCGTAGGAGCTCGTGACCGATGGCAAGCCAGGCACCGGACTAGGCGTAAAAGCTTCGGCCATCTGCTGGAGTGCGGTCATGGCAGCCTCGAGCTCTGCCGCGTTCCATGGCACGGCCGGGGTGTGTCCAGCTACGTCTTCAAACACCAGCGCGACCCACGCACCGTCGTCGTACGTGCCAAGCAGCACCGGCACGTAGGAATTGGATGGGAGTTGACCGACTACGTGAGCCTCGGCTCGGTGCATGCTCGGGGTCTGATCGTTGTGGATGGTGCTGACCGCCTTGACAAAGGCCCGATGCCCGTCCGCGGTCACCACCCGGTCGGCAGTACCAGGCGAGAAACCGCCCGACTGCGAGACGGCCGTGACCACCGCGCCACCACCGATGATGGCTTCTATGCCAGCCCGCACATGCGTTGGAATCTGCGTCCAGGTGATCCGTACGCCAGAAGCAACCGCATCCACCTCCTCATGCTGGCAGAGTGTGACGGTTCGTCAGGCGATGTGGTCAGCTGGTTAGTGGCCGGCGGCGTAGGCCTCGGAATCCGATCGGCGTACGCGGAGGCCAGGCTCGGCCAGTAGTCGTTGAAGTCCGGCATGGGATTGCCGTTCATGGCAGCGGTGAGCGCGTCGAGGTAGTACTCCCAGCCGGGGCCGACCTCCTCGGACTTGGCCTCTTCGTCGAGGTGGTGCACAAAGCGCAGACGGGTGTGGTTCGAGTCGATCGGGGTCAGGGTTGACTCAAGCAGCCAGGCACCCGTGCTCACGGCCAGGTGGGTCGGCGGCTCGCAGGCAAGGATCTCCGCCTGGAAGGTGGCATCGCCCTCCTCGGCGACCAGCGTCAGTTCGAGGGTGGCTCCGACTCGTGGTTCGCCGGTCCAGGTGCAGAACCAGCGCGCGAGCCGGTCCGACTCAGTGATGCTCGCCCAGGCGTCGTCGATGGACCCCGGTAGGACGCGCTCCAGCACAAGATCGCGACCAGCTGCCGTGGGGATCACCTGGCCGGTCGGGGTGGGGGTCATGCGGTCTCCTTCTGTGTTTGTCGTGATGCTGAGCGCCGCTCCCGGCGGGTACGGCGTACTTCGGTCTCCAGCGCATCGAGCCGACCTGGCCAACCACCGGACGCGGAAGCGGCACTGCCGGTCAGAGTGGTCAGCCAAGCCGTGACTGGAGCCAGCCCGTCCACGTCGAGGCGGTAGACCCGGCGCCGGCCGACCAGTTCATCGCGGACCAAGCCGGCCTCCCGGAGGACCCGGAGGTGGCGGCTGACCGCGGGCCGGGAGATGGGGAAGAGCGCTGCAACCTCGCCGGCGCTGAGATCGCCGCGCGCTAGAGCGGACAGGATCTCCCGGCGGGCCGGATCAGAAACCGCCGCGAACACGTCCATGGCCGAAAGCGTAACAGCACAGTTACAGGTTTGACGAGCGACAACGATGCGCCGAAGCTTCCAGTTGGGTCCGGTCAGACCTAACTCACGTTCAAGATCACGATCGTCTTGCGAAGGCGATGCGACTCCACCACGAAACTGCCTGGCCCACGCAGCCTGAACCCTGCTGTCGTCGTCTGGCCGCCCCAAACCCTGAGCACGTAGCCGTCGAGGCCCACGTGGGCGTGCAACTCCTCATCCATGTCGCTCTTGACGTTCAAGATCACCCCTTGACCGACCGAGGCTTGGAGCTGCTCTCCGCTCGGGTCAACGTTCCCGTCGGCAATGGTGATGTCGATGGTGAGCGTTGACGATGGCGTAGACGCCGGTTTTGCTGCCGATCCTCCACCGATCGGGGAGGCCGTGCGTCCGCTGAAGATCAGCCATAGCCCAAGCACGCCCACCAGGAACGCCGCGGCAACGAGCTTTTGCCGAGACCTAACGGACATTCAAGATCACAATGATCTTCTCCAGGTGTGCGCTCCGAGTAGCGACCGATGAGCCGGACGCAGGGGCGCTGCTGACGGCCACAGATGATGGGGCGGTCGCTTCACCCGTAGGTGATGTGGTGCAGGCGCCCAAGGCCAGGCACAACGCAGCCGTGACTGCTAGGCGTGCGGCCGCGCGAGCGCGAAATCTCACCTTCGGGCTCCAGTCTTCGAGTGGCTGCGATCAGATCTAGGCGTCAGCAGGGCAGGTTACCCTTCGGTCTCATCCCCGCACGGTGGAATCCGAGATCGCGGGGTGCTGCATTTGGGGCTGGTGATGGGGGAGGCATGAGTGACATCCGGATCGGGACGTCGGGATGGAGCTACGACCACTGGGACAGCGTCTTATATGGGCCCTCGCTGGCACCCACTGACCGTCTCCGCCGCTACACCGAGGAGTTCGACACCGTCGAGCTGAACGCAAGCTTTTACCGGTGGCCGCGACTGCAGACGTTTCGAGGATGGAGCCATCGGCTGCCGTCAGGATTTCGGATGAGCGTGAAGGCGCCCCGCGGTCTCAGCCACGGCCGGCGTCTGTATCGGCCGGAGATATGGACCCCTCGATTAGTGGATTGTTGGCACGAACTGGGGGAGCGACGCGGAATGTTGTTGGTCCAGCTGCCGCCCGATCAGGAACGTGACGACGACCGGCTCGACTACTTCCTGCGCGGGCTGCCGGAATGGATTCGTGTCGCTGTCGAACTCCGGCACCACAGCTGGGCTGTCGATGCCGTCTTCGACCTATTGAGCCGGCACCAGGCAACCTATGTGGTGATGAGTGGCGCCGGCCTGCCCTGCGTCCTGCGAGCCACCTCGACAACGGTTTACGTGCGGCTCCACGGCCCTGACCATGATCACCTCTACGCCGGCTCGTACGGCGAAGCAGATCTGCACTGGTGGGCCGACCGTATCCGCGAGTGGCAGCGACAACACCACAGCGTCTTCGTCTACTTCAACAACGACGGATACGGGCACGCGGTGACCAACGCGCGTCAGCTGCGCACGCTGACGAACGGGTAGGCCGGACAGGTCCGAGCTGGCTCAGCAGTTTGACCAGTGCTCCGGACGCCGTAGAGCGGCGAGCGGGGCGCCGCGAGGTTCCGGCCGTTGCACCGATTGCCACGGACTGTCTGACATTACCGCCGTAGCGCCGTTGGGCTGGCCGGCCAGATCCGGGGTGAGCAAGCCGTCGATGATGGTGAGCGTGAGCCGGAGCGACGCTCTCGCTACAGTCAGTTGCCCGATCGGGAGGGCATCCAGATCGCGATCACGATTTTCTTGTTGGTGATGGCGGCATTGATGATCCCGGGCGGCAAGCTGACTGACCGTTATGGCCGCAAGCGGTTGTTCATGCTTGGACTGGTCGTCTATGGCATCGGTGCGTTGCTGAGCGCTGTCTCGCCCGGCTTGGGAGTGCTGATCATCGGCAACTCGATTCTGGAGGGGGTGGGCACGGCGATGTTGATCCCGCCGGTCTATATCCTCACCACGCTGCTGTTCACCGAAATGACGTCGCGGGCTCGTGCGTTCGGGGTGATCAGCGCCATGGGAGGCATCGGCGCGGCAGCCGGTCCGCTGATCGGGGGTCTGATCACCTCGGCCATCAGCTGGCGGGCAGCGTTTATCTTCCAAGCCTTGGTCATTGTTGTGATTGTCTTGTTGAGTCGAAAGATCACCGATCCATTGCCGGCCGACCCGACAAGACCGTTCGATACCGGTGGCGCCGTCCTCTCAGCTGTCGGGCTGGTGTTGATCGTCACCGGGATCCTGGCAGCAGATAACAATCTGTGGTTGATGTTGATCTTGATCATCGCCGGTGTTGTGGTTTTGGCGTTGTTCTTCCGATCAGTACGCGCCAAGGAGCGTGCGGGTAAAGAGCCGCTACTGTCGACGAGTCTGTTCCACAACCGCACTTCCAATCTGGGGCTGGTGACTCAGAACACCCAGTGGGTACTGCTTTTGGGCACATCATTTGTGGTCTCGGCCTACCTGCAGGTGGTTCGCGGCTACGACGCGATCCAGACCGGCGTCATCTTCACGGCGGCAACGGTGGGGCTGCTGGCCTCCTCACTTGCCGCAGAACGTCTCGCTAAGCGGTTTGCCCAGCGGACCCTCATCCTTGCCGGATTCGTTCTCACGATCGCAGGCGTTGGTGTCCTGCTGTTGATCGTCAGGGTTTCTCCGACCGCCTGGGCATTCGCGCCAGGTCTGCTCCTCATTGGCCTCGGTCTCGGCCTGATGCTTACCCCGTCGGTCAATGTCGTGCAGTCCAGCTTCCCGGACCACCTGCAGGGTGAGATCTCCGGCCTGTCCCGCAGCGTGTCCAACCTCGGCTCCAGCCTCGGAACCGCTATCGCCGGCACCATCCTTGTTGCCGGCATCACCGCTACACCTGAGCGCGCCTACGGACTCGCCATGGCGGCTCTTGCACTGGTCGGATTGATAGGCCTCATTGCTGCTGCGATGCTGCCGAGGAAGATCGCTGCCGTGCCTGCGCAGAACGCAACACAACACGAATCGTGAGCGGACTCGGAGCTATTGCTGCGGGAGCCGTTAGGACACCGTGTCTCGGCTGTCCTGCGGCGCCGTAGGCACGGGTTGACGCAGGTAGGACACGAGCGCCCAGATGATGAGGATGTCGACGACGATAACCATGATTGCCCACAACGGCGCGTACGGCAGCCAGACAAAGTTGAGGATGGCCGCGACCGCGGCGACGATTATGCCTGCGATGCGGGCCCATGTCTGGCCCCGTAGCAGGGCGATGCCGATCGCCAGCAACGCTAGGCCGACGAGAAGGTGGATCACGCCCCAGACGGTGAGGTCAAAAGCGTAAATCGTGGAGGGTGCGACGACGAGGTACTTGTCGTGCACGATGCCCGAGAGGCCCTCGAGGGCCTGGAAAGCCCCGCCGATGATCATCACGACGCCGGCAAAAACGGCGATGCCGTGGGCCCAGGGGCTGACAGTTTGGGTGCTTGCCATTGGTGTCTTGCCTCAATTCTGTTGGGTCTGACTCGACTGCAGATGAACGGTATGTGCGCACCGGGCGTTGGTAATCACACCCGTTGCGGGTGAATGGATGCGTGCACATTAGCGGCAAAAATGCGCAGCCGAAGCGATCGAGGAGAATCACCCGGCGATCCCAGGTCCGAGATTGAATGCGAAGCTTCAATGACCGAGGACGAGCATCCGCGCGCCACCGAGGAATCGCGCATCAACAGACCGCTAGCCACGCTGGGGCGACGTTTGTGGTCGTGGTCGACATGCCGATCACGAATGTGTTAGACCCCTGAAAGTGCTGATCACGCCCTACGCGTCGAGTTGGTCTCGCCTCGCGCGATGCGATGACATCATCGTCTTCAGGTTGCCGGGAACGCCATAGATGCAGTTCACTGCACCAGTGGGGTGAGGGTGGCCGAGCAGGACATAGCCGGGTCTTGCCGGCCAAGGGGGGACAGCACGGTGAGTGAGGAGCTGAGAGAACGCACTGACGGTACGGGTTCAGGCCGGTTGGCCCAAGGCTGGTGCCCATCCTCGGGTGGCTTCGGTTGTACGACCGGCGGTGGCTGCGTGGAGATCTGATCGCAGGAATGACGGTCGCTGCCCTGTCTCCCCGGAGTCTGGGCTATGCGGAAATTGCTGGAATCCCGGTGCAAAACGGGCTTTACGCAGCAGAGCCGGTGCAATCTTGTATGCGATCTTCGGGACGTGCCGACAAATCTCGATGGGCCCCAGCTCAGGTCTCGCCGCTGTTGCCGCGAGTGCGGTTTTTGCGGCTGGGATCACCGACCAACAAGAAGTAGCGTCCTTCGTGGCCGGCATCACCTTGGCGTCGGGAGCGCTATTCCTGGTCCTCGCCGTATTCAAGTTGGGGTGGATCGCTCAGTTCCTGTCTCGTGCGGTCGCGACCGGGTTTCTCTTCGGCGCGGCCCTGGACGTTGTGATCGGCGAGCTCCCCAACACCACCGGCACCAAGGTCAC
>CAWJUB010000004.1:0-205694 GCA_963845915.1 uncultured Actinomycetota bacterium
AGCTTCGCGGAGACGGCCGAGTTCGGCGACGTAGTTCTGCTGTCTGTGCTCGGCAGTGCCGCGGAGGACGTCATCCGGCTTGCCGGCGTTGAGAATCTCAGCGGCAAGATCGTGATAGACGCCAGTGATCCGCTCGACTTCTCTTCGGGACAGCCGGGGTTGTTCGTCGGCACCACTGACTCGCTCGGCGAACGCATCCAACGTATGGTCCCCGGCGCGTACGTCATCAAAGGCCTCAACATCGTCCAAGCGGACGTCATGATCAATCCGGGCCTTACCGGCGACGAGCCGGACATGTTCATCGCGGGCGACAACGACGAGGCCAAGCACACGGTCATTCTGCTGCTGGGCGAGTTCGGCTGGCCGGTGATCGACTTGGGCGGCATCGAGAGCGCCCGTTGGCTGGAAGCTTTGAGCCTTGCCTGGGTCGTTTACTCACACCGCACCGGAAAGACCCACCATGCTTTCAAACTCGTCGGAAAGTGAGGACTCCCAATGCGGGTATCAGTCAAGGCTGATGAGTGGTGGTGGGGTGGCGCTGTTGCCGACGGCCAAGAAATGCCATTCGGCAGAGTTGCGCATCGTCGCAACCTCGCTACATCCGGATCAGTGACCAGAGGTCCGGCCGAGATCGTGCTCGAGGTCGATCTTGAGTCCATGCCGTATTGGCGGAAGATCATCAACTGACTCCTCTGGGCCCAAGAAGCAACCCGCCGGCCGAGTGGATGGCTCGGCCGGCGGGATGCGCTGGGTTACGACGTGATCTTGTGGGCTATGACTCGATCTTCTTGTTGGCGACGATGCCGCTGGTAAGGATTGCGGCGGTCATCGGCATATGGTCGGCAGCAGCGGTGAGCTTGCTCTGGTAGTCGGCCTTGCCCGCGATATCGGCATCGATTGCGGCGATCAGGGTGTTGACGTGTGGCACCAGTTCCTTGGCGACCGCGTCCGCAGGCAGCTCGGGGATCACGGAGTTGATCAATTGGCCGAACGACGTCCGGTACTTGTTCAGATCAGCCTTGGCCTTGGCGGCTTGCTTCTCGTTCTTGGTCGCTTTGCCCAGGGTGTAGTTGACGAAGAATCCGATGTGCTGGCGCCAGGAGGCAAGGAACGGCTTCTCGGCGTCGGGGTAGACCGATCCGACGGTCTTGGCCAATGCCACGGAATTCGCATCCAGAGCCTTGACTGCGCCCGCGACCTGCGGATCCTTCAAGTTGCCCTTCTTGTACAGAGCGGTATCGATCGCATTGCCCGCCAGCCACACGTGATCCTGGAGCTGCTGGGTGAGCGTAGCCCGGACAGTGGAAGCCGTGCCGTCAACGTCGCCTTCCAGGCCCTTGTTCTTCGCTATGCCACCGGCAAGCACATCAGCAGTCATCAGCATGTGACCGGCCGCCATGCTCAGCTTGGTCTGGTAGTCGGGCTTGCCGGCCACGCTGGCATCGATCGCGGCGTACAGGGACGCAACATGTGGCTTCAGTTCCTCAGCTACCGCATCGGCGGGGAGCTCTGGGACCACGGAGTTGATCAACTCGCCGAACGACGTACGGTACTTGTCAAGATCGGACTTGGCCTTGGCGACCTGCTTGTCGTTCTTGGTCGCCTTGCCCAGGGTGTAGTTGACGAAGAATCCGATGTGCTGGCGCCAGGAGGCCAGGAACGGCTTCTCGGCGTCGGGATACACCGATCCGATCGCCTTGGACAGCGCGACCGAGTTGGCATCGAGTGCCTTGACTGCGCCGACGACCTGCGGGTTCTTCAAATCGCCCTTCTTCTTCACTGCGGTATCGAGCGCATTGCCCGCCAGCCAGACGTGATCATTCAACAAGCTGGTCAGCGCGGCGCGCAGCTCCGCAGCTTGGGTGGTGTCAGGAGATGGAGCCGATGACTGGCGTGGCGGCGTGGGTGCCCGATGGGGAGTGGTCCATGGGCGAGCTGATGGACGGGGACGATGCGTTGCTCGGCACGCCCGCCGGAGCGCCCGTGCCGCTGCTGCAGCCGGCGGCAAGTACGAGTACCGCGGCCGCGGAAATTGAAAAGCGAACCAAACGCTTGTTCATGATGAACCTTTCTTGATGCGCGAATTGCGCTGAGCTTGAGAAGGCGGCAAATGACGTTCTGTTACTTCTTGGCGCCTTCGCTGGATGTGGTGTCCGCGACCACCGTGATTGTGGCGTTCATGCCCTGGTGAATGTCGCAGTAGTAGGTGTATGTGCCGGGTTTTGTGAAGGTGAAACTGAAGGTTTTGCCTTTTCCGTCAAGCTTGGCGTTGAACATGCCATCCGCTTTCTGCGAAGAGCGCAGTCCGGTGGTCTTGTCGATGCCCATGTACTTTCCGGAGGTCACTGTGTGCGTAATGGGTTCGTCGTTGCGCCAGGTGACCGTTTCACCTACTTTCACGGTGGTCGTTGAGGGGTTGAACATCAGCGAGCTCAGATTGATCACTGGGCCTGCAGGCGCCGACGGCGCGGATGTCGTGCTGGAGGGAACCATCGGCGCTGACTCGGCGCTGGCGCTACAGCCGGCCAGACCGCCTGCGGCAATGAGTAGGGCAGCAGCGCCAAGAACGACCCTGTGACGCGCGGGTTGTTTTCTTGCGATATCCACGCCCGCTATTCGTCATGACGGAATGCGCGGATGGGTGATTTTTCGCAATCGTTCTCCGTCGAGCACAAATATGAGCACTGGGGGCAATAACAAACCAATCCGAAACAGCTATCGAATACGAAATAGATAGGCTCTGGTTACGAAAACAACACCTTCTCGGGCAAGCGCGGGTAGCCCTGCGGTGTTTGATCGTCAGCCGTCCGGTTACGGTGCGACTATGACGACGAACGACTACGCAGAGCCGGCCGCTGCTTTGGCCAGCGGCCCCATGCCGCTACTCGGATTCGGCACCTGGCAAATCAGCAATCGCGAGGCAAAGCAGGCCACTGCTCACGCGCTTGGATGCGGGATATCGGCACATCGACACTGCGACGATGTACCGCAACGAAGAGGGCATCGGGAAGGCCTTGGATTCCGCCGGGTTGGATCGGAAGTCGGTGTTCGTCACGACGAAGCTGCCGCCCCAGCATGCCGGTCGGGAGCGTCGGACCCTGCAGGAGAGCCTGAGCAAACTGCGCCTGGACTATGTCGATCTTTGGCTCGTGCATTGGCCACCCAATGGGCAGGCGGCGCCTCAGGTCTGGGAGCAGCTCGTCAAGGCGCAGCAGGACAGCCTGGCAAGGGCCATCGGCGTCAGCAACTACTCACTTCGCCAGATTGATGAGCTGACCAAGGCAACCGGAGTGACGCCGCAGGTCAACCAGATCCGATGGGGTCCACCGCTCTACGATCCGGACATGGCCGCAGGACTGGAGCAGCGCGGCGTGGTCTTGGAGGGATACAGCCCATTCAAGGTGAGCAATCTGCGCGATCCGATCCTGGTTTCGATCGCCGGGCAACATGATGCAACCGCAGCTCAGGTGATCGTTGCCTGGCACATCGCCCACGGTTTCGTGGTGATTCCCAAGTCCGTACGCCGTGAACGCATCGTCGGCAACGCCGAAGGTGCCCGAGTGGATCTGACTAAGGAGGAGGTGGCGGCCATCGATGGACTTTCGATGGCCCCGCGCCGCGGACAGTCGCGACCGTCCGGTTAGGCATCCTCGATCAGAGCCGACGGGAGGGCTCGTGCCCAGACGAATCCCCGACTGTCGCCTCGAGAATCACCATGGCCAAGCTTGTTCCGTTTTCGTTGATCGCGGTCCCGAGAGTGTTCTCAAGCACGGGCCGTAATTGGGCCCAGGCAGCCGCGGGTGACTGGCGGCATAGCTGGCTAACGTCGCAGCTGCCTGTTGATCACCACTGGCTTCATATCGCCGTGGGCAAGAGGGATGCGTGCCACCCAAAACCCGAGTAGCGTCCGATCCATGGTCTGTTAAGGAGGCAGCATGTCCACTCCTGCCGGTGACTTGAGTTTTCTTGATCATCCCGTAGCTCAACGCCTGCTCAGCTCAACCGAGCCGGCCCAGCTCGCCTATAGCTGGCTGGACGGCACACCGCGGACCATCCCCATCTGGTTCCATTGGGACGGTAAGGACATCGTTCTCACCACACCGCCGCGAGCTCCCAAGCTCGCCGCACTGCAAGCCAACCCCCAGGTGGCAGTCAGCATCGACGAACATGCGTTTCCCTACAAGATCCTTTACGTTCGCGGGGTCGCGTCTGTAGAGATGTTGGACGACATATCCCCGGAGTATGCCGCAGCGGCCGAACGCTATTTCGGGCCCGAGCAGGGGAGGGCTTGGGTGGAGCAATTGCGAGGCCAGCCGAGCGCACGGATCCGTGTGACGCCTCAGTGGGTCAACGTGATCGACTTCGAAACGCGATTCCCGAGCGCGCTCGAGGCCTGAGGGCGCGTTCGTGCCTTAGTCGACAGCATCGCGTCCGCGCTGGACGAGGAGCGGATCAGCAGGATAGACAACTGTCGAATCCCGATCCTCATAGTCGAACTGGTTCAGAAAGAACCGCATGGCATTGATCCGGGCGCGCTTCTTGTCGTTGCTCTTGATCGAGGTCCAGCGCGCGTAGTCGGTGTCGGTGGCCAGCAGCATCGCTTCCTTGGCTTCGGTGTAGTCGTCCCAGCGATCAAGGGATTCGATATCCATCGGCGAGAGCTTCCAGCGTCGGACCGGGTCGATCTGACGGATTGCGAACCGAGTGCGCTGTTCCTGCTGGGTGACCGAAAACCACAGCTTCGTCAACGAGAAGCCGCTTTCAACGAGCATCTCCTCAAACAAAGGCGCATGGTGGAGAAATTGCTTGTACTCCTCGTCGCTGCAAAAGCCCATCACTCTCTCGACACCGGCGCGGTTGTACCAGGAGCGGTCGAAGAGCACGATCTCGCCCGCTGTCGGTAGGTGCGCGACGTAGCGGTGGAAATACCACTGACCTCGCTCGGTCTCGCTCGGCTTGGTCAGCGCAACCACTCGGGCGGCACGCGGGTTCAGATGCTCCATGAACCGCTTGATCGTGCCGCCCTTGCCGGCCGCATCCCGGCCCTCGAACAAGATCACGTGCTTGGTGCTGGTCTCCTGCGACCAGTCCTGGAATTTCAGCAGTTCGATCTGCAGGCGGTACTTCTCCTCTTCGTAGTCATCGCGGTCCATCCGCTCCTCGTACGGATAGTCGGCACGCCAGGTTTCGATCGGGTTGCCTCCCGGATCGATCAGATCGGGATCCGAACCGTGCTCGTCGTGGCGGACGGTATAGCCGTCACGAATGAGCTCGTCAAGGTACTCACGGAAGTTCTCGATGATCATCGTGCTGCTCCTCGTCGGATGAATCACTTGCGGAGAGAATGGCACACCTGACCAGCTCCGCACTCATCGTGTCGATCCGCGACTCGCGTGGCTGAACATTCAGCAAAGCGTCAATGAATTCTTGTCACCAGCTTAACTCGGCCCTACGCTGCCCGGCGTGGGGTGGCCACGGTGGTCGTTGACAGACGATCATGACCGGCCGTCCACGAGTTCGGGTGAATCAATTGGGTTACCTCACCGGTCTGCCGAAGCATGCGACGCTGATTTCGGATTCTGAGCGCCCGGTCCCATTTACGGTTCGGGATCGAAAGGGCAGCGTCGTCCATCGCGGCCTTTCCCGACCCTGGGCATCCAGACCAGAGCCCACCTCCGGACTGAACGTCCATGTGCTGGACTTCACCGACCTCGATCAACAGGGTGCAGGTTTCTGGATCGACGGCGCTGACGCAGCGCAGCCATCCGTTCGAGGTGACGAGCCGCCTCTACGACCGGCTGGCGGGCGACGCGTTGGGTTTCTTCTATCTGATGCGATCCGGAACGACGATCTTGGACAGCGTTGTGCCTGGCTACGGCCGGCCCGCTGGACACGCCGGGCAGCCGCCGAATCGTGGAGATGTGACAGTCCGGGCGTGGACCGGGATAGACGCTGAGCGGCTGTACCCCGGTTGGCGCTGCGAGGGCGAGTTCGACGTCTCGGGGGGTTGGTACGACGCCGGCGACTACGGCAAGTACGTCACGAGCGGCGCCATCGCAGCATGGCAGCTCCTCAGCACGCTCGATCTGCTGGCTGAAGACGCAGAGCGCACTGAGCAGCAGGCTGGCCGACCCGATCAGGGATGAGTGTCGCTGGCAGCTCGATTGGCTCCTGCGCATGCAGGTCCCTGCTGGTGATCCGCTGTCCGGGATGGCCTTCCACCGGGTGCACGGTACGCAGTGGTCACCGATTCCGGGCTGGGCGCACGAAGACCCCACTGAGCGCGTGGTACATCGGCCCTCCACAGGTGCGACCTTGCAGTTGGCCGCGGTTGCTGCCCAAGGCGCTCGGCTCTTCCGCAGCGTTGATCCGGAATATGCCGGTGACGCTTTCGACTGCGGCCCGCGCCGCGTACGAGGCTGCCCAGCGGCACCCTGATCTGATCGCACCTGACGACCACGCCCACTTCGGCGGCGGCCCGTACGGCGACGACCGGCTCGAGGATGACTGGTATTGGGCGGCGGTCGAGCTGTGGCTCGCCACCAATGATGATCACTATCGCCGGCACCTGATGTCTTCTCCCGAGCACGTCACGGATGCCTTCGATGTGACCGGCTTCGACTTCGACCGCGTGACCGCGCCGGCTCGGCTCGATCTGGCACTCGTCGGCGGTGACCTCGCCGACCACGCCTCGGTGATCAACAGTGTGCAACGGGGTGCAGACCGCCTCGTCGAGCTGCAGGGTCAGCAGCCGTGGGGCCAGCCGTACGCGCCGATCGAGGGATGGGACTGGGGGTCGAATGGCCGGATCCTCAACAACCTTGTGGTGATCGCCGTGGCCCACCTGGTGTCGGAAGATTCCCGCTATGCAGCTGCCGTTGCCGAAGGGATGGACTATCTGCTGGGGCGGAACGCTCTCGGTCAGAGCTATATCACCGGATACGGCAGCGACTACACCTCTCACCAGCGGACTCGGCAGTTCGGGCACGACCTCGATCCAGCATTCCCACCGCCCCCGCCGGGCGCTATCGCCGGAGGGGCAAATTCGCGGCCGAGTCCAGACTTTCCCTACGATTCCCGCTTGCTCGGCCTGCCGCCGCAATGCTGCTACCTGGACGAGCCGACATCGGAGGTCACCAATGACGTCTGCATCCGGTGGAACGCACCCTTGGTCTGGATTGCCACTTATCTGAGCGCGATCAGCGGCTATTGGCCCGTCTCCACGGCAGAACCGTTCGACATCTGAATCTGCAGAGCGGACATCCCACTGAGATCGAGCCATAGGTCATGCGGGGTACGCGCGATCCGGACCAATACCTCCTCACAACCCGGACAACGACCCACCAGGCCTGGCTCCAGGCCGTACACCCGAAGTGTGGCCAGCTGTGAGGACGTACCGCACCCGCGGCATCTGCCGACCGCCGTTGTCACCTCGACGGCAAACACCTCCGAGAGCGGTCCGGCCAGAGCATTGCCGTCATAGCCGGCTTCGGTTTGGGCATCCATCTACGGCAACCTCCTGCTCAGGGGCCGCTAGGCCCGAAGCGTTCCGTCCTGATCTTGCTCGAATCGTGCCCCAGGAAGATCAGCAAATTTGCGACGGTCTCGACGAATCCGGTCGGTCCGCAGACGTAGCAGGTCGGCTCCTGCTCGGCGGCCCAGCCGTAGGAGACCAGGTCGTCGATGCTGATCCGTCCGGTCGGCCGCGGCTCACCCTCGGGGGCGGTGCGCGTGTAAACAACGGTGACGTCAAGACCACCGTCTTCGGTCGCACGCCGCCGCAGCTCATGATCATAAATACGGTCTTCGGGCTCGCGTACGGAGTAGATGAGCCGGAAGGGTGCGCCGTCCATTCCATCCCGGGTGCGGATCATTGCCATCAGCGGTACGACGCCGGACCCGCCCGCGACGAGAAGCACCGGCCCGCTGTCCTCCGGTTTCCAGACAAACCAGCCGCCGACCGGTCCACGTACCTCGACCGAGTCACCGGACACGGCATCTCCCACAAGAAAGCTCGACACCTCGCCGTCCGGCACAGCTTGCACCGTGATCTCGACTCGCTCGCCGTCTGCTGGCGCCGCCAGCGAGTAACTGCGGGCGGCCTGGTAGCCGTCAGGCGCGGTCAGCCGGACGTCAAGGTGTTGCCCAGCCAGATGACCGGGCCATCCGGGGACCTCAAGTACGAGCGTGGATGCGCTCGGGGTCTCCGTACGCCGCTCGACCAGAACCGCTGGCCGCCAAGCGCGGCGTACTCTCAATCCCCCTGATACCGCTGCTCGCGCCATGGGTCGCCATAGTCGTGGTAGCCGAGCTGCTCCCAGAAGCCGGGCGAATCTTGCAGCATCAAGTCGATGCCACGAATCCACTTCGCCGACTTCCAGAGGTACAAGTGCGGGACCAGCAGGCGTGCTGGCCCGCCGTGCTCAGGGGCAAGATCTTCGCCGTTGTACTCGTAGGCGATCCAGGCCTTGCCGTCGAGCAGATCTTCCAACGGCAGGTTTGTCGTGTAGCCGCCGTAGCTGAGGGCCATGGCGAAGTCGGCCTCGGTCTCGACATTGCTGAGCAGTGTGTCGAGAGAGACCCCGCGCCAGTCCGTATCCAGTTTGGACCAACGCGTCACGCAGTGAATGTCTGTGGTGATCGACTCCGCCGCTAGGCCCATCAGCTCCGTCCAACTCCACCGATGGCGGTCACCTTGCTCTGTCGTCACAGTGAATTCCCAGGCATCCAGCGGAATTCGCGGCGTCGGTCCGGCGGACAACACCGGAAAGTCATGGGTGAGGTATTGGCCCGGTGGCAGCTGCCGGCCGCTGTCCCCCCGCCGTCCGCGGAAGCCTCTGGTGATGATGTTCATCGGCGACCTCCTTCAACCTGGTCAGCTTGGCACACCTCGATGTGGCGCCATGAGCCGAACCCCGGTCGCCTGTGCCGCGCAAGTGGTCGCAGACCACATCAATTTCGGCGCATGCTGTGTTGTCCGCGACCATTTTCTTCACCTAGGCGACCCGATGAGTCCATGGAAGCCGTGCGGTCTAATGACCTATGGACGCAACGAATCTTTCTGATCTGTACGAGCTCCCGCTGCTCGACTGGTCTCAGATCCAAGCCGACCTGGACACGGGCATCACGCAGGAACCGGACTCCGGTGGTCCCAACCGGTACACCTGTTGGTTGACCACGATCAATGCGGACGGCGGCCCACATGTCACCGCCGTTGGCGCCCTGTGGGCTGACGGATCCTTCTGGTTCCAGACGGGTGAGGGCACTCGCAAGGGCCGGAACATTGCCCGAGATCCCCGATGCGCCCTCAGCGTCTCCACACACGACTTCGATCTCGTCGTCGAGGGCCGCGCTAGCAAGATCACCGATGGGGAGACCGTGGCAGCCATGGCGACGCGGTGGGCCGCTCTAGGTTGGCCTGCTCGCGTCGATGAGAGCGGCCAAGCGCTCACTGCCGAGTACAGCGCTCCATCGGCCGGGCCACCGCCGTGGTCTGTGTATCGACTCGATGCCGATCAAGCCACCGCAGTGGCGACCATCGCACCGGGCGGCGCAACACGCTGGCGATTTTGACGTCGCTGTCAAAGTGGAGGATCGATCGATCCAGTTGCCGCGTCGCGCCACTGCTGGAATCGCGCCACGTCATCGACGACTACCCCGTACGGCTGTAGTGCGATCATCTTTGCATCGTCGGAGGCGTTCTTGCCGGTGTAGAGGAACACCTTGATGTTGGCAAGCCGGTAACTGCGTGCGACATCGGCGGGGATCGTAAGTCTGGCGTGAACGGCTGGGGCGATCTTCTTGATCGTCGACACCGACGGCCAGCTGCGGGTACCGAGGATGATCAGCGCGTAACTGATCTTGTGGGTAGTGTCAGCCGCGTCCAACTTCTTGATCTTGTTCAGTGCATCGAGGCAAGAGGAGGTCGCCTGCAACTGGATTCTCGAGTTCTTGATTGCGTTCCATAACTGCTTCGCCTGCGCGTCGCTGATTGAGCAAACCTTGATCTCCAGAGCGACGGATTTTCCAACTGAGTCGGCATAGCTGAGCAGGTCGACGACCCGCATCAGTGGTTGGTCACCGATGTCGGTGCGACATTTGTCGCGGATTTCTGACCATAGCCGTGACGATACTGTGCCGGTGCAGTTCGTTACCCGGTCGAGTGTTCTGTCATGCAAGATCACCATGGTCCCTACGCTGTCGGCGTCGGTACCATCCTTTGTCCAGCGAACGTCCGCATCCAGGATGTCGGCGCGATTCCGAACCGCGTATTTGTAAGCCGGCAGCGTGCCTTCTCCGAATTTTGATGTGCTCGCCCCACGGTGCGCCACCGTGACTTCGTCCATGGATTCGGCGTACGCGATCGGCGTTGTGAGCACGACGGCGATTCCGCCGGCTAGGGCAGCACGTAATGCACGCACGCGAATTCTCATGGGCTCTCCTCGCAAGGGGAAGTGGGGAAGTCAATCGAGCTGCGAGCGGCGGACTCGTGCAAGCAGCTCCAAAACGTGAGAGCGAGCGCGCCAACCTAACTAAACGGCGACATGGCAGCGCAAACCGACACGCCGTGATCGATTCAACGAGGAGATCAGTGGCTGTTTACGCCGACCTAAAGGCCAGACTCAGGCCCTTCCAGCGAGCTGAGGTCTTCGGGAACGTCGACTGCGTACGGCTGCAGCTTGGCCAGGTCGATCACCTCCAGCGCCCGGGCGTTGGTTGCTGCCAGCACCACGGGGGGAGCGACTCCGGCGTCGTGGGCCTGAGCCCAACGCTCGGCAACGACACACCACCGATCGCCGGGTCCTAGGCCTGGAAAGCCGTACTCCGGCATCGGTGTGATCAAGTCGTTGCCGACATTGCGCTGATGATCAAGAAATTCAGCTGTCAGTACAGCGCACACCAGGTGGAAAGCGTGCGCTGGACCCGCGGTACAGCAGCCGTCGCGGTAGAAGCCCGTAAGCGGATCTGTACTGCACGGCTGCAGCTCGGCACCGAAGACATTGGTTTCAGGGTCCACAGCCCTAGTGTGTCCAAAAGGGGCGCGTGCCATCCCCTGTCGGACGCCGACACATCGGGAATATCGATTACGGCAGGGTGCGCTGCGGTCTTATCGCTCCCTCGGAAATGACTCGGCTGATCCAGTCGTAGACCGCGGCCTCCCACACCCGCTGCCCGACACCACCGCAGTGCCCGCCGGCGCCGCTGTCGGCAGTTAGTCGGATCAGGGTGGCCGGACCCGAGACGGCATCGACCAGAGCTTGGCCGCCTCCGCCTACAAAATCCCCCTCGCACTCGATCACCAGGGTTGGGCAGGTGATCTGCGAAGCCATGTCCAGCATGGTGTAACGGCGCATCTCATCGATGTAGTCGGTCACCTGGCTGATTCCGTGCGCGGCCATCCGGGCCCCGAAGAACTCCGCCCGATTCCGGCTGACTCGCATCTGCAGTGCAGCAATCGGACCGACGAGGCGGCTCGCCCACCCACCGGGCAGCCGGGCGGCCAGGTCCGGTTGCGCAGGATCACACACCAGAGCAGCGATTCGGTGCTCGGCCGTCGCGGCCCGCGGCGCCAGATAGCCGGCAAACGACCGGCCGACCAAGATCAAGTTGTCGGGATCGACATCTGGACGCTGAATCAGCCAGTCAATGGCCGGCGTGAGCACGTACTCAAATTCACGACGAAAGAACAGACCTTGCTCATAGAGAGCCTCGCCCTGGCCAGGTCCTTCAAAAATGAAGGCGTTGTAACCGCGCTGCATTGCCCCAGGCACAGCGGACCACCCGGATTCGGCCGTCGAGTCATAGCCGCACGGCAGCAGCAGTGTCGGACGCGGCTCACCCGATGTGTCGGGTGCGAAGTAGTACCCCTTCAGATGTGTGTTCAGGTAGGGAATTGCGGCGGTCTCAACCGGATGATTCAGCAGCGCCATCGCGGACTGGAAGTTCTCGACATGGGCGCGGTAGGCCGCTAGCAGCCGTGCGTCACGAAGATCATGGCGCAGAAAGAAGTAGCTCTGCCGGTGATACTCACTAGCCCGCAGATATGCGCCACGCGCGCTGTCCCGCTGTCCCGATCGCGCCAAGTCATCAGCCCGGCTGGTGACGGCACGCGCACGCTCCGTCCATGCGTTGTACCAGCGGTCCGGCGTCGGCCGATGAATACGACGGGCCACGGCGAACGCCTCGCCAAGATCTGCTGCGTCGGCGTACGCGGCTGCGAGTGTCCTCTCCAGCTGTCCCTCGTAAAACTCGTCGGAGAACAATCGCAACGCTGTAGCCACCGTGGTCTCCTTAAGGAAATTCTTGATCCCGGGTCTTTGGGTGATCAAGAACTATTCTGAGCCGCTTTAGCCGAATTGACATGCCCTCAATTCGGTAGTCACTACATCTGCTGTATCGGTACGTTTTGACGCCTGTGCCGTACAACGACCCTTCACCTACGTACGGCAGCTACGTGACTGGAAAATGTCCGCGGTGATCGAAGAGATGACGCCCCCAAGCATGCAGGTATATGCCCGACTTTGTGGATGGACCCTTGCTCGGGCCCATGCCCGATCCGGTGACCGAATCGCCATCTCGGCGTATTTGGGTACGTCGAACACGTTCGACATTGCAGTGACCGACTTCGCCGAGACGTACGCAGGCCAGAACGAACGCGATCATGCCGCACTCGCGGCCGCGGTGGCCGATGGACGAGTCGAGGCACAGTCCGGCGTCTGACGGCCGGAGGGCTGTTGCCTTGCGCACCTTCGTGTTCATCGGCGACAGCAGTACGGGATCAGGTGCGAAGCTCGAGCCTAAGTCGCTGGCTTTGTCGAGGATTCGGCGCAGTGTGAAGAAGAGTCCGGGCTCCGTACGCCGCCGAAGCTTGGAGATTTGGTCAGCAGATAGCGCGATATTCGTACGGGACCGGCCATCGACCTTTGTCGGTAGCAACGAATCCAGCTGCGCCGTCGTGATCACTCCAGCGGATAGACCAGTAGGAGCATTGATCAAGGTTCGAACGCGACGGCCGGCGTACAGGTTCGCAGCAGCAATGCCTCGCTCGCTAGAGGCGAGCACCGACTTCTGGGCTGCCTGGGTGATCCATAGCGGTGGGGACTGATCTGCGAGCACCTGATCGGTGATCTGCTGGCCCGCCTCCGGTCGTCCGATTCGCCTGGCCGACGCGGCCATCAGCTTGATGCGCTCTGGCTCCGCCAGCAGACGATCGATTTTGTAACCCACCGTCGTCTGGTAGTTGCAGCGCACCGCAGCGCCTTCCTCGAGCAGGAAGTCGCTGTTCCGCACTTCCTGGCCCGGGATCGGATGGATCAAAACCATCGGCAGACCCGCGGCCATGCACTCCGACGAGGACAATCCGCCAGGCTTCCCGATGAACAGGGTCGCTGCCCGCATCAGATCAGCCATGTCGTTGGTGTAGCCCAGGACGCGGTACCGGTCGCGTTGGAAGGCGGTTAGGCCCTCGATTTGGCTCTTGAGCTGATCGTTGCGCCCGCACACCACTACGGCCTGGAAGTCGTTGCTCATTCGCATGGTCTGTTGCACGATCGTCTGGGTGTACGCGCCCCCGGCAGCGCCGGCCGAGATCAACAGGATTGGCCAATCTGGGCGAAGATCGTAGCGGCGCAGGACCGCTTCCCGATCAACCGCATCGGCCAGGCCCGGCCGAACTGGAATTCCGGAAACCGTGATCCGATCCGGTGGTACACCAATTGCGGACATGTACGCCTTGGTTTCGTCACGCGCTACGAAGAAGTGGTGGAACGGGCTCGTCAACCACAGTCCCTGGAAGTCGTAGTCCGTGGTGACCACTGCCAGTCTTGCCTCGAGTGCGCCACGCGTCAGCATCAGCGACACCAATCGAGTCGGCAGAAAATGCGTACACACCACGATGGTGGGGCGAAATGCTTTGATTGCCCTGCTGGTTGCCGTGTTGTTGATGCGGTCCCACATCGAGGTCCATTTCGCCAATTTGAATGGTGGATCATTGGCGTCATAACCCCAGCCGACTAGCCAAGGCGCTGCTTCGACAAGGGCAAAGTAGCCGTCGTCGTAAAGGGTCCGGTAAACCTCGTTGGTCGCCTCGAGGATGTCCAGTTTCTGTACCTCATCGACGTTCTCGGCCGCTCGAAAAGACGACTCGAGGACGCCGGCGGCGATGTTATGGCCCGAGCCAATGCCGGCCGCAAGGATGAGGACCCGTTCACCCATAAAGAGATGCTAGTGGAAATAGTCGGCACGAACACGGAAATGCGCGCTGTAAGCGTTGTCGAAGGGGCGGGCGCGACTTCGAACAGGCTCGCGCACATCCGTAGAGTTGCCAGCAGGAGTGTCAATGCACGAGCTTGCCATTACCCAAAGCGTGGTCGACATGGTCGTCGAGCGGACGGCCGGCCGGCGGGTCGGCCGGGTGCGACTCGATGTGGGCGCCTTGTCGGGTGTCGTGCCCGACGCGATGCAGTTCTGCTATGAGCTCATCGTCAGCGGTACCTCCTTGGAGGGCTCGACGCTCGTGATCGAACAGACGCCCGGCGCGGCGCACTGCCGATCGTGCGGCCAGGATTTCGCGCTCGACAGCCTCATCCTGCTGTGCAGTTGCGGCAGCGCTGAGGTTGACCTGATCGCAGGCCGTGAGCTCCGTGTTCTCTCCGTCGAACTGGAGGTGGAGTCATGTGCCTGACCTGTGGCTGCGGCAACAATGACGAGGTGAGGGTGCTGACCCTGGATGCACATGATCATTCGCATCATGATCATCACCATCATGGCCACGAGCATCATGACCACGAGCATCACGACCACGAGCATCACGACCATGAGCACAGCCATCAGCTGGCAGATGCGGTCCAGCGGCCGACTCCTAGCACCGAGAATCTGATCATTGGCGAGGCGATCCTGGCCAAGAACGACCACCTAGCCCAGCACAACCGTGAGTGGTTTACCGAGCGCAGCATTACCGCGCTCAATCTGATGAGTTCTCCTGGCTCGGGTAAGACCTCACTTCTCGAGCGCACCATTGCTGAGTTCGGTGACGCGCGTCCCGTGTGCGTCATCGAAGGCGACCAGGAAACGACCTTCGACTCAGAGCGCATTCGGCGCGCCGGCGCCCGCGCCATTCAGGTCAACACAGGAGCCGGATGCCATCTCGACGCTCCCATGGTTCAGTCGGCCGTCCAGGCGCTGGACCCTAAGCCAGGATCGTGGCTCTTCATTGAGAACGTCGGCAATCTGGTGTGCCCTGCGCTCTTCGATGTTGGCGAGCACGCCAAGGTGGTGATCATTTCGGTCACCGAGGGTCAGGACAAGCCGCTGAAGTACCCGCACATGTTCGCAGTGGCCGATCTGGTGATCGTCAATAAGACCGATTTGCTGCCCTATGTCGACTTCGATATTGAAATATTTTCTGGCTACGCCCAAAGCCTCAACCGGACGGCCGAAATCATGCCCCTGTCGGTCAAGTCAGGCGACGGCCTCGATGCCTGGTATGCCTGGCTGGGCACCGCAGCGCCGGCAGTGACCTAATGCCCGAATTGCTTGACGTAATTCGGGACCAAATGTTAAGAACAGGGAAGCTGCACAAGTAGGCCGATCGTCGGCCCCAGCAGCATGGATCGGTGCAGATCCAGGTCGGGAAAGGTGGCATCGATGCCGACGCCCGCCGCCGTAAAGGCAGAAGAAACGCTCATCCACGTCTTGTGGATCAACGCCGGCCTCAGTTGCGACGGGGATTCAGTCGCGCTGACTGCCGCCACCCAGCCAAGTATCGAGGAGATCGCACTCGGTGCGCTCCCTGGTCTTCCGCAGATCGCGGTTCATTGGCCGTTGATCGACTTCGAGTGTGGCCCGGAGGGCGGCCAGGACGACTTCCTCGAGTGGTTCCGCAAAGCCGACCGCGGCGAGCTGGAACCCTTCGTCCTCGTCGTCGAAGGCTCGATCCCCAACGAGAAGATCAAGGATGAGGGCTACTGGTGCGGCTTCGGTAACGATCCCGCGACCGGGCAGCCGATCACAACGTCGGAATGGTTGGACCGGCTGGCACCCAAAGCTACGGCGATTGTTGCTGCTGGCACGTGCGCGACATACGGCGGAATCCATGCCATGGCCGGCAACCCCACCGGAGCTATGGGTGTGGCCGACTACCTCGGCTGGAGCTGGAAGTCGAAGGCCGGCATACCGATCGTCAACGTCCCCGGCTGCCCGATCCAGCCCGACAACCTCTCCGAAACACTGACCTATCTCCTGTACATGGCGACCGACCAGGCGCCGATGATCCCGCTCGACGACGCGCTTGCGCCCCACCTGGCTGTTCGGCGCAACAGTGCACGAAGGCTGCGACCGGGCGGGCTACTACGAGCAGGCCGACTTCGCCACTGAGTACGGCTCGCCGAAGTGCATCGTCAAGCTCGGCTGTTGGGGTCCGGTGGTCAAGTGCAACGTGCCCAAGCGGGGGTGGATGGCCGGCATCGGCGGCTGCCCGAACGTAGGCGGCATCTGCATCGGCTGCACCATGCCCGGCTTCCCGGACAAGTTCATGCCATTCATGGACGAGCCTCCCGGCGCCAAACTCTCCACCACAGTCGTCAACGCTTGGGGCGCGACCCTGCGTCGGCTCCGCTCGGTTACCCAGCACACGATCGATCAAGAACCCAAGTGGCGTAAGCGGGGTTCCCAGCTCACCTCGGGCGCGACTCGCACCTGGTAGGCACCCAAGTTCAGTACTGCAAGGAGGCAAGCGCCCGATGACCACGACCATGGCCAAACCCAGCAAGCTCACTGAGAACGCCGAAGGCCTGGTCGAGGTGGCCTGGGATCCGATTACTCGCATCGTCGGTAGCCTTGGCATCTACACCAAGATCGACTTCAAGCAGCGGGTCGTCACCGAGTGTCGTTCGACCTCATCGATCTTTCGCGGCTATTCGATCTTCATGAAAGGCAAGGACCCACGGGACGCCCACTTCATCACCAGCCGGATCTGCGGAATCTGCGGCGACAACCATGCGACGTGCTCGTGCTACTGCCAGAACATGGCGTACGGGGTGAAGCCTCCACATATCGGTGAGTGGATCGTCAACCTCGGCGAGGCTGCGGAGTACATGTTCGACCACAACATCTTCCAAGAGAATCTCGTCGGGGTCGATTACTGCGAAAAGATGGTCTCCGAGACCAATCCCGCGGTGCTGGAGAAGGCGAACAACACCGAGGCGCCGCACGCTGGTGATCATGGCTATCGCACCGTCGGCGACATCATGCGAGCGCTGAATCCGTTTACCGGCGACTTCTACCGGGAAGCCCTCCACGTGAGCCGCTACACCCGGGAGATGTTCTGCCTGATGGAGGGTCGGCACGTCCACCCCTCGACGCTCTACCCGGGCGGCGTCGGAACGGTGGCAACGATCCAGTTGATGACCGACTACCTGACCCGTCTGATGCGGTACGTGGAGTTCATGAAGAAGGTCGTGCCAATGCATGACGACCTCTTCGACTTCTTCTACGAGGCGCTGCCCGGCTACGAGCAGGTCGGACTGCGGCGTACGCTGCTCGGCTGCTGGGGCTCCTTCCAAGATCCGGCAGTCTGCAACTTCAACTACAAGGACATGACGGCGTGGGGACGGGCTATGTTCGTCACGCCCGGCGTGGTCGTCGACGGCAAGCTCGTCACCAACGATCTGGTGGACATCAATCTGGGCATCCGGATTCTGCTCGGATCCTCCTACTACGACGACTGGACCGACCAGGAGATGTTCGTGAGGAACGATCCACTGGGGAATCCGGTCGATCGGCGCCATCCGTGGAACCAGCACACAAACCCACATCCCCAGAAGCGGGATCTTGACGACAAGTACAGCTGGGTAATGAGCCCACGCTGGTACGACGGTCAGGATCATCTCGCACTCGACACCGGTGGCGGGCCGCTCGCACGGTTGTGGTCCACGGCGCTGTCCGGGCTCGTCGACGTGGGCGGATATGTCAAGGCGACCGGCAGCAGCGTTCAGATCAACCTGCCGAAGACGGCGCTCAAGGGCCCGGTGAGCTTGGAGTGGAAGATCCCGGTGCACGGCTCCAACACCTTGGAGCGGAATCGGGCGCGGACCTATTTCCAGGCCTACGCCGCTGGCTGCGCGCTCTATTTCGCGGAGAAGGCACTGGAGGAGATCCGGGCCGGGCGGACGAAGACCTGGGAGAAGTTCGAGGTGCCGGACGAGGGGATCGGCTGCGGCTTCACCGAGGCGGTCCGTGGCGTGCTGAGCCACCACATGGTGATCCGAGATGGCAAGATCGCCAACTACCACCCATACCCGCCGACCCCGTGGAACGCGAGCCCGCGCGATTCGTACGGGACGGCCGGGCCCGTACGAGGACGCCGTCCAGGGCCAACCGATCTTCGAGGAGAACGACCTGGATCACTTCAAGGGCATCGACGTGATGCGCACGGTGCGCAGCTTCGACCCGTGCCTGCCGTGCGGCGTGCACATGTATCTCGGCGGGGGCAAGAAGCTCGAGCTGCTGCACTCGCCGACCCAGTCGCTAACCGGTGAGTAGCATGCGCCTGAGCCCAGCGACATGCGCCCTGAGCCTGTCGAAGGGTCCGACGGTTGACTCCAGCCCCAGTCGCTTGATCAACTCAGTGAGACCGGCGAGCGGATCGACAGCCTGCTGAGCGCTCTGGGTACCTCCGGGCCGATGGCCCAACAGCGCGGCGAGGACCTGGTTGCGCTGGTGACCAACCTTTACGGGGCCGGCCTGGAGCGGCTTCTCGAGGTGCTGGCCGACGCCGGCCGGCTCGATGCCGTAGCACTCGATGCGCTGGCGGCGGACGAGCTTGTCTCCGGGTTACTGCTGGTACACGGCCTACATCCGTACGATGTGACGACCCGGGTCGCGGCGGCGTTGGACAGCGTGCGTCCCTACCTCGGCTCACACGGCGGCGATGTTGAACTGTTAGGAATCGACGGGGCCGGCGTGGTCACGCTTCGGTTGCTCGGTACCTGCGACAGCTGCCCGTCCTCGACGGTAACGCTGCAGCTGGCCGTGGAGGGTGCGATCCAGGCCGCTGCGCCGGAGGTCACCGCAATCGAGGTTGAGCCGACGGCGCGATCAACGCCCGGACTCATTTCGGTGGAGTCGCTCCGGGTCCGGCTTGATCAGAATGAAGCCGCGGCTGCCTGGCTGCCGATTCCTGAATTGGCCGACCTGGCGCCCGGCGAGATCGGCGGATTCGACAAGGACGGCATGGCCTTCGTGGCTTGCCGATTGGGCGGAGATCTGTTCGCGTATCGCGATCACTGTCCGGCCTGCGGCGAAACGCTGGTTGGTGCGAGATTGGAGCGCCGGCTGGGCGATAGCGCTGCCAATTTGATCTTGGTTTGTCCGCATTGCCGGGCTCGCTATGACACGCGGCGAGCAGGGTTGGGCCTGGATGGTGATCATCATCTGGAGCCGCTGCCGCTGCTGCAGCGTGATGGGGTGCTCAGCGTGGCCGTGCCGGCGGGCGTCTGAGGGCTGAGCTGTGCCAGTGAACCCGCAGGCGTCGAGCGCATCGTCGGAGCCGCCGCGCGGAGCCGGGGCCCTGTCGGTATTGCGTCGGATCGCCACCCGTCCGCCGCCCGAACCGGACCAGCAGACCTGCGACATGTGTGCCGAGCCGATCACAGATGATCATCGGCACGTCGTCGATATTCAGAGCCGCCAGCTGATGTGCACCTGCCGAGGCTGCGGCTTGTTGTTCACCGCCAACGCTGCGAACCAGCGCTATCGAGCAGTGCCCGACCGATTTCTGTCGTTTCCTGACTTCGAGCTCACTGAAGCCGAGTGGGACTCTCTCGACATTCCGGTCGGATTGGCCTTCTTCTTCTCCAACTCCGTGCTGGGACGAGTGGTGGCCTTCTATCCAGGCCCCGCCGGCGTAGCAGAGTCGGAGCTGGGACTTGCAGCGTGGACCGACGTGCTCAAAGCCAATCCCGAGCTCGGCGCACTCAGCGATGACGTCGAGGCTCTCTTGGTACGCAGCCCAGGTCATGATCACGAGGCGCAGTGCTTTCTAGTGCCGATCGACGCGTGTTACGAGTTGGCTGGCCGGCTGCGTACGGTTTGGCGCGGCTTCGACGGCGGGCAGGATGCGCGCGCGGTGATCGAGGATTTCTTTGCGACGGTTGCCGCGCGGAGCCGCGCGGTAGGACGGCAGGTCGGCGCGTGATCGACCTTGCATTCCGCATCGACGACATCGTGTGTGAGCCGTACGCCGCGGTGCCTCAGCTGACGGCGCGGCTGGAGATCAGTGAGCGAACCGGGGAGAAAGTGCATGCTCTGGCGCTTCGTTGCCAGGTGCGGATCGAGCCCCAGCGCCGTGCCTATGACGTTCAGGAGGCTGCCGGGCTCGCCGACCAATTCGGACCGCGCGATCGCTGGTCGCAGACCCTCAAGCCGTTCCTGTGGATGCACTGTTCCACCGTGGTTCAGGGATTCACCGAGATGACACTCGTCGACCTGCCGATGCCGGTGACGTATGACCTCGAGGTGACTGCCTCGAAGTACTTCCACCAGCTTGACGGCGGCGAGGTGCCGCTGGTCTTCATGTTCTCCGGGACTTGCTTCACTCAGGGCAGGTCAGGATTCGGCGTCGAGCAGGTGCCGTGGCATCTGGAGGACACCTACCGGATGCCCGTCGCCGTCTGGCGTGAGTGCATAGACCAGCACTTCCCTGGTAGCGGCTGGTTGCGGCTGAGCCGCGACGTGCTCGCCGAACTGACCCAATACAAGGCCGAGCACGGCCTGACGAGCTGGGACTCCGTCGTCGAGCAGCTGCTCAGTGCCGCCCGAGTGAGGGCGGAGCGGGTGACGGAGCCATGAGCGCCGAGCCGGCACGCTCTGCTATGGCCGGGCTCGACCGGATACGTGCCGTGGCAGACGCGGTGCTTTACGAGGGGTACTTGCTGTACCCGTACCGGGCGACCTCGCGCAAGAACCAGGTCAGATGGCAGTTCGGAGTGTTGGGGCCGGAAGGCGCCGACATCGCCGGGATCGGTGAGGACTCGCACCTGTCCATGGATTGCCTCCTCGACGTGCGGACCAACCAGCCCATCCAGGAGATGCAGGCCGCGCTGAGCATCCACGTCCGCTTTCTGCAGCTGCAGTGGCGGCGTACCGAGCAAGTCGATGATCGCGGGGGATACGTTGCAGTCCCCGAACTCCGGGTCGGCGCGGAGCGCTGGTTCAGCTGGGACGAGGCGGTCGAGGTGGAGTGCAGTCGAACTGTGCTCCTAGCCGACCTGGTCTCGGAAGCGCCGTGGACCGTGGCTGCCGAGGCATCGGAGAGCATTGAGCCGGTCCATGATCAGAACGGGAAAGCGGCCGGTCGGTTGGTCCGGCAGGCGCTGGACCGTGGCCGCGACTATCAGGCCCGGCTGGAGCCCGTCGCTGGCCTGCATCGGCTCAGCGTGTCCATCGACAATCAGGCGACGGTCGATGGGCTGGCTGGCAAAGACGACGCGGTACGTCGTTCGCTGCTCGGCACTCACATGATCATCGAATCTCACGATCCGCGGGTGGCGTTCGTCTCGTGATCGATCCGCCCGACTACGCCCAAGAGGCGGCCCAGCAGTGCAGGCAGCATCGCTGCTGGCCGGTGCTGGCCGGCGAGCCCGGCGAGGCATCTCGCCGTTCTCGGTTCGCCGATCATCCTTTACGACTATCCCGAGATCGCCGGCGAGAGCACCGGGTCGCTGTTCGACGCCACCGAGATCGACGAAATCCTCATGCTGCGGGTGCTGACGATGACCGACGCCGAGAAGGCGGAGGCGCGGGCGACCGATCCGAAGGCGGCCGAGATCATCGATCGCTGCGATGCGATGTCAGCCCGAGGACCTGATGCGGCTGCATGGCACATTCCGCGATCCGGACCCGATGCCACCGTCGTGGAGTGACGCGGCCGACCCGTTCGCGATCTTCAATGATCACGATCCCGAGACCGGCGAAGTCGTGATCTCTGGCACGACGATCCGCAAAGGAAGCCTGGTCCGGCTGAACCCGCGGCGCCGCGCCGATGCGCAGGACGTCTTCTATGCCGACCAGGTGGCGCGCGTCACGGCGATTCATCGTGATCTTGACGATGAGACGCACGTGGCTGTGGTGCTGGTCGACGATCCGGCTGCCGATCTTCATGATTGGTACGGCCGTTACCTGTACTTCTCTCCCGACGAGGTCGTCCCATTGTGAGTCTCTGCAACGAAGGAAGGTGAGAGCAGATGAAGAACATCGGAATTGTCGCGGTCGTGTTGGCCGCTGTGGCATTCGCGGTCGGAGTATTCGTGGGCGTTCGGTCCATACCCGACGTCAAGCGGTACGTCGAGATGCGGAAGATGTGAATCGAGAACCGACCAGAAGCCGACCATTCTCGTCGCGGGGGTCGGCAACATCTTCCTCAGCGACGACGGGTTCGGACCGGAGGTCGTTCGCCACCTGGCCGGCGACGGCGAACCGCTGCCTCCGCAGGCGCGGCTGGTCGACTACGGCATTCGCGGCATGCACTTGGCCTACGACCTCCTCGAGGGCTATGCCGCCTTGTTGTTGATCGATGCTCGCCCCGGATCCGGCGCAGCCGGTGATCTGGTGGTCCTGGAGATCGGCCCGGATGATGTGGCTGGTGGGGAGTTCGATGCTCACGGGATGGATCCGGTCGCCGTCCTGGCCGCGTTGCCAGACATCGGCGGGCAGCTCCCGCCGACCTATCTGGTGGGCTGCCGACCGGCCGAGCTTAGCGAAGGAATCGGCCTGACTCCTGCTGTGCAAAGCTCGGTGCCAGCGGCCGCGGACGCCGTACGCCGACTTGTCCGTCAGCTGATCGATGATCCACACAACGTCGGAGAGCGGGTGTAGCAAGCAATGTGTCTCGGCATTCCCGGTCAGGTCATCCAGCGCCTCGAGGGCTATGGCGGCCAGCTCGCCTTGGTCGACGTATCGGGTGCGCAGCGCAAGATCAACATCGGGATGCTCGACCTTGATCAGCAAGACGACCTCGCCCCGGGTGATTGGGTACTGATCCATATGGGCTTTGCCGTGGAGCGCACCGACGCCGCCGGGGCGGAGCAAGCGCTCCAAGGTCTGGAGCTGATGGGCCGGGCCCGGGATGATTGACCGGGCCAGCGGTCCGTTGCTGTTCGCCCGCTACGCATTTCCGCCCAACCACTACGGCTACTGCGGACCAGAGGACGCCGACGGATTCTTCCGCAGCGGCGTGGCCGGTGATGATCATGGACTGCGAGCCAGAGCCCGGAACTTCGATGGTGCCTTGCCGCATCTACAACTGATTGCCGATGCCGTTGATCATTCCGATCCCGCTGACATCCTTGATCGGCGCGTCGTGGAGGCGTACTGGCTGGGCAGTGCCGTACTTGATCAGGTAAGCGCGGACAGCATTCGACCGACGATCTCGGCGGCATTCGCCGGCCGCTGTGGGCCACTTTTCACCGACCTGGCTCAGGCTCTCGCCGCAGGAGCTCTGCCGCACCACAGTTTCGTCGTGTTCTGCATCTATCCCTGGGTGTCGATGCTTGCCGATCCTCGGCGTACTGCGCCGGCAATGAGAGTGCTCGATCGGTGCCGGATCAGATCGGGTGTCGTGCTGAGCATCGCGCACGATCAAGCCCTCGTGGAGTCTGCGCCCCTGACCTGGGACGACGATCGGATGACGGTCGGACCGGTCGTTACCGAGAGCGTCCGAACCGGGATTGATGGAGTCGGTCTCACAGCCCAGATTCGGGTTGGTGATCAGGTTGCGTTGCACTGGGACTGGGTGTGCGACGTGATCAACGACGATCAGCGCGAGATGCTGGACCGCTACAGCGGGCGCCATCTCGCGCTGGCCAATTCGATGCTCGCCAAGCGGCGGCTGGCGGTGGCTAGTCATGGTTGATGATCGCGTTCGGCACCGGCTGGTCGTCTCCGGCGTCGTGCAAGGGGTGGGTTTCCGCCCGGTCGTGTACGCACTGGCCAGCAAGTTCGGCCTTTCCGGATCGGTCGGCAACGACAGCACGGGGGTAACGATTGAGATCGAAGGCTCAGCCGCCGCGGTTGCCGAGTTCCGACATCGGCTGCCCATCGACGCGCCGCCCCTGGCGCGGATCGACGCGATCACCGTTGAGGTGATCGCGACCCAGGGCGGCACCGGCTTCTCGATCGCACAATCCCGGGCCGGTAGCGGCCGGACCCTGATCTCTCCCGACATCGCCACCTGCGAGGACTGTCTCGCCGAACTGTCCGACCCGAGAAGATCGGCGCTACCGGCATCCATTTATCAGTTGCACCAACTGTGGCCCACGGTTCACCATCGTGACCGACCTACCGTACGACCGGCCTGCGACCACCATGGCCACGTTGCCGTTGTGCGCGGCGTGTGCGGCGGAATACGCCGACCCCACCGACCGCAGATTCCACGCTCAGACGATCGCGTGCCCTGATTGTGGCCCAACGCTGACACTGCGTCAGGCGGGTCAGCCGGACGTCACCGGCTCGGCAGCGATCAGTCAGACTCGGCGCTTGTTGTCCGGCGGCGCGATCGTGGCCGTCAAGGGACTTGGTGGCTACCACCTCGCGTGCGATGCGGCGGATCAAACGGCGGTAAGCGTGCTGCGCAAGCGGAAGGACCGCGGGGACAAGCCGTTCGCGATCATGGTCGCCGATCCGGAGGCCGCCGCCGGGGTGGCCCTGCTCAGCGACGCCGAGCGGCGCTTGCTGACCGATCCGCGGCGGCCCGTGGTCTTGCTGCAGCGACGCGCCGACGGGACTGTGAAGCTGGCTGCTGACGTCGCGCCGGACTCGCCCGATCTCGGGATCATGCTTCCCTATACGCCCGTACATCGGCTGCTCTTCGGACTTGTCGGCGACCCGCCGGGCCCTCACGTACTCGTGATGACCAGCGGCAACCTCGCGGGCGAGCCCATCGTCACCGACGACGGTGAGGCCGCCAGCCGGCTGGCGCCGCTCGCCGACGCCTGGCTGAGCCATGATCGTCGGATCCACGTGCCATGCGACGATTCGGTGCTGCGCATCCTCGATCATGATCAACTGCCGGTACGCCGATCACGCGGCTATGCACCCCTTCCGGTTGCGCTTCCGATGCAAGTCCGACCAGCCCTGGCGGTCGGCTCGGACCTGAAGAACACGTTCTGCGTCGGTGCTGCCGGATACGGCTGGCTGAGCGCCCACGTTGGCGACATGGACGACCTGGCGACGTTGCAGGCTTTCGATATCGCGCGTGATCATCTCGAGAAAGTAACCGGCGTCCAACCGGAGATGATCATCGCTGATCAGCATCCTGGCTACCGCAGTACGGCCTGGGCGCGGGCGTACGCCGGCGGACCGCTCACTGATCATGGTGCAACATCACCACGCCCATCTGGCGTCGGTGATGGCCGAGAGCGGACATCCCGGTGATCAGCCGGTGATCGGGTTTGCCTTTGACGGCACTGGCTACGGTGCCGACCAGGCTGTCTGGGGTGGCGAGTTCATGATCGCCGACTACGGCCGCTACCAGCGCGCTGGTCATCTTCGCTATACGTCATTGCCGGGCGGTGACGCCGGCGTACGGAACCCGTGCCGAATGGCCCTCTCCCATCTCCGCGCCGCTGAGCTGGCCTGGGACTCCCGGCTGCCGAGCGTCGCCGCCTGCAGCGAGCCCGAACGGTCAGTGCTGGCCCGGCAACTGGAGATCGGCCTGAACACGGTTCCGACCTCGAGCATGGGGCGGCTTTTCGACGCCGTGTCATCGCTCGCTGGAGTCTGCCAGCGGATCGCGTACGAGGCCGAGGCGGCGATGCGATTCGAGGGTCTTGCCCGTTCCGCGATCGAGCGCGCCGACCAGGGCTACGAATTCACTCATCAGGGATGATCGAGGGAATGATCATCGCCGATCCTGCGCCGGTCATCCGTGCGGCGGCCGACGACGTGCTGGAAGGAATACCGGCCGAGCTGATCGCAGCTCGGTTCCATCTCGCGGTCGCCGAAATGATGGTCATGATCGCAGAGCGACTTCGCGCCGCTACGGCGATCAACACGGTGGCCTTGTCGGGCGGGGTGTTTCTGAACGTCTTGCTCACTCGGCTGGCGGTGGATCGCCTGCAGGACCAGGGATTTCGCGTACTTCGCCATCACCTGGTGCCACCCAGCGACGCCGGGATTGCGCTCGGTCAGCTGGTCATCGGAGCAGCAGATAATCAGAGGAGAGGAGCACGCCATGTGCTTAGCCGTACCCGGCGCTGTGCTGGAGACATGGACTAAGGACGGCACCACAATGGCCAGGGTGGACTTCGGTGGTGTCGAGAAGGAGGTCTGCTGCGAATTCGTACCTGACATTCAGGTGGGGGAGTACACCATCGTGCATGTCGGATTCGCCCTGCAGCGCCTGGATGAGAAATCGGCCAAGGAGACCTTGGCGAACTTCGAACGGCTGGGTGAGCTCGAGATGGAGTTCGGAGACGCGTGGGCGCGGGCCGCAAAGGAAGCCGGCCAGCCCAGTCCCGACATGCCGCATGTGCCGGATCGGAGGGCGTCGCAATGAAGTACATCGATGAGTTCAACGATCCGGAGCTCGCGAAGCGACTGCTGGAGGACATCCACGCCACCGTGACCCAGCCGTGGGCCCTGATGGAGGTGTGCGGCGGCCAGACGCACTCGATCATCCGGCATGGCATCGACCAGCTGATCCCCGACCAGATCGAGATGATCCACGGGCCCGGCTGCCCGGTCTGCGTGACCCCGCTGGAGCTGATCGACAAGGCGCTGGAGATCGCGTCCCGGCCGGAGGTGATCTTCTGCTCCTTCGGCGACATGCTGCGGGTGCCAGGCAGCGGCCGCGACCTGTTCCGGATCAAGAGCGCAGGGCGGCGACGTTCGGGTCGTCTACTCGCCGCTGGACGCGCTGAAGATGGCCCGGGAGAACCCCGACCGGCAGGTGGTCTTCTTCGGCATCGGCTTCGAGACCACGGCGCCGCCCAACGCGATGACGGTCTATCAGGCCAAGCGGCTGGGCGTCGCCGAACTTCTCGATGCTGGTCTCGCATGTCCGGGTGCCACCGGCCATCGAGGCGATCATGACCTCGCCCGACCTGTCGGGTGCAGGGATTCCTGGCGGCCGGGCACGTCTGCAGCGTGATGGGCACCGAGGAGTATCCGCCGCTGGCCGAGCGGTTCCAGGTACCGATCGTGGTGACCGGCTTCGAGCCGCTGGACATCCTGGAGGGCATCCGGCGCACGGTGCGGCCAGCTCGAACGGGGCGAGCACGTCCTGGAGAACGCGTACGCGGCGGGTCGTCCCGGCGGAGGGCAACCCTGCCGCGCGGGCGCTGCTGGAGGACGTCTTCCAGGTGACCGACCGGGGCTGGCGCGGCATCGGCGTGATCCCGGACAGCGGCTGGCGGCTGTCGGAGAAGTACCGCGAGTTCGACGCCGAGTACCGCTTCGAGGTCACGCGACATCGACACCGAGGAGTCGACGGTATGCCGGAGCGGCGAGGTGCTGCAGGGCTTGATCAAACCGCACGAGTGCGCGGCCTTCGGCAAGGAGTGCACGCCGCGCAATCCGCTCGGGGCGACCATGGTCTCCAGCGAGGGAGCCTGCGCGGCCTACTACCTGTATCGCCGGCTCACCCTCTCGATCCGGATCCGAGGCCCGCGTCGCAGGGAGGCGGCGCGGTGTCTGAGTTGCTCAACCGGGGCGAGCAGGCCGGCTCGACTTCGAGGGCTGGACCTGCCCGCTCCCGCTGCGGGACAGCCCGAACATCGTGATGGGCCACGGCGGTGGCGGGCAGATGTCGGCCGAGCTCATCGATCATCTCTTCGTCCCGGCGCTTCGGGGGCCAGCCCGGCGCGGGCAGCGCGACTCCGCGGTGTTCGAGCTCGGCGGCGTTCGGCTGGCCTTCTCCACCGACACGTTCGTCGTCCGACCGCTGTTCTTCCCCGGCGGCTCGATCGGCCACCTGGCCGTCAACGGCACGGTCAACGACCTGGCCATGAGCGGCGCGGTGCCGTCCCACCTGTCGTGCGGGTTCGTCCTGGAGGAGGGCACCGAGCTGTCGGTGGTCGGCCGGGTCGCCCAGGACATGGGTGATGCTGCCCGGGCCGCCGGGGTCGCGGTCGTCACCGGCGACACCAAGGTGGTCGACGCCGGGCACGGTGATCAGGTGTACGTGAACACCGCCGGCGTCGGTGTGGTCCCGGCGGGGTCGACATCCGCCCGGAGCGCGCCACGGTCGGCGACGTGATCATCGTCAGCGGGCCGATCGGCGTGCACGGCATCGCGATCATGAGCGTTCGGGAGGGGCTGGAGTTCGGCACCCAGATGATCACCGACAGCGCCGCGCTGCATCCGCTGGTCGCCGAGATGATCAATGTCTGTCCCGGACCTGCACGTGCTGCGGGATCCGACCAGGGGCGGTCTGGGCACATCGCTGAACGAGATCGCGCGGAGCGCACAGGTCGGCGTCCGACTGGTCGAGCGGATCGATCCCGGTGCCGCCCGATGTGGCGAACGCCTGCGCGATGCTCGGCCTCGACCCGCTCTACGTCGCCAACGAGGGCAAGCTCGTCGCCTTCGTGCCGCGCGAGCACGCGGACGCGGTGCTGGCAGCGATGCGAGCACATCCGCTGGGCGCGGGCGCGGCGATCATCGGCGAGTGCGTCGCCGAGCATCCAGGCATGGTGGTGGCCAGGACAACCTTCGGCGGCACCCGAGTCGTCGACATGCCGCTCGGCGAGCAGCTGCCGCGCATCTGCTGACGGCTTGCTTGGGACTTCGAGCTGGTGAGTCGGGGCATGCTAGAAAACCGGCCTGCGTGGCACCGGCGTACTGACTGTTGCCGAGAGCTGATCGGTGGGAGCGTTGTGGTTGTCAATACCCGCAGAAGGAGGACCTATCATGTCGCGAATATCGGCTTTCGTGAAACGCCATCGGCTGACAGTGTTCTTCGTCTTGGCCTACGCCTTGTCCTGGTGGGCATGGATTCCTTATGCACTTGGGGTCTTCCCCAATCCGGTGGCAAGCTTCGGGCCCTTTCTTGCTGCGCTCGTCGTACTGGCACTCACCGAAGGCAAGGCTGGTCTGCTGGGCCTGTTTCGCAGGATGATTCGCTGGCGTGTTGCGCCTGGATGGTACGCGGTGGCGCTGTTACTGCCAGCAGTGCTTACCGCTGTCGCAACAATGCTCAACGTCATGCTGGGTGCTCAAGCTCCGTCTCCAGCCCAACTCGGCGCCTGGCCTGGCATCATCTCCACTTTTGCCATCGTCCTTCTTGTTCCAGGTGTCGGCGGCGCATGGGAGGAGCCCGGCTGGAGGGGTTACGCAGTTCCCCGGTTGCAGCACGGCCGGTCGGCACTCGTTGCCAGTCTGATCCTCGGCGTTCTCATCGCCGGCTGGCATCTGCCTCTCATTCTGGTTGGGCAGGTCCGCTACCCAGATATCGTGCTGATTCTTGCCGCAGTGATCGTCTTCAATTGGGTGTTCAACAATGCCAAAGGCAGCGTGCTGATCATCATGTTGATGCACGCCGCCAATAACGCGGTATCCGGCAGCTTCTTCTCCCCGATGTTTTCAGGAGCCGACTCAGTTCGCGAGGCGTGGTTGCTGGCTTTGGTCTGGTGGGTCGTGGCGGCTCTGGTGATCGTCATTTCCGGTCCGACGAACTTCTCGCGCAAGTACCACAAGCAGGAGGAGCCACCTGAAGACGCCACCGAGTCAAGCCAGCTGATCGAGCCCGTTCCTGCCCGCGATCAAGAAGGGCTTGGTAGGTCGAAGACCCGAGAATAGAAGGAGCGTGATGATCATGTCATCCACCGTGAGATGGGGCGGAATCGCGGGTGTCGTGGCTGCGGCGCTACTCGTCCTGTCAGCCATCCTCAACCAATTGAGTCCGATCAAGACGACGTATGACTCCGCCGCCAGTTATCTCTATCTTGCTGCGGTATTCGTTGCATACGTCGCAGTGCTGGTTGCGCTGCTGGGCATTCACGCAGTGCACCGCGGAAGGCCGCGGTACGGCCGCTTGGGCACTGTCGGGACGGTGCTGACCTTCGCCGGCTACGCGATCATCGCCATCGTCACGGCGATCAGCATGGTGCAGGGACAGCGATCTCTCCAGATCGTTCGGATTGGCGGCGCACTGCTATTGCTCGTTGGCTCTGTACTTCTCGGTGTGATCCTTCTCCGGGCCAAGCTGCTGCCTTGGTGGTGCGGTGTGCTGCTGATCGTGGCTTTCCCACTAGGTGACAGAGCAAACGCGATCTTCAGTTCCGCCGAGTATCTGCTGCTGGCCTTACTTTGGGGTTCTGTGGGGATCGCGCTTTTGGTACAACGTGAGAAAGTCCCGGAGCCAGCCGTAACAGAGCCTGCGTGAGCCGGTTTGCTTGGGAGGGTTGATTGGAGCTTTGGTGAGAAAGCATCCGCTCATTGCATTCTTCGTTCTCGCGTACCTGCTGACGTGGTGGATCTATCCGCTGCTCAAGTTTTCGCCACTGCTCGGCATCTTCGGGCTCTTCGGCCCGGCACTCGCCGCCATGATCATGGCAGCGATTACTGGAGGGAAGACTGGACTAAAGGCGCTGCTCAGCCGAGTCGTGCGTTGGCGGGTCGGGCTGCCGTGGTATGTCATCGCGCTCGGATTGCCGACGGTGCTCTCATTGGTAACCGCAGCCCTCGCTTACCTGCTCGGTGCACCAAAGCTGCTACAGGTTGGCGCCCTGACGATCTTCGACGTCATCCTCTTCGTTCTGGTGGTGGGTGAGGAGCTGGGCTGGCGCGGTTACGCTCTGCCCCTGTTACTCGAGAAACGATCACCCGTCATTGCAAGCTTGATCTTGGGTGCGGTGTGGGGGTTGTGGCATCTGCCGACGTTTCTGGTGCCTGGAACCCCGCAATATGGATTGCCTTTGACGGCATTCGTGCTGCTGACCATCGAGTATTCGATCTTGATGACATGGGTCTTCCTGCACACGTTGGGCAGCGTACTGATCGCCACCTTGTTCCACGGTGCGATCAACCTCTCCCAGGGCCTCTTCCTGGGTGGACTGGACGGAGCCACCCGATACTGGCTGCTCAGCATCGTCTACGGCGTCGCAGCCATCATCGTGGCTGTGATGCTTGGCTTGCGTGCTCGGCGAGGGTTCACTGAGCCTGGTCGGGAGCAGGTCCGAGAGCCGACTACTTCTTGATCAATTTTCCCGAGCCGCTCACCGTCTGGGATACCTGCGGATTGCCGCTATAGGTCAACGTTCCGCTGCCGCTGATCTTGACGTCGAGCGCGTTGCTAGCGACCACATTTCCCGTCCCGCTTCCCGATATCTCTGCCGTGGTGGTCTTGCTCGTCAACCCGTCGGCGAGATAACGACCGGAGCCGGAGATCTCCAGACTTTGATCATCGACGTTGCCAGCTGTAGTGATCACGCCAGAGCCGCTGATCTCGATACGGAGTGCAGCAGTGGTGAGCTTCGGAGCGTTGATAGTGCCAGATCCTGATACCGCAAGGCCGGTGATGTCCTTCATCGTCAGCGTGTACGTGATCGGCTTGCTCGTCACGATCCTGGTGTTGGGTTTCTTTCCCAGGATGAGAGTGTCACCCTCGACCCTGCTGGTCAGTAGCGGCAAGAGATTGTCCTCTGCCGAGACAGTCAGGGACTCGGTACCTGTTTGGTCGATGCTCAGCTCGCCGACTCCGGTGAGCTCGACGCTGGTAAAGCCGCTCACCTGCCGCGACTGGGTTGCGAGCTGGCCGGAACCGGCGGTAGCCGAGCAGGCCGTCACCACGGATCCCACTGCTAACAAAGCCAACGCACGACGCCACCGCATGACAAGCCTCCTGCTCACTATTCACGACTCAGGCACACTGAGGCAATGGAGGATTGTTGTGGCCGGGCTGGTTATCAGACGGTGTTCAGCGACCAATTCGCGAAACGGGTCGCCCGGACCTATCGCAAGCGCGGCCTCGACCCCACCCAAACTCGCATGGTGTCCGTCCTGATCGAGCACGGCATCAAGGGCGCGTCGGTGCTCGAGATCGGCGGCGGAGTGGGGGAGCTTCAGATCGAGCTTCTCTCTCGCGGCGCTCGCGAGGCGACGAATCTGGAGATTTCGCGGAACTACGAGGCTGAGGCCGCAGCGCTCCTTGCCCAGTCGGGGATGACTGATCGCGTCAAGCGTCGTTTCGTCGATATCGCACAATCGCCCGACGAGGTCGAGCCGGCTGACGTCGTGGTTATGCATCGGGTCGTGTGTTGCTATGGGGACTACCAGCGGCTGCTCTCCGCCGCCGCCAGCCATGCGGCCCACCAACTCGTGTTCTCTTATCCGCGAAGGAACCTGTTCAGCAGGATGATCATCAGCGGCGAGAACCTGTTCCATCGCTTACGGAGGAACGACTTCCGCACCTACCTGCATCCGCCGGAGGCGATGATCAAAGCGGCTCAGGCACAGGGGATGACGGTGAGCTATCGACATCGCAGCCTCTCCTGGAACATCGTGGGCCTGGTGCGCTAGTCCGCGCGGGAGTTGTCAGCCTTCGGCAAGCGGGCTGGATTAAGTACCAGCCAGCCGCCATTCGCCGGCCTGATCGACACAGACCTGGCCGAGTTGATCAGCCAGGGACTCGACAACGGTCACTTCCGGCGTTCCGCATCCTGATCAAGGGCCACGTGGAACTACAGCGGGTGCAATCTGCCCTGAGCTTGTCGACGGGCACCGATGCCGATCAGCTGCTCCTGCTCCCGGCCTTGACAGTGTGGCGCCGTCCTCGCCGGCGTCAAGGCCAAGCCCTCCGGGTGGCCCTTCGCAGGCTCCGGGCCAGCCTTGACCCCAGCTCCGGGCGACGCAAGGAAAGCAATCGCCGGGAGCAGGAGGGGGAATGGGTGTGGAGGGGTTTGGGGTGGGTTGGTTTTGGGCGGTCCGGTGCGAAATTTTGATCTCTGTTTTTCGTTATTTTATTGGGAAAACAGCTTGTTCTCGAACGCATCTTCGAATACAATGGAGGTATGGAACTCGGGGATCCCACAGCAACGGCGCGTGACCAGCGCTAGTCGGCCGATGAGATCCTCGACAACTTCGACACAGCCTCACCGAACTTGCTCGACAGCCATCGACTCCGGCGGACTTGATCACCTCTCAGCTGCCGAGAAGATCGCTGTGTGGCAAAGTTCGAAACCTTCCGCAACAAACTGCCGCTCATCGATCACCGATTGATCGCCGACGCTGAAGCCATCTGATCTGCCCCGGGAGTACTGCTCCTCGAGCATGACCCAATTCTTGGTGCGGGTGTTGCAGCTCTCCCCCGGCGACGCCGCCTCCCGGGTCCGTGCCGCCGCGGCTGTCGGGTCCCGTACGTCGATGCTCGGCTTACGCCTGGACCCTGTGTTGCCGCGGCTGGCCGCACTACAACAACAGGGCGTGGTGTCTACGGAGAAAGTCGCCATTGTGGAACGGGCCATGCACCAACTCACCCGGCCCCATCTGGACGCGCAAGCAGTCGCAGACCGCCGAGCAGCTGCTCACCGACCACGCCGTCATCTTGGCGCCGCCGGAGCTGCGCCGGTTCGCCCACGCCGTCATCAATGCTGCCGACCCAGACGGGCCGCAACCCGTTGATGATCAGCTGCAGCAGGACCGCCGGTATCTGGAGTTGAAGCAGCGCCGGGACGGCATGTGGCATCTGGCAGGCCGACTCACCGACAGTGTTGGTGCGCAGTTGAATGCGATCTTGGACCCGTTGACCAAACCCCGCAGCAGCGCGATCGAAGATGAGAACGGCACGATCGTCGACATTCCCGACCAGCGGCCGCAGGTGCAACGACTCCACGACGCGCTCGAGGAAGCCTGCGCCCGGCTGCTCAAAGCCGCCGATCAACCCTCCGTCGGCGGCATACCGGCATCCGTGATCGTCACCATCAGCCTCGACGATCTGCTCGCCAAGACCGGGTTGGCCGACACCGCCGACGGCAGCCAACTCACCTCTGATCAACTCCTGCGGATCGCCGATGAGGCCGAGATCTGGCCCACCATCATTGACCGGAACGGTGTCCCGTTGGCCTTAGGCAGATCCCGACGGCTCGCCTCACCAGGGCAAACCATGGCCTTGATCGCCCGAGACGCCGGATGCAGCATTCCCCGGCTGCACACATCCACCCCAATGGTGCGACCGACACCACATTCTCGACTGGATCCTCGGCGGCCTAACCGATCTTGACAATCTGACCCTGCTCTGCAGATACCACCACACCCATTTTCTGCAGAAAGGCTGGACCTGCCGCATCAACCCCGACGGGCTCCCCGAATGGATCCCACCCCGATGGATCGACCAAGATCAACAACCCCATGTCAACGCCAGGATCCGGCGGATCAACGGCCAACGACGACTTGACAATCGCAAACGACGACGAACAACAAACGCCGCAGCATGAACAACACCCATATCGACCCTTCAAGAGGTAGAACGGACCTCGTCCGAGCAGCAGCTCTGTGCCGGTATCACGCGATGGTGTGCTTCGAGTGTGGGGCCGTTGAGCGAAACACCAGGCGGCAGCTAAGGGCAGACGCCCACCGCCACCGCGATCTTGTGCTCCCCGGAATGCACGAAGCCGAGCCGCCAGTGGGCCTTTCGCGACTGACCCTGCAGGTCCAAGCCATACAGGCAAGACGGAGCGGCTGGTCATGAAATACTCGCACCGATGTCCACCTTGGGCCTGCGTATCGAGCCCAGCGTCGTACGCGTCAACAACGCCGATAGCGCCACTGTCAAAATCACCCTGGACAACCGGCGCGGACGATCGGGACTACGCATCGTCCTCGACAGTCATGATCCGGATGGTGCTATCCAATTCACGTTCTCACCGCAAGTGGTCGATCTGGTCGCCGGGCAGGTAACGGCAGTCTTTCTCCGGCTGTATTGCTTGCGCCCGCCGCCGGGCCAGGAGTTGACTCATCAGTTCACCGTCACTGCCAGCGACGGCAATGTCACCGTGGACGGATCCGGGTCGCTGGTCCAGGTGTCCTCCCGTGCTGCGATCGAATTGCTCACTGTCCACGTCAATCCCAGCGTGCTACGGCTGAAGAACCGACGGCGCGGCTACGTGCGCGCGGTGCTGGACAATCGCGATGGAGCCCAAGGTCTTCGGGTCACGATGCGGGGCGACGATCCGGAGAACGTTATGCGCTTCGCCTTCACTGCGGACACGCTCGAGATTCCGCCCGGCCAGATGGCCACGACGAAGGTATACATCACTGTGTCGCCCGCACCTTCCGGGCAGGAAGTGACTAGGCCTTTCAACATTGTCGCCTCGGATGGCCAGTGGGAGGCTCAGGGCCACGGCACTCTCATTCAGCCCGCCGCATCTCGGCGGCCGCTGACTCGCGTGCTGCTAAAGCCCTTTCGGCGCGCTGACGATCACTGAGTGGTCGGGTTGATTTCTGCAGATCGGGGGTAAGTGCGACTTGAGTCACAGCAAACGAAATGGAGGACTCAATGACCGAGCGAGGCTTTGGCGCCGATTCCGGACTTGACCAAGAGGAGACCTCAGCAAGCAAAGACGTTCGGAGGGGTTACCAGGATGACGACGATCAGCCGGCGCCGCGTGTTGTCGAAGAGACGGGCGAAGATGATGTTGATTCGCACGCGGCCGACATAGCTGCCGGCTTCGAGGACGAGGATTCGGGGGACCGAGACACCTCCGGGTAATTGCTGGCGGCACAACGGGTGCCGGCGATATCTTGCGTCCATTGGTCGATCAGCTTGGGGCTAGCAGAACAGGGACCGAATCAATGGCGATCACCCTTCCGGCTTTCACACCCGTTGAAGACAGCCTGTTTCTGACTCTGTATTCCAGGGCGCTGGACAACCGCTTGTCGAAGCCAATCCTCTCCGACGCAACGGCTGACGAAATTGTCCGCAAGCTCGACTACGACTTCGAGCAGTTCAAGGTAAACAAGAATTTCATTCTCAACGTCGCACTCCGAGCCAAAAAGCTAGATGAGGTGGCGTCGGGGTTCATTCGCCACCATCCAAACGCAGTTGGGCTCGACCTGGGTGCCGGGTTGGACGCTCGCATGGTCCGGATCGCGGCGCCAGCCACCGTCGACTGGTACGACGTCGACTACCCGGCCGTGGTCGCCACTCGAGAGCGCTTGATACCCGCACACGGCAACGCTCACAACATCGGCGCCGACGTTACGGAAACCGATTGGCTGAACGCCGTCCCCTCTGACCGACCAGCGGTGATCGTTGCCGATGGCTTGATGGGGTTCCTCAGCAAGGACGACGTGGTGTCCCTCCTCAACCGACTGATCAGCCACTTCCCGAGCGGAGAGATCGCTTTCAACAGTTACACGAAATTCGCCATTTGGGCGACTAAGCACGTCCCCAGCACAACCTCCGTCGCTGGTCTCCTGGAGTTTCCCGGCGTCGACGACCCTCGGGAGCTTGAAAGCTGGAACCCGAAACTGAAACTGATCAGGGAAATCCTGCTCACCAGGGAACCTGAGATCGCCGACTATCCAACGGCCGTCCGCCTGTACAACCGGTTCTTGGCGACCAGCACCACCTTGTCCCGGAAGGGGACCATCGTCCTGCATTACCGCTTTTAGAAGCTAGTCGGCTAGTCGGGCCATGGGACGTTGCGGAAGAATGTTGGCTCACTCGGGGTAAGTGCTTAATCGATCTTGGAGAAGCGATGACCACGACCCCGTCGTCCACACCACCTCGCGGCCGTACCGCTGAGCACGCACGGCTGGCTCAGGCGACGGGACTTGCCGAAGACAATCTCTTCGAGTCGAACCCTTGGTACGAGTGGGGCCCCTACCTGTCTGAGCGTGCTTGGGGCACGGTGCGGGAGGACTACAGCGACAGCGGTGATGCCTGGGACTTCTTTCCCCACGATCATGCGCGATCACGCGCCTATCGATGGAACGAAGATGGTATGGCGGGTCTGTCAGATGTCCACCATGAGCTCTGTCTGTCGCTGGCGTTGTGGAACGGGGTCGACCCGATTCTGAAGGAACGCATGTTCGGGCTCACCGGGCCGCAAGGAAACCACGGCGAGGACGTCAAGGAGTACTGGTGGTATCTCGATGGCCTGCCCAGCCACGCGTGGCTGCGCTGGCGGTATCACTATCCGCAGCAGGCGTTTCCCTACCAGTGGTTGATTGAGGAGAATGCCCGCCGCTCCCGCGACGAGCCCGAGTTCGAGCTCATGGATACCGGAATTTTCGATCAAGGACGCTATTGGGCAGTCGATGTCGCGTACGCAAAAGCCTCACCCACCGAGGTGCTTGCCAAGATCACGATCAAGAACCATGCCTCCGAGGAGGCAACCCTCTCCGTGCTGCCCACGCTGTGGTTCCACAACAGCTGGCAGTTCTCCGGCGGTGAAGCCCCACGGTTGTTCTTGGATGGGGACGGCATTGCCGTTGATCATCCTCGACTCGCTGGCTACCGGCTGTGACGCCGCTGCTGCTGCTGATGGTGTGCGTCCACAGGCAGTGTTCTGCGACAACGAGACCAACGTGCCCCGCTTGTTCGGTGCTGCCGCCGTCACCGACTACCCGAAGGATGGCATCAACGACCACGTGATCGCCGGCGCGAACACCGTGAACCCCGACCAGCGCGGCACCAAGGCTGCCTGGTGGTACCAGATCACGGTGCCAGCCGGAGGTAAGGCGGAGATCCGTCTCCGGTTGCACAGGCCTGATCAGATCGTGAGCCCGACGGGTGGTGTCTGGTCCGATCAGTACTTTGACGAGATCGTGGCCAGCCGGGAACGTGACGCCGACGAGTTCTACGCGGCACTTGCACCCGACGATATCGGCGAAGAGAAAATGCGCGTTCTGCGGCAGGCATGCGCCGGCCTGGTCTGGAGCAAGCAGATGTACCCGTACCGGGTGGCCCGCTGGCTTGACGGCGACCCGGGCCAGCCACCGCCCCCGCCGGGACACCGACAAGGCCGTAACTCCGGTTGGCGGCACCTTGACTCTTTCGATGTGCTGGCCATGCCGGATCCCTGGGAATATCCCTGGTTCGCGGCCTGGGATCTCGCCTTTCACACTATTACCTGGGCCTACCTCGATCCAGCGTTCGCCAAATATCAGTTATTAGTATTGCTCAGGGAATGGTTCCAGCATCCGAACGGCGCGCTCCCGGCGTACGAATGGAATTTCGACGACGTCAACCCGCCGGTCCATGCTTTAGCCGCGATCAGGGTGTTTGTGATTGACGGGGGCACTGATTACGAGTTTCTCGAGCGCATTTTCCAGAAATTGCTGCTGAACTTTACCTGGTGGCTCAACCGTGAGGATCCGGAAGGCAATAATCTCTTCGGTGGCGGTTTCCTCGGGCTCGACAACATCAGTCCTCTCGACCGTTCCCATCTGCCTCCGGGGGTCAAACTCGATCAGGCGGACGGAACGGCGTGGATGGCTTACTACTCAGTCGCGATGCTCGCAGTCGCGGCAACGCTGGCCGAACGGGATCCGGTCTATGACGACATGGTCGTGAAGTTCCTCGAGCAACTGGTCCTGGTCATGGATGCACTCGAGGCCTCCGGCTGCTATGACCCCGCGGATGGGTTCTTCTACGACCTCCTTACCGAGCCCTCCGGGGCGAAAGGGCCTGTGGAGGTACAGACGCTGGTCGGGGTGATTCCTGCCCTGCCTGCCATCACGCTGCCGACCAGAAACACCGAACGGGTACAACGCCTGCGCAAGAGGTTCGCTCGTCGGATGGAGGCGTCACATCGGCAGATCCTGGACTGGCGCATACGAGGCACCGGGAACAGCCGGCGCGCGCTAGTGTCCATCGTCGCGCCCGAGAGACTTGTGCGGATTTCCGCGACATTGTTCGATGAGAATGCATTCTTGTCCCCTCATGGCTTGCGTTCTATTTCCAAACGTCACTCGACGCCTTATCAGGTGCCCGGCATGCCGGGGGCAACTATCGAATATGAGCCGGCCGAATCCCGCACCGCGATGTATGGTGGCAATTCGAACTGGCGTGGTCCGGTCTGGTTTCCCATCAATTACCTGGTGATTCGCGCCCTTCTGGAGTATGACCGATTCTTTGGACACGAATTTACGATCGAATATCCAACTGGTTCAGGGCAGCATTTGCCGTTGCGTAATATCGCGGGCGATCTCGCGGATCGGTTGGTGAGCATCTGGCTGCCGGGTCCGGATGGGCGGCGGCCGGTCTACGGGGGGGTCGAACTTCTACAGACCGACCCAGCGTGGAAAGACAACCTCTTGTTCTTCGAGTACTTCCACGGTGACAATGGCGCGGGCCTTGGGGCCATGCATCAAACAGGTTGGACTTCGCTGGTCGCTGATCTGCTGCTCGACCCACCTGAACGCGTGCATCGGATGATCTTCTACGAAGACACGACGACAGCCTCAGACGTGTCCACTGCGGCCACTGGCCCAGCCGGTTAGTGCTCGCACAAGCACCAAGGATCCGGAGCGAAGCCACATGCCATCAGAGCTGACGAAGATCGCCCACCCCTTCCTGTACGAAATCAACACCTGGCCCTGGCTTGCAGCCATCAGCAAGAACGAGGGAACCACCATTGATCTTGGATCGGTGCCGGCACGCTACTGGGACGAGCTAGCTGATCTTGGGTTCGATGGCGTCTGGCTGATGGGTGTTTGGCAACGCAGTCCTGCCGGTATCACGATCGCGTTGAGCAACGACGATTTGCGCGCCAGCTTCGGTGCCGCTCTTCCAGACTGGCAACCGTACGACGTGGTCGGTTCTCCTTATTGCGTACGCGGCTACATCGTCGATGATCATTTGGGTGGACGGGCCGGACTTGCCGCCGCCCGGGAGGCACTAGCGGCGCGAGGAATGGGACTGATCTTGGACTTCGTGCCCAATCACGTGGCACCTGATCATCCGTGGACGATTGCCAAGCCAGAGGTGTTCGTCTCAGGCACCACCGCGGATCGTAGCCGGGACCCAGCGTCGTTTGTCGAAATCGGCGATCGCGTCCTGGCGAATGGTCGCGATCCGTACTTTCCCGCTTGGCCCGACGTCGTTCAGCTCAACGCCTTTGCTCCCGCTCTACGCACCGCGGTAATCGAGACACTGACCGAGATCGCTGGTCAGTGCGACGGAGTCCGCTGCGACATGGCCATGTTGGTCATGAACGATGTCTTCGTACGCACCTGGGGCGATCGTGTCGGACCAGCGCCGAGCACCGACTATTGGCCAACGGTGATTCCCGCGGTCCGTGAGGCGCACCCAAGCTTCTTGTTCTTGGCCGAGGCCTACTGGGACCTGGAGTGGTCATTACAGCAACAGGGCTTCGATTACTGCTACGACAAGCGGCTATACGACCGCATCCTGCACGGTCCTGCTGAGCAGGTCCGGCTACACCTGCTGGCCGACGACGATTACCAGCGAGGGCTTGTACGGTTCGTGGAGAACCACGATGAACCACGGGCAGTGTCTGCATTCGGTGCGAGCCGATCGCAGGTTGCGGCCGTTGCAGCGCTGACCCAGACCGGTGCGCGACTGGTCCACAACGGTCAACTCGAGGGAGCGACCGTTCACCTACCAGTCTTCCTCGGCCGATACCCCGACGAGCCGACTGATTCGGCTCTTCTCGGCTTCTATCGCTCACTGTTGCAAGCTTTGGCCGACCCAACGTTCCGGGCCGGGCGCTGGCGACTGTGCGAACGATCCGGCTGGCCGGGAGACGACAGATATCTCAATCTTGTCGCCTGGTGCTGGGAAGGCGCTACGCGCTGGCTGATCGTAGTCAATCTCAGCGATAGCGCAGTGGCAGGCATGGTACGAACGCCCTGGGCTGAGCTTCGGGGACGCCAGTGGCAACTCACTGATCCAACTCGGAACATCGCCTTCCAACGCTCCGGCGACGATCTCGTGAACGGGCTTTTCGTCGAGCTTGACGCCTGGCAGTGGCACATGTTCCGCATCGATCCGCTGCACGTTTGACCTGAACGAAGGGGCCCCTCGAAGGTTGATCGCTGCGTTGTTACAGATGTAACTTGACAACTGTGACAGACATTGCTGAGATCGAGGTTCGCCGGTGGATTGTGATGCTGGCTCGTCTGCCAGCCGAGCCAGCGCGTCATCGGATGGCGGTCTGGCGCGAACTGCGACGTTCGGGCGCGATTTCCCTAGGGCAGGCAGTGTGGGCCATCCCAGACCTGCCCGCCGTGCGGCCCTTGCTGGAACGTCTCGCACAACTGGTCGAGGCTGCCGGCGGCACCTTGTTACTTCTGGCCGCCAAGGGGTTCGCGGAGAGTGATGTCGCCCGGCTTGAGCAGTTGTACTCCGCCGCGCGCGAAGAGGAGTGGGCCGAGTTCGACGCCGACTGCGGCAAGTATCTTGCCGAGTTGGACAAGGAGGAGCGGCTCGCCAAGTACACACTTGCCGAACTCGAGGAAGAGGAGCAGAGCATCGAACGGCTGCGCCGCTGGTATCGCGAGCTGCGGAGCCGGGATCTGCTCGGCACTCCCTCAACCACACAGTCAGCAACGGCCCTCAAGTTCTGCGAGGAACGGTTCGAGAGGTACGCGGATCACGTATACGCGGCCCTTAGCAGCCCCACAGGCTGATCATCCGACAATCGCAGAGAGCTCGATCGCTGCTGTGGAAGGTAACGATGTTCAAACCCAAGGACTGGCTGGACCGTGTCTTCGAGGTCGGCATCATCCTCAAAGGGCTTGTGGGCGTACCCCTGCATGATCGTTGTCTTGCTCATCTTCATTGGCTATCAGCTGTATCGGATTGCGCTACAGCCCAGCGCTGGCTTAGTGCTACTCACCGTGTTCGATGCGGTGATCGTCGCATTGACGTGGCGGGAATACCGCCGGCAGCGGCGGAGCCCGAACGACCGCTCATCCGGAACCGCTGCAGTCACGTCGGCAGCGCAAGTGGTGGAGCGGTGAAGAAGCCTGCGATGGGGCGGCCGGTAGCTTCTGGTGAGGTCGTTTCAGCGAGTGCCTCGAGCGCTGCTGGGTGGTCTTGGTCGCCGTGGCGTACGGTCGTCGGTTTTGGCGTCGTCAGCCTGGCAGCGGACATGGTGTACGAGGGCGCGCGCTCGGTGACTGGTCCGCTACTGGCATCGCTCGGCGCCTCTGCGGTTCTCGTTGGTCTCATCAGCGGTGCAGGCGAGGCGACGGCCCTGCTGATGCGCCTGGTCTTTGGATCATGGGCTGATCGCAGCGGCCGCTATTGGACGCTCACGTTCGTCGGCTACGGCCTGACTGTCGTCTGCGTTCCAGCGCTTGCCATTACGCCGTTCCTCGCCGGCGCCGGCCTGGCGCTTGCATGCGTCCTGATCTTGGGTGAACGGCTGGGAAAGGCGGTCCGGAGCCCCGCCAAGACTGCGCTGCTCGCTCACGCGGCGGCTGCTGTCGGACTGGGACGCGGCTTCGGCGTCCACCAGGCGCTTGATCAGATCGGAGCGGTGGCCGGGCCGCTCCTGGTCGCCGCAGTTGCCGCGGCAGCAGGAACCATATGGCCGGCCATGGCGGTGCTGATCATTCCCGGAGCGGTGGCCATGCTCATGCTCGTTCGAATCTGGCGCAGCATGGGCAATACCCGAATAACTGACGATGGCCCAGCTCCATCGGAGGCTACGGCCGCCGCTTCGCAGCCTGAAGAATCATTGTTCGCGAGGCTGCACGGATCGCTGCCGCGCGCGTTCTGGCTATTTGCGGCCGCCTCCGCGGCAACGAGCGCAGGCTTGGTCACCTTCGCCGTGATTGCATACCACCTCACCCAAGATCATGTTGTGTCCATCGCGGCCGTTCCGGTGATCTATGCGGCGGCCATGGGCGCCGAGGCGCTGGCCGCTCTTGGGTCCGGCTGGTTGTTCGATCGGACCAGGGGCGGTGCTCTGTTGGGGTTGCCACTGCTGGTGTCGGCAGTGCCGGTGTTGGCGTTCGCCTCATCTCCACTGGTCGCCATTGCCGGCGCGCTGATCTGGGGCGCGGCGGGCGGCGTACTCGATTCGACGGTCAAGGCGCTGGTCGCCGACCTCGTACCGGCGTCCAAGCGGGCCACCGCGTACGGGGTATTCGCTGCAGTACAGGGCGCGGCGGCAGTCGCCGGGGGAGTGATGGCCGGTGCCTTGTACGAGCGTTCGCTGCCGATCTTGATTGCGGCTGTCGTAGCAACCCAGATCATTGCCCTGATCTTGCTCATCGTCACTCTGAGATACCACAAGAAGATCAAGAACGTCGCGGCGTCATGAGCAGGTTTGGGCGAAGGAGCGCAATCAGCCTTCGCTGCCGTCGCGCTGGTCAGTGGGTTCGGGTTCTTCAGGCTGCCTAGCGAATGCGTTGCGCCAACTTGAGCCAGGCGGTAGTCCCCGTAGCGCCGGCCGCTCGGGATGCGGCAGGGCTGCAGAGAAGATCGGTGGCAATTGGGAAAGCGGTCTGGAGCGCTGAGCATCCTTCCACTGCTGACGCGCGCGAGCACGATCGTCGAGATTGAGTTGATTCAGCAGATGTTCCACTGCTGCGAGGATCGAGCCTCGCAGCAGCCAGGAGGACTTGTTGTCCTGGGGATTGACCATGATCAGTTCGGTCAACATCGCCTGGGTTTCACGGAGAATGTCGAGGCTCTCGTCAAGCGACCGCTCGGCCTCCTCCTCTCGGCCCTCCACCTCGGCGAGAACGAGACCGCCGAATGCTCGAATGCAATCGGCAGCGTCGTGCAACACGACAGCGAACGCGGCACGCAGCTCCTCGCCGTAAGGGTCGTCCGGCTTGTCCTCGGTCGGTAACTCCGCGAGCAGCACCACGAAGAGCGCGCGGATGGCGAGCAGGCAGCTTTCGAAGGTCTGAAGTCCGCTCGACAAGACTGGCTCGATATCGACGGTGCCGAGAGCCCGCGGATTGAAACGGCGGCTGTCTTTCAATGATGAAACCGTCTTCGTCGCGGATGTCAGCCGCCCGGCGCCGGCGCGTACGCGGTCAAGCCAGTTCTGAACTTGTTCACGCCGTATCGGGCCCTCGGTCAAGGCCTGGCTTGCGGCGTCGAGGGGTGCAGCGGCCGCCTCCGCGACGTCGATCATGGCTCGGGCCGCTCGTCGAGTGGGCAGCGCTGGCGGATAGATGAGGTTGAACGCGATACCGACCCCGGCACCGATCAAGGTGTTGAGGATGCGGACTTCAGCTGCGACATTCGGACTGGTGACACCGAGGATCAGCATGGCGCTGATCGGTGCTTCCAGAGCCTGCTCACCCAGTCGAAAGATTCTGGCCAGGACTAGTGAGGCCGCTATGGCCAGGCCCAGGCTCCACCAGGTCAGGCCGATCCAGACAGACAGGAATGTCGCGACCAGCACGCCTGCCAGCACCGCACCAACCCGAACGGCGCCCATCTTGAGCGTCGAGTACGCGGACGCCTGCATCACCAGCAACGCGGTAAGAGGTCCGGTCAGATCGATCGCGCCGCTCGTCACGAGCCAAGGTGAGGAGATAGGAGATCACGGCGGCCGCCGTCAATCGAAGGATGTTCACCGCAGGCGGCAAGATCCTGCGTGGCACGTCCCTCCAACGAGTCGGACGCCGCGGCCAGATCAAGGTAGCTAAGTTCTGCGGTCTGACGTATCGGGCCGCAGATTCGATCTTGCTCACTCCGGCCGCCTCCTGAGAGTTGCGTCACCTTGCGCTCTGTCCCTATCGCCGCATCGCCGACGATAGGGGATGTCTCGTCAGAGTCTTCAGCGATCTGACTTTAGGTTGGTCGACTCTCGTGAGCCAGCTCAGTGGCGAAACTGGCGTCATCCGTCTGGCCGCGGCGCTTGACCACTCAGCTACCCGAAGCGAGCATGGCAGCCAGAACTCAACGCTCCCAAGGAGCCGCAGTGAAAGTGACCCGGGCGAGCGCCAATACTGAGTTGCGCAACCAGGCCAAGCCGAGCAAGAAGCTGAAGGTGCCTCGCTCATGCTCGGACGTGTTCCGGCTCTGGGCCTCGATTGGTATCGGCCTCTTGTTCACCATCGTGTTCGAGATCGTGGTGATCGTACTGGTGGCCACCGGGGCTCGGCCGGCGCCCACCGATCGACAGTTCGAGCTGGAGTTCGGGTTTGGTGCGAGGCTCACTGCCTGGAATGGGTTCGCGATTTCCTACCTTGCGCTTGGCCTGCGCGCCTTCTCCCGCTGCGATCGAGCTGAGCTGGTACGGCGCGTCTTGGCGACGCCACTGCCGAGCTCGCGTGTCAAACGATGGTTGCTTGCCGGCGGAGGCGGGTCGGGCTGGCCGATCGTCATCGCCGTTGTGGCTTTTGTCACGATCACCACGGCGGTGCTGAGCCGTGGCGAAGCCACCAATCTCGTCCTGGTGCTTGCGGCGGGCACCGTGGTGACCTGCTGGTTGGTGATCACGTTCAGTTTCGCCTTGCAGTACGCCCGTCGGGACATCGAGCGGGGTGGGCTGAAGTTCCCAGGCGCGGCCGAGCCAGTGTTCGCTGACTACAACTACCTGGCCATCGGCTGTTCGGCCACGTTCGGCACCACCGATACCACCATTGTGAGCACGTCCATGCGCCGACTCGTTAGCGTGCACAGCGTGCTTGGTTTGTTGATGAACACTGTCGTGGTTGCAGTGCTGCTCTCGATCATCGTCAGCTAATGATCATTGGCAGCGGCCTTTCGGGGACTTCGTGGCGGATTGTCGGCCCAGCCGGTGCAGCGCGCTGCTGGCGGCTACCTGCGCCCGCGGCTTCTCCGGGGCGTGGCAGCACGAACGTGAGAGAATTTGCCAGACATCGAGCGTCGCAGGACTTCCCACTCATCCCGAACCTCGGGGATGCCCGAGAGCGAGCAGACATGGCTGTTGATCTCAATACCTCCACGGACGGCGGGTCCGCTGAAGTCGAGCCGGCTGCCACTAAGCCGGCTCGAGCTCAGGTGCTCAATGATGATCGCTGGCCGGACCGGCTGGCCACGGCGATGTTCGCGTTTGCGTTCCTCGTCGTGGTCTCGACGTTCATTCACGCCACTGAGGCGCTATTTCAGGCACTACGACGCTGTCTCGATGTTGACGATCCCCATCGTGCCAAATCTGGTGTACGCGGCATTGCTCATCGCGATCGGTATCGCCTTGCGCCGGCGGCTTCGGGCAGCCTGGTGGATCTTCGTCATCTGGTGGATCATCCTGCCCCAGATCGTGCGGATCGTTTCCCTCGCCACTGGTGGCTCACTGATCCAGATCGGCGGTCTGGTGATCATGAGCGCAGTATTCGTGATCCTCTTGCGGGCCAAGCATCAGTTTCAAGCTCATGGCCGACCGCGAAACCTCCTCGCCGCCATCATTTGCTTCCTGGTGGGCAGCCGCAGTGGTCTTGGCCCTGGGTACCTGGTTGGTGAGCAGGTTCGGCGTTACGCCGGATCTGCCTACCGCGACCCTCCATGTCGTGGACAAGATGCTGGGCGAGGCGGGGCTGGTCAGAACCGATGTGGTCCGGTCTCCGCTGTGGGTCACGATCTTGTTGGACGTGATGGGGGCGGCGGTGATCCTCACGTCCACCTACCTGCTCTTCAAGCCGCCGCCCGAGACCAAGACTCTCAACGCAGTGGACGAGGCCCGGGTACGGACCTTGTTGCGCTCCTTCGGCGAGTGGGACTCGCTCGGTTACTTCGCCACTCGACGTGACAAGTCGATCGTGTGGAATACCGGCAACGCAGCGACAGCCCAGGCCGGCGTTTCCTACCGCGTGATCGGTTCGGTGAGCTTGGCCAGCGGAAATCCGGTGGGTGATCCCCAGCACTGGGCGTCGGCTATCGAGCAGTGGCGCAAGAAGTCCCGCGCCAATGGTTGGTCGATGGCCGTAATGGGGGCCGGCGAGCTGGGCGGCGCCGCGTACACGGAGGCCGGCCTGACTGCGTTCGAGATTGGCGACGAAGCGATCCTGGACATGCGCTCGTTCTCTCTCAACGGCCCTGGCATGAAGTCGGTACGCCAATCCGTCAGCCGACTGCAACGCCGCGGCTACACCACAACGATGGTCCGGCACGGAGATGTCGACCCGGCACACTTCGACGAGCTGTCCAACTCCGCCTCCCAATGGCGAGGCGACGGCGGTGACGAACGAGGCTTCTCGATGGCGCTGGGCCGCCTCGGGGATCCGCTGGACGCCCAGTGCGTGCTGGTGGAGGCGCACGATGCCGAAGGCAACCTCCGAGCGTTCCTCAGCTTTGTGCCATGGGGTCGCAACGGCCTCTCGCTCGATCTGATGCGCCGCGATCCCACCGCAGACAACGGTCTGGTGGAGCTGATGGTGGCCTCGCTGGCGGAGCGGGCCGCGGTGTTCGGCGTCGGCCGGGTGTCGTTGAACTTCGCTATGTTCCGCGAGGCTTTCGAACGGGGTGCAGAGCTCGGCGCCGGGCCCATTGCGCGACTGTGGCGGCAAGCACTCGTGTTCGCCAGCCGCAACTGGCAGCTGGAATCCCTCTACCGCTCCAACGCCAAGTACCAGCCGGAATGGCAGCCTCGCTATATCTGCTTCGAGTACACCTCTGATCTGCCACGTGTCGGGACCGCGGCGGGAAGCGCGGAAGGGTTCCTGACACGCCCCTCGATGGCGATGTTGCAGGGGCACGGCAAAGAGCCGGGCGCAGGTGCCCTGGAACGGGCTGGCGAAGAATACGCGGCTGAGGTAACCGCAAACATTCCGGACGAACCCGATGCCCTCGCCGAGGCCTTGTCCACCGAAGGCTTGCCGGAGCAGGTCCGGGTACGCCGCGAAAAGCTAGATCGATTGCGTGCTGAGGGCATCGATCCGTATCCAGTGACCTTCCCGCGTACGCATACGCTCGCTCAGGTCCGAGCAGAGGCCGGTGAGCTTCCCCCGGACACCCGTACCGGTCGGAAGGTCTCGATCGCTGGCCGGGTCATCCTCAGTCGAGATGGCGGCAAGCTGTGCTTCGCCACCCTTCGTGACGGCACCGGCGATCTGCAGATCATGATCGCTCTTGACGCGGTCGGGACTGACATGCTGCAGCGCTGGCGGCGTGATGTCGATCTTGGTGATCAGGTAGGCGTTACGGGCGAGGTGATCACTACCAAGCGCGGCGAGCTGACGGTCCGCGCCGAATCGTTCGTGATCACCAGCAAGGCAATTCGTCCCTTGCCCGACAAGCACAAAGGGCTCACCGATCCCGAAGCTCGCGTCCGAGCACGCTATGTCGACCTGATTGTGCGACCGGAGGCCCGCGAAGTGGCCTATATCCGCTCGACCGTCGTCCACAGTGTGCGCGACTCGCTGCACACTCGAGGCTTCACCGAGGTCGAGACGCCGGTGCTGCAGCTCATCCATGGCGGGGCGAATGCCCGGCCCTTCGAGACCCACATCAATGCCTATGATCTTGAGCTTTACTTACGGATCGCGACTGAGCTGCACCTGAAGCGCCTCATCGTCGGCGGCATGGAGAAGGTATTCGAGATCGGCCGGCAGTTCCGCAACGAAGGGGTGGACTTCAAGCACAATCCTGAGTTCACATCGTTGGAGGTGTACGAAACCTATGGCGACTACAACACCATGCGGGTACTGACCCAGGAGATCATCCAAGAGGCCGCAACGGCGGTCTACGGCTCACCGATTGCCCGCCGGGCAGACGCCGACGGCACGATCACTGAGTATGACCTGTCGGGCGACTGGCCGGTCAAGACCATTTGCCAGGCGGTATCGGAGGCTCTTGGCGAAGAGATCACACCGGACACACCGGCTTCGGTGCTACACCAGCATGCTCGAGAGATCGGGCTGGAAATCGAACCGAGCGCCACGCTGGGGACATGTCCTCGAGGAGATCTACGGCGAACTCTGCGAGAGCACGACGACGACGCCGGTCTTCTACACCGATTTCCCCAAGGAGAATTCGCCGCTCGCCCGCGAGCACCGCGACGATCCACGGCTTGCCGAGAAGTGGGATCTGGTCATCTTCGCCTCCGAGCAGGGCACGGCGTACTCGGAGCTGACCGATCCGCTCGAGCAACGAGAGCGGCTTGTCGCCCAATCGCTGCGAGCGGCCGCCGGCGATCCCGAGGCGATGCAGGTCGACGAAGACTTCCTCGAGGCCCTGGAGTATGGCATGCCGCCGACCGGCGGCATGGGAATGGGCATCGACCGACTGGTCATGAACCTGACCGGCCTCGGAATTCGCGAAACGATCTTGTTCCCGCTGGTAAAGCCGCAGACCTGAGCAGCAACGGCTTGCCTCAGATCGAGGCCGATCGTTCAATCGCGTCCGAGAGCCGGCCAGTCAGGCCCTTGTCCTCGGCAATATCGGTGCGTGCCTTGACGCCGAGATCCGGCCGGTCAGTGATAATGCCTTCGACCGCCGCGTTGACGTATTGCCGCATCTGCTGCTCGTCGTCCACAGTCCAGACGATCACGTTGTAACCCGCCGCCCAGGCCTGATGGATGAACTGGTTGCTGTAGGACTGCTGTTCGATGACCAAGAAAGTCCGCCTTCACCTTGGGGATGCCGCCGAAGTTGATGGGCACAATGAAGCCGACGACAAGCTCTGGGCGAAGGCGCTTGAGCTCGTCGACCACCTCTCTACTGAGCGTGTGGTAGGTGTAGGACTCGGTCACGCCGGCATGATCGAGCACCGCGAGCAGCCGCGGCACCAGATCAGGGGTCTCGCCTCCGTGCAGTTTGATCTCCAGCAGCTGCGGCAGGTTCAGCTGGATCGACAACTGAATCCACTCCTCGAGGGAGGGGATCTTGGCCTCCATGCCATCGGCCCGGACGGTGATCTTGGTCAGCTCGTCCTGAGTGAGATCCTTCACATTGAGATTCTTACCGGCCAGCCGCTGGAGATTGGCGTCGTGCATCACCACGAACTTGCCGTCTTTGGTCTCCATGACGTCGAACTCGACCCGGTCAGCTCCGGCCTTGGCGGCGGCTTGCAAAGCCGGAAGAGTGTTCTCGACACCACCTGCAATGAACCCACGGTGCGCGACAATCTCGGTTTCCTCGGTGTCGACCAACCTGACCATGGTCTGGTAGTTCACGACGGAGGTAGCGCGAAAGCCATCGCCGTGGCAGCAGCCGCCAGACCCCACAGCTGCTTCCGGCGCCGAGCCGTGACGTGCGTCGGCTCGGAGTAGGAGTTGACGGTCGGGGTATGCCGATGATCTTCCGGCAGTCGCTTTAACCAATCGCGCATCATTGCGGTCAGCGACTGCACGATCATGATCGTTAACAGTGCCGTGATCACGAAGATACTGATCTGCCAGACGCTGAGACCGAAGGCAGCTAACAAAGGTGCCGCAGCGGGACTGAGCAGGTCGGCGGCGATCGTGGGCGCGAGAGTCACCAGCGCCAGCAATATTCCGGCCAAACCCGCCGGTATGACGAGGATGATCAGGAGGCCAACAATGTTAAGCGGCCGCCAGCGCCTTGTAAGCCGCCAACTGGTCACGAAGGCTCCCAAACGCCGGCCGACGTGGTTCCCAGCAGCGGCAGAGTCAAGATCAACCGGAGGTTCAGGTAGAAGACCACAAGCGTGAAGGCGCCGTAGAGCAGGCTTCCGGTCCCGCTCTTACTCAGCTCCTCGCTGACAAACGGTGGCACTGCGACCTTCTTGGTCAACAATGTGCAATCCGAGCTGGCCGAGTGGCAGTAACAAGATCAAATAGATGATTATCAACAGGCCCTGCGGGTGAACCAACTTCTTGATCGTTTCCCACGACTTGGCTTAGCACGAGCCGGAATGAGGTCGAGTCGCCGTCCTGATGGTGCGACGCCAATACGAACAAGGTGACTAGCTCGCCCATGATCGCGACAACCGCGACGCCCGCAATCACAACAGCGTCAGATCGGCGAACGGGTTGCGCAGTACATGAGAGATCCGGTCGTACGCAATGCTGCCCAGCCCGGTTTCTGCAGCACCAACCCGTAGAGCAGCCGGATCACCGGGATGGCGATCAGCAGCAGGAAGACTTGCATCGCGCCGACGACGAGGACGTAGAACTGGGGGCGCCGCCATGTCGTGCGGTGTGCGATGCCGATTGCGCGGAAGATGCCGACCGGCTTGGCAGTGCCCACTGGCATGCCAGTGCCCGCCGACTTGTCAGGGGGCTTGGGTGCTATCTGCTCGTCCCCGAGGTCGGTCGCACCCACCTAGGTACGCTTGCTTGGCCTTGGCCCCATCTGCAAATAATGCCAAGTTCAGGTAAATGATGCGAGGGTGATGAGAAACTCGGCACCGCCTCGTTATAGGTAACCCTCGGCCGGACGGTGACAGGTCGAGTCTCACCAGAACGCTGCTCATCTCGTCCTCCATCCTCGTGCCCGATTCTGGCCCTCCGGGGCAAAGACGCTGAGTGTCGATCCTTGAGTTGTGGAGTCCTAAGTCCTTCGGCTCGGCGCGAAGCTCCGCGGGGCCGAATAGACGGCCTTTCGTCCTGGTTTCGCGGACCAGACGACCCTGGTCCGAACCGGTGCCCCACGGCGACGGTTGAGACATCGGGGAGGCTCGACAGAAAGCTACAGTCATGTCCGGATCAGAGGAATTCCCTTCTGCAACACCAATACCGCGGGAGACCAGCAGCGAGACATTTTGGGCAGCCGCTCAGCTTGGGACTCGACTTATGGAATTGGACCGTCAAGAGTGCCTGGAGCTGCTCGCGGCCAATTCAGTGGGCGAATTGCCTATACCGCTGACTTTGGCGCACGCATTCTGCCAATGAACTACGTCTTTGTCGACGACTGTGTCATCTTCCGTACAGTTCCCGACGGGGAGATCTACCACCACGCACTCAACTCCAACTGTGCCTTCGAAATCGACAAAACTCACGAGTTCTTCGAGTCCGGCTGGAGCGTCGTCGTTCTCGGGCGGCTTGAATTGGCAACCGAAGACGACTTCGCGCGTATGCAATATCGCGAGATGCCTACGCCCTGGGCCGGCGGCAACCGATACATGTTCCTGCGACTCGCCTGCGAGCATGTGTCGGGGCGGAGAGTGATCGGTCACGCCAGATGAGTGAGTCTCGGGGCTCAGTATCGTTCCTCACAGTCCTAGGTCGGTGAAAGTAGGTCGTTAGTCACACCATCGCGCGACCTACGTCACTATTGCGCTGACCGAAGCCGGCAAATGCTGGTAGCGGAGGTGAAATCTGCCATGACTACCTCGACGTACCCGGTCAAAGTCAACCGGCAGTTGGATCCCAACCTGAGCCGCGGACTATGGCTAGTGACGTGGCTAATTGCCATACCGCATCACGCGATCTTGTTCGCCGCTCGCTAGCAGCTAAGGGGCTGGTCATGACCTCAACTACCGAAGAGTCGCACAACACTCAGCCGATCCGGGAGCTGCCGCTCGATGAGTGCGAGCGGCGATTGCGGCAACAGACCGTCGGTCGGGTGGCATGGAATGCGGCCGAGGGCCGCAGTTGCTGCCGGTCAACTACGCCTACTACAACAAGACCATCGTCTTCCGGACTGCGTCCGAAGGTGTGATCTCCCAGCTGGCACACCGTACCAACGTCGCGTTCGAGATCGATGGGATTGACGAGGAGGCCCGTAGGGGCTGGAGCGTGGTAGTACGCGGAACGGCCGAGCGAGTTATGCAGGCCTATGATCTCATCGAGCTGTGGACCAAGACAGGACCTGTGCCCTGGGCAGCTGGTCCGCACGCTGCATATCGCTATCATGCCCGGACCATTACGGGACGCGACATCGTCGCAGGTTAGCGGGAAAATCGTTCCCGAGCACCGCGATACCAAAAGGCACCTTGATCAGCCGCTGCCGCAATCGCGGAAGGCTACAAATCCAATCCATGATCAGCTCACGGAGCTGCCGAAGACCGAAATCACCTAGCTGTTCCAAGATCAAGGTTACTGCGCACTGCTGGGAATCGCACCGGCATCCATGGCCAAAAACGTCAGATCGGCCGGGCTGGCACGCTCGATAAGCGACTGCTCGTCGAGCGGGGTTTCCGCCGTTCAAACCTCATGAATCACGGCCTGCTGGCCGATGCTTTCCGCCGGATCCCGAACAGCGTGAAGAGCAGCGCAGCGCCCGCGGTAATCGTCAACAGCACCAATCCGATGGTGTAGCTGTGCGCTGCCTCGTTGTAGGTGGCTCCCATGACGAGCGGAGGGAAGAAGCCCCCGAGACCGCCAGCGGCGCCGACGATCCCGGTGATCGCGCCGACCCGTTCGGCTGGCGCCAGCTCAGCGACCCAGGCGAAGACGCCACCGGTGCCAAGTCCGAGGAAGAGCGCCATCAGCACGAATGCGGTTCCGGCGGGGATCTCCGGCGGCAGCCGCAGCGCGATGATCAGCGACATCACCGCCGCCCCGGCGAGGGAGATGGCGACAACCTGCGCGGGCCGATCTTGTCGGCCACGATGCCGCCGACCGGTCGTGCGATCACGGCTGCGATGGCGAAGCCGGCGGTCCTGGTGCCGGCGCCGGTCAGGTCGAAGCCGTAAACATTCTTCAGATAGGTCGGCAGGTAGGTCGAGAAGGCCACGAAGCCACCGAAGGCGACGGCGTAGAGGAACGACATCTGCCAGGTGAGCGGCAGCTTGGCCGCGGCAGCGAGCTTCGGTACGACCGGTGCCAGGTTCGGCTTCCAGGCAGGTGAGTCCCGCATCATCAACCAGAGACCGCGCCAACGACGACCAGGGCAGCCGCGATGAGCACGTGTGTTGGGACATAGCCGAATCGCTCGCACCAGCCGCGGAGTGAAGAAGGCCGACAAGGCGGTGCCGCCCATGCCGGCGCCGAAGACGCCGGTCGCGAAGCCCCGCCGGGCTGGTTCGAACCAGGCGTTGACGAACGGGATGCCGACGGCGAACGTGGTGCCGGCGATGCCAAGGAAGAAGCCGAAGACCAGCAGCAGCGGGTAGGACTTCAGCGATCCGGCAAAGGCGACCAGCAGCACCGGGATGGCCGACGCGATGGTGAGCACGGTGAACATCAGCCGACCGCCGTAGCGGTCGGTCAGTGCGCCGACGGGATCCGGCCCAGCGAGCCGACGAGCACCGGCATGGCGACAAGGAGCGACTTCTGGGTGGGACTCAGGCCCGAGCTCGGGCTGTAGCGGACGCCCAGCGGCCCGATGATGTTCCACGCCCAGAAGGTGATCGTGAAGCCAAGCAGGGCCAGGACCAGGTTCTTGCTCTGGCCCGTCTGCAGGGTCGTGTGCCTGCGGGCTGTGCTGGTCACGAATCGTCCTCTCGATCTCAGGCGTCTGCGGCTGCGGTCGCGGGTGCCGACCGGGGCCCAGCCGCGGTGGGTCGGCGCGGCTCCCGGGGCGGCCAGGTCGTCACGGCTGCGATAGACGATGTAGGGCCGGAACAGGTAGTGCAACGGGGACAGTGAAGGCGTGCACCAGGCGGGTGAACGGCCAGATGGCGAACAGCAGCATCCCGATCAGCGTGTGCATCTTGAAGGCCAGCGGAGCCGCCGCCATCGAGTCGATGTCGGGCTGAGAATCGAACAGCGAGCGGAACCAGGGCGAGACGGTCTCGCGGTAGGTCACGCCTGCGTGCCCGCCGACGACGCTGAGCACGGTGGTCGCCAGCCCGGCCACGATCGCGGCCACCAGGACGACGTACATGAGCTTGTCGTTCTTGGTGGTGGCCATGAACACCGGTCCGGTGGTGCGCCGGCGGTAGATCAAGATCACGATCCCGACCAGCGTGCCGACGCCGGCGAGGTCCCCACGGCAGCGCGTTGAAGTGGTAGATGTCCTCGCTGATCCCGACCGCCTCGGTCCACGACTTCGGGATCACCAGGCCGACGAAGTGGCCGACGATCACCACCAGGATGCCGAAGTGGAACAGCGGAGAGCCGATCCGCAGCAGCCGCGACTCGTAGAGCTGGGAGGAGCGGGTGGTCCAGCCGAACTGGTCGTAGCGGTAGCGCCAGATGAGGCCGCCGATCAGGACCGCCAGCATGACGTACGGCAGCACGCCCCACAGCAGCACGTTCATCGTCGAACCTCCCAGCGGCAGCAGTCGCGGATCGTACGGCTCCAGGCCGACGGACTCCGTCGGCGGCCGGCCGCGGCCATCGCCATCACGGCCTTGCGGTCGGCGGGGAAGGGCCCGGCAGGGTGCTGCACACGGCGGCCAGCACGCCGGCGTACGGGGTGCGCGTTCGACCAGGGCCAGCCGGAGCAGCTCGAGGCTGCGCCGGTAGTCCTGCAGCAGCGCGGCCCCGTCGCGGGTCGACGTGCCGCGTACTCCAGGACCAACGGCAGGTAGTCGGGCAGCTCGCCGGGGGTGTCGACCAGGAAGCCGGAGCGGCGGTAGCGCTGCTTGAACGCGGCCAGCACCTCGCCGCGCCGCCGGGTGTCGCCGTCGGTCCAGTACGACAGGTAGAGGGTGTGCTTCCGGGACAGGTCGAAGACCTCGACGTAGTGGGTCTGGATCGCCGTCGGATCGGCGGAATCCCAGAGACGCCAGCAACGGCTCGAATGGCCTCGGCCTGACGCGGAGCCTCCTCGGCCAGGGCCGCGCGCAGCAAACCCGGCGCTGGCGAGGACGTCTCGCTCGGGGTAGCCAAGCAGACCGCGGCCGCCTGGTGAACGACCCGGTCGCCTCGCGGCGACGGCGCTCTCACGCCGGCTCCTTCGGTCGTTCGGGAACAGGCCCTCCGGTGTGCCGTTGCCGTCCCAGTTCAGCAGGTTCACCCGGCCGCGGAGTTCGTCGCCGGACGCGCTGAGCGTCGGAGGTCTGCCGTTGCCGCAGCGCCTGGAAGGTCTCGACCGCGACCGGCGACGGCCGGCCGCTGGCCTCGCCGAACGGTCCGGACTCGTACGGCCCGCCGTCGAAGTCGAGCGAGCAGCCGAGCTCCTCGAGCTCGTGGGCCTGCTCGACGTGCGCCTTCGGGATGACGTAGCGCTCCTCGTACTTGGCGATGGCCAGCAGGCGGTACATCTCGCGCATACTCTGGTCGGTCATGCCCACCGAGGCCGCGATGGAGTCGTCCCGCGGCGGCCGAGGGTGATGTCGCGCAGGTAGGCGCGCATGGCGGCCAGCCGTCAGCACGCGCTCGATCTCTCGGTGTCGCCGGCGGTGAACAGCTCGGCCAGGTACTCCACCGGAATCCGCAGCGCTCGGATCGCCCCGAACAGGACCCCGGCGACTCGGCGTCGTGGCCCTGATCGCGGAGCAGGTCGACGACCGGGGACAGCGGCGGGATGTACCAGACCATCGGCATCGTCCGGTACTCCGGGTGCAGCGGCAGCGCCACCTTGTACTTCTTGGCCAGTGCATAGACCGGGGAGCGTCGGGCGGCCTCCAGCCAGTCGGCCGGGATGCCCTGCTGCCGGGCCGCCGCGATCACCGCGGGATCGTTCGGGTCGAGGATCAGGTCCAGCTGAGCCTGGTACAGGTCTTTCTCGTCGGGGGTGGCCGCGGCCGCGGTCACCCGGTCGGCGTCGTAGAGGAACAGGCCGAGGTAGCGCAGCCGGCCGACGCAGGTCTCCGAGCACACCGTCGGCAGCCCGACCTCGAGCCGCGGGTAGCACAGGGTGCACTTCTCGGCCTTGCCGGTCTTGTGGTTGAAGTAGATCTTCTTGTACGGGCAGCCGGTCACGCACTGCCGCCAGCCTCGGCAGCGGTCCTGGTCGACCAGCACGATGCCGTCCTCGGCGCGTTTGTAGATCGCCCCCGATGGGCAGGAGGCCATGCAGGACGGGTTCAGGCAGTGCTCACAGATCCGCGGCAGGTAGAACATGAACGTCTGCTCGAACTCGAACTTGATCTTGTCGTTCGACTCCTGCCGGACCCGCTCCACGATCGGGTCGAGATGGCCCATGCTCGCTGGCGCCGCCGAGGTTGTCGTCCCAGTTCGCCGACCAGGTGATCTTGGTGTCCTCGCCGGTGATCAACGACTTCGGCCGAGCCACCGGGAAGTCGTCGCCGAGCGGGGCGTCGATCAGGGTCTCGTAGTCATAGGTCCACGGTTCGTAGTAGTCGGCGAGCTTGGGCTGGACCGGGGAGGCGAAGATGCCGAGCAGCTTCTTCACCCGGCCGCCGGCTCTGAGCTTCAGCCGGCCCCGGCTGTTGAGCGTCCAACCGCCCTTCCAGGTCTCCTGATCCTCGTAGCGGCGGGGGTAGCCCTGGCCGGGCCGGGTCTCCACGTTGTTGAACCACACGTACTCGGTGCCCGAGCGGTTGGTCCACGCCTGCTTGCAGGTCACCGAGCAGGTGTGGCAGCCGATGCACTTGTCCAGGTTCATCACCATGCCCATCTGGGCCATCACGCGCATCAGTACTGCACCTCCTGGGAGCGCCGGCGGATGGTGGACACCATGTCCCGCTGGTTGCCGGTCGGGCCGAGATAGTTGAACGCGTACGACAGCTGGGCGTAGCCGCCGATCAGATGCGTCGGCTTGACCAGCAGCCGGGTGACCGAGTTGTGGATGCCGCCGCGGCGGCCGGTCGCCTCGGACTTGGGCACGTCGATCATCCGCTCCTGCGCGTGGTGGACGTAGACGACGCCCGTCGGCATCCGGTGGCTGACGATCGCCCGGCCGACCAGCACGCCGTTGGCGTTGACGCATTCCACCCAGTCGTTGTCGGCGACCCCGATCTCGCCGCATCTGCCGGGCTCATCCAGATCGCCGTGCCGCCGCGAGCCAGCGACAGCATGAACAGGTTGTCCTGGTATTCGGAGTGGATGGACCACTTGTTGTGCGGGGTCAGATAGCGGACCGTGATCTGCGCGAGCCGTCGGGGCCGAGCACCGGCTCACCGAACAGCCGGTGCATGTCCAGCGGCGGGCGGTAGTGCGGCAGCGCCTCACCGGTGTCGCGCATCCAGTCGTGGTCGAGGAAGAAGTGCATCCGACCGGTCAGGGTGTGCCAGGGCTTCAGCCGCTCCACGTTGACGGTGAACGGGGCGTAGCGCCGGCCGCCGGTCTCCGAACCCGACCACTCCGGCGAGGTGATCACCGGCACCGGTGCCTGCTGGGTCTGCGCGAAGGTGATGCGCTTCTCCTCCGACCCATGGGCGAGATCAGCGAGCGGCTTGCCGACCCGCTGCTCCAGGGTCTCGAAGCCTTGGACGGCCAGCTCGCCGTTGGTCGTGCCGGAGAAGGTCAGGATGGCCTCGGCCATCTTGGCGTCGGTGTCGATCGCCGGCCGACCGTCGGCGGCACCGCCGAGCATCACCCCGCCCGAGGCCGCCAGTTGCGCGACCTGGTGCTCCAGCCGGAAGGTGACGTTCTTGGTGGTGAAGCCCAGCTTGTCGGCCAGCGGACCGATCGCGGCGAGCTTGTCGGCGATCGCGGTGTAGTCGCGCTCCACCACCTGGAAGCCCGGCATGGTCTTGCCGGGAACGCCGGCACGTCGCCGCGCTTCCAGTCGCGGACGACGCCACGCGGCTGCGCGGTCTCTCCGGGCGTGTCGTGCTGCATCGGAACCACGACCAGGTCCTTCCGGGTGCCGAGGTGGGTGGCGGCCAGCCGGGACAGCTCGCGGGCGATCAGGTGGAAGGTCTCGAAGTCGCTCTTGGCCTCCCAGGGCGGGTCGATGGCCGGGGTGAAGGCATGCACGAAGGGGTGCATGTCGGTGGAGGACAGGTCGTGCTTCTCGTACCAGGTGGCGGCCGGCAGCACGATGTCGGACAGCAGGGTGCGTCGAGGTCATCCGGAAGTCGGCCGAGAGCAGCAGGTCGAGCTTGCCCTCCGGCGGCTCGTCCCGCCAGGTCACATCGCTCGGGCGGACGTCGCGCCCTCGTCGGCCATCACGTTGGAGTGGGTGCCGAGCAGGTACTTCAGGAAGTACTCGTTGCCCTTGGCCGAGGAACCCAACAGGTTGGAGCGCCACAGCGTCAGCACCCGCGGCCAGTTCTGCGGCGCGTCGACGTCCTCGATCGAGAACTGCAGCTGCCGTCGGTCAGCTCGTAGGCGACGTACGCGCGGCATCTGGCGCCTCGCCGGCCTCGACCGCGGCGGTCGGCCTGGTCGGCCAGATCCAGCGGGTTCGCGTCGAACTGCGGATAGAACGGCATCCAGCCCATCCGCGCCGACTGGGCGATGGTGTCGGCGGTGTGCATGCCGGCGAGGTGGCCCTCGGCCAGCGGTGAGGCGAGCGCGTCGGCCGCGTAGCCGTCGAAGCGCCACTGGTCGGTGTGCATGTACCAGTACGCGGTGCCGATCATGGTCCGCGGCGGCCGGGACCAGTCCAACGCGTTGGCCAGCGAGAGCCAGCCGGTGATCGGCCGGCACTTCTCCTGGCCGACGTAGTGCGCCCAGCCGCCGCCGTTGCGGCCCATCGCAGCCGGTCAAGATCAACAGGCTCAGGATCGACCGGTAGGTGGCGTCGGCGTGGAACCACTGGCAGATCCCGGCGCCCATGATGATCATGGACCGGCCGTCCGACTCCTCGGCGTTGGTGGCGAACTCGCGGGCGATCCGGATGCAGGCCTCGGCCGGCACGCTGGTGATCGTCGCCTGCCAGGCCGGCGTGTACGGCGCGGTCGCGTCGTCGTAGCCGGTCGGCCAGTCGCCCGGCAGGCCGGGCCGGGCGACACCGTACTGGGCCAGCATCAGGTCGAACACGGTGGTGACCAGCGCGTCGCCGATCCCGCGTGACCGGCACGCCGCGGCGCAGCACGTCGCCCGTGCCGTCGGGTGCCTCGAAGACGGCAGCAGCACCTCGGCGGACTCCGCGTCGACCTCGCATCGCGCAGCGAGAGCGCCGGCGACGACGCCCTCGAGGTCGAGGTTCCACTTGCCCTCGCCGGAGTCGGCGTAGCGGAAGCCGATCGAGCCGTTCGGCACCACCGGCTGGCCGCTGGCCGCGTCCAGCAGCACCGTCTTCCAGGCGGCTTCCGCGGGGACTGCGCTCGAGCTGTCGAGGTGCCTCGACAGCTCAGGCATCCGAGATCGGCTTCGGTCAGGAACTTGCCCGGCACCAGGCCGCCGTGCTCGGCGTTCTCGGCCAGGGTGATCAGGAACGGCAGGTCGGTGTAGGTCCGCACGTAGTCGACGAAGAACGGCACCCGCCGGTCGACGAAGAACTCCTTCAAGATCACGTGGCCCATGGCCATGGCCAGCGCGGCGTCGGTGCCGGCCTGGGCCGGCAGCCACTCGTCGGCGAACTTGGTGTTGTCGGCGTAGTCGGGGCTGACGGTGACGACCTTGGTGCCGCGGTAGCGCACCTCGGCCATCCAGTGCGCGTCCGGGCGTCCGGGTGACCGGCACGTTGGAGCCCCACATCATCAGGTAGGTGGCGTCCCACCAGTCGCCGGACTCCGGCACGTCGGTCTGGTCGCCGAAGACCTGCGGGCTGGCCACCGGCAGGTCGGCGTACCAGTCGTAGAAGGAGGTCATCACCCCGCCGATGCAGCTGGGTGAAGCGGGTGCCGACGCAGTGGGAGACCATCGACATCGCCGGGATCGGCGAGAAGCCGGCGACGCGGTCCGGCCCGTAGGTCTTGATCGTGTGCACGTACGCTGCGGCGATCATCTCCACCGCCTCGGCCCAGACGGCCCGGACCAGGCCGCCCTTGCCGCGCGCCGACTGGTAGCGCCGGCGTCGCTCCGGGTCGCCGGTCACGTCGGCCCAGGCCAGCACCGGGTCGCCGAGCCGCTGCTTGGCCTCCCGGTACATCTCCAGCAGCACGCCGCGGACGTACGGGTAGCGGACCCGGGTGGGGGAGTAGGTGTACCAGGAGAAGGCGGCGCCGCGCGGGCAGCCGCGAGGCTCGTACTCGGGTCGGTCCGGACCGACCGACGGGTAGTCGGTCTGCTGGGCCTCCCAGGTGATGATCCCGTCGCGGACGTACACCTTCCACGAGCACGAGCCGGTGCAGTTCACGCCGTGGGTGGACCGCACCACCTTGTCGTGACTCCACCGGTCCCGGTAGAAGACGTCGCCGGCCCGACCGCCCTTGCGGAAGGCCGACCCGACCGTCGTCGGACTCCTCCCATCTGGTGAAAAACCGGCCGAGCTTCAACAGCGCGTCGGATGCTTTGCCATCAACTCCGGCCGGCATCGGAGGATTCATGATTTGACCATAATGATCGGTGCTGGTGTGGCGGAAGTGACCATTTACCCTGCTCTGAATTGACCAATGTCCCCTATCGCCGGGTTGCCATTGGATTCGCCCTGGCGGCAGCGCAGTGTGTATCTTGGTCCGTTGGTGCCGCCTGCCGAGCGGCATTTGCGCGCCCCTATAGCTCAGCAGGCAGAGCGTCTCCATGGTAAGGAGAAGGTCTGCGGTTCGATTCCGCATGGGGGCTCGGACTCCGTCTCCGGTGCCACCGCGCATCGGCGGAATATGCGGTCTGTTTGGACCGTTGCTCGACCGGGAAACTGGTAGCGGAGACCACAGCGGGATAGCTCAGACGGTAGAGCAAGCGGCTCATAATCGCTGTGTCGCGGGTTCAAGTCCCGCTCCCGCTACTGGCACCACGAGCACCAACTGGGTTTTGAATAACATAAGTTTGAACCCAACTACAGATCTGAGGACGCATCATGGCCAAGACCGCTGATATCCGGCCAAAAATCACAATGGCTTGTACGCAGTGCAAGGAGCGGAATTACATCACCAAGAAGAACCGGCGTAACGACCCGGATCGCCTTGAGCTGAAGAAGTTTTGCCCACGCTGCAAGACCCATACCCCGCATCGCGAAACTCGCTGACCACGCTGAGCCAGCCAACTCCCCCGCTGATCGGACTCGCCCACGGCAGCAGGCATCCCGAGGGCAGTCTTGGCATTGAGCGGCTGATGGCGGCGGTAGCCGAGCAGACGGGAATCACCACGCTGCCGGCCTACCTCGATCTTGCCGAGCCCGACCTCGGCGGAGGCGGTACGTCAGCTCGCCGATGCCGGGCACACAAGCGCTGTTGTCGTTCCTCTGCTGTTTACGGAGGCTTTTCACGCCACTGTCGACGTCCCCGAGACGGTACGCAGCGTCACCGAATCCGTCCCTCTCCAACTCATCGTGACCGATATTTTGGGCACCGGCGATGACATGGCGCAGCTGCTGCGCGAAAGCATGGCGTCTTCTGGCATCGACGATCGCGCCTCGGTTTTGCTCTTTGCTGTCGGATCCTCAATGCCGGCGGCCAACGAGGCCGTTGTTGATCTTGCCGTCCGGCTGACCGAGGATCGTCGAGGTCTGGTACGCGCATGTTTCGGCACCTGCTCTCCAGGCGTCGCGGACGTGATGAACGGGTTGCCAGAGCCTGTTGCCGTCGTACCGCTGTTCCTCACCGATGGCTTGCTGCTGACCTCTGTACGCGAACTCGCCACCCAGCGCGGCTGGCAGATGGCCGAGCCGCTGGGGGAGCGCGCAGCCGAGCTGGTACTGCTCCGCTACAACGGCGCGCGAACTTGCCGACGGTCGCAGCTAGCACGTCTATTAGCGTTGCACTATGGCCATTACGGAGGCGCACGCCGGCCGCCGGTATCCACCCACCGATCCTTACCACGTGTCGGCGGCGAAGATCGCCGAGTTCGCGACAGCGTTGGGCGATGACAACCCCAGATATCGGGGGGATTCGCCGATCGCGCCGCCTACGTTCGCCGCGGTGATCTCGTCGCGGGCATGGCAGCAGTTGTTTACCGATCCGGAACTGGAATTGTCGGTCGAGCGGATTGTGCATGGCGACCAGCGGTTCACCTTCGTGCGTCCGCTTCGCCCCGGCGACATCGTGATTGCGACGGCGAGGATCGACAGAGTGCGCTTGCGCGCGGGTTCGGAGTTGATCTCCGCCACCGTGGACATCACTGGCCGCGACACCGAACTCATTTGCACCGCACAAGCGACCTTCTCTCACGCTCGGGAGGCGACGGCGTGAAGGCGACATTGTGAAGGCGACAGTCGTAGAAGGCGTTGAGGTCGGCACAACGCTGCCGCCGATGACGATGCGTTTCACTAGGGAACGGCTGGTTCGGTACGCCGGGGCTTCGACCGATTTCAATCCGATCCATTACTCGGAGTACTTCGCCGGCCGGATGGGCCTGCCCGGTGTCATCGCACACGGGATGCTCACTATGGGAACTGCGCTTCGAATCGTCACCAACTGGGTAGGTGATCCCGGTCGGGTGATCTCTTACGCGGTCCGGTTCACCAGGCCTGTAGTCGTACCCGATGACGCCGACGGCGTCGAGGTGGAGTTTCGTGGCAGTGTTTCTGCGGTCGACGGATCGCTGGTCACGGTCAGCATCGAAGCGATCAGTGATGGGCAGAAAGTGCTGGGCGCCGCCCGAGCGGAAGTGGATCTCGGCGTACGCGTGCCGCATCGTGATCATGAAGCCTGAAATCGACATGCGCCCTGAGCCTGCCGAAGGGCACACCGATGGGGCTTCGACAAGCTCAGCACGCCGCTCCGCCTGAGTCCGAGTCGTGATACTGGCTGATCACACAACGCTGCGGGTTGGGGGCCCGGCACAACGGATGCTCACCGTCGAGACCGAGCCAGAACTGATCGAGGTGGTGCGCGACCTCGACGCCGCGGGCGAACCAGTGCTCATTCTCGGCGGCGGCTCGAACGTGCTGATCGGTGATGCCGGCTTTGCCGGCACGGTGATCAAGATTGCGACGCGTGGCGTCGCTGAGGATGTCGACGCATGCTCCGGCGCGGTGATCACCGTTGCGGCCGGGGAACCCTGGGATCCGCTGGTCAGCTATGCGATCGAGCAAGGCTGGAGTGGTTTGGAAACCATGTCAGGCATTCCTGGCCTGGCCGGTGCGACGCCGATCCAAAACGTCGGCGCGTACGGGGCGGAGGTCAGTGAACTGATCTCCACGGTGCGCACGCTAGACCGATCCACGGGGCAGCTGAAGACGCTGTTTCCGATCGGAATGCGGCTTCGGGTACCGGACGTCGCGATTCAAGATCGATCCCGGTCACTTTCTGGTGCTGTCGGTGACCTTCCAGCTCCCACTTGGCACCATGTCGCAATCGATTCGCTATCCCGAGCTGGCACGGATGCTCGGCATCAAGGTGGGGCAGCGTGCTCCGGCGGCCGATGTTCGGCAGGCCGTGCTAGCGCTGCGCACAGCCAAGGGCATGGTTTTGGCCGAAAATGATCATGACACTTGGAGTGCCGGGTCCTTCTTCACCAACCCGATCCTCAGCCCGGCACAAGCGCTTGCGTTGCCTGACAATGCGCCACGCTTCGGCCAACCCGACGGCACGGTCAAGACCAGCGCTGCTTGGCTGATCGAGCAGGCTGGATTCACCAAGGGCTACGGGCATGGTTCGGCCCGGTTGTCGAGCAAGCACACGCTTGCGCTGAGCAACCAAGGCGGTGCCACGGCGGCGGATCTGCTGAGCCTGGCACGCGAAATCCGGGCGGGAGTGAAGGAGAAGTTCAGCATCGAGCTCGTTGCCGAACCGGTTCTCGTGGGGTGTGAGCTATGAGCTTGGCGCAGTTTGTCGTCTGGGCACCACGAAAATCATCGGTAACGCTGATGATCAAACCAGTGGGGGAGAGCACCCCGACCAGAGTGGCCATGGAGCGCGACGACGAGGGCTGGTGGTGCCCGGCTGAGCCTTTGCCGGACGGTGCCGGATCGGGGGAAGAGGGCGTCGGCGAGTTTGATTACGGGTTCCTGCTCGAGGACTCCGACACCGTGCTGCCTGATCCACGCTCGCGGCGCCAGCCGGACGGGGTGCACGGCTGGTCGCGGACTTTCGATGCGGACAAGTTCGTCTGGTCGGATCAGATGTGGACGGGGCGTCAGCTCGGGGGCGGCATCATCTATGAGCTGCATGTCGGCACCTTTACGCCCGAGGGGACGCTGACAGCCGCCATCGATCGGCTCGACCACCTCGTGGAACTCGGCATCGACTTCGTCGAGTTGATGCCCGTCAATGCCTTCAACGGCCATCACAACTGGGGCTATGACGGGGTGCTGTGGTACGCCGTGCACGAAGGCTACGGAGGCCCGCTCGAGTACATGCAGTTCGTCGACGCCTGCCATCAGGCGGGCCTGGCAGTGATTCAGGACGTGGTCTACAACCATCTGGGTCCGAGTGGCAACTACTTGTCGAAGTTCGCGCCGTACTTGAGGAGCGATGCCGGTCCGACCGTCTGGGGCGATGAGCCGAACCTGGACGGTGAGGAGTCTGACGAAGTCAGGCGCTACATCATCGACAACGCCCTGATGTTCCTGACCGAATATCACGTGGACGGTCTACGCCTCGACGCCGTGCACGCGTTGCACGACACGCGAGCCACCCACCTCCTCGAGGAGCTCAATATCGAAGTCTCCTCGCGCAGCACCTTTCTCCGCCGACCCATGCCGCTGATCGCCGAGTCCGACCTCAACGACCCGCGGCTGATCACAGCGCGAGAAGGCGGCGGCTACGGTCTGACGGCCCAGTGGAGCGATGACTTCCATCACGCCCTCTATGTGAGCTTGACCGGCGATATCAGCGGCTACTACGCCGACTTCGACTCACTTGCCGCGTTAGGGAAGGTGTACGAGAGTGGCTTCTTCCACACCGGCACCCGCTCCAGTTTCCGCGGACGTACCCACGGACACCCAATCGACACCTGGCGTACGCCGACCTGGCGACTGGTCGTCTGCTCCGACAACCATGATCAGATCGGCAACCGCGCCACCGGGGAACGACTCTCGAGCAAGATCAGTCCCGCACAGCAGGCCATTGCGGCGATGCTGACGCTGCTCAGTCCCTTCACGCCGATGATCTTCATGGGAGAGGAATGGGGTGCCGAGACGCCGTGGCGCTTCTTCACCTCCCATCCCGAGCGAGAGCTCGCGGAGAGGGTGCGGGCCGGTCGGCTCGAGGAGTTCTCCCAGATGGAGTGGGTCACCAGCGATGTGCCCGATCCGCAAGATCCGCGGACCTTCGAGGCGTCGCGGCTGGACTGGTCGGAGCTTGAGAAGCCCAGCCATGCCGAGTTGCTGGACTTCACCAGGCGGCTGATCACGATACGGCGCAGCTACCCCGACTTCACCGACCCGCGTTTCGAGGAGGGCCGGGCGCTGTCCAACGACGAGGCCGGCTGGCTCCTGCTGGAGCGTGGCGACATGGTCATGGTGGTCAATTTCGGCGACCACCCAACCGAGGTCAACGTCGGTCGTACGGTCGATCCGGTGATCATCATCGGACAAGTCGAGGTGGCCGGCGACGTGGTCAAGCTCGGGCCGTCCAGTGCGACGGCGGCAGATGCAACCCAGTACCGGGTCTTTGCGCCTCCCCGGCGCCCAGCCGCGGCGGAGCCTAGGGCTCGAACTTGATCTCTCTCTTCAAGATCTTGCCGGTCGGGCCCTTCGGAATGGGACCGAATCGGATGATGCGCGGATACTTGTATGCCGCGATCTGCTCCTTCACGTAATTGCGCAATTCCACCTCGGTCGCTGAGGCGCCTTCCTTGAGAGTCACCAACGCGGCGACCTCTTCGCCGTACATCGCGTCCGGTACTCCGAAGACTGCTGCCTCGGCGACCGCAGGATGCGCGTACAAGATCTCTTCGACCTCGCGGGGATACACGTTGTATCCACCGCGGTTGATCATGTCCTTCTTGCGGTCGACGATGAAGTAGTAACCGTCCTCGTCGCGGCGAGCCAGATCGCCGGAGTGGAACCAGCCGCCGCGCATGGCTTCGGCCGTTGCGTCCGATTGATTCCAGTAGCTCTTCATCACGTTCTCGCCACGAATCACGATCTCGCCGATCTCACCGTCGGCCACCTCGTTGTCGTCATCGTCGCGCAGTCCGAACTCAACACCGCGAAGCGGCGTTCCAACTGACCCGGGCTTGGATCGGCCGGTCAGGGTGGTTGAAGGAGGCGACCGGCGAAGTCTCGGAGAGCCCGTAGCCTTCAAGCAATGTCAAGCCAAACGCCTGTTCGGTGCCGCGCAACACCTCCACCGGCAGCGAGGCTCCGCCGGAGGCCGCCACTTTGAGCGTCGACGTGTCGTAGCGTTCCCTGTCCTTCACCGCGAGCATCGCCATATACATAGTCGGTACGCCGAGGAAGATCGTCACGCGGTCGCGCGAAATGATCGACAACGCCTGCTCGCCATCGAACTTGGGCAGCAGAGTCAGGCACGCTCCGCCGGCCATCGCGGAATTAAGGCCAACCGTCTGCCCGAAGGAGTGGAACAACGGCAAGCCGCCGAAGACCACGTCGCCAGGAGCCATGGGTAGCACCGTTTCTATGGTGGTGCGGACATTGCTGCTGAGGTTGGCATGAGTAAGTTCGGCACCCTTGGGCTGGCCGGTGGTGCCTGAGGTATACAAGATCACCGCCGTGTCAGCGGCTGTCACCTCGGCAATCTGCTGGGTCGGCTCGGTGCTCGCCAGTGCCGTCTCGAACTCGCCGGGAACTGTCATGATCACGTCAGTGCCAGTCGCGCCTGCCGCTTTGCCGGCCTCCTCGGCGAAGAGCGGAAAGACGACAGCCACCTTGGCGGCACAGTCGCGCCACACGAAGGAGATCTCGCCGGCCTTGAGCAGCGGGTTCATCGGTACGGCGATGGCTCCGACGCGCAGGATCGCGTAGTAGACGATCGGGAAGAAGGCCACGTTCGGCATGATCATGGCCACCCGATCGCCCGCGGTGACACCGCGATTGCTCAGCGTCGTTGCGAATCGGGACGCGGCCGCTTCCAGTTCGGCGTAGCGGAGCACCGTGTCGCCTTGCTTGATCGCCGGCAGCTCAGGGTCACTGGCCGCACGATCACGTACCCAGCTGGCAATGTTGACGGGGGCGGGCTGCGACATCGTCGTCATGCCACGACTCTAGTTTGCGGCTGCTCGCAGACCTTGGGAACGCTCGCATCTGGAGGCCGCGTGCACCCAAATAGGCAGCAGCGTTGCGGAGGTCTGACACTAGACTCACGGCGGGTTTCCAAGCGCGATGCGCGAGCAGCTCTGAATACGTCGAAATATCGCACGGAGTGGAAGTGATCATGCCTTTGTCTGACCTCAGTCACGACGAGCTGGTGGCGATGCACGAGGAGCAATCCACGGAGTATGACGCCTTGCTTGCGTTGGGGCTGAAGCTCGATCTGACGCGTGGCAAGCCGTCGCCGGCGCAGCTCGATCTGTCCAATGAGCTGCTCACGCTCCCGGGAGAGGGTAACTACACGGATTCAACCGGCACCGATTGCCGAAATTACGGCGGTACCCAGGGGCTGCCGGCAATCCGGGCGATCTTCGCCCCGTTGCTCAATGTCCCGGTCGACCAGCTCGTCGCGGGGGACAATTCGAGCCTGTCGATCATGCACGACGCGCTGGTATATGCCCTGCTGAGGGGCACCGTGGATTCGGCCGAGCCGTGGTCCAAGCAGCCCATCAAGTTTCTCTGCCCGGTCCCTGGCTACGACCGGCACTTTGCACTCTGTGAGCAGTACGGGATCGAGATGATTTCCGTCCCGCTTGGCCAGAACGGGCCCGATCTGGACCAGGTGCGCCAGCTGCTGGCGGAGGATCCTTCCATCAAGGGCATGTGGATCGTCCCGATGTACTCCAATCCCAACGGCGCTATCTACACAGAGGACGTCACGAGGGCACTGCTGGAGATGCCAGCAGCGGCGGACTTCCGGATGTTCTGGGACAACGCGTACGCGGTCCATCATCTAACCGATGTGGAGACTCCTCCATTGGATGTTCTCACCATGGCAGCCGAGGCTGGGCACCCGAATCGGGTCTTTCTGTTTGCCTCGACTTCGAAGATCACCTTCGCCGGCGCCGGCGTCTCGTTCTTTGCGAGCTCTCCGTCAAACGTGGACTGGTATCTGAAGAACCTGAGCAAGCGAAGCATCGGCCCCGACAAGATCAATCATCTGCGGCACGCGCTGTATCTGAAGGGTGCCGACGGCGTGACCCAGTTGATGCGCCGTCATCGGGAGATCTTGGCGCCGAAGTTTGACCAGGTGACCTCAATCCTCAGCAAGCGCCTGGGCGACTACCAGGGCGCGACCTGGACCGATCCTGATGGGGGGTACTTCGTCAGCCTCGATGTCATCGACGGTACGGCGACTCGCGTCGTGGAGCTCGCCAAGCGCGCAGGCATATCCATGACGGGCGCTGGTGCAGCCTTTCCCTACGGTCGAGACCCACGCGACCGAAACATCAGAATCGCACCCAGCTTTCCCTCTCCAGACGAGATCGCCGCGGCGATCGACGGTCTCGCCACCTGCGTTTTGCTCGCCGCCACCGAAAAACTGTTGGGCGAATCGGACTCAGCTGAGCCGCAGGCCGACGGGCATGCCCAGCACGAGCAGCGCTGACTCTGTTTCGACTCGCAAGATTCGTCGAGAAAGACCGTGACTAATGGCCGCCGACGTTCTTACGATCATCTCCTCGGGGAATCGACTGCAGCACTCAGCAAGAGAGAAGACTCTCGATGGCACGATTTCCCACTGAGCCCCAGTTCTCCGACGATTCCTGGGGCTTGCTGCTGATTCCCACCATCTTCTGCGTGGCCCTGCTTATCTCAGCTCTTGTCTGGCTCTAAGTCCGCTAGGCGATGTCGCAGCCGCACCGCCATCGCCTTCGCGCCAGCTAGTGTCGTTCCACGGCACTAGTGGTGTACCGCCGATTCCAGCCGTTCGACTCTCGTGGTAATCGTCAGTAGACTCTGTGGTTTGGTGGCCCGTCACCATTGTTTTTGTGCGCCCATGTAACGGCGTGTTCGGCACTGGAAGCAGCCAGTGAGGGGGCGCCGGAGGGCAATAGCTCAATTGGCAGAGCATCGGTCTCCAAAACCGAAGGTTGGGGGTTCAAGTCCCTCTTGCCCTGCAGGCTAGAGGCAACAGATCACGGCAGGAAAGGTCGTAGCGTGGCAGACAAGGAAGAGGTGGAGCCGGCCGCTGAGCCGAGCTCTGCTGAGCTGTCAGGCGCCAGCCAGACCAGCGCCGATCTCAAAGCCTCCCGGACCGAGGTGAACGGGGCCGCAGTCAACGGCAGCGAGACGGCGAAGGAAGACGGCGGGGACAACACGCAGTCCGGGAAGGTCTTGGAGCCCGCCGGTGTCGCTGCTGCTACCTCAGGCGCCAGTGCCAAGACAGGCACAGGCGGGGCCACGAAGGGTACGAAGGGGAGGAGCCCAAAGGGCGCTCCCACCAACAAGCGCGACCAGCCGGTTAAGCCGGAGCGTACGACGCCACTGAAGTTCGTCCGACAGTCGATCGGTGAGCTGCGCAAGGTCGTCTACCCGACTGGGCCGCAGTTGATCAACTACTTCGTTGTCGTGCTGGTCTTTGTGCTGTTTGTGATCGCCTTCGTAAGTTTGCTCGACCTCGGCCTCGGCTGGGCAATTTTCAAGATCTTTAGCTGATGACCAACGAACCACGTAACGGAGACTTAGACGTGCCCGACGAACAGCAGCAGGATGCAGCCGCGCTCGAAAGCCCTGCATCTTCCGCCTCCGCCGAGACGCCAGAGAACGACTTCGATATCGACCTAGGTAGCTACTCGGCGAGTCGCGAAGATGACGTCGACATCAACCTGGACTTCGGCGGTGCTCCCGCCGACCAGGAAACAGAGGACGATTTCGAGCTCGACTTCGGCAGCCTTCCGACGACCGAGGAGGAGCCGGAAACGGTCGAGGTCGAGCCGGAGGAGGAGTCCGATGCCGGTCATGACGCGCTCGAGGCGTTTCGTGCCGATCTGAGGGCCAAGCCGGGCGACTGGTACGTCGTACACACCTACTCCGGCATGGAGAATCGGGTGCTGCAGAACCTGGAGAATCGGGTGTCCTCCCTCAACATGGAGGACTACATCTACGAGATCATCGTGCCAACTGAGGAAGTCACCGAGATCCGCAATGGCCAGCGCAAACAGGTGAAGCGTACGGTGCTGCCGGGATACGTGCTGGTACGGATGGACCTGACTGACGAATCCTGGTCGACCGTACGCCACACCCCCTCGGTGACCGGTTTCGTCGGGCACTCCAACTCCCCAGTTCCGCTCAGCCTGGATGAGGTGGAGAAGATGTTGGCACCTGCGGTGGTCGCGGCGGCAACCGCTTCCAGCGATAGCCCCACCCGTCGTAAGAAGAAGGTTGAGGTCGCCGACTTCACTGTCGGAGATTCGGTCATGGTGGTTGACGGGCCGTTCGCGGGCGTCCACGCAACCATTACCGAAATAAACGTGAACAACCAGCGGTTGAAGGCGCTGGTGGAGATTCTGGGTCGCGAAACTCCGGTCGATCTGACCTTCCCGCAGATTCAGAAGGTCTGAGCATCACAACGACACCCTGCCAGCTTCGGTCGCATTGACCGTCACACGACCACGACAAGGATCAGAAAGAGAAATGCCTCCCAAGAGAAAGAAAGTCGCTGCGCTTGTCAAGATCGCCTTGAATGCGGGCGCAGCCACACCGGCGCCGCCCGTCGGTACCGCGCTCGGTCCGCACGGTGTCAACATCATGGAGTTCTGCAAGGCGTACAACGCCGCAACTGAATCCATGCGCGGCACGATCATTCCGGTCGAGATCACCATCTATGAGGACCGCACGTTTTCCTTCATCACCAAAACGCCACCGGCCGCCGAGTTGATCAAGAAGGCCGCGGGCGTACCGAAGGGGTCTGGCGTACCGCATCGCGAGAAGGTCGGCAAGATCAGCCGCGATCAAGTACGTGACATCGCCACGACCAAGTTGCCAGATCTCAACGCCAACGATCTTGACGCAGCGATGAAGATCGTCGAGGGCACGGCCCGCTCCATGGGAGTAACCGTTTCTGAGTAGATGAGCTGCCGCTCCGGCGAGCGGAGCGAGCAGTTGAACACCGTGGCAGAGCCAGCGCGGCTCGGACCACAACTGGCCAGAAAGGACCAGCATTATGCAGCGCAGCAAGTCATACCGAGAGGTCGCGCAGAAAGTCGATCCTCAGAAGTTGTACACGCCAAGTGAGGCGATGGATTTCGCAAAAGCCAATACCCGAGCGAAGTTCGACGAGACGGTAGACGTCTCAGTGCGACTCGGGGTCGATCCTCGTAAGGCGGATCAGATGGTCCGCGGCACCGTCAACCTCCCCAATGGCACGGGCAAGACGGCACGGGTGCTGGTGTTCGCCACCGGCGAGCGCGCCGAAGCCGCGATTGCGGCTGGGGCCGACGAGGTGGGCTCCGATGAGTTGATCGACAAGATCTCGAAGGGATACCTGGACTTCGACGCCGTCGTGGCGACGCCCGACATGATGGGCAAAGTTGGTCGCCTCGGCCGCACTCTCGGCCCCCGCGGGCTGATGCCCAACCCGAAGACCGGAACAGTCACCGTCGACGTCGCGAAAGCGGTCAGCGACATCAAGGGCGGCAAGATCGAGTTCCGGGTCGACCGGCATGCCAATCTGCACTTCATCATCGGCAAAGCGTCCTTCAGCACCAAGCAGTTGTCCCAGAACTATTTCGCGGCGATGGATGAGATCGTCCGGCTGAAGCCGAGTGCTGCCAAGGGTCGCTACCTCCGCAAGATCACGCTTGTCCACCACGATGGGCCCCGGAATCTCGGTCGATACCAACAAGACGCGTCCCGAAGCCGAATAGCCAAAGCCCACCAGCGTGCTGCTGCTGAGCTGGCTGGGTGCCATCGTCGCCTGCTTCGGGTATGGGGTGGCCTCTGTTCTGCAATCGGTCGCGGCGAAGCGGGGCGCCGAAGTCGTCGGGCTAACCGGGCTGGCCATGATCGTCAAGCAGGTGCCCTATCTGCTGGGTCTTGCGATGGACGGGCTGGCTTTCGGCGGCAACGTGTTGGCTCTGCAGCGACTCCCGCTGTTCCTGGTTCAGTCAATCGTCGCAGCCAGTGTCGGAGTGACCGCCGTGATCGCCAGTCTGCGCGGCGCGCACCTGTCCCGAAAGGATTGGCTGTCGCTCGCCGTACTCGGCGTTGGGCTGATCTTCCTCAGCGTCACAGCCGTGCCTGGCACTGCCGCGCGGATTTCGCTGGACAGGGATTGGCTCATCCTGCTCCTAGCAATCGTTCCGGCCACCGTTGGATTCATTGGCTTCCGGATGAAGGGTCGTCGCCTCGTCGATCGTCATGTGCTGCGCCGCTGGGCTCGGATTCACCGGGGTAGCCGTCGGCTCTCGCGGCATCGGTGCGGATGACGTGTCATGGTCGTTGCTGCTCAACCCACTGCTCTGGGCGATTGTGGTCTACGGCGCGATCGGCATGGGCTTTTTCACGGTGGCGCTGCAGCGAGACTCAGTCACGTTGGTCACCGCGATCACATTCGTCTTCGAGGTCGTGGTGCCCTCATTGGTCGGCATCGCCCTTTTTGGCGACGCCATTGCCCCGGGCCGGCTCCCTCTGGCTCTAGCGGGATTCGTACTGGCCATCGGTGGCACGGTGTCGTTGAGTCGCTTCGCCGAGTAGCCAGCTCGTGAATCAGGAAGTCACTGGAGTGGCTGCGGCAGCCGCGAGCGCTGTGCCGCTGAGCCGGTAGACCGTCCACTCGTCCATCGGTACCGCCCCGAGGCTGCGGTAAAAATCGATCGCGGGCTGGTTCCAGTCGAGCACTGCCCACTCCAGCCGTGCGTAACCTCGCTCGACCGTCAGCTCGGCCAGCGACATCAGCAAGGCCTTGCCAAGCCCGAAACCTCGATACTCTGGCATTACGTAGAGGTCCTCGAGGTAGAGACCGTGAACTCCTTCCCAGGTCGAGAAGTTTCGAAAATAGAGTGCGAGGCCGACTACGTGCTTGTCCCATTCCGCAACGAGCGCGTACGCGGCGGGCTGGGGTCCAAAGAGCGCGGTGCGAAGCTGTTCGGTCGTGGTCTTCACCTCGTGAGCAGCCTTTTCGTAGCTGGCCAAATCGACGATCAGCTGCAGGATTCGATCGAGGTCAGACTCCCGAGCCTCGCGTACGCAGGGATGCATCGACCCATCTTCACAGCAAGTGGTCACAAACGACACGGAGCGAGCGAATTGCGGTGTCGCCTGTGACCACTTGCGCGGCCCTGTGCAGCTGACGTGTTCAAGCCGGTCGGCGTGCGCCCATGTAGGGCATGTACTTCATCTTGATGTATTGCACCTTCTTGCCTGGGTGTGGCGCGTGGATGACGTTGCCGTTGCCGGCGTACAGCGCGACATGTTTGATGCCGGGGTAAAAGAAGACCAGGTCGCCGTTCCTGAGATTGGATTTGGAGATCTTCTTACCGATGCGGTACTGCTTTCCGGCCGAGTGCGGCAGGCTCACTCCGGCCGCCTTCCAGGCCTTCATGCTGAGGCCGGAGCAGTCCCAGCCGTTGGGGCCGGCGGCATTGCGTACGTATGGATCGCCGAGCTGTTTCTTGGCAAATGCCAGAGCTTTCTCGCCCTTGGTATGAGTCTTCGGCGCCTTGGAGACCGGTTTAGGGACTGGTTTCTTGACGACGACGGTCGTCGCGATGATCTTGCCGGCTTGCAGCCTCTTCCAGAACTCAGCGTTGACCTCTCCGGTTCGCTTGAGGTGCTGCGACTTCTGAACGACCTTGATCACGTCGGCGGTAGCGGCGCCGTAGCGGCCCTTTATCGGGATCTTGGCGAAGCCGGCCGATCGCAGCGCCAGCTGCAGCCGAAGGACGTTCTTACCTTTGTCACCGGCCTGAAGGTGCGGCGTCGTGCCGCGCGAGAGCAGTGCACTCCAGGCACGCCGACCGCCCACGAGGAGGGGATTGAGCCCAATGGATTTCCGGAACTTGGCCAACTCCTGAGCGTCGGCGGCGGAGAAGTGACCGTTGACGGTGGTCGGGTAGCCCGCTTTGTGAAGCAGGCACTCCATCGCCTTTGCCTGGGCTCCGTGGGAGCCGGCCTTGATCGGCTGGTACGTCGTGAAGGTGACGTCGCACCTTGTTGCAGCGTTGGCCGGAATCGTGCCAAGAGCGGCGGTGGAAGCTAGTGCGACTCCGGTAATCAGGCAGGCTGCAGTCTTCAGAATCCTCCCCATGACGGTGGATCTCCCCCGAGTGAGACAACACCGACCCTGTTCGAAATGGCCGGCCTGGCCACGTTATCAAATCGAGACATTTACCACTACCGCCAGCCGAAATTATCTCGTTTTGATTACGGCACCCGGGTACGCCGCGATCCTGGGTTGGGCGGCGGTCCCAGAGTTATCGATTTGGTGGGCGCTTGGAGCCGTCGGTAGAGTGTTCGCTGCCGAAGACCGCTGGTTGGTCGAGCTTCCAGTTCGACCCGAAGTGTCCGTACGAGAGCACGGGCGGCCCGCGTAGGTGAGTACAAGTGTGGCGGGAGATATCTGATCTCCTCATCGCCCTTTGCCGCCTGCGCAAAGGGCTTTCTCATCTCCACGGCCCCTTCTCAAATGGCAGAGCCAGCCCTTCGGTAGCGCTTCAGATTGACGCGCGCGACGAAGTGGAGGAGACATATGGCGAGGTCGGACAAGGTAGCGGCCGTCGCCGAGCTGGCCAATAGGTTCTCCAGCTCGGCAGGCGTAGTGCTGACCGAATACCGCGGACTCTCGGTCAAGGCGCTCAAGGAGCTGCGCCGCTCGCTCGGCGATGAGGCCAGTTATTCCGTATCAAAGAACACGCTCACCACGATCGCCGCCCGTGAGGCCGGTGTCGATGGGATCGAGGAGCATCTCGTCGGGCCGACGGCGATTGCCTTCATCGACGGCGACCCCGTGGTCGTGGCCAAGGGCCTGCGTGACTTCGCGCGGACGAATCCGCAACTTGTGATCAAGGGCGGGGTGCTGGACGGCAAGTTCATGAGCCCCGATGAGGTCAGGAGACTGGCCGATCTCGAGTCGCGTGACGTGCTGCTCGCCAAGGTGGCGGGCGCCCTGCAAGGAGTCCTGCAGCAAGCAGTCTCGCTAGCGGCCGCTCCGCTGTCGCAGGCGGCTCGGCTGTTCGCCGCGCTCCAGAAGGCAGCAGAAGAGAATCCTTCGCTGCTCGCCAGCGCGCCAGAAGCTACGGCGGAGTCCGCGAACGAAGAGCTTGCGGCAGTTTCGACCCAAGAGCCGACGAATAGCGAGATTGAGGACGAGTCGACCCAGGAGCCGACGAACGACCAGCTTGCCGAGGAGCTGACCCAAGAGCCGACGAACGAAGAACTCGCCGCCGAGGCGGCACAACCCGCAGCGTCAGCTGCACCTGAAGCGGACACCACGTCCGCGGCAGAACCACTGGCAGCACCCGCTGCGGAAGACAACTAGGAAGGACGCCCACTATGGCGAAGCTCAGCACTACTGATCTCCTTGATGCCTTCAAGGAGCTGACCTTGATCGAGCTCAGCGAGTTCATCAAGGAATTCGAGACCACCTTCGGCGTAACAGCGGCCGCCCCCGTTGCCGCCGCTGCGGCGCCGGCAGCAGCCGGCGGCGAGGCCGGTCCCGTCGAGGAAGAGGGCAGCGACGAGGTCGATGTCATCCTCGAGGCAGCCGGCGACAAGAAGATCCAGGTGATCAAGGAGGTGCGGTCGCTCACCAGCCTTGGTCTGAAGGAAGCCAAGGATCTGGTCGAGGCCGCCCCCAAGGCCGTTCTGGAGAAGGTCAACAAGGAGACTGCGGACAAGGCTAAGGAGGCTCTCGAGGCCGCCGGCGCCACCGTCTCCTACAAGTAACCGATCAGCTGCTCTCAACGTGTGTCCTTTCTCCCGACATCGGGAGAAAGGACACACTCAATTCTGGCAACGTGTACATCGAGCCGGTTCGCCGGCGTAGCCGCGAGCGGCGCCTCGATGCAGGAACCCTTTTTCGCAGCCGAGTTGGGAAGTTACGCGGATTGGGCCGACGCAAGTGGAAACCCGACGCCCGTGAGTTCCTCAGAGAGGGTCCACAGCCGCTTTGCCATCTCGACGTCGGACGCGGCGGCGGTGCGGCCGACCAGAGTGGGATAGCCACGCTGCTCGGCGAACCCGTCCGGGCCGACATAGCTAGCGCCTGGGAGATCTTGGCTGGCTGCAAACAATGTGGGCCGCGCTCCAGCCTCGTCGGTCTGGGCGAAGAGCCGGTTCGCTACGCCCATGACGCGATCCTCGATTCCCCGCTCGCTGCGAAACTGGAGGTTCGTCGCTGCATAGCCCGGGTGCGCCGCCAAGGCACGGATCGGCGAGCCCGCAGCCGTTAGCCGCCTCTGGAGCTCGAGGGTGAACAGCAAGTTGGCCAGTTTCGATTGCTGGTACGCGGCCCAGCGCTGGTAGCGACGGCGTTGCCAGTTGAGATCGTCGAGAGAGATGGACCCGCCGCGGTGAGCGCCGGACGAGACGGTCACTACGCGGTCGGTGACATGCCGAAGCAACAGGTTGGTCAGCGCGAAGTGACCAAGGTGATTGGTCCCGATCTGCAGCTCGAATCCATCCGCCGTACGCCGCTCCGGTGTTCTCATCACTCCGGCGTTGTTGATCAATACATCGACGTCGCCCTGCCAGGCGTCGGCGAACGCGCGCACCGACGCCAGATCGGCAAGATCAAGACGGCGCACTTCGGTGTCACCTGCTATCGACGCAGCAACCGTCTCGCCTTTGGCCACATCGCGCACGGCTAGCACGACCTGAGCGCCAGCTTCGGCGAGCGCGCGCGCAGTGGGGAGTCCGATGCCGCTGTTGGCGCCGGTGACGATGAAGATCCGTCCCTTTTGTGAGGGTAGGTCCGCTGCGGTCCATCCAGTAGAGGTCATGATCATGGACTCTAGTGGCTGCCGCAAGCTCGTCATGATCACAGGTCAGAACGTGGTCGCGGACGACACAAACCGCGTGGAGTCCGTGTCGTCCGCGACCATTTTCCCGGGGGAGGGACAAATCTAGTAAGGCTATGGATCCCTGAGTTCGAACCCTTCGACGGCGTTGAGGGGGAGGCAGATCACTGAGGTTGGGACATCAGCAGGCCAGTTTTCTTGGAAAGCGGCTTGATCGATCAGCGGGCGTTCGCCGCTGTCGGCAAGTGCGGCGGTGCCAGTCACCACGACTGTCTCGCGATGAGCGGCGGGCGTTCCACCATCGACATCCAGGCTGACCTCAGCCCCAGGTGCATAGTGCACGATGTCGTTGTAGTCAGGAAGCCGAACCAAGATCTGATCGCCGGCAACAGCGTACGAAACAACGACCGAGCGATGACCGCGGCCAGACTGATATCCCAGCCGACCCTCGTGATGGCTGCAAATCCAGGCCTTGCATTCGTGCGGTGACAGCTTGCGCAGCCGCTCGCCTGGAGACATGCGACCGCCAAATGTTGGCATGATCGACTCCCTCGAGTTCCGCCCTCCCTCAGCTAATTGTGCGCTAGTCGTCATTAACCCGGTAGAGGTGGGCGGGGTCCAGAAAAAGTCAGGACCAAAGTCCCGCCACCTTCACAATCGGTTGCCAATGACCGGCAATTCACCCAGATATTGGGAAACAACCAGATATCGGGAACCCGTGTACCTCAGCGCCTAACCGGACTGGGCGGCCACGACACGCCCGGTCACCTTATGCGGCGTGATCTGGATGAAGACGTTTCTGACCCCAGCCGCCCACGGAACAACGCTGCCCACCGTCCACATCCGAACAAGTTGATCAGGCTCGGCGACTCCCTGCGCCCGGCCCTGCACCACCACGCTCCACCCCCGACGATTGACTTGATCAAGCTCATCGACCTCGAACGCGACCGCAGTCGGCCGAATCAGCTCTGACAAAACCCCGTATGGCGACGTACGGAAGATGATCATGCCCTGATGCCAGGCATACGTCACCGGAAGGATCTGCGGACCGTCCGCGGCTTGCCAAGCGATCCGCCCGACACTCTGGCTCTCGAGCAGTTCCTGGCAGCGGGCCGGACTGATCTCCCGAAACTCGCTCGTCGACTTTTCGTCGGTGTAGCTCTTCTCCGCCATCACTCTTTTCCTGCCGTCGCTCGATTGAGTTCATCGGCAATAGTGGACGCCCAGGCACGAATTCGCTCCCAGTCGCGAAAGTCGCCCGCGAGAGGGCCTTCGGCTGCCATCCACTGCTCAGCCGGCCAGTGGCATGCTCGGCGTCAAGCCGCCCGCCGAAGGTGACTGGAGCAGGCAGCCCCCGCGGGCCGATGACCCGTGCGACTGCCCTCGGTGGCGGGACCTGTTCATTACGGGCGCCCTCGCCGCAGGGACCGCTGTGGAAAAGCCATGTTCGGTGCGGATCAAATTCGTCTGCGTGCCGTTTCAGATAACGAGTCGCCGCCTTCAGCCAGCGCCGGGTGTAAATGGCGCTGCCGATGATCACGCCGTCGAAGCTCTTCGAACTTATGTCGTCTGCACATGCCGCGACCGTGATCTGCACGCCCGATCTCTGAAGTTGACGCCCAATGGTTTCGGCGATCTCTTGGGTTGCGCCCATCCTGCTCGCGTACGTCACGAGCACCCGAGTCGGCTTCGCCATTGCACGTCCTTCCTCGACGTAGGGTCCATCGTCAGTCAAGGCCAACCGATCCGGTGATGGGAGAGTCGAAGGTCCTGGCGCCGTGGGACCAAGAGCGGTGCCGCCGTTTGAGAGAGGTATGGCGACTCCGGAGTCAACGGGGAGTCAAAGGGAGCCAACATTGCCCCTTGTCGAGCGGCTATCGAAGAGTATGATCTCCTGCAAGGTAGTCGAAAATTTGACTGCTCTAGCTCGTGCTGCGCCCGGTTCTTGACTTTGGGCGTATCAGCATCTATATTGGGGGTTTGCCCTCGCCATCTGCCGACCCGTTTCACTTTGACACGGGTCGTTCAGCATGCGTAGAAGCACTTCGCTCCTCAACTGCGAGCCCTCGGAAGGACACAGGAGTTGGCCGCCTCGCGCACAGCCTTGAAGACCAAAGTCATATCCCCTACCGGCAGAATTTCGTTCGCGAAGATCGCCGAACCCATGGAAGTTCCATATCTGCTTGATTTGCAGATCGATTCATTTGATTGGCTTGTCGGCAATGACGCCTGGCGCGATCGCGTAGCGACCGCACTGGACCAAGGCCGTACGGACATCAATACCAAGTCTGGACTCGAGGAGATCTTTGAGGAGATCTCTCCCATCGAGGACTTCTCCGGCACCATGTCGCTGTCGTTCCGTGACCACCGGTTCGAGCCGCCGAAAAACACCGTCGATGAGTGTAAAGAGCGCGACGTCACCTACGCCGCCCCGCTCTTCGTTACGGCCGAGTTCATGAACAACGAGACTGGCGAGATCAAGAGCCAGACGGTCTTCATGGGTGATTTCCCGCTGATGACCGACAAGGGCACGTTCGTCATCAACGGCACTGAGCGGGTTGTCGTGTCCCAGCTGGTTCGCTCTCCGGGCGTCTATTTCGAGCAGACCACGGACAAGACCTCGGACAAGGACATCTTCACCTGCAAGATGATCCCGTCGCGCGGCGCGTGGCTCGAGTTCGAAATCGACAAGCGCGACATGGTCGGAGTTCGCCTAGACCGCAAGCGCAAGCAGAACGTCACCGTGTTGCTCAAGGCGCTCGGCTGGACCGACGCACAAATCCTCGAGCAGTTCGGCGAGTACGAGTCCATGCGGCTCACCCTGGAAAAGGATCACACCACCACCCAGGACGAGGCGCTGCTGGACATCTACCGCAAGCTGCGCCCCGGTGAGCCGCCGACGCGTGAAGCTGCCCAGGCGCTGCTGGAGAACTACTACTTCAACCCGAAGCGCTACGACTTGGCCAAGGTTGGTCGTTACAAGATCAACAAGAAGCTCGGTCTCGAGCTGCCGTTCGATCGCACGGTGCTGACCATCGAAGACATTGTGGCTGCGATCCGCTTCGTCGTCGCTTTGCACGAGGGCACGGAGACACTCGAGTCGCCGCGCGGTGAGTTGCTCGTAGAAGAAGACGACATCGATCACTTTGGCAATCGCCGGCTGCGTACGGTAGGCGAGCTGATCCAGAACCAGCTGCGCACCGGACTCGGGCGTATGGAGCGGGTAGTCCGCGACCGGATGACGACTCAGGACGTCGAGGCGATCACCCCGCAGACCTTGATCAACATCCGGCCGGTCGTCGCAGCGCTGAAGGAGTTCTTCGGCACCTCGCAGCTGTCACAGTTCATGGATCAGACCAACCCCATTGCCGGCTTGACGCACAAGCGGCGGCTTTCCGCGCTCGGCCCAGGCGGCCTGTCGCGGGATCGCGCTGGCATGGAAGTCCGCGACGTGCACCCGTCCCACTACGGCCGGATGTGTCCGATTGAAACTCCTGAAGGTCCCGAACATCGGCTTGATCGGTTCGCTCGCCTCCTTCGCGCGGGTGAATGCTTTCGGGTTCGTCGAAACGCCCTACCGCAAGGTTGAGAAGGGCCACGTCACTGATCAGATCGATTACCTGACTGCTGACGAGGAGGACCGGTACGTCATCGCCCAGGCCAACGCCAAGCTCGACGCGAAGAACAAGTTCGCCGAGGAGCGGGTGCTGGCCCGTCGCCGGCACGGCGATCCGGACACGGTACCGGCGGAGTCCATCCACTACATGGATGTCTCGCCGCGCCAGATGGTCTCGGTAGCGACCGCGATGATCCCCTTCCTGGAGCACGACGATGCGTCTCGCGCTCTGATGGGGTCGAACATGCAGCGCCAGGCTGTGCCGCTGATCCACTCGGAAGCACCATTCGTGGGCACCGGGATGGAATACCGCGGTGCGGTGGATGCCGGTGATGTCACTGTCGCGACCGCGGCGGGTGTCGTCACAGCGGTCAGCGCTGATCTGATCGACGTCGCACAGGACGATGACACGTACAGGACCTATCGGCTGAGCAAGTTCCGTCGTTCGAACCAAGGCACCTGCATCAATCAGCGCCCGCTCGTAACGGTGGGGCAGCGGATCGAGAAGGGTACGCCGCTGGCTGATGGACCCTGCACTGATCAAGCCGAAATGGCATTGGGTCGTAATCTGCTGGTCGCGTTCATGCCATGGGAGGGCCACAACTACGAAGACGCCATCATCCTGAGTCAGCGGCTCGTGCAAGATGACGTGCTTACCTCTATCCACATCGAGGAGCACGAGGTCGATGCTCGGGACACCAAGCTAGGCGCGGAAGAGATCACTCGCGACATCCCCAATGTCAGCGAGGAGATGCTCGCCGATCTTGACGATCGGGGCATCATCCGGATCGGCGCCGAGGTCTCGACCGGCGACATCTTGGTCGGCAAGGTGACCCCCAAGGGTGAGACCGAACTGACCCCGGAAGAGCGGCTGCTGCGTGCGATCTTCGGTGAGAAGGCACGCGAGGTGCGCGACACCTCACTCAAGGTGCCGCACGGCGAATCCGGCACCGTGATCGGCGTTCGTGTCTTCGACCGTGATGCCGATGACGAGCTATCGCCTGGCGTCAACCAGCTGGTCCGGGTCTACGTCGCTCAGAAGCGCAAGATCCAAGACGGCGACAAGCTCGCCGGCCGACATGGCAACAAGGGCGTGATTTCCAAGATCTTGCCCATCGAGGACATGCCGTTCCTCGAGGACGGAACCCCCGTCGACATCGTGCTCAACCCGCTTGGCGTGCCGAGCCGGATGAACGTCGGCCAGGTCTTGGAGACCCACCTCGGCTGGGTTGCGAAGCAGGGCTGGGATCTCGACGGCGTCAAGGCCGCGTGGTCGGACCGGCTGCGCAGCGTAGGCCTCGGTCATGTCGAGGGACCGGCCCACTTGGCAACCCCCGTCTTCGACGGTGCCACCGAGCAGGAGATCACCGGGCTGCTCGGCCAGACGCTGCCAACCCGAGATGATCAGCGGTTGGTGAATGCCGATGGCAAAGCTCACCTCTTCGACGGTCGGTCGGGCGAACCTTTCCCCGAGCCGGTCGGTGTCGGCTACATCTACATGCTGAAGCTGCACCACCTGGTGGACGACAAGATTCACGCTCGGTCCACCGGGCCGTACTCGATGATCACCCAGCAGCCGCTGGGCGGTAAGGCACAGTTCGGCGGTCAGCGGTTCGGCGAGATGGAGGTCTGGGCACTTGAGGCGTACGGCGCGGCCTGGGCTCTCCAGGAACTGCTCACCATCAAGTCCGACGATGTTCCAGGCCGGGTGAAGGTCTACGAGGCCATCGTGAAGGGCGAGAACATCCCCGAACCCGGCATCCCTGAGTCGTTCAAGGTGCTGGTCAAGGAAATGAAGTCGCTGTGCCTCAACGTTGAGGTGCTGTCCAGCGACGGAACCGAAGTCGAGTTGCGAGATTCCGAGGACGACTACCGGTCGTCGGAGGATTTTGGCATCGACCTGTCCCGTCGCCCTGGTGACTCCCTCGGCGGAGTCGAAGAAGTCTGAGTGCTTCCCTCTCCTGCCGACTTGTCAGCGTCAGCGGTCGCTATCGCGATCATCTGCGCTGACAGATCGGCGGAGGTGAAGGCTCGGTTCACTGACAACTTGAGAGATCGCGTTAGTTAAGAGAAAAGAGATAAGCAAAGCATGCTCGACGTGAACTTCTTCGACGAGATCCGCATCGGCCTGGCCACTGCCGATGAGATTCGTAAGTGGTCGCACGGTGAGGTGAAGAAGCCGGAGACCATCAACTACCGGACCCTGAAGCCGGAGCGCGATGGTCTGTTCTGCGAGAAGATCTTCGGACCCACCCGTGACTGGGAGTGCTACTGCGGCAAGTACAAGCGGGTGCGCTTCAAGGGCATTATCTGCGAGCGCTGCGGGGTCGAGGTCACTCGCTCCAAGGTTCGCCGGGAGCGGATGGGCCACATCGAGCTCGCCGCCCCCGTCACCCACATCTGGTACTTCAAGGGCGTTCCGTCCCGGCTGGGTTACCTGTTGGACATCGCTCCGAAGGACCTGGAAAAGGTCATCTACTTTGCGGCGTACATGATCACAGCCGTTGACGAGGAAGCCCGGCATCGGGACTTGCCCTCGCTCGAGGCCAAGATCGATGTGGAGCGCAAGCAGCTGGAGGGACGTCGCGACTCCGACATCGAGAACCGGATGCGGAAGCTCGAGGAGGATACGGCTGCGCTTGAGGCGGAGGGTGCTAAGGCCGACGCAAAGCGCAAGGTCCGGGAAGGCGCGGAGCGGGAGGTCAAGCAACTGCGGGACCGCGCGCAGCGTGAGCTCGACCGGCTCGAGGCCGTGTGGAACCGGTTCAGGAATCTCAAGGTGCAGGACCTCGAGGGTGATGAGGTGCTGTATCGGGAGATGAAGAACCGATTCGGCAAGTACTTCTCCGGCTCCATGGGTGCCGATGCCATCCAGAAGCGGCTGGAGACCTTCGATCTTGAGGCCGAAGCAGCGGATCTCCGCGAGACGATCCAGGTTGGCAAGGGGCAGCGTAAGACTCGGGCCCTGAAGCGGCTCAAGGTGGTCTCCGCGTTCCTTACCACCAAGAACAGCCCCACCGGGATGGTGCTGGACTGCGTTCCGGTCATCCCGCCGGACCTACGTCCCATGGTGCAGCTGGACGGTGGTCGATTCGCGACATCTGACCTGAACGATCTATACCGGCGAGTGATCAACCGGAACAACCGGCTGAAGCGGCTGCTCGACCTCGGCGCACCCGAGATCATCGTGAACAACGAGAAGCGGATGCTGCAGGAGGCCGTGGACTCGCTGTTCGACAACGGTCGTCGCGGCCGCCCGGTCACTGGTCCGGGCAACCGTCCGCTCAAGTCGATCTCCGACATGCTGAAGGGCAAGCAGGGCCGGTTCCGGCAGAACCTGCTGGGCAAGCGCGTCGACTACTCCGGTCGTTCGGTGATCGTTGTCGGTCCGCAGCTCAAGCTGCATCAGTGCGGCTTGCCCAAGGCGATGGCGCTTGAGTTGTTCAAGCCGTTCGTGATGAAGCGGCTGGATGACCTCAACCATGCGCAGAACATCAAGTCTGCGAAGCGCATGGTGGAGCGCCAGCGGCCGGTGGTATGGGATGTGCTGGAAGAGGTGATCTCGGAGCATCCGGTACTCCTCAACCGTGCGCCCACGCTGCACCGGCTTGGTATCCAGGCTTTCGAGCCGCAGCTCATCGAGGGCAAGGCGATCCAGATCCATCCGTTGGTCTGTACGGCGTTCAACGCCGACTTCGACGGTGACCAGATGGCCGTGCATCTGCCGCTGAGTGCGGAAGCGCAGGCGGAGGCCCGGATCTTGATGTTGTCGACCAACAACATCTTGAAGCCGGCCGACGGGCGTCCGGTGACCATGCCCACCCAGGACATGATCATCGGCACGTACTTCCTCACCATGGAGCGCGACGGCGCAGCCGGTGAGGGTCGTGCCTTCGGGTCAGTAGCCGAGGCGTTGATGGCCTTCGACCGCAGGCAGCTCTCGGTTCAGGCCAAGATCAAACTGCGGCTCAACGACATCGTGCCACCGGCCGGCAAGACCCTGGCAGCAAATGGTTCGATCTTGTTGGAGACCACGCTCGGTCGCGCCCTGTTCAACGAGGCGTTGCCAGACGACTACGCCTACGCCGACTACGAGGTGGGCAAGAAGCAACTCGGTCAGATCGTCAATGATCTTGCCGAGCGCTATCCGAAGGTCCAGGTTGCCTACTGTCTGGACCAGCTGAAGGACCTCGGCTTCCACTGGGCGACTCGCTCGGGCGTCACAGTCTCCATCGGCGACGTGGAAACCCCAGCGGACAAGCCGAAGATCCTGGCGAGCTATGAGGACCGCGCGAACAAGATCGACAAGCAGTACGAGCGTGGCTTGATCACCGATGACGAGCGGCGCCAAGAGCTGATCGAGATCTGGACCGACGCTACATCGCGGCTCGGTACGGCGATGGAGAACAACTTCTCCAAGACCAACCCGATCTACATGATGGTGCACTCCGGGGCTCGCGGAAACATGGTGCAGATGCGCCAGATCGCCGCGATGCGCGGTCTGGTGGTCAACCCGAAGGGCGAGATCATTGCTCGACCGATCAAGTCCAACTTCCGTGAGGGACTGTCGGTGCTGGAGTACTTCATCTCCACGCACGGCGGCCGTAAGGGTCAGGCTGATACGGCGCTTCGTACGGCCGACTCCGGCTACCTGACTCGGCGGTTGGTCGACGTCAGCCAGGATGTGATCATTCGCGAGGAGGACTGCGGTACCGTCCGCGGGCTGACCAAGACGATCGCGCGTCCCGACGGGTCCTCAGCAGCAGGCAACCTGGTGGTCGACGAGCATGTGGAGACTGCGGTCTACGCTCGCACCCTCGCCACTGACGTGTTCGGTCCGGACGGTGAGGTGCTGCTGAAGGCTGGAGTTGATCTTGGTGATGTCAACATCCGACTGCTCGCCGAGAACGGCATTACCTCGGTCAAGGTACGCAGCGTGCTCACCTGTGAGGCTGCCAGCGGCACCTGCGCGATGTGCTACGGCCGTTCGCTGGCCAGCGGCAAGCTGGTCGACGTCGGTGAGGCTGTCGGGATCGTGGCGGCGCAGTCCATCGGTGAGCCGGGTACCCAGCTGACGATGCGGACCTTCCACACCGGCGGTGTGGCTGGTGATGACATCACTCAGGGTCTGCCGCGTGTCGTTGAGCTCTTCGAGGCTCGCCAGCCCAAGGGCAAGGCGCCGATCTCGGAGGCCACTGGGCGGGTGCAGGTCGAGGACAACGATCGGCTGAAGAAGATCATCATCACTCCTGATGATGGCTCCGAAGTGGCGGAGTTCTCGGTATCGCGTCGGGCTCGGCTGCTGGTCGAAGACGGTGATCACGTTGAGGTCGGTCAGCAGCTGACCGCTGGTACGCCCGACCCGCACGACGTGCTGCGGGTGCTCGGCGTACGCAGGGTGCAGGAGCACCTGGTCGACGAGGTCCAGCTGGTTTACCGAACCCAAGGTGCGCCGATTCACGACAAGCACATCGAGATCATCATCCGGCAGATGCTGCGTCGGGTGACGGTGATCGAGTCCGGTGACTCCAATCTCCTCGCCGGTGACCTGGTGGATCGGCTGTCCTACGAGGCGGCCAACCGGCAGGTCGTGGCCGAGGGCGGCAACCCGGCGTCAGGACGTGCGGTGCTGATGGGGATCACCAAGGCGTCGCTGGCCACCGAGTCGTGGCTGTCGGCGGCCTCCTTCCAGGAGACCACCAAGGTTTTGACCGATGCGGCGATTCACGCCAAGTCCGATTCCCTGGTGGGTCTGAAGGAGAACGTGATCTTGGGCAAGCTGATCCCGGCCGGTACCGGTCTGGAGCGGTACCGCAACATCCGGGTCGAACCGACAGCAGAGGCCAAGGCGCAGGCGTACTCGATGGTTGGGTACGACTCGTTCGACTACGACTTCGGTCAGGGGTCCGGCGCTGCCGTACCGCTGGAGGAGTTCGACCTCGGCGACTATCGGTAGCTGAAGCTCATCATGAAAGGCGGGTCCGGGTAATCCCGACCCCCCTTGCCTTGTCAGCTCTCGCCCATCGAGGTTGTAGTTGCGTTTCGGCACCACACAGAGCGTTGGGCTGTTCCAGCAGAACTTCACGTAGCCGGTGGCCAGTGCGGGCGTGGGTGGTGCGCAGAGGCTGGGGCTGTTCTGGCAGAACATGACATACGCCGATGGCCCGGCGATGCTGCTCGCGCTACGACCGGTATAGGCCTGGCCCAGACAGCTGCCGCTTGCTGGCGTGAATGCCACGGCTGAGGTCGGCATTGAGTCGAATTGCTCTCAGGTCTTGAACCAGTAGGTGAGCAGCCATGGGGTGATGCTCACGGCAGCGACGACGATCAGTCCTGCTGCTGCGGCGGCTACCACACCCCGCTGCGGACGAACGGGAGGCGGGCTACTTGCCGGCTTGGTTGGGGGTGTCCTGGTAATCGTCATGATCACTCCTTTGCAAGAGGTCGCCCCTGGTGGGCGAGCTATTTCACGATCGCTCGCACCATTCCCGGGCGGCACGAGGCAGCCTTCACAACCGCATCAGGAAGTTCGACGGGAAACCGTACCGCCGTGCGTGGCACTGGCCGGGACAGTTACTAGAGGCGGCGGCCCATACCCGCGTCGCGGGCGAGGGCGACAGCTTGGGCGCGGTCGGCGGCGCCAAGCTTGAGCAGAATCGTCGATACGTTGTTCTGCACCGTCTTGATGCTGATGCCCATTCGGGCTGAGATCGCGTCGTTTCGCAACCCCCGGGCGAGCCGGTCCAAGATCTCATACTCGCGATCAGTAAGGACCGGGAACGGACGCTCCGTGCGGGGTTCCGGTGGCAGCGATCACCCGTGGGGCGATGCCTCGGTCGAAGATGGCCTGGCCCTCGTTCACGGCAACGATGGCCCGGATGATGGCGTCCGGCTCGGCGTCCTTGAGCAGGTAGCCACGGGCGCCAGCGTGCAACGCGTGGCGCAGATGGGCGTCGTCAGAATGCATGGTCAGCACGAGCACGGCGACCTCGGGGTGGGCGGCAAGGATCGTCGTCGTAGCGACTTCACCACCGTCGCCAGGCAGGTTGCAGGTCCATCAGCACGACATCTGGCCGGACGGCCTCGGTGACCTCGATGGCGTCCTGGGTGTTGGCCGCCTCGCCGACGATCTCGATGTCGTCGACCCGGCCAAGAAGGGCACGAAGGCCCTCCCGGAAGACCATGTGATCGTCCACGACCACCAAGCGGATAGGCGTCACGGTTCCACCGGGATCCGCGCCTGAAGCAAGGTCCCGCCACCCGGCGCAGCGCCGAGGTCGAAGACGCCGCCGAGGGCCTGGACCCGGCTGCGCATGGAGGTGATGCCAATCCCGCTTACGTACGGTTGGCCCAACCCGACGCCGTCGTCCACCACTCGCAGGACGAGCTCACCGGATGCGAGGGCCACGGACACCTCGCAATGCTTGGCGTGGGCGTGGCCGACCACATTGTTCAGCGCCTCGAGCACCACCAGATAGGCCCCTTGCTCCACTGCCGTCGGCAACGATCGCGCGATCTCGGCGTGGAAGCCGGATCTGTCGGCATCTCGGGTGCGTCGAGCGTGGCGATGTAGTCCGCCAGCGCGGCCTCGAGCCCGCGGTTGTCCACCGGAGTGGGTTGCAGGTCATGGGCGAGGCGGCGGATCTCGGTGGCGGCGTTCCGCAGGCGCGAAGCGAGCCGTTCGGCGTCCTCGCTCGTCGGCCGTGCCCGGGGTCATGCCCTTGCGCAACGCCTCGGCCGTCAGCCCGGCGCCGGCCAGCAGCGGGGCGATGCCGTCATGCAGGTCGCGCCCCAGCCGAGCGCGCTCTTCGGCCACGCGTCTCCAGGGCTCGTCGGCGCGTCGCCTGCAACTCGGTGTCGCGGCGCAGCGCGTAGACCAGGGCGGAGGTCTGGTTGGCGAGCTGGTCGAGCAGCGCCCGGTCGACTCGGCCGTACGGTTCACCGGGGGTGCGTGTGCTGACGCGCATCTCGCCCATCCGCTCGCCCCGATACACCAGCGGCAATACCAACGCCGCATCTTGCTCCGCGCCGGTGACCGACACGGTCTCGATCTGCGGTCCGCGATGCAGAGCGAGGGCTACCGAGGGCGAGCGGACTGCCGTCAGCCACCGTGCGGGTGATGGTGGCGTACACCGTGTTCTCATCCTCGTCCCCATTCGACAGGGCAGCATGGAGCCTGGCCAGCACGCCTAACGGGTCGCCCCGTTCGCCAAGGAACCGGCGCTCCAGCCGGATCTGGATGCGCCGCCGCACCGGCTCGGCGGCCAGGACGGCGACCGTAGCCACGACCACGGCCACCCAGCGGTAGCGGACCGCAACGACCTGGCCTGAGAGGGCGGCCAGAACGGCGAAGTAGACCCCGACGAAGAGGGCGGTGAGCGCGACGGTGAGGCCGCCGTACACCACGACGCGTCGGATGACGAGCGCGGACGTCGTACAGGTGGTACTGCAGCACGGCGACCGCGATCGAGATCACGACGGCCAGCGGCCACAGAGCGACGATCACGATCGGCTCGCAGGTAGGGGAACGGTCCGTACGCGTGTGCAGAGAGGAAGAGACGGCGATCATGATCACCGTCACGGTGGCGAACCCGACGATCTGCCGCCGCAGCAGGGCGACTGCCACGGCGCCAGCGAACGATCAGCGACGCGAGAGCGATCAGCCAGCCGAGGCCGACGACGGTCGACCAGAAGTACCACTCGACTTGATCGTCGATGGTCGGGAAGTTGTACGCATTCTTTAGCGTCGCGATCACGACCAGTCCGGCCGAGACGCCGAGCAGGACCTTCCAGAGCCTTCCGGGCAGCGGTCCGTCGGGGTAGAGCTGAGGCAATACCGTCAGCGAGAGCCCTATGAAGAGGTCGGTCGCGATGCCGTTTGCGAGAACAGGGGATCATGGCGTGAACCCGCCGTGCTTCAGCATTCTGTCCCACCAGAGCCCGGCAAACAGCAGGGCAAGCCCGGCCAGCAGTCCGCAGATCAACAAAGCGCCGGCGGGCCAGCGCGCCTTGCGATATCCGAGTAGCACCGCGCCGCCGATTGAGAAGGCGATGGCCGCCGGCATGAGCTCCCGCACCGGCCAGTAGCGCCTCCCAGCTCCACAGCGATGGATCGGTGTCGCCGAAGAGCACCCAGCCGACGACGGCCGCGGCCACCGCCACCCCCGCAAGCCCGAAACGCACCGCGAGTGCTGGGGACCGCGACCTTGCGACGACCACAGGCTGGTCGAGCGGGAGCCCGGTAGCTTCCGGCGCACGGACCTGGCCGAGCCTGGTTGCTGTCATGGCCTCACGTTCGGACCCCTCATTCCCGGGCGTCACGGGACGGGCTCCCGCTCCGGACGGGAATCGGAAAATCTCTCACCTTCGTTAGCGCGTACGCAGCCGGCTGTCAAGCGGGATCGAACACTGCGACGCCTCACTGGGCAGAAACACCCATGTCGAGCGGATCAAGCTTGAGTGCTCGCCCCGATGCCAGACATCCTCTTCCTCCCTAACGTCCAAGCATGACAACACAGCAACAGACGGCCTCGGAGTTGCCCGGCCGGATTGGCCAAGGGAACCTCATCGCGATTGGAGCCGTCGCCGGCATGATTGGACCGCTGCTTTTCACTGTCGGGTTTATCGTCCAGGGACTGTTTCGACATGATGAGTACGATCCCATCGCCGAAACAGTGAGTGCGCTCGAGGCTGGTCCGAACGGCTGGATTCAGCAACTCAACTTCTTTATTTTCGGCATCCTGATGATGATCTTCGGCGCAGGGCTGGGTTTTGGGCTGCGAACGAGACGTCGGCGGATTGCGTCCGCGATCGTTGCTGTGGTGGGCGGTCGGTCTACTGATGGCCGGCCTGTTTCCGCTCCGCGAGAATGCCGACGGTCAGACGTACGATCCGACTGGATTGCACCAGCCGAACGGCGCGGTCTTCTTCCTGAGTACATGGGTCGGTCTGGCCATCTTGTCCTGGTGTCTACGCCCAGACGCCCGGTGGCGAGGTCTTACCCGCTACACCCTGACCACCAGCGTGGCGTTGGCGCTCCTCTTTGTTGTGCTGGTCGCTTTCGCCATACCGTCCTCAGCTCCGTTGCAGCCATGGGCAGGCCTGCTGCAGCGCGCCGTCCTTGCAGTCTGGTTCTCGTGCCTCATCATGCTCGCAACACGGCTGTGGCAGGTCAGGCGAGCTAAGTCTCCGAACCCGATGACGCGCCAATCGCTATCTGTCGTCTAAACACGCAGCGCGACCCTTCATCAGGTCAGCCCTACACCGCCGCCCGTTGCAGATTCGCGAGAATGTCCTGCACCGTCTCATCCGGGGTCTGGCTACTGGAATCCAGCCAATAGCCGATCTGTGCTGTCTCCCTTTGCAGTACCGCATCCAGAGCGTCGGGAGAAAAGTGGACGTATCCGGTCTTCATACGCTGTTCCTCGCGCCATTCCAGCGCGGAGACGCGGGGTGAGAGCACCACCAGATATCGATCCGGCGACGCAATGCGTTTGACGAAGTCGGCCAGGTCCTTGCCCAAGATCACGTCCTGAACGATGGCGTCGAAGCCGGCCTCGGCGTAGCGGTCCGCGGCCATGGCCGCTAAGTCGTAACGCAGATTCAGCTGAGCGATTGCATCCGGGCTTGGATTCGGCGTCATGTCCGCGCGACCGTTTACCACCATCCGGCGGAACATGTCGCCGTGGATGTGAACCGACCTGGGCAGCCGAATGGCCAGCAGGTCGGCCACCGTCGACTTTCCCGCTGCCATCGCGCCGGTGATCACGATGACCCTGCCCCGAGCAGAGATCACAGAAGGAAGTCTGTTGTCTTGAGGGCAGAAGAGCCAGCACCGACATTCCGAGTCAACCCGTGTCGCCACAGGTGTGCAAAGAAATCCGCATAAGCGGACTAGTATCACTTTTCGTGCCGCATTATCGGATCGCACAAGCTGCCGCGCTACTCGGGGTCTCGGACGACACCGTACGCCGCTGGATCGATTCCGGTCGGTTGCATGCCACCAGCGGCGGCCCAGCCACGATCGACGGGGCCGAGCTCGCCGCACATGCTCAAGAGATAGCCACGACACCCGATCTGGGCACGCCAGTCGCCGAAAGCGCTCGAAACCGTTTCACGGGACTGGTGACCCGGGTGATCAAGGACTCTGTCATGGCTCAGGTCGACATGCAGTGTGGTCCTTTTCGGATCGTCTCGCTGATGTCAGCTGAGGCGGCAACCGAGCTCCAGCTCGAACCCGGGGTGCTCGCGGTGGCCTCGGTGAAATCCACCCACGTCGTCGTCGAGGTGCCAGCAGATCTATGAACACAACATTCGTCCCCAAGACCGGTAAGCGTCTGGTGTTGATCGCCATCGCCGCGGTCCTCGGCCTCCTGCTCTCGGCCTGCGGCGGCGGCGCCAGCCCCAAGCAACCGCTCCATCCCCCAGTGCCGAGGGCTCATCGGCCGGCGGAGCCATCACCGTTCTCGCAGCTGCATCTCTCACCGAGGCGTTCACCCAGATCGGCAAGGATTTCGAGGCGAAGAATCCGGGCAGCAAGGTCACCTTCAGCTTCGGATCAAGCGCCACGCTGGCAACCCAAATCGTGCAGGGCGCCCCGGCCGACGTGTTCGCGGCGGCAAGTCCAGCAACGATGAAGACCGTGACGGCAGCCGGTGCCGCGAATACGCCGAAGGACTTTGTGTCCAACACCCTCGAAATCGCTGTGCCTAAAGGCAATCCACACAAGATCACAGGATTGAAAGACTTCGGAGACGAGAGCCGAAGGATCGCGCTGTGCGCGCCGCAGGTGCCTTGTGGCGCAGCGGCGGTCAAGGTCTTCGCAGAGGCGAAGATCGTCCCCAAGCCAGACACCTTGGAGCAGGATGTCAAGGCGACCCTGCAGAAAGTCGCATCTGACGAAGTCGATGCTGCGTTGGTCTACAAAACCGATGTGATAGCCGCAGGAGACACGGTCGACGGGATCCAATTCCCTGAGGCGCAGCAGGCGATCAATACCTATCCCATCGCTACTCTGAAGAACTCGAAGAACCCAGCAGTGGCGCAGGCCTTTGTGGACTACGTTCTCTCGCCCGAGGGCCAGGCGGTGCTGGCCAAGGCGGGCTTTGCCCAGCCCTGACTCTGAGCCGACCCTGAGCGGCGCAGGACCGGCGACCAAACGCGCCGCCGGTGCCCGCACGACTGACCCGCCACCCTGGCAGAGCCGCGTTCCATTGCTGCTCGCTGTGCCGGCCGCCATAGCTTTGCTGTTCTTGGTCTTGCCACTCGTCGGGCTGGTGATCCGTGCCCCGTGGGCCGAGGCTGGAGATGTTCTCACTGGTGCCGGCGCGCTGCAGGCACTGAAACTCTCCCTGATCACTGCCACTGTCTCGGTGATCATTGTGCTGCTCATCGGTGTGCCACTTGCCTGGCTACTCGCACGGCCGAACCTGCGTGGCGCGTCCCTGCTGCGCGCGCTGATCACGATCCCCTTGGTATTGCCGCCCGTCGTTGGGGGAGTCGCCTTGTTCACCGTGCTCGGCCGGGCGGGACTGCTCGGTCGACCGCTTTACCAGCTCACTGGTTTCGCATTCCCCTTCACCCCGTACGCGGTGATCTTGGCCCAGGTCTTCGTGGCGTTGCCCTTTCTCGTGTTGTCTGTGGAGGGTGCACTGCGCGCTTCTGATCGTCGCTACGAAGAGGCAGCCGCAACTCTGGGAGCGCGGCCGGTGACGGTCTTTCGGCGCGTCACCTTGCCGCTGATAGGGCCCGGCATCGCGGCCGGTGCCGTGCTTGCTTGGGCCCGCGCTCTGGGCGAATTCGGTGCGACGATCACGTTCGCGGGCAACTTTCCGGGCACGACGCGCACCATGCCACTCGAGGTCTATCTGGCCTTGGAAACCGATCCTGGCTCGGCATTGCTGCTGTCGGTGCTGCTGCTGGGCGTATCAGTCGCCGTACTGGCTCTGCTCCGGGAACGCTGGGTGAACAGGTGGTAGCGGAGTTGTCGGCCGATCTTGGCGTACGCCGCGGCGACTTCACCCTGGACCTCGAGCTCGAGATAGGGGCTGGAGAGGTAGTCGCATTGCTCGGCCCGAACGGCGCCGGAAAGTCCACCGCGCTGCGGGCGCTGGCGGGACTGCTTCGGCTCACCTCGGGTCACATCACGATCGATGGAAGCCTCGTTGCGGATGCCGGGTCTGGCATCCATCGAGCGCCGCACGAGCGCCCGATAGGAGTGGTGTTTCAGGACTATCTGCTGTTTCCCCACCTCACAGTGCTCGACAATGTCGCATTTGGCGCCGCTGGTGCGCGGAGTGGAAAAGCGTGACGCGCGGCAGCGTGCTGCGGTGTGGCTGTCACGCGTGGGCATTGCTGATCTCGCGAATGCTAAGCCGCGCTCAGTGTCTGGGGGCCAAGCTCAGCGAGTGGCACTGGCCCGGGCTCTCGCGACCGAGCCTCAGTTGCTCTTGCTGGATGAGCCGCTCGCTGCCCTCGACGCCAAAACCCATCTGCTGGTACGCACGGAGGTGCGTCGCCACCTGGCCGATTTCTCCGGTGCAACGTTGCTCGTGACGCACGACCCGATCGACGCCTCCGTGCTGGCAGATCGGCTTATCGTCATCGAGCATGGCCGCGTCGTGCAGCAGGGGACTCCGCTGCATGTGGCCCGCCGGCCGCGAACCGACTACGTCGCCAGACTCGTCGGCCTCAATCTGCTGGCGGGCCGCGGCGAAGGTCACCGGGTGCTGCTGCCCAGCGGAGGATTTGTCGAGCTGGCGGAGCCCGTCTCAGGGGAGGTCTACGTCGCGTTCCGGCCGGCAGCAGTCTCCTTGTTCGTGCACCGTCCCGACGGATCCCCTCGCAACCTGTGGGCAGGCCGCCTAGTCACACTCGAGCCGCATGGTGAAGGCGTACGCGTGGAAGTTGGTGAAGTTCCCGACCGTACGTCGAGCATTCTGGCCGAAATCACGCCGTCGGCGGTCGCCGACCTGGACTTAAGGCCTGGCAGCGAAGTGTGGGCTGCCGTCAAGGCTTCAGATATCGAGGTCTACTCCTCGTCCCCGGGAGGTGATTAAGACCCGGAACCACAGGCGGGCTGCGAACGTTCACGCTGGCAGGGGTGGCCGGCAGGCCAGCAGCTCACCGCGGCCGTGGAGCCTGAGGTGTCCGTACGCGTTTGGCGCAACTGCTGTGTTGCCGCTTACCACATGCGTTCGGCGTCCGTCCTCGACATCGGCCTCGCCGGTGAGCATCACCAGGACAGCCAAGCCGGGGTCGAGCGTCGCTTCGCCGTTCAGCGCAACGCGCTCCAGTCGGAAATACGGGTCTGCCGCGGCTGGCAGAACCGAAGACCCGAACCCGGCCGGACGTACCAGCTCGCGGATCTCCTCGCTACCTCGGCTGCGGCATTCGACAGCCTCTAGCGCGAGATCGAATCCAAGCCCGAGATGTCCGTCACGTTCACCGTCCAACTCGAAGTCACGCCACTCCAAGAGGATCGACAGGTCCTCGGGCTCTTGCAACTCCACCAGGAAAACACCTTCGCCGATCGCGTGCAGAACACCGGGCGGCACATAGACGACATCGCCCGAATGCACCTCGACTCGGTGGAGCAGGCCAAGCATTGTCTCGACATCCTGGCTGATCACCAGCGACTTGAGGTCGCCGACGGTCAGGTCTTGTCTCAGGCCGAGGTACACGTCTCCGCCTTCGACGATGTACCAGGCCTCGGCTTTGCCGTGCGTCCTGCCGAGGTACTGAGCCGCGAACGAGGCATGCGGATGGGCATGCACCGGAAGGCGCTGACCGGCATCCAGCAGCTTGACGAGCAGGCGCGTGTCGGCGCCGAAGCGCTCCACATGCGCATCTCCCAGCCAGGCGCGAGGATCCTCGTCGATCGCGGCCTTCAAGGATCGACCGTCGGGAAGGACGCTGAGGCCAAGGGATTCCTCACCGGCAAGCATCGTGGTCGATGCAACCCAATCCTCCGGCTCGCGGTCGCCGCCGGGCGGCTCTCTCCGGAAATCCGTGATCTTCCGGCCGCCGCGGTAGAAGCGATCGGGAGGACGGTTGGACGGAAGCAGTATGACGTCCACGAAACTGCCCTCCTTCGTACCAGCGCGGCCAGAAAGTCGCCAACAAAAGAATCGCCAAGCCCGACTGCAGCTCAGAATAGGGGCGTGCGGCTCCGCGAACTCTTCTTGCCACTACTCGGCAACTGGACAGGTATCGAACAGCAGGCTGCCTCACCGTGGGCCCCGGCGACATCGGCGCGGGCGATGATCGTCTTCAAGCTGGACGTCGGTGGTCAAGTCGTGCTGCAGGACTACCGGCAGGTGCGGGCTGACGCCGAGGAGTTCTCCGGACACGGAGTGTTCATGATCGACAACGCTGAGGTGATCTCTCCGGCTACGCCGACGCCGATCCTCTGGTGGTTCTTCGACTCCTACGGATACCCGCCGCAGCCGGCGCATGGCGGCTGGCAGAACGGTGAGTTGATCATGCAGAAAACGACGCCACGAGGAGCGGCTGAGCATCGTTTCGCCGTCGCTGACGATCAGCTCAGCTACCGGATTCGGCTACGACTCAATGACAGCGCCCAGATGGAGGACTTTCTGAGTGGAACGTACCGACGCATCAGCGGGCATTGAGCTCCTCGAATGGGCAAGCGGTTCGACGGCTCAGACGGCGCAACTGAAGGTGAGTTGGTAACCGCTGGACGGGTCGCCCTTCACTTTCGGGATCTGCAGGTCGTATCCATCGCTGAAGACGTTGTCGCTGGCCAAGCTCACGCGGCTCAGATTGCTCACGCTCTGCTCGTATCCATTCGTTGCGTAAACTGCCTTCGCGGTCGCCTCGGGAAGCGCCATCTGGGACGTAGCGATCTTGTTCGCACTGTTGGTCGCCTTGGCCAGACTCGGGTACACCTCGAAGTGAATATGCGGCCAGCGGCCTGAGTAGCAGGCCGGGAAGATCGTGGTAAATCGCACCTGGCCACCATCGTCGGCCTCTTGAACGCCACGCAGATAGTTCTCGTTGGTGACACCTTGGGAATAGAGGGAATACCGACCTTCGCGGTCGCAGTGCCACAGGTACACAGCGCCGCCCGCCAGCGGTGACTTGTTTTTCGCGAAGTCGTTGATCGTCATGGTGATGCTGAGCGGTACGCCCTCGGCCTTGGTCGTACTCGATCCGAAGCTCGAGGTGATGTCGCTGCGTACGATGCCGCTCTGGGTCAGCACATTCGCCCCATTGGAGCCGTCGCCCGGATATGGGCCGGATGTTTCCTCTGGTATCTCGCCGTCGGCGGTGTCGCTGGTCTGGGTGGCCTGAGCGGCGTCGCCTTCAGACGCGCAGGCCGCCGAGCGTGATCAGACCCGCCCCGGCAAGTCCGACGCCAGCTACCAGCTTGAGCATGCCGCGCCGGTGCAGCAGACGTGGCAGATCGTAGTCGAGGCCGCGATCATGGTTCTCCAGGTCTTCTTCTCGGTGGTCGATCCGCATCATGATCAACTCTTTCCTGGATCGGAAGGTGCGTAGCTGCAGGCGGTCTGCTCATCACAGGCTAGAGCCGCGATGAAGGCCCGCTCTCAGCAAATCGGTTCATTCATACGGCGCACACAGCAGCTCACAGTTGATGCACAGCGCCCAGTGATGAGCAGAACCACGGAGCAGAATGAGCCCATGGTGACCAGCGATGTTCGGGAAGGGACGTTCAGCGGCGGTTTGCCCTACCTCGCAGTTGGGTCCGGCGAGCCGCTGGTCTATCTGTGCGGCTCGACGCCAAACCATCGCAATCCGAAGCCCGGCCTTGAGCGAACCCTCACATTGCGAACGATCAATCCGTTGGCCCGGGCCGGTTTCGAGGTCTACTTCACCAACCGATGGCCGGGAATGGCGCCGGATATCAGCTTCGCTGAGGTTGCCGAACGGCATGCCGACGCGATCCTCGATCACTTCGGTCAGCCGGTAGACGTGCTCGGCGCTAGCACTGGTGGATCTCTCGCCCTCCAACTGATCGCGGATCGGCCTGATGCGGCTGCGCAAGGCCGTGATTGCCTGTGCTGCGTACACGCTCGGGCCGCTTGCCAAGCACGCTCAGGAGAAGATGCTGCGTACGGTCGAAGAGAAAGGTGGCTATTCGCCCGAGCTCATCCTCGACTCTGCTCCAAGTCAAGATCCGATGGCGCTGGATCCGGGCCTTGCTGGCACCACTGGCAATGCTTGCTGCCAAGCGCGTCACGATCGAGAACCCGACCGACACGATTGCCATGCTGCGAGCAGAGGATGCCTTTGACGTGCGAGACCGGCTTCGCGACATCTCAACCGAGACACTGGTGGTCTGCGGTGCGCAAGACCTCTTCTGGACCCCGGAAATGTTTGCGGAGACGGCGTTCCGGCTGCCGAACGGAAAGCTGATCATGTATCGAAATCGGGGCCATGCACTGGTCACCAGCCCCGAATTCTTCCGAGACGTCACCGCCTTTCTTCGCGGCTGACACGTAGCCTGTCACCGTGGCACGGCTCGACTCGGTCAATATCGGACGTCCGCGCCCCAATCCGCACAAGGAGACAGGCTGGACGGGCATCGGGAAGCAACCCACGCTAGAGGCCGTCAAGGTTCGGGCACCTGGGCCGAAGACCAGCGGTCTGGGCAGCGGACTGGTCGGGGACTTCATCGGCGACGGCAAGCACCACGGCGGCGACAGTCAAGCCGTGTACGCCTTTCAACGTGAGGACCTGGACGAGTGGGAGCGAAGGCTCGAGCGCGAACTCCCGAGTGGGTTCTTCGGCGAGAACCTCACAACCGTGGGCCTGGAGATCAACGATGCGCGGATCGGTGAGCGCTGGCGGGTCGGTTCGGAGGTCGTTCTGCAGGTGACGGCGCCCCGCATCCCCTGTGCAACCTTCCGAGGCTGGATGGGCGAGAAGGGCTGGGCGAAGACGGTTCACCGCCGCCGGCCGGCCGGGGGCCTACCTCAGCGTGATCGGCGCCGGCACCATCAGGACAGGCGATCCGATCGAGGTCATTCATCAACCCGATCATCAGGTCAGCATTGGCCTCGTTTTCCGGGCGACCACGATCGAGCGCAATTTGCTCCCGCGGCTACTGGCCGCTGAGTCCTACCTCGACCGCGGCACGCTCGAGATGGTGCGCCGCCGCGAGGTCTTCTTGATGGACTAGCCAGGAGAGCCCAGTAGCTCCTCATTTGTTGGGCAGCAAGTGTGGGAATAGAACCGGCGCCTCTCTTGCTAAACAAACGGCTAGCTGGCTGAAGCGGCGATTTTTTGACCCCGGCATAAGCAGCAGATAGCCTAGATCGTTGTGTTCGGGCTTGCCCGACACTTTGTGCGTGCCCGAATGTCTTTGTACCGGCGGTGTTCGCACGCCTGACCGCTCGGAACATCCGAAGGGTCGCAGCCACTCGACATAAAGAAAAGAGATACAACGCGGTGCCCACAATTCAGCAGCTGGTCCGCAAGGGCCGAGAGGACAAGGTGAGCAAGACCAAGACGCCTGCGCTCAAGGGTTCGCCTCAGCGTCGCGGCGTGTGCACTCGGGTGTACACGACCACGCCGAAGAAGCCCAATTCGGCGCTCCGGAAGGTCGCTCGTGTCCGGCTGTCCTCTGGGATCGAGGTCACCGCATATATCCCGGGTGTCGGCCATAACCTGCAGGAGCACTCGATGGTGCTGGTACGCGGGGGCCGCGTCAAGGATCTGCCGGGCGTTCGCTACAAGATCATCCGCGGCTCGCTGGATACCCAGGGAGTGAAGAACCGCAAGCAGGCTCGCAGCCGCTACGGCGCGAAGAAGGAGAAGTAATGCCTCGGAAGGGTCCCGCGCCGAAGCGCCCGGTGATTGCCGACCCGGTGTACGGGTCGCCGCTGGTGAGCCAACTTGTCAGCAAGATCTTGTGGAACGGCAAGAAGACGGTTGCGCAGAACATCGTCTACACCGCGATGGAGGGGACGCGCACCAAGACCGGGGTGGATCCGGTGCAGACCCTCAAGCGTGCGCTCGACAACGTGCGGCCCTCACTCGAGGTCAAGAGCCGCCGGGTTGGCGGCGCGACGTACCAGGTGCCGGTCGAAGTCAAACCCGCCCGCGCCACCACGTTGGCCATGCGCTGGCTGGTGGGCTTCTCGCGGCAGCGTCGCGAGAAGACCATGGCCGAGCGGCTGATGAACGAGATCCTCGACGCCTCGAACGGCTTGGGCGCCGCAGTCAAGCGCCGCGAGGACACTCACAAGATGGCTGAGGCCAACAAGGCCTTCGCCCATTACCGCTGGTAATTACGCCGACTTGTCAGCCTCTCAGCTGGCTATAGGCCGCTGAAACGCTGACAACTCAGAGAGATTCACATATGGCTGTCGATATTAAGACTGACCTGTCCAAGGTCCGCAACATCGGGATCATGGCCCACATTGACGCGGGCAAGACCACGACGACCGAGCGCATCCTCTTCTACACCGGTATCAACTACAAGATCGGTGAAGTGCACGAGGGCGCCGCGACCATGGACTGGATGGAGCAGGAGCAGGAGCGGGGGATCACGATCACCTCCGCCGCTACGACGTGCCATTGGAAAGATCACCAGATCAACATCATCGACACTCCTGGGCACGTGGACTTCACCATTGAGGTGGAGCGTTCGCTGCGGGTGCTCGACGGTGCCGTGGCGGTCTTCGATGGCGTCGCCGGCGTTGAGCCACAAAGCCAGACCGTGTGGCGGCAGGCGGATCGGTACCGGGTGCCACGTATCTGCTTCGTCAACAAGCTGGACCGTACGGGCGCCAGCTTCGAGCACTGCGTCGAGACGATCAAGGAGCGACTGAACGCCATACCGGCCGTCGTGCAACTGCCGATCGGCTCGGAGGCGAACTTCATCGGTGTTGTGGACCTGATCAAGATGCGCGCGCTCACCTGGCGCGGTGAGACCAAGATCGGCGAGGACTACACGGTCGAAGAGATTCCCGCCGACCTGGTCGATCAGGCGCAGGCGGCACGTCATGCGCTGATCGAGCTGGTGGCCGATCATGACGATCACATGATGGAGGCCTACCTGACCGACGAGGATTCGATCACCCCGGAGCTGCTCCAGGATTCGATTCGCCGCGCGGTGCTGGCATCCAAGATCACTGCCGTACTCTGTGGCAGCGCCTTCAAGAACAAGGGTGTGCAGCCGTTGCTGGACGCCGTGATCGCCTACCTGCCGTCTCCGCTCGATGTGCCGGCCATCATCGGTTTCAAGCCCGGCGACGAGTCGGTCAAGATCGAGCGGCACCCCACCGACTCGGATCCGTTCGCGGCCTTGGCGTACAAGATCGCGGCCGACCCGCACCTCGGACGGCTGACCTACATCCGCCTCTACTCAGGCAAGCTCGAGGCGGGCTCGACGGTGCTGAACGCAACCAAGGGTCGCCGGGAACGCATTGGGAAGATCTATCAGATGCACGCCAACAAGCGGCAGGAGATCGCCTCGGTCGGTGCCGGACAGATCGTTGCCGTGATGGGTCTCAAGGACACGACGACCGGCGAGACGCTGTGCGACATGGCACATCCGGTGCAGCTGGAGTCCATGGACTTCCCGGCACCTGTGATTGAGCAGGCTATCGAACCGAAGACCAAGTCCGACCAAGAAAAGCTGGGCATGGCAATCCAGCGGTTGGCCGAAGAGGACCCGACGTTCCGCGTGCACACCGATGATGAGACGGGTCAAACGATCATCGCCGGGATGGGCGAGCTGCATCTGGAGATCTTGATCGATCGGATGAAGCGAGAGTTTCGTGTCGGAGCGAACATCGGCAAGCCGCAGGTGGCTTATCGCGAGACCCTGCGCCGCCCGGTGCAGAAGGTGGAGTACACCCACAAGAAGCAGACGGGTGGTTCCGGCCAGTACGGCAAGGTGATCATCAACGTGGAACCGCTGCCGGCTGGCTCAGGGTATGAGTTCGTCAATCAGATCACGGGCGGACGCATCCCCAGGGAGTACATCCCGGCGGTCGACGAGGGCGTTCAAGACGCCATGCAATTCGGTGTACTTGCGGGTTATCCGGTTGAGGACGTCAAGGTCACCCTGGTCGACGGTGGCTATCACGATGTCGACTCCTCCGAGCTCGCGTTCCGTGTTGCCGGCTCGATGGTGTTCAAGGAGGCGGCACGGCGTGCAGATCCGGCGCTGTTGGAGCCGGTGATGGCGGTCGAGGTCACGACGCCGGAGACCTACCTCGGCACCGTGATCGGTGATCTCAACGCCAGGCGCGGTCATGTTCAGGCAATGAACGACCGGCATGGCAACAAGGTCGTCGAGGCGCTGGTTCCGCTGTCGGAGATGTTCGGCTACGTCGGGGACCTGCGGTCCAAGACGTCCGGGCAGGCGTCGTACTCGATGGAGTTCCATTCCTACGCGGAGACGCCGAAGACCATCGCCGAGGAGATCATCCAGAAGGCGCGGGGTGAATGATCCAAGCGCTCATCAGCCCGTGTGGCGAGCAGTGGACGATTCCGTTTGACCTGACGGGAATCGTCCACAAAACTTAGGCCGGGTCAAACCGGCCACCTGACCAATAACCCAAGAACGAAACGCCACGCGACCGGCGTGGCGTACATCCAGGAGGAGCCTCAGTGGCAAAGGCGAAGTTCGAGCGGACAAAGCCGCACGTCAACATCGGCACCATCGGACACATCGATCACGGAAAGACCACGCTGACCGCGGCGATCACCAAGGTGCTGCACGACAAGTTCCCGACACTCAACCAAGTGTCGGCCTTCGAGCAGATCGACAAGGCGCCTGAAGAGCGCCAGCGCGGTATCACGATCTCGATCGCGCACGTGGAGTACCAGACCGAGAAGCGTCACTACGCGCACGTGGACTGCCCCGGTCACGCCGACTACATCAAGAACATGATCACCGGTGCAGCTCAGATGGACGGCGCCATCCTCGTCGTTGCCGCCACTGACGGCCCCATGCCACAGACCCGCGAACACGTGCTGCTGGCCCGCCAGGTCGGCGTACCTGCGATCGTTGTTGCGCTCAACAAGTGCGACATGGTCGATGACGAAGAGATCTTGGAGCTGGTCGAGCTCGAGGTTCGCGAGTTGCTGAGCGAGTACGAGTTCCCCGGTGATGACCTCCCGGTCATCAGGGTTGCCGCACTGCCGGCGCTGAATGGCGACGACAAGTGGGGCGACGCCGTGATGGAGCTGATGGATGCGGTCGATGACTACATCCCGCAGCCGATCCGCGAGGTGGACAAGCCATTCTTGATGCCGGTCGAGGATGTCTTCACGATCACTGGCCGCGGCACCGTGGTCACTGGGCGCATCGAGCGCGGCGTGATCAAGGTCATGGAGACCGTGGACATCATCGGCATCCGCGACATCAAGCAGACCACCACCGTCACCGGTGTGGAGATGTTCCGCAAGCTGCTTGACGAGGGTCAGGCGGGCGAGAATGTCGGCTTGCTGCTGCGCGGCACCAAGCGTGAGGACGTCGAGCGCGGCATGGTCGTGATCAAGCCTGGCACCACAACGCCGCACACCGACTTCGAGGCTCGCGTCTATGTCCTGTCCAAGGAGGAGGGCGGCCGGCACACGCCGTTCTTCAACAACTACCGTCCGCAGTTCTACTTCCGTACGACTGACGTGACCGGTGTGGTGAACCTTCCGGAGGGCACCGACATGGTCATGCCGGGCGACAACACCGACATGTCCGTGCAGCTCATCCAGCCGATCGCTATGGAGGAAGAGCTGAAGTTCGCAATCCGTGAGGGCGGACGTACGGTTGGCGCCGGTCGGGTAACGAAGATCATCAAGTAGTCGCCCTTACGGGCAAATCTGATCAAGGAAGACCCTGGACTTCGCCAGAAGTCCGGGGTCTTTCCTTGCCGCGCGGTGGCGGGAGTTAGATGGGATGCAACTCTTGATCGTTCCATCCAGCTTGTGACTCTAGGAGGTCATCGTGGCAGGCACCGTCGCTCGCGTCACCGAGATCAGCGCCAGGTCCGACAGCAGTTTCGAAGACGCCGTCAAGGTTGGTCTTGATCGGGCCACCTCGACACTTCGCGGTGTCACCTCGGCTTGGGTCAAGGAGCAGTCGATCGAGATCGAGAACGGCGCCGTCGTCGCTTACCGCGTCAACTTGCTGGTGACGTTCGTTCTCGAGTAGACCCCTGCTACTCACTCGCGAGTAGAGCAACGGGGTACGCGGCTAGCAGGTCTTCCACAGCCACGGTCTCGCTCCATCGGCGGCCCGTGAGCACATCAACGTAGCTGCCGGGAAGTTCCACGGTGGTATCTCGCCAACCACCTGAAGCAGCGAGGCCGATGGGCAGTCGAGTGGCCAGCGTCATCGCCCCGCCCCGATCGAAGCCGATGAGATGATCATGCGCGGCACCGCTCGCGACCACCGGCCGGTAGCCGTTGAACCAGTCCGGCCGGGCACGGCGCAGCCGAAGGGCCTGCCGAGTGATCCACAACTTCGCCGCACCCGTCTCGTCGATGCTGGGCGGGCCGTCGCCGAGCTCTTCGAGCAGCTGGATGCGTCGAGCAAAATCAACCGGTCGTCGGTTGTCGGGATCCACCAGAGAGTCGTCCCACAGTTCCGTGCCCTGGTAAACATCCGGAACGCCCGGCATGGTCAGTTGCACGAGCTTCTGACCAAGCGAGTTCGACCGGCCCGGAGCCGTGACGAGTCCGTCCATCTGATCCCACGCTGCGCGGAGTCGCGGTTCCTCGTACGCCGCGTCGACCGCATCATGCACCGCCTTTTCGAAGGCTGCATCCGGAGCTGTCCAGGTGGTGCCATCGCTGGCCTCACGCATGGCCTTTTCGGCGTACGCGTGCAGGCGGGCGGGCTCGATCGGGCCTACGCCCGACCAGCGTCTGTGCAACGAAGTAGCCGAAAAGCCGATTCGGGATTGCGGTCATGCTCAAGAACAGCTCGACGAAATCGGCCCACGGCTCGGGAATCTCCGACAGCACGGCCAACCGGGCGCGAACATCCTCACCGCGCTTGGTGTCGTGGGTCGACAAGCTGGTCATGGAGGCGGGCAGCCGGTCCTGACGAGCGACCTGCAGGGCATGGAAATCGTGCAGCGGAATGCCGAACTCTCCCGGATCGCCGCCGACTTCATTGAGCGCAATAAACCGCGAGTACCGGTAGTAGGCGGTGTCCTCGACTCCCTTGGCCATTGCGGCGCCGCTCAGCTGCTGCATGCGTAAGGCGAGGTCATCACATTGATCATGAAGACGGGGGCTGAGCTGATCAATGCAGCGGCGAGTTCGGGCCTGCGCTGCTTGGCGGTTGCGATGGCGCGATCAAGATCAGCAACGCCTTCCGGCAGGTAGGAGCGATAGACATCGAAGGCAATCGCCACCTCAGCAAGGGCGGCCGCGGCATCCGGTACGTCGGGTGCAAGAGCTGCCATCCGTCGCACCTCGGCCGGCAGCAATACCTCGACTGCCATGCGCTTGCCGGCCTCGATGTGATCACTGATCATGCGTTGATCTCCGGTGAGACGCTGATAGAGGAGCGTGAAATCCCGCTCATGATCATGGTCGATGAAGACTCCATTGACCTCACGCATGGCGTCATAGCCGGTGGTACCAGCTACGGGCCAACTGGCTGGCAGCTCCTCACCGGGCTCCAAGATCTTCTCCACCGTGATCCATTGCTGTGCGGCAAAGGATCGAAGTCGATCCAGATAGTCGAGCGGGTCCCGCAAGCCGTCGGGGTGATCGATACGCAACCCGGTGACGCCGTCTTCGCACCAGGTTCGGATCAGGGCATGCGTGGCCGCGAAGACCTCAGGATCCTCAGCGCGTACCCCTGCCAGGGTGGTGATCGCGAAGAATCGGCGATAATTCAGTTCTTGGTTGCCGCGCGAGTGGTGGATCAGCTCATAATGCTGGCGATCATGCACCGCGGTGGCATCCTCGCCCTCGGACCAGCTTCCCGGCGCAAGCGGGAAGCGGTGTTCGAAGTAGCGCAACTCGCCGTCCACGACGCTCAGCTGTGGATCATCGCCGAGGACCGGCACCACGATGCGTCCCCGACTCCAGTCGATATCGAACCACGAGGCGTACGGCGAATCCTGGCCCAGCCGCAACACGTCCCACCAGGCTGGATTCTCGATCGGATGCTCAATGCCCAGATGGTTCGGCACGATGTCGATGATCACCCCAAGGCCTCCGAGTCGGGCGCTGGTCAACAGCTGGGTCAATCCAGGCTCGCCACCGCGATCATGATCGACGCTGGAAACGTCCGTGGTGTCGTAGCCATGATCGGAACCCATCGTCGACTGCAGTATCGGTGACAGGTAGACCGCGCCCACACCGAGCTCGCTGAGATAACCGATCAGTCGAGCCGCATCGTCAAGGGTGAATCGGCGATTGATCTGCAGCCGATACGTCGAGGAGGGGATGGTCACGTGTTTCTCCCAACTCACAACATGATCACGAAGCCGCTGCGCCGGGGGTCGGCGCCGCCACCGAGAGGGCTGAGAGCGGAGACGCCGCCGAAGTATGGGTCGCGATGGTCGGCAATCGCAGTTTGGTAACCGGCCGCCTCGAGGGAGCGAATGACGTGGGAGAAGAAGCCAGGCTCCAGCCTCACCAGATCTGGCAGCGCATTGAGCCGCGGCGCGTCGATGGCATCCTGAGGCGCCGCGCCACGCAGCATTCTGAGCACGCACTGCACCAGGGCCGGCCGGATCCGGCTTCCGCCCGCGGCGCCGGCGATGGCGGCCAGCTGTCCATGATCGTCCAGTGCGATCAGCGGCGACATCATCGAGCCCATTCGAGTTCCAGGGGGCACCAGCCCTCTCACCAGCTCCCCTTCTCCCAGCATCGAATTGAGGTGTACCCCGTAGCCCGGCACCCACACCCCAGAACCCAGACCAAGACTCGTGGTGATCACGCAGCCGTTGCCGCGCTCGTCGACCGCGACGACATTGGTCGTCTCGGCCCGCTTGCTCGGTGCCCGTAAGGCGTCGACCAGCGCCGCCGCCGAGGTGGCATCAGTTGTCGGATCCTCCTGCACCATCGGCGCTACCCGGCCCATAGTGCCGAGTAGGTCATCAAGATCATTACCGCGGGCGTGCACCGTGAAGTCGTTCACCCGAATGGTGCGCGGGGGCGATTCAATGACGTGATATGCATCGAGGTCCTCTTGGCTGAGAGCGCCGCCGTCGGCAACCGAAACGACCAAAGCATCGGCGTACGCGCCGTGATAGAAAGCTTGCGGATCACGCAGCATCAGCTCATACGCCCGGTGATGATCAGGATGGCGCAGCGGGTCGCCGGCGTGCAGCAGGGAACCATCTGGACGCTGATAGACCTCGACTCCCTCTCCAACGCACATCGCCGCGGCAACGCGAGGCAGCACCTGTGCGTGCATGGCGGGGAACGGTGTCCCGTACGAGGCTTCTCGCCCGGCTGCCGTAACGGCTCCCCAGGACAGCCGGCCCCATCGCTGCCACAAATAGTGCGCCCCGGCGGGAATGCCGGGTACGGCCACGGTCGCCGGTCCGATCTCGTACGGCACGTGCTGACCGATGAAGATCACTTCGATGGACTTGGCGTGACTTGGACGCTTGCCGCCAAGGCCCGGCACGCTGACGAAGAAGTCCAGGCAGCGCACCTGGCCGGTTGCTGCATCGAAGACGGTCGCAAAGCCACCGCCGCCCAACCCGGTGAAGATGGTTTCCGCTGCGCAGCTGACGAGCATCATCGAGACGGCCGCGTCGACCGCGCTGCCGCCCTGGGAGAGGATGTCAGCCCCGGCCTGCGCCGTCGACGGGTGCCCGGCGGCGACGCCGGCGCGGATCATCATCGCACCCCGATTCTCACTCCTGCGAGCCTAACGGCCGACAGTCCGGGCTACAGGAGGATTGCGCATCGCCGACGGGGAGTACCGCAACCGATCCCCTTCGGCTGAGAGGCTGAACCCATGGGGCTTGTTGGTCGTCTGAGTCGGTGATGAAGACTCTTGTGTCGCCGCAGCTGTGGACAAGCAGGCGAAGCAGTACGGAGTATTGGCTGGTTGCTGCGTCCGGACTGGTGTTGCTCGGGGCTGCGCTGGTCGGTTGGTGGCTGAGCTGGCTGTCGGCATCCACCGCGACATTCTGTTTTCTGCTGCTCGCGGCGCTGGTGGCGAAGTATTCCCGCAGCAGAAGCCTGCGCATCGCCGATCTTGTCACACTGACACGAGGGCTGGGTGTCTGTTTCCTGGCCGGACTTGCCCTGCAAGCATTGGCCGAAGGCCTGACCTCAACCGGCGTGCTGACCATGATCATCGTGAGCGCACTGTGCCTGACACTCGACGGGTTGGACGGCAAGGTCGCGCGAGCCAGGGGAGAAGCCACCGCTTTCGGTGCACGGTTCGATATGGAAACCGATGCGGCAATGCTGGCGGTCCTGAGTATTGCGGTTGCGGCGCTCGGTATAGCCGGCTGGTGGGTGCTGGCGATCGGCGCGATGCGATACGGCTACGTCGCCATGTCACTCGTCCTGCCGGCACTACGGACCCAGCTGCCCTCACGCTATTCAGCGAAAGTCGTTGCGGTGGTCCAGGCTGTCGCTCTGATCGCCGCCCTGATCTTCGGGCTGACACACGGCCAGCACTGGGTGCCAACCATATTCCTGCTGGTCGCGCTCGGACTGCTGTGCTGGTCATTCAGCTGCGACGTAATCCTGCAGCTCCGGCGTTCTTTGTGACGCTGCGGCAATAGAGTCATTGCGAGAGTGGCGTTACGGTTTGCGCTCTGCAGCGTCGGAAAAGTGCGTGCCGCCGGGTCGGAGGATGGGCAGCCCGTTGCTGCGAGCGTCGGCAAATCGCGCGCCGCCGCGCGGAGGAGGAGGGAGCAGAGGCGTTCGTTCCTCTGCGAGCGACGACGACGGCGGCGCCTAGCGAACATGCGCGATCAGACAGAGCGCGATTGCGCGAGCAGCAAGCACTAGAAAAGAGGCAGAAATATGAAGGCCCTGAAGATCCTTGGAATCGTGTTCGGGATCTTGCTGCTCTTGACCGGCGGTGGGCTACTCGCCGGATCGGTACTCGCCAGCAAAGGCGAGGGCGCGTTCGAGCAGGAGCTTGCCAAGTCTGGATATACCGGGCCTGTCGAGGGAACCGTGAAGTCGGTCGAGCAGACCAGCCCGGTGATCGTCACTGTGACCTACACCGACAAGCAGGGTAAGACGCAGACCGGCCAAGGCGCGGCATCCGGTGCTACGCCGCCAAAGGTGGGTGACAAGGTGTCGACCTACTACAGCACCAGCGATCCGAGCCAGATTCTCGTCGTCAACGTGCCGGGCCTCGCAAATCTCAGTGGTGTCGCGGCCACTTTGCAGAATTTCAGGGATCATCTGCCTGATCGCTGGGGGTGTGCTGCTGTTGGCAGGCATCCTTGGTCTCGTGCTGGGAAAGAAGCCGGCCGCCGTTGCGGCAGCTCCGGCCTACCCGACCTCCATTCCGGGACAACAACCTGGTGGCTATCCGATGCAGCCCTACCCGCCGCAGCGGCCGCCTGGTCAGCCGTATCCGCCGCAGCAGCCGCCAGGTCAGCCGTATCCGCCTCAGCAGTACCCGCCGCAGCAGTACCCGCCTCAGCAATATCCCCAGCAGCAATACCCACCGCAGCAGCCTGGCCCTCAGCCGCCGCCAGGTCAGCCAAATCCACCCCAGCAATACCCACCCCAGAGATAGCGGTACTAGGGCGTTTACTTTCCTGTGGCGAAAATTTGATCTGACCGAAGGTGTCTGACAGAATCGTCAGGTTGCTCCGACGGGGTCGCCGGGGTGAGCCATGCTTGTCAGGCCTGAACACCAAGCCTGATGGTGAGGTCGCCGAACCGCGAGATCCTTGATTGCCCGGTTGCCTGGACGCCCGGTCCAGGGCTGGGCCACCTCCTCAGCACGCAAATGGTGGGTGTGGTGCGCCGAAAGTTGGCCGACACGCCCGACCACGGGGGTCGGAGCGAGCGGGTGTTGATCACACCCGTAAACCTAGGACGAGAAGAAGGACGAACGGTGGCGGGACAAAAGATCCGCATCAGGCTGAAGGCCTACGACCACGAGGTCATCGACTCGTCGGCGCGCAAGATCGTCGACACGGTGACACGTACTGGCGCGAAGGTCGCCGGACCGGTGCCACTGCCTACGGAGAAGAACGTCTACTGCGTCATCCGCTCCCCGCACAAGTACAAGGACAGCAGGGAGCACTTCGAGATGCGGACGCACAAGCGTCTCATCGACATCATCGACCCGACTCCCAAGACCGTCGACTCTTTGATGCGGCTCGACCTGCCGGCCGGTGTCGACATTGAAATCAAGCTCTGAGGACGATCAACGATGAGCGCCACCAAGACAGAACGCACAGTCAAGGGCCTGCTGGGCACCAAGCTCGGCATGACACAGCTCTGGGACGACGGCAACCGCGTTGTCCCGGTCACCGTGGTCCAGGCAGGGCCATGCGTGATTACCCAGGTTCGCACGCCCAATGTCGACGGTTACTCGGCCGTCCAGCTCGGCTTCGGTGCTGTCAAGCCCAAGCAGCTGACCAAGCCCAGTGCCGGTCACTTCGAGAAGGCTGGGGTCACGCCGCGCAAGCACCTGGTCGAGATCCGGACCAGCGACGCCAGCGAATACACCCTCGGCCAGGAGCTCAGCGCTGACGTCTTCGCAGCGGGAGACGTTATTGACGTGACCGGTGTGAGCAAGGGCAAGGGAACTGCTGGCGTCATGAAGCGGCACGGTTTCTCGGGTCTGCGCGCCTCCCACGGCGTCCATCGCAAGCACCGCTCACCCGGTTCCATCGGCGGCTGTGCCACGCCCGGGCGGGTTTTCAAAGGGCTTCGGATGGCTGGGCGGATGGGCGCCGAGCGCGTCACCGTCCAGAACCTCGTCGTGCACGGCGTCGACGCGGACCGCGGCCTGATCTTGATCAAGGGCGCCATCCCGGGCAATAAGGGTGGCTTGGTCGTCCTGCGGACCGCTGCCAAGAAGGGAGATGCGGCATGAGCGACACCCGTACGGTCGATGTGCTCGATGCCAAAGGCGCCAAATCCGGCACCGCCGAGTTGCCTGCCGAGCTGTTCGACGTGCCTGCGAACATTCCCCTGATCCACCAAGTCGTGACCGCGCAGCTTGCAGCAGCGCGGCAGGGGACTCATGCCACCAAGACTCGCGGCGAGGTACGCGGCGGCGGGGCAAAGCCGTACCGTCAGAAAGGCACCGGCCGCGCGCGCCAAGGCTCGAGGCGATCGCCGCAATTCGTGGGCGGCGGGATCGTGCACGGCCCGCAGCCGCGCAACTACGCGCAGCGCACCCCCAAGAAGATGATCACCGCAGCACTGCGCGGTGCGTTGTCCGATCGGGCTCGCGATGGCCGGGTCCACGTCGTAGCGGAGCTGGTGTCAGGCGATGCGCCTGCTACCAAGGCCGCGCTGGCCGCCCTGGCTGGCGTCACCACATCCGACAAGGTGCTCGTGGTGATTCATCGTGACGAGGATCTCGCCTGGCTGAGCTTGCGCAACGTCGTCACGGTGCATGTGCTGGTCGTCGATCAACTGAACGCCTATGACGTACTCGTCAACGATGAGGTCGTCTTCACCTCGGCTGCGCTGCAGGCCTTCGTCAATCGTGGTGAGTCAAGCATGCGGACTGAGCCCGTCGAAGGCCGCGATGATGCCCCTTCGACAGGCTCAGGACGGCGCCTTCGACAAGCTCAGGGCGCATCAGAGGAAGCTCAGGACGCATCGGAGGAAGCTCAGGGCAGGAATCAGAGGAACCTCAGGGCGCATCGGAGGAGGATGAGAAATGAGCAGCGTCAAGGTTCGTGATCATCGCGACATCCTGCTCGCGCCCGTCGTCAGCGAGAAGAGCTACGGGCTGCTGGATGAGAACAAGTACACGTTCTTGGTTGCCCCGGACGCCAACAAGACCGAGATCAAGATTGCCGTGGAGACGGTGTTCAAGGTCCGGGTCACTGAGGTGAACACGCTGAATCGGCCGGGCAAGAAGCGGCGCACCAGGTACGGCTTTGGCAGGCGTCCTGACACCAAGCGGGCGATCATCACGATCGCTCCTGGCGAGCGCATCGACATCTTCTCCTCACCGGGCAGCTGAGCAGCGAAGCGAAGGAAAGATCACATGGGTATCCGTAAGTACAAGCCAACGACGCCGGGCCGCCGCGGCAGCAGCGTCGCTGACTTTGTCGAGCTCACCCGATCCACGCCGGAGAAGTCGCTGGTCGTACCGAACCCCAAGACCGGTGGCCGGAACAACTCGGGCAAGATCACCACGCGGCACATTGGTGGTGGACACAAGCAGGCGTACCGGTTGATCGACTTCAAGCGCTACGACAAGGACGGTGTGCCGGCCAAGGTCGCTCACATCGAGTACGACCCGAACCGCACCGCCCGTGTCGCCCTGCTGCACTTCGCCGATGGGGAGAAGCGATACATCATCGCTCCGGAAGGCCTTGGTCAAGGCAGCCAGGTTGAAGCAGGCGAGCGCGCCGACATCAAGCCGGGCAACAACTTGCCGCTTCGTAACATCCCGGTCGGGACCACGATCCACGCGGTCGAACTCCGGCCCGGTGGCGGCGCCAAGCTCGCCCGGTCGGCTGGTTCCAGCATCCAGTTGGTCGCCAGAGAGGGAAAGAACGCCACGCTCCGGATGCCGTCCGGCGAGATGCGGATGGTTGACGTGCGGTGCCGCGCCACCGTCGGCGAGGTGGGAAATGCCGAGCAGTCAAACATCAACTGGGGCAAGGCCGGCCGTAATCGCTGGAAGGGCAAGCGGCCCAGCGTCCGCGGCGTGGCAATGAATCCGATCGATCATCCACACGGCGGTGGTGAGGGCAAGACCTCCGGTGGTCGGCACCCGGTCTCACCATGGGGCAAGCCCGAAGGCCGTACCCGCGACAAGAACAAGGCAAGTTCACGCATGATCATCCGTCGCCGCAAGACCGGCAAGAAGCGCTGAGCAGGAGCACGAAAAAGAGATGCCACGCAGTCTGAAGAAGGGTCCCTTCGTCGATGATCACCTCACCAAAAAGGTCGAGGTGCAGAACGCACGCGGGACCAAGAATGTGATCAAGACCTGGTCGCGCCGCTCCATGATCGTGCCCGACATGATCGGTCACACGATCGCGGTGCACGACGGCCGCAAGCACGTACCGGTGTTCATTACCGAGATGATGGTCGGCCACAAATTGGGGGAGTTCGCGCCCACCCGAACTTTCCGCGGCCACGTCAAGGACGACCGAAAGTCTCGTCGCCGCTGACGCGCGGTAACGGCTGACAGAGAAGGAATCTGAACTTAGATGAGCAAGGACACACGTCCCACCCGCCGCCAGGCGTTGCTCGGCGACCGTCCTGGTTCGTACGCGATCGCGCGCCAGGTCCGGATGTCGCCGACCAAGGTTCGCCGCGTCGTGGACATGATTCGCGGCATGGACATCGAGGATGCGCTGAATACCTGCAGGTTTTCGCCGCAGGCGGCCAGCGAGCCGGTCTACAAGGTGATCGCCAGCGCCGCTGCCAATGCCGAGCGGAGCGACAACCTGAGGCGGGCGGACTTGTACGTCTCCCAGGCGTTTGTCGACCAGGGCGTCACCATCCGACGGATCCGCCCGCGGGCGAGAGGTGGCTGGGGCCGCATCCTCAAGCGGTCCAGTCACATCACCGTCGTCGTCGAACCCAGAACCGAACTGGCAGTCCGCGGGCAAGCGAGCACCCGCTCGAAGGAGAAATGAGCATGGGGCAAAAGATCAATCCGCACGGCTTCCGTCTCGGCATTACTACCGACCACAAGAGCCGCTGGTACGCCGACAAGCTCTACTCCAGCTACATCGGCGAGGACGTCAAGATCCGCCGGCTGTTGACCAAGGGCTTGGAGCGCGCCGGCATCTCCTCGGTGGAGATCGAGCGGACTCGTGATCGGGTTCGGGTGGATATCTACACCGCTCGCCCGGGCATCGTCATCGGCCGCAACGGCGCCGAGGCCGAGCGTGTTCGTAGCGACCTGGAGAAGCTGACCGGGAAGCAGGTCCAGCTGAACATTCTCGAAGTCAAGAACCCTGAAACCGATGCCCAGCTGGTCGCTCAGGGCGTAGCCGAGCAACTCGCGTCCCGAGTGCAGTTCCGCCGCGCTATGCGCAAAGCACAGCAAAGTGCCATGCGCGCCGGCGCCCGCGGCATTCGAATTCAGTGCTCGGGGCGGCTGGGCGGTGCAGAAATGAGCCGCTCGGAGTTCTATCGCGAGGGTCAGGTGCCACTGCACACGCTGCGGGCAGACATCGACTACGGCTTCCACGAGGCCAAGACGACGTTCGGGCGGATCGGGGTCAAGGTCTGGATCTACAAGGGCGATGTTTCCGGCACGCGCGCTGAGCGGGCGGCCCAGAAGGCCGCGCGCAACGCGGCAGGTGGTCGTAGCCGTCCAGGTCGCCCGGGTCGCGGTGATCGGCCGGTCCGTGCTGATCGTCCGGATCGCGGAGCGCGGCGTCGCACCGAAGGTGCGCCTGAATCGCCTCGCACCGAAGGTGCGCCTGAATCGCCTCGCACCGAAGGTGCGCCTGAGTCGACACGCACTGAAGTTGCGCCTGAGTCGACACGCACTGAAGTTGCGCCCGACGCTACGCCTGAGCCAGCGCCAGCCGAGGTCACTGCCGCGGCACCTGCTCCGACCGAAACGTCGGGACAGGAGGGCTGAGCCGTGCTGGTTCCACGCAAGATCAAGTTCCGCAAGCAGCATCATCCGAAACGGACCGGTGCAGCAAAAGGCGGCACGAGGCTGGCCTTCGGCGACTTCGGCATCCAGGCAATGGAGAGTGCATACCTCACCAACCGCCAGATCGAGTCGGCGCGTATCGCCATGACCCGTCACATCAAGCGCGGTGGCAAGGTCTGGATCAACGTCTATCCGGATCGTCCACTGACCAAGAAGCCGGCCGAGACCCGGATGGGTTCAGGCAAAGGCTCTCCCGAGTGGTGGATCGCGAACGTCAAGCCTGGCCGGGTGCTCTTCGAGCTGTCCGGGGTCAATGAGGACGTGGCCCGCGAGGCGATGCGCCTGGCCATTCACAAGCTGCCGATGAAGGCGCGTTTCATCAAGCGTGAGGCAGGTGATATCTGATGGCCAAGGCTGCAACCGCGGCCGAGCTGCGCAACCTCAGCGGGAGCGAGCTGAACACGAAGGTGATCGAGCTGAAGGAGGAGCTGTTCACGCTTCGCTTTCAGGCGGCTACCGGTCAGCTCGAGTCGCATGGCCGGCTCCGCGCCGTACGCAAAGACATCGCGCGGATCTATACGGTGCTGACCGAACGTGAACTCGGCATCATCGACGATCCCGACGCCGAGGAGGTTCAAGCATGACTGAAAAAACGACGGATGTGCGGTCTGAGTCTGTCGAAGATCCTTCGACAAGCTCAGGGCCCATTGATGACCGCGGACGCGCTGATGCGCCCGCCGCAGAGCGGGGGCGACGTAAGGTCCGCGAGGGCTACGTCGTCAGCGACAAGATGGACAAGACCGTTGTGGTTGCGGTCGAGGACCGGGTCAAGCACCGTCTGTATGGCAAGGTGCTGCGCCAGACCAGCCGGCTCAAGGCACACGACGAGCAGAACAGTGCCGCCGTTGGTGATCGGGTACGCGTCATGGAGACCCGGCCGCAGAGCGCTACCAAGCGCTGGCGCCTCGTCGAGATCCTCGAGAAGGCCAAGTAGTGACACCGACTTGTCAGCGTCTGTGGCTGCGATAGCCGCCACCCACGCTGACAAGTCTGAGAAGAGAGAGCAGAGATGATCCAGCAGGAGTCGCGACTCAAGGTTGCCGACAACACCGGTGCCAAGGAGATCTTGTGCATCCGCGTGCTCGGAGGATCCGGTCGCCGCTACGCGGGCATCGGCGACATCATCGTCGCCACCGTCAAGGACGCCATCCCGGGCGGCAACGTCAAGAAGGGCGAAATCGTCAAGGCCGTGGTGGTACGGACCGCCAAAGAGCGTCGCCGCGCCGACGGCTCGTACATCAAGTTCGACGAAAACGCAGCGGTGATCTTGAAGCCCGATGGCGAACCCCGCGGCACCCGCATCTTCGGCCCGGTTGGGCGGGAGCTCCGCGAAAAACGCTTCATGCGCATCATCTCGCTGGCACCGGAGGTGCTGTAAAACCATGACTCAAAAGAACACTGAGAAGAAACCCACTCTGCACGTCCGTAAGGGCGACCGCGTCAAGGTGATCAGCGGCAAAGATCGCGGTCTCGTTGGCGAGGTCATCGCGGTGTATCCCGAGCGCAACAAGGTCACCGTGGCGGGGGTCAACATCGTCAAGCGGCATCTACGCGATTCCGCTGCTCAGCCGCAGGCCCGCCAGACCACCAAGGGCGGCATCGTCTCCTCGGAGGCGCCGATCCATGCCTCGAACGTCCAGTTGGTGGTGAAGAACTCCGAAGGCGAAGAGGTCGTCACGCGGGTCGGCTACGACCGCGTCGAGGTGAAGAAGCGCCGCGCCGACGGCACTGAGTACAAGGCGACCCGCAGCGTACGCGTTGCCCGGGCGACCGGAGAGGAGATCTGATGTCTACTCCGACAACTGAGACTCCGACCACTGAGCACACCGCGTCAGCCCCCGAGCGCACGCTGCCCAGACTGCAGCAGCGCTATCGCGAGGAGATCGCACCCGCGTTGCGGGATGAGTTCAAGATCGCCAACGTGATGCAGACTCCCAATCTGGTCAAGATCGTGGTCAATATGGGCGTTGGTGAGGCGGCTCGCGACTCCAAACTGATCGATGGCGCGGTCCGTGATCTCGCGACGATCACCGGGCAGAAGCCTGTCGTGACCCGAGCACGCAAATCGGTTGCCCAGTTCAAGCTGCGGGCCGGCATGCCGATCGGGGCGCATGTCACCTTGCGGGGCACCAGGATGTGGGAATTCGCCGACCGGCTGCTTACCCTCGCCCTGCCCCGCATCCGGGACTTCCGCGGCCTGTCGCCCAAGCAGTTCGACGGCAACGGCAACTACACGTTCGGTCTCAACGAGCAGGTCATGTTCCACGAGATCAATCAGGACAGGATCGACCGGGTACGCGGCATGGACATCACGTTCGTCACCACAGCAACCAACGACGATGAAGGCCGGGCGCTGCTGCGCCATCTGGGCTTCCCGTTCCGGGCGAACTGAGAAGGAGGAAACCCATGGCCAAAACAGCGCTTCGAGTCAAGCAGGCTCGCAAACCGAAGTTCCCCGTACGCGCCTACACCCGATGCCAGCGATGCGGCAGGCCCAAGGCGGTCTATCGCAAGTTCGGCCTCTGCCGGATCTGCCTGCGCGAAATGGCGCACCGGGGCGAGCTACCCGGCATCACGAAGTCGTCGTGGTGATGATGATCGGCCTTCGCCGCTCTTCGGCGCTGACTCCCGGACAACCGCCCGGCCTTCGCAGGCTACGGCCGGGGGCCAGGCCCATCCATGTCCGGAAATCAGCACCGAAGAGCGACGAAGAGCCTCCTCACCAGGCGACTTGCTGATGCCGGTATCTCGAGGCCCCAAGAAGACTGACAACGGAGCAGGTCCGGTGACGGAAACCACTCCGAGAAGGAAGCACGCAAACTCATGACTATGACTGACCCGATTGCGGACATGCTGACCCGGGTGCGGAACGCTAACCAGGCGTACCACGAGACCGCGACGATTCCGCACAGCAAGATCAAGGTGGAGATCGCCGAGATCTTGACCAATGAGGGCTACATCGCCGGCTACACCGTGAACGAGCCCGCGGAGGGCCAGGTGGGCAAGACGCTGTCGATCACCCTGAAATACGGCCAAAACCGAGAGCGTTCTATTGCGGGAGTGCGCCGGATTTCCAAGCCTGGCCTTCGCGTCTACGCCAAGTCGACCGGACTTCCCAAGGTGCTTGGCGGTCTCGGCATTGCCATCATCTCAACGTCTCAAGGTCTCTTGACCGACAGGCAGGCGCACCGCAATCGCGTAGGCGGCGAAGTCGTCGCCTACGTCTGGTGAGCAGCGGGACGAGGAGGTAGAGGAATGTCACGCATTGGCAGGTTGCCCGTCACCGTTCCAGACGGTGTCGAGGTAACGGTCGACGGCCAGCTCGTTACTGTGCTCGGCCCTAGAGGCTCACTGGAGCATCGCGTCGCTGAGCCGATCAAGGTCGCGCGCGGTGAAAACGGGGAGGTGCAGGTCACTCGGCCCGACGACGAGCGGGTCAGCAAGTCGCTGCACGGCCTGACGCGTACGTTGGTCGCGAACATGGTGACTGGGGTGACTACCGGCTACGAGAAGAAGCTCGAGATCGTCGGTGTCGGCTACCGAGTCATTTCCAAGGGCCCAACGGAGCTCGAGTTCGCGCTCGGATTCAGCCACCCGGTGAAAGTGACCGCGCCGGAGGGCATCACGTTCAACGTCGAAGCGCCGACCAGGTTTTCGGTTTTGGGCATCGACAAGCAGCAGGTCGGCGAGGTGGCAGCGAACATCCGTAAGATCCGCAAGCCCGAGCCGTACAAAGGCAAGGGTGTCCGATACGCGGGCGAGAGGGTTCGCCGCAAGGTTGGAAAGGCTGGTAAGTGACGATGGCGGTATCGCTATCCCAACACCGGCGCATGGCGCCCAAAAGCGCCGCCCGCGCGCGCCGGCAGATTCGGGTACGCAAAAAGGTGTTCGGCGCGACGCAGCGCCCGCGGCTGGTCGTGACCCGATCGGCGCGACACATCTCCGCCCAGGTGATTGACGACACCCAGGGCCGCACGCTTGCCTCGGCCTCCAGCATGGAGCCGGAGATGCGCGCGGCGAGTGGTGACAAGTCCGAGAAGGCCAAGCAGGTTGGCGGTCTTCTTGCCGAGCGGGCCAAGGCCGTCGGCATCGAGAAGGTGGTGTTCGACCGTGCCGGATATGCCTACCACGGCCGCGTTGCGGCCCTTGCAGATGGCGCCCGCGAGGGCGGCCTCGGCTTCTAGATATGCAAGAAACTTCGAAAGGTAAGAGCGAATGACGGGAACCCAGCGCCGTAGTGGTGGTGCCGGTGGAGAGCGTCGTGGCCGTGACGATCGTCGTGGCCCGGCCTCCGAGAAGAGCAACTACATCGAGCGCGTCGTCGCGATCAACCGGGTGGCCAAGGTCGTCCAGGGTGGTCGCCGGTTCTCCTTCACCGCGCTTGTCGTGGTGGGTGATGGTGACGGAAACGTTGGCGTGGGCTATGGCAAGGCCAAGGAGGTCCCTGCCGCGATCGCCAAGGGTGTTGAAGAGGCCAAGAAACACTTCTTCAACGTGCCAAGGATTCAGGGCACCATCCCGCATCCCGTGCAGGGCGAAAAGGCCGCTGGTGTGGTGATGCTGCGACCGGCGTCTCCTGGCACCGGAGTGATCGCAGGTGGTTCTGCTCGTGCAGTACTGGAGTGCGCCGGCGTACGCGACGTGCTGGCGAAGTCGCTTGGTTCGTCGAATGCGATCAATGTCGTGCACGCGACAGTGGCTGCGCTGCAGAGTCTCGAGCAGCCGGAGGCAGTGGCCAAACGTCGCGGCAAGGCTGTCGAGGACGTCGCTCCGGCCGCATTGCTGAGGGCTCGTGAGGCGGTGAGCTCATGATGACGCAGTTACGGATCCGGCAGGTGCGCAGCTCCGTCGGAGGCAGGCAGAACCAGCGGGACACGCTGCGGACCTTGGGCTTGAAGCGAGTCGGTGACGAATCGACGCGTGAGGACCGGCCTGAGGTGCGCGGCATGATCAAGACGGTTGCTCATTTGGTGGCCGTGGAGGAGGTCGACTGACATGACGCTGAAGGTCCATCACCTTCGGCCAGCACCGGGTGCCAAGACGGCGAAGACTCGGGTGGGTCGAGGCGAAGGCGGCCGGCGCGGCAAGACAGCCGGTCGCGGTACCAAAGGTACGGGAGCTCGGCACACGGTGCCGGAGACCTTCGAGGGCGGCCAGATGCCGCTGCACATGCGACTGCCGAAGCTGCGTGGCTTCAAGAATCCGTTCCGCGTGGAGTACCAGATCGTGAACCTGGATCGGTTGAGCCAGCTGTTCCCAGACGGCGGTGCAGTCGACGTGGCGGATCTGGTCGCAGCGGGGGCCGTACGCCGCGGAACTCGGGTCAAGATCCTCGGCAGCGGCGACCTCTCGATTGCGCTGCAGGTGAGTGCGCACGCGTTCTCCGCATCGGCGAAGGAAAAGATCACCGCTGCCGGCGGCAGCGCTACCGAGCTCTAGAGGTCGAGACCGCCGTTAATGGCGGTGACTGACGGGCTCGTCGTTCTGCGGCCCGAATGCGGTGAGGAATCGGTCCCGGAACGCGTCCATCCGCCAGACCGGGGCGTGCGTGTTCGGTCTCAGGCCGTCCTGCCAACCCCATGACGAGATCTTGTTCAGCACCGATCGATCTCCCGTGAGGATGGTGATGGGTACGTCGCGGCTGACTCCGTAGCCTGTGACGATCGGCGAGGGTTGGTGATCGCCCAGGAAGATCAAGACGAGATTCTTGTCACCGTAGGTCTCCACGTACGAAATCAGGCTGCTCAGCGAGTATTCGATCGCAGCCCGGTAGTCGGCGTGTACGCGCCCGGGAGCTCTGGTCAAGATGGCTTGCGGTGGGTCATCCGTTTTGGCCATGCCATCGAAGACCGAGCCGTCACCGACGTCTTTCCAGTCGACAAGTCGCGGAATCGGTTCCCAGGGCGCATGGCTCGAGACGAGGGTGATCTCGGCCATGACTGGCTGGCGGTTCGGAGCGGCATGCTCGGTGTGTTCGAACCTGAAGAGGGTGTACTGGTCGGGCATGCTGGCCCAGCTGAATCGTGGCCCGCGATAACCCAGGTCGTTGGCGTCGTAGACCCGGTCATAGCCCAGCGACTCGCTCTGTTGCCAGGGGGCGTCGTTGCCGGGCATGACGCCAACCGTGCGCCAGCCCGCCCGGCGGAACGCACGGGTGAGCGTCAAGCGCTGACTGGCATCGAGCTCGTCGTAGCGTTGCTGATTGTCGATCCACAAGCCTGAGTGGAATGTTCCGTGCGCTAGCCAGCTGCCGCCACCCACCGTTGACGACGTGAGAAATGCGCTCCGAGAGTCAAAACCGCGGGCTCGTAGTTGACGATCGCCGGCATCCAGCACCGCATTGACACCCGGCGCAAACTCTGGATCCTCCACTGCGCTACGCCCGTAGCTCTCGACGAAGCAAACAATCACATCTTTGCCCCGCAGTGCCGTCAACAGTTGGTCGCCTGGCGTGCTCGCGAAGGGATCCGCTACGCCGAGTGTGGCGGACTGCTCCTGACCTTGAGCCTCCGCGTTCCTGGCCAGGGCCCGATCTTTGAAGTACATGGCTGAGGTCTCGGCCGCGAGGGGAACCCCAGGGAGCGACCTGGATGCCGTTGACGGCGGCGGCGAGCCATAGAGCTGCGACCACAGTGACTGTGCGACTGGCGACCACGTCATGGCGGACCAGGAAGCGGCTCAGGCGTTGGCTTGACCACGCCAGCACGATGATCAGGACAGTGCAGCACACAACTGCTGCGGCGAGGCAGCCGATCGCTGCGAAGGGTCCGATGGCGCCGGCCAGGAATCTCATGCCGTCCTCGAGCAGGCTCCAGTCGAGCGCCGGGTCAAATGGTCGGCCAAGGATTCCCAGGAAGCCCACATCCAGTAGCTTCATCAAGGCCAGTAGGCCGAGAGCGACGCCGAACAGTGTCGCGATCGCCGGGCGCGCCCGTACCGGGGAGAGAAGCAGTACGGCGACGCCCAGGAGTGCCTCGAGCGGGACGCTGACGAAAACGCCGACGGTGAGTCGGCTGACATCAGGGGAAGCCAGCAGGGTCAGCAGGACGAGCAAGCAGGCCAGCGCGTCGGCTAGACCCCTCCCGAGAGTCGCGATGATCGGGCCGTTGCGGGGACAGACGCATCATGGCAAGTCCTGTCATCGGCGCTCGAGGGTCTTCGGATAAGACGTTCTCCACCCCCCGAAAGCTCACTCCAGTGACGCATAACCCCAGCTGAGCTGAGCCTCATCGGGGTCTTGGCGAGTCACCTAAAGTGAAGTTCTCAGGGAACGGCTTCTCGGAGGCTACCGAGACGATGCAGGGTTCCGCGCCGGTCCTTGATAAAGTCGGTCGGTCCTGTTCGCATCAGCCGCCTAGAGTGGCGAGGCGCAGCAGTTCAGCGCAGCTTACGGGATTGTTACGAGAAAGGGAGGGCACGGGTGCTCGCGGCGTTTGCCAACGCGTTCCGAACTCCGGACCTACGCAAGAAGATCTTCTTCACACTCGCGATCCTCGCGGTCTTCCGTCTCGGCTCGACCATGCCGACGCCCAACGTCAACGTCAAACAGGTGAGCTTCTGCCTCAAGCAGGCCACAACGGGCGACCAGCAGGGCTTGTACTCCCTGATCAATCTGTTCTCCGGCGGGGCGCTGCTGCACCTGACCATCTTCGCCTTGGGCATCATGCCCTACATCACCGCCAGCATCATCCTGCAGCTGCTGACGGTCGTCATTCCACGTCTGGAGGCTCTCAAGAAAGAGGGCCAGGCGGGCCAGACCAAGATCACTCAGTACACCCGTTACCTGACTTTGGTGCTGGCAGTTTTGAACTCGACTGCCTTTGTCACCGTTGCTGTCAATGACCGGCTGTTCACCGGATGCCCAGGACTGGTGTACAGCAAGGACATCTTTCCTGTCATCGTCATGATCTTGACCATGACGGCCGGCACCAGCGTCATCATGTGGCTAGGTGAGCTCATCACCGAACGCGGTGTCGGTAACGGCATGTCGGTGCTGATTTTCACCCAGATTGCGGCGACGTTCCCGACTGCGCTGTGGAGCCTCAAGGTCGCCCGTCCTGGCTCACAGGGCTGGATCATCTTCCTGCTGGTGATCGGCTTGGGCTTGCTCGTCATGCTCGGTGTCATCTTCGTCGAGCTGTCGCAGCGTCGGATCCCGGTGCAATATGCCAAGCGGATGGTCGGCCGCCGGATGTTCGGCGGCACCACCACCTACATCCCGATCAAGGTCAACCAGGCCGGTGTCATCCCGGTCATCTTCGCCTCGTCGCTGCTCTATCTTCCGGCCCTTTACGCCCAGTTCCGGCCGGAAGACAAGTTCTCCTCCTGGATCAGCGCCAACTTCGTCAAGGGCGACCATCCGGTCTACCTCATCAGCTTTTTCCTGCTGATCGTGTTCTTCGCCTACTTCTATGTCGCGATCACGTTCAACCCGAACGAGGTCGCCGACAACATGAAGAAGTACGGCGGCTTCATTCCTGGCATCCGTGCCGGCAAGCCGACCGAGGACTACCTCGCCTTCGTGCTGTCCCGGCTGACGTTCCCCGGCTCCCTGTACCTGGGGCTGATCGCGCTCTTACCCTCGGTCGCGTTCATCTTGTTGAACGCCAACCAGAACTTCCCCTTCGGTGGCACATCGATCCTCATCATCGTCGGGGTCGGACTGGATACAGTGAAACAAATTGAGAGCCAGCTGCAGCAACGCAACTACGAAGGGTTCCTCCGCTAATGAGACTCCTCATCATGGGCCCTCCGGGGGCAGGCAAAGGTACCCAGGCGATCAAGATCGCCGAGCACTACGGGATCCCGGCGATTTCGACCGGTGACATCTTTCGCGCCCTGCAAACCGCCGATACCCCACTTGCCCGGCAAGTACGGGCGATCATGGAATCTGGCGGATATGTCAGTGACGAGATCACCAATGAGATCGTTGCCGACCGGCTCGCGCAGCCGGACTGCGACTCGGGCTTTCTGCTGGACGGCTATCCGCGTACGTTGCAGCAGGTCCAGACCCTCGATGACTACCTTGCCGAGACCAATCGTCCGATCGACGCCGTCATCTCACTCCTGGCCGACACCGAGGAAGTCGTCGCGCGGCTGCTGCAGACGGGCAGAGATTGATGGTCGCGCCGACGACAACGAGGAAACCATCCGAGTACGCCTGCAGGTCTACGCCGATCAGACCGCGCCGCTCCTCGAGGTCTACCGCTCGCGCGGCTTGCTCGTCGAGGTGAACGGTCTCGGCGAGATCGACGAAGTCTCCGATCGGGTCTTCGCGGCCTTGGACGCTCAGGGAAAGCGCGAAACGCCCGAGCTCGTGGAACCGCAGTAAGGCGCAAGTAGACGCGCATTGCGCACTCAGCACGTACGAGCACACGAACCGCCGTGTTGGAAACGCACGTGCACGTTCCGTCCACTCGCGATACACACGTTGTGACGTATGTATCGCAGCGGGAACGCACGTGCACGTGCGTTCCGACGGGAGTACGGGCTGCTGACCCGGCAAGCGCGAAGTCGCTAGCCGGGAAGGCTTACCAAACCTGCCGCGCCATCCACCGTAATCAGCTGACCGGTTTCGATCTTGTGTGTCGCTTCAGGCACGCCGACGACGGCAGGGATGCCATACTCTCGCGCGACCACAGCGCCATGGGAATTCGAGCCGCCCATTTCCATCACGAGGCCACCAGCCGTCAGGAACAGCGGCGTCCACCCGGGATCGGTTGAGGGCGCGACCAAGATCTCGCCCGGCTCGAGATGGGCACCCACCGGGTCGAGCACGACTCGAGCCCGCGCCGTCACCGTGCCCGTCGATGCGGGACTGCCGGTCAACGCTCCATCCGCGCGGGCTCCATCCGCGCGGGCATCCTCCGTGGCGACCGCCTCGGGCTCGGTGCCGTCGGAGAGGAGCAGGCGCGGAATGTGCCGCCGCTTCAGCTCCTGCTCGTACGCCTCCCGATGCTCGGCCACCAGGTGCTGCATGTCTTCGCCGGACAAACCGCGACGAACCTCACCCAGGTCAAGGAAGAAGACATCGTCAACCTGATCGATCACCTTGGTGGCAGCCAGCTCCCGGCCAATGACCTTGAGATGCTCTCGCATGGTTGCGAGCGCCACGATCAGCAAGAACTTCGGTGCCTCGCGCAGGCCGACGAGCTGGCGAACTCGCCGCAACGTCCAGCCGACCAGTCGCGCGCGCAGCCGGCTGCGCTCGGCCATCCTTCCGGTCAGGCTGGTGATCATGGCTTCGGCTTTGGCTTGGCCGGCGTGGAACTGCGCGACCGGGTCAAGATCAGCGGTATCAAGTCGCAGATAGTTGCTGATCACTCCGAGCAGGTGGCTCGGATCATCTGACCAGCGCGGCATGCCGAGATCGATTTCTGCGACGGCGCGATGGCCGTAGCGGCGCAGAAAGCTCTGCAACCCGCGTTGCGCGACCGGTGGCAACGCTTCGCTCGCGATAACGCTGGAGCAGATCGGGCACCGCCAATGCCGTGAAGGCGGCACGGGACGGCTCGTCGTCGCGGATCTGCTCGGTGAGTCTCCAGAGCTCGAGATCCATTTCGGTGGTGACGTTGTGGGGCAAGCCGCGCAGCACCTCTTGAAGCTCGTCCGGCCGCGCGACGTCACCCAGCAACCGTCGTGATGCCGCGAGCATCAACAGACCGCCGACCGCGTACGCGAAGGTTCGCGGCATGAGCAGGAACACGCTGCCGAGCCGTTGCTCGACGAAGTCCAGGCGTTGGGACGCTGTCGCGTTAGCTGGCAGCGTCAGTGTTTGGTGCAGCCGCCGTTCCGTTGCGGCCACTCCGCGGTAGGCCAGGTTTGGGTTGATCAGGCCGGCAATCGCGCGCAATGGCACCCTATTGCGGATCAGGGCGGCGACAATGTGCCGGAGTACCGTGTGGTCACGCGTTTCGATGATCGAGAACTCAGGGCGCTCTGCGAGCCTCTTCAGGACAGTCGCAGCCCGTGCTTCCATGACTCCAAAGGCGCCAAGGATCACCCGGCGACCCACCCGGTTACGCAGCGCACTCGTCAGATCCAGAAAGAGTCGCTGACCCGGGGCATGCATGGCGGCTGGGCCGGCCAACGGCTGGGCGGGCGGCATCTTGACTTCGGTAGCTATTGACGAGCCGATCAGACGAATGGCCGCGATTCCCATCGGAGTGATCGGTCTGGTCAGGCCTTGCGCCAGGCTCAGGCACATGAAGACCCGAAGGCCCGGTCGATCGGTGCGTATCAGCGGATAAAGGGTGGTGATCGGTCGTGCCTGGGTCAGCCAGAAGCTGCCGCCAGCGTCCAGCGCCCATTCGGTGTCCTGAGGTGCGCCGTACTGCCGCTGGGCCCGTTGACCAAGATCAACAAGCTGCAATACTTGCTCGTCATCGAGGCATGCTTCGGAGGCCCCGCTGGTCAGCTCGTGAAGCTCGGTGCCGCCACCAGGCCGGCTGGTGATCATCATTCGCTTGTCGCCTAGTCGACGCGCGACAATGCTGCGGTCGAGGGTGTTCACCACGAAATGGTCTGGGTTCACCGCTCCGGAGACCACTGCCTCCCCGAGGCCTGGGCTGGCGTCGATGACGGTTTCGTGGCGGGTACCCGTAATCGGATTCGCCGTAAACATCACGCCGGCTGCGGTCGCATCGATCATGCGTTGCACGACGACTGCGAGCGTCACGCTGTGGTGATCGATCGCATTGGCATTGCGATAGCTGATGGCACGATCGGTCCACAGTGACGCCCAACAGCGCCGGACCGCATCGAGCAGCGCAGCCGCACCCACCACGTTGAGGTAGGTATCCTGCTGGCCGGCAAAGCTCGCGTACGCCAGATCTTCAGCCGTTGCCGATGAGCGTACGGCGACCGGCTCCCCAGGGCCCTCAAGCGACTTGTCTCCGAGCGCGTGATAACGCTCGGTGATCGCGGCGCCGAGCTGGTCCGGGAGCTCGAGTGCCAGCACGCGGCTCCGGGCCTCCTCGGCGGCGGCAGCCACGCCGCCAGGGTCGGTGGCATCGGCGAGCTTTCCCATCAGATCGTCCAGCCGGTCAGCAATGACCAAGCGGTACGCGGCGGTGGTCACGCAGAAGCCAGTCGGGACCGGCAGCCGCGCTGAGCTCATGATTCCGAGATTGAGTGCCTTGCCGCCGACCGCATTGATCATGGTCGAATCGATGTCCGAGAAGTCCACGAGCAACGTCATGACAAGACGATAAGGCTAAGTGACGAGAAATTCAACAAGTGATGAATTCTAGGTGAACACGTTCCTCGCGCGAGCTGCCCGAGACGTGGTGGGTACGCTTCGACGACGTGGCTCGCTTTCCGGAAACGCGTCGGGACGACGTCGTCGACGTACTGCACGGCACGAGAATCGCGGATCCGTACCGCTGGCTGGAGGACCCTGACTCGGCCGAGACAGCCGATTGGGTGAAGCGCCAGAACGAGTCCACGACTCGCTATGTGGAGTCGCTGCCGGAGCGAGGATGGTTTCTCGACACGATGCAGCGGGTTATGAGGCAGCCACGAGCAGGCGTGCCGTTCAAACGGGCCGGCCACTACTTCGTCTCCAGGAACGACGGTAGCCAGAACCAGGACGTGATCTTCGTCGCGACGTCACTATCGGAGCTACTGGCCGGCGGGCGCGTGCTGATCGATCCCAATACCTTTGCCACCGACGGCACCAGCTCACTGACGAGCCTCACAGTCAGCGGGGACGGCCGGCTCGTGGCGTATGGGCTCAGTGAAGCAGGCAGCGACTGGACCACATTTCGGCTGCTCGATCTGGCCAGCGGCGACCGAAAAGACGACGCGCTGATCCAGACCAAGTTCTCCCAGGCGGAATGGCTGGGAGATCATCGCTGCTACGTCTATACCCACTTTGATCATGTCGGAGATGCGGACGGTACGCAGACCACCGCGCTTCCCGGACCCAAGCTGCGGATACATCGCATCGGCGAGTCGCAAGATCATGATGAAGTGATCTTGGCCTTCCCGGAGAACGATCAGCTGATGTTCTGGTGCGAAGTGACCGATGACGACCGTTACTTGATCGTCAGCATTATGGAAGGGACCGAAAACAGGAACCGGCTATGGGTCTATCCGATCATCGCCGGCGAGCGTGCCACGCTCGGCAGCCCGATCAAGATCATCGACGAGGCGATTGCGGAATTTGCGCTAGCCGGCTCGCGAGGCGCCACATTGTTTCTGCGAACCGATCTCGAGGCCGAAGCCGGTCGGTTGGTCGCCGTAGATCTCGACGACTTCGCCGAAAGTGGCCAGCTTCGCTGGCGAGAGCTGGTAGCGGAAAACGATCACACGCTCTCCGACGCCCGGGCAGCTGGCGACGGGTTCATCCTGGTCTACCTCGCCGACGCGTTGCCGCTGATCGTTGAGGTTGATCGCGATGGTGGGTCGCCCCGGATTGTTGAGATCACCGGCGGCGCCGTGGTCGGGCTGAACGCCAAGAGCGAAGATCAGGAGGCTTTCATCGGCCTTTCCTCGGTGACGGCGCCCACCCACAGCTATCTGATTGACACACGCTCCGCGACCGCCAGCTCACTCGCAGGTCTCGTAAAGCCTGGCCCTGACACCTTTGTCGCCCCAAACATCGTGATGGAGCGTCGTACGGCGACAAGCCAGGACGGCACGCCAGTGCCGTATTTCGTCATCGCTCCCGCCGATGCTGATCTGTCGCAACCGCAGCCCACGTTGTTGTGGGGCTATGGCGGCTTCAAGATCCCGATCCTCGCTGACTATCGCCCCGGCTGGCCGTGCTGGCTGGCTGCTGGCGGGGTACTAGCGATCGCAAATCTGCGGGGCGGGGGAGAGTTCGGTACGGCGTGGTACGAGGCCGGTCGCCTGGCTCACAAGCAGAACGTCTTCGACGACTACGTCGCGGTCGCTGAGCATCTCAAGCAGACCGGTGTCACTACCACCCGACAGCTCGCGCTGCACGGCCGCAGCAACGGGGGCTTGCTGGTAGGGGCCGTGCTGACACAGCATCCGGATCTGGCGGCAGCGGCGTTGCCGGCCGTCGGGGTCATGGATCTGCTGCGCTTCCATCTCTTTACCATCGGCGCCGCATGGATCTCCGATTACGGGGACCCGGGCGATCCCGAGCAGTTCCAACAGGCGCTGGCGTACTCGCCGTTGCACAATGTCCGCCCCGGCACCAGCTATCCAGCGACTTTGGTGCTCACGGCCGATCATGATGATCGAGTGGTGCCCCTGCACAGCCACAAGTTCACGGCGGCCCTGCAGCATGCCCAGGCCGGCGATCAGCCGATCCTGACCCGGATTGAGGTCTCGACCGGCCACGGGATTGGCAAGCCGACAGCGCTCATCGCGGCGGAGTGGGCTGATCTGCTGGCCTTCGCTGCCCACCACACCGGCCTAGAACCAGGTATGCCCCCGCAGTGGGGAAGCGGCATATAGCTGCGCAGCGTCGGGAATCGCGCGCCGCCGCAGCGTGAGCGAGGAGCAATGCAGAAGAGCGCGTTTCCTCTGCGAGCGACGACGAAGTAGGCGGGTGCCACGCGCGATTGCGCGAGCAGCTCCAAAATCAAAGGGGGTAAGTTCGCAGGCGTGACTGTTGCCGTTGATGACGATGTCTTCGCCTCCCTCGTCGAGCCATTACGTCGAGAACTCACCGTCCACTGCTATCGGATGTCAGGCTCGGTCCATGACGCTGAGGACCTGGTACAGGAGACCTACCTGCGAGCGTGGCGCGGCTTTCGTGACTTCGAGAATCGCTCGTCGGTGCGCACCTGGATGTATCGGATCGCCACCAACGTCTGCCTCACCGCGCTGGACGGCCGGGCTCGCCGGCCGATGCCCACCGGCCTAGGCCAGCCCAGCTCGGATCCGTTCGGCGCGCTGGAGTCGCGCCCAGAGGTGACCTGGCTGGAGCCGGTGCCCGATGCGGTGGTGTGGGGCGGCCCTCCCGATGACCCTGCGGCCGAAGTCGTTGACCGGGAAAGCATCCGGCTGGCGTTCATCGCAGCGTTGCAGCATCTGACGCCGCCCCAGCGTGCGGTCTTGATCCTGCGTGACGTCCTGGCGTGGCATGCCAGCGAGGTAGCCGAACTGCTGAACATATCGACGGCTGCGGTCAACAGCAGCCTGCAGCGAGCCCGGGCGCAGGTGCACAAGCTTGACTCGGAGAACCCAGACCAGCAGCTCGACGACGAGCATGCGAAGGCTCTGCTGGCGGACTATGTGACGGCGTTCGAGAACTACGACGTGGAAAGAATCGTCGAACTGCTTGCCGAGGACGCGGTCTGGGAGATGCCACCCTATGTTGGCTGGTACGAAGGGCCGACAGCTATCGGTCACCTCATCGAGACGCATTGTCCTGCCGAGTCGCCTGGGGATCAGATCCTGGTGCCGGTCTTCGCGAACGGTCAGCCCGCCTTTGGTCTCTATATGAAGCAGCCAGATGGATCCCATCACGCGTTCCAGCTCCAAGTGCTCACCTTGACCAATAAGGGCGTTTCGCATGTGAGCACGTTCTTCGACCTCACGCTGTTCGAGACGTTCGGACTGCCTGAGGTGATCGTTCGAGACAAGAGAGCTACTGCAACGCAGACGTGAGACGCATGACATTGTCGATGTAGCGCTTGGGCAGCGGTCTACGGAGCCATTCATCGAGAGTGAGCTCGCGGGACAGCGACCGGTAATGATCTTCGACATGGCGCATGGCGGTGGTCAGCGACGCGGCTCATGCACATCACCGAGATCTCGAAGTCCAGGTTGAAGGATCGAATGTCCATGTTGCTGGATCCGATGACGGCGACCTCGTCATCCACCGAGAAGTGCTTGGAGTGCAAGCACGAACGGGGCAGGGTAGAGATAGATCTTTACGCCGGCCCGCAGTAGAGCTGTGTAGTAGGAGCACTGGGCATGGTGAACCATGAACTGATCACCTTGCTCACCGACGAAAAGCTCGACATCGATGCCGCGCTGCGCGGCAGTGGTGATGGCATACAGCAGCGATTCGTCGGGAACGAAATATGGACTGGTGATCGACAGCCGACGTTGTGCTGAGTAGATGAGCGAATTGAACAAGCGCAGGTTGTTCTCGTCCGGGAAGCCGGGTCCGCTTGGCACGACCTGGACAGCACACAAGGTCGAGAAGATAGAGCGCCACGGTCAGGAAGGTCGCATTGGTTGCCGTCACCATGGCGGAAAGTCTGGCCTTTCGCGCCGCCGGATGACAGCAAGCGCCCCGAGTAGCCTGGACGAGTGAGCAGTAACCTGCCGATTTCGTCGCCCTACCGGAGCACTCCCGATGCCCCGGTAACCGATGCGGAACGCGATCGGCTCAACGCGCGGCTTAATGCCGCCTATACCGCCGGAGCGCTGGAGCAGGAGGACTATCAGGCTCGGCTAGATCTTCTCTTCGCCGCGCATCGGCTCGGCGAACTGGTGCCGGTGGTGGAAGGTTTGCCGCCGTTGCCAACCCACTCTTCACCGGCGATCGTCGCGAGCTCCGGTGGCCAACCGGGAGAGCTGTCGGAGGCGCGACCACCGGGACGATTGACCGCCGCCGTCGTGGGAGGGGTGGCTGCAGCAGTTATCCTCATTGCAATTTTGCTCGTGCTCTTGATTATAGCGGTCGTGGGTGGGCCCTCCTCACCCGCGCTGAGCACTCCGAGACACGCTCTAACTCCGACCAAACACGTCGGCGCTGCGCTCCGAATATGGATCGAGGATTGGCCTACAGCGGTTTGGTATGGCTAACCTAACTGTGTATGGAACACAGTTCCTACAATGTTTGACGCAGGATGGGTACCTAAAATGGCGACTGTGCCCCGGCAACACATCACCCATCAGAAGATCGCTGAGCATGTGCAGCGCTTGGGTGAGCTGTACCCGCCGATACCTCTGGACTCTGTCGATCGGACGATCAAACGGCCATGGCTCGTGGCGAGGAAGTTCGGTCATGTGATCGACTATCTGGCGCGCGTTGAGCTGGAAGTTGATCGCAATGTGCTCGAGCTGCTCGTGCTGCTCCCTGAGGCCGACGAAACCAACAAGACTTTTTACGCCGACGTGTGGCAGCCGCAGGAGATCCAGCACGGGTTGATCTTGGACCGGCTGCAGCAAGATCTCGGCAGAACGGCAGCAGATCCACACCTCGATGTCTCGTTCGGGATCAAGATCTTGGGAGCGCTGGCACACCTGAAGCCGATTCAGGACATCGCCAAACTGATGTACTTTCTCACTGGCGCGAGCACCGAACGACAGGCGGTCATTGCCTACAACAAGATCAACCGCGGAATGCAGCAGCTTGGCGAGACAGCGATCTCCGAAACGATCATCACGCCGATCAAACAGCAGGAGCCCGGACACTTCGCCTTCTATCAGATGTCAGCCACTGCGATGATTCAGGACAAGGTGCTCAAGCCGTGGCAGCTGTTCCTGACCCGGGTGATGCGCGAGAAGTCCTATAACCTGGTGGGCACCAACAAGATGAAGCAGTACAAGGCCGACATGGGTGGCGTGATGGCCGACCTCGGACTCGATGACGATCTTGAGGGCTACGCGCGCGAGGTCGGGCGAGTCGAGAACCGGCTGCTGTGGGCCCACAAGCAGGGCATGGAGTTTCCGCCCTACATCCTCAAGGCCCTCAAGGAAAGCGTTGAGCTCTATCGCGAGCGTCTGGCTCGTGGCCTCACGGTCGCTGAGGAATTTGGGTAAGGCGGGGTCCTGGCGTAGACTCATCGGCTGGCCAACTTTGGCCGGACAATCAGGCGTACGCGCGACCAAGTTAGAGAGTCTATGGCGAAGAAAGAGGGCGCACTCGAGCTGGAAGGCACCGTGGTGGAGGCTCTGCCCAATGCGATGTTTCGCGTTGAGTTGGCCAACGGTCACAAGGTGCTAGCCACAATCAGTGGCAAGATGCGGCAGCACTACATCCGCATTCTCCCGGCCGACCGAGTCGTCGTCGAGCTTTCTGCTTATGACTTGACCCGCGGTCGCATCGTCTACCGGCACAAGTAACCAACCCGCAAACCATCCACGTCGTCAGGCTCGCTGCCGCGTGCCCGACGTAAGTTCTTCGAAGGAGGCTCGATGAAGGTCCAGCCGAGCGTCAAGAGGATCTGTGACAAGTGCAAGGTGATCCGCCGGCACGGTCGCGTGATGGTGATTTGCGAAAATCCGCGGCACAAGCAGCGACAGGGCTAGGCCACGACTACCAAGCAAGAGCTCAGAACGAAGCTGCGAGCGTCGGTATTACGCGAGCAGCTTCGAAAACTTAAAAAGTGTGATCGCAAATCCGCCGACGTGAATGTCGTCGGATCCACCCTCGGTCGGAGGCCGAGGCCCCGGTGATCAGGACAGCACTCCTGATCAAAGGCAGCCGGGGACGCATCACGCCAGACACCTCCGCGACGTCATACGTCCTTCTTGTCGAAGGGCGTAGCCACGACAGGCCGGCGTCGACCAGACGAAAGGTAATAGAGCCTGATGGCACGCCTTATTGGGGTTGATCTCCCGCGTGACAAGCGCCTCGAGATCGCCCTCACCTACATCTATGGCATCGGCAAGACCCGCGCCCTGCAGACGCTAGAGGCCACCCAGATCAGTGGCGACCTTCGTGTCCACCAGCTGACCGACGAGCACCTCGTCGCGCTCCGCAACTGGATCGAGGCCAACTATCAGATCGAAGGTGATCTTCGTCGCGAGGTTGCGTCTGACATCAGACGTAAGGTCGAGATCGGTTCTTATCAAGGTCGTCGTCACCGCAGTGGCTTGCCCGTACGCGGCCAGCGCACCCGCACCAACGCCCGCTCCCGCAAGGGCGCGCGCAAACCCGTCGCCGGCAAGAAGAAGGCCAAGTAGCGCCACCTGGCGTTCGGGCAAAAAGATCCAGGAGAATCTGAGAACTTATGGCAACTGCAGGCCGCGGCGGCGCCGCCAAGAAGGTGCGTCGCAAGGAAAAGAAGAACGTGGTCGCTGGCCACGCTCACATCAAGAGCACGTTCAACAACACCGTCATTTCGATCACCGATCCGAGCGGTGCGGTTATCGCCTGGGCGTCGGCCGGCACGGTGGGTTTCAAGGGGTCCCGCAAGTCCACGCCGTACGCCGCGCAGATGGCGGCCGAGGCCGCTGGACGCCGCGCCATGGAACACGGCATGAAGCGGGTCGATGTGTTCGTCAAGGGCCCCGGCTCTGGTCGCGAGACCGCCATCCGCTCACTTGGGGCTATCGGCCTCGAGGTCGGTGCGATCTCCGACGTCACCCCCATCCCGCACAACGGCTGCCGCCCGCCCAAGCGGCGCCGCGTGTGACCCCCCAGAAGACAAGGACTTAACCAAACATGGCTCGCTATACCGGTCCCATGACCAAGAAGTCACGTCGGCTGGGTGTTGATCTTGTCGGCGGAGACAGAGCGTTCGAGCGCCGCCCTTACCCACCCGGCGTACACGGCAAGGGACGCACCAAGGAGTCGGAGTACTCCCTGCAGCTGCGGGAGAAGCAGAAGGCCCGCTACTCCTACGGCGTGCTGGAGAAGCAGTTCCGCCGCTACTACGAGGAGGCCAACCGGCTACAGGGCAAGACGGGCGACAACCTGCTGCAAATCCTGGAGTCTCGCCTCGACAACGTGGTGTATCGCGCTGGGCTGGCACGTACCCGTCGTCAGGGCCGTCAGTTCGTGGTGCACGGTCACTTCCTGGTCAATGGCCACAAGGTCGACATCCCCTCCTACCGAGTGACTCCGCACGACGTGATCGACCTCGCTGACAAGGTGAAGGACCAGACCCCGCACATCATCAACCGTGAGACCCACGGTGAGCGTGACGTACCGGGCTGGATGCAGGTGTTTCCCGAACGCGGCCGGATCCTGATTCATCAGCTGCCGACGCGGCAACAGATCGTCATCGATGTCTCCGAGCAGTTGATTGTTGAGCTTTATTCGAAGTAAGCACGATCATGTGCCCTGAGCTTGTCGAAGGGCGCGAAAGCAGGAAGCCGGAGGCGTCGGATACGCCGACGGTGCCGCATCGTCAAATAGCGGGTGGTGCGGGGAAGGAAAAGAAATGCTGATTGCACAGCGCCCCACGCTGTCGGAAGAGACCGTCTCCGACAGTCGTTCCCGGTTCACCATCGAGCCGCTTGAGCCGGGTTTTGGCTACACCCTCGGGAACTCGCTGCGGCGTACGCTGCTGTCGTCCATTCCGGGTGCGGCCGTGACGAGCATCAAGATCGACGGGAACCTGCATGAGTTCTCAACCATCGAAGGCGTCGTCGAGGATGTCACAGAGATCATCTTGAACCTCAAGGGCCTGGTGGTGTCCAGCGAGGAAGATGAGCCGGTCACCATGTACCTGCGCAAGGCCGGTGCCGGCGAGGCGACCGCCGCGGATATTGCTCCGCCCGCCGGGGTGGAGGTACACAACCCCGAGCTGCACATCGCCACGCTCAACGACTCCGGCAGATTGGAGATGGAGCTGGTGGTGGAGCGCGGCCGTGGCTACGTCTCCGCCGTGCAGAACAAGACCGCCGACGCCGAGATCGGCCGTATCCCGGTCGACTCGATCTACTCACCTGTCCTCAAGGTCACCTACAAGGTCGAGGCCACTCGCGTCGAACAGCGCACCGACTTCGATAAGTTGATCTTGGATGTCGAGACCAAGCAGGCCATCCGGCCGCGCGACGCCGTTGCTTCGGCTGGACGCACCCTCGTTGAGCTGTTCGGCCTGGCGCGTGAGCTCAATGTGGAGGCAGAAGGCATCGAGATCGGTCCTTCGCCCATCGACGAGCAGCTGGCTGCGGATCTCGCGTTGCCGGTCGAGGACCTGAACCTGACCGTTCGGTCCTACAACTGCCTCAAGCGCGAGGGCATCCACACGGTCTCGGAGTTGGTGTCGCGCAGCGAGCAGGATCTGCTCGACATCCGCAACTTCGGGTCCAAGTCGATCGACGAGGTGAAGCTCAAGCTGCATGAGATGGGCCTGTCCTTGAAGGACAGCGCGCCCGGCTTTGACCCGCTGAGCGCGATCAGCCGATACGACGATCTTGATGAGGATGACGTCGACTTCAGCGAGACCGAACAGTACTAAGCAAAGGGGGCGACCCCCTTGGACCCCCGCAGTAATTGGCTTACTTATTGCTCAGGAGAAGAACCGAAATGCCCGCACCAACTAAAGGCGCCCGCCTCGGCGGCAGTCCCGCGCATCAGCGGCTGATCATGGCCAATCTGGCAACTCAGCTGTTCGAGCACGGACGGATCGTGACGACCGAGGCCAAGGCGAAGCGGTTGCGTCCGCTGGCAGAAAAGTTGATCACCAAGGCAAAGCGTGGCGACATCCACTCGCGGCGCTTGGTGCTCATGACTGTCCGGGACAAGGGTGTGGTGCACACGCTGTTCACCGAGATAGCGCCCAGCCTGGCCGATCGTGAAGGTGGCTACACCCGGATCACCAAGGTTGGTCCGCGTAAGGGGGACAACGCCCCCATGGCATTGATCGAGTTGGTTCAGGAATCGGTCGAGGACAGCCGGAAGGCTAACGCCAAGGTTGCTGCGCCCGCCAAGAAGGCTCCGGCGAAGAAGGCAGCCAAGTCGTCCTCGGCCGCGCCCGCTGCGCCGGCGGCACCTGTTGCGCCGGCTGCTCCGGTCGCAGCTGACGCCGAGCCGGAAGCCGAGGAGAGTCCTGCTGAGAAGCTCGTCGAGGAGACGGGTGAACTCGAGGACGCCACAGCGGCGGACGAGCAGCCAAGCGATGATTCCGTGGCCGAGGAGGCTGCGGTTGTCAACGACGATGAGGCCACGAAGTCCAACGACGAACGGTCCTAATCCTTCGCTCTGCACGAACGGCGCTCCCAGTGCGGGAGCGCCGTTTTTGTCTCTACCGAGAGGGAGAATCGCAGGCATGCTGTTGAGCCGACTCGCCGAGACTCGAATCGCGCTTGCCGGCACCCGGTCCCGCAACGCGAAGCGTGACCTCATCGCGGCCGTGCTTCGAGAGGCGTCTGATGACGACGTCGAGATCGTCGTCTCGTACCTGTCGGGCAGTCTGCGCCAGCGGCGCACCGGCGTGGGGTGGAAGTCTTTGCAAACTGTGCCGCCAGCCGCCGAGGAGCCGTCGCTGACAGTCGGCGAGGTCGATGCGGTATTCGCCCATGTCGGGAGCCTCAGCGGTGCCGGATCGACCGCGGCTAGGTCGGCGGCCGTGCAGGCTCTGCTCGCCCGCGCTACTGCCGACGAGCAGGACCTGTTGCGTGGCCTGGTCTTCGGCGAGCTGCGGCAAGGCGCGATGGAGGCGGCGGTTCAGGAAGGTCTGGCCGCGGCATTCGACGTTCCGGTTGCCGCCGTACGCCGTGCCGCGATGCTGATGTCCTCGACCACTGCAGCTGCCGCCGTGCTGCTCGCCGGAGGTCTCGAGGCGCTTGAGGCCGTCGGCCTACGAGTGGGAGTCGGCATCCAGCCGATGTTGGCCGCTAGCGCGCCCGGTCCCGATGCGGCGCTGGAGAAGACGGGCTTACCAGCGGTCGTTGACTACAAGCTGGACGGCGTACGGCTACAAGTGCATCGCTCGGGCGAGGAGGTGCGGATCTTCACCCGCAGCCTGGATGACATCACCACACGGCTGCCTGAAGTAGCCGCAGTAGCTCGATCACTTCCTCATGATCAACTAGTGCTTGATGGTGAGGTCCTGTCGCTGCGTACCGACGGACGACCGGAGGCGTTTCAGGTCGTCGCGTCGCGGACGATGAGCAGCGTCGACGTCGCGGGCCCCGCCCAGACTGGGCCACTCCAGGTATTTTTCTTCGATCTGCTACACGTTGACGGACAAGACCTGCTGGACGCGCCCCTGGCCGAGCGCCTCGACCGTATGCGCCAACTGCTCCCCGAAAGTGTGACGGTGCCGCGAAAGGTTTGTGCGACGGCCGCAGAGGCCGCGGATACCTTCGCCGATGCCGTCAAGCGAGGCTACGAAGGCGTGGTGATCAAGAACCTGCAGGCCCCGTACGCTGCTGGCCGTCGCGACGCCGCGTGGGTCAAGGTGAAGCCGCGACATACCTTCGACCTGATTGTCACAGCCGCGGAGTGGGGTCATGGCCGCCGCCAGGGCTGGCTATCCAACCTCCACCTCGCGGCACCAGATCCTGGGTCGGCAAAGTTGATCATGCTTGGCAAGACCTTCAAGGGCCTCACGGACGAACTGCTGACGTGGCAGACGAAACGCTTCCTGGAGCTGGAGGTCCGGCGTACCCCGAGCACCGTCTACGTCGAACCGTCAACCGTGGTCGAAATCGCTTGTGACGGGCTGCAGGTGTCAACGCGATATCCCGGCGGGGTGGCGCTGAGATTTGCCCGAGTGCTGCGTTATCGGCCCGACAAGTCGGCTGCGGAGGCCGACACCATCGATACAGTGAAGGCGCTGAGCCCGATCATCGACGACGCTGGCGATGCGCGCTGAGCCCTTCGACAGGCTCAGGACGCGCCCTTCGACAGGCTCAGGACAGCGCCTGTTGAAAGCGCCAGGGTGTGCCCTTGGATGGGCTCAGGGCACATGGGCAAGAAATGGACAAACCCGCGAGCTTCGCAACGCGCACTTTCCGACAGACCCATAGTGGGTCAAGTCAAGAACAGCTGCTTGTCGGCCGGGTGGACAACTCCGGCGCTCGCGGGTTCGGGTGTTGGCTGTGGATTAGCCGGTCGCATGCGACCAGTTCCTACACAGTCGGATGCGGCTAGCTGGCCGTCACCTCACATGTCCAACAGTCATTCATTCCGTGGACCACCTCCTTCCCGTGTCCCACTAACGTATGCGCGGACACGGATCCGGTCAACGGACTTTGCGATACTCAAAAAGCGCGATGCGCGAGCAGCTGAAAAGAGGAGCATTGATGACTCTCGCCCGGCTCAGCGACTTACTGGTACCCGCGGCTGCGTCGGGCAAAGGTCTGGGCGCTTTCAACGTATTCAGCATCGAGCACGCCGAGGCTTTCACCGCGGCTGCCGAGGTCGCGACAACTCCCGTCGTCCTGCAGATCTCTCAGAATGCCGTGCGCTACCACGGAGCACTGGCACCTATCGGACTCGCCACTCTGACATTGGCCCGCAGCGCGGCCGTTCCCGTCGTCGTTCATTTGGACCACGCCACCGACGAGAGGCTTGTCGAAGAGGCGATCTCACTGGGCTTCGGCTCGGTGATGTTCGACGCATCCGCGATGGCGTACGAGCAGAATGTCGCGGCGACCGCGGCAATGGTCGAGGCTTGCCACGAGGGCGGGCTCGATGTCGAGGCTGAGCTTGGTGTGATCGGCGGCAAGGATGGCGTCCACGCCGCGGGCGCGCGCACCCGTCCCGATGAGGCACAGGCGTTTGTCCAGGCAACCGGGGTGGACGCGCTGGCAGTCGCCGTCGGAACCTCCCATGCGATGACCGAGCGGCACGTCTCACTTGATCTCGAGCTGATCAAGGAGTTGCGAACTGCTGTGCCGGTGCCGCTGGTGCTGCACGGCTCGTCCGGCGTTCCCGATCAAGAGTTGGTCAATGCGGTCGAGTCCGGCATGACCAAGATCAACATCGCGACCCACCTCAATCATGTGTTCACCGATTCGGTGCGAGCGACGCTGGCCGCCAATCCTGAGATGGTCGATAGTCGGCGCTATCTCGGCCCGGCCCGTGACGCGCTCAAGGACGAGGCGGAGCGGCTACTCCGGCTGCTTTACCGGCCCTTGACGACGGCGTAGCGGTCCAAGGCCTCCTTGCGCTCGACCGCATGGTCCACGATCGGCTCACGGTACCCGTCGGGAACCCCGTCCGGCGCGGCCCAAGGCTCATGGAGATGGTCGATCGGCAGATCCGCCAATTCCGGGACATAGCGCCTGATGTAGGTCGCCGTCGGGGTCAAACTTCTCCGCCTGGCCGGTGGGGTTGAAGATCCGGAAGTATGGCGCCGCATCGGTGCCGCAGCCAGCCACCCATTGCCAGTTGAGCTGATTCTGCGCGATGTCACCGTCGCGCAGGCACTCCATGAACCAGTCCGCGCCGTGCCACCAACCGATATGCAGATCCTTGATCAAGAACGAGGCAACGACCATCCGGACCCGATTGTGCATCCAGCCCTCGGCCTGCAGCTGACGCATGCCGGCGTCGACGAGCGGATAACCGGTCTTGCCCTCTTTCCAGGCCGTGAGCCGCTCGGCGGCTGTCGTTGTGCGGTCTGGCTCGTCGGTCGGCATCTTGGCGAATTCCGGGCGGATCGGCTTGCTCACCGCATCCGGCCGGTGGAAAAGCACGTCGGCGAAGAAGTCACGCCAGGCGATCTGGCGGGCTAGTGCCGCGGCACCTTTTGACCGCAGCGAGCTGAGGTCGTGCAGCACCGTTCGTGGATGTAAGTGGCCCCAACGAAGCGCGATGGAGAGGTGAGACGTGGCGTCGACACCTGGGAAATCGTGCAGCTTGGCGTAATCGGCAACCCCCTCGGAATCCTTGCGCAGCCAGGCACGCCAGGCTTTGGTGGCCGCCTTCTCGCCGACCAGTGGAAGCAGGTCAGCATCGGGCTTCTCGAGCTGGACACCATCTTTGGTTCCCAGCCAGCTCACGCTGGACGCGCGTACCGCGGGTGCCGGGTCGTGCACCCCATGCTCCAGCCAGGCGTTGTGGAACGGAGTGAAGACCTGGAAAGGGTTGCCCGAGCGGTTCATGAGGGTGCCCGGCGCGATGGCGTACGGCGAACCGGTTCGGGTCAGTTCGAGCTCCTCGCCGCTCAGTGCGTGGGCAACTCGCTCATCTCGCGAGCGCCCGTACGGCCCAAAATCGGCGCTGATGTGTACCCGCTGCGCGTCGTACGTCTTGGCAACGCGCGGCACGACAGCGGCTGGTTTGCCACGCACCACATGGAGTCCGTGACCGCCGGCGTCGCGCAGTTCATGATCAAGGGCGAAGAGCACCGCCATCAACCAATCGCGACGTACGCGTCCAGCGGTGGACAGCAGCGCCGGGTCGAGGACAAAGAGCGGGAGCACAGACTCCCCGTCATCGATCGCCGAGCGGAGCGCCGGATTGTCAGCTAGCCGGAAATCACGTCGTACCCACCAGATCGCAACCTGTCCCGCCGAGGCCATCGTCTAATCTTGCCATCGGGCATCATGGGTCTTCGCAAGCGTCGGAAATCGCGATCTGCTGAGCAGCGTCTCAAACGCGATGCGGGAGTGAAGACAATAGGAGAGACGTGAGCGACCTGATCGATACCACTGAGATGTACCTCCGCACGATCTATGAGCTGGAGGAGGAGGGCATCGTCCCTCTGCGCGCTCGGATTGCGGAGCGTCTGCATCAAAGTGGCCCGACGGTGTCGCAAACGGTCGCACGCATGGAGCGCGACAATCTCGTGCATGTCCTCGGGGACCGCCATCTCGAGCTGACCGACGAGGGACGTGCGCGGGCGACCCGAGTCATGAGGAAGCACCGACTGGCTGAGCGGCTGCTCATCGACGTCATCGGACTCGATTGGGAGAAGGTGCATGATGAGGCCTGCCGCTGGGAGCACGTGATCTCCGAAGATGTGGAGCGCAAGCTTGTTGACCTGCTGCACGCTCCCACGATGTCTCCGTACGGCAATCCCATTCCGGGTCTGGAGGAACTCGGAGTGAGCGGTCGGACCGAGCCTTTCCGGGACGGCAATGAGCAGTTGCAGGACGTCGTTGGCGACTCGCCGTCCTCGATCACCGTCATCATCGAGAGGATGAGTGAGGAGATCCAGAAGGACGTCGAGATCATGGGCACGCTGCGCCAGGCTGGTATCCAACCCGGTGCTGAGGTCCGTGCTGAGTCCGGGGGATTAGGTGTCAGGTTGACTGTCGATGGTTTGCCTGGCTGCGAGATCGACCGCGAGGCCTCCACCCACCTGTTTGTGTCCCGCGTTTGACGCGCCGCGAGGAGTTTCGCGGTGAGCGATGACGTGAATTGGCCTAAGTATCTTGCCGAGTTCCACCGTGATCGAGCTGGGATTGCCGAAGCCGTGCTGTCCCGGACGCTGGCCGGTGATCATTCGCCCTACCGCTGGTTGGCTCGCGCGGTCTCAGCGACGGCGACGATCGTAGTTGATCTTGCTTGCGGATCAGGCCCGATGTCGCGTGAGCTGGCTCAGCCGGGGCGTACGATCGTCGGTCTCGATCTGTCTGAACACGAGCTCGCTTTGGCGCTCGCACGAGGGCCTGGACCGTGGGTTCGAGCCGATGCACTGCAGCTTCCTTTCAAAGACGCAAGCGTTGACGTCGTCACCAGCTCGATGGGATTGGTGGTCGTGCAGCCGTTGACCCGGGTGATCGAAGAGGTAGCGCGGGTACTGCGGCCAGGAGGCGTCTTGGCCGCGATCGCCCCAGCGATTCGGCCGCTCGCCCCGAGCGATCTGAGGGTTCTCACGCGGATCAACGGCCGGCTACGTACCAAACCACAGTTTCCGGGACCAGTCGAACTGACTGGATTTGCCCGAACGCTGCAGCTGCATGGGATGCGGGCCGTAGAAGATGCCCGCGAGCGTTATCGGTTTGGCATTCGTTCTCGCGCCGACGCGGAGCTGGTCATGTCGGCGTTGTATCTGCCGAACACGCGGTGGTCGCGGGTGGAGCGTGCGATCGAGTATCTGGAGGACAGCGCCAAGAGGCGCGAGGTGGTCGAAGTGGCCATACCGATGCGCCGACTCGTGGCCATCAAATAGGGGTAGGGCAAATAGGGCTAGAGCCATATCGGGGCCGAGGCGCTACGTAAGTATGGAATAGGCGTACCTGTTGCGCGGTTGACTCAGTGGCTGCCACAAGCCCCCAGGCAGCTGATTCCCCAAAGAGGAGCATATGGATGGCAACGATTAACATCACCGCCGAGAACTTTGAAGAGACCATCACCGACAACGACATCGTTCTGGTGGATTTCTGGGCCGACTGGTGTGGACCATGCAAGCGGTTCGGACCTGTCTATGAAAAGGCGTCAGAGGAGTACGACGGGATCGTCTTTGCCAAGTTGGATACCGACGCCAACTATGAGCTGACCAGTCAGCTGGGCATCGAGGGCATTCCGACCTTGATGGCCTTCCGTGAGGGCGTCCTGGTCTTCAATCAGGCCGGTGCCCTTCCGGGGCAAGCCCTGAAGCAAGTGCTAGACGCTGTGAAGGGTCTCGATATGGAAGAAGTCCACGCGCAGGTCGCCAAGCTCCAGGCCGAGCACGAGCACAGTCACGAGTAAGAAGATCGTGCGCGTTTGACCCTTCAAGACAACGGCTGAACGCGCAGGACGTTGTTTGGGTCCGCGTAATGCGGTCGTGCTGGCAGACCGAAACTCGTCTTATCGCAACACTCTGCGTCGTCAAGGACCTCGCTGTCTGGCCTACGGCTCGGTGGCGGCGCGCGTCACCGGGTAGGGAACTGCGAGTAGTCCGGGAAGTTGCCGAACAGCCGCTCGTCCTCGCCGTCCGGACCGTACGTGACTGCCTGCACGAGCAGGTCTCCGCCGACGAAGGCGCCCTTCCATGATTCACCGATGCCGCCGAACACCTCCTCCCGGTCACCCCTGCTGCGCGGTCGATTGATTCCTACCTTGAAGGCCTGCAGCTGCTCGGCGACGCGCGACGCGAAGTCCATGTCGTCGGTCGCCAGGCTGGCCACTAGGCACCCGTTGCTGGCATTCATAGCCGCGAGCAGCTCGGCCTCGGTGTCCACGCAGACGACGGAGTCGAGGGGGCCGAACGGCTCGGCGTGGTGCAGCGACCAGTTGGCTGGTGGCTCGAGGACGCAGGCCGGCGCGACGTATGCCGAGGTGTCCTGTCCATCAAGGAAGCGCCCCGAACCCACCGAGCCGCGGTGGAGGGGAAGCCCTCGGCCCTGCATTGCCTCCTCGAACTGCTCTCCCAGTTCCGCGGCCTTCCGGGCCCCGATCACCGGCCCGAAGTCCAGCTCCGGAAGGGGATCCTCCGTACGCTCGACAGCCAGCGGGTGGCCGAAGCGCAGGCTTTCGACGACCGGCAGGTAAGTATCGAGGAATGCCGGCAACAAGCGTCGCTGGATGACGTACCTCGGGTACGCGGTGCACCGCTGCTTGGCGTATTCGAACCCCTTGCGCAGATGCTGGGCGAGCAGCTCCCACTCGGTGAAGTCCCATACCCCCCACGCGTTAAGCCCTTCCTGCTCAAGAAAGTGGCGACGGCGGCGGTCGGCCAGGGAGGTGGCGGCGACCCGTCCGTTGGATCGGCCTCCAACGAACGCCAGTGCCCCGATGCCGGGATTGCTGATCAGGACGTCGCCCAGCTTGCCGCCAATCCCGCTGAGCAATGTGACCGGAAGACCGGCGCGTGCCATGAAGGCGTGGGCAAGCGTCAGGCAGTGGAAGCCGCCCTGGCTCGGCGTCTTTGCCACCACGGCATTGCCGGCCAGCACCTGAACCAACTCGGCATGCACCTGCACGCTCATCGGGTAATTCCAGCTCGCAATGTTCGACACGGGGCCGGGCAGCGGCCGCCGCTCGGCATCTGTTCCGATCGCCAGCTGGCGCTCTATCTCATCGACGTACCAGCGGACCCCGTCCAGGCCGCGATCCACGTCGGCCACGGCCAGTCGCCATGGCTTGCCGATTTCCCAGACCAACAAGAGGGCGAGCAGGTCCCGGTGGAGGACCATCGCGTCGATCGCGGCGGTCACCCGTTCGCGGCGTTCAGCCAAGCCGATCTTCGACCACTCCGCATGCTGATCGCGGGCATGCTCGATCGCGCTGGCAGCGATGTCGCGCTCGACACGTGGCGGGCCCTGGATCGGCGACATGTCGACCGGGGTGACATGGTGGCCGGGCACCCCGACGCGCTGCCACTTCCCGTGCAGCAGATTCCGGAGGCGGTCGGACTCAAATGCCTCCGGTGCCACCGACACGCATCGGGCGTAGGTCTCTGCCCACGAGTATCCAGGTTTTAGCTGCAGGTTCGGCACGTCGACATTCTGGCGCTCCAGCAGTCTCGCCCTGCGAGCGGGCCGGTTAAGGCTTGCTACCCATCACGGGCAACGCGGTGCGAACGGCCTGACTTGGCCGCTCGCGGCCACCTGGGTTTCGGATCTTTGTCGCTGTGGCGAGATAAGGTGCGGCTGAAATCTGATCCGACTACATGATCGACGTGCCGACGAGTACGGCGCGTTCAGGGGGAAGAATGAAGGGCTTCAAGGACTTCGTTTTGCGGGGTAACCTCATCGAGCTTGCCGTCGCTTTCATCATGGCGGCCGCTTTCGCCGCCGTCGTTACCACATTCACCAACTGGTTGCTTTCACTGATCCCGGCGGGCGCCACCGACTTCGGGGACACCAAGTTCGGGTTGTTCCTCACAGCGCTGGTGTCTTTCCTTGTCATCGCTGCGGTCGTCTATTTTTTCATCGTCACCCCATACGAAAGAGTTAAGACGCGTTTCGGAAAGCAGGAGGCCGAGGCTTCGGACCCCGACGAGATCACGCTGCTAAAGGAGATCCGCGACCTGCTCGCCACACGTCAAGGCGGCACGGTTTGATCCTGCAGCGCCGTTTGAGCTGGCCGCTCACCAATGCGCGTCCCAGAAACGCGGGCCTGGGGCTCGACACGTCGAAGGCGAAAAGCACCGCATGCCGCGGGGACTCCGCACGATGAGGGCAACGCTCGCCGCTCAACCCGTTCTGTTCATTCAGGGTGCCGGGGGTATGTACCAGCCCGAGGGCAGCGGCAGGCTTGCTGCCTACCTCGCCCGGGAGCTCGGCGCTGGCTACCGCGTCATTGCTCCGGAGATGCCGGATGCTGATGATCCTCACTACCAGCCCTGGAGGGATCGGATCGAACAGGAGCTCGAGGCGCTCGATCAAGCGGTCATTCTGGTTGGTCACTCGTTCGGCGGCTCGGTGCTGCTGAAGTACTTGCTGAGGGCTCGCACCAGAAGCCTGTCCGCGGTTTGTTTCTTGTCTCGGTCCACGATCGGGGGCCAGATGGCTGGGCGTATGAGGAATTCGCGGTGCCAGATGATGTTGGTCTGAGGCTGCCTGCATCGAGGATCTTTCTGTATCACAGTCGTGATGACCCGGAGGTGCCGTTTGTGCACTTGGGCTACTACCACAAGCGTTTACCGGCGGCGATTGTTCGGGCGATCGACGGGTCGGAGCACTCGTTGCTTCAAGGGCTCCCGACACTTGTCGACGACATCAAAACCTTGCCTCGCTGAAGATCGAGGTAGGCAGCTATGAGGGCTGGGCCCGCGTTGACGGACAAAGACAGGTGGAGACGGCGCGCTTCTGCATCTGGCCGTGGGTGCGGTCCAGCGCTGGGGTCAGGCGGCACGTGAGGCGGAGGCGGATCTGCTGGAAGCAGTAGTAGATCGCGATCACGAAGTGGGCAACCAGGCAGGCCGGCGCGCTAGCCACGGCAATCCCGAGCGTCACGAGATAAAGCCCAATGCCGACGGCACTGAACCGCACGATGGAGCCGCGCACCGCGCCGGGATCCACGCCGTCGGCGAGCAGCGCCGGGTGCAGCGCGACATAGGTGTAGAGCGTGGCGAATCCGATCGACATCGCGAGCATGACGGCGGAGTACACCAGTGCCGCGCTGCGCGCATCGCCATTACCGGCGAGCAGGTACTCCGACAGCAGCGCCGTAGCGAACGGGATGGCCACGACCGACATCAGCAGCAGTAGGTTGAGGAACAGCACGTTACGGTCCGCCCGCGCGACTAGCTCGAACACCGCGTGGTGGTTGACCCAGATGATGCCGATGATGAGAAAGCTGGTCACGTAGGCGGCGTACGCCGGCCATTCCTGCGCCAACGCGACCGCGAGCGGCTCGTGCAGCGCGTTACTCGGCGGCACATGCAGGTCCAGCACCAGCAGGGTCGCGGCAATGGCCAGGACGCCGTCGCTGAACGCCTCCATGCGGCCTGTTTCGCTCACGGCCACGGGGTGAAACTGATCATCCATGTTGAGCTGTATACCGGCCTGGCTAACGTGACCCAACCACCGGGGGCCGAGGGCCGATGCTAGCGCCAGCCGGCGAGCACTCAAAGTCTTCGCTGTCTGACTGGCTGACGGCTCGCAGGCCCTGCTCGGGCAGACTGTGCGGGTGGTGAACGCAACTCCAGCCAAGGACTCAGCTGCTGCCCGCTCCTACGATGAGTTGGTTGATGCGGCATCGGCGGCACTCACGGAGGGCTGGGACTTCTCGTTCTTGGCTGGCCGGATCGGCGACTCGCCGCTCCCGTGGAACTACGTCGAGCTGGCACAGGCGGCGGTTGCCGAGGCAAGGGCGGTTCTTGACCTCGACACCGGTGGCGGGGAGACGCTGGGGGAGGTGCTTGGCGGCATCCCCGACTCCATAGATTCGAGCCGCACAGTCGTTGCGACCGAACCCTATCCGCCGAACCTGCCCGTGGCCGCCGAGCGGCTGGGTCCGCTGGGGGTCGACGTTCGAGCGCGAATCGACACTTTGCCAGTGGCGGACGGCTTCGCCGACTTGGTGCTCAACCGGCATGGGGCGCTGGATGCGGCCGAAGTAGCCAGGGTGCTGCGTCCCGGCGGTCGACTGTTGACCCAGCAAATCGGCCCGGGGAACGATGCTGAGCTCAACGCCGCGCTCACCGCACCGCCGCCGAGCGGCGGCACATCGGCCGCGGCTCTGGTCGAAAAACTGCAGTCGGTGGGGCTGGTCGTCGATGAAGCGCAGACCGCGACGATAGAAGTCACGTTCGGCGATATCGGAGCAGTCGTCTACCAACTACGGATGGTGCCCTGGCAGATTCCCGACTTCGACGTACGAACCTACGACGGCCCCCTGCGTGCCTTGGACGCCCGCATTCGTCGGGATGGTCCGCTGCAGGTACGGAGCCGTCGAGTGCTCGTGTGTGCCCATCGGCCGTGAGATGCAAGTGGCCATTCCGACCCTTGACCCCGGCCGGACCCGCTCTCGCGGGGGCGGGGGAGCGCTTGGGCCAACACGCTCCTTGAGGCGGCGGCGTTACTCGGCGACCACGACGTAGTCGGTCGCGATGTCGCTATCGGCTCTCAAAGCATGAAGCCGTTTCCAGGCATCGGCCGCCTGCCGGTTCTGCTCGTCGAAGCGACCGACCTCGTCTGAGCCCTGATGTTCCGCGGGGAAATACCGGTCACGTGCCTCCCGATCGACGATCTCGAAAACCACCAGGTACTTGCCGGCACGTACGCCTCGCTCACCCTTGAGCAACCGGGTCGTCCAGCCCTCGAACATCGGCAGCGAGACGACCTCAGCGGCCACCCGCTCGAATTCGGCCGGGTCTGCTCCGGGTCGTAACTCGATCTCATGTAGTCCCACTACTCGCGCCATCGTTCCTCTTCCTGAGCTTTGGGCATCGGCTTGATGTCAAACGTAGCGACACAGACGTCGTGCGGGGCCAGCCGATTTGGGTCTCACTTCGAGGAAGAGGTGGCCATCGTCTGCGCCTGCGCCTCTAGTCGGCGCGGGTCACGCCTGGTGCTTACATCCGTCGAGCCAGAGCGCCCACGGGTCGAGCGCGCCGACTGTCAGGTGGTTGTCCTTCGCCCACGGGTCCTCGGCGAGCCGAGCGCGGATCTCGGCGGGGCCTTCGCTCTCGATGAGGTGGGCAGTGTGCTCGCCCGTGCCGACTGGGCCTCCGACGATGATCAGCCCCTCCTCGACGAGTCGATCCATAAATGCGGCGTGGTCGTCCCAGCCGTCCTGGTCGCGGATTCCGCGAGCGTCATCCCAGGACGGGCCGTGGACCAACGTGCAGAGGAAATAGGCCACGCCTCGAAGGTAGGCGATCCGTCCGACAGAGGATCCGGTGTGGACGAGCTGGATAGTTGTGCGCGGACTCTCAAGACCAGCGGCTTGCACACCTGAAGTGCTACGGAGTCCGAGCTGATCGTTGAAATCTCCCCGCCGTAACGAGAGTCTGGCGAGGATGCTTGCCGCAAGGACCCCCGAGGTGCTGAGAAGCCTCACATCTACCCGAGCCGTTTACGGCCAGAACCTACGCATATAGGGGTGGCGAATGGTTGATATTGACAAGGGTGTGGCGATGTCCTTCCGGCCCGACCGCTACGTGCTGGGTTTACAGGAGATCGACCAGACACAGGTCGCGGTCGTTGGTGGCAAGGGCGCGCAGCTGGGGGAGCTGTCGCGGATCGAAGGCATCCGCGTGCCGGCTGGCTTCTGCGTGACGACGGACGCCTTCCGACGGGTCATGGCGGAAGCGCCGTCGATCGACGATCGGCTCACTCGACTGTCGCGCCTGAACCCGGACGACCGGGAGGCGGTCCGCACGCTGAGCGCGGAAATCCGCCGGACCCTGGAAGGGATCGCCATCCCTGAGGATCTGGCGGCGGCAATCACCGGCGCGCTCGCCCGGCTCGGCGAGCAAGCCGCCTACGCCGTACGATCCAGCGCGACGGCGGAGGACTTGCCGACGGCCTCCTTTGCAGGGCAGCAAGACACGTACCTGAACGTCATCGGGCCGGCGGCGATCCTCCAGCACGTCAGCCGGTGCTGGGCATCGCTGTTCACCGAGCGGGCCGTGACCTACCGCCTGCGGAACGGCTTCGACCACCGGAAGGTCCAGATGGCCGTGGTCGTGCAGCAGATGGTCTTCTCGCATGCGGCTGGCATCTTGTTCACGGCCGACCCCATCACGGGCAACCGGAAGGTCGCCGCCGTGGAGGCCAGCTTCGGCCTCGGCGAGGCCTTGGTCTCCGGGCTGGTGAACGCGGACGCCTACAAAGTGCGCGACGGCGAGATCGTCGCCAAGGCGGTCGCCACCAAGCAGCTGGCCATCAACGCCCTGCCGGCCGGCGGGACGCAGGAACAGGCGATCGACTCCGGCGCGGCAGGAGCAGCCGGCGCTGACGGACGCGCAGGTCGTGCAACTGGCGCAGCTCGGCCGGCGGATCGAGGCGCACTTCGGCTGTCCCCAGGACATCGAATGGTGCCTGGTCGACGATGGCTTTCCAGATCGTCCAGAGCCGGCCGATCACCACGCTGTTCCCCATCCCGGCGGTCAGCGACCGGGAGAACCATGTCTACGTCTCCGTCGGTCATCAGCAGATGATGACCGACCCCATGAAGCCCCTCGGGCTCTCTTTCTGGCAGATGACGACCCCCGCGCCCATGGCCGAGGCCGGCGGCCGCCTGTTCGTCGACGTCACCCAGAGGCTGGCCTCGCCGGCGAGCCGCGCCGGCATCCTGGAGGCCCTGGGGAGATCCGATCCGCTGACCGGGGACGCGCTGCAGACCATCCTCGAACGCGACGGCTTCATCCGGCCGCTCCCTGGCGAGGATCCCCCCGGGCCACTGTTTGGCGGCACGCCAGCTCCGATCGAGACCGATCCGGCCATCGTTACCGAGCTGATCGGGCGCAGCGAGGCATCCATCGCCGCCTCGGAACGCGACATCCAGACGAAGTCCGGAGAGGCGCTGCTCGACTTCATCCGGGCGGACATCCAGGAGCTGAGGCGGATGTTGTTCGATCCGCAGAGCCATCAGGTGTTCATGTCGGCGATGGAGGCCGCTTGGTGGCTCAACGACCAGCTGGAGGCGTGGCTGGGCGAGAAGAACGCGGCGGACACGCTCACGCAGTCCGTGCCCCACAACGTCACGTCGGAGATGGGGCTGGCGCTGCTGGACGTCGCTGACGTGATCCGCCCGCATCCGGACGTGGTGGCGTTTCTGCAGCACGTCGAGGACGAGGGTTTCCTGGACGAACTGCCCAAGCTCGCGGGCGGGCGGGAAGCGCGAGACGCCATCGAGGCGTGGCTCGACAAGTACGGCATGCGCTGCGTCGGCGAGATCGATATCACGCGGCCGCGTTGGAGTGAACGCCCCTCCACGCTCGTGCCCCTGATCCTCGGCAACATCAAGAACTTCGAGCCGGGAGCCGGCGAGCGGCGCTTCGAGCAAGGGCGCCAGGAAGCCTGGAAGAAGGAGCAGGAGCTGCTGGAGCGCTTGCGGGCCCTGCCGGACGGGGAGCGCAAGGCCGAAGAAACCAAGCGGATGATCGACCGGGTCCGGACCTTCATCGGGTACCGGGAGTATCCGAAGTACGGCATGGTCAGCCGCTACTTCGTGTACAAGCAGGCCTTGTTGGAGGAAGCCGAGCGCCTCGTGCAGGCCCACGTACTTCGTGAGAAGGAAGATATCTTCTACCTCACGTTCTCCGAACTCCACGACGTCGTCCGCACGAACCACGTGGACGACCAGCTCATCCAGCCAGCGCAAGGACGCGTTCAGGTCGTATCAAGCGCTCACGCCGCCTCGGGTGCTCACGTCGGATGGCGAGGTCATAGCCGGGGCGTACCGACGCGACGACGTGCCGGCTGGTGCGCTGGTCGGCCTACCGGTTTCCGCCGGGATCGTCGAAGGCCGGGCTCGCGTCATCTTGGACATGGCGGATGCCGATCTCGAAGCGGGCGACATCCTGATCACGGCCTACACGGATCCCAGCTGGTCGCCCCTGTTCGTCACGATCAAGGGCCTTGTGACACAGGTGGGAGGCTTGATGACCCATGGCGCAGTGATCGCCCGGGAGTACGGCTTGCCGGCCGTCGTGGGGGTGGAGCATGCCACCCGACTGATCCGGGATGGGCAGCGGATCCGCGTGAATGGAACGGACGGGTACGTCGAGATCCTGCCCTAGCGATCAGCCGGTCATCGCGCCCCCAAGGGATCGGCCAAGTTACCCGCACCGACGACGCGGAAGTGCTGGCACTGCTTGGCTCCCTCGCCGTGCAGGTCCTTCAAGCTGTCCCGTCGATCAGAAAGGGCCGCTCCACTTCGACAGACCGAGTAGGCCGCCTAGCAACGCCATGGTGGTTAGCAGGGGGTCATGACAACCCGCCAGCGGGGGTCACGGTTTCGTGCTGGCCTGGATGATCACGGCCCAGGAAAGCAGAACAGTGGCTTCGTACCGCAGAGCAGCAGTACGTAGCCCGGCCCCGACTTCGAGCTGGTTCACGAACGAGATCGCGGCGCCTTCGCTGTCCGTAGCCGACCCCTGATCTGAAGGGAATCATCACATGTACAACCAGGCTCTCATCTTGATGCGCTGCGTCGTGGCCGCCGAGGAATACAACATGGCCCGACACGCGCTGCCTTCGACACTGGCACCGAGCCAAGACGCCCGCGACGCCGGCGACGCCTTGGGCCGGGGCACGGCGCTCGAGCAGCGACAGCGTGCGCCTCAAGCTGCCAAGACCGACCACTCGGGAGCCACCCGGACCTGAGCTGCCGTATACGGTTTCCACGCTGGTCATTCGGCTCGATATCTCGTCCGCCGCGCCATCAGTTCGCTGCCTAGCCAGATGCGGCGTCGTCAGAACTCGTCTCGGTCGTCCATTCGCATGATGCTCGCGATGGCGCTGACGGTGGGCGTTTCAGCGGCAGCCGTCAGCGGCGCGTGTCTGGACGAGTAATGGGCCCGATGGCGACCTGCTGTTAGGGATCTGATCGATCCCCGCTGCCCACGGGCGCGTGCCGTGCCGACTCGGTCCGACCTGCGTGACAACTGGGTCCGAGTGTGGCTGGACGCGATCGACCAGACAGAGATGCGGGAGCTCGTCGTCGACGCGCGGCGCATGGTCGTGCCGAAGCGAGTTGCCGCCGAGCATCTAGGTGATCATCCTGAAGGACCACGCAGACGTCGTTGATGACTTACGACCGAGCGGAAGCGATGAGGCGCGCCGGAAGGCTCTACGATTCCTGGTCGTACTTGAAGGACAGCTGGATCTTCGTGCGGTAGATGAGCTCGCCGCTGTCCCCGACATGAATGTCTTGCTTGACGACCTCGGCGACCCGAAGGTCCCGGACCGAATGGCCCGCCGTTTTGATCGCGTCAGCAGCAGCCTCCTCCCAGGAGGTTGTGCTCGTGCCGATAACGTCGATCACGCGGTAGACGCTCATGGTTGCCCTTCTCGTTGGATGTGCCAATCAGCCGGATTCGGCACGGTGATGATCTCGCACTCACGGGCCAGGGGCAACCAGCGCAACGATCGAGAGGGCGCGGCGCTTGAAGATCAAAGCTAACGAATATGCCGGTGGTTATTGAAGCGCGGAGTTCAGATCAACCAATGTGGGCACACGTCGACGCCCGCAGCGTTCGCCATCAGTATCGGCCTCGGCCTCCGTGGTTGCTCACGACGAGCTGGTTTCACTACTGGAGTCGCACGGTGTAGCTTCCCTCACGACCGGGGTACGCCGAAGGCGATCGCGGCTCGATGAGTTTCCCGACAACTGGGTGCACTGGGGTCTCTCGCCGCAGCTGGAGAAGGGCCGCTCCCGACCGCTGGAGGACTTCGGTACCAGCTGGTTCCACGTCTGCCAGAACAAGCATCATCGATGGTCTTTGGACGCTGGCCAGATCTATCAGTATCACCTTGGGGGAGAGCTGCACCCCGCGATGCGGTGGTGGGAAGCCGTGAACGTACCCCGACGCGTTCTCCACTTCATCGAGTTCGGCGAGGGGTTCACCGTGGTGGTTCTGATCTGCGAGGACCTTGCTCAAAACGACGAAGTCGCCGACCTCATCCGCGCGATCGGCCCGGCGGGGATCGTGACGCCACTGCTCGACGGGCCGCAGCTCGCATCGCGGTGGTCCGCTCGCTACGCGAGCGTGTTTGCCGACGACCCAGGTTCTGCTGTGCTGACCCTCAGCGCTTGGGGCCTGGTAGACCGGTGCCGTCCACGCGGACACGATGCCGCACGTGTAGTCGGCCTGTGGAAAGACACCAGCAACGGCTTCAACGAAATTCCTCTGGAGTCCGGGGCGCAGGGCATCCTGCTGACCGCATGCGTCAGCCCCGCGCAGCGGCACAGCAACGACGGGCGTCGCCCAGCGCAGAACGCGGTCGACTTATACGCTGTTGGCCAGCATCAGATCCGCCCGGCGGCGACTGGCTCCCAAGATGCGGCGCCGGTTCGGCAGCTGTCAGATCCGCCGCCGCTGAACGTCGACGACCTGACCATCCTGTGCGGCTGGGCCGAGGCCGTAGCCGAGGCGTTGGCGTACGCGCCTCACCGGGTCGCCGCAGTCCTGAGCGACGCCGCCGCAGGCTCGCCTTGGCGGGCCACGCTCGGCCTCAACGAGCCTTCAGACCCGCTGCGGAAAGCCATCCAACTCATGGACGACGTGGTCAGCAAGACCGCTGCCACTAGCGATCACCTCGACGCCATCCTGGCCGCGGTAAGCGACGACCGCGCCGGCGGCGAGGACGCCCTCACCGGCCTTGTCCGACGCGTCCTACTGGCCGCTCTCGAGCTCCGCGAAGGTCGGCGTAGGCGCGAAGAGGACCACCGAGCCACATGATCACTCAACCACTGCCGTGTTATGCGGGTGTCATGTGATCGACATGCCATCTACTGGAGCGAATGAAAAAGCTCGCTGGGCGGCCAATTCCTAAAGTCGGTCCGGACCCTCCGCGCTGCTGGCGACGCTCGGCGACCGGGCGCCGAGAGGCGAACCCTGCGTGACACGCAGCTGTGCAGAGGCAGGGCATCGCCCTAGCGGTGCCTGAGCATCGCTAGGGCAAAGCCCATGCGCGATCAGCGTTAGTGGTGGCCCGCCGGGCGGAAGTAGTGATCGAGTGCCCATTCCGCGACCTGTTGGCCCATCCGAGCACCGCGGGTGTCTGCGGTGCGGAAGTGGTATCCCAACCACACTCTCGCATCCACCACGTCCTGGCGCGCCTTCCTTCCTGAGTCATATTAGCGTTTGGCGCTCGCTGCCTCAGAGGGCAGTGGAGATGAAGGTCAGGTGCAGGTGTCGCGTGTCGAACGTGTCTTGCAGGGCTCGGGTGAATGCGCCAATGCCACCGGAGTATCCGCTGACATAGTCCGGATACGGAGGCGTCGGGCGAAGTGGTGCCCACGACGGGTCGGCGGTCGTCGCCGGGTTGCCGTCGGTGTCGGCCAATTGGATGGCAGTGATGGGTCGCCAGAAGCCGTAGACGTACTTTGAGTACCAGACCGAGATCTCTGCATCGGCAAAGCTCATGTCGACCGCGGCGAACATGCGCGCCGCATCGACAATGTTCAACTTCCGCACTCCCACCTGGTCTCGCAGTGCCGTATTGAACTGCACGAAGGCAAGGCCCGAGTAGAAGAGTGCAGTGGCGGTCTGCTCGGCCGTGCGTTCCGTCGAGTTCACCGAACCCAGTGCCTTGACCTCTTTGAAGTCCCGTGTATACCGCGCCGAGGTCAGCCTCGGGGGTGGTCCAATTTTGCCGAACTGGGCTCCGCTGCGGACGAGCAATGGGGTGACGAATCCCAGCCATGGGGCGCTGAATTGCGCAAACGCCGGGGGCGTCGGCCGCCAGACACCGGGCGCCGCCGGTTGCGTGAAGTGAATGTCGGCGTTGCGTCCGTCATGCGCCCGTTGCGCGATCAGGGTGTCGGCAGCCAGCTCGCCGAATGCAACGCCGCGAGTCTTGGCCTTGCCGTCGGGAATCTTTAGCCAGTGATGCGGCGTACTTGGCATCGAGGTCGGCCTTCGCTGCCGGCGAGTAGGTCACGAGGATCTTGTGGGCCGCGGCGACTGCCGCCGCCTGCGAAGAAGCCCTGCGAGGTGCATGAGCCTTGAAGTGATACGGCTGGTAACGACCCTCGATGCCAACCACGGCGTTGTACACGGCCGCCTGCACGAATCCCATATAGAGGATGTCCTCGACGGGCGCCTTGGTGGTATCGGCCAACTAGTGTCTTCTGCGCAATCTCGTTCCATTCCGAGATCACAGCTGGGTCGCCAGACCGATTCGCGGCACTGTCCTTCGCAGTAGCGGTCGTCGGAGCCATAACCACCAGTGAAGCCAGCAGGATGACCGCCGCACCCTTGGCGAACCGTCGGCGGACTCCTAGGTGGCCAGAACGGATCGTGGTCGAGGCAGCAATCTGGGGGACCTTGCGCATTGGGCTCCTGCCCTCGAATGAATGACCTGTCGAAGTCGGAGCATTACACCCCCAACCGAAAAGAAGCTATACCCACGCTGCTAGGAAGAGGGTCGAATTCATCAAAAGGGCGCTTCGCGGTTTCACAGCGGTCGGAGAAGCGCTACCCCCAAGTCCTCTGGCTCTGCTTCTGGGGGCGTCTCAGGCGTCATCCCGGCCCTCCCGCCTCCGGGTTCAGCTCAGCTCGGCGCCGGCCGCTTGCGCATGAGCACTCCCAGGGATTCGGTGATCTTGGAAACAGACAGCCCTTGTTCGATCATGTCGGCAACCCAGTCATCGACGTGGGATGGTTTAAGCCGGCGCACCGGCATCGAACCGAACCGCGGCTCAACTCGCAACCGCCACGCAGTCTCATAGCCAACGCGGGTGTGCGGCTTGCGGCTTTGAGTTGACCGCCAATAACCGGGCCACCATTCGCGTAGTGGCCGATTGCCTGCTTTCTCATCAACGGCAGTCCCCGCGTCGAGCTCGGTCCGTTTTACAGCCAGCCATCTGTCCGCCGCGCCCTTGGTTGCAAAGGTCTGTGGCGCAGGCACCATTCGGCGCGTGTCCGGATCGAAATAGCGGGCCTGATAGCGACCACTCGCGAGGGATCTGACCGATCCCCACTGGCGGCGAGAGCGTGCCACTACGCTGCTCCTTGATGTTGTCAGTAAGCATTACCTATCAGCAGGATATGGCACGATAATGGCACGAAGGAGAATCTCAGCAGCGGTTCCCCAAGTCAGCCCCCATAGCTCAGGGGATAGAGCAAAGGTTTCCTAAACCTTGTGTCGTAGGTTCGAATCCTACTGGGGGCGCCGATGCGTTTGACCTGGCCAGAGCATTGTTTGGGGTCTGCTCAGGTACTCGATGATCTCCGCCGGGGATTCAGGCCGCGCACAGGCCGCAGCACCTTCCAGCAGGCCGCGTCTTGCCGGCCGCCCGGGAGGCGCTGAGCGATGTTCTCAGATTGCGCCAACCAGAGGTGGGCATCCACCCAAGGTCTCCCCACTCAGCATGAGCCGCGGCTTCAACGCGCCGGCCAGGCGTTTGCGGTGGTCGTAGGCGACGTAGCGCAGCGAGGCGCGGAGCAGGTGAACCACACAGGTCTGGATGAGGGCGTCGGGCCAGATGGCAGCGACCGCATCAGGTAGGCGGGGGGCGGGCCACGCGTCAGCAATGGATGGTTGACGTGCTGTCCACGCCTCGTAATGAGTTTCCCGAGTTTCCAGCAGGCCTGTCTTTTATCCCGCTAGTGACGCCGGAGTCCGCGCACGAGCTGCTGACAGCCCGACGACAGCACTTGGCGCAACGGCTGAGCGAACGCGACGCGTTGATCGCCAGCGCCGGCTTTCCGCTGCCGCGCGCCACGATGCTGGAGACCGAGTACCTGCACGCCACGACCGAGGCCGAAATTCGCTGGCTAGACAGCGTTCTTGCGGGCTGGACGACGGCTCAATCTCCTGGAGTCCGCGAGAAATGCGGGAAGCCGACGCCAAGCTCGAGGTTTGACGCGATGAGTTTGAGATCCTGCGCGAGTCTGGATCACTGTCGGAAGCGAACTGAATGGTGGTGACAGCAGATGATCAGTGATACCGGCTTCGACGTGAGCCGCCTTCGTCGCGCTTTGGATGGTGAGGTCATGCTGCCGGGCGATGACGGCTACGACTCGGCTCGCGGGATGTGGAATGCGATGGCGGATCGTCGCCCAGCGGTCGTGGTGCGCTGCACCAGCAACTCGGATGTGGCGGCCGCCATCGCTTTCGCCCGACAAAACGACCTTGAGATCGGCGTCCGTTGCGGAGGCCACAGCATCCTGGGCAACTCCGTGCCAGAGGGCGGGTTGCTGATCGATCTGGCTGGCATGCGCGGCGTTCGGGTCGATTCTGACGCCCGGCGGGCGTGGGTACAGGGCGGTGCCCTCCTCGGAGATCTGGACCGGGCAGCGCAAGAGTTCGGCTTGGCAACGACGGCCGGCAACGTCTCGCACACCGGTGTCGGAGGGCTCACGCTGGGCGGCGGGATGGGCTGGTTGGCCAGGCGCTTCGGCCTGGCATGCGACAACGTCGCCTCATACGAAATCGTGACAGCAGACGGCGCGACCCTGCGAGTCAGCGAGTCGCAGCATGAAGACCTGTTCTGGGGATTACGTGGTGGCGGAGGCAATTTCGGGGTGGTCACCGAGTTCGAATTCCGTCTGCACCAGATTGGCACCACAGCCGTGCTCATCGACAACACCTTCGACCTCACCGAAGCGCCTTCGGCCATGCGCCGCTGGCGCGACCTGCTGGGCGATCAAGTCCCAGCGCAGGCAACTCCTATCGCGTCGGTCGGCACGATTGCTGACTCACCGGACGGACAGTCGCAGGTGCGGAACCGGACGGTAGCGAGCCTGGGCTTCGTCTGGGTGGGTGATCCGGATGAGGGTCGGCAGCTGGTGCCTTTGGTTGACGGGCTCGGCGCATCCCTCAGCAAGCGGGTGGAGGAAGTGTCCTACTTGCGGCTGCAAAGTATCGATGACGAGGTGCACCGCCCAGGCTCGTATCGGCGATATTTCAAAGGCCACTACCTTTCCGAACTCTCCGACGATGCGATCGAGGCGTTCCTGTCCCAAGGGGAACTCGATCCTGGCGCCGACCGATCACAGCTGCCAAACGGCTCATTTCAGGGCTATGGCGGCGCGATCGCGGCGACATCGAACGAAGACAGCGCCTTCAGTCACCGCAACGCGTTGGTTGAGTTCGTAGCCGCTACCCGCTGGACCGATCCGGCAGAGGATGGCGAGCGGATGGCCGCCGCCCGCCGGTACGGCGCTGTACTTGAGCCGTACGCGAGCGGCGTTTACGTCAACGTGCTTGCCGATGAGGGTGAGCGTGGCGTCCGCCGGGCGTACCCGGCAGACAAGCTCGCCAAGCTCGCCGCTCTCAAGCGGCGCTACGACCCGGACAACGTCTTCCACCTCAACCAGAACATCCGACCGAGTACGTAACAGCGATGCTTGTCCTACGGGCCTGCTAGACATCAGTGTGTGAAATTCACAGGCGCCGAAGAACGCTGGATCGATCGGCTCGGTCGGCTGCGTGACATCGTTCGTCAAGAGCTCATCGCCGCCCAGCTGCGAGAAGTCCTTGATCAACGACAACGGGTCTTGGATGTCGGCTGCGGGCAAGGTCCGCAGGCTTTGATTCTGGCTCGATCGGGCTACGACGTCACCGGACTCGATCCGTCTGACTATCTGCTGAGCGGTTTGAAGAAAGCCTCGCCGATGAGCCGGTGAGCGTCCGGGAGCGCGTGCATCTGGTGAAGGGCCGGCGAAGTTGCGCCTGAACTCACTCCGGGCCCGTTCGACGTGGTCCTCTGCCACGGCGTACTGATGTACCTCGACGATGACCGCGAGATGCTCGGCGCCCTGACTCGGTCGCGGCCCAGCAGGCGGTGCTGTCGCTGCTCGTACGCAAGGCCTTGCGCCAGCAATGCGGCCAGGATTGCTGGTCAGTGGGGCGAGGCCATGGCCGCGTTCGATCACCAGGATCACGTCAATCGACTCGGTCTCAGCGCCCGCATGCATACACCCGTTGCACTCGACTGCGTACGGATCCGCTCGGGTGGCACCTCGACAAGTGGTTTGGCGTACGCGTACTAACTGATCACCTGGACGAGGACGCGCCATCGGAAGTCGAGCTGGCTCGCATCATGGCGGTTGAACAACGAGGCCGGACGCCGCGACCCCTACCGACAGGTGCCGCATTTCTGCACTTGATCTACCGGCGACCCAGCCCTCGTAGAGGATGGTGCTAGCCCAATCCGTGTAAGTTCACAGTCCAGACGCCATCTCTCCCCAGATGTCCTCCAGGTAGCGGTCACTGTCGCGGAGGCCCTGAAGCCATTCGTCTGCGGAGGATCTGACCCATTGGTTTTGGCGCTGGTACACCTCCATCAGCGCCGCGCGTACCCCGGGCGCCATGGTGTTGGCGTTGCCGCAGACGAAGATCACCGCGCCGGCCGCGATCAGGTCCCATACCTTGTCGCCTTCCCGCTCGATCACCTGCTGCACGAACGTACGAGGCTGTCCCTGCTCTCGCGAGAATGCCATTTGCACCTCGGTAATCCCGCCGCCTCGAAATCCTTCAGCTCATCGGCGTAGAGGATGTCGTCCTGCGCGTTTCGGCAGCCGTAGAAGAGGATGGACTTTCCGAACGGTGCACCCTGCTGTGCCAGGGCGGCCCGCTCCTGCAGGAAGCCTCGGAAGGGGGCCACTCCGGTGCCGGCGCCCACCATGATCATCGGGGATATGTGGGTTAGCCGGCGGACGGAACGGAATGGTCGGCTTGCGAACAAAGGTGAACTGCGTGCTGTTCTCCATGCTGCTCCCCAGATGGTTGGATGCCACCCCGTTGAAGTACCCGTCGCCGCTGCGGGCGGGCCCATGAAGTACCCCGACCGTGAGATGGCAGGTGCTGGTAACCGCGGGGGAGGAGGAGATGGAGTAGTAGCGAGGCCGCATGGGTGGCAGCAACTCCAAGTAGACGTTGAATGGCAGGTCGATGCTGGGGAAGTCGTCAAGCAGTTCGAGCACCGACAGCCGACGGGTTGCGACCTGCTCGCGGTAAGCCTTCCGTCCGGCCTCGTCCAGCCCGGACATGGCCTGCAGCTTTTCCGCCTCTTCGGGATCGCTCGCGTACCGGGCTAGCACCGCAAGATCACTGCGGCTGGCGACGTCCTGCAGCTCGACACACGCGCCGAGGATGCCGAGCAGTGGCGCGGCTTCGCCCAACGGAATGTGTGTATAGGTGCCGCCGCCCGTCGGGTTGATGGTTACGTACGTGCCGGCATCGAGACCGAATCGAGCCATCACCCGCCGGATGAGGTCGATGTTGTTGCGAGGCAGTACGCCAAGATGATCACCGGTCTGGTACTCCATTCCGGCCGGCAATTCCAGCTCGATATGACGGGCCGACCGCGAGTCGTCGGACGCGGATTGACCATTTTTCAGCAGTTCCCGATTGACCACCAAGGTGGACGGATTAGCTCGGTAGGACATCACAACCGGATTGGTTGTCTGCTTGTTCTCCATGGTGAGCTGTAGCCGCGGCTCCGTGGTTGACGCCGTTGTCGACTCGGCGCCGAGTCCGAGTCCGTCGGCGAGCGATGACCATAACTCCTGGTACCACTCCGAGAACTGGCCGTCGAAGTCGGATCGGGCGTCGCCTTCGCCGCGGGCGTGCATCCGATGCGCGCCGTGGGCTTCGAGTTGTGTATCGATCAGTGTGGGTACGGCTTGGTAGGTGGAGGCCCAGTCCATGTTGCCGCAGCCGAAGACGGAGTAGGCCAGACCGGATCCGGCGTCGGGTGGCGTTTCGGGGTCGGTGATCCAGCGGCAGAAGCGTTCGGCGTTGTCGGGTGGCTTGCCGTTGTAGGAGGCGCACACCACGACCAGGGCTCCTTCGTGGGGCAGTTCGCCGGTGTGATCATCGAGAGCGCCCAAGGTGACGGCATAACCGCGGTCGGAGCCGTCTTGGGCGATGCGGCTGGCGATGCCCTCCGCGGTTCCGAGGTTGGAGCCGAAAAGCACCATGAGCGGGGTGTTGTGTCCCTCGCCAGTCCGTTGTGGCCGCGTCTTCGGTTCAGCGGCTTGCCCGTTGGTGGAGATGGTGGTGATGGTGATGGGTGCGGTTCCGGTGGTGCGGCCGGGGCGCTGGTTGATCTTGATGGACAATCCGTCGGGCTTGATGGTCAGACCCTCTTTGACCTTCAGCTCGATAATTGAGATAGTCGACGAAGTCGAAGCGTTGCAGCAGCATGCCGAGGACCAGCATCGCTTCCTGCATGGCGAACTGGCGGCCGATGCAGGCCCGTTGACCGGAACCGAACGGCTTGAACGCGTTCGGTGGAATCTGCGATCGGGTCTCCGGGCGGAAGTGGTCCGGGTTGAAGTCCTCGGCGTCGGCGCCCCACACGCTCGGGTCGCGGTGCAGCATGATGGTCAGTCCGGTGATCGAGGATCCTTTGGGCATCAGGTAGGGCCCGACCGTGGCGTCTTGGTACGGGTAGCGGGTGAACGCGGCCACGGTGGGCCACAGCCGCAGCGTTTCGTTGAGGATCTGGTTGATGTAGGTGAGGCCTTGGACTTGTTGGTAGGTGGGCAGCAGCGAGGTGTCGGTGCCGAGGACCCGGTCGACCTCTTCCTGGGCGCGGGCGACCACGTCGGGATGTTTGATCAGAAAGCTGATGGCGAAGGAGAGCAGGCCGCTGGTGGTTTCGTGGCCGGCGATCAGGAAGGTTTGGCACTGGGCCACGATGTTGGCGTCGTCCAGCTTCTGGCCGGTCTTTTTGTCCACCCCGGTGAGCATGGCGCTGAGCAGATCCTTGTGCTCTTCGACGTTTCCGGCGCGCCGCCGCTCGTCGATGATCTGTTGGACTTCGCTCTCCATGTAGCGGTAGTTCTCGATCAGCTTCTTCGTCGCGCCGCGCCGTAGCCTGGTTTGGACGGGCAGTTCCCGGGCGCGTCGTTGAGCTTTCTCCCAACACGCCGTACATGGCCTCGACGAAGGGATGCATGGTGTCGCGGTAGAAGGAGTTGAAGCGGTAGCCGAAACCGCATAGCGCGATGGTGTCGAGGGTGAGCCGGGTCATGTCAGCCGTCACATCGACCGGCTCGCCCGGATTCAACCGCTCCCACTTCTGCATCAACTGGGTGGCGATGTCGTTCATCATCGGCACGTAGTCCCGCATCGCCTGCTGGCTGAAGTTCGGCAACAGGATGTTGTGCGCTTTCGACCAGTTCGGATCATCGGTATCGGAGGTGAACAATCCGGCGCTCCGGCCGAAGCTACGGACGGCTTTCTGCCCGTCCCCGACGAGCTTGTCGAACCGCTCGTCATCGCACAGATCGTCGATCATCGCCAGGCCTGAGGCTATGTACCGATCACCGGCCGGGGTGCGCAATCGGATCATCGGACCGTCCTCGCGGACCAGCTCCATCAGCGTGACGATCGTGTGCTCCGAGGGCACGTCGAACATGTTGCCGACCACGGGTAGGCCCTTCGGTCCTGGTATGTCCTCAACGGTCAACGGTGAGCTCTGAGGGTCCTCAAGCGGTTGCGGTGTGGTCATGCGGATTGCCTTTCGGAGACAGTGGGTTCGGCGACCCGACCGGTACGGATGAAGACCACCAGGCCGGCGACCACGACCCAGACGGGGAAAGCGAGCACGACCACCGGATGCAGCGTGGTGGACACCAGCAGAAAGACGGCCAGCAGGTAGGAGATGACGGCGAGCCAGGTGGGCATGATCTTGGCTTGGCGGAGCAGCGTCGTTGTGGTCAGCGCGTACATGCCCGCGCCGCGAATTGCGTAGATGAAGACCATGGCGTAGCCCAGCGCGAGCAGGCCGCGGACCACGTCCGCTGACGGCAAAGGACCATTCGTCAGATCCTTCAGCAGCGCCACCGCCCCTGCCGACGCCGTGCCGGCGAAAAGCAGGACAACGAAGAGAATGCCCGACGCCAGCTGCAAGCCGTAAGGAATGGCCGACGGTGACGGGTGTGCGGAGCCTGATCAGCAGGCGGGTGGTGTGCGCATGCCACAGGAAGGCGATCCCGGCGAACGGGATGAGAAACTGCCCCACGGTGACAAGCACCGTGCTACCGCTGGCGTAGAAAGCAGTGATCTCAGCATCCGAGGCCGCCAACTTGGGCGTCGTATAGATGAAGACCAACGAAAGCACGAACAGCGCTGCGAAGAGAATGCCCGTCAGGCACGACAGCCGAGCGAGCTTCACGATGGGCGGAGCTGCTGCCCGCTTGGCGCGACGGTCGGTCTCAGTTGCCTGCGCCGTCGGCGCTGGTGGCGGTGGCGCTTCAGGTTGAGTGACCGGCGGTTCGGCCATGATCGTTAGCCTCCCCAAATGTCTTCGAGGAACCGGCCATCCGCTCGCAAGCCGGCGAGCCAGTTCAGGCCGTCGGTCGAGGGCTCGGTGTGCATCCGGTGCACCTCGATAAGCGCGGTGCGGACTCCCGGGGCGATGGTGTTGGCATTGCCGCACACGTAGATGTTTGCTTTCTCGTTCGCAATGAGATTCCAGACCTCATCCGCACGCTGCACGATCGCGTCCTGTACGTAGCGTCGCGTCGAATTGCCCTCCCGCGAGAAGACGGCATCGATCCTGACTACGCCGTCAGCCTCAAATGTGCGCAGCTCGTCTTCGTAGAGATAGTCATCCTTGGCCGTCCGGCAGCCGAAGAAGAGCAACGAGGTGGCGATCGGTACTCCCTGGGCCTTGAGCGCGGCCCGCTCCTGGAGGAAGCCGCGGAACGGTGCCAGCCCGGTGCCGGCTCCGATCATGATCATCGGTATGTGCGGGTTCTCCGGTGGTCGGAAGGCGATCGTTGGCTCCCGCACGAAGGCGAACACCGTGCTGTTCGGCGCGTTCCATTCCAGATAGGTCGAGCAGACCCCATCGAATTCGCCAAGACCCGAACGGGCCGGACCACGCAGCACACCAGTGGTGACGCTGCAGACATCCGGGCTCACCATGGGTGAGGAGGAGATGGAGTAGTAACGAGGCCGCAGCGGTGGCAGGCGATCGAGGTAGACCTCAAACGGCAGGTCGCAGGCCGGATAGTCGTCGAGCAGGTCGAGCAGTGAACGGCCGCGGGCGAGCACCTCGTTACGGAACCGCGTTTGTGATTCGTCGTCGGTACCGACCAGGCCTTCGAGCGAGGCCCGTTGCACCGGATCAGTGGTGTAGCCCGCCATGATCTCGATGTCACCGCGAGTGGCCGGATCCTGCAGTTCGACGCAGCTGCCGAGGACTCCGAGCAGCGGGGCCGGCTCGTCGGTCGGCAGATGCGTGTGGCTGCCACGGTTCGGGATGATCGTGACGTACGATCCGGCGTCCAGACCGAAGCGCACCATCACGCGACGGATGAGATCGATGTTGTTGCGCGGCAGCACGCCAAGATGATCACCCGCCTTATAACTCGTCCCCGACGGCAAGGCGACTTCGAGGTGCCGGGTCGACCGGCCTGCGTCGGAACCCAATAGCTCGTGGTTGTCGCGTACCGTCGCAGCGCGCGCCTCATAAGACATGATCACCGGATTGAAGACCTGCCGATTCGTCACCGTGATCGCGAGCCTCGGTTGGCTGTCATCCGTCTCTTGCGTCGCATCGACGCCGAGAGCGGCGGCGATGTCCTGCCACAACGTGTCGTGCCAGTTGCGATACGCCGCATCGAAGTCACCGCGCGCGTCCCCGGCGCCGCGAGGGTGGATGCGCGTGGCGCCATGTTGTTCGAGCCCGGCGTCGAGCTGAGTCGGTACTGCCTGGTACGTCGTAGCCCATTCGGTATTGCCACAGCCGAAAACGGTGTAGGACAAGTCTTCGTACGCGCTCGGGCCCGCTTCGTTGAGCAGATGGTGGAACTTCACGGCGTTGTCTGGCGGTAGCCCGTTGTACGAGGCGCAGACGATGATCGCGCCTTTCGCGGGCACGCGATCGATGTAGTCGTCCAAGGAACCCAGCGTGACGTCGTAGCCCCGCTCGGTTCCTTCTTGGGCGAGGCGGGTGGCTATGCCCTCCGCCGTCCCGAGGTTCGACCCGAACAACACGGCCAATGGTGTGTTATGCCGGTGATCAACAGTCGGCCGCCGAGTCTCTTGCGCTTGAACGGGAGCGCTGACCGGCTCTGTGTCGATCAGCCGATCTGCGCGGCGCCTGACCTGAATGTGGAAGTCGGCCGGCTTGACGGTCAGCGTCACCTTGGTGTGCAGCCGATAGTTCGGATCCTTGATCAACTCGAACCGCTGCAGCAGCATGCCCAGCACCAGCACGGCCTCCTGCAGTGCGAACTGCCGCCCGATGCAGGCTCGTTGCCCGGTTCCGAACGGCTTGTACGCATTGGGAGGGATAGTGCTCATCCGCTCCGGCGTGGTGTGGTCGGGATTGAACTCGTCGGCGTCTTCGCCCCAGATGGACTTGTCACGGTGCAGCATCGGGGAAAAGACCATCATCCCCAGGTCTTCCGGGATCGCGTAGCGCCCGCCACCGATCACGGTGTCTTCTTTCGCGTGACGCCGAAATCCCGCCGCCGTCGGCCACAGCCGCAGCGCCTCATCGAGGACCTGGCGTACGTAGGTCAGCTCATGCAACTGATCGAAGGTCGGCTGCAAAGTGCCGCCGAGTACCCGATCAACTTCCTCACGTGCTCGGTCGAGGTATTCCGGATGCTCGAGCAGAAAGTAGATGGCGAAGGACAGCAGTCCACTGGTCGTCTCGTGGCCGGCGACCAAGAACGTGATGCATTGGGCCCGGATGTTTTCGTCAGGAAGGGTCAGTCCGGTCTGTTTGTCGACGCCAGTGATCATCCGGCCGAGCAAGTCAGTATTGTCTGCGGCATCACCCATGGCTCTGCGTTTGCGGATCAGATCATCCACCAAGCTGGCCATAAATGCCTGATCGTCTTCGAACTGGCGCTGTGCACTGATCTTGAGCCGGGTTTGGATCGGCAGCTGCCGCTGCCGCGTCTGCGCCTCGTCGAGCACTCGGACCATCGCCTGCACGAATGGGTGCGGCGTCTCGCGATAGAACGAATTGAACCGGTATCCGAATCCGCACAGTGCGATCGTGTCGAGCGTCAGCCGAGTCATGTCCGCCGGCACATCGATCTCCTCGCCGGGATTGAGCCGATCCCACTTGCCCATCAGCTGATCCGCGATGTCGATCATTGCCGGCACGTAGTCCCGCATCGCTTGCATGCTGAAAGGTGCCATCAGGAGGCCGTGCGCACGGGCCCACATAGGGTCATCGGTGTGGGCCGTGAACAGGCCAGCGTCAATTGGGCCCTCGGCCAAGATCGACAGGCCTGCAGTGATCACCTTGTCGAAGCGAGCGTCGTCGCAGATTTCCGAGACCAAGTCGACGCCGGATACCACCACTGAGATGCCACCAGGTGTGGTCAGCTTGAAGATCGGCCCGTACTCGCGGGCAAGAGACATCAGGCTCTCGATCGGCTGCGTGAAATCGATGGCCCGAACGTTTCCGATGAACGGCAGTCCGGGAGGACCGGGGAAGTCCGCAGGTGCGATCGGGTCGGTCATAAGGCGCCCCTCCTAGATCTTGCTGTCTGGCAAACGACGCAGCAAATCACGGCGGGGGCCTCCGTGACCGAAGATTCGCACAGCAGCGCTGGACGAGCATCACCCCACTGGGGTGAATGACGTGCGCCTAGCGGTGCATGTCCTGCACCGCCCGCAACTGGTCCGTGAGCGAGTCCATGACGCGCTGAGCCGTCAGAGGCAAATACTGCGCCGGGGACCGGCTCATAGCGAAATTGCCAGCTGATCGTGTTATCGAACTCGAGCACGTGAATGGCCAACTTGGTGCCGTCATTGGTCGTCAGGACGTAGGAGATCTGCGGTGGCGCGCTGGCGTCGAGGATAAGGGGCATGACAGTGAGCATTCCTCTGCTGGCCGGCCGTGCGTGTACCGCAACCGGAACGTCCCGGCAATTATCAAGTACGTCAGCGAGTCGCTGATATTCCCGATCCGCGCTCGCGACATCTGGGTACCGGTAGGTGAAGAGTGAGACCGCCGAGCGATCGAGCTGCCAGAATGTGCTGACGCCATCAAGTGCCTCTGGTGGGACGCGGTTCAACACCGTCGCCTCGAACAAGGGTTCACAGGCGGCAGGGAGGATGTATCCATCCTGTTCGCTGCTCCAACGTCGGTCGATTACTGAGGCGTCATTAGTCCCGTCGGAACGGACCATCCCGTAATACACGCCTTGCAGATCGGAAAGGGTGAACAGCGGTGCCGGCGCGGGCCAGAATCGCCAGATCAGGAGACCACCCAGCAGCACCAGCACCACCGCGGTCATGATCAATTTGCGCCGCCGCGATAGTCGGCCTACTTCGCCGAGGCCGACAGTGAGGACTTCGGGTTCGGACTTTGGTGACGTGGTCGTCACGGTTCGATCCTAGTCGCCGGACGTCTTCCAGCCTCAGTGCTTAGCGGTGAGGTTATTGGCAGCGGCTCCCATATGGTCGTGGACAGCGGCAGTAGTCGCCTCCGGGTCACCGGATGCGATGGCGTCGACGATCACCTTGTGCCGAGCGACGTTCATGTTCCGGATAGCCCGCTCCCTGCCTGCGAACATGATCGACATCCGGATGGAACCTTCCAGAGACTCCCAGGTATGCAGCAACGTGTCGTTGCCGCTGAGTCGGCATAGCCCGCGGTGGAAGTTGAGGTCGGCCTCGATCCTCCCTTCCAGATCCACATCGGCTCGAGCCTCGCTCATCGTATTGAGGAGACTGCGCAATTCGGCGACCGCTTCTGCTCGGTCGGTCCGCTGGGTTAGCGCTCGTGCGGCCATGGCCTCAAGGGCCGCCCGCACGGCGAAGATGTCACCGATCTCTTTCGGCCCCAGGTGACGCACGTATAAGCGTCCCCGCGGGCCAGAGATGACCAGCCCTTCCTGCTGGAGCTGTCGCATAGCTTCGCGGAGCGTGCCGCGGCTGATCTGGAGCCGTTCTGAAAGCTCGGTCTCCACCATTGGCGTCTGGGGCGGCAACTGTCCGCTGGTAATCGCCGTGCGCAGCGAAGCCAGCGCCTGCTCGCGGAGATTGATCTTGGTGAGCCCGACTAGACCCGGTGTGGAGGTCATGTGTGGTCCTTGCCGTCAGAGCTGTCGGTGTTGGTCGACATCTGTAGGTCACCACTCGGCTGCGTCGCTGTCAACAGTTATATGCAGGTTGTTGACAGTTGACTGCTGACGCAAATACGCTCCGAAATACCGCGAGACGGGCAGCCGCAGCGATAAGCGCCGGGTGTCTGAACAAAGGGTGGCTGTATGGCGCCGCAACGCACCGTTCTTGATCATCGAGTCCTTGACTCGGAGCTGAGAAAGCCCTTGTTGGCAACGAGTTGCGCTGCGTATCAAAAGATTCGCCCGAGCCGTAGGGGGCTCTTTACGGAGAGCGCTCGGAGTGCGACGATCAACCACAACAATCTGGACACGTGCGAGTTGCCCGCGTTGATTTTGGGTAAGCGACGTGGTGGGTTTGAGTCTGAGTTCTTGCTGAGAGCGAGGCGAGGCAATGAGGCAGGTCGCCCCAGGAGCGCAAGCTGTCCCAGCCACGCTGCTCGAACCCTCGCAATCCATTCACCATGCAGCCGCGCGCTCTCTTCCCTGCTGCACCAAGCCATCGCCGACCTAGGTCATCCCTGCGCCGGCTGCTGGCACTACACACCCGAGGAAGGAAAGAATGAACGACAATCACAGATCAGATTGAGCCGGCAACGCAGATGACTGGCCCCGGTGCTGACTGGAGGACCACCTGGACTCCCAGCCGCCGCACACTTCCTCACCTTGAGCGGTCTCGCACTGGGCGGTGCTGCTCTCGGCCTTGGCGTATCGGCCTGCGGCACAGCTCAAACCGGGACTAGCGCCGGGCAAGCCAAGGGACGTGCTGGAGCGGCTGGAGAGACGATGTTCGTGGCCGGCTTCCAATGGGGTCCGCCGAAGAGCTTCAACCCGATGGCGGCTTACGCCTGACTGGCCGACCAACGTTCAGGCGGGCAACCAATCGCAGTTCATCTACGAAACCCTGCTGCGCTTCAACCTCCTGGACGGCTCGCTCTCCCCGGGTCTTGCCAAGGAGCTGCAGCAGCCCGATGACCAGCACGTTCGTTCTGCCGCTGCAGGATGGCACCAAGTGGTCCGACGGGTCGGATCTCACGGCCGACGACGTCGTCTTCACCTTCGAGCTCGGCAAGACCGCGCCGGTGACCTTCGCCACGCTCTGGCAATACATCGATTCGGTCAAGGCCACCGATCCGAGGACCGTCGAGTTCAAGCTGAAGTCCAAGCCATACAACCCGATCATCGTGAAGAACTTCATCGCGTCGTGTCGCCATCGTGCCTAAGGCGGTTTTCGGCAGCATCTCGCCGGACAAGATCTCCATCAGAGACGAATCTCAAGCCGATCGGCTCCGGCCCGTTCTTGCTGGATAAGTACGACCAGACCCAGGTCAACCTCAAGCGGAACGACAACTACTGGGGCAAGACTGCATTCGGCACCCCGCCGATGACCACCATCAACCACCCGATCTTCAAGAGCAACAACGATGGCGACCTCAAGTTGGAGAGCGGCGAAATCGATGTCAGTCAGCAGTTCACCGCTCAGATTTGGAAGATGTGGGAGTCCGGCAAGCCGGTCAGCACCTGGAGCAAGAAGAAGCCGTACCACGTGCCGGGCAAATCCCCTTCCTGATCTTCAACCTGAACAAGCAGGGCCTCGACAACCCGAAGGTTCGCCTGGCCATCGCCTACAGCATCGACTATGCGAATATCGCGACAACCGCCATGTCGGACTACTCCGAGCCGGCCAACGCCAGCCTCATTATTCCGACGGGGTATGAGTCGAAGTTCTACGACGCCGCAGCTGTGCAGGCTGAGGGCTGGAAGTTTGACCCTGCCAAGGCGAAGGACATCTTGGAGAACGATCTGAAGGCCAAGAAGGGCTCAGACGGCATCTACGAGCTGCCGGATGGCACCAAGCTCGGCGGCTGGAAGTTGATCACCCCGACCGGGTGGACCGACTGGAACACCGCCTGCGAGATTGTGGCCAAGTCGGCCAAGGAAGTCGGTATCGACATCAGCACCGAATTCCCGCAGGCCCCGACAGCGATTTCCAGGTGGCAGAACGGCGACTTCGACTTGTGCATGAACTCCTACACCGGCGTGAACCCGGCCAGCCCCTGGATCCGCTTCCGGGACGCACTGGACGACAGAGGGGTAGCCTGACTACGGCAAGGCCGCGTTCTGGAATTACGGCCGGTTCAAGAACCCCGAGGTCGCGGCCCATTCTGGACGCCGCTGCCGGTGCGAAGTCCGATGCCGAGGCCAAGACGGCGTACGCCGCCCTCGACAAGATCTATCGCGAGAATGTGCCGGCCGTGCCGCTGATGTACCGCCCGCTGAGCTTCTACGAGTTCAATGCGAGCAACTGGGAGAACTTCCCGACCGAAGAGAACCCATACGCTCCCCCCATGTGGAGCGGCGCGGGCATCCAGTGGCTGTTCAAGATCAAGAAGGTCGGCACATAGATCCCCGATAAGCCCGACACAAAGGAGCGAAGGCGGCAAACATGGCGCTAGCGAAATACATCGGACGCAAGGTGGCATGGACCCTCGTGGTCTTCGTCGTCGCCCTGCTGCTGAACTTCCTCCTTCCTCGCCTCATCCCGGGCAATCCGGTCGACGCGATCGTCGGCCAGCTTGCTCAGGGTGGAGGCGCCGGAGGCGAACAGCTGCAGCAGATCCACGAGCAATACATGAAGGAGTTCGGCCTCGACAAGCCACTGTGGCAGCAGTTCTTCATCTATATCGGCAATGTGTTCCAGGGCGACCTCGGCACCTCGTTTGCGCAGTATCCAGCCTCGGTCAACACTCTGATCTCACAGGCGCTGCCCTGGAGTCTCGCGATCATGCTTCCCGCGATCCTGATCGGTTGGATTGTCGGCAACCTGCTCGGCGCAGTGGCCGCGTTCAAGGGTGGCTGGCTGGACCGAGGTGCCTTCATCGGGTCACTGTTCCTCTCCAGCGTCCCGCCGTTCGCGCTGGCCATCATTCTGCTGTTCGTGATCGCGGTGAGGGGGGGCGTCCTGCCGGTCGGTGGAGCGTACTCCTTCGGTTTGACGCCGGAGTTCTCCTTGGCGTTCTTCGGTGACGCCATTACCTACTGGTGGTTACCGTTCTGGTCGCTCGTCCTGGTCTACATCGGAGGCCAGGCGGTAGGCATGCGGTCCATGGCCATCTACGAGCTCGGCTCGGATTACGTGAACTACAACCGTGGCCTCGGCGTGAAGGAGGGCCACACGGTCCGCTATATCTTCCGCAATGCCATGCTGCCGCAGTTCACGGGCCTGGCGCTGTCCATTGCCGCCCTCATCACCGGCGGCCTGATCACCGAGCTGGTGTTTTCCTACCCCGGCCTCGGCAGCTTGTTGTTCGCCGCCATCGGCCAGAACGACTACCCGGTGATTTCGGCGATCACTCTGTTGATCACGATCGCCGTGCTCATTGCCAACCTTGCCGCTGACATCCTCACCGGCTTCATCGACCCCCGGATACGGGCAGTCCAGAGCGGAGAGCGCTGATGAGTTTACGTGGACTGAGTCCTAGGTTTTGGGTGGCTGCCGTACTGGTCGCCTTCGTAGTCCTCGTCGGGTTGGTCGGACCACTGATCGTGTCGACCAGCCCGGATGCCACGGTCGGCGGGCTATACGACAAGCCGCAGTGCTGCGGCCCTCTCATCCTCGGTGCCGACAATGAGGGCCAGAGCGTCATTTCCAATCTGGTCTACGGCACCCGGACCTCGCTGATCATCGGCCTGCTGGCCGGCCTCATCGGAACCGCGATCGGCCTGGTGGTCGGTCTAGTTGCCGGCTACCGCGGCGGCTGGGTAGACGATGTGCTGAGCGCCATTGTGAACGTCGGCCTGGCCATCCCGGTGCTAGTGATCATCATCTTGGTTTCGGTGTCACTGCCGAAACGCAATCTCTACACCCTGGCTCTCGTGATCGGATTTACTGCCTGGTTCTGGGTGGCTCGCGCAGTACGCGCACAATCCAGCAGCATCCGAACCCGCGAACACATCGACGTGGCGAAGCTCTCCGGAGCCGGATTCTGGTCAATCCTGCGCCGCGACGTGCTGCCTTACCTGCTCTCGTATGTCGTTATGGCGTGCATCCTGCAGATCTCCGGCGCCATCTTGTTCGAGTCCACGCTGAGCATGCTCGGCCTGGGCGCCTCGAACACGACCAGCCTGGGCACGATGCTCTATTGGGCCATCCAGTGGGGGTCGGTGCGGACCGGAGCCTGGTGGGCGTTCGTCCCTCCGACATTCATGCTGACCTTGATCGTTTTCTCCTTGCTGCTCTTGCAGTCCAGCCTCAATGAGGTGTTCAACCCGCGGCTGCGTCGCGGTCGGGCCGCGCGCAAGCGGGCCAAGGACGAGGGCGAAGAGCTCGAGGAAGTGACGGTCGAGGGCGAGGACGCCGGTCCGGTTGGAAGCGGTGGCTTCTTGGAGACGCCGGTCTCGGCAGGACGTGGGGAGTCGCGCTAATGGGAACCCTGGTCAATGCCGAGAACATCCGTGGGGTGTATTACACCGAAGGCAAGGATGTGGTGGCTGTCGACGATGTGTCGATCAAGATCGAGGAGGGCGAGGTCCTCGGGCTGGCCGGCGAGTCGGGAAGTGGCAAGACCACGCTCGGCTCGATCATCTCGCTGATCGCTCGGCCGCCGCTGCATGTGGAGCACGGCACGCTGGAGATCGACGGCCAGGTCCAAGAGCTCGGTGGCCATGCCAAGATTCCGCGTACCTGGCGTGGGGCGGTGGTTTCGATGCTGCCGCAGGGCGCGATGAACTCGATCAGCCCCACCAAGCGGATTCGTTAGCCTGGTCTACGACGTCATGCGGTCACACGAGAGCAAGATCTCCAAGGAAGAGGCGCTCGACCGGGCTCGGGACCGGCTCACGACATTGGGCCTGCCGGCCCGCGTCCTCGACGCGTATCCGCACCAGCTCTCCGGAGGCATGAAGCAGCGCACGGTGACGATCATCAGCACGCTGCTCAATCCGCGGCTCCTGGTTGCCGACGAGCCAACCTCGGCACTCGATGTGACATCGCAGAAGATCTTGATCGAGATGCTGCTGGAGATGCTGGAGAAGAGGATCATGTCCGGGGTGATCTTCGTGACCCACGATCTTCCGGTGCTGCGCACCGCGGCGAACAGGATTGCCGTGATGTATCAAGGCAAGATCGTTGAGCTGGGACCCACCGAGATCGTGGTGGAGCGTCCGGAGCATCCGTATACCCAGGCGCTGATGAGTTCGGTGCTGGCGCCGGAGCCGGCGTACGCCAATACCAGAATCGAGGGCATGAGCACCTTCGACCGCTCCCTCTTCGACGCACCGGCGGTGTTTCACTAATGACTGAGGAAATCTACAACGCAGAGCACATCGTCAAGACCTTCGGCCACGGCAAGAACCAGGTCCAGGCGGTGAAGGATGTCTCATTTGGCCTGGAAAAGGGACAGGTCACCTGCATCGTGGGCGAAAGCGGTTCAGGTAAGTCAACTGTGGCCAGAATGGTGCTTGGCCTGATGCCCATCACATCCGGCAAGCTGATCTTTCAGGGCAAGGACGTCACAAACCTCAAGGGACGGGCTCGTACCGAGTACTGGCGAGACGTGCAGGCGGTCTTCCAGGACCCGTTCTCCGCCTTCAATCAGTTCTTCACCGTGGGCAAGCTCCTCGACCGCTCGATGATCATGGTCGGCAAGAAGCGTGGGCCAGGAGCGCCTGGAGGAATCGCTGGGATACGTTGGCATGGACCTCAGCGTGTTGGCCCGCTATCCGCACCAACTCTCAGGCGGCCAGCGGCAGCGGGTCATGATCGCGCGGGCGCTGATGATGCGACCGGAGCTGCTGATTGCCGACGAGGCGACATCGATGCTCGACGCATCGCTCCGGGTCAACGTTCTCAATGTCCTCAAGGATCTCCGCGACCAACTCGGCATGACGGTGCTGTTCATCACTCACGACATCGGTCAGGCCTGCTACCTCGCCGACCGGGTGCTGGTCATGGAGCACGGCGTCATGGTGGAGCAGGGCAAGACCGACGAGGTGATCTTCAACCCGCAGCACGAGTACACCAAGCGCCTACTCGCCGATGTGCCGAAGCTGCACGAGGAGCTCGAGCTGCACGACCTGCGTGAAGAGCTGCAGCAGGCGGGCGAGCTGGCCTAGCAGGCCGAACCCGGCCGGGAGATGCTGCGCACCGATTTGCGCACGGGCTGGACGGTCCGTGCCATTGGCGGCGACCCGTGCAGGACGCGTGCCCGGGACCTATCCGGCCGAGGTGCCAGGGTGCGTGCACACCGACCTGATGGCGGCTGGCGTCATTCCCGATCCCTACCTGGACGGCAATGAGGCTGCCCTCACGATGGATGTACGACATCGACTGGCGCTATGCGACGGTGCTGGACGCCGATGTCCTTGATCTCCAGCCGCCTGGTCCTCACGAGCAAGTCGATCTTGTCTTTGACGGCATCGACACTGTCGGGACCGTACGGCTGCGGAAGATCGAGCTGGGACGCACCTACAACATGCACCGCTCGTACCGCTTCGACATTTCCTCTTACCTCGGTGACGGGCCGCTCGAACTGGAAGTTGATCTTCGCTCAGCCACCGCGTACGCCGAAGCCGAACGACAGCGGCTCGGCGACCGGCCTCGGGCCATACCCGGCGCCGTACAACTTCATTCGCAAGATGGCCTGCAGCTTTGGTTGGGACTGGGGGCCTGACCTGCGTACGGCCGGTCTCTGGAAGCCAGTGCGATTAGAGCGCTGGAGCCTTGCGCGGATAGCTCAAGTAGTGCCTCTCGTGACTCTCGATGATGGTGGGAACGGTCGGGTGGAGTTGCGGATCGAACTGGAACGCCTTGATTCGGAAGCACCGCTCACCCTGACCGCTGAGATTCTCGGCCAGCGTGTCTCGAGTGCAGTTGATCATGACGGCGCCACGCGCGACGCTCATCATCGACGTCCCGGAGGCGCCGGTGTGGTGGCCCGTTGGCTACGGCGAGCAGCCGCTCGCTGAGCTGACTCTCGTGCTGTCCACCGGCGATCATGAACTCGATCGCTGGCAGCGAAGGTTGGGATTTCGCAGCGTCGAACTGGACACCTCTGCCGATGACATCGGCACCGCCTTCACCATCTCTGTCAACCGCCGGCCGGTGTTCGTCAAAGGCGTGAACTGGATTCCCGATGATCACTTCCTGACCCGGATCACTGCTGAGCGAATCGAGCGTCGGCTAGACCAGGCCGTCGCCGCAAATGTCAATCTGATCCGCGTATGGGGCGGTGGCATCTATGAGAGCGAGGAGTTCTATCGCGCCTGTGACGAGCGCGGAATCCTTGTGTGGCAAGACTTCCTGCTGGCGTGCGCGGCGTATCCGGAAGAGTCGCCGCTCTGGGAGGAGATTGAAGCCGAGGCCCGCGAGAACGTCGTACGACTGGCGCCGCATCCGTCGCTCGTGCTGTTCAACGGCGGCAATGAGAATCTCTGGGGCCACGAGGACTGGAATTGGCAGGAGTCGCTCGACGGGCACACCTGGGGGGCCAGGTATGCCCATGAGCTTTTTCCGAAGATCGTCACCGAGCTTGATCCGACCCGCCCGTACAGCGAAAACAGTCCGTACTCCCCGGGTGCGAATGGCGAGCGCATCCATCCCAACGATCCCGATCATGGCACCCACCACCAGTGGGAGGTCTGGAACCGCATCGACTACACCGCGTACCGCAGTGAGATTCCCAGGTTTTGCTCCGAGTTCGGATTTCAGGCGCCGCCCGCGTGGCGCACTCTGAGCGACTGGGTGCATGCGGTCGACGGCAGTCCGCTGGAATCGGCCAGCGATCCGAAGAATGACGCGAATTTCCTTCTCCACCAAAAGGCCGATGACGGCAACGGCAAGCTCGACCGTGGCTTGGCCGCGCACCTTGGAGTGCCAGACAACTTTGCGGACTGGCACTGGGCCACGCAGCTCAATCAGGCCCGGGCGGTCACGTACGCGATCGACCACTACCGACGATGGTGGCCACGAACAGCAGGTGCGATCATCTGGCAGCTCAACGACTGCTGGCCGGTCACCTCCTGGGCGGCGATCGACTTCGAGGAGCGGCCCAAGCCGCTGTGGTACGCGTTGCGACGCGCGTTTGCGCCCCGGAACGTGGTCTTCGCTGACGAGAACGGCATCCTTTCGGCCGTGGTGCTCAACGACACCGACCAGCTGTGGCACGGCGAACTCATGCTCAGCCGGGAACGCCTCGACGGTCTCACGATCGCGACCGATCAGGTGCAGGTCAGCGTCGAGCCGAGGACGCTCCACGCTGATCGCTGTGCCTCCCCAGCTGTCCCAGCCTGATGACCCGAGAGGCGAGATTGTGGTTGCCCGCCTCGAGACTTTGACCAGCGGTGCACACCTTCGTGCGAGGACATCGAGTTGGCATTGGACCCGAAGCCAGTCGACGTCGAGGTCACGGAGACCGAGGACGGGTATGCCGTGACGGTGCTAGCCCGCTCGTTCGCCCGCGACGTCACATTGCTGGCTGATCGAGCGGCTGCCGATGCCACAGTCGATGATGCTCTGGTCACGTTGACCGCTGGGCAGAGTGCGACTTTCCGGGTTCGGACGAACGCCTCGGAACTCGAGCAATCCCTCGATAGGCCGCCGGTGCTTCGGACGGCCAACGACCTCCAGCACGCTAAGAGCGGTGTTGGGCGAGCGTGAGATCGTCGTGCCGGCCGAACTGGCTGAGTTGCACGAAAAATACTCCGGTGCGGCTGGTCGACGGTGGATCGCCGGGTTGCCGGCAATGGCCGCTGCCTATCTGGATCGATGGCAGCTGACGATCGACGGCCCGGTTTCCTCTGGTGCTGTTGCGCTGATCATCCCGGTTGTCCGCGCCGATGGCTCTGAGGCAGTGCTCAAGCTGCAGCCGGTTGACGACGAGACCGGCGGTGAACCGGACGCGCTGATGGCGTGGGCCGGACATGGAGCGGTGCGACTGCTGGAGCATGATCCTGTCTCGGGAGCGATGCTGCTCGAGCGGCTCGACGCTTCGCGAGACCTGGACACGATGGAAGACGATCTTGCTGCCGCGCAGATCATCGCGGAGTTGCTGGTGCAGCTCAACTCAGTGCGCGCACCAGCGGGTATGCGCCGCCTCCGCGATGTCGCAGCGGCCACTCTGGCCGGCACGCCGGATGCAGTTCGGCTGGCAGCCGATCCCGATGAACGGCGACTCCTGATCAGTTGCGCCGACCGTTTCCAGGAATTGATCACAGATCGGCTCGATGATCGGTTGCTGCATTGGGATCTGCACTACTACAACACGCTTTCCACGCTGACCGAGCCACGGCAGTGGAAGGCCATCGATCCGAAACCGCTCAGTGGCGATCCCGGCTTCGAGTTGTTGCCAGCCTTGTGGAACCGCTGGGAGGATCTCGTGGCGACCGGCGATCTCCCGCGAGCCCTGTTGCGTCGTTTCGACCTCATGACAGATGTTCTTGGACTTGACCGATCGCGCGCAACAGGCTGGACGCTGGGACGAGTGCTCCAGGTGGCTGTCTGGGATCTCGTCAGATTCAACGAGGGCCACATCGATCCCGAGCACCGCACTATTGCGGAGGTACTGATAAGTAGATATCCGGGCTGATCTTGGTATGCGGGCTGAGCCCTTCGACATACTCAGTGCGCGTTAGCTGGCCGGAGCAGATCGCCACGCCGCGGATCGGCATTGACAGGCTGAGATTCGCTACCGCGCCTGGTGAGGACAACATCCGTGAACACCAGCGGGTAGGTGTGCAGCGTACGAATGGTGGTCTCGATGTTCATGGTGGCGAGGTCCCCAATGCCAGTGCCTATCGTCTGGGCCTGAATATGCAAGTGCGGCTCAGTCGTGTTTCCAGAGTTTCCAACTCTGGCAATCTGTTGGCCGACCTGGACCTGATCACCAACCTTCACCTGGACGCTACCCGGGCTGAGATGTGCGAACATCAGAAAGCGCCCACCACCAACGTCAATGACAATGTTGTTGCCGCTTTGGTAGTGGCTGTCCGCCGATCCGATTTGCTGGTCTGGCCTGCCCTCCTGGACGAACGTCACGCTGCCGTCGGCGGGGGCCAATACGGGCTTGCGGTAGATGTAGTAGCTCGTCAGCTCGGTACCTCCCGGCTGGTGGGTGCGGCCGGCCTGCTCCTGCAGAATGTCAAGTGCGTCACGCTGAGTCGAGGGGTCGCGAGCAAGAGGACCAGCATGCCACCGAGGAATGCGATCAAGAAGACCATGTAGGCGCCCTGAGAGAAGCCGAAGGCGGCGTCGTCGTACGCGCCCGTGAACAGCGTGGCAACCAGCAATCCGCAGAGCAACAGCATGTTCAGGAACTGCAGTCGATGCGGTAACAGGTCGCTCCGGAAGGGATGGCGCAGAAGTCCGAGCTTCAAGCGAGCGCGACGCGCCGCCAGCAAGCGGCTCAGGGCAAGTGGGATCGGCAACCCAACAACCAACGCAGCGATCGGCAGATAGCTAAGGCCGGGACCCGCATACCAGGCACTAACGGTGACTGCGACTGTGAGACACAGCATCAGATTGCGGCGGGTCAGAACTGCGCGGCTCTCAGGCAGGTCGGTGATCGTCTTAGCCGAGTCAGCCATCGCCAGCGGCAGGGCCAGCGCTGCAACCGCGATGATTGCAACGACGAGACCGGCCGCGTCCAATCCGAACAGCACCACCAGCCACAGCGTCAGTTGTGGTTGCAGGATCACTATGACCACGAAGATCAGGGTCACAATGCCGAGGGCGAGGTTGCGTGGCCGGTGATCGACCGTCTTGGCGGCAGCTACATAATCGGGTGGCGTGCCAGCGGTCAGCACGAGACCAATAAGGGGCAAAGCCAAGAACAACTGCAGGCCGACGAGGGGAATGAGGGCGAAGATGATAGCCGCGATGACCACCGCAACCCACGGACGGGCCCGCACCAGTCGCGGGGCCCGCTGTCGTGAATGGACGGCGAGTTCCACAGTCTCACTATCTCGCGCAAGCCGCGCTGCGGGTTAGTGATTACAGAGGAGGAATGACCTTGGCGATCTCGCCTCGGGCGACCGAAAAGTCGGTTCGTACACCCGATCGCGTCGCGGGCGCGCTGGCCGCTGGCTTCGTCGTGCTGCTGCTGGCGACTGAGCTGGTCCTGACGCTTCCCGATGAGACCGACGGCCCTGAGACTGTCGCGAACTTTTATGCGGCGCATCGGACCTTCATCATCATCTTGCAGCTCATCGGAATGGTGGCGGCCGCATTGCTGGGGACGTACGCCTGGCGGTTGCGTACGGTCGATCGGTTCGTCGCGGCTGCCGGCATGATCATGGCGGTTTGCAGCTTCGTTCCTGGTCTCATCACGATCATGATCGCGATTGTGGCGAACCCAGATCATCCGGCCGCAGCCGGCAGATGGAACGGGCTGGAACCTCGTGGCGACGACATCCTGTTCGTGGGGATCGTGTTGTTCGCCGGTGCAGTCGCGGTGCGGCTTGGCAGAAGGCTTCCGGCCCTCGGCGTATTGGCCGCGCTCGTCGCACTCTGCTGCCTAGTTCGTCTAGTACTGGAGGCAGCGGGAAGGAGTCGCGGCCCGTTGGAAGCGGTCGGTCCACTGCTTTTCGTGATACTCATCGCAGTGATGGCGATCTTGAGCTTCCTCGGCATTCTCCGTGCGGACTCAGCATCGGCGCTGGCCCAAAATCGAATCGATGATCATGAGCAATGAGCTGGCCGATGGCGTTCGCCGCATGCTGGCGGATGCGAATCAGCGTGGGCTTGCCGTCGAGTTGCGACGCCGTCCGGCTGCGCGCAGCCTGGAGGAGGCCGCGGAGCTGTTGGGCATCCGCCCCTCTGAGATGGCAAAGACGATCGTCGTCCGCCGATCAAGTGGAAGCTATCTGTTCGCCCTGATCCCGGGCGACACACAGATTGCCTGGCCGAAGCTGAGATCGTTGCTTGGTGTCAGCAAGATGAAATTGCCCGATGCGGCCGAGGCGTTCGCGGCGACAGGTTACGAGCGCGGCACGATCACGCCGATCGGCAGTGAGCCGAGCTGGCCGGTGATCATTGATGAACGGCTGGCTGGCCGTCGCGCTGCACTTGGCGCGGGCGGGCATGGCTACAGCGCATTCGTCGAGATCGATGATCTTGCGCGCGCGTACGAGGCAACGGTGGCGGACATCGCCAGTTAAGCGCAGTCTGCGCGCTGAGCCCTTCGACAGGCTCAGGACGGCGCTTGTCGAAGCGCGACTCGCGCTCTTCGACATGCTCAGAGCACGTTTTCGCGGCCTACACTCTGGCCTATGTGGCAGCCAGGGGCGCTCAGCCGTACGGTGCTGGCGCTGATTTGGCTGGTGCTCGGCCTTGCCATGGTCGCGGTACCGGTATGGCTCGGCTGGACGCGTTGGCCCGCGATCTTGAACGGCCAGCCCGCCATGCTGATTGCGGGCCTAGCCTGCGGCTTGGCCGGCCTCATCGCGGTCGCGTGGGCGATCGGCACGCTGACCGTCGGAGCCAGGCTGGATCGTGAGGGTGATGCCGAGCATCCGGCGCACCGGACGTCCACCCAGGTCCGGCGGCGGTCGCGTCGGCGGATCATCATTGCCGTTCCGCTGCTGGTTCTTTCCTTTCTCCTTGTTCTTGCCCTCGTGTACGCGCGTCCCTTTGTTGCGACGCCAACGGCTGTCACGGCTCTGCGCTCTGAGAAAGGGGTGCGGCTCTCCGACCGACTCGGCTGGTACGAACTCGTTCCGGCCAAACAAGACGCGGAAGGCGAAGCCATCAAGCCGACGACTGGACTGGTGTTCGTGCCAGGGGCCCGCGTCGATTCCCGTGCGTACGCCCGTGTCCTTCGTCCGCTAGCGGAAGCCGGCTACCTCGTCGCCGTCTTGAAGGAGCCATTCGGCTTCGCGATCATCGACCCTGACCATGGCAAGAAGGTCCTCGATCTGCATCCCGAGATCGCTCACTGGGTCGTCGGAGGCCATTCTCTCGGCGGCACCGTGGCCGCCTCCTTGGCTGACAACGACGATCGGGTCGATGGCCTGGTGCTCTTCGCCTCCTACCCCGCGAAGCCGATCATCCGCAACGACCTCAAGGTGGTATCGATCTCAGGTACCGCGGACGGACTTGTGACACCAGCCGATATCGAGGCATCCAGGGCAAACCTGCCGCCCAACACCACTTTCGTGGTGATCGACGGTGCCGTGCACGGCTCGTTCGGCGACTACGGCGATCAACCTGGCGACGGCACGCCGACGACCGACCGAGCGGCGGCGCAGGCGGAGATCACCAAGGCCGCCCTTGCGCTCATGGCCTCAGTCACTCCTCCGGCACCACCCAAGAAGAAGTAGTCCACGCGCCTGAACGGCGCGGCAGGCGGTCGCTCCTCCCTAAGATCTGGGGTATGAGCGAGACGGGTCTGAAGCGAGCCCAGGACAAGATGGCCGCCGCAGGTATCCACCAGCAGGCCATCGATGTCTTCAGCCACTACTACCGCCAGCTTGAAGAGGGCGTTAGCGGGTTCATTCCCGAGGACAGCATCGAGCCTCTTCTCAATCCGCCCATGCTGAGTGATCTTGCGGTGAGCGAGCAGGATGCGGCAGCCGCGCTAGGGAAGACCGTGATCATCAAACTGAACGGCGGTCTGGGCACCTCGATGGGCATGGACAAGGCGAAGTCGCTGTTGCCGGTGCGCAAGGGCCAGACGTTCCTCAACATCATTGTTGATCAAGTACGGCATGCCCGCGCCGCGTACGGGATCAGGCTGCCGTTGCTCTTCATGAACAGCTTCCGCACTGACGCGGACACACTCGCGGCGCTGGCTTCTTACAGTGATCTTGCTGTTGCAGACCTTGATCTGGGCTTCCTGCAGAACCAGGAGCCGAAGCTCCGCGCCGACGACCTGACGCCGGTGGAATGGCCCGCCGACCCCAGTTTGGAGTGGTGCCCACCTGGCCACGGCGACCTTTACACGGCCTTTGCCACCTCGGGGATTCTGGATCGCCTTCTTTCATTGGGATATCGCTATGCCTCGGTATCGAATTCCGACAATCTCGGTGCCGCGCCCAACGCCACCATCGCGGGGTGGTTCGCCGGCAGCGGTGCGCCGTATGCGGCAGAGATCTGCCGGCGTACCCCCGCTGATCGCAAAGGCGGACATCTGGCCATCCGCAAGGTGGACCGACGGCTGATCTTGCGTGATACCGCCCAGACGCGGAAGGAGGAGATGCATTTCTTCACAGATGAGTTTCGGCATCCGTTCTTCCATACGAACAACCTGTGGTTCGATCTTGAGGTCCTTGATCGCACTCTTCGAGAGCGGAGCTCAGTGCTGGGACTGCCCTTGATCAAGAACGAGAAGACCGTCGATCCGGCCGAGCCGTCCTCGCCGAGGGTGATCCAAATCGAAACCGCTATGGGTGCCGCCGTCGAAGTCTTCGAGGGCGCGACTGCCATCGGGGTAGGGCGTGATCGGTTCGTGCCCGTGAAGACCACGAGTGATCTGCTGGTGCTGCGGTCCGACGCGTACGAGCTGGAAGCTGACTCACAGCTCAGCAAGGTGGCCGACCCGACACCTGTCGTCGATCTTGATGACCGGTATTACAAGATCATTGCTGAGTTTGATCATCGATTTCCGACCGGCCCGCCCTCGCTGAAGGATGCTCGCTACCTGGGGGTAAAGGGAGACTGGAGCTTCGAGGCCGATGTTCGTGTCGTCGGTGCAGTCAGTCTGGACGATCGGGGAGAGCCGCAGATCATCGCCGCGGGCTCCACGCTGAGCGACGGGGCTGGACCAGCAGCCGGGTAGTGCCACAGCAACACGGTCATCAGGCCTTACCGCCAGATGATGCTGAGCGTCGCCGACGCTGCGGCTTGGGCGAGAGCCGTCGCCGTCTGTGCATCCACATCGACGAGCACCAGTGCACCCTCGGGAGCAGGACCCGCCCGATCATCCGGAACTTCCGGGACGGTGACGACCCGCGCCCTCGCGGCAATGACTGCCGCCTGTTCGGCTTCTGCGTCGGCGGCAACAACGTCGACCACGTCGCCGGGTTGCAGCAGGGCAGCTTGCGCCGAATCGGCAAGTTTCAGCGGCGCAATCACATGGTCCGCTGCGACGGCGCCACGGGACGACGTCGTGGCCAGCAGCGTCATCATTTGGTTTGCGGCAACGGGCGCCGCCAGCGTCTTGCCGACAAGATCATCCGGATCGGTCACCACCCCGTCAGGGACATCTGCCGCGGCAACGCGGTCGACACCGATATCTGAAGCCGAGAGAACTGTTCCACCGGCGAGCTGAGTCCTTGCCCTGACCGCAGTGATCATGACCGGGCCTGCTGGTGCCGCGGCGGAGATTCCGGTGAGCACGGCAGCGATAGCGGCAACCACCGCGAGCTTTCTGCGGTGCCACGATGCCGCGCGGGCAAGCCCATGCAACGGTCGAGAGGGACTCTTGGATGCGTGGTTGATCACGCCTGGAGGCTAAGGATGCGCGTCCAGATCGTCCGCACTATCCACAAGCTCTAGCTTGAGGTGGTCTTCTGCCCTGTGGACGAACTTCCGCTGGAGACGGGCTGCCTGTCTTTGTTGGAGTTGTCTTTGTTGGAGTTGTCTTTGTTGGACGCCGTTCGATCGCTGCAGACCCGCTGCCGGCTGGTTCTTTGTCAGCCGACTTGGTCTCGGCGCCCGACTTCTTCTCCGACGTTCTCGAGTCTGCGCCATCTCCGTTCGCCGAACCGTTACGACTATCGGTCCGGTAGAAACCAGAGCCCTTGAATACCACGCCGACGGCGTTGAAGACCTTGCGCAACCGGCCGCCGCAGGTTGGGCACGTGTCGAGAGGCGCGTCGCTGAACTTCTGCACGGCCTCGAGGTCTTCGCCGCACTCGGTGCAGCGGTACTGATAAGTGGGCATCGGCGTCTTTCTCTCCTCGAGAAGCGGCTCGCCTCAGAGGATGAACCGCAACTTAGCACTCAAGCATACCGACTGCTAACCGTCGTCGGCTGTCCGATGTATTTGCTGCCGCCCCACCTTCTCGCTGACGCCCCACCCTCTTGCTGTCGCACCCCGAATATGTGGCGCGTTGAGCAAGAAAGTGGCGCGTCAGCGTTGTGAGGACGCTCGGTGGAGGGGGATAACGCAAGCGTGCCCGGCCGCGTCGACAGCGGTCGCGTCACAGCTGCGGACATTAGAGTTTGACGGTGCGTCGCATCCCTCGCTGGCCGATCTTCACAGCGATTGTGCTGGTGCTGGCGCTTGGCGGCTTGAGCAGCGTTGGCATCGCAACGGTCCGCACGTCATTTCCGCAGACATCCGGTCGGCTGATGGTTCCTGGGCTTAAAGGTCAGGTGGAGGTGCTGCGTGACTCCTTCGGCGTACCGAACATCTATGCCGATAATCCCGAAGACTTGTTCCTCGCTCAGGGCTATGTCCAGGCTCAAGATCGTTTCTTCGAGATGGATTTCCGCCGCCATCTCGCCGCCGGACGGCTCTCAGAACTCTTCGGCAAGTCGCAGCTGGAGACCGACGCCTACGTCCGCACGCTCGGTTGGCGGCGGGTGGCCGAGCAGGAGCTGGCGCTGCTCGCGCCCTCGACCCGCCGCTACCTCGACGCGTACGCCGCGGGTGTGAACGCCTACATCGAGGGCCGAACAGCGATCAGACCTGTCGCTGGAATACTCGCTGCTCAGGCTGCAAGGGCTGCAGTACAGGCCCGAGCCATGGACAGCCGTGGACTCGGTCGCGTGGCTCAAGGTCATGGCATGGGACTTGGCGTCCAATCTGGATGAGGAGTCGGAACGGGCGATCATTACCGGCAAGCTGGGAGCCGCACGCGCGGCGAGCCTTTATCCGCGATATCCGTTGGACGACTTCGCGCCCATCCTGAGGCGGGGAGACGTGGTGGGCAAGGCCTTTGATCCATCCGCCAGTAAGGGGTCGGCCACGCCGTTGCCGGACGGACTGAGCGATGATCAACTGCGCCGGGCTTCGGGGGCACTGGAGGGTGTAGCGAAGATCAATCGGACGATTCCGCACGTGCTCCGCTCCGGCTCGGGCGCCGGCGCCACAGGCTCCAACTCCTGGGCAATGGCCGGTTCCGGCACCGCGAGCGGCCACGCGATCTTGTCCAACGATCCTCACCTGTCGACCTCGATCCCGTCGATATTCGCTCAGGTCGGGCTGCACTGCCGGGTGTTGTCCAAGGCATGCCCGTTCGATGTCTCTGGATTCAGTCTGGCCTCGCTGCCGGGAGTCGTGATCGGCAAGAACACCAAGATTGCCTGGGGCCTGACCACGAGCTACGTCGACGCCCAAGACCTGTTCTTGGAGGATGTGCGAGGCGATACGGTCCGCGAAGGCAACAGCTACGTTCCGCTCCGAGTGATCACCGAGCAGATCCGCGTCCGCGACGACCAGCCGCGAACGATTCGGATCCGCTCCTCACGGCATGGACCACTGCTTTCTGATGTCGACCAGCGGCTGCAAGAGGTATCGGCGAGCAAATCGGATCCGAGCGTCGCGCCCTACGGCGTTTCGCTGAGCTGGACCGCGCTGCAGCCCGGTCACACCGATGGATGCGCTGCTCGCGATCAATCAGGCACAGAACTTCGAGGAGTTTCGAGCGGCAGCGGCACTCGTAAGCGCTCCTTCCCAGAATCTTCTGTATGCCGATACGGAGGGCAACATCGGCTACCAGCTGGCCGGCACGGTGCCACTGCGCCTCAAAGGCAACGGGACGAAGCCCTCACCAGGCTGGGACTCGAGCTATGGCTGGCGTGGCACCGTCCCGTTCGCGAAGCTGCCGTACGTCGAGAATCCGCCCAGTGGCTTCCTCGTGGCAGCGAACCAGCAGGTGATCGGAGCTCAATATCCGTATCCGTTGGGATCGGCCTACTCCTACGGATGGCGCAGCCAGGAGATCATCGACAAGTTGCGCGATGCTCCGCCCATCACGATGGATGACGGCGAGCAGATCTTCTACGACGACACCATCCGGTTTGCGGCCGATCTGGTACCGATCTTGCTCAAGATCAAAGTCTCCGATCCATGGGTGGTCGAGGGGCAGCGGACACTGGTTGGTTGGGACTACTCGGCAACTGCGGATTCGGCGGCAGCGGCGTACTTCAACGTTGTCTGTCACAACATCCTCAAACTGACCTTCCGTGACGAGTTACCGCAAGATCTCTGGCCCTCCGGTGGCGACCGCTGGTACGCCGTGCTGTCGATCTTGATCAAGCAGACCAAGAATCCCTGGTGGGATGACGTCAACACGACGGACAAGATCGAGACTCGGGACGACATCCTGCTGGCTGCCATGATCAATGCCCGCAAAGAGATCACTTCACTGATGGCGCGAGACACCGACCAGTGGCAGTGGGGGAAGACTGCACACCGTGCGGCTGCAAAATCCGACATTGGGAACCAGCGGGATCACCCCGATTGAGAACCTGTTCAATCGCGGTCATTACCCGGTCGGCGGTGGGCCGGCCGTGGTGAATGCGATGGGATACGACGACCGTACGGGCTACACCGTTACCGATGGGCCGGCAATGCGCATGCTGATCGATCTTGGTGATCTTGACGCATCCCGCTGGGTCAACCAGAGCGGAGTTTCTGGCCACGCCTTCCATCGCCACTATGACGATCAGACAAAGCTGTGGGCCAATCAGCAGCTGTGGCCGTTCGTCTCGTCGCAGGGTGCGGTCGAGGCTCGCACCGAGATGCGCCAGGAGCTGCTGCCAGGCAGCTAACGTCTGAGGGTTCCACGAAGCAGCCAGCTGCCGGAGAAATCCGGACCGCATGATCCACACTGGTGCCGTGATCCGTCGCCGAGTGGTTGCCCAAGGCCGAGTTCAAGGTGTGTTCTTTCGTGACACCTGCCGGCGGGAGGCTCGTGGACGTCGGGTGTCCGGTTGGATCACCAATCGGGAAGATGGCGCGGTCGAGGCCGTGTTCGAGGGCGAAGCGTCCGCGGTGTATGCGCTGATCGACTGGGCTCGTCAGAGGCCCGCCGCAGGCCCGGGTGATCACGCTGGAGGTTATTGAGGAGGAGCCGCGCGGCGAGCGAGGGTTCTCGGTCCGTTGATCAGCTTTGTGGATGTCACAGGTTGCAGAGCACTGACGGCTCACAGATGATCATGCGTTTTGGTGTCACGATGACGTCGACGCGATGATCCCAGGCATGCACGGGGATGGTTTCCAGTACCTCGTCGTCGTTGAGCAATACCCACACCGGTGCGCTTTGCGATGCGTGCCGCAAGGCTCGGTCATACCAGCCAGCGCCACGGCCTAGGCGGTCGCCGTGCAGATTGGCCGCGAACCCGGGGCAGATGATCAACTCAGCTTCGGGAAGTTGCTCGCTCGGCACGACTTCCCCGGTCGGCTCCAAGATCGAATACGCCCCGACGCGCAGCGAGTCCGGCCCCTCATATGCCGCCCACGCAGGCTTGTCGAGACGGCCACCGATCGGGTGCGAGAGCACCGGCAGCAGGACACGAACTCGATGTGCCGCCAGCCACGCAACCAGTTGGAGCGTGCCAGGCTCTGAGCCGTTGGACAGGTACGCGGCGACCGTGTCGGGAATTCGGTCAGCCAGTGCAGACTCGATCAGAGACATCCGCGAGGCATCGTCGCGGGCGCGCTGCTGGCTGGTGCGTAAGTCGCGACGGAATTGGACCGCTTTTCGAAGCGTTCGCTTGGCCCCAGCGATCGCAGCGGCGTCAATTGCCGCCATCGCCGAGAGGTCGGCGGCCTCTGGCTGGGTTTGCACGGACCTAGCGTAGTCGCGCCAAGCCCCCAAACGGTTGGCAGCGTGCAGCGTGTCGGTGCCCATGATCATCTCTTTTGGGTATCGGCCAGGACTTGACCAGCCGTCAGGTCCGAGCCATCGCCTGTGGGCAGCATTACTGTGTGGAGCATGCCGTTGTTCACGCGTAAGAGAACCCACGAATCAGAGCTGGCAGCTCAGCAATTCGAGCCGCTGCCAGATCCACCCGAACCGGATCGTGGCCAACTGCGGTCAATGCAAGCTCACCGGCAATATCTGCTCAGTTGCGTGTCACCGCTTCGGGCTTTTCCGCAGCACATCTTCGACGCGGTTGGCCTCAATATCTGCGAAGACATCGTCGCCACGATCGACCTGCCGCGATTCGACAATTCCGCGATGGATGGTTATGCCGTACGCGCCGAGGACGTGGCGGATGCCAGCCAGGATGCGCCGCTGAGCTTGCCGGTGGTTGGCGAGATTGCGGCTGGCAAGGCAGCAGTGCATCGGCTGTCGCCCGGGACTGCGATGAAGATCATGACCGGTGCGCCCGTACCGCTCGACGCGGACACGATAGTCCCGTATGAGAACAGTGATCGTGGCGAGAATGATGTCAAGATCTTTGCGCCGAGTGCCGTTGGGCAGCACGTTCGTCGGATTGGTGAAGACATCGAAGCGGGCACCCGGCTCTACAAGGAAGGTGATCACCTCGGCCCGCGCGACATCGGGGTCTTGGCAGGAATCGGGCTGGACAAGGTGAAGGTCAGGCCGCGGCCGCGTGTGGTCGTGATCTCCACAGGATCCGAACTCGTGGATCCTGGGCTAGAGCTCAGTAACGAGCAACAGATCTTCGACTCGAATTCGTATCTGCTGGCTGCCGCCACCAAGGCCGCTGGCGCCGACGTGTTCAGAGTCGGACAGGTCAGTGATGATCACGACGCCCTCAAGCAGTTGATTGGTGATCAGCTGTTGCGTGCCGACCTGATCTTGACAACTGGGGGAGTCAGTCAAGGTGACTTCGACATCGTCAAAGCGGTGATGCCTGAGATGGGTGCTTGCGACTTTGCGCAGGTGGCCATGCAACCGGGTAAGCCGCAAGGTTTCGGACTGATCGGCCATGATCGAGTTCCGATGATCATGCTCCCCGGCAACCCAGTAAGTGCCTTCGTGTCCTTCGAGGCGTTCGTGCGACCGGTCATCCGCAAGCTGATGGGCGCGCGGCCGTACGTACGAAGCGGGGTCAAGTGTCAGGCGGGTCACGACATGAACTCCATTCCAGGGCGGCTGCAACTGGCTCGCGGGATCATCAGCGCCGGGCGCTCAGGCGACTGGAAGGTTGACCTGGCCGGCGGACACGGGTCACACCTGCTTGCCGATCTTGCCCGCTCAAACGCCTTGGTGATCTTGCCCGAAGATACCCAGTTCGTGGCTGCCGGACAGGATGTTGATGTATGGCTGCTCGACGAGTCCCCCTCATGACTGAGGGCCTGCAGTGAGTGAGTCTCGTTTTCCGCATCTCGGTGCGACCGGGAATGCGCGCATGGTCGACGTCTCGGAGAAGGCCGTGACGGCACGTTCGGCAACGGCCGCCGGGCGGGTGCTGCTGAGTACGGATTGCGTTGCGGCGCTGCGCGACGGTGCGGTGCCGAAAGGGGATGCGCTCGCCGTGGCCCGAATCGCGGGCATCCAAGGCGCGAAGAAGACTCCCGATCTCATCCCGTTGTGCCATCCGCTGTTCATCAGTGGCGTCGATGTCACGACCGAGGTGTCGGACGAGGGCGTAGAGATCACGGCAACGGTCAAGACCACCGAGCGGACCGGCGTGGAAATGGAAGCGCTGACCGCCGTTGCTGTTGCAGGATTGGCAGTCGTCGACATGATCAAGGCCATCGATCGCGCCGCGGTGATCAGCGACGTACGCGTGTTGTCGAAGTCGGGCGGCCGACGAGGTGATTGGTCTCGCGAGGCGGAATAATGGTCGAGAGCGCGATGGTGATCACGATCTCGACGCGGGCGGCCGCCGGCGTCTATCAGGACAAGTCAGGTCCGATCATCGCTGCTGCTCTTGGTGATCTTGGGTTCACGGTGGTAGGTCCTGTCATCGTGCCGGATGGCGAAGCAGTCGGCGCGGCGCTACGAGACGCCGTGGCCGCTGGCCACGCTGTCGTGATCACGACGGGTGGCACCGGGTTGCATCCCCGCGATCAGACGCCGGAGCAGACTCGCGAGGTGGTCGAACGGGAAATTCCACAGCTTGCTGCAGCGATCGTCCAGGTACGGCGCTGATCATGGTGTGCCGACTGCCGTGCTGAGCCGTGGCGTTGCCGGCGTGTCGGGTCGCACCTTGATCGTCAATTTGCCGGGATCCAGCGGCGGCGCCCGAGACGGAATGATGGTGCTCGGACCAGTGCTGCGCCACGCGATCGATCAGCTACGAGGTGGCGATCACTGACATGGCGAGCCTGGGGCAGCAGCCGCACGGACTTACCGGGCTGGGCGGCTTCGGCCGCCACCGCTGGCCGGTCACGCTGCGCCACGGCGCCGTCGTACTGTCGCCACTGCGTCATCGCGACCGGGTCGCATGGGAGCGGGTACGCCGGGAGAACATGAATTGGCTGCGGCCATGGGAGGCGACCCTTCCGCCGGGCGCGCAACTTGGGCCGGCCACCTATGCCGGTCTCGTACGTTCGGTGACGCGTCAGGCCCGAGAAGGACGGATGCTGCCGTGGTTGGTCTTCTACGACGAAGGGTCGGAGGGCTCCAGGCCGCAACTTGCTGGCCAGCTGACCGTCAGCGGAATCGTGGGCGGTTCGGCGTCATGGGGTCAGATCGGCTATTGGGTCGATCAGCGGCTCGCCGGCCGGGGCATCATCCCAACCGCCGTGGCGCTGGCCGTCGACTATTGCTTTCAGGTCATGTCCCTGCATCGGATCGAGATCGCCATCAGACCGGAGAACACCAAGAGCCTGCGGGTTGTGGCCAAGCTGGGTTTCCGGCCCGAGGGGCTGCGGCCGCGCTATCTGCACATCGATGGTGACTGGCGGGATCATCTGGTCTTCGCGTTGAACGCCGAGGAGGTCCCGGAAGGGCTCTTGCGGCGGTGGGAGAACCTCCGCCAACGGTGATGGATTGAGCCTGATCGGCGACTCGTTCGCGCGCCGCCTTTCGCATCCGCAACATCCGTCACATTCGTTTCTTGCGACACACCGCTCAAGATCACTTAAGGGACCCGGCTAGCACCGTACCGTCTGGGTGTGGGGACGACCGGTGTGATCTTTGCTGCCATCGCAGTTGCGTGGCTTGCTTACCTCGTCCCGCATTTCGTACGCCGCCCTGACGATGCTGCGGAGCTGGATGACTCCGATCCGGCGGATCGCTTCTCCGACTCGATGCGCATCGTACGGCATGGTACGGCGCCACTACTTGATCATGATCTTGAAGAGATCGCGGCTTTTGAGGTGTCCACACCGCAGACCAGGCGTGCCGCGGTCAACGACCTGCGTCGGCTGGAGCAACTCGCCGCCTCACGGCGGCGCCGCGCTTTGCTCGGGCTGATGGCGCTGCTCAGCGCGGTGATCGGGTTTTGTGCCGTGCAGCTCATTCCGTGGTGGAGCACTGCCATCCCCAGCGGGCTGTTGTTGATCTTCGTTCTGGTTGCCCGGATCAGCGTGCGGGCCATGCGTACCAAGCTTGCCGCCCGCTATCGCGACATTCGTCAGGGCAATAACGAGTCAACGATCTTTCTCAGCCTCAAGGACTTCGCCAAGGGCGGCGCCGATTCACATTCGGCCAGCGGCAAGGCCGACGTGGCTGCGAAGCCGGGCCCTCTGTGGGATCCCATCCCGATCACCATGCCGACTTATGTTTCCAAGCCGCTCGCTCCTCGGACCGTCCGCACCATTGACCTTTCCGGTCCGGCCGTGGCCATCCTCGCCGAGTCCTGAAGTGCCGGTGACAGCGGACGCTCCGGCGGCTTCTCCAGACACTTCGAGCGACGCCGGAGGCGAGGAAACGCGCAAGTCTGCCTCGGCCTGACGGTGGTAAAGTCTCGGTGCTGATCGGCCCATCGATCCGCGGGGCTATGGCGCAGCTGGTAGCGCGTCTCGTTCGCAACGAGAAGGTCAGGGGTTCGAGTCCCCTTAGCTCCACCATTCAATAACAGGGCTCTGACAAGGTGCGGCACCGAGAACGCTTGGTGAATCTGCGACGTGTCATTCGGACTCCATGGCGCTGCGTGTGCCCCCTGTATGCCCCCGACGGTTCAAACGGTCCAAGCCGGCCCCGGCCGCGGCAGCCGACGGGGGGTACAAGCCGTCGGAGCGGTCAAGCCGACCCGAGCTACTTCCGGCGGTGCATTAGTGTGTGGCAACGCGCCGGGCGAGTGGACGCCGCCGCTTGTCATATCCCGCCAGGGCATCCGCGGCCGCGGACTAGCGTATATCTGTGACTGTTGCCGCGGCCGACGCACGGGCTGCTCACGCCGCGGGCGTGCAGCGGCTTGTCACGAGCTATCGGTCCATCCCTGAAAACGCCACGGTTCGGCTGGCCAAACCCACGTCGAACCTGTTCCGGGCGCGGGCCAAGAACACTGTCAGGGGCCTGGACACATCGGGGTTGACGGGCGTCATCGCGGTCGATCCCGAGGCCCGGACCGCCGATGTGGCCGGGATGTGTACATACGAGGACCTCGTCGCTGCCACGCTCCCCGACGGGTTGGCGCCGCTGGTGGTGCCGCAGCTGAAGACGATCACGCTCGGCGGGGCGGTCACCGGGCTCGGCATCGAGTCCACGTCGTTTCGCAACGGTCTTCCGCACGAGTCGGTGCTGGAGATGGACATCCTGACCGGCACAGGCGAGGTGCTAACCGCGTCGCCCGACCAACACGGCGACCTCTTCCGTGCGTTCCCGAATTCCTATGGGACGCTCGGCTATTCGGTTCGTCTCAAGATCGAGTTAGAACCCGTCAAACCGTTCGTCGCGCTCAGGCATCTACGTTTCGGATCGCTGCACAACATGGTCGCCACGATGGACCGCATCATCGAGACCGGCGGCCTGGACGGCGCGCCCATCGACTACCTCGATGGCGTGGTGTTCAGCGCCGATGAAAGCTACCTGTGCGTCGGCGTTCAGACGTCGAGCCCAGGGCCGGTCAGCGATTACACCGGCCAGCAGATCTACTACCGCTCCATCCAGCATGATGACGGCGAGAAGCATGACCGGCTCACCGTTCACGACTACCTGTGGCGGTGGGACACCGACTGGTTCTGGTGTTCGCGGGCATTCGGCGCGCAGGACCCGCGCATCCGCCGGCTCTGGCCTCGGCGTTACCGGCGCAGCAGCTTCTACTGGAAGCTCATCGGCTACGACCAGCGGTTCAACATCGCCGACCGCATTGAAAAGCTCAACGGCCGTCCGCCCCGCGAGCGCGTCGTCCAAGACGTCGAGCTGCCGATCGAACGCACCGCCGAGTTCCTGGACTGGTTCTTGGCCAATGTGCCTATCGAGCCGCTCTGGCTGTGCCCCCTGCGTCTGCGCGACGACGGCGGCTGGCCGTTGTATCCCCTCCGTCCGCACCAGACCTATGTCAACGTCGGCTTCTGGTCGTCGGTGCCGGTCGGTCCTGACTGGCCATCCGAGGAAGGTCACACCAACAAACTGATCGAGCGCGCGGTCAGCGAGCTGGACGGACACAAGTCGTTGTATTCCGACGCGTTTTATTCCCCCGATAAGTTTGATGAGCTATACGGCGGTGAAACATACAAGACGGTGAAGAAAACCTACGATCCGGACTTACGTCTGCTGGACCTGTATGCGAAGGCGGTGCGACGACGATGACCACATTCAGGGAAAACACAGCACAAGCAGCGCCGGCCAGGAAGCTCACACTGGCCGAGATCTTCCAGACCTTCGCCGCCGGCCAACTGCCGCTCAGATTCTCGGCGTACGACGGCAGTACGGCAGGACCCGACGATGCCGAGCTCGGGCTGGACCTGCTGACCTCGCGCGGCACCACGTATCTGGCCACTGCACCCGGAGATCTGGGGTTGGCCCGTGCCTACATCTCCGGCGACCTGGAATTGCACGGTGTGCATCCGGGGGATCCGTACGAGGTGCTCAAGGCGCTGGCCGAGAAGATGGACTTCAAGCGGCCGCCGGCGCGCGTGCTGGCCAACATCGTCCGGTCGATCGGGTTCGAGCACCTCAAGCCCATCGCACCGCCGCCGCAGGAGGCGCCGCCCCGCTGGCGCCGCATTGCAAAAGGCTTGCGCCACAGCCGAACCCGTGACGCGGAGGCCATCCACCACCACTACGACGTGTCCAACACGTTCTACGAGTGGGTTCTTGGCCCGTCGATGACCTACACCTGCGCCTGTTACCCGCACCCCGACGCGACGCTGGAGGAGGCGCAGGAGAACAAGCACCGGCTGGTGTTCGAGAAGCTACGCCTGAAGCCGGGCGACCGGTTGCTCGACGTCGGTTGCGGCTGGGGCGGCATGGTCCGCTACGCCGCCCGGCACGGGGTGAAGGCCATCGGCGTCACGCTCTCGAAGGAGCAGGCGGCGTGGGGGCAGAAAAGTATCGCCGACGAAGGCTTGGCCGACCTGGCCGAGATCCGCCACGGCGACTACCGCGACGTGCCTCACTCCGGCTTCGACGCGGTGTCCTCGATCGGGCTGACCGAGCACATCGGCATCGCCAATTACCCCGCCTACTTCCGGTTCCTGAAGTCCAAGTTGCGCACCGGCGCGCTGCTGCTCAACCACTGCATCACCCGCCCGAACAACCGGACCGGGCCGTCGGCGGGTGGATTCATCGACCGCTACGTCTTCCCGGACGGCGAGCTGACCGGGTCGGGCCGCATCATCACCGAGGCCCAGGATGTCGGTTTGGAGGTGTTGCACGAAGAGAACTTGCGCCCCCACTACGCGCTGACGCTGCGCGACTGGTGCCGCAACCTCGTCGACCACTGGGACGAAGCAGTCGAAGAGGTCGGGCTGCCGACCGCCAAGGTGTGGGGCCTTTACATGGCCGGGTCACGGCTAGGCTTCGAGACGAATGTCGTTCAGCTTCACCAGGTCTTGGCGGTCAAGCTCGACTCCCACCGAGGCGACCGCGGTCTTCCGCTGCGGCCGTGGTGGACGCCTTAGGGGGAGCTGTGCGGTTCTGTATCGGATGGTTCCTGAGGTTTATCAAGTGTTCTGGGTGGGCATGGCCGCTGGGGAGTTCATCAACGGTGCCGCGTCGCTGCCGGCAGGCACACTATTAGTAAGGAAAGGGTGACCGAACAGCCCCGTCGCGGTCCCAAGCCACTCCTCGCGGAGAAAGGGAAGGGCAACGGCGAGATTACCTTGCTGTGGTTCTTCATTGTCGGACCCATGGTGGCCCTGGCTGCTGCCGTCCCGGTCTTTTGGGGCTGGGGCCTCGGTTGGCACGACGTGGTCTTGGGCGCGGTGTTCTACGTTGTCGCCGGACTCGGCGTCACGGCGGGCTTCCACCGCTACTTCACCCATGGGGCCTACAAGGCCAAGCGATGGCTCGAGATCACCATGGCCGTAGCGGCCTGTTTGTCTCTCGAGATGTCGCCCATCGGCTGGGTAGCCGAGCACCGCCGACACCACCAGTTCAGCGATGAGGAGAACGATCCTCATTCGCCCTGGCGGTTCGGTACGACCAAGCGGGCCCTGACCAAGGGCTTCGTCTACTCCCACATGGGCTGGCTCTTCAACAAAGAGCGGACCAACCCGGAGCGCTTCGCGCCGGACCTGCTCAAGGATCCGGCTATGGTCTGGCTCGACAAGCACTACGGCTACATCGTAGCGTCGACCTTCCTGTTACCCACCTTGATCGGCGGGTTGTGGTCCTGGAGCTGGCAAGGCGCCGTTACCGCCTTCTTCTGGGCGGGACTGGTGCGCGTTTCGCTCCTGCACCATGTGACGTTCTCGATCAACTCGATCTGCCACATGGTAGGCGACCGTCCATTTGACTCAGGCGACAAGGCTGCCAACTTCTGGCCCCTGGCCATCCTTAGCTTCGGCGAGTCGTGGCACAACTCACACCACACCGACCCGAGCTGTGCTCGTCACGGCGTTTTGAAGGGACAGATTGACATCACCGCGAGGTTGATCTGGATCTTCGAGAAGCTGGGCTGGGCCTGGAACGTCAAATGGCCCCGGATGGACAAGTTCGACTCCAAGCGTCTGGCATCCGCCTAGACCATCTTTGCAAGGCCGGTAGGCCAAGCGGAGGCCAAATGCCCCTTGCTCACTCCGAGCTCTTTGAGCCTATTTGTTGCCGCTGCAGTAACGCGGCGAGGGTTGTGCGATGGATCTGAAATTGAACAGCGAGGGCGGTAGCGGTGGCCCACGTCGGTATCCAGCGATCAGCTCTTCGATGTGTGCGGGGCCGAGCCTGCGCTGGACTTGCTTGACGGGGCGTGGCTAGCCGGGCGCAGCCTCGCAGTGAGCGCTTTGGCCAGCCGCTCCAGCGAGTACTCACCGGTGGAGTAGAGCTCGAATGCAAGCCTGACCGTACGGCGCGGCGCCGCCGCTCTCATCGACGGCGATGGTGCAGACCTCGCGTCCACCCGACTGGTCACCCACGTGCCGCGCTCGCAGCGCGATGACGTCGCTTGCTCAGGCGGTGACGAGCAGGCCGGTGAGGTACATGACGCCCACGCCGGTGGCCAGCCCGCCTATAACGGTCGGATCGAGGAGACGGCCTGTGTCATCGCGAAGCGCCGGCGATATCTGCGTGATGACCTGGGTGATCGCGCCAACGCCAACGCCGAGCAGCACGGCGGACAATGCGGCGTTGTCGACGGCCGCGCCAATGACCGCGCCGAGGATGGCGGGCGCTCCGGCGACGGCGCCGAGGCCGATCAGGGATCCTATTGGCGGGCGTTGATCGGTGAGAGGGGCGACAATGGCCAGCCCTTCCGTCGTGTTGTGCACGGCGAAGCCGACGACGAGGGCTGCGCCGACAGCCAGCGCGCCCACTGCGTAGGCAGACCCGATGGCCAGTCCCTCACCGAGGTTGTGCAGGCCAATACCGATGGCAATCATCAGGGCCAGTCGCGGCCCGTTGGTGGCTGCTTCTTGACTTCGCTTGTGGCGGTCGAGCAGGCGAGCGATCGCAGTCAGGATGAGGAACGCAAAAGCGGCTCCGAGCAATACGAGTAACGGGCCGCCGAACGCGACGCCGGAGCGCTCGGCGAGGGCAAATCCTTCGATCGTGGCGTCGACGGCGAGGAACCCGAGCAGGCCAACGGTAAGCGCCAGCAACATCCTGACCACCCCTCGGCTGGCACGCCGGAGAATAGGCAGGACGAGCATGCCCAGCGCGACCGGGATGATGCCGACGTAGGTTCCGAGTAGGGCCATCAACCCGACCAGACCGGCACCCGGCTCCGGCGTGGCCACGGCGGCCGGGATGGTGTGTTCGATGACCAGTCCCGTCGAGGTGAGCATTGAGACGGTGTAGGGCTGTCCGGAGATCCACGGGAAACGAAGCTGCAGAGTATCGGATCCGAGTCGGGCGATCGGCTTCGCGCTCCCAGTGAAGTCGACGTAGGTGTCGTTGACGAAAACCTGCGCAATTTGTACGGTGTCAGGCCCAGCGTTGCGGACGGTGATCTCGATAGAGCCAGGAGCCAGTGTCGTTCGCTCAATCGATAGCTGCTCGATCGGCGGTCCAGAGCGATCCGGGAGCAGGGCGCCACCGAAGGCGGCGAGGGCGGCAAGTACCACCGCGATGACAACGAGCACGACCACTACCAGCGACCACACCGGAATGCGGCCGGTGATCGATGGTCGGTCGACGGTGGTCACGTCGCACCGTCATCGACGACATCGAAGAATCCCATCCATCCGAGATCGGCGAACTCCGTCTTGTGGGCGTGGAACATGAACTGTCCCAGGTTGGGGAACCGCAGCTCGCAGATGCCCCGCTGCCCCTGGCCTTGGATGACGGTGTCGGTGAATTCCGTCGGCTCGAGGCGGGTGCCGGTCGGGTAGTAGTCGAAGAAGTTGCCGTGCAGATGGAAGCTGTTGATCGGGTCGTATTCGAGGATGTTGACCAGGTAAATGCGCACCAGCTTGTCGCGACCAACCCGAATCGGATCGTTCATGTAGACGAACGGGATGCCGTTGACTGCGTACAGCTGATTGCCCTGCCCATCGAACGTGGTGTTGTAGCCGTGTTGCACCAGCACCAATTCGTCAGCCGGTGGGCGCCCGGCCTTCGGATCGACGATGAACGTGCCGTACATGCCGCGGGCGATGTGCTCAGCCAAGGGCCCAACATGGCAGTGGTAGAGATGCAGTCCGAAGGGTTTGGCTTCGAAGGTGTATGTGAACTCCTCGCCGGGGGAGATGATCCCGCGGGCGACCATCGGCACGCCGTCCATCTCGGCGGTATGGATGCCGTGAAAATGCATGGTGTGCTGGTGCTCGGAGCGGTTGATGAACCGTACGCGCAGGAGATCGCCCTCAGTGCATCGCAGCGTCGGTCCGGGGATCCGGCCGTTGAACGTCCACGCCTGGAATCGAACGCCCGGCGCGACCTCGATCTCCCGATCCTCTGCGATGACCTCCCACTCGCGCACCATCCGCCCGTCGGCTCCGATCGAGGTGCGGCCGTAGTCGAAGTCGCGTAGCAGTAGCCGGGGGTCGAAACCGTTGGCGGTGTGGTCGACGCGCCCGCCCGAGCGGAAGGTTGGGCCGAGCGCCCCGCTCATCGGCCCATGGCCGCCCGACGTCTCGACCGGCCCTGGCGAGTGCTCGCTGTGGTCCTGCGCCGTACAGGCCCCTAACAGTGGCGCGGCAAGCATTGTGCCGCCCGCGGCAGCCAGGAACCCGCGTCGCGAGCTCATGCGGGCCTGCCGAACACGATTTCGGTGAGCTCAGATCCCATCGCATGCCGTCGGCCACCGATCCTTACCCACAGCGGCCCGCCGAATGGAGCCTGCTCGACCACATCCAGCACGACGCCAGGGCGAACCCCGAGCTGGCCGAGGTAGCGCAACGCCTCGCGATCCCGGTCCCGGACTCGCTCCACGCGAAACATCTCACCGAGCGCTGCCTGGGACAGCGGAGTGGTCCAGCGCTCCACATGCACACCGTCCGGGGAGGGGATGGGATCACCATGCGGATCGTGGGTCGGATGGCCCAGGAACGCGTCGATGCGCTCGAGTAGACGATCGCTGACTGCGTGTTCCAGCACCTCAGCCTCGGCGTGTACGTCCTCCCAGGGGACATCAAGCGCCTTTACCAGGAACTCCTCGATCAACCGGTGCCGTCGGACGACGGCCAAGGCGTGGCCCATCCCGTGCTCGGTCAGTGCCACGCGATGTGCACCCTGACGGGTTATCAGATCGTCCGGGGCGAGACGCTTCAGCATCGCCGACACTGTGGGTGCCGCCACGCCGAGACGCTCGGCGAGAGTAGACGTCGTTGCCCCACCCGTCCTTGTGACCAGTTCGAAGATCGCTTTGAGGTAGTCCTCGACGGTCTCGGTGTGCACCACCGAACAGCACGGGTGATGCCCACGCCACCGCGATTCAACAAACATGAGCGCAAATGTAAGAGCAGTCTTCTCTCAATGGTGAGAGTCATCTCATCTTGAGACGGAAACTCCTGTCGAGGCGGGAAGTGACAAACGTGAGCCACGGCACTCGTAGGGCCCATCCTCGGGCTTATCGCGCGGTGGTGACGATCCCGAACTCGTGGATCTTGCGGTAGATCGTGGCCCGGGACATGCCGAGCGCCTTCGCGGCCTTCGCCTTGTTGCCGTGGGCGTCCAGCAGGCTCTGGGTGATGGCGTCACGCTCGATCGACTCCAGCGGGCTGAGGAGCCGACGGCTGAGGGCCCCGGTCTCGGGGGGTAGGTCCTGCGGCTGGATCATTCCGGTGCGGCGGTGCCGCACGACTTGGCGCATGGTCTGGAAAACCTGCTCAACGTTGCCAGGCCAGTTGGAGCGCATCAACATCTGCAGTACTTCCGGTGAGAAGGTCAGCTGGCCCTGGTAGCCGAGCCGCGCGACGAAGAAGGGCGCGAGTTGCTGGACGTCCTCGATGTGGTGCCGCAGCGGTGGGACGTCCACCGTGCTCGGGAAAAGTCGCAGCAGGCGAGCCAGATCCCTGCGCTGTACGCCGGGGCCGAGCGTGACGGCGACCCAGAGGGCGCGCTTACCGTCGACGTTTGTGGGCTCCTGCAGGGCGGCTGTCAGGGAGCGTAGCTGCACACCGTCGAGTTGGTCGGGGTGTCGGATGACCACGCTGCCGGCGTGCCCATCGCCGCTCTCATTTACCAGAGCCCGGTGTGCCGATGCCAGCCAACGTCGATCGGTCGCATCTGCCGCGTCCAGCACAGTGAACCGCCCGCCGGGGTTCCGGCGCTGGTGCACTGCACGCAGGATGGCCAGCTTGCCAACCCCGGGCTCACCAGCGAGGGCCACCCACTCACCGGCGCGGTAGGCGTTCTCCACTTCGTCGCAGGCCCGACGCCACAGCGCGCCGGATCCGAGGAGACCCGGTAGGAGCATCTTCGCCGCCGTACCGCCGTCCCGCCTCTTCGGTGTGCTGAGCTGGGCCACCTTCGCGTGGATGACGCCCCCGGCCGGCAGCGGCGCGCCCAGCGGCCGGGTGTACATCCGAAGCCTCGTTCCGGTCGGAAGATCGACCAAAACTGACGTGCGGCGCCCAGCGAGCGCTTCGGTGGCCAGTTGGAGCAGCGCAGCCTGGTCGGCCGGGGCAAGCACCGTCCGTGCGTAGTCGTTCATCATCACGACTTCGTTGTTCAGCGCGATCACAATGCCCGGAGCACGACGACAGACGCGCAGGTATTCCTGGAGCAGCTCGATCTCCTGCGCGGCGGCGTCGGCAAGGAGCGCCTGTCGGATCTGAACGGCGGTGCTCTTGGCGAGTGTCATCAACAGCGGACCGGCGTCGGCACGCCAGCAGGTCAAATCCACTGCGCCGACAGTCTTGCCCGAAATCGGGTGCTGGATCGGTACACCGGCGCACGCCAAGTCCTCGAGATCCTCCGCGTAGTGCTCGTGACCGAACACATGCATCGGCTGGCCGCCCTCGAGAGCCGTGCCGATCCCGTTCGTGCCCACGAACTCCTCTGCATAGCTGAAGCCCGGAGCGAGCTGCACCGTGTCGAGATGGCGCGCCAGATTGGGGTCTCCTGTCAGCCGGGAAAGGACGAGCCCAGCCTGGTCGGTGAGCACGATGCTGATCGGCTGTCCGGCCAACTGCTCGAGCAGCTGGCGTAGTACGGGTTCGGCGCTACGGGTCAGTGGGGTCTCGAGGTTGGGGTCGTGGACGTACGGCATCTTGATCCGGTCAGCAGCGACGTTGCTCTCACGGGATCGCCACCACGAGGCGAGGATGGGATCGCGCACTCGACCCGGCTCGACCGGCTCGGCGGTCAGGAAGCGCACTCGGGTGTCGGCAAGTCCGTCGCCGTCCGTCTGGATGGGTTTGCCGGATGATGCGGGCCGCATGGCATCCCCTGCCTCTCCCGTGCCTGGTTTTCCCAGCGCTACGTGGCAAGGCTACGTGGCGCGCGGAATCTGGCATTACGTCGCCTTGTCAACATATTCTCCGACCGTTCACGTCGTGACTGTCGCAAATTGAGACGTCCTGCGTACGTCGCATCTGGTCGCGTAGGAAGCGTTCGGCTTCACCACCGAGGCGAGCCCAAACAGGGCCGAAACGGCGTCCGGAATGCACGGACAGACCGGGGACGAACCGACGAGGAGGTACCCGATGAACGAACCGGGCTCACCTGACGAAGCGGGCTCAACTGACGCCGAGAGCTACAACCCGTGGAGCGTCGTCAACCTGGTCTTCCACCATCTGGCCGACCAGGGATTGCACCCCGTTCTTGGCGCTACCGGTGACCCGGGACCGCCGGCGGCGGCCCTGCTGGTCGCGCTCGGCATCGAGCCGGCAGCGGAGGGCAACCGTCAGGTTATGCGGGACGTACGAGAACACCTGGCCACGATCCGGACCGCCGTGCTGGGCGATTCCTGATCCAGCGTTTCGCACTGCCTTGCATGTCTCATGTTGAGACTTCTGGACCCACCAAGAAGCGGTGTCATTGACGTAAGTATGTCGAGCGGAAGGAGTGCTGATGAGTCGACAAAGCGTCGCCAAGGCGCATGAAAAGATACAGGAACTCGCCTGGGAGCCGCTGTACCACGAGCCTGTATCGCAGTATGGAACCGACTACACATTCCAGAAGGCCAAGAAGAAGGACCCGCTCAAGCAGGTTCTCCGGTCCTACTTCCCGATGCAGGAGGAGAAAGACCACCGGGTCTATGGAGCGGCCGACGGAGCTATCCGCGGGAACATGTTCCGGCAGGTCCAGGAACGATGGCTCGAGTGGCAGAAGCTGTTCCTGAGCATCATCCCGCTGCCGGAGATCTCCGCGGCTCGAGCTATGCCGTTGTTGTTCCGCACTGTGCCCAATCCGGAGCTGCATAACGGCCAGGCGATCCAGATGATCGACGAGGTCCGGCACTCGACGATTCAGCAGAATCTCAAGCGCCTGTACATGAACAACTACATCGACCCGGCGGGCTTCAATAGCAGTCTGCGGAACTTCCAAAACGACTACTGCGGGACGATCGGGCGGCAGTTTGCCGAAGGGTTCATCACCGGTGACGCGATCACCGCGGCCAGCATCTACCTGACCATCGTGGCAGAGACGGCGTTCACGAACACGCTGTTCGTGGCAATGCCCGCCGAGGCCGCGGCCAATGGCGACTACCTGCTACCGACGGTGTTCCACTCCGTCCAGTCCGATGAGTCGCGGCACATCAGCAACGGCTACGCGACCTTGCTGATGGCTTTGTCCGACGAGAGCAACCACCAGCTGCTGGAGCGTGACTTGAGGTACGCGTGGTGGAACAACCACCGTGTCGTCGACGCCGCCATCGGAACTTTCATCGAGTACGGCACCAAGGACCGTCGCAAGGACCGCGAGAGCTACGCCGAGATGTGGCGGCGGTGGATCTACGACGACTACTACCGCAGCTATCTGGTTCCGCTGGAGAAGTACGGCCTGGTGATCCCGCACGACCTCATCGAGGAGGCCTGGAACCAGATCTGGAACAAGGGCTACGTACACGAGGTGGCGCAGTTCTTCTGCACCGGGTGGCTGGCCAACTATTGGCGTATGGACCCGATGACAGACGAGGACTTCGAGTGGTTCGAGTACAAGTACCCCGGCTGGTACGACAAGTACGGCAAGTGGTGGGAGAACTACTCACGGCTCTCCATTCCCAATGGGCACAACCCGATCGTGTTCGAGGACGTCGACTACCAGTACCCGCATCGCTGCTGGACCTGCATGGTGCCGTGCCTGGTCCGCGAAGACATGGTCATGGCCGAGGTCGACGGGCAGATGCGCACGTACTGCCACGAGGCCTGCCGGTGGACTGACGTCGAGGCGTTCCGGCCGACCTTCCAAGGCCGGGAGACTCCGAACATGGGTCAGCTGATCGGCAAGCGCGAGTGGGAGACCCTCTATCACGGCTGGAACTGGGCAGACGTGGTATCGGACATGGGTTATGTCCGCGACGACGGCAAGACGATGACCGCGCAGCCGCATCTGAACCTTGACCCCAAGAAGATGTGGACGCTGGACCATCTGCGACGGTGCCCGCCGCTGCAGAGTCCCAACGTGCTGCTGAACGAGATGTCCAAAGATGAGCAGCAGGCGTTCCACGCCAATTACATCCGCGGTGGCCCTGCCGGCCGATTCGCTCCTGCGGAGGCGTAGCAGCACTCGACTGTCACCGGCCCTCACTCAGAAGGAGGGGCATGAAAGTGCCCCTCCTCAGTCCCAATGCGCGCAACATTAGGGAGCTCATGACCGATAAGCACGTGGTGCGGTTCGAGCCGGTCGGCATCGACATCGAGGTCGGCGAGGACCAGACAATCCTGCGGGCCGCCGCTGAGCAGGGAATCATGCTCATGCACGGTTGCAAGGAAGGCCAGTGCGCATCGTGCAAGTCGTTCGTCCTCGACGGCGACGACTTCGAGCTGGACAGGTACTCCACGTTCGCGCTGCCCGACTACGAGCGGGACGAGGGGTTCACGCTGCTTTGCCGGACGCACGCCTACGAAGACATGACGATCGAGCTCCTCAACTACGACGAGGAGATGATCCGGTCCGGCCTGCCGATCCAAAGTGCGGAGACGAGGGTCGTGTCCATCGATCCTGTGACACCTGACATGCGGCACGTCGTACTCGAGCTCGTGGAGCCCCGGGAAATCAAGTTCTTCCCCGGGCAGTACATCGACATCACTGTGCCCGGCACCGACGAGACACGGTCGTTCTCGATGGCCAACACGACCTCCAGGGACACCGGCCACCTCGAGTTCGTGATCAGGGTCTATCCGGACGGGCTGTTCTCGCACTTTCTGGACGCCGGGCTGACCATCGGCGACCGGCTCGACATCACCGGCCCATTCGGTGTCTTCACCCTCCGCGAGGGCCGCGACAGCGACCTGATCTTCATCGGCGGCGGCGCCGGCATGGCGCCGATCCTGTGCCTGCTGCGGTCCCTGGTCGAGCGCGGCATCAGCCGTAAGGCCACCTACTACTACGGGGCGCGGCGCCGCCAGGACCTGTGCTTCGAGAAGGAGCTGCGAGCCCTCGAGGAGACGCTGCCGGGTTTCCGCTACGTGCCGGCGTTGTCGGAGTCGACCGACGGCGACGGCTGGGAGGGCGAGGTCGGCTTCATCACCGACGTCGTGCGGCAGCAAGAGGGCAAGCTGGCCGACGTCGACGCGTACGTGTGTGGCCCACCACCGATGGTCGAGGCAGCCATCGACCTACTCACTGATGTGGGCGTATCGGAGAAGCGCATCTACTACGACAAGTTCACCACCACTGGTGAAACCGATTCCGCTCCAGCCATAGGAAGGGCGTCCTAATGACGACAGAAACCATCCAACGCGACCTGCCGAAGCCCGAATTCACGGACGCGGAGGCCGGGGCGCGCGAGTTCCCCGACTCGAACGCTCGACGGTTCAACTACTTCACGCCGCAGAAGCGCAGACAGTCGCACTACGAGGACGTCACTGTCGAAGTCCAGCCCGATCCTCGGCACTACCTGAGCCAGGGCTGGCTGTACGGCTTCGCCGACGGTCGCGGCGGGTACCCGCTTGACTGGACCGCCTTGAAGGCATGGGGAAGCGACCGGCCAGAGCCCGAACGTTTCCCGGGGTCCGGCGGCCGGGGCTACGACTGGCCGGCTCTCGGCTGGCACGAGTTCCGCGACCCGAACGAGGAGTGGGAGCTCACGCTCTACCGCTACAACGCCAACGTGGTCCGGCAGATCAATGCGAACATCGACACCGCGCGCGAGACCAAGGCGTTCGAGCAGTGGAACCGCAAC
>CAWJUB010000005.1:0-136142 GCA_963845915.1 uncultured Actinomycetota bacterium
CAATCGCCAGACCGTAGAGTGCGCCCCGGGCGCGATCGCCAGCGGAGCTCATGCCACGAATCTATTGCAGAGCGCGGATAGCCGCGTCTGATCGGCTTTGAGCATGGGTAGCACCCTCCCGGAAGAACTTTCGAAACTGATCTTTCCCGTACGTGCCGCCCACGAAACCTTACGCGGGTGGGTTTGCGGGAATCCTTAGCCTGACATAATGCAGCCACCGGTGGCCTCAAGATCGTGGCCTCAAGATCATCGGGCGGCGAGGGGATGGTGGTCGGATGGCCGATGACTCGCCTTCGGAGCGGGATGTCAGTCCGAGCGATTCGACAGCCGCAGCTGAGCTGCCGGACGCCGTTGCGACCACTCGCATCGTCGTCGGGATTGGCGACAGTGGTCCCGAGCACTACGAGGCCGCGCTGGCAGTCGCTGCCCGGATGCTGCAGCAGCGCCCAGCCGTGCTCAACCTGGTCCACGGCTGCACTCCGCGATTCTCGATTACGCCCACCAGCGGGGCTGCGGAACGCCATCTGGTACGCGGTCGGCAGCTACTCGAAGAGGCGGAGCTCGTGCTGTCGCCGATGGTTGATCATGAGACTCTGATCACTCTCACTGTCGTGCCGCAGACCGGTATCGATGCGCTCCTCCAGGAGTCGAAGCAGGCAGCTGCCGTGATCGTGCAGCGGCGCGATGGCTCGTCGATCCGTCGTGTCTACAGCGCCTCGACCTCACATACCGTGGCGGCCCAAGCGTCGTGCCCGGTGATCGTGATCAGGCGTGATCAACTGGGAAGTGATGTCAAAAGCGGCGTGGTGGTGGGGGTTGCGCCCGAGTCAGGTCTCCGGGCGCTTGAGGTCGGCATCGCGGAGGCGGCGGCTCGAAGCTGCCCACTGACCGCCGTCTATGTGTGGGATCTGCAGTTCTCGCCGACGTTCGGCGGCTCGATCGACCCGGATGACGAAGAGCTCGCGGAGGCGACCAGGTGGGCCGACCTCGTCTTGGCCCGAGCCGTGGCTGCCGTCGTGAAAGATCATCACGACGTGGAGATCCGCGCTCTCAGCGTCAGAGGCGTCGTCGAGAACGCGCTGCTGCAGGAATGCGAGCACGCAGAGCTGCTGGTCGTCGAGCGGCACCGCGACGCGCAGCTGGCCTCGATCGGGCTGGGTGCACTGACCCGCCACCTCATTGATCATGCACCCTGCCCGGTGATGATCACCCCAACAAGTGACGCTCGTGATCAATCAGAGGCCGCTCAACTGGTCGAGCCCGAGTCCTGAGCAGGCTGGCCTCGCTGGACAAGGGTGCTTGGCAGGGTTTTGATCAGTGTCATGGGGTTCGCTGAGCAGGATGTCAAAGGTGCGGTCGCCCCCGGATTCGAGCTACTCGGTGAGGCGTTCGAGCGAGCGCTCGCGACGTCTCATGGACACGGTGGAGCACTACACGTACGCGTTGACGGCAAGGTCGTTGCGGATTTGTGGGGCGGGAGTGCTTCGGCGGATCAACCGTGGCAGGACGACACCCCAAGCGTGATCTTCTCCTGCACTAAAGGGCTGGTCTCGATTCTGGCCGGTGAGCTGGTGCGGGAGGGCCGGCTCGACCTGGACGCGCCGGTTAGCGCGTACTGGCCAGAGTTTGATCGCCACGGCAAAGGCTCGATGCCAGTGCGGTGGTTGTTCACCCATCGCGCGGGCCTTCCTGCCGTTCGGAAAGATCTGCAGCTTGACGATGTCGTGGACTGGGATCGAATGGTGCAGGTTCTGGCGGACGAGGAGGCCCTCTTGCCCCCGGGCGACACTCACCAGTACCACGCGCTGACGTTTGGATGGTTGGCCGGTGAGATCGTGCGCCGGATCTCCGGCAAGGGTGTGGATGAGTTCTTCGCTGAGCGGATCACTCGGCCGCTCGGCGTCGAGGCCTGGATCGGAACGCCCGAATCTGAGCTATCCCGCGTTGCTCAGCTCTACGTTGCCTCGCTGCCCCCCGATCCGCTGCCTCCGCCCCCGGATGTGGACCCCGAGCTCGCCTCCCTCAATGAGAGGGCAATGACTCTCGGCTCGGCAATGTCGCCCGACGTGGCGGAAGAGAACGCCGGATTCAACAGCGATGAAGTGCGTCGAGCCGTCATCCCCGGTGCCGGTGGGATTGCCACGGCCCAGGCGCTTGCCACCATCTGGAGCGCCACGGTGTCCGACGCGGAACAGATCCGGCTACTCAACGATGGCGTGATCACCGACATGACGCGTGAGCAGAGTGCTGGGAAGCCTGCAGTGCCCCTTCCCGGGCCATGGCCGCGATGGGGCACCGGATTCATGCTGTCTTCGAAGCTCGTCCGTTCCTTACCGACGCGTCCTTCGGACACGATGGGCTCGGCGGGCAGGTGGCATTTGCCGACGCTGAGCACAAGGTTGGGTTCGCCTACCTCACGAATGACCTACAGCGGGTCGACGACACGCGGGGCGTGGTGCTGGTCGAAGTTCTTCGAAGCCTGCTAGGAGAGCGCCCGGTGACGCGAAGCTAGCGACGTTCGTCATTCCTCGGGACTGAAATCCCGGTAGACGAGCGGAGCTTGATCATCGGCGCGGCTTGCAGCGGGATGGTCGCGGAGCCACTGCTCGTAAGCCGCCACGGCCGTAGGCAGTGTCGCGAACAGATGATCGACGCCGACCCGATCGACCCAGCCAGTCCTGGTCAGAGCGGCTCGCAGCTCGCTGCGCAGATGGGTGGTGGCGAAGATGATGCCGCGGTCGGCCAGGCGGGCCCGGAGCTCCTCGAGAGCATCGGCGGCGGTGAGGTCGAGGTTGATATTGGCCTCGGCGTCGAGCACGAACCAGCGCGCCGACGGCTCTGCGTGATCAACGGCACGTAACGCCCGATCGACCAGATCTGTCGCGTTGGCGAAGAACAGCGGAGAGTCGTAGCGATAGATCACCAGGCCAGGCACTTGCCGTCCGTCGAGGCGATCGCGGACGTTGTGCATTCCAGGCTGGCCTGGCAGATAGCCCAATAGGGCGTCGTGGGGCCGGGCGATGCGCCGCAGAAGATCGGCAAACGACAACGCGATCGCGGCAACGATCCCCCACAGCACCCCGAGGGCGATGACGGCAACCGCGGTAGCCAGCGCCAGCGCAAGCTCGCTACGGCGAAACCGGGCCATCCGGCGCAGCTCGCCGATGTCGATCAACCTGGTGGCCGCATACACCACGACAGCACCCAAGCCAGCCCACGGAAACGCCGCAAGGATCGGCCGTCCGAAGGCCATCGTCAGCGCTATGACAGCGGCCATGACCAGCGAGTAGAGCTGGGTTCGGGCGGACAGGCTGTGAGCAATCGCGGTCCGGCTAGCACTGCTGCTGACTGGAAAGCCCTGGCTGAGCCCGGCCGCCACATTGGCGACGCCGAGCGCCACGAGCTCACGATTGGGGTTGATCTTCTGACCCATCTTGGTGGCGAAGCCGTGACCGGTCAGCACAGTGTCTGAGTACGCGACTACGGCCAGACCGAGTGCGGCCGGCAGCAAAGAGACAGCCTCGGTCCAGCTCACCTCGGGCAGTGACAACCTGGGCCAGCCGGCGGGAATGGGGCCGACGAGCTGAAGACCGTAGCGCTCAAGGTTCCCAAGGCTTGCGACCGCTGCAGCCAACAACATCGCGATCAAGGTCCAGGGCAGCCGCGGCAGCAACCGGGTGCCGACGAAGAGCAGCACGAGCAGGGCCGCGGCCATGATGACCGTCGTCAGATTGATCTCGGGAAGGTGTGCGAAGACATACCGGAGCTGTGCCAGCACCGAGCCGTGAGGTACCGGCAGGCCGGTGAGATGTCCGAGCTGGCTCGCGATCATGAGTACCGCGATGCCGAGCAGATAGCCGCTCAGAATCGGCCGGGACAACAGAGTGGACAGGTATCCGGCTCGTAGTAGCCGGGCCGCCAAGCAGACCAGTCCGGTCGCTATGGCCAGGGCGGCGGCGACCGCGGCGAGCTGGCTGGGATCCCCGCCGGTGAGGGCGGCCAGGGTCGGTCGCGGTCATCAGTGCAGTCGTCGACTCCGGCCCGACCGAGAGCTGCCGCGAAGAGCCCAGCAACGCGTACACGACAAGCGGCAAAAGGCTGGCCCACAGTCCGGTGATCGGCGGCAGGCCGGCGATCGCGGCGTACCCCATCACCTGCGGCACCATGTAGGCCGCCACCGTTACCCCAGCGAGCAGGTCACGAGAAAGCCATTCGCGCTGGTACGAGCGCCACCACGGGCCAGACTCGATTGAGCGCGCGGACGCGATTGGGGGACTTTCGCCTCTGCTCATCAACGTCTCAGATCGCCACAGTGGATAGGAAGCCGGTGGGCTTGATCATCACACGCGCCCACCGGCCCCTCAATCCCGGGCAGCAGCTCAGAAAGAGGGCGATGTTGAGCGCATCGATCGACGCGTGTCCTGATGGTTGCCGTGCCTTTGGAAGCGCCGGCCAAATTCACAAAGTCGCCGATCCATACAAGTCGGCGATTCTGAGAAAACTCGCCAACGCCTTGAGCGTCATTGACTCGGAACGCGGGACCGTGCGACGGGCAGCACAAGGCTGGCAAAGCTCGTCATGGCACACAGGCTGACTGAGGTAGCGACGATGCCGAGCGGGAGCGCTGTCTGCTCGCCGGCGATACCGACGAGTGGTGCCGCGACTGCGCCGAACACGAACTGGCTGAGCCCCTGCAGCGAGGATGCGGTTCCGGCCAGGTCGGGATAGTCGGCCATGGCCAGGGCATTTGCCGTCGGGAAGATCAGGCCTACCGCGCAGACCATGATCACAAGAGCTCCAATCAATGCCCCCAGCGGCAACCCGCTGATCACGGTGATGAGCAGCGCTGTCGCCCCGAAGAGATTGATGGTCAAACCGAAGCCGAGTACCCGCGGCAGCGGCCAGACGAGGGCGAGGCGGGCGCCACCTTGGGCTGCGGCAACCAGGCCGAGGGAGATGCATCCGAACACCAGCGAGAAGCCCTGTGGAGACATGCCGTAGATCCGTTGTAGCACGAACGTCGATCCGGCGATGTAGGCGAACATCGAGGCGCCGGCAAGGCCTGAGGAAAGCGCGCAGCCGACGAAGAAGCGATCATGGAGCAGGGTGTTGTACCCCTGCAGGGTCCGGCGAAAGCTACCGACGATGCGCCGCTCGGGGGGCAGTGTCTCTTTGAGACCGAACAGCCCAGCGAGCAGCAGCACTGCACCAAAACCAGCCAGTACGCCGAAAATGCCGCGCCAGGTCATGATGCGAGTGAGCTGACCACCGAGAACGGGTGCAATGACTGGTGCCAGGCCTGCCACCAGCAGCAACCGAGAAAAGAAGATCATCAGCGCTCGACCCGAATAAAGATCGCGCGCGATCGCCCGGGAGATCACGATCCCGGCCGCACCGGCCAGACCCTGGACCAGGCGGAGCAGTACGAGGACTGCAGCGCTGGGCGCGAGAGCACACGCCACCGAAGCCAAGAGAAAGGCGACCAAGCCAACGATCAGTGGACGTCGTCGGCCCAGCCGGTCCGACAGCGGGCCGGCCACGAGCTGGCCAACCGCGAGTCCCACCAGGCATGCAGTGATCGACAGCTGTGCCAACGAGGCTGAGGCACCCAGATCGTCCGCCAGCTGGGGGAGTGCGGGCAGATAGAGGTCAAGCGAGAGTGGCCCAAACGTCGAGAGCAGGCCGAGCACGACGACCGTACGAGCCGGCGGTCGGGCGGGCTCGACGGCGGGCATGGCGAGAACACTATGTGTGAGTCGAGGCTCAGCTGAAAATGTCGCTGCGTTCTTCAAGCTCGTCGACGCGTCGCAGCGTCATGCTGCCGTACCGCAGCGAGCCGTCCGCTGAGAATGTCACCGACTCACCGATTGAGCCGTATCCGCTACCCGCGACAATCCGGAACTTGTCGTGATCGATGACCTCGAGCTCGTCGGCGCCGTCCAGCGGGTCCCACTCGGCTGGGTGGGTGGCGAGCAGCCGGCTACCCAGCACCCCGATGTCGAGCATGCCCCACAGATTTTGGTAGCGCCCGGCGCGGTCGAGCACCTCGGAGAACAGCGAGCCGCCCGTCGCCGGATGAGCTAGGGCATCGTCGACGAGCTTGAGTACCCCCGCCGCCAACTGGCTGGCCGGACCGTCGATCGCGTTGGTCAGCGCAACGACGACAAGCCCCGTTTCGGGGTCGAGCAGGGAGCGCGTGATGTGACCGGGATATCCACCGCCGTGCCCGACCACGCGATGCTCGTCGAAGGACTCGGCGGCCATGCCCAGGCCGTAGCTGGGTCCGTCCGGCTTACTCGGATCGGTGAGGTTGGCGGTCCGTTGCATCAGCCGCTTGGCCCGGTCGCTCAACAGCCGAACGTCACCCAAGGAGTGTGCGCCGAAGTAGCTGACCAGATCCTCGGCGGTGGACGTCACTCCGGCGGCGGCATCCAGCGCGCCGGTGTCGACATGGTCGAGGCGCTGTCGCTGCAGCCCGGTGGACAGCCCGCTGTAGCCGCGCGCATAATCATCGGCCCGCTCGGAGAGGTAGCGGCCGGCAGTGTTGGTCAAGTTCAGCGGCTCGGTGATCTGCTGCCGGACGATCTCGGCGTACGGCCGGCCAGTCACCGAACTGAGTACCGCGCCGAGTAGCCCGAACCCGAGATTGCTGTAGGCAAACAGTTCGCCCGGTGATCTTTTCGCCCCGGCACTGACGAGCGAGATCATCTCGTCGTAATCGGGGAAGGGACGCAAGCCCAGCCAAAAGTCAGCGTCCTCGCCGTCACGCAGCACACCGCCGGTGTGCTCGAGCAGTTCCCGGAGCACAATGTCGCCGAGTTCGTGATCACGTAGTTCCGCGACGTAATTGCCGACTCTGTCGTCCAGACTCAGTCGTCGCTGTTCGACGAGCTGCAGGATGAGGGTGGCGGTAAAGGTCTTGGAATGCGACGCAACCCGGAACAGGTGATCCGTCCGCATCGGAGTCCGCTGCTCGAGATCGGCGTAGCCGTACGCAGCTGAGAAGACCAGCTCGTTGCCGAGGCCGATGGCCACCTGGGCCCCGGGCACGTGACTGTGCCATACCCGGTATGCCACCCAGCGGTCGATGGTGGCCAAGGTCGCCTCATTGAGGATGGCGGTCGATGGCTGCCGGTCATGATCGCGTTCGCTGAGCACTGGATCACGCTACGGCAAGACTCAGCTGCCGCCGAACTCGCGCACCTGCTTCACAACCCACTGCCCGTTCTCAAGTAACTTCACCTCGAGGTCGAGCGACTTCTGCTTCTGATTGTCGACAGTCACGAACTCGCATGGCCCCGAGTAGTAGTCCCGCTTGGCGACACAGTAGGCGTTCTCCACCCGGCGAGCGAGATCGACAAGATCGAGCATCTGCTCCCGGGTGAGGACCGGTTCCGTTCGCTCCATCGAGTCCCTTGTTGGCTTCGCGAAGCGGGTGATCGTCAGGCTGATTGGCTCGGTCTCGGAAATGAAGCCGGCAATGGTGACCTCGGAGTAGGTGCCCGGATCCGGATTGGTGACGAGGTTGTTGCCCTCCTGCACCGACAACGAGTAGCCATAGACATCACTGGTATTGAGCACCCGGGTGACGACGACGGCATTCGCGGCGACCTCGGACTCGATGTCGTACGCGGGCACGATGGCAAGGCCCATCGCCACGCTCGCATGATCAATTCGAGCAAATGATCTTTCCTCGATCGCCCGCTTGTTCCACAGACTGGCGTAGACCCCCTTCACCGCGCACAGCAGAGACTTGGGTTTGACCTTCCGTTTCACCTCGCCACCGTCGCCGCTGCTATCGGTGACCCGGCAGCCGCAATCAGGAAGATCATCTTTGTCGGTGTCTGCGGCGAAACTGTCGTGCAGGCCGGCTCCGTCGAAGTTCGGTACGTCCTCGGCATTCGCACTGGAGCGGACCTTGATCTTTTCGACTCCCGGCAGCACCTCGTCGAGCTTCGCGCGCAGCCGCTGCAAGGCGTCTGGAGGGAACTCCGCGGCCAGAAAGGCAGCCTGCACGTCAGCGACCTTCGCTGCGCGCTCCCGGGGCGAGAGCGCCCCACCGTTCTCCGAATCGATCAGATCAGCCAGCTTGGCACGAAGATCACCATTGGGTGGATGATCAACAAAGTCGACGTAGTACTGCAGCGGGACAGCGAATCCTCGCGGCACCAGGTCGTAGCCCTTGATCGCACTGGGACTACCGGCGTCGTCAACCCGACCGAGTACCAGCCGGTGTGCCAGGAACCCCAAGTTGGCAGCCTTCGAGCCGTAGCGCCGGGAGGCAGCAAGGGCGGCAGGCCGGCTTGACTTCGCCAGCTCGTCATAGGACCGCACTTCCGACTCCGGCTTCCAGCTCAGAGAGATCAGCGGCTGGGTCATCCGCTCGGCGAGCTTCTGGGCGACGACATCCTCGGTCGTCTCCTCGAGTGTGAAGTCCTCCCGCGCCACGATCAGGTGGACCGGACTGTCGGCGTACGGGGCAAGTCGCGGATTGTCAGGCGCAGCGTTCCGCAGCACCGCGTTAGGGGTGTGACGTTCCTTGGACTTGAGATTGACGTGGGAGTTCGTGTCTTGAACCGCGCGGGTCAGCACGCCGGCGACCACGGATAGGTCCAGCGGCAGCTCATCGAAGACCGGGATGTCGGTTGGCCGTAACTCGTCATTGCTCGCCGGGAAGATCCGTAAGAATCCCCAGGCCTCGCCGAGATTCAGCGGGATGTATTGGATGGTGCCAAGAATTTGATCAAGGGGCAGGACAGGCAGCCCGGCGGCGGCGAGTTCGGCGGCAACGGTGGCCGTCGTCTGCTGCGAACCGGTGGGCACGAACGCGAACCGTGCGCCCATGATCGTGATCTGCTCCTTGACCACTCGGAGCGCCTCGACGATGGTGCCTTCGTTGATCACGTCTTGCGGATAGAACTGCAGGCCGTACACCGGCTCGGTCGCCCCATCCAGAAAGTAGCTGTGTACGACACCGGCGACGTAGCGCTTGTCATTGGTGAAGTAGGTGACCGCGTTGAACTCCTCCAGCGACTCACCGATCCCAAGTACCGCAAGCGCGAACATGTAATGGAAGCGCGCGGACTCCGGGACCGCGCCGCCTTCGGTGAAATTGCCATTGACGAAGCGGACCACCGGCTGGGTTGGCGTCACGGCGGTCGACCAGAAATTTGGCAACGCGGCCGTTCGAGATCAAATCGCTAGCAGCGATCGAGATGGCCTCGAATTCCTCAGCCGAATCGATCGTGGTCAACGACAGTGGGAGCTCGGCGACGGCTTCGGGCGGCGGGGCGAGCGCGACTGATGCCTCAGCTCGCCGCAATCGCCGGGCGTGCAGGCATCCACGGCATGAAGCCGAGCGCGTCGGAGGAAAGATGATCGAGATTCTGGGTGGTTCTGCGCACCGCTGGAGTTCATCAGAACCTCCTTGGATTACTTAGGCTCGCAACTCCTTGGCGTGTTTCGCCCCTTGCGCTCGAAGCCAGCCGGCCAATTCAGCTTCGGTGTTCTCATCGACAAGATCAAGAGGCGTCTTCTCGTCCCATCCGATCCAGTTGATGTCGGCACCATGCTCAACGAGGTATTGCGCGGCAGCCAGTTGGCCTCCGTTGCACGCGCTCCACAGCGCCTGAGTGATCTCCTCGCGATCCGGACCCGGAGCTTGAGCGAAGATCATCTCGACTCGATCCAGCAGCCCGAGCGAGGCGGCGTCGCTCAGTCGGGTGGCGGCGCCTCGTTCCACGAGCCTTCTGGCGGCCGCCCAGTTTCCGAAGCCGGAAGCATCCGAGAGCGGAGTGCCGCCGCCGAGCACTGCGCCGGTTGCCTCGATGTCGGCTCCCGCATCGAGCAGTGCATCGAGGACGGCGACGTCATCGCTGCTCGCGGCCCAATGCAGCGGCGTCTCGGTGTGATGGCTGAACTGGCTGTGGGCATTGACATCGGCACCGGCTGCCACCAAACGAGCGACAACCGCCGGGCCGTTGGGAAAATGCCCTGGCCAGTCTGTCGCCGCATGTAGCAGCGTCCGATAGCAGTTGGGATCGCCGACGCGGGCCGTCGCGAGCCACGGGTCGGCGGTGAGGAGGCGCTCGAGCGCATCAAGATCGCCCGCCTGCACAGCTTCGGTGGCCGCGACTGCGCGTGGATCATCGGCAGGCACGAGGCGTACGGAGCCGTTATCGTCTGACTCGATGGGCATGGCTGTCAAACTACCTTCGCCTCGAAGACAATGGTGGGGTGGGCGACCTGCCCAGCGGCGTCTAGTTCCCGGCTGTCAGCACCTGGGCCAATGAGGTGGCCGGATGTCCGGTCACCGCGGCAACGTCCTCGCTGACCCCGGCCAGCTCACCAGCAGCGATCGCGGTGTATGTGCTGACCCAGGCATCGACCTGCCACGGCGGCGCGCCGTAGCCAGCGCGCGACGCGTACGCCTCCTCGATCGTCTCGGGAACGTAGGAGACGCGCCGGCCGAGATGATCACTCAAGACGTCGGCGATCTCGTGCATCGTTAGAGCCACCGGCCCAGTCAGGTTCAGCGTCCGCCCGTCGTACGCGCCATCGCTGGTGAGCACCGCAACTGCCACATCAGCGATGTCGGCTTGGGCTACGACCGCTGCCCGGCCGTCACCGGCGGGGCCACGAATGTTTCCGTCGGCGGCAATCATGTACGGCGCGAAGTCGGCATAGAGGTTGTCACGCAAGATCGTGTGGGCGACTCCGACCGAACGCAGATGCTCCTCGGTGGCCCAGTGGTCACGAGCCAGCGTGAACGTCGCTGTGGGAGATGCGCCGAAGAACGACACATACACGACCCGTTGCACGCCCGCATCCACCGCTGCGTCGATAAAGGTGAGGTGTTGCTGGACGCGGTCCGGAGTCTCGGATGCGGAGACCATGAAGACTGTGTGGATACCGGACAGCGCTGTCACTAGCGCGGCGCGGTCGCTGTAGTCGGCGGTCGCGATGTGGCTGCCAGGCAAGTCTGGCGCCCTGGCCGCATCGCGTACCAGAAGGCGTTGCTCCACGCCGAGCTCGGACAGTCGACGAGCCACTCGCCCGCCAAGCCGACCGGTCGAGCCCGTCACTGCGATGGGTGTCTGAGCGGCGATCATGGCAGGCCGAGGACGGGTGGTTCGGTCTTGTCTCGCAACTCCTGGTCCGAGACGTCCGGAGCAAGCTCAACCAGCCTCAGTCCCTGAGGCGTGACGTCGAGCACTCCGAGATCGGTAATGATGCGCTGCACGGAACCTCGACCGGTGTACGGCAGCGAGCACTCCTTCACGATCTTGTACGACCCGTCCTTGGCAACATGCTCCATCAAGACGATCACTCGCTTGGCGCCGTTCGCGATGTCCATTGCGCCGCCCATGCCCTTGATCATCTTGCCCGGGATCGTCCAGTTGGCAATGTCGCCAGTAGCCGACACCTGCATTGCGCCGAGAATCGCGGCGTCGATCTTGCCGCCCCTGATCATCCCAAACGAGGTGGCCGAATCGAAGATCGACGCTCCCCTTCGCAAGGTGACGGACCCCGGCACGATGTCGGCGACCGCATCGCGAGCGCTAGCGACTACTTTGTCCACGACTCTCACCGTAGACCCGGCGTGGTCGCCGGCAACGCTTTAGAGAACCGCGTCAGCGAGCCGGTCGATCTGATCGAGCTTGGCCACCGTTGGGTCGAAATACAACTCGGTAAAGCCGGCATCCTCAAACGCCTTCACCGCGTCAGTCACCTGGGAGACGGATCGAAGCGCGCCATTCGCGATCATCGGCCCATAGTCGCCGAGGAAGCCGTAGTAGTGGAGGAGGTACTCCCGAGACGCCTCCTCGGCATCCTCGCCGAGGGAAAAGTAGGCGAGTGAGGCGATGCGCGGTTCGCCGCTGCGACCGGCGCCGGACCAGGCGTCCCTTACCTTCTTGGCGTACGGGGCCTTTGCGCGGCAGGCGCGCCGCCAGCAGTCCAGCCGTCTCCCCAGGCGAGCACGCGTTCGATCGTCTTGTCACTATTGCCGCCGAACAGAATGGGTACCCGCTCATCGTCGCGTTGGCGTCGGGCTTGCTGGTGAGGAGCCTTCGGCAAGGGCATCGCCGCGCCACACCTGGTGCATGACCTCGAGCGCATGATCGAAATCGCGACCTCTGCGGTGGAAGTCGCGGCCGGCTACCTCGTAAGTCGTCTGGTCGGCCACCGGCCGCCAAGCCGAGCGTAAATCGGCCGCCCGAGAGCTGGTCGATGCTGGCCGCTGTCTTCCCCAGCAATACCGGTGGGTAGATCGGAGCGAGCAGGATGTTGGTCATCAATGAGATGCGCTCGGTTGCCCCAGCGGCTGCACTCAGCGCCGTCAGGGAGTCATAGCTCGGATAGGCGATCCGATCAATGGTGACCAGGCCGGAGAATCCAGCTTCTTCTGCTCGTTTGGCCCAATCGAGGAGAACATGCCCCTCGGTGTTTGGCACCGGATTGGGTAGGCCGATTCCGATCTTCACTCCCAGCTCCCCTTCATCTGATCGTGCAGTGCTTAGGCAACGCACATTGTCACCCCACTATTTCGTCAGGACCATGAGCCTGCTGTGCCAGCAGCGCACGCGCTAGTCCCGGATCCCGTGACAGCTTGATGGTTCGCGCCGTCGAAGTAGCGGCTGACAGGTCGTGCGGCGCTACGATCACGGCATCGGCGTGCCCAGCTGACGACCATCCGATGCCAACTCTCTCGAAGGGACGAGCTTGATCAACTCGACCGACGTCGTCATCATCGGCGCGGGATTGGCTGGCCTGGCTTGCGCTCAGCGGCTGACCAGCGCCGGCATCGACGTCGTGATACTCGAAGCATCGGATGCGGTGGGCGGCCGGGTACGCACCGACGTCATCGACGGCTACCGATGCGACCGCGGCTTCCAATTGATCAATCCCGCCTATCCGGCCCTGCAAAAAGTGATCGATATTGGCGAGCTTGATCTGCGAGCCTTCGACGCCGGCGTGGTTGTCGCGCACGGCTCCCAGCGCTGGATTCTGGCCGATCCGCGTCGCGAGCCGACCCGTTTGCTCTCCACGGTCGGAGCACCGCTTGGCTCGATGGCCGACAAGCTGAGGTTCGCTGCCTGGGCAGCGCAGTCGTTGCTCCCGGTGCGCCGCCAGCTCGCCGAGCCGGACCGTACGCTGGCCGCCGATCTGGATTCCGCAGGGGTGACGGGTCAGCTCCGCACAGGCGTCGTCGAGCCGTTTCTCGCCGGGGTGTTGGCCGAACGCGACGGCTCAACGTCGGCGCAGTTCACCAAGCTGCTCGTTCGGTCCTTCGTGCTCGGTACGCCATCCGTACCGTCGCTAGGCGTCGGTCGGCTGCCCGAGCTTCTCGCAGCCTCACTGCCGGCGACGGCTCTGCGCCTCGGCACCGCCGCGGAATCGCTGACCGCTGGGGGAGTCCGCACCGCGGATGAAGAGATCGCGGCTCGTGCTGTCGTGATCGCTACCGATCCGCGTACGGCGGCCTCGCTGACCGGTCAGCCAGCGGTGTCGATGAAGCCATTGACGACCTTCTGGCACACCTGCGCCGAGCCGCCGACACGGCAGCGCCTGCTGCACATCGATGCAGACCAAAGGGGTCCCGTGGTGAACACGGCGGTGATGACTGCCGTAGCCCCGACGTACGCGCCGGCCGGCCGATGCCTGACAGCGACCACGACGCTGGGCGCCGACGGATCAGCGCAAGCCGAGGAGGCCGCGCGCCGCCACGCGGGCCTGATCTACGGCGTCGATCCGAGCGGGTGGGAATTGCTGACCACCCATGTGATCAAGGAGGCGCTGCCGGTCCAAGCGCCGCCGCTGCAGGTTCGCCAGCCTGTCGCACTCAGCGAGAGGCTCTTCGTCGCCGGCGATCATCGCGACACCGCGTCGATCCAGGGCGCTCTGGTGTCAGGACGCCGGGCTGCCACCGCGGTGCTCGCGCAGCTCACCCGATCCGGCCGCGAGTCTTCTGAGCCCTGAGCCCTTCGACGAGCTCAGGACGGCGCCTGTCGAAGGGCGCTCTTCGACAAGCTCAGAGCGCAAGTCGCCTAGCTCCAGTCCGAGGGGCCATCGGAACCTGCGGCGTATGACTCCATCGGCACCTGTCCCTCCCGCCAGACCTGGAGGATCGGATCCACGATGCGCCAACACTCCTCGGCCGTGTCACCGCGGACCGAGAGCAACGGGTCGCCGTCCAGCACACCCGCCAGAACCTCCCCGTACGCCGGCAGTCGCCCTGGATTCAGGTTCGTATCGAGGGATACCCGATCCAGCTGCAGCGGGTCGTCTGGACCGTTCACGTTCATCTCCAATGCCATCCGATCCGGGCTCATGCTGAGCCGTAGCTGGTCCGGAATCGGTCGCCCCTGAAGCCCCGTCGGCAGGTGTGGCAGTGGCTTGAAGGTGATCAGCACTTCCTTCCGCAGCTGCTTCAGCGCCTTGCCCGACCGCAGCCGGAAGGGCACTCCGGACCAGCGCCAGTTGTCGACCTCGACGATCAGCTCGGCCAGCGTCTCGGTGTTTCGCGTTGCGTCCACCCCTGGTTCAGCCGTGTAGTCAGGCACTTCTCGATCCTCGATGGTGCCGCGGGTGTAACGGGCCCGGCGTCCAGAGCTGACCGGGTCGCCATTCCATGGGCGACAGGCGCGTAACACTTGCGCCTTGGCATCCCTCAGATCCGTCGCATTGGCGGCGGCGATCGGCTCCATGGCAATCAGGGACAGGACCTGCAACAGGTGGCTTTGGATCATGTCCACCAATGCGCCGGCATGGTCGTAGTAGCGCGCTCGGTTCTCCAAGGTGAGCTGCTCGTCGAACACGACGTCGACGCGATCGATGTGCTCATTGCTCCAGACCGGCTCGAAGAGCCGATTGGCAAAACGCACACCGATCAGATTCAGCACCGTGGAACGTCCGAGGAAATGATCAACTCGATGCACTTGATCTTCCGGCACCAACTCGGCAAGCAGCTGATTGAGATCGGCCGCGCTGTCATGATCAGTTCCGAACGGCTTCTCCAGCACGAGCGTTGTGCCGGCTGGCAGCGATACCTGCTGAAGTGCGGTGCAAGCCGCAACAGTCACCGATGGGGGCAGTGCGAAATACAGCGCCGGTGCTACGGGGCAGGAGTCGATCAAGGACTGCAGATCCGGCACACTCGTGACATCGGCCTGCTGATATCGCGTGGTGTCGAGAACGCTTTTCAACGTTTCTTCGGAGACCTCGCCCGATGCAAAAGAGGACCGAACTCGCTCCTGCCAGGCATCGCTATCGAGGTCTTCGACGCCGGCACCGATCAGCACAACGTCCTGACGCGATTCTTCGCGGTCGAGCAACTGTCCGAAGGCTGGTAACAACAGCCGCCCGGAGAGGTCGCCACTAGCACCCAGCAGGAGCAAGCTGCCGATCACGTGAGCCATCGAGCCTCCTCAGATAGCGAGCAGGGACCTGCCGCTATCTGAGGAGGCGTACCCGATCCCACGATTCGGCAAACCGGTGCTAGCCGTCGGCGAGCAGGGCGTCGAGCTTCTCGTAGCCCTCGTAGACCCCGACGTCCATGCCGCTGGCCATCATCCCGTCACGAGCCTCGAAACTGTCCAGGACGGACAGCCCGACAGTCCTCGTACGGCCATCTCCGAGGTCCTCGAAGACCATGGTGTCCAAGCTGACACCATCGGGCATTCCTTCCCAGGTAAAGGTCTGCACCAGGCGCTCGTCCGGCCGCACCTCATGGAACGACCCGTAGAAGGTGGCGACCTCGGCGCCATCCTGCACCGCTGCGTAGCGATAGTTTCCGCCGGTACGAGCGTCCCACTCGTCGATCCTCATCTCGGTGCTCTTCGGCCCCAGCCACTTCGCGACCAGCTCCGGATCGATCCAGGCCCGAAACACCTTGTCCGGCGGCGCATCGAAGTCTCGAATGATGCGGATCGTCGGCACGTTCGGGTCGGCCTCGATGCGGGTCTGTTGGGTAGTAGTGGACTCATGCGTGGCGTTCGTGCTCACGATGCTGCTCCCTTCTGGTGGTGGATTTTCGGTTGTCGTCGTCCATGGCGGCGAGTACGGCGTCGAGTCGGCGGTATCGTTCCTCGGCCTGCCGCCGGTAACGCTCAATCCAGGCAGTCATGAGGTCGAAGACGTCGGCTTCGAGATGCCGTGGCCGGCGCTGTGCGTCGTGGCTGCGGCTCACGAGCCCGGCGTCTTCGAGCACCTTGAGATGCTTGGACACAGCCTGGATCGACACGTCGTACGGGGCGGCTAGTTGGCCGACCGTGGCGTCGCCGACCGAAAGCCGGGCCACGATGTCACGCCGCGTCGGGTCAGCCAGTGCGGCGAAGACTCGGGAGAGTCGATCCTCACTCATGCATCGCCTCCTTGTCGGACGCTTATTCAACCGATTGGTTTAATAAGAGTCTAGGCATGCTGCCCGACATTGTCAACCAATTGGTTGAATAAGAGGAACCAGATGTCAACAACACCTTCCCGCTACAGCACCACGGTCATGCCGCCGTCGACGTAGATCACTTGACCATTGACATAGTCCGAACCATCCGAGGCGAGCCAGACGGCGGGACCGACCAGATCCGCACTGCTGCCCCAGCGGCCAGCAGGGGTGCGGTTCAACACCCAATCATTGAACGCCTGATCGTCGACCAGGTGCTGGGTCATCTCGGTGTGGATGTAGCCCGGCGCGAGCGCATTGATCTGGAGGCCGGCCGCTGCCCACTCAGCGGTCATCGCCCGCGTCAGGTTGCGCAGCCCTCCTTTGGCTGTCGTGTACGCCGCAATCGTGGGTCGGGCCAGCTCGGATTGCACCGACGCAATATTGATGATCTTCCCGCTGACCCCGGGTGATCATGTGGCGAGCTACCTCGCGACCCACCAAGAACGCGCCAGTCAGGTTGACGCGCAACACCTGATCCCAATTCGTCTGATCAAGTTCCAACAGCGGCACACGATGTTGGATGCCGGCGTTGTTGATCAAGATTCGAATCGGGCCGACTTCATCCTCGATCCAGTTCACCGCCGCAGCCACCTCGAGCTCCTCGGTGATGTCGAAGGCTCTGGCATACACCCGATCTGCTCCATATTGCTCACGAAATCTCGCGGCCGCCTCCTCAAGTCCGGCGCTGTGCTTGCCATTGAGCACGATCCTGGCACCCGCATCGGCGAGCCCGGCGGCCAATGTGCGGCCGATCCCGCGACTGGAACCGGTGATCAGCGCGATCGCGCCACTGAGGTCGAATCTGTCCACGATGTGCTCCCACCTGTGCTGTGCGCCAGCAAGTGGCCGTTTCTACAGATCGTGGCATGACCGCATTCCAGCCCTCCGCCGCGGCTACCGAATGATCAACATCTGACGCCAGGGCAAGAAGTCCATGCGTGATCAACTCTGCTGAGCACATGAGTTCGGCGTATCGACACCGACTCAAGATCGCGCTGATACCTGGCTCGGGCGATGCTCCCGGCGCTAGTGTCGTGGAATCCAAGTTCCTTTGCGCTTGGCGTCGTTCAGGTGCGTGCATCGCAAGGCCGACGAGGGAGGGATACCGGGTCGTATGTCGACCGAGGAGAACGCCGCGAGGTGCGTGCCTGGGCGGCGCGAAGCGTAAAGAGACTTGGATTCCGCGGCACTAGGGTCAGGACTTGAAGCGCTGGGAGTGAGGCGATGGCGAACGATCAGGCAGAGCGCCGAATTCTGGTCGGGGTGACCTACGGGCAGCCGGACATCGTGCTGCGCCATGCTGCCCGGTTCGCGCGGACCTTTGGCGCCGCGCTGGTCTGCGCCCATGTCGATCCCGGCCGGTACGTTATCGAGGAGCGGCCGGACGGAACGCGTGGTCTCACTGCCGCTCGATCCCGAATTGCCCGAGCTCAAGGACACCGACTTCGACCAGGCACTCGTGGCACAGGTTCGGGCGGCGGTCGCCGACGGTTCTGTGCAATTGTCCTTCCGGGAGCTGGCCGGCGATGTCGCGTACGCGCTCACCCGGCTGGCCGACATCCTCGACGTTGAGTTGATCATCGTCGGTAGCCGGCGGGGTGGCGTACGGGCTGGGCTGAAGCACTTCCTCACCGGTTCTGTCGCGGCCCATCTAGCCCATCGTCAGCATCGGCCGGTCATCATCATTCCGCTCGCTCCGGTGGCCGAAGGCAAGCCACTGCCCTGGGAGGAGTAGCCGGGCAGGCGGGACGGGCAATCGTCCGGGTGCGCCATGATGTTGTTATGGCGTCACCAGTACTGGAGATATTCGGACCAGGCCCGCCTTCGGAGTTCCGGGCCTTGGCCATACCGCCCAGCCGTCACAGACCGTGACTTGGCGGCTCTCGCCCAAGGCTTTCTGACTCTTGCCTCACGTGCTGCGGTGGCTCATCGGCCTGGCAACGTCGTTGATCGGCAGTCACATCTACCTGGTGACTCTCGCCTGGGCCGCTGTACAGACGACCACCCCAGCCAACGTCGGTCTGATCCTCGTTGCCGGCTCCATCCCTCAGGCAGCCCTGCTGCTGATCGGCGGTGTTTTCGTCGATCGGCTCGGGCCGAAGCCGACCATCATCGCGTCCGATGTGCTGCGCACCGCGATCATGGTTGTCTTCGCCGTCGTCGTTTCCGGCGGCGACGTCAGCCCGCTGCTGCTCGGCACGCTCGCGGTGCTGTTCGGGGTGGTCGACGGCTTCTTCCTGCCGGCCGTTTCCACCGCCCCTCGATACCTGGTCCCGCGTGACTCACTGACCCGTGTCGTCGCGGCCAAGACAATCGTGGCGCGCGGTGCCGAGTTCGCCGGCGCGCCGCTGGGCAGCTGGCTGCTGGTGGTGGCGAGCGCTGCGGTGGCGTTCTGGGTGAACGCGGGGCTGTTCGCGGTCTCGGTCGTCATGTTGGCACTCACCAGGATGGCTCAGCCTCAGGCTCCTCACGGTGATGCACTGCCTGATGCGAAGCGAAGCCCCACAGCGCCTGAAATGTCGGTATGGGCGGACTTGGTGGCCGGGGTCCGCTTGATCCGTGGTTACCGCACTCTGGCGATGCTGTTGATCATCGTGTTTGTCGCCGAGCTCGGGTTCAGCGGGCCGATGATGGCCGGGGTGCCGCTACTAGCCCATCAGACGGGCTGGGGTGTGCGAGCGGTCGGCTGGATTCTCGGTGGTTTCGGGCTTGGCGCGGCGGCTGCTGCCGGGTTCCTGCTCTGGCGCAACAACCTCCGCCACACCGGAGTTGCCGCGCTCTCGGGTTTGACGGTGATGGGACTCAGTGTTGTCGGGCTCGGCTTGTTGCCTGCTCTGGGATTGTCGGTGTCGGCGGCGTACGTCTGCGCCGGATTTCTGGGCCTCATGTCGGGCATCGGCGCCGGGTTCTACGGCACGCTGGTCACCACTGCGGTCCTGCGGCTAGCTCCCACCGGCCAGATCGGCCGGGTGATGAGTGCGCTGTCCTTCGCTAGCCTCTCCGCGGTCCCTCTGACTTATGCACTGACCGGGCTCATCACCGGTGTCACGGCCGCTCAAGTTCCGTTCTTCATCGGGGGCTCGCTGGTGCTACTCGCTGCAGCCATCGCCCTCGCAAACCCTCAGCTACGTCATCTGAGGATGGATGCCATGGATTCGGCCGAACAGGGCTCGGATAGGACCATCAACGCTCGGGCAAGGAGATAGCAACCGGGGCCAGATGTTTACGTCCCCGGGCACGCGGGTACCCCCAAAAGCACGAGAGGAGGTCCTGCCATGAACCGGGGAATTATCGGCGTCATCATTGGTGTGCTGGTCATCATCATCTTGGTGATCGTCATTCTTCAGCTCACCTGACAGCAGACCCGCGGGCCGGCAAGGGCGCAGACCCGCCCGTGGGCGGCCTTCCCGCCGCAAGCTTGCACCTCGACGCCGCGAAGCCTAACCCTGTGCTTCGCGGCGTTCGGGGTGTTGCGCTGCCAGGTACTGGTAGGTGGCCGCGAGATCCTGACTGCTCAGGCCGGCCCGGTCCAGAAGTTGGAAAAGTTCTCGTACGTTCGTCAGCAGTCTCGCAGACGTGCCCGTCCGCCAGGCCTGCTGAGCTGCGACGTCGAGCGGCGCTAAAGCAGTTCCGGCTGGCAGATCGGGCTGGAAGTCGTGATTCAACAACTTTCCGCGCGCCGCGCCAAGTACTCGGCTCCCCGCCAGGGACAACTCCCAGCTGTGCAGCACCCGAGCAAGATCGAGACCGGCGCGTTCGGCAATCACTGCCGCCTCGCCGAGAGCCATAGCCGTAGCTGCGATGACATATTGCTCGCACGCATTGGCAACTTGAGCGCTTCCGACCCCGCCGACACGTACGCAGGTGCCGAGCAACTCCAGTACCGGCAGAGCTTCGCGATACAGCCCCGGGGTGGCACCGACAGCTATCGCAAGCTCGCCATGCGCAGCGCTCGCCTGCGTCCCGCTCAGCGGCGCATCGATGATCTTGAGGAGGCCGGCTGTTCGCTCGACAAGATCGCTGCTCAGATTGCGAAGGTTGTCCGGAGAGGAGATTCCTCCGAAAACGACGATGGTCGGGCTATGCACCCCGGCCAGCAACCCGCTCGGACCGCTCAGCTGTGCTTCAAGATCATCGAGACTTTCCAGCAGCGCAATGACGAACTCGCTGCGGGCGGCGAGATCGGCAGCACTGGCGGCGCTTTTGGCTCCCAGCCGTTGCAGTTGAGTGAATACGTCAGCATCCGGGCCGTACGTCGCAATGTGTGTCGCAGCCGGCAGGGCGTGCAGCAGTCGCTGCATGACCGGCTCGGCCAGGAATCCGTGCCCCAGCACCCCGACTGAGCGCGGGTAGTCAGGGTCGCGCGCTCTCCCCGTCGGCACGCTGGCCACTCTATCGAAGCTGCGTTCAGCCACCCCGGTTCAGCACGACCTGGACAAGCCGGCGCAGCTCGGGTGTCAGATCCTGCTCCGGCACGGTGAATCGCCAGGCGCCATATTCAACGGTGTAGGTAAACCGATCAGGAGCCGGGCGAGTGGCCGAAATCTGCTGGCGGCCAACCCGCATGAGCAGATGCCGAACCTCAGCACCCTCGGGATCGGAGTTGAGATCCAGTTGGCCGACCTTCGTCGTGCCGGCAAAGCCACCTGTGCGACGTACAGCAACGGTCCCAGGCACGTCCGCCACCGGTCGGGGAGAAGGCCTCGACAGGCTGGTCGGCCGGAAGATCCACCGGCTGGGCCTGGAGCAATCCAACCTCGACCCATGCGGCATTCACCTTCTCAGCGATCGACGGGTCGCTGGGGAAGAGGCGGCGCGCCGAGCTGAGCGTTGCCCTCGCAAACGATCCGAAGCTCGCCTGCGCACCCAGCTCGCCATGGACGAGAGTGTCGTACCAAACCTGCCCGGCCTTCTCCCAGCTGGCGCCACCGATGTCGAGCGCTGCCAAGACGAAGGCACGGTTGGGAATTCCTGAATTGATGTGTACGCCACCGCTGTCATCGTCGGTGTAGACATAGTCGGCCATGGAACCGACCTGCAGATCGCGGCCGATTTGCGGATCGTCGTACGCCGTTCCCGGTTCCTTCATCGAGCGCAATGCCTTCGCATTGATGGTCGAGGTAAACAGTCCCTCGCCGATGAGCCAGTCGGCCTCGGCAGCCGTCTGGCCAAGGGCCCGCTGTTTGGCCATCGATGCAAAAACGTCGCTGATGCTCTCGTTCAAAGCACCCGGTTGATCCTGATAAGCCAATCCCACGGTGAACTGGGTCACACCATGTGTGAACTCGTGCGCCATAACATCCATCGGCTTGGTGAACCGCTCGAATATCTGCCCATCTCCATCGCCGAACACCAGTTGGATGCCATCCCAGAAGGCGTTGTCGTAATCCCGCCCATAGTGGACGGTGATGGAAACCGTGCCACCGCGACCATCGATAGAACGCCTGCCGAACTCGCTGCGAAATAAGTCCAGAACTTGCCCGGACGAGTCGAACGCTTCGTCAACGGCCTGGTCGCCGACTGGAGAGTCGCCATCTGTACGAACCGGCTCGCCCGGCAGCGTTTCGGTGTTGTTGGCGGTGTGCACGACTCGGGTTCTGACTCCCGGCACGCGAGGCGCGGCGAGCTCTGGCGGCGGAGCCTCGCGCCGAGCGCGCAGCCGGTCATCGACCTGCAGTGTTTCCTTCCCGGAGGCGGAGGCATGCCGCGTTCCCGCCCACAAGGCGACGCGCTGTAGCAGATAGGGCGGAACAAACATGCAGGACATGATGCCTCCTTGACGATAGGCCTTCCTAAGAAGACACATAAATGCGAAACATTCTGGTGGCAGAGATGATTTGATAGCTTCATCGTGCGTGCCTGCAGCATGCTCACTGGCAGGTTACATTCGGGTTTAAGGGTCCATCGGGGGAGAAATTTTGAGCAAGGTTCTTGACGGCGTGCCGTCGCACGTTTCAGGCTGACATCCGGGAATGGGTCAACTCGCTTGCTAGCGGATAGCCTGTTCTCTGGGTCGCTTGACGGTGCACAATCGGTGACGGTCACCATGCAAATGGGGCGATTCTGTGGCCAGAGGGGCCATGGACCGAAGATGTGCGTCCGTAAGACCGGGCCCGCGACGTACGCGTTGAGAGTGTGCCTAGCACCTAACGCGATTTTGGCATGTCCGCTTTAGGACATGTCAGTTTCCTGCTGCCCTTTTCGCGTGACTTCGTATGTAGCGGCTGCATAACGTCCTTCTTGACTAGGTCAGAGACTCGCCGGCGGAGGAAATCGGCCACCGGCGAGACGTCAAGAAGGGAAAACTCATGCAGCACGCAACTCGCGGACATAGCCTCAAGGGACACAGCCTGAAGGGACATAGCCTCAAAGGTCACAGCCTCAAGGGGCACAGCCTCAAGGGCCACAGCCTCAAAGGACATAGCCTCTAAGCCAAAAAGCGTCGGGCGAACCTAGGCTCGAATGGCGCCATGCGCCGAATACCTATAGCCGCGTGTCCGGTCGAGTTTCCACGATTCGGCTCAGTTGCATCAGGACGCGCGCGTTTCCAATGTGCTTCGAACAGCAAATCGCGGGCGAAACGCTAGTGAAATCGTGCCAAATCTCCGATAGTGTTTGGCATAGGCAAGCGAGCACAAGATCTTCCGCAAGGAAGCCGGGATACCTGACGTTCCCGGTGGTCGAGTTGCGAGTGAGCGTGGCTTGGCCAGCACAGCCCGTGTGGAACTTTTCCCCGAGGTTCCGCTCGGAGTTCCTCCCCCTGGGCGACGCCCGCGGTTCGTTTAGGACCGCGGGCGTGGCTTTGGGTGCTGCCTGCGACTCGCCCTCATCTTCTGTGCAGCGGAATGACCGCATGATCACGGTCGAACCCCACGAACGGCTCGCCGCGCAGACCATCTGATCGGACAAGTGCCGCGCCTAGCTGCAGGCGAGTCGAGACCCCGAGCTCATCCATGAGATCGGAGATCCAGCGACGCACCGAGCGCACGTTGATGTTCAACGTATTGGCTATCGCTGAGTCAGTGGAGCCGGTCATCAGCAAGGAAATCAACATCTGACGGCGTGGATCGTTCTCGCTGTTAATCGAGGTCATGATCGGCACAGCGGCGTCCCAGACAGCCTCGAAAAGCCATTGCAATGCCTCGACCAGAAGCGGATGCCGCACGACGGACGCGCGTAGGTCGTGCCCGGGAGTATAGGAGCGCATTGACGGTATGAGTGCGGTGTGAGAATCGATGATGATCAATTTCATTGGAACCGGCGAGGTACGCGACTGCTCGCCCTTCTTGGCAAACAGACTGAGTTCGGCAAGCCGTTCAGTGTCGAAACCGGGGTCGTAGACGCAGCGCAAGGTCACGTTCCGCTCAAGTGCTTGCCACTCCGGCTCGATGCTCAGCGCCTCTTCGGTGATGATCGATCTGATCTGGGCATAAGGCGGCTTGTCAAAGAAGCAGATCTCCCGGCGTGCGGAATCCATGAGTTCACGGTGAGCGGCGACAATGGATTCTCGTCCGACAAGAGTTTTGATGCCGTCGGGCTGGGTAGCCCCGGCGGCCAGCAAGTGGCTCTCCAGCGACTCGGCCGCCACACTTGCCTGCTCGATCTCGGATAGTCGTTGCGACTTGAGCTGATTGATGACATCCAGCAGGGGTAGCGCTCGCCAGTCGCCACGCGAGGAATCCGTTGCCAGTCCGAGTTTTCGCAGTTCTTCGAGGGTTTCCGCGACCTTCTCAGGTATCAACGAGGTGAGCCGCGCCAACTCGGCAACCGATGCCGACGGCAAGGGCCCGAGCGCGACGTACACGGCTTCCGCTTCGGCACTAATGCCCAGCGGCTGAAGCATGCCTTACCTCCAGCACAGGGTTGGACTGGGGCCAACGGTGCCCGACCCGCCAATGGCGCAAGCCGATACGCTGAGCCAACACGCATAGCGACCCCGCTCGCTGCTCGATCGTCTCACAACGCCCCAAACGGCCTCAAAGGAGAGTTGTCAAGAAATGGCTGAACTCGCTCAAATCGGTGTCACAGGCCTTGCCGTCATGGGCCGCAATCTCGCGCGAAACTTTGTTAGGCATGGGCACACGGTTGCGATCCACAATCGCAGCTACGCCAAGACCGAGTCGCTGTTCTCCGACGCCGGGTCAGAGGGCACGTTCGTTCCGTCGGAATCCATGACCGACTTCGTCGCCTCGCTGGAGCGTCCGCGCCGGGTGTTGATCATGGTCAAGGCGGGTGCTGGGACAGATGCGGTGATCGATGAGCTCACTCCGCTGCTGGAGGAGGGCGACATTGTGATCGATGCGGGCAACGCTCATTTCCCTGACACAATTCGCCGCGAGGCGAAGCTCGCCGAGATCGGCCTGCACTTCGTCGGCACCGGCGTTTCGGGCGGCGAGGAGGGTGCACTCAATGGTCCGTCGATCATGCCGGGTGGTTCGGCTGAGTCGTACGAGTCGCTGGGCCCACTGCTGGAAAGCATTGCCGCCAAGGTCGATGATGTGCCGTGTTGCACTTATGTGGGTCCGAACGGCGCTGGGCATTTCGTCAAGATGGTTCACAACGGCATCGAGTACGCCGACATGCAGTTGATCGCCGAGGCGTACGACTTGATCAAGCAGGGCACCGGCGCGTCGGCTCCAGAGATCGGTCAGATCTTCCAAACCTGGAACGAAGGTGATCTGGAGTCTTTCTTGATCGAGATCACTGCCGACGTGCTCGGTCACACCGACGCGGAAACCGGTAAGCCGTTCGTCGACATCGTGCTGGATCAGGCCGAGCAGAAGGGCACCGGCCGCTGGACGGTGCAAAACGCTCTTGATCTTGGCGTGCCGATCACTGGTATTTCTGAGGCGACCATGGCGCGCGCGCTGTCAGGATCGGTTCCGCAGCGGGAGGCGGCGCGGGCCAAGCTCCCCTCCGGGACCGGGGACTGGAAGATCGCCGATCGCGATCAGTTCGTGGAAGACGTGCGGCAGGCTCTCTACGCATCCAAGGTGGTGGCCTACTCTCAGGGCTTTGACCAGATTGCGGCGGCGAGCGCCGAGTACGACTGGAACATCGACCGCGGTGCCATGGCACGGATCTGGCGTGGCGGCTGCATCATCCGGGCGCGCTTCCTGAACCGCATCACCGAGGCGTACGAGCGCAATCCCGACCTGCCGCTGCTGCTTGCCGATGACTACTTCACCGAAGCGGTGGGCAACAGCCTGGCTGCGTGGCGGCGAGTCGCGGCGGGTGCTGCGCAGAACGGGATTCCGACGCCCGCGTTCTCCTCCTCGTTGGCCTATTACGACGGGATTCGCGCTGAGCGGTTGCCGGCTGCCCTGATTCAGGCACAGCGCGACTTCTTCGGTGCGCACACGTACCACCGCGTCGACAAGGGCGGCTCTTTCCACACCGAGTGGAGCGCCGACCGCAGCGAGAGTCAGGTCGGGGAAGCCTTCAAGCAGGAGGTGCCCGCAGCCAAGGAGTCCGAGAAGGCGCCCGCCACCTCGGCATGACCCGCTTCGGTCCGCAGATCCTGACGCGCCTGGGTGGTCGAACCGCTTGGGCCGCACGAGCCGCCGGGGCCCGGCTGCGGAACGAGGTGGCGGCTGGTGGCTTCGCCGAGCGGGCCAGTGGCAACGGACTGGTGCCCAATGCCGGGACTGCGGTGTTCTTCGCGACCGGACCCGAAAATTTCTACCAGTTCGAGCAGTGGCGGTTGCCCTTGGAGCACCTAGCTCAGCAACGGCCGCTCTTCGTAATCGTCGATCGGCCGGATACCGGCGATCTGGTGTTGCGCAGCAGCGGTCTCCCGGTCGCCTTCGCTCGCGGCAGCCGGGCGCTCGAGGAGCTGGTCGCTGAGCGTGATGTCCGGGTCGTCTTGTACCTGAATCAGATTGAGTCGAACTTTCGCATGTTGCGATTCGCGAGCCCGGTGCACATCCAGATCGGGCACGGTGAGAGCGACAAGGGCGGCAGCGTTTCCAACCAGCACAAGGCGTACGACCTGACTTTCGTCGGCGGTGACGCGGGGCGTGATCGACTCAGTCAAGCGCTGCGCGGATTCGATGGCGAGGAGCGCACGCTGGCCGTTGGCCGTCCGCAGCTCGACTATGGCTACCCTGGCGCCCCGCCGTGGCCACGCGATTCGGGGCTGCGGGTGTGGTACGCGCCCACCTGGGAGGGGGACAGGCCGAGCATCGCGTACGGGTCGCTAGCGAGCCACGGCGTGGCAATCATTGAGGCACTGCTTGCCGATCCCACAGTCCGGGTGATCTATCGGCCGCATCCGCGTACCGGATATGCCTCTGCCGAGCATCGCGCTGCCGACAAGGAGATCCGAGCTCTGCTGGCGAAACGTGGCGACTGGCATCTCATCGATCACGAGGGCTATGGCTGGCAATGGGACTTCGCTGACGCGTGCATCACCGACATCTCGGCAGTTGCGTATGACTGGCTGGCCACCGGCAAACCATTGGTGATCACCGAGCCCGCGCCGGGCGCGTATCGCCCACGGTCCGCGCTGCTGGACAGCATTGCGCTGCTCGGTAGCGGCGGAGGCGTCAGACGTCATGTCTCGAATCCGCGCGTTGCAGACTGATTCGGAAGCGCGGGAGCAGCTGCGAGGTCTGACGTATCACTACTTCGGCGACGTCAGCAATCAGCAGAGTACGAAGCGTTTCGAGGACGCGATCGAGCGCGCGTACCAGATACAGCAATCCCCAACCGGCTAATCAAAGTCCGCGCAGGAAATCGATGTCGTCGTCAGGTGCCTTCGGAGGCTGCCGTTGTTTTGTGCCCAACGACTCTCCGTTGGGTCGACCCAGCAGCAGCCAGCAAACAGCGCCAGCCAGCGGCAGGCAGATGATGGCCGTCGCCCAGAGCCAGCGAGGCATCCGGCGGACTGCATACGGCGGGGCCTGAGCGACCTCGACGACACAGTAGATCATCAGCAAGACGATGATGATGATCGGTAGATACCGCCCCATACCGAAGAGTATGCGTCTTCGTCCCGGGTGGATACAACACTCGACGCTAGGCTGTCCCAATGCCTCGTGGACCGGTCGTCGTCCCGCCGTGGCGTCGACGTGTTGGGTGGTTCGGAAGGGTGTGATGACGGCCGGTTTCGATGTCGGTGCTGAGCGACCCGCTCGCCCGACCATTGCCCAACTGCGCGAGGTGACGCAACCGCCGAGTGTGCGCAGTCGTGCCGCTGCGGAACATTGGGTGGCGCATGCTTACCTGCGCGACATTTCCCCTTATCTGACGCGGATTCTGCTACGAGCCGGCTTCAGCGCCAATGGGGTCACCTGGTTGATGATCATCACCGCGGCTGCTGCTGCCGTGGCGACCGGCTGGCCGACTCTGGTCGGTGCGATTCTTGTCGTGATCTTGGTCCAGCTGCAGATGCTGTTCGACTGCTGTGACGGTGAAGTCGCCCGATGGCGGCAAACCTCATCGCCAGTTGGGGTCTACCTCGATCGGGTGGGGCATTACACCGCCGAGTGCGGTATCGCAGTGGCGCTAGGTGTCCGTGCCACGGGTCAGCTGCAGGTCAGTGGGGTCTGGATCAGTGCCGGGCTGCTGCTTGGACTGCTGGTGGCGCTGAACAAGGTGGAAAACGACTTGGTGCACGTCGCGCGGCATTACGCCGGGCTGCCACAGATGCGAGATGCCGATGAGGTCCGCGCTCCCCGAGGAGGGTTTCTGCGGACCGGACGACGGCTGGCTCGATTGATCCCATTTCATCGGGTCTTCCATTCGGTGGAATTGTCGATCTTGGTGCTGCTGGCGGCCGTCGTTGACCTGTTCGTCGGCGGGCTGGCCACCAAGGTGCTGCTCGCTGCGCTCGTCGTCGCGGCATGCCTGACGCTGATTGGTCATCTGATCGCGGTGCTGACCTCCTCGAGGCTGCGGTGACACAAGCCAGTGCGGCCCAAGTTCGGGGTCGTCGTCCTGACGATGGGCAAACGGCCGGATGATCTTGATCGCGGTCTGGTCAGTCTGCTGAGCCAGCGTGACGTGGACCTCGATGTGGTCGTGGTCGGCAATGGCTGGCGGCCGACCGGTTTGCCTGACGGCGTCAAGGCCAAACCTCTGCCGGAGAATTTGGGCATTCCCGCCGGTCGCAATGCCGGAGTGAGCTTGGTCGAAGGAGACCTGCTGTTCTTCCTCGACGATGATGCCTGTCTCCCGGAGGACGACATCCTGGCGCGGATGGCGGCCCAGTTCGCTGCAGATCCGACGCTCGGCATGATTCAACCGCGGGTCGTCGACCCAGCGGGCCGAGCCGCGCCACGGCGCTGGACTCCACGGGTACGTGTCGGTGACCCGGCCCGCAGTAGCCCGGCGATGAACGTCTGGGAAGGCGCGGTTGCCATCCGTCGCGACGCCTTCGAGTTCGCGGGCGGCTGGCCGGCGCCGTTTTGGTATGCGCATGAAGGCATCGAATTGGCCTGGCGCGTGTGGGACGGCGGATTCCACGTTCGCTACGACGGGGAGATCGAGGTCTATCACCCGGCAATCCAGCCGACTCGGCACGCCGAGTTCTACCGCTTTCAAGCCCGAAACCGGGTCTGGCTTGCCAGGCGCAACCTTCCGGTGCCGGTAGGTGCGCTCTATCTCTTGGCGTGGACCGGGGTGTCGGCGATCCGGCTTCGGTCGCGTGCCGCCTGGCGGGAAACATTGCGCGGCTATCAGATCGGGCTTGCCAAGCCGGCCGGCGAGCGGCGGCCGCTGAGTTGGCGGACGATCTGGCGGATGACACGCGCCGGCCATCCACCGGTAATTTGACGATCATGGCCGAGAAGAATGAGCGGGCCTGGCTCGAGTGGGCGATCGGCCAGGTGGAGGCGGACGCGAATCGCAGCGCCGACACCCATCTGCACACCTTTCCGCTGCCGGCCGAGTGGGGCATCAATCTTTATCTCAAGGACGAGTCGGTGCATCCGACGGGCAGCCTGAAGCATCGATTGGCGCGGTCGCTTGTGCTCTACGGCCTGTGCAATAACTGGATCACCGAAGGCACCACACTGGTCGAGGCCTCCTCCGGGTCGACAGCGGTGAGTGAGGCCTACTTCGCGCGATTGCTCAACCTGCCGTTCGTAGCCGTTATGCCAGCCTCGACCGTACGCGAGAAGTGCGAGCTCATCGAGTTCTATGGCGGTCAATGCCACCTCGTCGAGGATCCGAGGACGATCTATCAGGTGGCGGCTGATCTCGCGGACAGCACTGGCGGGTACTACCTCGACCAGTTCACCTACGCCGAGCGGGCCACCGACTGGCGGGGCAATAACAACATTGCCGAGACGATGTTTGCGCAACTGAGCCGCGAGCCGTTTCCGGTCCCGGTCTGGGTGGTCGTCGGCGCCGGCACCGGCGGAACGAGTGCGACGATCGGACGCTACGTGCGGCTGCACAAGTACCCGACTCTGATGTGTGTGGTCGATCCCGAGGGATCGGCCTTCTATGCCGGATGGAAGAACCGGGATCCCGGGGTGACTGCAGTTGGTTCCAAGATCGAAGGAATCGGCCGGCCGCGGGTAGAGCCGAGCTTCGTACCGGAGCTGGTCGATCGGATGATCTCGGTGCCCGACGCGGCATCAATCGCAGCGATGCGTTGGTGCACCCACAAACTGGACCGCTGGGTGGGCGGATCGACCGGGACGAACATCTGGGGTGCGCTGCAGCTGATCGCCGAGATGAAGGCCGCCAGCATGCAAGGCAGCGTCGTCACGCTGTTATGTGATGACGGCCGCCGCTACTCGCATACCTATTACGACGATGCCTGGGTCGCTGAGCGCGGTTGGGACCTGGCACCCCACGAAGCCCAGCTCAAGGTGTTCGAAGCTACCGGAACCTGGCCAGACAATGCGCCCTGAGCCCTTCGAAAAGCTCAGGACGGCGCTTGTCGAAGGGCTCAGTCCGCATTGCTGAGAATCAGACCGGCTGCGAAGCCAACGGCTGTGGTCAGCTCGGCGAGGCCGGTCGCCTTGAGCACGGCGATCAGTGCAGGACCTGTACCGCCCGACACGACTGTCCGGACTGCGGGAATCAGCAGGACGAAGCCGCCTAACCCCAAGAGTGCCCACCAGCTGGTCAGCAGGGCCACGATGATGATCAACAAGGCGCTGAGGCTCAGCAAGATCAGGTAGAGGGACCGCGTCCTGGCGTCCCCGAGCCGAGTAGCGAGGGTTCGTTTGCCGACCTGGGTGTCGCCACGAATATCGCGCAGATTGTTGGCCACCAAGATCGCGCACGCCAGCGCGCCCACCCAGACCCCGGTCAGCACGGTAGTGATCCAGACCCGGCCGGCTTGCACGTAGACGGTGCCGCAGACGGCGACCAGGCCGAAGAAGACGAAGACGGACACCTCGCCCAGCCCGGCATATCCGTACGGTCGCTTACCGCCGGTGTAGTACCAGGCGGCCAGCACGCAGGCTGCGCCGACGGCCAGCAACCACCAATGCTGCGTCATGATCACTAGTCCCAGCCCGGCCAAGGCGGCGATTCCGAAGCTGACGAATGCTGCCCGCTTCACCAGCGGTGGCGACGCGAGACCCGAACCCACCAGCCGCAGTGGACCGACTCGGTCGACATCCGTGCCGCGAATCCCGTCGGAGTAATCGTTGGCGTAGTTGACCCCGACCTGGAGCGCGAGGCTGACGATGAGAGCCAGGAGCGCTGCCAGCCAGGACGCGCCTGCTGCGAAAACCGCCAGGCCCGTTCCTGCGATCACCGGAGAGCAGGCAGCTGGCAGGGTTCGCGGCCGTGCGCCCGCAAGCCATTGCGTCGCAGTCGGTCGGGCAGCGGTCGGCCCTCGCGCAGCAATCGGCCCCGTCACGCCCTCACCTGTCGCGCATCGCGTACCTTCATGATCATCGATTTGATGGCGACCCGATCAGGTTTGCCGCTCGCCAACCATGGAAGTTGATCAACATGGACCAGTTCGCGGGGCACCGCGTACGCCGGCAGCGCTGCTCCCACGGCGATCTGGAGGTCTGCCAGTGATCCAGGCGAATCGGAGACCGCAATGATCGTGGTACCCCACACCGCATCCGGGACCGCTACCACAGCACCGTGCGCGCCACGTCGAGCCGCCCACTGCTGAACGGGCTGCTCGACATCGACAAGGTCAACTTTGTGTCCAGCCGTGATCACGATGTCATCCATCCGCCCGAGTACGACCAGTCGGCCGGCCTCCCAACGGCCGAGGTCCTGGGTCGTGAATCGGCCTTCGCTGAGGGCATCAGCGGTGAGATCTGGACGCAACCGATAGCTGGTGAACAGACTCGGACTCTTGATCATGATGCGGCCATTGTTGGTCAGCTCAACATGAACCCCGGCCAGCGGTATTCCGTCGTAGACACAGCCGCCACAGGTCTCGCTCATGCCGTAGCTGGTCACGACGCGGATGCCGCTGGTCGCCGCTCGATTGAGGAGTTCGCCGTGAGCGGGTCCTCCACCGACCAGAACCGCGCTGAAGCTTCTCAACGACTCGGTCAGCTCGTCGTGCCGCAACGCCCGCGCCAGTTGTGTCGGGACCAACGAGATGTAGCGCCGGACTGACAGCGCGTTGCCAAGGTCGGGCAGGTCGCTCAGATCGGAACGGGCCGGAATCGACCCGGGTGCCACCAAGGCACGCTCGCGCGATCACCATGAGGCCAGCGATGTAGTACGCCGGCAGTGCAAGTACCCAGTCACCGGGTCCACCCAGCCAGGCGTGGCTGGCCTCGACCGAGGCGCGGATTGCGGCACGCGAGAGCACCACCCCCTTTGGCGCCCCTGTCGAACCCGACGTCGACACCACCGCGGCCGCATCCGCCTCGCTCACGAGCTTGGTCGGCTGCAGCATGCTGACAGCGCGAGCCCGCTCGATCGGATCAGCCGGCAATGGTGCGATAGGCGGCCCGCCGTGCAGCGACTCGGTCAGCGATGCCACGACCTGTGCTGGCTCGACAGTTCGGAGCCACCCAGCTTCGGAATCCGCTGCACTCACGGCGACCAGGCTAACCGGACTTGCGCGCTGAGGCCTTCGACGGGCTCGACGGGCAAATGCGTGCGCCAGGCTAGGCCACACTGGGACCGTGCCGGACCAGCCCTTCTGTTACGCCCTCGGCCTGCGCACCCGGTTTCGTGGAATCAGTGAGCGGCAGGGCATGGTCTGGCGTGGTGCCGCGGGTTGGGCCGAGTGGAGCCCTTTCCTCGATTACCAGGGACCGGAACTGGTGCCATGGCTGCGGGCGGCCGAGGAGGCTGCCGAGCGTGGTTGGCCCCCACCGCTCAGGACCGAGATTTGCGTCAACAGCACGATTCCAGCCGTCGGGCCGGAGCAGGCGTACGAAATGGCTCAAGCATGCCGGCTGCCAGACCGCCAAGGTGAAGGTCGCTGAGCGAGGTCAACCACTGACCCAGGATGTCGGGCGCCTGGAAGCCGTCCGCGATGCGTTGGGCCCGACGGGGAAGATCAGGATCGACGCCAACGGAGGTTGGACCGTCGACGAGGCGTTGCATGCTGTCCGGGAACTCGCGAGATTCGATCTTGAGTATGTTGAGCAGCCCTGTGCCAGCGTCGATGAGCTCGCAGATCTGCGGCGACGGCTAGTGCGAGCAGGACTGCAGGTGCCGGTCGCCGCCGACGAGTCCATCCGGCGGGCCGCAGATCCCTATCAGGTGGCGGAGCGCGAAGCAGCGGACATCGCCGTGCTCAAGGTGCAGCCGCTCGGTGGCGTACGAGCCTGCCTCGAGATCGCGGAGCGAATCGGCTTACCCGTCGTGGTGTCGAGCGCACTGGAGACATCGGTCGGCATCAGGGCCGGACTTGCTCTCGCCGCAGCCCTGCCCGAGCTGCCGTACGCGTGCGGGCTCAATACGGTGGCCTTGCTCGCCGATGATCTAGCCAAGGAGCCGCTGATCGCGGTCGACGGGATGATCACGGTGAGCGACCTGGTCGTCGACCAGGCGGCGCTCGACAAGTACCGGCCAAGAGCAGACACCGTGCGGTTCTGGCAGGCTCGTCTCGTGCGAACTCGGGAGTTGGCCGGTGGGTAATGCCACCGCGTGTGCGCGGGTGATCATCGAGGAGTTGGTCACCCGCGGCGTTCGCGATGTGGTGCTCGCACCAGGCTCGCGAAGCGCGCCGCTGGCGTACGAGTGCTTCGAAGCCGACCGGATCGGGCTGCTGCGGCTGCACGTCCGAGTCGATGAGCGCACTGCGGGCTTCCTGGCCCTCGGGCTGGCCAAGGGATCTGGTGCACCCGTCGCCGTACTGACCACCTCAGGCACCGCACCGGCCAATCTGCATCCGGCGGTGCTGGAGGCCTGGCACGCCCACGTGCCATTGATTGTGATCACCGCCAGCCGGCCGCGATCCATGATCAACACAGGGTCGAACCAGACTGCCGATCAAGATCAGCTCTTCGGCCGGCATGTGCGCGCGTACGCCGGCCTGTCGGATGCGGTCCCTGATCATCGCACCTGGCGATTCGAGATGGCGCGGATCATGGCGGCAGCCACCGGACTCAGAACTCGGATGCCCGGCCCGGCGCAACTCAATGTGGAGTTCAGCGAACCGTTGCTGCCCGCTGAGTTTGCCTGGCCGCCGCCGGCTCCGGAGCTCAGCATCACCGCGTCGCGGATCCCATCGGAACCGATGACGCTGCCAGCCGGGGCTCAGACGGTGATCGTTGCGGGCGATTGCCCACCCGATGTGGGCCGCGCCATCGCCGAGGATGCGGCGCGTGCCGGGGTCCCGCTGCTGGCCGAGCCATCGAGCAATGCTCGCCGCGGCGAGGCTGCCCTGTCCACCTACCGGCTGCTGCTTTCCTCGACGCTTGCCGAGGGGATCGAGCGGGTGGTCGTGTTCGGCAGACCGACGCTGTCCCGCCCGATCAGCTCGTTGTTGAGCCGTGACGATGTCGAGCTCGTCGTCGTGTCGGCGTACGCGGACTGGATCGATCCCGGACGGGTGGCGTCCATGGTCACCGATGCCGTGACGTTGGTGGAGTCAGGGAATGCAGGCTGGTTGGACGCCTGGCGCGAGGCCGATCGGACGGTGCGGACGCGCCTCGATGCGCTGCTTGCAGCACAGCCGTACTTCGCCGGGCCGGCATTGGCCGCCACCCTGTGGACCGCCCTCGGTGCCGACGACGCCTTGTTCGCCGGTTCGTCCAGCCCGATTCGCGATCTTGACCTGGCACCCGTTAGCGGCACTGCACCGCGGGTCTACGCCAATCGCGGCCTTTCGGGGATTGACGGCAATGTCTCGACGGCTGCCGGCATTGCCCTTGCGCTGGAGCGTCCGACCCACGCTCTGCTGGGTGATCTAACTGCCATGCACGACGCCACGGGCCTGCTCGTGGGACAGCTGGAGCCGCAGCCGAACCTTCGGCTCGTTGTCGCCAATGACGATGGCGGCAGTCTGTTCGCAACCTTGGAGCAGGGCGAGCCTGCTCACATGGGAGCCTTCGAGCGACTCTTCGGCACACCGCAAGGAGTGCAATTCGAGGCATTGGCTGCCGCGGCGGGGATTGCTTACCGGCGAGTGGAAAATGCCGCTGAGCTCGATCAGGTTCTGGCGGAACCAGCTATCCGGATGGAGCTCGTCGAGGCGGTGATCGATCGTGCCCACCGCCGCACCCTCGATCGTGAGATCACTGCGCTCGCAGCCACGCTCTGACTTGATTGGTGGCGGTCACGTCGTCCTCGTTGTATTCCAGCACACGGCGCCGCGCCTGGGCACGTACCTCGTTCGTCGCGCCATGCACTGCCTCGGCAAACCAGAGCTGTGAATTGAGGCCACCAGGATCGTCGTCGCGCCAGCTGAACCCGACATGCCCTGCCATCAACTTGAGCCCGAGGCCACTGACGCCGAAATAGTGCGCCTTGACGATCTCCAGCAGATCGACGAAGTGCTCTTCCGCGTATCCCGGCGGCCCAGTCCAACAACTCGTCCTGCTCACGGCGAGCGAGCTCGCCGATCTTGGCGATCTCATATCCGCTGTAGTGGAAGACCGCGACCGACGGCGCGGTGTCGACGACGCTCCGTAGCCAGGTGAAAGCATCGGCTGCCAACGCGGCCTCAGCCCGGTCGTCAAGATCATCAAATCGGCTGAATTCGTGATAGATGGGAGCGCTATCACCGCAATGCTGGACAAGGAAGCCCCATAGGTAGACCCGGCCGTCCGCCGAGCTTTCGATGTCCAGATCGATCTCCACATCGGCTTGCGGTATCTCGATCGGACCGACTGTCTCTCGATCAAACGAGATACCTTCGAGCAGCATCCCCGCCCGGCGGGTCGCGACCCTGATGCGCCCTTCAGCGCCACCACGGTGGCTGACCTCAGGCAGATACCACTCCAGAAGTTGATCAAGCTCAGCGTCAACGAGGTCGGTGATCGTCGTAATGCCATGCCGGCGGAGCGTGGCAATTTCACGCATGTCCAGCGGCGCCTTGTCGATGCGCAGGCTGACGTCATCCGGGTCGAGCTGCGGCAGGCAGTGCTCCCACCACTGGCAGCGGGAGCATTCTTTGTTGACGATGGGGCGGACCAGCAGTTCCGGGTCGTGGTCGGGACGCCCGGTCTGCAGCTGCGCGACGGCGGCGATCTTGATCCGAAACGCGTGCTCGTGGTCGTAGCGCTCCAGGAGGCTGCGTAGTCGCCAGCCGTCGGGGCTGCTCCGCGAGAAAGCTCGCACCTGCAGCTCCTGCAGGTCGGCCCAGGCCAGCACCGGCTTCTCGAAGAGATCATCGGTCCCGATCACGCCGACCAGCGCTTGTCCAGGTCCGAAGCCACAGGCCTCGAGCATGCGGTAGTAGTGGGCAAGCTGAAGAAAATCAGCGGTCCGGCTCCCGATCCGAAGCCCATAGCCTGAGACGCAGTGCGCCGCGCTGGGAGTGGGCTGGTCGAGCGTCGAGTAGCGGAGCGTGCGTGGCTCCGCAGCGTCGTGCGGCGGCTGGGCGCGCTCGATGATCTTGTGCCACTTGACCTCGACGGGATGGTAGGTAGCAGAATCGTCGACACGGTCCGCGCCGCGGACGAGCAGATCGGGATAGCCGACCCGATGTCCTTCACTAGTCAACTGGGAGACAACCGCCGATGATCACGTCGGCGCCAGAGGTCATGGCCCGTACGCAGGCCTCGATCTGCTCAGAGCGCGTGCAGTCCGACAGTGGCCGAAGATCAACGACGGGACCACGACACGAGTTGATCAACTGTTCGACGACGGCAGTCTTGAACTGGCCGCCGCCGTCGAACAGCTCGGCCAGTCCCTCATTGTTCTCCATCGAATCGCCAGCGGCGGTTTCTATACGCCACCGTGGGATTGAAGGCATTCTGAGTCTTGACTGGACAACTACGGGCGGCGTACGCGCCCAGCAAGATCATTCCTGGCGCCGCCGTCAAAGTCGGTGTCTCGATCATGATCGGGCCCGATGCAATGCCACAATCCCGCCCGATAGATTCCGCCATTCCACGTCTCGCCAGCCAGACTTTTCGATCATGCTCGACAGTCCTTGCTGGTCGGGCCAGGCCTGAATCGACTCGGCCAGATATTCGTACGCTGCCGGGCTGGAGGACACCAGCGAAGCGATCCGTGGTAGCGCCGCAACGAGATAGTTGGAGTAGATCGTGCGGAACGGCCGCCACGTCGGGGTGGAGAATTCGCACACCACGAGCGTGCCGCTCGGCTTGACCACGCGTCGCATTTCGCGCAAGGCAGCAGCGGTGTCCTCGACGTTGCGCAGCCCGAAAGAGATCGTGACGGCGTCGAAGCTGGCATCCGCGTACGGCAGCCGCAGAGCGTCGGCTGCGACGAAGCTCAGCTGAGGCCTGCGCTGCTTGCCGACCAGCAACATGCCAAGGGAAAGATCGGTCGGGATAACCCTTGCTCCGCTGCTCGTGAAGGGCTCGCTCGAGGTGCCCGTCCCCGCTGCCAAGTCCAAGATCAGCTGGCCTGGCCGCGGCTCAACGGCATCCACGACGTGACGGCGCCACGCCCGGTCCTGGCCGAGCGACAGCACATCGTTGGCGAGGTCGTAGCGCGCAGCCACTCGATCGAACATGGCCGCTACGTCGCCGCGTCGCTTGTCGAGCGTGGCGCGCGAGCCGGCTCCATCCGAACCGGCAACGTCTAGGTCAGGCACATCCGGAAAGCCTGCCATGCACCACTGACACGAGCGCCGAGCTTGTCGACAGTGCGAACTCGCGTCACCGCAACGACGCGACATCGTCGCAGTGCGCAATGTCGCGACCCTTCAGAGCCTCAGGGCGCAATTGCTAGAGCTCGGTGACCGCCTGGATCGTCGCCGGATTCGGCTGCTGGGCACCTCCGGCGTCCTCGACGCTGACCGCCAATCCCGTGATGCCACTGAGGCCCTCGCGGAAGAACTGCTGACGATCACCGCCGCCGGCCACCAGGTTGTCGGCAATCGCACGCTGGCCTTCCAGCGTCCACAGCTGGTAGCGCTTGTCATTGCCTACCGCCGGAAGGTCCTTGCCGACAAACATTGCGCGGTTCAGGCTCTTGGAGACCACGAAGGAGATCTGTCCGCCGTCCTTCATCGTGGTGGAGTAGGTCCGAACGTCAGGTGCGGTCAGCAACTCGGTCGCTGCCGTCTGCTGCGCTACCTGCGCTTGTCGCGACTGGACCAGCCCGTAAACGACGCCACCCAGCGCCAGCGCAGCCGCCATGACTGCGGCAACCAGCACGCTGAGGAGGCGGGTACGCCGCTGCTGGCGACGTAGCGCCAGCTCGTCGATCGGACGCTGCGAAACCGGAGCAGCCGAAGGAGCCTCGGCCTCAACGGGTGCCAGCTCGGCCACAGGTTCCGGCGGCAGGGGCCTGACCTGGGAAACAGCAGCAAGAATCGATCCGCGCAGCTCCGCCGGCGGCGTCACGCTCGCGAGCAGCGACAACTCGGCAACGGTCTCGCCGAACTCCTGAACCTCGCGGCTGCAGGTCGGACACACGGCCAGATGAGCCTCGAATTCATCCAGCTCGTCGGGGTCGAGCGCATTCACCACGTACGACCCAACGGCGCCATGGATTTCGCTCATGCTTCCACCCCCAACGCGTCCCGGAGCCCGATCAGGCCGTCACGGATTCTGGTCTTCACGGTGCCAAGCGGCAGCTTCAGTAGTTGCGCCACCTGGCTTTGGGTATAGCCACCGAAGTACGCGAGCGTCAGCGCTTCTCGCTGTATCGGAGTCAACGAGGCCATCCCTTTCCGTACCCTCTCCACATCAAGTCTCTGCTCTACGCCATCCCACACCTGGTCGATCTCGCGGTCGCCGCGATGGAAGGCATACCGCTCGTCCCGGGCTACTTCGCTGGACACCGATCTCACCCGGTCGACCGCCCGGCGATGCGCCATGGTGGTCATCCAGGCAATGACGCTGCCCTTGGCCGATGAATACCGCGCCGACTGCCGCCACACCTCCACGTAGACCTCCTGCATGACCTCGGCCGCATGGTCCGGCGAGCGAAGCACCCGCAGGATGATCCCGTAGACCCGCTGTGAGGTGAGGTCATAGAGCTCGGCGAAGGCGTCCTCATGGCCGCGGGCCGAGAGTGCCATCAGCTCGACGAGATGTGCCGCCTCGGTTTCGCGACCTCGTGACCCCTTCGTGCGCGGCGCGGACCGGGAGGGCTGACCCTCCGAATCCGGCGGCAGCGAGGAGACATTCACGACATCGACGCTCTCACGGGCCGTGCTGCTTGCTCAGGAACTCGGTTGCAACACGCTGTTGGGAATGGCGATAGTCGTCATGGGTGCCTCCCTCGGGTCACAGAGCACGAAAGGGACTTGCCTCTCGGAGTGTTATTCGTCGGTAATGGCGCAAGAGATTGGTCCCTCTATAAGGGCGTTCGCGCATCGCGCTGTTCTGATGCTCGCTCCGCTCGCTGCGATGTTCGCTCGTCCCGCCGTCTTCGCGTGCGAAGAAAGCTTCCCCGCCCCCCACGGCCGACGGAATCCGCCGACTTCGTCGTCACTCGCAGACGAAAACCGCGTCTGCGTCCTCCTCCTCACCCCGGCGGTGCGCGATTAGCGACGCTCACGCCCTAATCTCTTGCCGAAAGGAGGCAGAATCGCCTCCATGGCCAAACGCGCGACGATCCTCAAGGTGTCCGGCCTGCGCCGGGCCTTCGGGCCCAACACCATCTTCGAGAAATTCAGCCTGGAGGTGCGGACCGGAGAGGCCATCGCACTCACGGGACGCAACGGAGCCGGCAAATCCACCCTGCTGCGCTGCCTGGTAGGTGCAGATCGAGCGGACGATGGCAGCGTCGAGGTGTGCGGCAACGCCATGACCGAGACTTCTCCGGAAATCAGGCGCGACGTCGCCACAGTGATCGACGATCTTGACTTCTTTCCCGATTTGAGTGTGGTGGAGCATCTCGATCTACTCGCCCGAGCGCACGGGATCGCCGAGCCGGACGAGCTGGTCGATGAGGTGCTGGAGGAGGTTCAGCTGGTTCCGCAATCCGGTCAGTTGCCTGGGACTCTGTCCTCCGGTCAACGGCGCCGGCTCGCTCTTGCCACCGCATTCGTACGCCCCCGCAAACTGTTGATCTTGGACGAGCCCGAACAGCGTCTGGACACCGAAGGTGTCGGCTGGCTGGCGCAACGACTGAAATCGGAGCGACAAAAGGGCCTGGCGATTGTCTTTGCCAGTCACGAGCCCGCGCTGGTCGATACGGTCGCGACTCGAATCATCCAACTCGGAGCAGCGCGCGGATGAGCAGTCTCGAAGCGGGTGCTGATGACTTCGCCTTCGAGGAAGCACCCGAGCATAAGCCGCTGACGCCAGCCACTCCGCGTGAGCTGAAGCGGCTGATCAAGGACTGGCGTTCTGGCCGAGCGACGCGCAACGTGCTGCAGGCGATGGGAGATGCCTACGTCGCTGTCTTCGGCGCGGCGATGATCGGCGCCATGGTCGTCAACGTGATCTTGAAGGCACAGCGGACGATCGCGCAGTGCAACAGCGCCACGTGTCTGTCGGCGCGAGCCATCTTGCCGTGGGCGGCGTTCGCGGCAACTGTCGGCGTCGCTCTGGCAGCCAGCCGGTTGTTCGGGCCGGTGCTGGCATCTGCGGCTGAAGGTTTCTGGCTGCTCGACGCGCCTATCTCGCGCGCCAAGCTGTTGAGATCTCGGTTGGTCGGCGCGGTACTGGCGGCGTTGCTGGGCGGCGCTGTGGTCGGTGCGCTGATTTCCGCCCTAACGGGCTCGGGACTGATCGAGGTGCTCGTCTGGGCGGGTGCTACCGGCCTCTCAGCGGCGGCGTCGGTCGCTTTCGCGGCGGCACAGCAGGGCATCGAGCGACACCGGCTCACCCACCTCGCGACCTACGTGTTCGGCCTTGCTCGCGCTGGGTGCGCTGTTCAGCGTCGTCGGCGTGGCGGCCGGATGGTTCAGCCTTGGCATTCTGGACAATGTCGGCATCGAGCTCGGGCTGATCATGATCGCGGGCTCGCTTTTGGTGCTGGTGCTCAGTGCGGTACTGGCCGCAATCCGGCTCGGTCAGATTCGGCGTACCCGACTGGTCGGCGGCGGAGCCCTGGTGAGCGGCATTTCCGGGGCGTTCTTCGCGCTGGATATCGGACTTGCTCGCGACATCGTGGTGGAGCGGCGCGCCATGGAGCGCGGTCACGTGCGCCCCAAGCGCGGCAAGGGTGTGGGACTCGAGGCGATCATCTGGCGGGAGTGGCAGCGGCTGTGGCGATTCCCGCAGCCCCTGCTCGTGTTGGCTGCGACGATCGTGGTCCCGTACGCGGCGGACGCTCTCGGCATGAGCACGCTGACTCCGGTCTTCGCGGCGCTCGCCCTCTTCGGCGCCACGATTCCGCTGCTCGGCGGGCTCCGGGTCTTGACGCGTACCGGAGGTTTGGCCCGGTGCCTGCCCTTCTCGCTCGCTCGTCTCAAGCTCGCATCGATCGCGGTGCCGGGGATCTTGGCAGCCGTCTGGGCGGTTGCCACGACACCGGCGTACCTCGGTTTCGGTGACGGAGCTGTCCAGCGGCCGGTGCCCGAGGCATCACTGATGGCCGTCGCGACAGCCGCGGCTGGACTGCTCGCGGCCGTTCGCTGGACGCAGGCGAAAGGGGTGGACTTCGGTGCACCGATGGTCGCCAGCCAGGCGGGGGCGTTTCCGCCAGGTCTGGTGACCAACTTGTTCCGAGGATTCGATGTCTGCATCTTGACCACGGCGCCGATGCTGCTCGGCTTTTCCCCGTGGTGGTCGCTGGGAATCGCGGCCATAGCGGCCGCAATCCTGCTCAACTCCATGGACGCCGAAACGCTGCGTGCTCGTCAGGCCGAGCAACAAAAGCAACTGGCGACTCAGAAGAAGGAGCGTGCTGATGCGGCGGCTGCCGCCAAGCAGCGGAAACGCTGAGGTGGGTGCGTGAGCAGTCTCGCTGATTCGGTGGTGGTGGTCGGCGCGGGCGTAAGCGGTCTGACTACGGCAATCTGCCTGGCTGAAGCTGGTCGAGGAGTTCGCGTGTGGACAGCCGAGCCGCCGCAGCGGACTACATCGGTGGTGGCTGGTGCATTGTGGGGGCCCTCGTTCCAGGAGCCGATGGCTAAGACGCGGCCTGGACAGAGGTCTCACTGGGGGAGTTCACAGCACTCGCCGCCGATCCGGACACAGGTGTACGGCTTGCGCCTGCGGTTGTCGTCGGTGCGCTGCCACTGACGGTGAGCTGCCGCCGCAGGCACGGATGATCCCCGAGCTTCGGCCCTGCACCGATGAAGAGCTGCCGCCGGGATTCGAAAGTGGGTTTCACTCCCGGATGCCGCTTATGGACATGCCGCGTTACCTCGACTACCTGGAGCATCGGCTAGCCGCGGCCGGAGGTGGGGTCGAGCAGCATCGGGTGGCCACGCTCGCTGAGGCGACCGAAGTGGCGCCCGTCGTCGTGAACTGCGCCGGGCTGGGTGCCCGAGAGCTGGCCGGAGATTTGACGGTGACACCGGTGTTTGGTCAGCACGTGATCATGACCAACCCTGGCTTGGACGAGCTGTTGATGGAACTCGGCGTCGAATCGGAGTGGGTGAGCTACTTCCCACATCGGGATCGCGTGGTGTGCGGAGGGATCCGGACCCCCGACCGATGGGACACCACGCCGGACCCCGAGCTGACTGATCGGATCATCGCCCGTTGCCGGCGGGTGCAGCCACGGCTACGCGACGCCGCAGTGATCGAGGTGATCACCGGCCTGCGTCCCGACCGCCCAGCCGTGCGAGTCGAAGCGGAACCGCTCGGATCCGGCTGGTGCGTACACAACTACGGCCATGGCGGCAACGGGGTGAGCCTGTCCTGGGGTTGCGCGCGAGAAGCGGCCGAGCTGGCCGGAGGCAGCAGGACCCAGTGATCGTCTCCCACCGGGATTGTGAAAGTAATCACAAAAGTGGGCTGTGGCGTACCTCGCGGATTGGTGGGCTCTGTTGCCACAGCTACGCTGAGCCCCGTGACCTGGTCGGCACCGGACCCGCCGCGGCTCCATGTGCGGACGCATGCGATTGACGATCCAGGCTCCCTATTAGACCTGCTGCCGCCCAAGGACAGCTACGCCTGGCTGCGCCATGGCGATGGGCTGGTCGGTTGGGGTGAGGTCGTACGGCACAAGCCGGCCAGCATCGCTGAAGCGGCCGAGTGGTGGGCCGATCTCGTCGCTCAAGTCGAAGTGACTGCCGAGTTGGATGACCCGCCGGCGGGCGCTGGTCTGATGGCGTACGGCTGCTTTCTCTTCGATCCGGCAAACTCCGCGGGACGATCGAGCCTCATCGTGCCGCAGACAGTCGTCGGACGCCGGAACGGTCAGGTCTGGATGACTGAGATTGGGCCGGTCGCCGGCGTCGGCATGGAGACCGTCGCGTCGACGCCAGCCCAGCGCCCGCGGAATGTCACCTTTACTGATGGCGGCCTGAGCGGACCTGAGTGGAAGGGCGCGGTCGCTGAGGCCGTACGCCGGATCGGCCAAGGCCAGCTCGAGAAGGTGGTGCTTGCTCGCGATCTGCTGGCCTTCTCCGAGAATGACATCGATCCCCGCTGGCTCGCCGCTCGCCTCACCGAGAACTACGCGCAGTGCTGGACCTATTCGGTCGACGGCTTGGTCGGCGCTACCCCGGAGATGCTCGTGAAGCGGGAGGCCGGCCTGACCACCTCGCGCGTCCTGGCCGGCACCATCCGCCGGTCCGGTGATGATGATCACGATCTCAGCCTGGCGGCCGTGCTGGCCCGCTCGAGCAAGGACCTGGAGGAGCACGAGTACGCCGTCCGATCCGTGGCGCGCGCGCTCGCACCTTTCTGCTCGGGCATGAACGTGCCGGACGGGCCCTACGTCCTTCAGCTGCCGAACGTCTTGCACCTGGCGACCGACATCACTGCAGTCGCCGACACCGGGGTGGCCTCACTTGCGCTTGCGGCGGCTCTGCATCCGACTGCTGCTGTTTGCGGTACGCCAACCGACAGCGCGCGTTCGCTGATCGCCGAGCTGGAACATCTTGATCGAGAGCGGTACGCCGGACCAGTCGGCTGGATCGACGCGAACGGCGACGGGGAGTGGGCGATCGCGCTGCGTTGCGGCCAGCTCAGCGAGACCGATCCCCACCAGATCCGGCTCTTCGCCGGCTGTGGCATCGTCGCCGGATCAGATCCTGCCGCTGAGCTGGCTGAGTCGAACGCCAAGCTCATCCCGATGCGCGAGTCACTGGGCTAGTTCAGGTGCTTGTCGAAGAAGGCCGTGGTTCGCTCGATTGAGCGCCGCCACTGGCGGTCGAAGGTGTGACCCTCGCCTCGGTACTTGACGAAGGTGACGTCCTTGCCCGCCGCTTTGAGCGTCTTGACTGTCGCTTCTGACCAGCGGATCGGGCAGGTGTCATCTCTGGTGCCGTGGTGCACCAGCAGCGGCTCGGTAACGCGATCCAGGTACGGCCGCGCCGAGGCCGCGCGCCAGAACTCGGGGGATTTGTCCGGCAAGCCGTACGTCCGCGCGATCCGTCTGTTGGTTTTGGATCGGTCTTCGGATGGCCGATAGAACTGTTTCCAATTGTCGGCGGCCAAGGAACTGACGGAGGCGTAGATGACGGCCGCGTCGACCAGACCCGGCTGAGCCACCAGCGCTGTCAAGGTGACGCCGCCGCCCATGGATCGTCCGAGCCAGCCGACCCGGTTCTTGTCGAGGTACGGCAGCTTCGAGGACTTCACCGCCTTGACGGCATTGATGGTGTCCACCGCGTACGGCAGCCGGAGCTCGTAATCCACGTTCGGGTCGTTGTCGGAGGACGCATGACCTCGATAGTCGGTGTGCAGCACGACGTAGCCATGCCGCGCCAGGTAGTCGTGTTCCCGAGGCATGCCCTGGCCAGGAAAATACGTGTCCGGATCGATGTAGCCGTGGTTGAGCACGAGGACCGGAAACGGACCCTTGCCATCAGGGACGTTCATGACACCGGAGATGGTCAGTCCGTCACCGCGGTAGGTGATGATGTAGCGCTTGTACGCGCCGTAGTCCGCGAGCAGCCGACGCACCTTCAGGTCGCGACCGTCGTACTTCTTGTTGATCAACGCCTGCACCGATATCGGATGTGGCTTGGGCGTCTTTGTCGGCTTCGGGGTTGGGGTGGCGCTCGGCCCGAGCGGGTTGCAGGACGACGCAGCTGTCGGCGTCGACGCGAGGCTCGGACTTGGAGAATGTGGTCTGCCCGCTTGGCTCGATGGTCGGTTCGCTGGCGCTGCAGGCCACCATGAGCAGCGCGACTGGCAGCACCCCAAGCGCCTTCATGTAGCCAGTATTGGAGGGGCGTCCATGCCGTTATCTGGCTGTGACCTTTCTCGGCTGCAATGGCTCTGGTCACAACTTCGCATCGCACCCGCGTGTCGTTCCGCAGTGTCGCGCTGACCTCAGAGTTTCTCCGGCTTGGCCGCGCTCGAGCGTGTTAGCGTGCGGGCTGCTGTGGCGTTAGCCGGGGTAGCAAAACGGGGAAGGCCGGGGACTGACACACGCAAGGTCAGGTCCTTCCCCCACATCACTAATTCGGGGGTTCGGTTCTTCATGAAAAAGCTCGTCCACCCTTTGGTGGCACTCATGATCTTGGCGCTCGGGGCGTTCATCGTGTCGCCGGCACAAGCCAAGGTGTACATGCCGGCAACCGGTGCCACCTTCAATGATCCGAATGGAACGCGTGATCAGCAGACCGTTCTGATGAGAGCAGATCATCGCCGCGGTGAACAACGTTCCATCCGGCTCCATCATTCGAGTCGTGGCCTATTCCTTCGACTACCAACCCGTGGCTGATGCACTGATTGCCGCCAAGAAGCGGGGCGCCCAGGTACGGCTGCTGATCGACAGTCACGCCTCAACTGCTCAAATCAAGCAATTGCGGAGCTACCTCGGCACGGGCACGAGCGATGGCAGCTACCTCCGGACCTGCAAGTACAGCTGCATGGCGAACAAGCCCTCGTTCATTCACTCCAAGCTCTACCTGTTCTCCCGCACCGGCGGCGCGACACAGGTGTCCATGAACTCCTCGGCGAACCCAGCCGAAACTGGCGTCAGCAAGTCGTGGAACAACACCTACACGACCGTCGGCGACAAGACCCTCTACGACGCGAACGTCGACAACTTCAACGACATGCTGCCCGACAAGACGAACACCAACTACTACCACACCGTGGAGAGCCCTCCGCTACAAGGAGTACTTCTTCCCGCGGGCCGGCTCGACCAAGAAGTCAGACACGCTCTACAACATCCTCAACGATGTCAGCTGCCCTAGCACCATCAGGCTCACGACATACTTCTGGACGAGTGCGCGTCTCTACTTGGCAGAGAAGCTCTCTGCTACTCAAGAAGGCGGGCTGCAGCGTCGAGGTGATCTATCCCGATGGTCCCGGAGCCCAGGACACCATCTATCCCGCAAGTAACTGCTGAGCTTCGCAGCGGCAAGATTGCCACCTGGAACACCCGTCCTAACGAAGGGTCTCTACGTCCACAACAAGGTGATCTTGATCGACGGCACGTATCAGGGCGTCGGAGGTCAGAAGCTCGTCTACGCCACCTCGCAGAACCTCACCCTGACCAGCCTGCGGGAAAGCAACGAGGTCATGCTTCGCATCCCGAATCTTCCGGCTTATGGCGCCTACTCGGGCAACTTCGAACAGATCAAGAGCCAATCCGTGCAAATCATCGCGAGTGCTGCCAATACCGCCAAGACAACCGCCGGTGTCAACAGCGCCAGTGAAAAGCGCAGCAGTAAGGCGCCAAAAGACAACAGCCCTGACCCTGACGAGTAGCCATCCTTGGTTGCGACGCGTCACCGCGGTAGTTCTCGCCGGTGGCGCGTCGCGCCGTTTCCGCCCGGACAAGCTCGCTGAGCAGTTGGATGGTGAGCCGCTGTTGGACCGGGTGCTCGCCTCGCTGCCAGAACGCGTAGAGACGGTGATCGTCGTCGGTGCGGCCCGCGAGGTGATCCGTCCAGTGATCTTTACCTCTGAGGAACCTGCTGGTGGGGGACCGGCGGCAGCGCTCGTGGCTGGGTTACGTCGAGCGCTGGACGAGTCGAGTGACGCCATCGTCACGCTGCCCGGGGACGCTCCGCTTGCCGGGAAGGCTGCCAGCATCTTGCTCAGCCGCCTGGAGGGTGAGCCGAGCACTGAGGCGGTCGTGGGGGTCGATGCCAGCGGCCGGGAGCAGCCGCTACAGCTTGCGCTGCGGCCGGCTGCGGCTCGCAACGTGGTGGAAACTGCCGGACCTAGCGGTGCTGCCGGCTTATCAGCGCGACGACTGCTCGACGCGCTGCGACCCGGCTTGGTGACGCAGCGGCTCGAGCCCGCCGAGCTGTGGGACATCGACACGCGTGATCAACTTCTCGCCTGGCGGTTGCAGTCCTCCTCGGCTGTGTCCTCGATTGCTGGACATGGTGGCTGAGCGCGGGAAGGCGAGTCGGACCGCCCGGTCGTCATTGCTATAGATGGGCCCAGCTGCTCGGGCAAGTCGATCTTGGCGACCGCGGTCGCCTTGCGATCCGGCGCCGCCGTTCTTGAGGGCGACGACTTCTACCGAGACACGCTCCCGAGTCTGAGCGCGGCACAGCGCGAGGCGATGTCGGACGCTGCAGTGGTTGATGCCGTGATCGACTGGGAGCGGCTTCGAGACGAGGGCCTGCTGCCGCTACGAGCCGGTCACGCCGCCACCTTCCAGCCGTACGACTGGGGCGCCAACGACGGTCGGCTGGCACCGGCCAAGACCGTTCCGGCGGCAAAGTTGATCATTGTGGAGGGCGTATACGCCGCACGCCCGGAACTCGCCGACCTCATTGATTTCGCCGTCTACCTCGGTATTGATCCCGACGTGCGTGCGAAGCGGTATGCACAGCGTGAAGATGACCCGGGTTGGCGAGGCTTCTGGGAGCGCGGCGAGGTCTACTACTTCAGCGACGTACGCCCGCCAGCCAGCTTCGACCTGCAGCTGGATGCCGAAGCATTGACCTGACGCCCCACCACGTACGCTCACGCGCCACTTATTTATGGGGCGTCAGCGAGATGGTGCAGCGTGAACGAAACCTCGACGGCGATGCGACAAGCCTTACAGGGTTGAGATCTAGCGGACCAAAATGTCTTCCTACCCATCGCGACGAGCCGCGTGTCGAAAGTCGTAGACTCTGCGTAAAGACTTAGTGAAGTTTTTCACTAAGTCCCGCGGAGGTTCACAGGAGAAGCTTTGTCGGTCATTGATGCTGACGTGGTCGTGGTCGGTGCTGGCCCAGCAGGGTCGGCGACGGCGACGCACTTAGCTCGTCATGGGCTGCGGGTTTCGCTACTGGAAAAGAGCACGTTTCCGCGGGAGAAGGTGTGCGGGGACGGTCTCACACCACGTGGCACTCGGCAATTGATCCGGCTCGGCATCGATACCTCGACCGACGCCGGCTGGCTGCACAACAAGGGCTTGCGGATCTACGGCGGTAAGCGGCCCTTCCAGCTGGAATGGCCCGAGCTGGCGGACTTTCCGCCGTACGGCCTGGTCCGGCCACGCGCCGACTTCGATCAGCTGCTCGCCCGCCATGCGGTAGTGGCGGGTGCCTCGCTGTATGAGCAGGCGAACGTGGTCGAGCCGATCATCGACGACCGCAGCGGGCGCGTTGTCGGAGTGATCACCAAAGACGGCCGCCGCTTCACCGCCCCCATGGTCGTGGCGGCGGACGGAAATTCGACACGGTTGAGCCTTGCCATGGGCCTCAACCGGCGCGAGGACCGGCCGATGGGTGTCGCCGTACGCACCTACTACGCCAGCCCTCGGCATCGGGACGACTATCTGGAGTCCTGGCTGGAGCTCTGGGAAGGTAAGCCGGGCAAGAGCGCGCTACTCCCCGGGTACGGCTGGATCTTCGGCATGGGTGATGGCACCTGCAACGTCGGACTGGGCATCTTGAACACCTCGTCCGCCTTCGGCAAGACCGACTACAAGGATCTGCTCAAACGCTGGCTGGACAACACACCGGAGGATTGGGCCTTCCGGAGTGAGAACATGATCGGTCCGGTACGCGGTGCCGCGCTGCCCATGGGCTTCAATCGGCAGCCGCATTACGAGCGAGGGCTGCTGCTGGTGGGCGACGCGGGCGGCATGATCAACCCCTTCAACGGTGAAGGCATCGCCTACGCCATGGAATCCGCGGAGATCGCGGCGACCGCCATGGCCGAGGCGCATGAACACGGACCGGGCAGCCCAGCTGCCGAGCGCGCGCTCGCGTCCTACCCGATCAAGCTGAAGGCGCAGCTCGGCGGCTACTACACGCTGGGGCGCACTTTCGTGAAGCTGATTGGCCATCCTCAGGTGATGCGTGTCTGCACCAGGTACGGGCTGCCTCGCCGTACCTTGATGCAGTTCACCTTGAAGCTGCTCGCCAATCTGACCGACGCCAAGGACGGCGACGCCATGGATAAATTGATCAACGCTCTGTCCAGGATCGCACCTGCGGCATGATCAACTCGCAGAGCTGCGGAAAGGGAGCTGGTAGGTGAGTCCTTACGTCGGAATCGTGATCTTGCTCGTGATCGCCTCCGGATTTGTGGCGCTGACCATTCTGACCAGCGTGCTGGTGGGTCCCGGGCGCTTCAACCGAGCCAAGTACGACTCGTACGAGTGTGGCATCGAGCCGACCCCCCAGCCGGTGGGAGGCGGTCGGTTCCCGGTGAAGTACTACATCACCGCCATGCTCTTCATCGTCTTCGACATCGAAATCGTCTTCCTCTATCCATGGGCGGTGGCGTTCGATCAGATGGGGTTCTTCGCCCTCGTCGAGATGATCTTGTTCATCGTCGCAGTCTTCATTGCCTACTTCTATGTCTTGCGACGCGGTGGGCTGGATTGGGATTGACAATGCAATCAACCAGGAGTGTTGCCTGAGATGGGCGTGGAGGAGAAACTTCCCAGCGGCGTGTTGTTGACCACGCTGGAGAACTTGTTCGGCTATATGCGCAGCGCGGCGTTCTGGCCGGCCACTTTCGGGTTGGCCTGTTGCGCCATCGAGATGATGACCTACGGTGCACCGCGATACGACTCCGGTCGCTGGGGGCAGGAAGTGTTCCGAGCCTCGCCTCGGCAGGCCGATCTGATGATCGTCGCCGGCCGGGTCAGCCAGAAGATGGCGCCGGTGCTGCGGCAGATCTATGACCAGATGCCGAATCCGAAATGGGTTCTCGCGATGGGCGTGTGCGCCAGCACCGGAGGCATGTTCAACAACTACGCGATCGTGCAGGGAGTTGATCACGTCGTACCCGTGGACATGTACCTGCCTGGCTGCCCACCGCGGCCCGAGATGTTGATCGACGCGATGTTCAAGCTGCGCGAGAAGGTGCGTAACACCCCGATCGGCATCAATGCGATCGAGGCCGCTCAGGAGCAGGAGCAGCGGCAGCTCGAGGCACCGACGCTGGTTGAGCAGAAGGGCCTGCTCCGATGAGCGAAGCCCATGAGCCGACGCCGTCGCTGAAGCCAGATCGAGCCTGCGATGCGCCCGAGCTGAGCGCCCTGAGCCGTCGAAGGGGCAAGATGAGGGCGCTTCGACAAGCTCAGCGCACAATCACACGAAGAGTCGGATGAGAAGGCGCCGATCAAGGGCGCTGAACCCGAGGGCGAATCCGAGCCGGATGCCGGGACCAAGCCCGAGTCGCTCACCGGAGAAGCTCCTTCGGTCGATTCCGGCGCGACCGAAGCCGAGGAGGATGAAGCTCAACTAGCCACCACGGAGCCGACTGCGGAGGTCCTTCAGGTCCGACGCGGCATGTTCGGGGTCAAGGGCAGCGGCGACACATCCGGCTATGGCGGCCTGACGCGGGTAGTGGAGTTTCCGGCTGCGGCAACCCCGCCCTTTGGCGGCTGGTGGGACCAGGTTTATGACCGGATTGGCGCCCTGATTCCCGACTTCAGCGACGTGATCACCAAGGTCGTCATCCACCGCGGCGAGATCACCTTTCATGTCGAGCGGCAGCATCTGCCGAAGTTGGTCCAGCACCTCCGGGACGACGCCCGGTTGCGTTTCGAGTTCTGCAGCAGCGTTTCGGGCGTGCACTACCCGGCCGATAAGGGAGCCGAGCTGCACGCGGTCTACCACCTGCAGTCGATGACCCACAACCGGCGCATTCGGCTCGAAGTCTCCGCTCCCGACAGCGACCCGCACATCCCATCGGTGGTGGCGACCTACCCGACCGCGGACTGGCACGAGCGCGAGACGTACGACATGTTCGGCATCGTCTTCGACGGCCATCCAGCCCTCACCCGGATCCTGATGCCGGACGACTGGCCCGGCTACCCGCAGCGCAAGGACTACCCGCTGGGCGGCATTCCGGTGGAGTACAAGGGCGCAACGATCCCTCCCCCAGATCAAAGGAGGTCGTACTCATGAGCACAACCGACACGACCGACGAAGCCACCGAGCAAGATCCCTTTGCCGCTGGCGGCGATGCGGCCGAGGGCCACGTTTACACCGTGACCGGCCAGGACTGGGACTCCCTGGTGTCCGAGCAGGCCGAGCGCGGCGACGAGCGGATCGTGGTCAACATGGGTCCGCAGCACCCCTCCACGCACGGCGTACTCCGGCTGATCTTGGAGCTGGAGGGCGAGTCCGTCACCGAGGCCCGTTGCGGCATCGGCTACCTGCACACCGGAATCGAAAAGAACATGGAGTTCCGTAACTGGACCCAAGGCGTCACGTTCTGCACCCGGATGGACTACCTCGCGCCTCTGCACAACGAAACGACCTACTGCCTCGGCGTCGAGCGGCTGCTGGACATCGAAGCGGAGATTCCGGAAAAGGCCAACGTCCTTCGGGTGTTGATGTTGGAGCTGAATCGCATCTCCTCGCACCTGGTCTGCATCGCCACCGGGGGGATGGAGATCGGCGCGCTGACGGTGATGACCATCGGATTCCGCGAGCGCGAAAAGGTGCTGGACGCCTTCGAGTTGATCACCGGCCTGAGGATGAATCACGCCTACATCCGACCCGGTGGCGTCGCTCAGGACCTGCCGGACAAGGCGCTCGATTTCGTCAAGGACCTCGTCGTCTGGATGAAGAAGCACCTGCCGGAATACGCCGCCTTCTGCAATGAGAACCCGGTCTTCAAGGCCCGGCTCTCCGGCGTCGGCCATCTCGATCTTGCTGGCTGTCTTGCCCTGGGCATCACGGGCCCCCCGTTGCGAGCGACCGGCTACGACTGGGATCTGCGCAAGAAGCAGCCCTACTGCGGCTATGAGACCTACGACTTCGAGGTGCAGACCTGGGACACCATGGACGCGTACGGCCGGTTCCGGATCCGGCTGAACGAGATGTGGCAGAGCCTCAAGATCATCGAGCAGTGCGTCGAGAGGCTGGAGAAGATGCGCGGCGCGCCGATCATGATCGCCGACAAGAAGATCGCTTGGCCGGCGCAACTCTCCATCGGCTCGGACGGCATGGGCAACTCCAACGAATACATCAAGCACATCATGGGCCAGTCGATGGAAGCGCTGATCCATCACTTCAAGCTGGTCACCGAAGGTTTCCGGGTGCCGCCGGGCCAGGCGTACGTCCCCATCGAAAGCCCGCGCGGGGAGCTTGGCGCCCACGTGGTCTCCGACGGCGGAACCCGCCCGTTCCGCGCTCACTTCCGGGATCCCAGCTTCACCAACCTGCAAGCGATGCCGGTGATGTGTGAGGGGGCAATGGTCTCCGACGTCGTGGTTGCCGTGGCGTCGCTGGATCCCGTGATGGGCGGAGTTGATCGATGACGCGGCCTCGGTGCTCCTCTCGCGCATGGCGGTTGACGGCGGTGGTGGATCGACCCGCGGGCCGGCTAGGCAAACGTGCTGCTTGCGTCGGCGGTTCACGTCCGGTTTGGCGCCGGCCAGGATTCAAGCATCTTAGGTTTGCTACGCCGGCCCGCGGGTCAATCCACCACCGCCGATGCGAGGCGCTCAGCCGCTCGCTCGGCCCGAGCCAAGATCGTGTGCGTTTGACCCCCCAAGACACCGGTCAACCGCGCACGATGTTTGCAAGAGGGAGTGTCGAATGAGCAATCCGCTCGAGCCGCTGCCGTCGACACCCAATGGGCATGCTGGTGGTGACGTCGCGTCGGAGGAGCTGGTCGGTCACGGGCACTTCGTGACGCACTTCGATGAGCCGAGTCTGGACTACGCGCTGTCGGAGACCAAGATCACCGAGGCGACTCTGGAGGAGCTGCGCTTGATCGCCGCGAGGTATCCGCAGGCCAGGTCGGCACTGCTACCGATGCTGCATCTGGTGCAGAGCGTCGAGGGCCGGGTGACGCCGGCCGGGATCGAAGCCTGCGCCGAGATCTTGGGACTGACAGCAGCCGACGTCAGCGGGGTCGCCACCTTCTACACCATGTACAAGCGGCGCCCGGTGGGGGAGTACCACGTCGGCGTGTGCACCACCGCACTCTGCGCGATCATGGGCGGCGACGAGGTGTACGCCACGCTGCAAGATCACCTAGGTATTGGCAATGACGAGACCACCGAGGACGGCAAGATCACGCTGGAGCACATCGAGTGCAATGCAGCATGCGACTTCGCGCCGGTGATGATGATCAATTGGGAGTTCTTCGACAACACCACTCCGGAGAACGCGATCCAGCTGGTTGATCAACTTCGGGCTGGTGACCCGGTACATTCCACCCGCGGAGCGCGGGTCTGTACCTGGAAGGAGGCCGAGCGGGTGCTCGCTGGCTTCCCCGACGGACGAGCCGACGAGGGCCCTACGGCAGTTGGTCCGTCGCTCCTCGGTTTGCGTATCGCGCAACAGCATGACTGGGCTGCGCCAGATCCTGAGCACATCCAAGATCGACCGGGCGAGGAGGGGTAGGGCGTGACCGATCCTTTGACACCTGTCCTTACGGCGAACTGGGCAGACGAGCGCGCCTGGAAGTTGACCAATTACGAACGGCGTGGCGGCTACGACGCCCTGCGGGCTGCGCTGCAGATGGAGCCGGCCGAAGTCGTCGCCCTCGTCAAGGAATCCGGCCTGCGGGGCCGCGGCGGTGCTGGCTTCCCGACCGGAATGAAGTGGAGCTTCATCCCGCAAGACAACCCCAAGCCCAAGTACCTCGTGGTCAATGCCGACGAATCCGAGCCGGGGACCTGCAAGGACATTCCGCTGATGATGGCCTCCCCCCACACTCTGGTCGAGGGAGTGATCATCTCCGCGTACGCGATCCGAGCCAACACGGCATTCATCTACGTGCGCGGTGAGGTGCTGCACGTGGTACGCCGCCTGCAGCAGGCGGTGCGGGAGGCGTACTCAGCCGGGTACGCCGGCAACAACGTCCTCGGCACCGGCTATGACCTGGAGATCATCGTGCACGCGGGCGCCGGGGCGTACATCTGCGGCGAGGAAACCGCACTGCTGGACTCGCTGGAAGGTCGCCGCGGCCAGCCGCGGCTGCGGCCGCCGTTCCCGGCCGTCGCCGGCCTGTACGCCTGCCCGACAGTGATCAACAACGTCGAGTCGATCGCCTCAGTGCCATCGATCATCGCCAATGGTGCGGACTGGTTCTCCTCGATGGGCACCGAGAAGTCGAAGGGCATGACCATCTACTCGCTCTCGGGGCATGTCACCCATCCAGGACAGTTCGAGGCGCCCTTGGGCATCACGCTGCGCCAGCTTCTTGATCTTGCCGGCGGCATCCGCGAAGGACACCAGCTGAAGTTCTGGACGCCGGGCGGATCGTCGACACCGATGCTCACCGACGCCCACCTCGACGTGCCGTTGGACTATGAGGCCATTGCCGGAGTGAAGTCGATGCTCGGAACAAAGGCGTTGCAGTGCTTCGACGAGACCACCTCCGTGGTGCGGGTGGTGCTGCGCTGGACCGAGTTCTACAAGCACGAGTCCTGCGGGAAGTGCACGCCGTGCCGCGAAGGCACCTGGTGGCTGGTGCAGATTCTCAAGCGGATGGAGGCCGGTCGCGGCGAGCCCGGTGACATCGAGAAGCTGCTCGATCTCTGCGACAACATTCTCGGTCGATCTTTCTGCGCCCTCGGTGACGGCGCCACGTCACCGATCACCTCGGCCATCCAGTACTTCCGAGACGAGTTCGAGGCTGCCATGCACACCCCGGCCTGGGAGCTCTTCCCGTACGAACGCAGCACGATCTTTGTTCGTGAGCCCGCAGGAGCAGGAGCATGACCGCAATTTTTGGTCCGCTCGCGCAGCGCGCTGGTAGCTCCTGTCTTCCTCACTCATTCGCAGACGGAAAAGCGTGTTGCTCACTCGCTCGTCCAGACAGGAGCGCGCGATACCCGACGCTCGCGGACGTGTGGCCGGGAGGTTCTGTCATGACCGTTATCGCCAACCGGCCAAGCGAGGCCGCCAAGCGCGAGGATCTGATCACTCTCACCATTGACGACATCGACGTGTCGGTGCCCAAGGGCACGCTGGTGATTCGTGCCGCTGAGCTCATCGGCGTCGAGATACCGCGGTTCTGTGATCATCCGTTGCTCGATCCCGTCGGCGCATGCCGGCAGTGCCTGGTCGAGGTGCCCGATGGCGGAACTGGACGCCCCATTCCCAAACCGCAGGCGTCCTGCACCCTCGAAGTCGCGCCTGGCATGAAGATCAGGACACAGGTCACCTCTCCGATTGCCGACAAAGCGCAGCACGGGAACATGGAGTTTCTGCTGATCAACCATCCGCTCGACTGCCCCATCTGCGACAAGGGCGGGGAGTGCCCGCTGCAGAACCAGGCGCTGTCCCACGGTTACGCCGAGAGCCGCTTCACCGATGAGAAGCGCACCTACCCCAAGCCGATCAACATCTCCGCCAATGTGTTGCTCGATCGCGAGCGCTGCGTGCTGTGCGCCCGCTGCACCAGATTTTCTGAGCAGATCGCCGGTGATCCGTTCATCGCCCTGATCGAGCGCGGTGTGCTGCAACAGGTCGGGATCTATGAGCGGGAACCCTTCGAGTCCTATTTCTCGGGTAACACCATTCAGATCTGTCCGGTCGGCGCACTGACCAGTGCGGCGTACCGGTTCCGATCCCGGCCCTTCGATCTGGTGTCCACCCCATCGATTGCCGAACATGACGCGTGCGGCTCAGCTATCCGGGTCGATCACCGACGCGGCGTCGTGCTGCGGCGCCTGGCCGGGGATGATCCCGACGTCAATGAGGAGTGGATCACCGACAAGGATCGGTTCGCTCATCGTTACGGAGACGGCGACGACCGTCTCACTCGCCCGCTGGTCCGCGATCCTTCGACAGGCTCAGGACAGGCTGTGCTCCGGCCGGCCTCCTGGCCGGAAGCGATTGACGTGGCCGTGCAAGGCCTCAAGGCTGCAGGCAGTGCGGTCGGGGTGCTGACCGGCGGTCGGCTCACCCTCGAGGACGCGTACGGCTACGCCAAGTTCGCCCGGGCCGTGCTGGGCACCAACAACATCGACTTCCGGGCGCGGCAGCATTCCAGCGAGGAAGCCGACTTTCTGGCGCACGTGGTAGCCGGTACCGGGCACAACGTCAGCTTCGCTGATCTTGAAAATGCCAGTTCGGTATTGCTCGTCTGCCTCGAGCCTGAAGAGGAAGCCGGCATGATCTTCCTCCGGCTCCGCAAAGCGTTCCGCAAGAAGGGCCTCGTTTCCTGGACCCTGGCGCCGTACGCGAGCAACGGGGTACGCAAGATGGGGACCCAGGTCATTCCCTGCGCCCCGGGTGACGAAGCGAGTCTGCTCGACGAGCTCTATCCGGCGACCGGTATGACTGATGATCAGCAAGCCGAGATCACCCTCGATGCCAACTCGGTGATCTTGATCGGCGAGCGGGCGGCCGGTCTCTCCGGAACGTTCAGCGCATGTCATCGGCTCGCCGAACGCACCGGGGCGCGGCTGGCCTGGGTGCCTCGCAGAGCGGGGGATCGTGGTGCGGTCGAGGCGGGCTGCCTGCCGAATCTCCTGCCGGGCGGTCGGCCGGTGGCCGACGCGGCTGCCCGAGTCGATGTCCAGACGACTTGGGGTAGTGAATCGTTGTCGTCCCTGGAAGGTCGCGACGCGGATGAGATCTTGATCGGTGCTGCTGACGCGGAGCTGAAGGCTCTCATCGTGGCGGGCGTCGACCCGAATGACTTCGTGGATCCGCAAGCCGTCCTCGAGGGACTGGAAGCGGTGGGCTTCCTGATCAGTCTGGAGACGCGTGTCTCGGCTCGTCACCGAACGGGCCAACGTGGTCTTCCCAGTTTCGCTGATGCACGAGCGATCGGGCACCTTCGTGAACTGGGAAGGCAGGCGACGGCCTTTCGGCGTGGTGATCGAACCGCCCAACGACATGCCTGACCTCAGGGTGTTGGCCGCGCTCGCCGATGCCCTGGGCAGCGATCTGGGCTTTCGTACGCCTGCTGAAGCTCGCGCTGAGCTCGACGAGCTGGACATCTGGGAGGGCGAGCGCAGCGAGGCGCCTGACTATGCGGCCGGCGAGCCGGCAGCGCCCAGCGGCACTTCGGCTCTGCTCGCTACCTGGCGAATGGCGATCGACGACAGCCGCGCTGTGGCCGGCGAACCGTATCTACAGGCCACGGCCCGCACACCCGAAGCCAGGATGAGCCCAAGCACCGCCGCGAGTGCGGGGATCGGCACTGTTGCGATGATCAGTAATGACCGAGGCACGATTACGCTGCCAGCGGTCGTCGACCCCGAGATGGTCGACGGCGTGGTGTGGTTACCGAGCCGAGCTCCGGGTCTCGGGATTCCGCAGCACCTCGCGGCGAGTGCTGGTGATCTGGTGACGATCGGCCCCGGGGATCTCGACATGCGCGCTGAGCTCGACGAAGCGCGCCCTTTCGACAGGCGCAGTCCTGAGCTCGTCGGAGGGCTCAGGGGACGTAGCGGAGGCAAGCCAATGAACCTGCTCGTCGCAGCGATGGATCTCGAGGTCTTCTTCAACGAGAAATGGTGGGTGGTGCTGCTCAAGGCACTGTTCGCATTCGTGGTCCTGCTGGTGCTGACGCTCTTCACCATCTGGTATGAGCGCCGCGTCGTCGCCTTCATGCAACACCGCAAGGGACCGAACATGAACGGGCCGTTCGGCCTGCTGCAGTCCTTGGCCGATGGCATGAAGCTGATGTTCAAGGAGGACTTCACCCCGACTGCCGCCGACAAGGTCGTTTTCACCCTTGCCCCGTTCGTCGTCGCCATTCCCGCGATCACTGCCTTTGCGGTGATCCCGATGGCCGGGCTGGTGCGCGTACCGTTCACCGACATCACCACGCCGTTGCAGGTGACCGATCTGCCGGTGTCGGTGCTTTTCATCGTCGCTGTTGCCTCGATCGGGGTCTACGGGATCGTTCTCGCAGGCTGGTCATCCGGGTCCACGTACTCCTTGCTCGGCGCATTGCGCTCCAGCGCGCAGGTGATCAGCTACGAGGTCGCCATGGGGCTGGCTCTGGTAGCTGTCTTCCTGTACGCCGGTTCCCTCTCCACCTCGGAGATCGTGGCCAAGCAAGCCGAGCCGGCGACGGTTTTCGGCATACCGCTCTGGTTTGCGGTGCAACTGCTGCCGTCGTTCGTGATCTATTTGATCTCGATGGTCGGAGAGACCAACCGGGCCCCGTTCGATCTGCCGGAGGCGGAAGGCGAGCTGGTTGGGGGCTTCCACACCGAGTACTCCTCAATGCGTTTCGCCATGTTCTTCATGGCGGAGTACATGAACATGATCACGGTGTCCGCGCTGGCCGCCACCCTCTTCTTGGGCGGGTGGCACGCTCCGTTGCCGTTCAACCTCTTGCCCGGCGCCGACAGCGGGTACTGGGGCTTCCTGTGGTTCGTGGTGAAGGTGTTGGTGATGCTTTTCATCTTCATCTGGCTGCGAGGCACCCTGCCGCGGCTGCGCTACGACCAGTTCATGCGGTTCGGCTGGCGCTGGCTGATTCCTATCTCACTCGTCTGGACGCTCATGATCGCGATCTTGAGGATGGGTCAGCGCGAGGGATGGTTTAGCGGCCAAGGATTCTGGATCGCTGCCGTCGCGGTGTTTATCGTGCTGGTCGGCCTGGCGTTCTTCGGCGGCCGGGAGGAGCCGGCAGAGGCTGGAAAGGCCGGGGAAGAGGACGTGGGTGAGTTCGATGCCTTCGCTGGCGGTTACCCTGTCCCGCCGATGGGTGACCAGGTGCTGCCGGAATTTGCCCAGGTCCTGACGCCCGATGAACAGCGTGCCAAGGAAGGAAGTGAGGCCTGATGGGAATCCTGGATCCTGTTGCCGGCTTCGGCGTGACCTTCCGGACGATGTTCCGCAAGACCTTCACCATCGACTATCCGAACGGGCCTCGGGTCACCGCACCGCGCTTTCATGGTCGGCATCAACTGAACCGCTGGCCGGACGGCCTGGAAAAGTGTGTCGGTTGCGAGCTGTGTGCCTGGGCCTGTCCGGCCGACGCGATCTACGTCGAGGGCGCGCAGAACACCGAGGATGGGCGGTACTCACCCGGCGAGCGCTACGGACGCGTCTACCAGATCAACTATCTGCGCTGCATCTTGTGTGGTCTGTGCATCGAGGCATGTCCGACGCGGGCCCTGACCATGACGAACGAATTCGAGCTCGCCGATGACAGCCGCGAGAAGTTGATCTATGAGAAGGCTGATCTGCTTGCTCCGCTGCTACCCGGCATGGAACAGCCACCTCACGAACGCACGTTGGGCGACGATGAGCAGGCGTACTTCCTCGGTCTGCCTGCGACGGGTCAACCGGACGATCGTGCCGGTGACATCAGCGATGCGGAGTCGCGGCCGATCAACCAGGGCTTTCGATACCGACGCAAGCAGCAGGCGAAGGGTCGATGATGATCATGCTCACTGCGTTGTCGATACCGCTGGTCACCGGTGCGGCGATCGCCTTCTGGATGCTTGCGCCGGTGATGATCTTGGGTGCGCTTGGCATGATCCTGGCCCGCAAGCCGGTGCATTCCGCTCTCTGCCTCGCGGCGGTGATGATCTCCCTGGCGGTGCAGTACGCGGCCCAGGAGGCGCCGTTCCTCTTCGTCGTCCAGATCATTGTCTATACCGGCGCGATCTTGATGTTGTTCTTGTTCGTGCTGATGCTGGTTGGCGTCGATATCCGGGAATCGCTCGTCGAGACGATCAAGGCGCAGCGCACCCTGGCCGTGCTCGCGGGGCTGGGTTTTGGTGCCTTGCTGGTTCTTGCGATAGGCAATGCGATTGTCGGTCCCACGATCGGACTACGCGCCGACAATGCGGAGAATGGCGGTAACGTCCAGGGCATCGCGGCGCTGATCTTCAATCGCTATGTCTTCGCTTTCGAGGCGACGTCGGCGTTGCTGATCACCGCAGCCGTCGGAGCCATGGTGCTCGCCCACCGCGAGCGGCTGACCAAGCGTCGTACCCAGGCAGATCTGGCCGGGACCAGAATGAAGCGTTACGCCGAGACCGGCCAGCATCCGGGTCCGCTGCCCACTCCAGGAGTCTTTGCGCGGCACAACGCGGTAGACACGCCAGCTCTGCTACCCGACGGAAGCGTCTCGGAGCTTTCGGTCTCGGGCACGTTGAAAGCCCGCGGCACCGTTGCGAACAGCCGAGACCTGGTCAAGCCAGTCGATCAAACAGTCGACGCCATTGCCGACGAGCAAGCGCCGCGGACCACTGAGGACGAAACATGATGAGGACGGCATCTCGCGAGCGTCGGGTAGGTCGCGCGCGGTCCGCTCTGGACGACGCAGCGAGGCGACGCACTGCGTCGCTGGTGCGAGCAACCGAGTTCCGATCGTCGCCAAGCGAGGAGGAAGAGCGGACCTGGAACGCGCGACCGGGCGCGAGCGAGGAAGCCCAAAAAAGGATGAACCCAGACTGCAACTACATCGTGTTCTCTCCGCGATCTTGTTCACCATCGGCGCTGTCGGTTTCATGATCAGGCGTAACGCGATCGTGGCCTTCATGTGCGTCGAGCTGATGCTCAATGCCACCAACCTCACCCTGGTCACGTTCTCGCGGATGCACGGTGCCCTTGATGGCCAGGTGGCCGCGTTCTTCGTGATGGTCGTCGCCGCCGCGGAGGTTGTGGTCGGCCTAGCGATCATCGTGACCATCTTCCGTACCCGTCACTCGGCCTCAGTCGACGACGCGAATCTGCTGAAGTTCTAAAGGATTCTGATGCCCCCACTCGAGACGCCTGTGCCGGCCACCGGCCTGTTCACCGTGTCCTGGCTGCTGATCGCCATCCCTGCCCTGAGCGCTGCGATCTTGCTCTTGGTTGGCCGGCGGGCCGATCGTTGGGCCCCTTACCTCGGCGCGATCGCGCCGCTGATCTCGTTCGCTCTGGGTCTGGTCTACTTCGTCCAGATGCTTGGCCGCGACGTTGCCACCCGTGCGGTGTCAGTACCGCTGTACAACTGGATCTCCAGTGGACGTTGGGACATCAATGTCGGGCTGCTCATCGACCAGCTCTCCATCGTTTTCGTGCTGTTGATCACCGGCGTCGGCGGTCTGATCCATGTGTATTCCATCGGCTACATGGCGCATGATGATCGGCGGCGCCGCTTTTTCGCTTTCCTCAACCTGTTCGTCGCCGCGATGTTGCTGCTCGTCCTTGCTGACAACTACCTGGTGCTCTTCGTTGGCTGGGAGGGCGTCGGCCTGGCGTCGTACTTGCTGATTGGCTTCTGGCAGTACAAGCCGACGGCCGCAACTGCTGCGAAGAAGGCGTTCGTGGTCAACCGCGTCGGTGACATGGGCATGTCGCTGGCGATCATGCTCATGCTGGCAACCTTCGGGTCGTCGGCCTTTGTCGACGTCAACGACGGCATGCCCAAGGTGAGCAGCACGATTGCGTTGATCATGGGGTTGCTGCTCCTGCTCGCAGCGTGTGGAAAGTCAGCTCAGGTGCCGTTACAGTCCTGGCTGCTCGACGCGATGGAGGGTCCGACTCCGGTGTCGGCTCTGATTCACGCGGCGACCATGGTGACGGCTGGGGTGTACCTGATCACCCGCAGCAACGCGATCTACGCGCAATCCCTGACTGCGAGCACCGTCGTCGTCGTGGTTGGCACGGTAACCCTGCTGTTCGGCGCCTGGATCGGCTGTGCGAAGGACGACATCAAGCGTGTGTTGGCCGGCTCGACGATGTCCCAGATCGGCTACATGATGTTGGCGGCGGGCATCGGGCCGGCCGGTTACGCGTTCGCGATCTTCCATCTGCTGACGCACGGTTTCTTCAAGGCTGACATGTTCTTGGGGGCGGGTTCGGTGATGCATGCCACGAACGACGAGGTCGACATGCGCCATTACGGGGCGCTCAGGACGCTGATGCCGATCACCTTCGTCACCTTCGCGGCCGGTTATTTGGCGATTATCGGCTTCCCGTTCTTCTCTGGCTTCTACTCCAAGGACCACATCATCGAGGTGGCCTTCCAGCACAGCGCCGTCGTGGGTGGTCTTGCGCTGCTCGGCGCCGGCGTCACGGGCTTTTACATGACCCGTCTGATGTTGATGACGTTCGTCGGCAAGAAGCGCTGGAAGCCGGATGTGCACCCGCACGAGTCACCGCTGGTGATGACCGTGCCCTTGATCTTTTTGGGCATCGGCTCGGCCATCGGCGGCTTGGTGCTCAACAACTGGATTGTCGGCTGGCTCGATCCCGCGGTAGGCGGCGGAGTGCCCGAGGAGCAACACGGTCTGTTCTACTTCTCGACGACCGCCCTCGTCACGCTGGTCGTCGTCGCCATCGGTGTTGCGATCAGCGTGTGGATCTTCGGACCACGTCGCGAAATCCCGATCACTCAGCCAGCGAGCCAGTCGTTCCTCACCGTGGCCGGCCGCAATGATCTTTACGGCGATGCCTTCAACGAGGCCGTGTTCATGCGACCGGGGCAGCAGCTCACCGAGGGCCTGGTGCGTTTCGAGAATTCCGGGATCGACGGCGCGGTGAATGGCACGGCGGCGGCGATCGGCGGCATGTCATCCCGGCTACGACGCGTGCAGAACGGTTTCGTTCGCTCGTACGCGCTCACGATGACCGTTGGAGCGGCAATCGTCGGCGTGGTCATCTTGCTAGGCCGGCTGGGCTAGGGGGAGCAGAAGATGACTATTCCCTGGCTCACCATCTTGGCGCTCCTTCCGGCCGTCGGCGCTGTGGTGTTGATCTTCACCGGTGCCAAGGGCGCCAAGCAACTGGCCTTGGTTTTTTCGTTGCTCACGTTTGCCTTCGCCCTGGTGATCGCTAGCCGGTTCAGGATCGGCGGCGGCATGCAGCTGGTTGAGCAAGTGCCATGGATCAAGCCGCTGGGGGCTTACTACGCACTTGGTCTCGATGGTCTCGGCCTCACCCTGGTACTCCTGGTGGTGATCATCACTCCAGTAGTGATCATTGCGTCCTGGCGTGACTTTGACGGGGTGGGTGTCAGCGCCGAGCCGATCGACGGGCGTGCGGCAACAATTGCTCCCAAGTATGACGCTCGGGTGTTTTTCGCTCTCATCCTCGCAGTCCAGAGCTGTGCGCTATTCCTGTTTCTGGCAACCGACGTGTTCTTGTTCTACGTGTTCTTCGAGGTGATCCTGGTCCCGATGTACTTCCTGATCGGCGGCTTCGGGCCCGGGCCGCGCAGGACGTACGCAGCAGCCAAGTTCTTGATCTTCGGCTTGCTCGGCGGATTTGTGATGCTCGCCTCGGTGATCGGCTTGTACGTGCAGTCGGCCAAGGTGGGAGCGCCGAGTTACCTGCTGAGCACGTTGAGCCAGCTGGACATTGCTACTGGCACCGGCCGCTGGTTGTTCGTCGGCTTCATGTTTGCGTTTGCGATCAAGGCGCCGCTGGTGCCACTGCACACCTGGCTGCCGGATGCGGCGGAGGAATCCACGCCTGGCAGCGCCACCATGATGGTCGGCGTGATGGACAAGATCGGCACCTTCGGCATGATCAGGTTCTGCCTCGGCCTGTTTCCTGAGGCCAGCCAATGGGCGACTCCGGTGGTCTTGGTCCTGGCAACCATCTCGATCTTGTACGGCGCCATCTTGGCGATCGGCAGTCGAGACATCATGCGGTTCGTCGCGTACACATCGATCAGCCACTTCGGGTTCATCGTGCTCGGCATTTTCGCGTTCACCAGCCAAAGCCTGACCGGCTCGACGCTCTACATGCTCAACCATGGGATGTCTACCGCTGCGTTGTTCGTGATGGCGGGATATCTGATCAAGCGCCGCGGATCGCGTGACATCAACGCGTACGGCGGGGTTGATCAAGTGGCGCCGGTGCTAGCCGGCCTACTGCTGTTCGCCGGGCTCTCGACCTTGTCGTTGCCCGGCCTGTCGAGCTTTGTGTCTGAGTTCATGGTGTTGGCCGGTACGTTCGGCCGACATCCCGCGTACGCGGCGATCTCGACGCTTGCCATCGTCCTGGCTGCGCTTTACATCTTGATCATGTATCAGCGGACCATGACGGGGCCGGTTGCTCCCGAGGTCCGCGAGAAGGTCACCGAGATCAATGGGCGGGAGCGGCTCGCGATGGCTCCGCTGGTGCTGCTGATCTTGGTGCTCGGCTTCTTTCCGAAACCGCTGTTGTCGATCATCGAGCCGTCGACTCAGGCCACTATGCAGCATGTCGGGGTGACTGATCCGCAACCACGGGTCAGTGCTGAGGGAGGCCGCTAATGATCGCCGTGATGCTGATGCCGATGGAGATTACGGCACCCAACATCGAGTACGGGCTGCTGGCGCCGGTGCTGTTGATCTTTGCTGGAGCCTGCGTAGGTGTCCTTGCTGAGGCGGTCGCCCCGCGCGAGATCCGGCGCGTGGTGCAGCTGGTCATCACTTTCGTGTCGCTGGCGGCAGCGCTGGCGACGACGCTGCTGAACTGGGCATCCGGCGCTCAGGCGGTCGTCGCGGTCGACTCGCTTGCGCTCGACGGACCGACCTACTTCATGTGGACGATTTTGATCATCTTCAGTGCCGCAGCGCTGCTGATGTTCGCCGAAACCAAGATCGAGAACTCGAGTGTCTTCGCCCCGCAGGCCGCGGCAGTGCCCGGCACGGTTGCGGAGCGGGAGGCGATCCGGAGTCGCGTCGAGCACACCGAGGTCTTTCCGCTTGCTCTGTTTGCGTTGTTGGGCATGATGCTGTTTCCGGCATCCAACGACCTGATCACGATGTTCGTCGCGTTGGAGATCTTGTCGTTGCCGCTTTATCTGCTGTGTGGGCTCGCCCGACGGCGTCGGCTGTTGTCGCAAGAGGCCGCCCTCAAGTACTTCTTGTTGGGCGCGCTCTCCTCGGCTTTTTTCATCTACGGTGCGGCCCTCCTTTACGGCTATTCCGGATCCTTCACTTTGGCCGCGATCGATGATGCGCTGCGCAACAGCAAACAGGGGCTGGGGCTGCTGCTAGCCGGGATGGCGATGCTCGGGGTTGGCCTGCTCTTCAAGTTCGGCGCCGTTCCTTTCCACTCTTGGACCCCAGACGTATACGTGGGCGCTCCCACACCCGTCACTGGGTTCATGGCGGCCTGCACCAAGATCGCGGCCGTAGGTGCCCTGATGCGCGTTTTCTACGTCGGATTGGGTGCTGACCGCTGGGACTGGCAGCCGGCAATGGCGATCATCGCGGTTGCCACCATGGCAGTCGGTTCGGTGCTAGCGATCACCCAGACCGATGTGAAGCGGATGCTCGCGTACTCCTCGATCGCTCATGCCGGCTTCATGATGACCGCGTTTGTGGGAGCGTCACAGGCCATCACGGGCAGCAAGCCGGGCGCGTTGACCAGCGTGTCATCGGTGATGTTCTACCTGGTCGCGTACGGGGCGGCGACGATCGGAGCATTCGCCCTGGTGACCATGGTTCGCGACCCAACCGGCGAGGCGACCACGCTCAACAGCTGGATCGGGCTGGGTCGTCGCCATCCGCTGGCAGCGACCATCTTCTCGATCTTCATGCTGAGCTTCGCCGGAATCCCGCTGACCAGCGGTTTTGTCGGCAAGTGGGCCGTGTTTGCGGCGGCCTGGAGTGGTGGGGTTCAGTGGCTGGTTGTCGTTGCGGTGGTGATCAGCGTCGTCGCAGCCTTCTTCTACATCCGTGTCATCGTGCTGATGTTTTTTGCCGACCCGAGGAAGATGGCGACCAGCGTGGTGCGTCCCGGCTGGACCACGCTGACGGCCGTCGGTGTCGGTGTAGTCGCGACGGTAGCCTTCGGGGTATTTCCGGGCCCGCTGTTGGCCCTGGCCCAGCAAGCAGGTGAATTCATTCGCTGACGGCAATGCGTACGCTCTGCGAGCGTCAACCGACGCTCGCGGAGGAAAACGGAGGAAGAGTGCTGGCTGAACAGACGCGAGACGAGGTGTTCGAGGCCTCTGTGAGGGACCAGCTTGAGCTCATCGAGGCCGCGCTGCTCAAGGCCGCCGAAGCGGATTCGGACCTGGTGACCGAAGCCGCGCAGCACATCATCGCAGCTGGCGGGAAACGCTTCAGGCCGCTGCTTGTCGTCCTCGGCTCCTACCTCGGGCCGCGCGCCGCCACTGCGGATGTGGTGAAGGCCGCAGTGGTCGTTGAGCTGACCCACGTGGCGAGCCTCTATCACGACGACGTGATGGACGAGGCCGGTATTCGCCGTGGCTCGGTGAGTGCGAATTCCCGCTGGGGAAACACGGTGGCGATCCTGGTCGGCGATCTGCTGTTCGCGCGCGCCTCGGACATCGTCTGCGACCTCGGGCCGGATTTCGTGCGGCTCCAGGCGCGTACCTTCTCTCGACTCGTGCAGGGCCAAATCGCCGAAACCGTAGGACCCAGCGGCGCGGATCCTCTTGATCACTATCTCCAGGTCGTCGCAGACAAAACCGGTTCCTTGATCGCGACGTCGGCGCTGTTTGGTTCCAAGATCTCTGGTGCGGCGCCGGAGCTGCAGCGGGTGATGGCCGACTTTGGTGAGCAAATTGGCGTGGTGTTTCAGCTCAGCGACGACATCATCGACATCACGAGCGACGACACCGGGAAGACCCCCGGAACCGATCTTCGCGAGGGCATCCTGACGCTGCCGACACTCCTGGCCCGCAAGTCACGTGACCCTGCAGATGCTCGGCTGCTTCAGCTGCTCGACTCGGATTTGCACGACGACGCTGCGCTCCACGAGGTACTGGATCTGCTGCGCCGCCACCGTTGCATCGATCAGGCGCGCGAGGAGGTCCGCCAGCGCGCCGAGGCCGCCCGCTCCCTCCTCGACCCCCTCCCTGCCGGCTCTGCCCGAGACGCCCTCGACGACCTCTGCACCACCGTCGTGACGCGTACCGCCTGATTCCGCTGACCACAGAGCCCGACCTCTTGGCGCCGAAACCTACGTGCACGTAGGTTTCAGGCGGTTTGCACAGGTTGCTACCTATGCAGACCGGCAGCAAACTATGCAGACCTCAGCCCGGTGGCGATGATGGTTGACACTCAGACTCTCAGCGAACTGCAAAAGATCTTGCTCCACTTATCCACAGATTTGAAGGGGATGGTTACGCGCACGGCGTTCTGGCCTCCAGGGTTGCCAGCATGACTGCACACTTTGGACATCTGCTCCGCACTGATCGCGGATACTTCAGCCGGGCTGAAGCTATCGACTCTGGCGAGACCGACCGTACGCTCGCGACGGCCCGTCGCGAGGGTGTGGTCGTACGCCTACGTCGTGGGATGTACGCGTCGGCCGACGTCTACAACTCAACCGACGACGCTGGCAAACATCTGCTCCATGCTCGGGCCGCCTTGGCTGCGCAGCGGGGACCGGTGGCTCTGACAGGTCCATCGGCCGCTGCATTACACGGCTTTGCGCTTTATCAGGAAGATCTTTCTATTGTCCACCTGGTCCGGCTTGACAGTGGCTGTTCGCACCGAGCAGCGAAGATCAACCATCATGTCGTGACACAGGACATTGAAGACGATCTTGGCGTCTACGGTGGCGTCACGGCGATCAACCCGGCCCGCGCCGTGTGGGAAGTTGCCTGCCGGTCTAGCCTCGAAGGGGGTGTGGTGACCGCGGACTCCGCACTTCACCAAAACCCGAAACTCAGGGAGGACATCGAAGAGCTTCAACTGCGCTTCGCATATTTCCCCGGATCGCGACACGGCCGACTGGCTGTCAGACTCGCCGATCCTCGTGCTGAATCACCGGGCGAGTCTGTTACGAGAGTCCAATTCCATCGGTTCGGCATCCCGATGCCAGAACTTCAATACCGCGTCGTCGATCATGGCGGTTCGCTGCTTGGAATCTCCGACTTCTATTGGGAGGAGCAGCGCCATCTCGGTGAGTTCGATGGCAAGATCAAATACCAACGGCTGCTGCGCCCGAACGAGACAGCTTCGGAATGTGTCATTCGCGAGAAGAAGCGAGAAGACGCCATGCGCGCCGATCTCCGGGGGATGAGCCGTTTCGTCTGGTCTGAGGTAATGCCGCAGCGTGCGAGCCGAACAATGACAGATCTGGCTCGAGCACTCGACCAGTCCTATCGCCTTTATGTACGTGGGCGAACGATCATTGCCAGTTGATGCGGTCAGCGCCTTGTCTGAATCCGCCTCAGTCTGCTCGGGTCTGCATGGTTTGCTAGCGGTTTGCATAGGCAGCAACCTGTGCAGACCGTCAGAAATCTACGTGCACGTAGGTTGCCGCAACCCAGTTACCAGATCTTGACTCGCTGCTCTTCGTCGAGCCAGAGGGCGTCGGACTCTGCTACGTGGAAGGCGGCGTAGAACTCTGACAGGTTCCGGACGATCTGGTTGCAGCGAAACTCAGCGGGGGAGTGCGGGTCGGTTGCCATCCGCTGCAACAACATCTCCGTCCGCACCTTTGCTTGCCAGACCGCGGCCCAACTCAGGAAGAGCCGCTGCTCCGGCGTGTAATCGTCCCGCAACGGCTCCGGATCACCCTCGTGAGCGATCTGGTACGCCTTGAAGGCGATCGAGAGTCCACCAAGATCACCAATGTTCTCGCCGATGGTCAGCTGGCCGTTGACATGATGGCCTGGTGCCTGCACCGGCTGCAGCGCGTTGTACTGGTCGATCAGGGCCAGAGTGCGCTCTTCGAAGGCTTCCCGGTCCTTCTCGGTCCACCAGTTACGCAGCATGCCGTCGCCATCGCAGGTGGAGCCTTGATCGTCGAAGCCGTGGCCGATCTCATGTCCGATCACCGCACCGATTCCGCCGTAGTTGACCGCGTCGTCGGCGTACTCGTTGAAAAACGGCGGCTGCAAGATCGCGGCCGGGAAGACGATCTCGTTCTTGAGCGGGTGATAGTAAGCGTTGACCGTCTGCGGCGTCATCAGCCATTCTTCGCGGTCAATCGGCTGGCCGATCTTGTTCAGAGCTCGGTTCACCTCGAAATCGGCCACCCGCATGACGTTGCCGATCAAGTCATCGCGGCTGATCATCAACGAGGAATAGTCCCGCCACTTGGTCGGGAAGCCGATGTGTGATCGGAACTTGGCGAGCTTGGTCAGTGCGCTTTCCTTGGTCTCCTCAGTCATCCAGTCAAGATCGGTGATGGAGCGCCGGTACGCCTCGATCAGGTTGGCCACCAGCTGATCCATCCGATCCTTGGCGACCGGGGAGAAATGGCGGTCGACGTAGATCTTGCCAACTGCCTCACCGACCGAGACCTCGACCAGCGCGACAGCCCTCTTCCACCGCTCGCGAAGCTCGGGCGTACCCATCAGAACCGTTCCGTAGAAGCGGAAGTTCTCCTCGACAAAGGCGTTCGAGAGATACGGCGACAGGGAGTTGATCACCTTCCAGCGGGCCCAGGCGCGCCAGGCCGGCAGTCGGTCCTCGGTGAGCAGCGCCGAAACCTCAGTAAAAAATGATGGCTGCATCGCCACCAGCTCACCCATTGTCGACTCGGCTATGTCACCACCTGCCAGGAACTCGCGCCACTGCAGACCAGGACAGCTCGCCGTGAACTCGTCGAGGCTCATCAGGTTGTACATCAGTCGAAGATCACGACACTTGACTTTGTCCCAGTGTGTCGCAGCGATCTCAGTCTCAAGATCAAATACTTGCTGCGCCTCAGTCGCGGAGTCCGCGATGTCGGCGAGCCCGAAGGATGTCGCGATATGAGCGAGATATTTGGCGCGAATCTCGGCATACTCGTCGCCGCGGTAGTACTCCTCGTCGGGCAGGCCCAACCCGCCCTGCCCAGCAAACATCACATAGCGATTGGGATCACCAGGGTCCGGCTCGGCCTGCAGCGCCACCAACCCGGCTACCGCCTGACGGGCGAAGCCGCCGAGCATCCGCGTCAGGTCCGACAGAGTCTCGACAGAATCGATGGCTGCAAGCAGCGGCAGAACCGGGTCCGATCCTGCCTCCTCGACGGCCTCCTCGTCCATGAAGCTGGCGTACAGATCGGCAATCCTGGCCTCATCCGAGCCCGGCTCCCCGCTCTCGATGGTGGTGATGATGTCGCGAACCGCCGATTCAGCCTGATCGCGCAACTCCATGAATGCGCCAGTCACCGGCTTGTCGGCTGGGATCTGGGTGGTATTGAGCCACGTGCCGTTTACATGCCGAAAAAGATCATCCTGAATACGAATGCTTCGATCAAAGGTGGAGAAGTCGATAGCAGGTCGGGGAGCAGCCGTCTCGGTCACTCGGCACATGCTACCGATCGGTAGTCACTTACTCGACTCCTCAGAGCCACTTGACCTTGAGCGGCTTGGCGGTCACCTTGATCACCGCGACGGACGTCCCGGTCAGCGAGCCCGAGCAGTTACCGGATCGGCCCTGATAGCTGCAACTCCCCGACAGTTTCAAGTCGATCGGAACCTGAACCCGAGCCTGCGTTCCGCTGAAAGTCACCGACGGTTTCCGGAAGGGGTCCTTGCCAGCCTGTCGCCAGGTGATCGAGCTCTTGTTGTAGCTGTACTTGGACTTGAACTTCTGCGGGCAGTTTTTCGGAGTGAGCGAATGGGCCTTCAGGCACTTGGAGAAGCTCTTCTCGGCGGCTGAAATGGCGGCCTTCTTCCCGGCGCCAGTCAGCTGGCTTTGGATGTTGTACGTGTCGGCGTCGACATAGGGGCTCCGCACCAGCACAACGTTCTTGGACCCAAAGCTGACATATGGCAGGCCGGTAGTAAATGCGTACGAGCCAGGCAGCACAGCGACCGATTCCTCGGTGACCTTCACACCATTGATCTTGACCGGAACCGGCCCGTCCACGATGAAGGCAAGATCGAGATCCTTGACGGCGCGGCTGAGCTTCCAGGTTCCCGATACCTTCACAACGTCGAAAGTCTCGTTGACCACCGAGCTACCGAGTGTGTACGTCGCGGAAACAGACTTCACGTTCTGATCATCGACGACCGGAACATCTATCCCGGTCAGCTGCAGTACGATTCCGGGATTCGGCCAGCACCTCATTGGTCAACAAGGGCCCGGTAGGAGCTGGATCTGCGGAGTAGGACAGCGCGGCGGTTGCATCACCGGCGGCCAGGGCTTGTAGGTACGCCGACACTGCGTCAGAAGGCCGCGGCGTGTTCTGCGGTGCGCCGCTCTGCTGGTCTGCCGCCGGGGTTCTGGCCACCCTGAGGATCCGCGCTGGGCTTGTCTCTGGTTGCCACGATGACGGCGACGGCCACCAGAATCACCGCCAGCGCAGCCGCCCCGATGATGATCAAGATTTTGGTTCTGTTCTTCGGCTGCTTCGGCGCTTGCCGAGTTGGTGCTGGGTCGTACGCGCGGGGCGGACCCCCGTATTGGCCAGGCTGAGGACCACCACCCCATCCGGTTTGCTGCTGCTCTGGAGCGAACGGTCCGAACGAGTACCCAGACGCGCTGGACGGGCTGCCAGCCGTCGGCTGCTGCGGGTATCCGGCGGGAGGCCTTGTTGAGGGTATCCGGCCGGAGGCTGTTGCGGGTATCGGTACGGCGACGGCTGCTGCCCCGGGCCGGGGCCGACATTCGGCCCTTGGCCTGGCATCGGTGGCTGAGACCCCCCTTCATCCCATTGAGCACCGTACGGGTTGTTCGAGCTCATGGTTCGTCTCCTGACCCATTGTTCCTGGTGATCGCTCGCGCAATACCGACTCTCGCGATCATAAGGGCGTCCTCAATGGAGCGAACTCTAGTCAGCGAGCCGGTCAGCTGTGCGCCCGATGGGGCAAAGTAGCCGATCTGCGCTGCGTAACTGGCTCGCGCTGGGCCGCTACCGTACGGTCCAGGTGTCCCCGCCGTTGATCACCGACTGAAGGGCGTCGTCGTCGTTGCCCAGGCTGGCTGCCAACGCGACCTGGTCACGGGCCAGGTCGTCGTACGCAGGCGCATCGACATCGCGGAAGATGCCAATGGGTGCCCGGTGGAGTATCCCTGCGTCGGTGAGCCGGGATAGCCCGAAAGCAAACGATGGATCGGCGAGATGAGCATCGTGGACGACCAGGGCGTCCGCACCGACATCGGCCACTTCGACCACCGAGAAGGCCCCGGTCTGCGGATCGCGGACGACGCCAAGGTGACCGTCTACACCGAAGCGGATCGGCTCGCCGTGGGTTAGCGGAATGATTGCATCCGCTGATGTGGCCGGATCCTTGATCGCATCGAATGCCCCGTCATTGAAAATCGGGCAGTTCTGATAGATCTCCACCAACGAGCTGCCGCGATGTGCGGCGGCTGCCCGGAGCACGCTGGTCAAGTGCTTCCGATCGGAGTCGATCGTGCGTGCGACGAAGGTTGCCTCTGCGCCGAGCGCCAGCGAGATGGGATTGAACGGGTTGTCGAGCGACCCCATCGGAGTTGACTTGGTGATCTTGCCGATCTCCGAGGTGGGGGAGTACTGGCCCTTGGTCAGTCCGTAGATCCGGTTGTTGAAGAGCAAGATCGTCAGATTCACGTTGCGGCGCAGCAGATGGATCAGATGATTCCCGCCAATGGACAACGCGTCGCCGTCACCGGTGATCACAAAGACCGCCAGGTCCTCGCGCGACGTCGCGACCCCGGTGGCGATCGCCGTCGCTCGGCCATGGATCGAGTGCATGCCGTAGGTGTCCACGTAGTAGGGGAAACGCGAAGAACAGCCGATGCCGGAAACAATCACGGTGTTCTCGCGCTTGATCCCCAGCTCCGGCATAAATCCCTGGAACGCCGCAAGTACCGCATAGTCGCCACAGCCGGGGCACCAGCGCACCTCTTGATCACTCGTGAAGTCCTTGCGGTTCAGCGGCTCAAGAGAAAGTGGTACGCCAGCTAGCCCTCGGTAGCTCGTGCCATCGGGGCCGAGCGGGGAAGGCATAGTGGAAGCCTCTCGTGTGGTCAGCGGATGATCAAGCTCCGAATGCAGCTGATCGACGGCGGTCACGGGTTCGTTCCTTCCAATTGATCGATTTCGGCTTCAAGATCACGAGCGAGTTCGCTGAGCGAGATTGGCAATCCGCGAACCTGGGAATAGCTGCGGACGTCCACCAAGTATTTCGCGCGCAGCAGCAGAGCCAGCTGACCCGTGTTCATCTCCGGAACGATGACCCGGTCATAGCTGCGCAATATGTCACCGAGGTTGGCCGCGAACGGATTCAGGTGCCGTAGGTGCGTATAGGCGACCAGGCGCCCGGTCTTACGCACTCGGCGCACGGCGGCGACGATCGGCCCGTACGTCGAACCCCAGCCCAGTACCAAGACGCGCGCATGCTTGCCGTCCGAGTCGGCCGGATCGTCGACGACCAGATCGGGAATGTCTCGTACGATTCCGTTGATCTTGGCCTGGCGGGTGCGCACCATCTCTTCGTGGTTGGCCGGGTCGTAGGAAACTGCTCCGGTGTCCTTGGCCTTCTCGATGCCGCCGATGCGGTGTTGCAGACCAGCCGTTCCCGGGATCGCCCAGGGGCGCGCGAGGAGTTCGGGATCACGCAGATACGGCAGGAAGACCGGCTTACCGGCTTTGTCGGTGCCATTGCTCGCCGACGCGAACTGCGGGTCGATCGCCGGGATGGATTCGATGTCGGGTATCAGCCACGGCTCCGCGCCATTGGCGATGTAGCCGTCGGACAAGATCACGACAGGAGTCCGATACTTGATCGCGATCCGAACGGCCTCGAGCGCGGTGGGGAAGCAGTCGGAGGGCGATTGCGCTGCTAGCACCGGAACCGGCGCCTCGCCGTTACGGCCGAACATCACCAGCAGCAGGTCTGCCTGCTCGGTCTTGGTCGGCATTCCCGTGCTCGGCCCGGCCCGCTGGATGTCGCAAATGATCAAGGGCAGCTCGGTTGCGACCGCTAGACCAATAGTCTCGGATTTCAAGACAACGCCTGGGCCGGACGTGGTCGTCACGCCAAGATGCCCGGCAAAGCTCGCACCCAGTGCTGCACCGACGCCGGCGATCTCGTCCTCGGCCTGGAAGGTGGTCACGCCGAATCGCTTGTGTTTGCTGAGCTCGTGCAAGACATCCGACGCAGGAGTGATCGGATACGCGCCGAGGAAGAGGGGTAGACCGGCCTTTCGTGCTGCGGTGATCAACCCGTACGCCAGCGCGAGGTTGCCGGAGATTTGCCGATACCGCCCCGGCGGCATGGGCGCGGGTGCCACTTCGTAGGTGACGGCGAATACCTCGGTCGTCTCGCCAAAGGCGTACCCGGCCTTGAATGCGGTGATGTTGGCGTCTCGGATGTCGGGCTTCGAGGCGAACTTGGTTGTCAAGAAGTTGATCGTGCCATCGGTCGGCCGATGATAGAGCCAGGACAGCAGCCCGAGCGCGAACATGTTCTTCGCCCTGCTGGCGTCCTTGCGGGTCAGTCCGAACCGCTTCACCGCTTCAATGGTCATGCCGGTCAGGTCGAGGGCGTGCACCTGATAGTCCTCAAGCGAGCCGTCGGTAAGCGGATCGCTCTCGTATCCGACTTTCGCGAGGTTGCGCTTGCTGAAGTCTGCGGAGTCGGCGATGATCACGCCGCCGCGCGGCAGATCGGCGATGTTGGCCTTCAGGGCTGCGGGATTCATGGCGACGAGCACATCCGGCCTGTCGCCCGGAGTCATGATGTCGAAGTTGGCAAAGTGCAGCTGGAAACTCGAGACGCCAGGCAAGGTGCCGGCGGGTGCGCGAATCTCGGCTGGGAAGTTCGGCAGTGTCGAGATGTCGTTGCCGTATGTCGCCGAGTCGGAGGTGAATCGATCGCCTGTGAGTTGCATGCCATCACCCGAATCCCCGGCGAACCGGATCACGACCCGGTCGAGGGTATTGACGTGCTTCACCACTGTGCTTGCCTCGTTTCTTTGGCGCGCCTCACTCGCTGGTAAGGGTCAGGGGGTTCGTGGCTGCGATCTCCGCTGAGGCTGCCAATAAACCCATAATAGGCAGGCGTTTCTATGAATTAGTGGACTTTCAGCCCATGAGAACTCATTGAGATCTTCAAGAATTCCCGTACAACGGTTTGGTTTCGTTTGGGCTAGACGGCGAGCATTACCGTGGTGTCATGCGCTGGGTCGACTGGTACGGCGACGGCTCGCTTTATGTGCTGGATGTCGGGTTGGCCTGTTGCACGCTGGAGTTTGATGCCGCCGCACCGACCACTGCAGGGCCGTTGCCGGGTCTTGACGCGCGAGCTCAAGTGGCGATCGTGATCTCGGGGACTGTGACTGATCGGCTGGCGCCGGCGGTGGCGGCGGTCATCGACGGCTGCGAGCAGCAGGCTGGGCGGCGACCCGCGGTCATTTCCTTCGGGGCTTGCGCGTCATCAGGTGGTCCGTACTGGGATTCCTACGCCGTGACGAAAGGTGTCGATCAGCTCGTTGCCGTGGATGCGTACGTGCCAGGCTGCCCGCCTCCGCCGGAGGCCTTGGCAGCGGTGCTGGATCAGCTCATGGGACGCGTGGGATCGTGATCGACGTCCCGCCGAAGGAGTGGCTAAGCGCAGTCGATGCCGCTGAAGACGGCTGGTTTCGACTATTTCGATTGGCTCGGCTGTGTCGATGAGATCGGTCGGCGGGATTGCTTCCGGATCGTCCTGCTCGTACGCAATCTCGCAGCGAAAGCGGAGCCAATGATGCTGAATTGCTGGCTGCCTCGTGATGATCCGCGCATCGACACTGTGCGCAGCTCTCTACGCCGGTGCCGCGTGGCACGAGCGAGAAATTGCGGAACTATTCGGCGTGGAGTTCGTGGGCGGCGATAGCCGTCGGTTGTTGCTCAACCCGGAGTTTCAGGGAACGCCGCTGCGCAAAGACGAAGTGCTCGCCGCGCGTACCGGTCTGGATTGGCCAGGAGCCAAGGAGCCGGGGGAGACCGACGCCTCGGCGAACCGGCGACGCATGGTGCCTCCCGGGGTCCCGGATCCTGCGGTGTGGGGTGATCGCGATGACTCGCAGCCTGCTGCTGAGCCGGCGGAGGTGGCCGAGTCCGCTAGTGGTGGCAGGGTCCGGCGGAGGCGTACGTGAGCCTGCCGGAGCCGTCACATCGCTGGATCCGCCTGATCGAACCGGCCTGTACGTCGTGCATGATCTGCGCGCGAGAATGCCCGAGCTGGTGCATCAACATTGATTCGCATACCGAGCCGGTCGAGGGCTTGCCCGCTGGAGCCCGCGAGCGGACCCGGAATGTCCTCGAGCGTTTCGCTATCGACTGGTCGCTGTGCATGTATTGCGGAATTTGTGTGGAGGAGTGCCCGTACGACGCGCTGGAGTGGGTCGGCGACGTGACCCAGCTCAGGGTCGAGCTCCGCGGCGCTGGTCGAGGAGATGGTTGAGAAGCCGGAAGCGACTTCGCGTTAGCTGCTATCACTCAGCGTTAGTTCCAACTGCCGCAACGTGCCAGTAGTCAACGCGAAGTGCGCCCACGGGCGAGTCAGCGTGAGAGGGTCAAGGCAGATCGCGAGCGCGCGCGGAACCGGATTGCCGACCACTCGACGGTCCCTTCGTCAAGATCGACTTCAGAGCTGGCTGGTGCCGCGTAGTAGGCACTGACGTGCGGTGGCAGCACCGCCCGGGCGCGCTCCTCGAAATCCATCACCTGCGTTGATCACGTCGTTGCAGAGTCGGCTCTCGTGTCTGGGGCGGCATCTTGGGACGCCTGATCAACCGAGGATGCTGCGGGCTCTGTCGCGTCGAGTGCTTCTCCGGTGCCCTGGGCAGACTCCTGCGCCGCCGCTGTGGCTTCCTCGACAGCCGCCACCGCGGGCTCGGTCGCCCCTACGGGCGCGAACTCACCCACATCCTGTCCGGACTCCTGCGCGGCCGCTCCGGCGTCATCAGCAGCTGACCTCGCTGATTCGGCGGTATTGGCCACTGCCTCCTTGATGCCATCCGCAGCATCGGACGCGGTTTCGGTCGAGGAGTCCGCTGCGTCTTTGGCTTGGTCGGCGACAGTGTCATCACCGTCGAAACGATCTTTGACGTTGTCGATCACGTCTTCCGCTTTGTCCTTGGCGGCGCCGAAACCCTCCTTTGCCTTGTCCCCGAACTCTTCAGCCTTGTCCTTCAGCTCATCGAAGAAACCCATGCTGTGATCCTTACCGTGTGAACTGCCCAACACCAGCTGTGCGGGTCGTGATCATCTTAGAGACGTTGTGGCCATGATCGACAGACGTCGACCGAGGGATGACTACCGATAGTTTGTGAACTGTACGGCGAAGTCGAGATCGGCAGCCTTGATCAACGCTTGGACCTTCTGAAGATCATCCCGGCTCTTGCTGCTCACCCGAAGCTCATCACCTTGGACCTGAGCGCGAACGCTCTTTGGCCCTTCATCGCGAATCAGCTTGGAGACCTTCTTCGCGTTCTCCTGGCTGATGCCTTCTTTGGTCGTTGCGGTGATCTTGTAGAGCTTGCCAGATGATCTTGGGTCACCGGCGTCGAGTGCCTTCAGGCTGACCCCACGCCTGACGAGTTTGGACTGGAAAACGTCGAGCACGGCTTTGACACGCTCCTCGGAGTTTGCCTCCATCTCGACCTCCGGGCCTGACCACCGAATGCTGGCGTCAGTGTTCTTGAAGTCGAAGCGTTGCCGGACCTCCTTGGCGGCCTGGTTCAAGGCATTGTCCACTTCCTGCCGATCTACCTTGCTGACGATGTCGAACGAGCTCTCTCCTGCCACCTTTGCTACTCCATTTCTGAGATGTCTGCCCGGGCCATTGTGCCGAATCGAGCTAACCGGCTTTGCAGGTGGTTGGCCCGTAGTCCCGGGAGTTGGGTATTGTTTCTCCCCGCCGCAGGATGGAACTCAACGCGGCAAGGCAGGTTGCCCGAGCGGCCAAAGGGAGCGGTCTGTAAAATCGTCGGCTGAAGCCTACGTTGGTTCGAATCCAACACCTGCCACAACTCAGGAAACTGGCCTCTGACAAGGCTCGATGCACTCTAGCGGTGATCGGATTCCGGCTGTGTTCCGTCACTCGTCCCACGCGTCGTCGATTGCGCGCCTGGTTCGGTCTTCAGAATCCGGCATCAGATGCCCGTAAGTCTTCAGCACTAGCGTCGCGTTCTCATGGCCTAACCTCTCGGCGACTGCAACCACAGACTCGCCGGCTGCCAGCAAGACACGTGGCGTAATGGTGGCGCAGTGCGTGACTCGTCGATGCCAGCCGGCAGCCAGCATTCTTCACTGCTGGAGTAAAGATCCGCGCGCCGTAATGCTCGTGCCGGTACAGGTTTCCGTTGGCCGTGGTGAAGAGTGAGCCGTCCTCGGTCGGCGGAGACTCCGCGATGTGCGCCGCGAGTGCCTTGCCGACCACGTCCGGTAACGGCAGCGCGCATCGTGATCTTGGTGGCTTGGGCGGTACTCGGTACTTGCCGTCCTGGGTTGTCTGGAATTCGACCCGCACCGTACGCCGGAGAAAGTCGACATCCTGTACGCGAGCGCCAGTAACTCGGCGAATGCGCAGACCGAGGCCCGCTTGGGTGATGACCATGGCTCGGCGTGTGACCGGGGATGCCCAACATTTCCGAGACATCCCTCAGTGACATCAACTTGTCACGGGCCTCCAGCGTCATGATCATCTTCTTTCTTGGAGACGGCTAGTAAATCCTGGTCATTGGCGCGGCCGATCGATCCAGCCCTGCCTCCGGCCAGACCGCCTTGCAGCGGTTCACTCGCCGACGTGGGTGTCTCCGAATATTGAGGACCTTTCGATCGACAAAGCCCTTAAGTCACGAAGCGGCCGCGTGCGGTCGTGAAGATCGACATCGTACCGGCGTCGCGGTCATATTGGTCTGGGTAGGCGTTACGCTCGTCCGGATGGCCGAGATCCTGAGACCTCTTCGTCCCGAACCAGGCTCGGTGCGCCGGGGGGGTCAACGGTTGAGCGTGGGGCCGGTCCGCCGACCTGCGTTGAGTAGTGCGCTCTAGTGGGCCCGTAGTCACCTCACTTCGTCACTCAGCACCGGGGAGATCTGCGGGGACTTGGCGAGCCGGGATGAGTTCTGCGGTGTCCGGTGGTCGTACTGTCAAACTCGTTACCGAGGAGGACTTCTGTTGCGCAGCGTGACTTATTCGATGAGCGTTTCACTTGACGGCTTCATCGTCGGGCCGGACGGAACCTTCGACTGGACGGCGCCGGACGAGGAGGTCTTTCGCTTCTGGATCGACGAGATTCGAGAGGTCGGCGTCCACCTGTTGGGACGACGGCTGTACGAGACGATGCTGTACTGGGAGACCGCCGACCAGGATCGATCGCTCGACGACGCGGAGCTCGAGTGGGCCGCGCTTTGGAAGCCGCTCCCAAAGGTGGTGTTCTCGACGACGTTGTCGGCGGTGCAGGGCAATGCCCGCCTGGCCTCCAGCGGCCTGGCGGAGGAGATCGAGCGGTTGCGAGCCGAGCCGGGGGAGGGCGACATCGCGATCGGCGGCGCGACGCTCGCCGCCGAGGCGGCCGCGTTGGGTCTGATCAACGAGTACCGGGCCATGGTCTACCCAGTGCTGGTTGGCGGTGGCATTCCGTTCTTTCCCCAGCGCGAGCGCCGGGTGGATCTCGATCTCGTCGAGACCCGCACCTTTAATTCAAGATTCGTCTACCTCCGCTACCGCGTGGCGCGCTAACCCAGACGGCGGCGCGGCCCGCAGCGAAGCGAGGACACGCGCCGGCTGGCCGGGCAGAGCCCGGCCCTTGATCTGAAAAAGCCGGATTCAGCAGCGTGCTGCTGCCTGTACTGCCACCGCGTGGCGTGCAACCTCATGTTCTGAGCGCCGAGATGTGACGACTGGGTGTGCTATCGGCCGGGCGCGGACGGCCCGCTGGGACGCCGTTCGGGTTGTTGGTACGGGCGCTGCCTGACGTCCCCTGGACTGAGTGCAGTGCGTCCTGCGTGTGGCTTGCCCGGCCCTCGCATCTACGGGCGGGTTGGTGCCACGCGCGATGTCCCGGTCGAGGCGTTGTTTCCACAGGGCCGGAAGCATTTCGAGCTGAGTTCCTCCGGTTGATCGTGGATCTTGGGGATTGATGCCGTTGGCGGCCCGCCATACTGCAATGTCGCCGACGAGGGCCGTGCTCGGGTGGCTTCCCGGTGCAGCCCATACCGGTGGGCGCCAATTTGGTAGGCATGATCTGGATCTGGTCGGCGAGGTCGGCGACCAGCTGAGATCGCTTTGCCAGGTAGGGCACCCACGCGGGATGGCTGTGGAGTCTTGCGGGTATGCCGGGCAGCCAAGGAAGCGGACCTGGGTCGACAGGCGCCAGCTCTGGGAGGCGCCAGTAGAGGACGGCGGCCATGTCGCCTGCGGTCTCGAGGTCGCGACCGGCGGCCGCTGTCAGCAGGTGGCGGAGTGGGTGCTTACCAGCTTCGGCCGCGAGGTCGACCAGGTGTGCCCGCAGGGTCGGCCAGGCGGGTTCAGTGGTGAGTCCGGGGATGTACTGATCGGCTTGGTCGAGCTCTGCGAGGGTTTGCGTTCCGACAAGCTGCTCGGCTGCGACGTGGAGGCCGTCGGTGTAGCGCTGGACCGCCTGGAAGGGCCGGGCACCTGGATCGTTGAGCTCGCGCAGCACGGTGCTGGCGGAGACCGGCGTCTTCGATCTCGATGTCATGGTGGGCCTCAGCCCAATCGTCGCCAACAAACAGCACCGCGCCCCCTCACTCGCGTATTGATCAACAAGGCTCGAACCGCGGAGAAGACCTGCTACGACCTAATGGATCAGTGCTCAACCGGCACGACATCGCACCAGCACTACCGGCCTCCTCACCAACCGCCGGGGCACGATCTAGTCATAGACCTCAAACAGGCCAGGGGCAAAAAGTGCTCACCGGCAGCGGGCTCGGGCAACAGAATGCCTCAACGAGACCCTGCTGCAGTCCCATTAGGGGGAACACCTAACGGCTCGGGGCTTGGGCTGTCTGTGGGCCGTCACTCGTCGACCACGCGGTGTCGATGGCCCGCCGTGTCCGGTCCTCGCTGTCCGGCATGAGGTGGCCGTAAGTCTTGAGCACTAAGGTCGCGTTCTCGTGGCCTAACCGCTCGGCGACAGCAACGACGGACTCGCCAGCGGCCAGCAAGACCGAGGCGTAATGGTGCCTCAGGTCGTGCGAGTGATGCCAGCGGGCAGGCCCGCCCTCTCGACTGCTGCCTTAAACACGCGAGCACCGAAGTGCTCCTGCCGGTACAGGTTCCCGCTGGTCGTGGTGAACAGGGACCCGTCCTCAGCCGGTGCGAATTCCGAGATGTGCTCCGCAAGGGTTTCGGCGACCACGGTGGGCAACGGCACCGCGCGGCGTGATCTTGGGGTTTTGGGTGGTACGCGGTATCTGCACCCTGGCGCCAGTCGGTGGCCGAGCTGGACGTCACCACGACTCCGTCGTCCGACACGACGCTCCGGCACGACCGTACGTTCGCTCATCTTCAGGCCGCGCTCTCACGAACGCGATCAACGGCGCGATCGCCGCCCTCGACTGCCTGGCGGACCGATGGCGGCGGCGTCGCGAACCACGAGATGGGTGTCAACACATGCTCGCCGCCATCAGCGACATCATGGGCCAGCTCAGCGCATCCGAGCCGGTCAGTCAAGCGAGCGAGGGATCCGCCTCCGTGCTCGATTTGGTGGGTTCAACTACGCGACTCAGCAATGAGCTCGACCGCAATTGTTTCCCAACCGGGTCGTAGTGGGCGTGGCAGGCTCGTGGACGCCGGTCTACTGGGCATCAACGTGACCGGCACCTAACAGCTGTCGAGTTGGCCGACAGAAGCAAGTTCCACGGCAAGTCATCATCACTCCCCTTAGCGCGGGTGAAGGGAGGTGAGCTCTCAGTCGCTCTAGCTCGTTCCGAACACAGGCGGACCGGGGATATCTCACCATCACACGAGACCCAGGCGAACGTGCCGGACGGGGCCTACCGAGCTCAGGGGCGAGGCTTCCGCTAAAACACACTGTTCGGATCGTAGTACTCGTCGATATTGTCGCAGCCGATCCCTACGGCCTTGGTAAAGGACTCCTTGGGGAAGTCGCCGTCTGCAAGTACAACTACGACACGATCAACCGACGCTTCCCCATGGAGCTCTATGACGCGCTCGGCATCGGCGACCTCGTACCAAGGCTGCCCGACCAGATCCTGCCCGTCGGTTCCGTCGCGGGCACCCTCACCTCAGCGGTCGCCGCCGAACTCGGCATCGCCGGAGGTGCACCTGTCGCAGTTGGCGGCATCGATGCCCACGTGTCGCTGCTGGCCTGCGGTGCGTCCATGGATGGCGTGGTCTCGCTCGTCTCGGGTACGTCGTCGGCGATCATCGCCGAGGTGGACGCACCTGTCCTGACGACCGAGGTGTGGGGTCCCTATCCGCAGGCGCTGCGTCCCTCCAAGTGGCTCGTCGAGGGTGGCCAGATCACGAGCGGATCCGTGCTCAAGTGGGCGGGGGAAACCATCATGGGCGTCGCCCGTGACGATCTCGCGTCGCTCATCAAAGGTGCGACGGCGGTAGAGCCTGGAGCCCACGGAGTGCGCGCCCTCGATACCTTCATGGGCAACCGCACGCCGTACCGCGACGCTCGCCTGCGCGGGGCGGTGGTCGGTCTGACACTTGGCACGACCCGCGAGGAACTGTACCGGTCGGTCGTGGAAGCCGTCGCGTGCGGAACCAAGGGCGTCATCGACTCGTTCGAGCGTGCCGGGGTGGCCTGTGACCGACTGGTCTTCTCGGGGGGCATTGTCAATAACTCGCTGTGGCAGCAAGTCACCGTCGATGTGCTGGGCCGTGAAGTCGAGATCGTCGTCGGCGACAACCTGACGCTGCGAGCATGTGCAGTGATCGGGGCGACCGGCGCGGGCTTGGTCCGCGACCTCGACCAAGGTGCCTCCTTGTACGCCCCCCAGACCCAGATTCTCAACTTCGACACGACCAGGCACGACATCTACCGCCAGACCTACGAGGACTATCTCGCCCTGATGGCGGCGCTCGCGCCGATCATGCACGAGTCCGTAAACCGACTTGAGCGAGGCTGACGGATCCTTGCTATCGAGCGACTGTTCTTGTTGGACCTGTGTGGCATCTTCCTAACCACCCGAACACACGGCATGAGCCCTCATCGCAGTAGAACACAGTCCCGTCCTGGATATCCGTTTGAGTGCAGTTGACGCCTAGTCGTCTGTGGGTTCGTCCCAGTCGTTGCCGGTGCCGCCGATGAGCTCGCTGAGGGGGTGCGGGTCGGTGCCGGCGGCCTGCTGGAGCAGCCGGTAGAACAGCAGCCCTCGGGCTCGGGAGGTCCGCCGGTTGAACCGGAAGGTGAACTCGTCGAGGTAGTAGGGCAGGTGTTGGCGGCTGATCCGGTGGTGCAGGGTGCCGGCTGTCCATCGTTTGAGCAGCGAGGAGACCAGGTGCGGTCCGGGCATGACCGCGTCGAGGTCACTGGCGAGGTAGCCCGGGGTGGGCTGGTGAGTGAAGCCGTGGTCGGTGAGTCGGGTGAGCACGAGGGCGCCATCGGTGTGGATCTCGGTGCCGGGGGCGATGACCTCGCGGGCGAACTCCACCTGATCCACGCCGTTGGGCATGTCGGCTAGCTGCAGCCGCACTCGGCCCAGACGGCCACTGGGCGAGCCGCTCGACGGCGATGGTGATCGGCGCCTTCTCGGTTGCCCCGCCCGCCTTGCCGTGGCTGCGGCCGCCCAGGAAGCTCTGGTCGAGTTCGACGACGCCGCTGAGCAGCTCTCGTTCGGGTCGCACCATGGCACGGCGCAGCTTGTGCAGCCACGCCCATGCGGTCTCATAGGAACCGAACCCGAGGGCGTCCTGCAAACCCCGCGCCGACACCCCGTTCTTCTGCGAGGTGACGAACCAGACCGCGGCGAACCAGGTCGACAACGGCGTATGTGAGCGATGAAAGATCGTGCCGGCGGTGGCCGAGGTCTTCAGCCCACAGTCGGTGCACATCCGCAGCCCTGCGGCCGTCCGCCAGCAGCCTACCGCTAGGCAACAAGTTGCGAGGGGGTGTATCGTCGGCTTTGCTGGGAATACAGCCGTTCTCGGGCGGGAGAATGCCGTGTGTAAGGCCGCTTCTCCATGATGGCTGGTTGCGCCGAGGTTAGTAACCGGGAAATTTTCCACTCTCAGGTTCTGTCATGGTGCAAAAAACAGCGGCTCCCGCTCTCATCGGAGGCGGCAATAAGAGTGACGAGATCGGCAGCGACGCGCTGAAGCGTCTCTTCGAGGCGTTCATCACCTGCCGGACGACTCTCGACGACCTCTCATATCGGGCGGCCGCGCTGGGCGCGGACCTTAGCGCTCCGGTCATCGCAGCGCATCTGACCGGAAAGTCCTGCATCTCGGCTCAGAAGCACAATGTCCTTGTCACTGCCGTCAACGCCCGCTTGGCCGAGCTGTCATTGCCTGCATCTGCTCGCGATACGTCAAATCCCAACGATCTGAGAGGGCTGCGAGCTCCATCGCGCGGTTGACGTGGGAAGTAGATCAACGGGATAAACCGACACGGCAACGTCGTCACTCCGATCTTGGCGGGCCGTCGCCTATTGGTGGTGCTTTCTCAGGTGCTGCAGCAGATTGGCGCCACTCCAGGTGGAGACCACCAGCGAGCGACGCAGTGTGTACAGCGGCGCCGCAGGGTCGAGCTTTTTGGCCTCCAACTGAAATGCGGCCTTGTATCCGGCCTTCGCCAGATGTGGGAACGCCCTAGCGTTGACCACCCCGTACGGATATGCGAAATGCTCCACGGACTGCCCACTGGCCCTGCGCAGCGTTTCGCGGCTCTCCTCGAGCTGTACCTTCCAGGCATGGCCGGAGAGATCGCTGACGGCGTGGTGGTCCCAGGTGTGCGAACCAATGGTCATGCCCGCGTCGGCCAGCCGATGAATGTCACGGATGCTCATCCACCTGGGCTTGCCGAGCACAACGGTCATGACAAAGAACGTGCCCGTCATGCCGCGCTTTTTCAGCTCCGCAAGTCCTTCGTGAGCCTGGCCCGCACTCCCGTCGTCGAAGCTCAGCATGACCGGCTTACGCGGCAGCTCCGCGCCCGCGGTGAGATGGCGGAGGTATTGCGCCGGGCTGATCGTGGTCCAACCGTCCCCGGTGAGCGCGTCCAGATGGGCACGAAAATGTTTCGGCGGGCAGATCAGGTTGACCCGGTTGTATTGGCTGTCGCTATGCGTCCAGTTGCGCAGCTGGTGATAGCACAGCACCGGCACGGTGGCCCGCTTGATGATCTCGTGAGAGCTGGCCGGCTTGGTTGGCTTGGCAGAGTGCGGCATGGGCCGAACGGAGGTGACGGCCGTGCTGGGCTTGGCCGTTGCCGGGGCGGGTGGAGGGGTGGTGCTGCCCGACGAGCCGGAATTGGCTTCCGTCGCTGACGGCGTACTGCAACCAGTGATCACCATCCCGGCCGTCCCCAGCGCGCCGGCAAGAAGAGTACGGCGTTCCACCGCGCCCCCGTCGGGTCCCATATTCATCCTCTGCGGAGTCGGCCGAGTTCAAGCGTGGCCGAGACCGCGATCGCGGGCGAGAATCGCCGCTTCCGTACGACTGGCCACATTGAGCTTAGTGAAGATCGACGACGTGTTGTTGTTCACGGTCTTCAACGAAAGCCCCAGACGAGCAGCGATGGCCGAGTTGGACAGACCCCCGGCCAGCAACCGCAGCACATCGTGCTCACGCGGAGTCAGCTGAGGAAACGGATCCTCGTCTGCTGATCTGGCACCGAGTCGGGCGAGCACCCGCTGCGCAACGGCGGGCCCGAAGATTGCTTGGCCGTCGGCGACTGCCGTCACGGCACGGAGGATCTCCTCCTTGGTTGCGCCCTTGAGCAGGTAACCACGTGCGCCCGCACGCATGGCCTTGGTCACGGTCACGTCGTCGTCGCTCATGGTCAGCACCAGCACCGCCACTTCAGGTGCCACCCTGCTGATCTCAGCCGTCGCGCTGAACCCGTCGGTATCCGGCATCGCGAGGTCCATGATGATCACGTCTGGTCTATCGATCACGGCAGCCTTGATCGCCTCGCGGCCGGTGGCAGCCTCCCCGATCAGCTCGATGCTGGGATATTCGGCAAACAGCGCGCGCAGCCCATCTCGGACCACTGGATGATCATCGGCAACCAAGACCTTGATCATCGACTGGCTCGCAGCGGGAGGACGGCAACTACTCGTCCGCCGTCGGCTGTGGGACCTGCTTCGCAGGCACCGCCGACCTCGGCGGCCCGGGTCTTGATGGAGGCCAGGCCAAGCCCGGGCGACCAGGGTGTCGTAGAGCTGCCATTGTCGGTGATGATCATTTCTAGGGTGCCGTCAACGGTGCTGAGCCGTACGGAGGCACGTTGGGCATCGGAGTGTCGTACGACGTTGGTCAACGCCTCGCCGGCAATCCGGTAGGCGGCCACTTCGACCGCCGATGGCAGTGCCGGCAGGTGTTCCGGCGCCTCGATGATCACCTTGATCGGGCCGAGCCGGCTGCCCTCCTCGCGCAACGCTCCGATCAGCCCGAGCTCGTCCAGAGCAGCAGGGCGCAGGCCGTAGGCCAGCTGGCGTACGGCTTCGATGGACTTCCGCAGCTGATCGGCCAGCTCGATGGCCAGCGACTCGGCTCGTTCTGGTCGGTGCTGGGCGGCCAGCGCGATGCTGTCAGACTTGAACGCTGCGCCGGTGAGCATGGGGCCGAGACTGTCATGCAGCTCGCGGCGCAGACTGGTCCGTTCCTCCTCGGCGGCGCTGATCACCCGTTCGCGGGAAGTCTTCACGTCCTCCGTCAGTGCTTGCGCGTGCAGCACGATCGCAAGCGGCGCCGCCACGAGATCCATCACCTTCTGGTCGGCTCGCGAGAGCCGGCGCTCGCCCCGGCGTGGTGCTGTGATGAGCTTTCCAAGCTCCCGGCCGTCGTAGCTCAACGGCCAGGTCTGCGAGGCCGCCGTGGGCTCGCCGCTCGCGACGAGACTGTCGTCCGTCCGCTGCACTGCGACATAGCTCAGCCGCAGTGACTCGCGCAGGGCATCAACGACACCGCCGATGTCGTCTCCGGTCAGCCGTTGCCCGACTGCGGACACCGTGGCAACGGGGTCGCGGCGGGTGCCGTACACGGCGCGGTCGACCACGCGTTGCAGCCGCACCCGTACGGGGTTGAAGGCCAACGCGATCGCAAGTGCTGCGACTGCTGGCGCCCCCGCACCCCGGAGAACCCGATCAAGCACCGCAACCAGTCCGACGTAGATCGCGATGACGCCGGCGGTGAGCACGGCGTAGACGACCACCCGCGACAGCACGATTCGGACGTCGTACAGGCCGTGCCGCAGCACAGCGATGGTGACCGCGGCCGGGATCAGCGGAAAGCTCAACAGCAGCAAGATGTTCTGCCCGGTAGGGATGGCGAACCAGATCGGTACATTGATCAAGATCACGAGAAGCACCGCGACCAGCAGCCACAGCACCTGCTGGCGGACGGTTTCCGAGCCGCGGACGAACCGGACGACCAAGCTGATCACCGAGGCCAAGATGATGATCGGTGTCGCCGCGGAAGCGATGCCCTCGGTCACCGCCCACCATGGCGCGACAAGGAAGGATGAGGCGCCGTACTCGGGCGTCGGGCCGACGAACGCGTTGCCAAGCGCTGCGGTGGCGAGGGTCAGCCAGACCAGGATGCGCCAATGCCCGCTCACCGGCTTCCCAGTCGGGAACAGCTGCAAGATCAACGGCAAGCAACAATAGACGCCCCAAGACCAGGAGAACATGTTGATCGTCACCAGGAGCCGCATGCCGAATTCCGGCCAGTCATGCGCAGCGCCGTAGATCATCGGCGGCGCGGTCGCCGCAGTCAGCAGGTGGGCGATGCCCATGATCAGAAACAGCCAGCCAATCGGGTTGTCGGATTTGGCGCGCGTAATCAAGAGACCGCAGGGTGCCGCGGACAGGCCGATAGCCGTGTTGGTGATCAAGAAACTGGACCAGAGCGATTCCCGGTCGAGGCCGGCGAGCACAGCACCCGTGACAGCGACGGCAGCGAGTAGCAGGACGAACGCGAACAGCGCGTACGCCAACACCGACAGCTGCTTGGCCATGCCCACATAATCCCGCCCACAACTCCCGATCACCAGGGAGTTGGCTCCTCAGGCGCCCGGGCAGACTCCCGGGTCAGGCAGCGGGAATCCTCCTGCCACTCGACTTCAGGTCGCGGCAAGGTGCAGGGACCAGCCGGTTTCAATCCACCAGGAGGACATCATCATGACGCTGACAACCACTCGCACCAAGATCAACGACGACAGCCGCCCAGCACGACGAGTCCGGGATGTGCGGAGCTTCCAGCGGTACGCGGCGGCGATCATCCTGCCCATTCCCCCGACCTGTGTCGCGATTGGGCGGCTGTTCCAGACCGACGACTCCGACACGAGGCGGACGTTGGACCTCATTGCGGCGAATCCCGACCGCCAGTTCACCTTCGCACTGCTCGGCTTCATCGGCCTCCTCACCGTCGTCCCGGCCTTCCTCGCGGCTGCGGGACTATCGCGGCGTCGACGTCCGGTACTCACCACCATCGCACTCTCGATTAATCTCGCGGGCTATCTGGGTGCCTTCGCGATGGCCGCGATCGACAGCCTCTACCTGATCGGCGCCTTGCTTCCCGCAGACCAACGCGATGTCGCGGCCATTGTGATCGACAAGATGTGGTCGAGTGGGATCCCGGGATTCAGCGCCAATCTCTTCGTCCTGGGCCACGTCCTCGGCGCGATCCTGATGGGTCTTGCCCTGCGCGGCAGTATCACCAGCATTGGTTGGCTGGCCATGCTGTTGACCACACCGATGCACGTCGTGGCATTCGTCGTGCTGCAGATGCCGGCGCTGGACATGGCCGCTTGGCTGCTCATGACGCTGGCCTTCGTGTGCTGCGCAGTCAAGATCATCAAGACACCTAATGACGAATGGGACCTACCTCCGATCGGCCTGTCCGCCGGGGCGAGGATCTCAAAGCTCGCCTAGAACGCGATCAGACGACGAGGGTGGGGCTACGACCCCATCCTCGTCCGCTGCAATGACCGCGGGATGGCTGGGCCACGCCCACGCAACTCGGGCGATGGTGAGGAGGAGCGCGACCTCGATAACGCCGCCGAGGATGAAATGGACCCAGGTCTCACCCAGGATCGACACGACCACGGACACCACGTAGAGCAGGCTGACAACGACGTTGGTTGTCCTGTTGATCCTCGCTGGCGCGAGCAGGGAGACGGTGACCATGAGGCTCGGGATCAGGATGTAGGCCGTGCTGAGAGCCAGGAAGGCCTGGTCGATCTCGAACCCCGCGCCCGCGATCTTGCCGTCCAGCGCGCCGTTGATCACATCGGCCCGCCAAAGCCGAAGATGTCGACATAGGCGAAGACGAAGAGCATCGAGACCCACAGTCCGCTGAGCACGATCTTCGCGTCCACTCCGGCGTCGTGAAGGTTCGTTGTCCGATTCTTGGTCACTAACCGTTCTCCCTCTGTTTGTCCACGAGAAGCCATCCGATCTTCAGTGCGGGCTGGCCAAGCTGCGCACACCCCAGCCATCAAGCGCCGCGCGGACGGCCTGGATCAACTGCTCTGGTGCGGCGAGGGGACGCACAAACGCCGAGATCGGCGCAGAGCTTCACATCAGCGTGAGCACAGTCAAGTTCCACGTCGCCAGCCTGATGACCAAGCTCGGAGCGCGAAACCGCGTTGAGCTCGCCATGTGGGCCTACGAAACAAAACGCGTCAGCTAGACGCCGGCTCACTGCATCCGGAAGTCGTAGCGGTACGGCAATGGCAGGTCGCCGTAAGCGGCCTGCCATAGCGTTCCTAGCGTCTCTCCCTCCCGAAGATCGGGCACCTCGATCCCGGTTTCAAGGAGGGCGTGAGCGGCGTCGATTCGCCCGACGGCCAGCAGGGCGCGTATCCGCTGCAGGACCACTCGGCCGTGCGAGGAGATCTGGTCCGGCGCGGCGTCGATCATCGCGAGGCACGCGGTCGATTGACCCGTGGTCAGCAATTGATCGGTAGCCTCGACCAGCAGCGGCAGGCTAGTCGGAGCCTGAGCAACGGCGCGTGCGTACAGGTCTGCAGCGCCGGCATGATCACCGCGTGCGATCGCGAGTTGGGCTAGACCGCGGGCTGCCCAGGGCGTCGACCTGATCTTGGCTGAGCTCAGGTAGCCGAGCCGCGCCTTCTCGAGGTCGCCACGAGCGTGGGATCGAATCGCCATCATGAGCTGTCCCCACCAGCCCTCGGCTGCACAGTCGAGCACCGGGCTCCAGCGATCTGTGGTCGGTGGCACCAGGACCTCTGCTGCTGCGGCATCCTGGTCGACCTCTGCCGTGCGAGCCAGCTTGACGAGGTGACGGAATCCGTCAGACTGCGGCTGTCCGAACGGGGTGCCGGGCAAACCGTCGGGATCTTTGCCGCGTACGACGAGTTCGGCCTCGCCGGCGCCCGAGCCGGCCGTGATCTGCTGAGGCGCAGCATCGGCCACTTCGGCTCGCCACCAGCGGTGCCAGTCGTCGAGCTCCTCATCGGGAATCATCCGGGCCACCAGCTCGGTTACTTCGGCGACAGCGTCCTGCCAAGAACCGTGTACGGCTGCCGGCGCCGCCTCGATTGGCGCGTACGCCTCCGCCCAGCTGATCTCGGCACCTCCGTCCAACCGCAGGTGCTCCAGTTGCGTCGTTGCCAGACCGGCTTGGATCTCGAGGTAGCGAGACTCTGGTCCGCACAGCCACTCTTGCCAGTGTTCGCCGCCGGCGGCCGTGCCCCAGAGAAACAGCTTGCGGCCGCGCAACTGAGCGGTCGAGGTCTGAACCAGCCCGCGACCGTCCGCCTGCACGGCGCCGATCCAGGGCCGTCGCTCGGGAGACACCTGGAAGAAGTAGTCGGCGGCTCGCTGCGCCGAGAGCGGATAGCTGTTGTCGGTGGCCGTGTCGTCGGCGAATGGGATGTCAACGTTCGCGATGGATCCGTCGTAGCTGGTACGCCAGCCTTGCGTGGCCGGGGCCAAGACGCGCACGCCTGGCTTCTCCGAAACGGCGATATTTGTCCACCAGTACAGCGGTTTTGGCTCGGGGTCGGGGTTGCGGATGCGGACGAAAGCAAGCAGCAGCGGTCGGTCGGCCGGCATCAGCAGGTCGATCGAGAACACGAGATCTCTCGTGCGCTCCCACTCCCAGATCCGCAGCGCGGCGCCACGGTTGGACGGCACACTGCCGGTAAATACTGGTCGGCTCGTCGTCGCCGAGTGTCCAGTAGAGCCGAGGTTCCACTCGATGCCGCCGGCGAACCAGGCGTCTGTGAGCGCGAAGTTGGCGAACTGCAGGCGCCGGTTGGTAAAGACCAGGTCCCGGTCGGCCGCTAGGTCGCGCAGCGACCAGAGTCGGCCTCCAAGTCCCGGAAGCACTTGCGCTTCCAGCCGACGATTCGTCAGGCGGAGCGCTGGGATGTCTCGCCACCGCAAGTCGCGCGAATAGCCGTTCTGCAACGCGTATGGCAGCGGATTCGCCAGCCGACCGTAGGCCATCCGCTTACGCATGTCGGCCGGCAGGTCGAGAGACCCTGACGGGTCGGGGAGCCGCTGCAGTCCGCTGAACGGCGGCAGCGGCGACTCCGGTCCAAGATCGGCCGCGAGCAGCCGCAGTGTGGTCTGGTTGACCACTCCGGGAGGCATGTTTCGACCCTAGCCATTCGTACGCCTGCCCAGAGATGGGTGTGGCCCGCCGGTAGCGGCGGGCCACAGGTGGGGCCTTGGATCGCGGACTAGGAGGCATCGGCTGCTCCGTGCGGTTGATCATTGTTGGCGTTCATTTGGTTGTTGTTGATGTTGCCACCCATTTGGTTGTTGCCGCCTGCCAGCATTGAGTCCAGGGGGTTTCGGTGGCGTTGTTCAGCTGGTCGGTCTGCGGCAGGTGGGCGTCGCGCTGGAGGTACATGATCGCCTGTACGGGTGCCGTGGTTCATGTAGCCGGTGGCTGGGCCGTTGTAGTAGTTCAGCTGGCCCAGCTGCTCCTGCAGCAGCAACTTTCCGGCAGTTGCCACCTCGCCGGGATCCGGCGAATGGCGGCGTACCGGCTGAACCCGGGTCCACCGATTGGGGGACATCATGATCAGCCGCAAGCCGGCTAGTCGACCGCGTTCTCCGCGAGGCGATCCGCAGCCTGCTGTCCGGCCTCCGTGCACCGAGTCAGGAAGTCGACGACGAGTTCGATCTGATCGTCGGAGTAGCTGTCAAGGATTTCGTCGAGCGCGCTATTCATACCTCCAAAAAGGCGGATGATGTCACGCTGCTTATCAGCTACACCGCGGACGAGCACCGCGCGTCGGTCGCTCTCCACGCGATCGCGTACGATCCACCCACTACTCTCGAGCCGGGCCAGAATGCCGGTCATCGTCGCTAGATGCACGCCGACCCGGCGGGCGAGAGCAGTCGGGCTGATCGGTCCGTGCCGGATGATCACATCGAGACAGTCGAAATCGATGTCCTTGATCTCGATCTTGGAGCCGACCCGATGGTTGAGTACCGCTAGTTCGATTCGTAGCTCGCGGAGACTCTGCTTGGCCGCGGCGATGCGCCGCCTGCGGGCTCGTTTCGCTTCGCGAGCCGCAGACTCATTCGCACGCCGAGCCTTCGTTGGCATTTGATTGTCACCTCTTCAAAGTACTATGAATATAATATTATAAGAAACTCGTAGCAGTAATCTACGATCCGCTGCTGCGGCAGGAGGAGCATAACTATGAGAATTGTGATCTTCGGAGCCAACGGAGCCACGGGCCGACTGTTAACCGGGCAGGCCTTGGCTGCCGGGCACGACGTCGCGGCGGTGACCCGTCGACCGGCCGGCTTTCCGATCACCCACGAGCGACTGACTGTGGTTGCGGCAGACGTGCACGATGCGCCCGCAGTCGAGCCGGCGGTCGAGGCTGCCGATGTCGTGTTGTCGACGCTCGGGACGCCCTTCACGTACAAGCAGGTCGACATCTACAGCGTCGGTATCGGCAACATCGCTCACGCCATGTCGCAACACGGCGTAAAGCGCCTGGTCGTGGTGAGCTCGAGCGCCACCGAGCCGCATCATCACGCTGCTGGCGGCTTTCTGATGAACCACGTGATCCAGCCGCTCGTCACCGCGACTATCGGCAAGACAACGTACGCAGACATGCAGCGCATGGAGGAACTCGTGCGTGCCAGCGATCTGGAATGGACGATCGTACGGCCATCCGGACTGTTCGACGCGCCCTGCGTGACGAGCTACGAGCTGCACGAAGATCAGGCACCGGGAATCTTTACCAGCCGCGCTGACCTCGCTGCATGCCTGCTCGAACAAGCCACCGACGGGCGGTTCGTGCATAAAGCGGTCGCGGTGACCACGTCCGAGGGAGTGCCGACGCTGTTTCACATGCTGCGGCGGGAAGCCTTCAAGGACAGCCGTAACACCGGCAAGAGTGACTCCAGGAGGTCGGCCAACTCCATGCGTCCCACACGTGATGTAGACCGATTGCGCTCATAGCGCCAAGTTTGGGAGATCAGTCGCCGAGGAGGAATCGCGCAAGCAGGGCCAAGATCGCGCCCGGTGCCTCCTCGGGCAGGCGCGGGTTGGGCCAGCAGGTACCAGGGCCAGTACCCCAGAGAGGGGCCGCCGCTCATCCGCTCGAACTCCTCGATCGTTGGGACGATGTTGAGCACAGCCAATCTGGTGATCTTGTGTGGATGGTCGAGCGCCAGCCGGTACGCGACCCGTGCGCTGCGATCGTGACAGACGACCGCGGAATGATCATGGCCAAGAGCCGACATGAGATGCACGAGCTCCGCTGCCATTTCACGCTTGCTGTAACCCTCCCCTCTGGGACCGCCCATGGAGCCGAGATATCAGGCGTGATGCGCGGCGCGGTGGCGAGCGAGTACGTCGAGACCGAAGTCCGCGGTGGGATCGCGCCACACCGAGTGAGCATGGTTGGCATTGCGCTGGGTGTTGTCCCACTCGATCGAGCAGCCGGGGACCTTGCAGCCGGTAGTAGTGCGGCTGTCCCGGGGCTGTCGGTCCCGCCCAGGCAAAGTGCACGGCGTCGAGGGCCGGCTCGTCGTCATAGCGATGCAGTGGGGACAGCCCGGCCGGAGCCCGGTCGAGGTAGGTGCCGAGGAGGGCCCGCAGTGTCTCGCGTTGCTCGGCGTCGAGCTCGGCCGCCGGTACGCCCTTGGGGTCGATCGATGTACGCCACCGCGTCGTGGTCGGCGTCGCTCAGCCCCGCGGCCTCGTCGATGGCGTCACTGATCGCCTGCAGCTTGGCCTGCTCCACCGGGTCGGGGAACCGCTCGTCCCGCCAGATGCCGGCCAGCGGGATCACCCGGTCGCCGTCGGTGACGTAGGTGCGGTTGGCGGTGACGAAGTCCGACGGCGCCTTGGGCAACAGCATCGCACGCGCGGCGAGATCGGGCTGCAGCGAACGCATCAGATCGCGGCCCAGGTCCTCCACCCGCGCGAGCGGGCGATTCACAGCCCCGCCGAGCAGCGGCGACGTGGCGGGATCCGCGCCGAGGAAGCACGGCGTCGTCGCGACGAGCACGCCGTCGACCACAAGGTTGTTCAACGACACGTGGTGGCCGCCGAACCGCCAACCCCACGGACGTTCGCTGCCCGGCTCGCCGAACACCCGCAGGTAGTACAGCCCAGGATCGCGACCGCGCTCCCGGCCGAACCGGACCACGAACCCCTCGATGAAATCGAGCACGTTCTCCAGGCCCATCGATCGTCGCGACCGAGACGTACGCGGCGGGTGACAGTCCGGTCGAGACGAGCCGCATCGCGGCCCGCTGCTGCGCGGGCCGCTGCTGATGGATGGTGAGGCCGCCGTGGTCGGTCGGGGTGTAGAACCAGCGACGGCGTTCGTTGTCGCTCGGGTCGTCGGCCGGAACAGCGCCCTGGCCGATCGCGCGCTGCTCCGCGTCGAGGGTGTCCAGCCACGCGCTAGCTGCCTCGGCCATCCGGGCCGCAACCTCGCGGCGGGCGGTTTCGTCGTCGCTGACCATGCCTGCGTCGGCCATGCAGGGAATCTAACGCGGCAGCGGGGTGCCCGGATACCGCACTTCCGCATCCGCCGCGTGTCGTGCTAGATAAATGTCACTGACCGACGTGCATCGCCCGCGACATCGAACGACCCATGTCAGCGACGTCTCAGAGGAGACTCTCGTGGCCACACCCACCGAAGTGACGACACCAACCGACCACCGCCCCGAGCTCGTCACCGTGATCGCCCACATGCGCGCGAAGCCAGGTAAGGAGCAGGATCTCCGCGGTGCGCTGGAAGCGCTGATTCCACCGACCAGGCAGGAGGAGGGGTTGCGTTTTGATCTTGCTGGTCTGGCTGGTCGCCGACAATTGGCTGCTTCACCGGCTGCGGGGTCTTCCCGCCAGCCGCCGCGGTTTAGATGGTCGCGAGGCGGCGGATGTTGTAGGCCACGGCGGCCAAGGCGAGTTCGTGGGCGGCGGCCTGTTTACCGCGACGGGCGAATCGGCGGAGTCCGAGGCGATCCTTCAACTGTCCAATCACGGGTTCGACGGTGGCTTGCCGCCGCTTGTAGGTCGCCCGGTCCGGGCTGGATTCAGCGAGCCGTCGTGCCATCGCCGCGATCGCTGGATCCTTACCTGTTTGAGCTGGCTGATCGGGCTGGCGTCCGGTCGCGATCAGCCGATCCGGGCCGGGACAGGTAAGCGCCTCATGAGTGCAGTAGCCGGCATCGGCCAGCACGACCCCGATCTCGGCGCCGTCTAGGTGCGCGGTGAGGTTGGCTACCGTCTGATCCAGCATGCCGGGAAACAGCAGCATGTCGTTGGTGTTGGTGGAAATGCCAGTGGCCACGATCAGATGGTCATCGCTGACCGCCAGCTGGCCGTTGTAGCCCTGCAGATACCCCTTGCCGCGGACAAACATCACGTGGCTGTCAGGGTCGGAAATGTTTCGGACCGGCCTCGCCGTCCGGGCCCGCGGACCCTGCCCGTCCTTGGCCTGCGCCAGCTCCTGTTCGGTTGCGGCGACCCTGGCGTCGGCGCGCCGCACCTTCACCTGCTCATCCAGCCGCATCCGGTCAACCCGAGGACGCCTACCCTCGCGCCGTCTGAGCTGGACATCGCGTTCCCGGGCGGCAGCTCTTCGCGCGCGGCCCAGTTTCCGTTCCGCGACCGCGGTGTCCTCCGCGGCCGCCGCAGCCTTCTCCGCCTCCACCTCTGCCAACGCGTGCCGGATCCGCGCTGCCCGGTCCTGGCCCGGCCGCAGATCTTGCGGTAGTTCATCGCCGGACCGCTCGGAGCCGAATTCGGCGTCTTCGGCGGCATCGATGGCGGCCGCGTCGTCGATGATGTCGGCAGCCAACCTGCGCAGGGTGTTTTCGGTGTAGTTCTTGCGCGGCGAGGCCTGTCCGGCGATCTTGGTGCCATCGATGGCCACGATCCCGACCCGGCCCAGACCGACCCGGCCGCACATCGCTAACACCTGCCCGAACAGATCCGCCAACGCCGCCGCATGCCGCTGCCGGAACCGGGCCACCGTGGTGTGGTCGGGCTGCTGCTGAGCCGCGATCACCCGAAACGCCACATCGGTGACACAGGCCCGCTCAATCTGCCGCGAGGAACGGACTCCCTGGCAGTAGCCATAGATCAACAACGCGGTCAACAATCCCGGGTCGAACGCCTCCCGGCCCACCCCGCCCCGCACGAAGCTGGCCTCGATCGCGGTCAAATCCAGCTGCTCGACCACCTCCAACACCAGCCGCGCCAGATGGTCCTCCGGCAGCCAATCCCGCAGATCCGGCGGCAACAGCATCGGCTGATCCCGATCCACCGCCCTAAACTCACGCGCCACAACTCATTCTCTCGCCGCCACCCGAGAATGATCATGAACAACACAGCCCAAAACGCAACAGGCTCAAGACAAGGGTCAAACGCGCACGATCTTCCAGATTTCAGCAGCCAGGGATGCGCCTGATCACATAGCCCTGATGCTGCAGTGTGGTGATGATCTGAGGCAGCGCCGCAACGGTTTGTGAGCGGTTGCCGCCGCCGTCGTGCATCAAGACGATGGTCCCAGCTCGCACCTGAGGTCCGGTAGCAGTCTTGACAATGTGCGTAATTCCGGGTCGGCTCCAGTCCCGCGTATCGACGCTCCACAGCACCTGACGAAGACCAAGCTGGCTCAGAATGCGCTGCACAGTCGCGTTCGTCGCTCCGTACGGTGGCCGCACGCAGTGACTGTGAGGCCCGTGCTCCAGCTGCCACTGAATCTGACTGGGCGTCAGCTTGGTCAGGTTTGGATGGCTGTACGTGTGGTTGCCGACACTGCTGCCCTGCGCTCGGATCCGGGCCGCCTCAGCCGGATATTGGGCTTGGCGGAAGCCGAGCTCGAAGAAGGTGGCTGTGGAGTGCGTGGCGCGCAGGATGTTCAGGATGGCCGGTGTGTAGGGACCGGGTCCGTCGTCGAAGGTCAGATAGACGACTCCGCCCCGCTTGAACGGTGCCTTGGCGCCTGATCCGGATTGATGATCGCGGGGGGCCGGTGCGGATGGTGATTTTTTCGTCTGATGTGGGCGTGGCAGGCGCAGCCTGCGTCGGTCCACGCTCACTCTGCCGGAGTTGTCCTTCACCCGAGGTCGGCGATGCTCCCGGTCGCCTCGGCGAGGTTTGAGGGACCGTAGTTCCGGGTTGCCGACGGGGCGACAGCCGGTGATGCGGCGGCCGAGCCGCTGCGTCGGACGTCTTCGCTGTTCATCGCAAGCGCGGCTACTCCCAGCATGAGCACCATAAGCAGCAAAACCGCAGATGTGGGGAGCCGACCCATCGGGCAAGTAAACCTGCCGAAGCCGCCTCGTTCCACCCCTGCTTCCCGAGATCTCAGCATGCGTGAAGGGCAAACTGGACTCGTGGGCCGTGATCTTGCCGAGAGCGTGCGCATCCCTACAGCCGGGGTGATGGTGGACGGCGACATCGTCGTGCCCGCCTGCCGCCGCCGGAGTAGTGCTGTTCGCGCACGGCAGCGGGAGCAGCCGACACAGTCCGAGGAACAGGATGGTTGCCGCGCGATTCCAGGTGGCTGGCTACGCGACGCTGTTGATGGATCTGCTCACCCCTGAAGAGGAGCAGATCGACAACCGTACGCGGACGCTTCGGTTCGATATCCCGCGGCTGGCCTCAAGGCTTACTGGTGCCATTCGCTGGTTGACTGACCAGACTGCTACGGGTTCGCTTCCGGTGGCTTTGTTCGGCGCAAGTACGGGTGCGGCAGCGGCTCTCCGGGCGGCAGCTGAGGTTCCCCAGCTGGTTCAGTTGGTGATCTCACGAGGTGGCCGACCGGACTTGGCGGGGGAGGCGCTCGAACGAGTCCGGGTGCCAACACTGCTCATCGTCGGCGGCCGGGACGTCGAGGTGCTGGCTTTGAACGAGGGCCGCGGCGGCCCGACTGGCCGGGCCCTCGGAAATCTCCGTTGTGCCTGGCGCGACGCATCTGTTCGAAGAGCCCGGGACCTTGGATCGTGTCGTCGAGCTAGCACTGGACGCGCTGCGTCGACACCTGGCTAGCTAAGGCAAGAATGTTGCCGGTGCACTAGCCCGGGGTGAGGAGACGATCCGCGATGGCGAAGCTGGTCGCTTTGAACGTGGGATTGCCGCAGGACGTTTCGTGGCAAGGCCGCACAGTGCACACCGGAGTATGGAAGAAGGCCGTGTCCGGTCCGCGCATGGTGCGACGGCTCAACATCGATGGCGACGGCCAGGGTGACCTCGGCGGTCACGGTGGCGAGCAGCGAGCGGTGCTGGTGTACCAGCTGGATTCCTACCGCCACTGGGCGAGGGAATTGCAGCGCGACGACTTCGAGTATGGCCAATTTGGCGAGAACTTCACCGTCGACGGGCTACCTGACGATGAGGTGTGCATCGGGGATCGATACCAGATCGGCGAAGCGGTGTTCGAGGTCACCCAGCCGCGCGTGACCTGTTATCGCGTGGGGATCCGAATGGCTGAGCCCCGCATGCCGGCTCTGATGGTGGCGCATCGCAGGCCTGGTTTCTACCTGCGGGTGATCACCGAAGGGCAGGTAGCGGCGGGTCAAGACATCATCAAGATCAGCACCGGCCCACAGCAGATCTCGGTCGCCGAGATCGACGCGCTGCTCTATCTGCCAGGGCACCCAAAAGATGATCTTGAACGGGCACTCCGCATCCCGGCATTGAGCCCCGGCTGGAAGGGCTCATTGCAGAGCCTGGTGCAGCAGGCGGACGGCCGGGCTCGGGGTGGCGGCAATACCGGCCTGACTGCAGCTGCCGCGAGCCCACCGCCGGCGTGGCCCGGCTTCCGCTCCCTCCGGGTGATCGATATCCAGGACTGAAAGCCGCGACGTCTTCTCACTGTCCCTGGCCAGCCCCGACGGCGCGCCGTTACCCAGCTGGCTGCCCGGCCAATCGATCACGCTACGGCTGCGAAGCAGCGATGATCATCCACCGCTCATTCGCAGCTACTCGTTGTCGAACCGACCAGGTTCGGAGACCTTTCGGATCAGTGTGAAGCAAGAGCCGCACGGCGCTGCCGGCGAATATCTGCGCGGTCACGTGCGCATCGGCGACTCGCTCGACGTCGCGGCGCCACGTGGCACGTTCTTCCTGAACGAGGGCGAGGGGCCGGTGCTGCTGCTCTCAGCGGGCGTAGGCGTCACCCCGGTGTTGTCGATGCTCCATGCGCTCGTACAGATGCATTCGACGCGCGAGGTTTGGTGGCTGCACGGCGCGCGAGACGGATCGGAGCATCCATTTGCCGTGGAGGCGCGGACCCTGCTAGCGCGATTGACGCACAGTCGCAGTGAGATCGCGTACAGCCGACCAGCAGCTAATGATCATCAAGGGGTGGAATACGCGATACGAGGGCGGCTATCTGCCGAGTTGATCAACAACCTCGAGCTGCCTCGGGACGCCGATGCCTATCTCTGCGGGCCGGTCTCGTTCATGGCCGATCTCCGAGCGGCCCTCGCGAGCTACGGTCTGGATCCGGCGCGGATCCACATCGAAACGTTCGGCGCGGAAGCCGCCCTGACGCCCGGGATCGCCGCTACGTCTTCGAAGCTCCCACATCAGCCGGCCGGGCCGCCCGGCTACGGTCCCGAGGTGTCCTTCGCCCGCAGCGCCATCACGGCCCGGTGGGATTCGCAGTACGCGAGCGTGTTGGGGCTCGCCGAGGCATGTGACGTACCCGCCCGCTGGTCCTGCCGTACGGGCGTCTGCCACACCTGTGAAACAGCCCTGCTCGCCGGCGCGGTCAGCTACGACCCGGAGCCGCTCGAACCACCAGCCGACGGGAACGTCCTGATCTGCAGCGCGCAACCGACCGAAGGGGTCATCATCGACTTGTGATGGACGCTCTCGTCGCAGCATCACCCATCCAGTGGGCCCGGGTACGTCGTCGGGTGGCTCAAGGTCCTGTACGGCGTGGCGAGAGCTGGGTAAGTGCCGTCCACGAACCGATCAACGTCTCCTCGCCCGGCAATGCGACGACTCTGTCCTTCACGTTGACTATTCCTCCTCGGCTTCCCTGATGTGGGCCGCAGCCGGCACCTAATCCTCAATGAGGTAGTCAGCCATCTCGGCCGCACGTTACGGTCGCGACAGCAGTGCTCTACTGACTTAGGGGGGCTCATCATGCCGCTGGCTGGCCACGGGATCGCTCGGCTCCGGGACGTCACGACCCGATCGATCAGTCCGGAGAACCTCGACGGCGGCAAGGGCGGCGGCGGCCGTGCCTCCGAGGGCACCGGGGCGTACGCCGCTCGCGATCTTGGGCCGGGCTGGAAGGTCTCGCCATCGGTGATCATCGGCGCAGGCGCAACGTTGCCGATGGCCGTGATCGACGGTCCAGGCACGATCACCCACATCTGGCTCACGACCGGCCACGACCACTGGCGCACCTTGGTGCTACGGGCGTACTGGGATCATGCGGACGAGCCGGCAATCGAGGTGCCACTCGGCGACTTCTTCGCCAACGGCTGGGGTCGATTCGCTCAGGTCAGCTCCAGCATGATCGCCGTCAACCCGCACGGCGGCTTCAACTCCTATTGGCCGATGCCCTTCCAGCGCCACGCCACGCTCACCGTCGAGAACTTGGGCAGCGCCGATGCCCAGCTGTACTACCAGGTGACGTACGAAAACGATCTTGACGTCGATGGGCACGGTTATCTCCATGCACAGTTCCGGCGTAACAATCCGCTGACCGCGGGCGACATGCACGTGCTGGTGGAAGGCGTCGCCGGTCAGGGCCATTACGTCGGGACCTACCTCGCCTGGGGAGTGAACACTCCCGGCTGGTGGGGCGAGGGTGAGCTAAAGGTTTACCTCGACGGCGACGACGATTACCCGACGATCTGTGGCACCGGCACCGAGGACTATTTCGGAGGTGCCTGGAACTTCGACGTCCCCGGTCGCGGCTACACCGAATACACCACGCCCTATTTGGGCATGCCCCAAGTGATTCGACCCGGACGGCCTCTACCAAAGCCAGCAGCGCTTCGGTTTATACCGCTGGCACGTGCCCGATCCCATCCATTTCGGGAGCGACCTGCGCGTGGAGATCCAGGCCCTCGGCTGGCAATCCGGCGGCCGATACCGCCCGCTGCATGACGACATTTCCTCGACGGCGTTGTTCTATCTTGATCGGCCGAGCACCCAGCGGCCCAGCCTGCCGTACGTCGACGCACTGCGGACTGACGTCTGACGCACGGATCGACGTCGTTTACCTCACGCACCTGAGGTTAGAGTGGTCTATCCGGCGAGCCTGCTGATGACACGGCGGCCCTTCCGGCACAATCGAGAGTTGCTCGTTCAGGCACAGAAATCCGGAGGGCACCAACTTGTTGTGGGGCATTGGGATTGTTCTGCTGTTCTTTGTGGGCTACTACGTCTCGTTGATTCTCCATCCTTATGCGAGATGCAGGAGATGCCACGGCAAGCCGAGGAAACAGGGTGCGATCTTCAGCTATTCGCACCGCGTATGCCCCAGGTGCGAAGGCACCGGGCAAGAGCCTCGGCTGGGCCGCAGGTGGTTCAAGATGGACGCGAAGTAAGAGCTACTCGTCTATGCTCCGATCATGCTTATCCTCGGACTCATCTTGTTCGGCATGCTGGTCGGCGCCGGTGCGCAGTTGATCTTGGGCAGGTCGGCGAAGGGCATCGATTGGGCCGTGGCCCTGGTGGCTGGACTTGTTGGATCTTTTGTCGGCGGGCTACTGATCAGCTTGCTGTCAGGCGATGGGCTGCAGTTCCGGCCCAGCGGCATCATCGGCTCGCTGGTCGGCGCCCTGCTGGTCACCGCCGGCTGGCAGTGGTACCGCCGGCGTAACAAGGCTTCTCACGCCTGAAGGCGGGACTGTCTTCCCAGATCCGCGCTTGATGGGCATCACGCTTGGAATATCTGGGTCGCACACCGTAGCTGGATCGCGGATCACAGCGAACGCGTAACGATCTCGCTGACCTCTTGATCGGTCAGCTCGATGGGATTCCCTCGCATGCTGCTGGCCTTCTGGGCGGCCGTAACCACCTCCGCGATCTCAGCATCATCATCGAGCCCGTAGCTCGCCAATCCCGGGATGGACAGTGCGGTTGTCAGGTCTTGCAGCCAGCCGATCGCCTCTTCCGGTGTGGCGTCCGGCTGACCGGTCAGCAAGCTCGCCACCTCGGTCATCCGCGCTAGCGCTTGATGTTCGGGGGCGCGATCGCGCAGCGCCCGCAGATTGACATCCATAGCAGCGCTGAGCACCGCAGCGCAGACGGCACCGTGTGGCGCGGAAAGTCGCGCGCCGGCCGCTGCGGCGAGCCCATGAACCGCGCCGAGTCCGGAGTTGGCCAGACACAACCCCCCAAACAGGCTGGCGAGCGCTAGGTCCTCGCGGACAGCTGGATCTTCCATTCCTTCTTGGTACGCCCGACCCAGCGATCGTGCTGAGCGGCGCATCCCGTCACGGGCCAGCGCATCGGTGAATGGGTTGGCGCGCCGTGACAGCAGAGGCTCGATGAGCTGGGACAGAGCATCCATTCCACTGGCCGCAATGGTTGGCTGCGGCAGACCAATCAGCAGGTCCGGATCGACCACAGCCACCTTTGGCAGCATGAGCGGACTTCGGAGGCTTGCCTTGACTCCACCGCCGGACAGCACCGAGTTGCGAGTCACCTCCGAACCCGTTCCGGCAGTAGTCGGCACCGCGACGCACGGTAAACCCGGTCTCGTAATCGGCCGGCCGTCGCCGATGACCTCCAGATGGTCCAACGGGTCGGCTCCACTGGTGGCCAGCACCGCGACTGCTTTGCCGACATCCAGCGCGCTGCCGCCACCGAATCCCAGAACGGCGTCGCAACCCGTCTCGGCGACCAGCGCCACCCCAGCGCGTACCCGCTCGATCGACGGCTCGGTTGCGACTCCGAATGCAATGCTCGAGATGCCGGCCTCGGTAAGCGCCGAGCGCACGGCGTCCGCCCGCGCTGTGGTACGGCCGGTCACAACCAGAACGCGACTCGCCCCGAGCGCGGCGAGTGCAGCTGGCACCTCGCTGACTCGGCCAGCCCCGAAGCGTACGTCGGCCGGGACTGCCAGATCGATGCGGACCACTGGATTACCAGTCAGAGTCCTCGGGGGATGTGTTGACGTATCGAGTCGCCTGGCGAGGTCTTGCCATCATGGGCGCCACAATGTCGCGCCACCGCTGATAGTGACCGGTCTCCTTGTGCGCGGCGGCAGCGTCCTCGTCTCGATATACCTCGACAAGCACCAGGTGAGCAGGATTTGTGCGATCGCTCAACACATCGAATCGCACGATCCCTGACTCGCGCCGACTTGCCATTGCGTTCTCTTCAGTCGCCGCGAGGAAACCCTCGACAAAATCGGGAATGACCGCAACATCAACATGGACTATGAGCAGGCTGTTCGACACGAGCTGACCCTATCCCGACCATCCGGGATACCGCTCGTGCGCGTGATCACAGCCTGAGTTGGTTTAGGTGCGGGGCGATCTGAGCCGCAGCCGTGACGCCGTACGCGTCTTCGAAGCGAGTCAGGAATGTTCCGTCGAAGCGATACTCCTGGGTGCCGACGACCTCGATCGCATAGGTTGCCAGCAGCGAGCCGAGTTGCGCGCAGCGCTCCAGCGGCACCTTCCAAGCGAGCCCAGCCAAGAATCCTGCGCGATAGGCATCGCCCACTCCCGTGGGGTCGACCCGTGCGACCTCACGCGCAACAGGAATGTCGAGCCGAGGTTCCCCTGCAATCTCAACACTGGATCCCTTGGCGCCGCGGGTGATGACTCGAACGGCGACCCGCTGCAGGACTTCCTCGTGCGACCAGCCTGTCTTCTGCGTGATCAGGCCGTCCTCGTAGTCGTTGGAGAAGAGGTACGTCGCACCGTCGATCAGCCTTTTGATCTTTGGGCCGTCAAGCCAAGCCATTTGCTGGGAAGGGTCCGCAACGAAGTCGAGTCCGCGGCTGCGGCACTCGTCGGTATGTCGCAGCATCGCCTCTGGATCATTGGGAGAGATCACGACCAGATCAAGGCCGCCCGCGCGCTCGGCAATCGGTTGCAACTCGATCTGGCGGGCCTCCGCCATCGCACCGGTGTAGAAGGACCCGATCTGCGCATTGACCGAGTCGGTCGTGCAGATGAATCGAGCGGTGTGCTGGGTTTCCGAGACCCATATTGGCCAGGTGCGGACGCCATGCCGCTCCAGCCAAGCGCGATAGTCGCCGAAGTCCTCGCCGACTGACCCGACAAGCAGAGGTTCCAGCCCCAGCGCCGCGAGGCCAAAGCAGATGTTGGGCGCGATACCGCCGCGGCGGATTTGCAGATCCTCCACCAGGAAGGACAGTGATACCCGATCCAGCTGCTCTGTGACGAGTGATTCCGAGAACTGCCCAGAAAACCTCATCAGATGGTCCATGGCTATCGAACCGGTGACCGCGATGCGCACGGGCTGAGGGTAACGGCTGCCGCGGCGGCCCGAGCCCGTCACGCGGAATCGCGGTGGATCGTCCGTGGCGACGCTAGATCGGCCGTGATTGTTTGACGCGCAGCCTGATAACTCGATAGATCATCCCGACACCAAATATCAACGTGCCACCGATCACCGCGTTGAACGGCAGCGTCAAAACCAGAATCCCGCAGCCGGCGACGCCGATGACCTGCAGGACGCGCGGGAATCGGCGCTGATCGGGCGATTGCGTGTACGCGGCCATATTGGCGATCAAGTAGTACAGCAGGACGCCGAAGGAGGAGAAGCCGATCGCGCCGCGCAGGTCTGTCAGCAAGATCAAGACACATACCAATCCAGCGATAGCAATGTCGGCATGATGCGGCACCTGGTGACGATCATGGACGGCGGCCAACCAGCCCGGAAAATCATCGTGTCGCGCCATTGCCAGGGTTGTTCTGCTGACGCCGGCGATCAATGCGAGCAGCGCGCCGAGTGCCGCGGCCGCCGCGCCCACCCGTACCAGCGGGCTCGCCCAGACCCAGCCCACCGCATCCACGGCTGTGGCTAGCGGCGCACGGCTCGCGGCCACCCCGGCCGGGCCGAGTGCGATCAAGATCGAGACGCCGACCACAAGGTAGATCAAGACCACGACCGTGAGTGACGTCAAGATCGCCCGCGGGATGGTGCGCTCGGGCTCGCGTACCTCTTCACCCATGGTGGCGATCCGGGCATATCCGGCAAAGGCGAAGAACAGCAGGCCGGCCGATTGCAAGACGCCGTACCAGCCACCTGCCAGCAAATCCCAGGACCCAACCGATTCTCGCTGTGCGCCACTTAAGGAGGCGGCCACAACCAGTGCGAGCGTCGCGAGCACGAGCGCGACGATGATCTTGGTCAGCCCCGCAGTCCGGGTAACCCCGTAGTAGTTGACCGTCGCCAAAATGATCACAGCCGCAACGGCGATCGGCTTCTCCCACCACCCGGTTGGCGCGACGTACGCGGCAAAGGTCAGCGCCATCGCCGCACAGCTGGCTGTCTTGCCGATCACGAATCCCCAGCCGGCCAGGAAGCCCCACCACGGTCCAAGTCGCTCCCGGCCGTAGATGTAGGTTCCGCCAGACGTCGGATACTGCGCGGCCAGCTGAGCCGAGGCGGTGGCGTTGCAATACGCCACCAACGCGGCGACGGCGAGCCCGATCAACAACCCTGCACCGGCCACCCGAGCAGCAGGGGAGAAGGCGGCGAATACCCCGGCGCCCAGCATTGATCCCAGTCCGATGATCACCGCATCGCGGATGCCGAGCCGTCGCGCTAGTTCAGGCTGGGTCACCACCTGATGCAATCACACGGCGTCACCAGGGACCTTTGATCCATCAGTTATGGGCAACACTAGGTCGTGTCCAATTGCTCGCTCCGCTTGCTGCGGGAGATCGACGCCTCGCTGGTTGCCCGGCTGGTCGGATCACAGTTCCCGCACTGGTCCGGCCTCCCGATTACTGCAGCCGAGCCGAACGGCTGGGACAACCGGACTTTCCGTCTCGGCCCAGAATTGTTGGTGCGCCTGCCTAGCGCCGATCGTTACGCCGCGCAGGTGCGAAAAGAGCACCGCTGGCTCCCCGTGCTTGCGCCGCACTTGCCGCTGCCGATCCCTGTTCCCGTGGCGATGGGAGAGCCGGGCGAGGGCTATCCGTGGAACTGGTCGGTGTACCAGTGGCTCGATGGGACGCCCGCCAGCGCCGCGCGCATCGTCGATCTTTCCGAGTTCGCGGTGGTGCTGGCCAGCTTCCTGGCGTGCTTGCAGAAAATCGATCCGACCGAGGGACCGCCTCCCGGCCCGCACAACTTCTTCCGCGGCGGCCCGCTGGAGACCTACGACGCCGAGACGCGCAAGGCGATCACGACAGTGCAGGGGATGATCAACGCGGAGCTGGCGACTGAGGTATGGGAGACCGCACTGGGGGCAATCTGGCACGGTGGTCCGGTGTGGGTTCACGGAGACGTCGCCGCGGGGAACCTGCTGCTCAGAGACGGTCGGCTCGCGGCGGTGATCGACTTCGGCTGCTCAGGCGTTGGTGATCCCGCCTGCGACCTAGTCATTGCCTGGACGTTTCTCTCCGGGCAGAGTCGGGAAGCATTTCGGGTCGCACTGCCACTCGATGCCGGGACCTGGGCACGCGGTCGCGGTTGGGCATTGTGGAAAGCCTTGATCACCTTCGCGGGAAACCTTCAAGCCGACCAAGCCGCAGCGGCGACGGCTCGCCGGGTGATCGATGAGGTACTTGACGAGCATGTCCACACCGTCTGACCTGCTTCCGCACCTGCGCCGGGCACACGACCTGATCGACAGCTGCTATGCCGATGACCTCGATGTCGCGATCATTGCGCAACGGGCCGGCGTGTCGAAGTACCACTTCATCCGCAGCTTCAGCGCGGCGTACGGCCAAACCCCCGCCCAATACCTCGCACACCGCCGTATCGAGCGCGCTCAGGATCTGTTACGCGCCACCAACCTGACCGTGACCGAGGTGTGCATGCTGGTCGGCTACACGAGCCTTGGGTCGTTCAGCGCGAAGTTCCGTGCGCTCGTCGGCGAGACGCCGTCGGCGTTTCAGCAGCGCTATGGCGGCAAGGGCGTCCCGCATATTCCGGGATGCTACGTCTTCATGCGCGGCCTGCAGGAGAGAGCAATTCCGGAGAAGCCGGGTCGGGGGTTCGAGGACTAGCGTTCCAGTCATGATCACGAACGTCTCCCTGGTAACCGTCTATGTCACGGACCAGGACGAAGCCAAGAAGTTCTACACCGAGGTACTCGGGTTCGAAGCCCGCGCCGACGCGACCTTGGGCGACTACCGCTGGGTCACCGTCAGCCACCCCGACCAGCCTGAGCTAGAGGTCACGCTGATGGTGCCGGGGCCTCCGCTCGATGACGAACTGGCCGAGGTCGTACGCCGCGCGCTCGCCAATGGCCGGATGGGCGGGCTCGGTCTCAGGGTCGATGACTGCCAGAAAACGTACGAGGACCTCAGTGCCAGGGGCGTGGAATTCCCGCAGCCGCCCTCCGACCGCCCGTACGGCGTAGAGGCCGTGATGCGTGACAACAGCGGGAATTGGCTCGTACTGGTGGAACCCAAGCCTGGCGAGTGATCGAGAGCGCGCTGACCTCCCACGCCAGGTAATTGGCATGGAAGGTTAGTGCGCAGTGATCATGGATGCGCGGCACCCAGTCAAGGCGGAAGCCTATTGGTCGACCTTCGGCTCGCCGTTGGGATAGACCACGGACTTGAGGCTGTTCGGATCCTGGTCGCTCTCCAGCGCCTCGTCGGCGCGTTCCAGATCAAATCGTCCGGTGACCAGTGAATCAAGATCAACTGCGCCACTGGCCACCAGGTGTATGGCTGCCGGCCAGGTGTCGGTGTAGCGGAAGATGCCTGTCACAGTGATTTCGAGGTTCTGGATGTGCTCGACGGGCAAAGTCATTTCCGATGAGCCCAGACCCACCAGAACGGCCGTGCCTGCCGGGCGTACTGCCTTGATTCCCGACATCACCGCGTGCGGCGACCCGCTGGCGTCCACAAAGGCGTTGACATCGAGTCCGGCAGTGGCGATATCGGTCTCTCGCGGATCGAGTACGCGGGTGGCGCCGTAGCTCAGTGCCCGCTCCCGCCGCTCAGCCACCAGATCGGTGACGATGATCTCCGCGGCTCCGAAGGCGCGCGCGGTCTGCGCACAGATGATCCCGATTGGCCCCGCGCCGGCGATCAGCATGCTCGACCCGGGTGTCACCGCTGCCTTGCGCATCGTCGTCACAGCAACCGAGAGCGGCTCGAGCAGCGCCGCAGCCTCGTCGGACATCGAGTCCGGTATGCGGTGGGCGAATTCGGTGCGGATCACGCAGTACTGAGCAAACGCGCCGTCGATCGGTGGGGTGGCGTAGAACTCCATGTTCGGGCAGAGGTTGTAGTGGCCGGCTCGGCACTCCCGGCAGCGGCGGCAGTTCTTCTGCGGTTCGATGGCCACCCGCTCACCGATCCTTGACTCGGGCACCTCCTCGCCCACAGCGACGATCCGTCCCGACAACTCATGACCGAGGATCAGCGGGCTGGTCACGACGAAGTCGCCGATCCGCCCGTGCCGGTAGTAGTGGGTATCTGAGCCGCAGACTCCCACCGCGGCCACTTCGACCAGCACCTCGTCGCTCTCCATGGGCGGCGTGGGTACGTCCTCAATGCTCAGTGTGAGCGGCGCGGTCAGCACGCTGGCGCGCATCCGCTCGGGAATGGTGGTGGTCGGGGTCATTGCAGTTGGTCCTCTCTCACGTCAACGGATGGTGTAGCCCCCATCAACCAGCAGGTCCACGCCATTGATCATCTTCGCAGCGTCGCTGGCGAGGAACACCGCGACGGCCGCGATCTCCTCGGGCTCAGCGAACCGCTGGGTCGGGATCTGGGCCTTGAGCGCCTCACCCTCGGGGTTGTCCCAGACCTCCTTGGCGAGCGGAGTCATCACCACTGTCGGGCTGATGGTGTTGGCCGTAACTCCGCGTCCGGCCCATTCCAGAGCAAGCACCTTGGTCATGCCCACCAGGCCGAACTTGGACGCGCAGTACGCGAGGTGACCCGGCAGCGCAACGGTCGCCGCCTGGGAGGCGAGGCTGATCACTGTGCCGCTGCCCTGGGCGAGCATGACTCGACCCACGTGCTGGCTGACCAGGAAGGCGCCGCGTAGGTTGACGGCCATCGTGATGTCCCAGTCGTCGACGGTGAGCTCCTCCGCGGCGCCAGTGACGGCAATGCCGGCGCTGTTCACCAGTACGTCAATGCGGCCGAACTCTGCCTTCACGTGGGCGATCGCATCGCTAACAGACTGCTCGATCGTCACGTCGCACTCGACCGCAGCGGCCGCATGGCCCTCGGTGACCTCTCGTTCAGCAGGCTCCACCGCTTTGTCGAGCACCACTACGCTGGCGCCCTTGGCCGCGTACGCATGGACGATCGCCGCGCCGATTCCGGAGGCGCCCCCGGTCACGACGGCCACCTTGCGAGCGAGGGAAAAGTCGTAGTCGACCTGCGACGTCATGTCGGCGCCTTTCTTTGGCCGTTGCCGAGGTGCCCAATCTACGGCTGCAAGTCGGAACAGAAGCTAATCGCGGCCGGTGATGGTGCTGCGGCGTTCGATCATGATCACGTCGCGCCATTGACCGGCCAGCGGACCGTAGGTCATCTTCCCGACTCGTTGGCGGGTGCCGACGAGTCGGAACCCTGCCTTCTCGTGCAGCCGCAGGCTGGCGGTGTTCTCGGGGAAGATGCCGGCTTGAATGGTCCAGATTCCAGCGGCTTCGGTTGAAGTCGCCAGGCCGGCCAGCAGGGCCCGGCCGATGCCGCGGCTTTGGACGGCTGAGTCAACATAGACCGAATGTTCGACGACCCCGGCATAGACGCAGCGGTCGGACACCGCCGAAGCGGCGGCCCAGCCAAGCACGGTTCCGCTGGAGTCGACGGCGACGAGCCGCTGCGCCGGCAGCTTGCTGGCGTCGAATGCCGCCCAGCTGGGTGGCTCGGGTTCGAAGGTGGCGTGCCCGGTGGCGATGCCGGCGGCATAGATGTCGCGCACCTTGGGCCAGTGGCCGACCTGCAGCGGCACGACCTGCACCAATGGGAAGTCGATCATGGTTCACTTTCTGTTGAGCATTCGAGTTCGGGAGCACCACCGTCAAGGAGTCTTCATGGCCATTCGGCTCAACCACACGATTGTCCGGGTTAGCGACAAGCGCGAGTCGGCGGCGTTTCTGACCGAGATTCTGGGCCTGCCGCCGGCGACGACGTACGGACCGTTCCAGGTCGTCGAGCTTGGCAACGACGTGTCGCTGGACTTTGCCGATGATCATGGTCAGGTGCATCCGCAGCACTATGCGTTCCTCGTGGACGAGCCGGATTTCGACGACATCTTCGGTCGGATCAAGGAGCGCGACCTGCCCTACTGGGCCGACCCGTTCCGACGGCATCCGGGCGAGATCAACACCAACGACGGAGGCCGCGGCGTGTATTGGGAGGATCCGAACGGACACATGCTCGAGATCATCACCAGGCCGTACGGAAGTGGCGAAGGCTCTTGAATCCCCAAACGACGTCGCCCACTACACTGACTTCCCGCATGTTCAGGCTGCTTCCATCCGTTCCAGACCATCCCGCCCTCGAGGAAGAGATCCTCAGCTGGTGGGAGGAACGCCGCACCTTCGAGCAACTTCGTGAACGCAACCGCGGCGGTCCGGTCTGGAGCTTCATCGACGGCCCGGTCACGGCTAACAAGACTCTGGGCGTGCACACCGCCTGGGGCCGCACGCTCAAGGACGTCTTCCAGCGATACAAGGCGCTGCGCGGTTTCGATCAGCGTTACCAGAACGGCTTCGACTGCCAAGGTCTGTGGATCGAGGTAGGCGTCGAGCGAGAGCTGGGTCTCAATTCCAAGCGCGAGATCGAGGAGTACGGCCTCGCCGAGTTCGCCCGCAAGTGCCGGGAAAAGGTCGCCTGGTCAGCGCAGGAGCTGATCCGCGGGTCGAAGCGACTCGGCCAGTGGATGGATTGGGGCAACGACTACTACACCTTCTCCGACACGAACATCTCCTACATCTGGCGCTTCCTCAAGCTCGTGCACGAACGCGGCTGGCTGTATCGCGGCCATCGATCCACCGAGTGGTGCCCCCGCTGCGGGACCTCAATCTCGGCGCACGAATTGGTCGGAAGCTACGAGGAGCGCATCGATCCCTCGCTCTTCGTGCGCTTTCCGCTCATCGACAGGCCGGGCCAATCACTGACGATCTGGACGACGACGCCATGGACCCTGCCGGCGAACGTCGCCGCTGCGGTTCATCCGGACGAGGAGTACGGCCTCCAGGAGAACGGCGAGTGGGTGGCGATCAAGCGCTACCCGGACGAAACCTACGTCGAACGCCGGCGCGGAGCCGAGCTCATCGGCTGGCGGTACGACGGGCCCTTCGACCACCTGCCCGCTGCCAACGGCATCGAGCATCGCGTCATCGGTTGGGACGAGGTCACGATGGATGAGGGCACCGGCATCGTCCACATCGCACCGGGGTGCGGTACCGAGGATTTCGAGCTGTCCCGCGTACACGACCTTCCTATCGTCATGCCGGTGGACGAGGCCGGCCGCTTCTACGATCGCTTCGGCTGGCTGCATGGGCTTTCCACGTCCGAGTCGACCGAGCAGATCGTGGCCGATCTCGCCGAGCGCGGTCGTCTGGTCGCTGCTGGTGAGTACGCGCACCGCTATCCCTTCTGCTGGCGCTGCAACACCCCGCTCATCTTCCGCATCGCCGACGACTGGTTCATCTCCGTCGACGAGGTGCGGCCGAGACTGCTTGCCGCGAACGCAACTGTGGAGTGGACGCCGGCGTACTTCGGCAAACGGATGGACGACTGGCTCCGGAACATGGGCGATTGGAACATCTCCCGCCGCCGTTACTTCGGGCTGCCCCTGCCGATCTTCCCGTGCAGCTGCGGCCATGTTGCCGTCGTCGGTTCGCGCGCCGAGCTCGACGAGCTCGCGACGGCCGGCATGGATCAGCTCGTGGAGCTCCATCGCCCGTGGATTGACGCCGTCGAGATCCGCTGCCCGGCATGCGGAACCGAGGGCGTACGCCGTATCCCCGAGATTGGCGACGTCTGGCTTGACGCTGGAATCGTGCCTTTCTCCACGCTCGGCTGGGAAAACCCGGAGTTTGTGGAGGGCGGCTACGGGACCGGCGCTGCCAAGGGACTCACCGGCGCCGATCTTCCCGATCACAACTACTGGGAGACCTGGTTCCCGGCCCATTGGGTCTCCGAGATGCGCGAGCAGATTCGTCTCTGGTTCTATTCACAGCTCTTCATGTCGGTCTGCCTGGTGGACAAGGCACCGTTCCGGTCCGTGCTCGGCTACGAGAAGATGCTCGACGAGCACGGGCGCCCGATGCACGGCTCCTGGGGGAATCTCATTCCAGCCGAGGAGGCATTCGCCCGAATGGGTGCGGATGTCATGCGCTGGCAGTACTGCGATCAGCCGCCGGATCGGGACCTGCTCTTCGGCTACGGGCCGGCGCATGAGATCAAGCGCAAGCTCCTGACGCTCTGGAACTCCCTCGGATTTCTCGTCCGATACGCCAACATCGAAGGCTTTCGGCCGACATTTGATGATCTTGCCTCGGGCCCGGTCGGGGTCGAGCTGCGTCCTCTGGACCGCTGGCTCGTCGTGCGTACCGAGAAGATGCTTGCCGACGCAACGGCCGCGCTGGAGCAGCAGCTCACCCATCGCCTGATCGCGGCCTTCGAGTCATTCGTCGACGACCTCTCGAACTGGTACATCCGCCGATCTCGGCGGCGTTTCTACGACTACGACGACGCTGCCTTCCGGACGCTCTGGTTCGCTTTGGTGACCGGCTTGCGAGTGATCTCACCGGTCATGCCGTTCCTCGCCGAGCACCTGTGGCGAAACCTGGTCGCCGACGTATGCGCGGAGGCTCCGGAAAGCATCTTCCTCGCGGGCTGGCCGGAGCTCGGCGAGCCCGACGAGCGCCTCCTCGCCGACATCAGCGAGGTACGCCGCGTCGTGGAGCTTGGTCGTGAAGCACGCAGCACCGCTGGAGTGAAGCTGCGCCAGCCGCTCCGCCGGGTGTACGTGCGCGGCGCGCGTCTCGCCCAGGAACATGCGCAAGAAATCGCCGAGGAGCTGCGGGTGGATGAGGTCGGTTTCGACCAGGGTCCCGTGGCTCAGGTTCGGCTGCTGCCCAACCTGCGGGCGCTCGGCCCGCGGCTGGGACGCAAGGTGCCGGAGGTCAAAGCGGCCCTTGAACGGGGCGAGGTGGAGGAGCTCGGCGACGGCCGGATCCGGGTCGCAGGTGAAGAGCTTTCCGCGGACGAGGTGATTCGCGGCGAACGTGTCGAGATCGCCGGCTGGACGATCGCGTACGACGGCACGCTGTCGGTCGCCCTCGATACCGAGCTTGATCCGGGCCTCGAGCTGCGAGGCCGGGTCTATGAGCTCATTCACACCGTCAACAACATGCGCAAGGACGCGGGCTTGGAACTGACCGACCGGATCGTGCTGACCCTTCCCGACGGCGACGAGCTGCAAAGCCACGAGGACTGGATCAAGGCTGAGACCTTGGCGAGCCGCATCGAACGCGGCGAGGCCCTGGCGATCACAAAGGCCTAGGACGCTGGCAGCGTTGATTTGCGCATGCGGCCAATGACTCCAGGGTCACGCCATTCCGCATCACCTACTTGGTCTCGGCATCAGCCGCAGCTAACGCGAGGTCCAAGCAAATGATGCTATGTGATCAGCACCGCCGGCTGTCCGTTGACCGTGACCGAGAATCCACCCAGCAGCGCAACGTGGACCTCGGCTGCCGAGGCGATCTCTTCCATCGCCGCATTTTCCCGCGTTCCGACCGAAAACCGGAAAGGTTTTTGCGAGTATGCACGATCGTTCCAGCAGCGTGCTTGGAAACCTTCGGCGTGACTGAGACACTCCAAAGATGAGCGTCGGCACCGAATCGATGCAAGTTGATCGGACGGCCCTTCGCGGGTACGTCGTCGAACCTGGAGATCCGAGCTATGACACGGATCGGAAGATCTGGAATGGCTCGGTTTACAGGCATCCTGCGATGATCTTCCGCTGCCTCGGAGTTTCGGATGTCATCGCCGGTGTGAAGTTCGGCCGAGCCAGCGGTCTGCCGGTGGCCGTACGCAGCGGTGGACATTCCTTCCCCGGCTTGTCAACGGCTGACGGAGCCGTAGTAATCGACCTCTCGCTCATGAAAGGCGTGCGAGTCGATCCCGAAAGACGGATCGCACGAGTGCAGGCCGGCGTACTGCTCGGAGACCTTGACCGGGAGACCCAGGCGTTCGGCTTCGCGGTGCCATCGGGCATCGTCACGCACACCGGCGTGGCCGGACTCACCCTGGGCGGCGGGATCGGCTGGATCATGCGTAAGCACGGACTGTCGATCGATCAGCTCGTCTCAGTTGATCTTGTTACGGCCGACGGCGAGTTCATTCAGGCGAGCGCTGATCGGAACGCTGATCTTTTTTGGGGAGTACGCGGTGGCGGCGGCAATTTCGGCATTGTCACTGAGTTCGAGTTCCGGTGCGTGCCGTTGGGTCCGCAGGTGATGGCGGGACCAGTGTTCTGGCCGATGGCCCAGTCGGCAGAGGTGCTGCGCTTCTATCGTGACTGGATCGCTGACGCGCCGGACGAACTGATGACCATCGTGATTCACCGAATGGCGCCGCCGCTGCCGTTCGTGCCGGCGGAGTTGCATGGCAAGCCGGTCGTCGTGGTGGCCTGTTGTTGGGCTGGTGACATAGAGGATGGGGAACGCTTCATCCGGCCGTTGAAGAAGTTCGGCTCGCCGGTCTTGGATGCGTGCGTGCCGAAGCCGTTCCTAACCCATCAGGCGATGTTTGATCCGAGCTTTCCGGCGGGTCGTTGGTACTACTTCAAGAGCTGCGACGTCGCCGAACTGAGCGATGAAATCATCGACATCACGGCTGAGCACTCGCTGCAGATCTCATCGCCGCTGACGACCTACCCCATCTGGCAGATGGGTGGCGCCGTCGGCCGAGTGGGCGACGATGAGACCGCGTTCAACGGCCGCTCCGCCGGCTTCACCTACAACATCGGCAGCTGCACGGAGACGAGTGCGGGATTCGACGAGCAGCGCGAGTGGGTACGCGACTTCTGGTCCGCGCTTCAGCCCTGGCACGAAGGGGTTTATGTGAACTTCTTGGGCAACGAGGGTGCCGAGCGGATACAGCAGTCGTACGGGCCGAAAAAGTACGAACGGCTTCAGTCATTGAAGCGGAAGTACGACCCGGACAACTTCTTCCGCATCAACCAGAACATTCCGCCAAACTAGCCGCAGTTGATCAGCCTCAGCGGGTACTGGCGGCGATGGTGGGTGCGACCCGAAGGCGTTCGCAGCGATGGTTAGGGCAGGGTTGAGAGCGGCTGACGACGGGAAGAAGCTGCTGTCCACGACATAGAGGTTGTCGACATCGTGGCTGCGGCAGCTAAGGTCGAGAACGCTGTGCGATGGGTCTGTGCCAGCGACGGCGGTGCCGCACATGTGGGAGTTGGTGGCGATGCCCATGCGCTCGGTGAGCACGATCGGGTAGCCGGCTTTGCGGACCACGCGGCTGACTCTTTTGACCAGCTCGTCGTGCGGCGCAGTGTTGTTCGGCGTCCAGTTGATCATGATCTTGTCGCCGTCGATGATGACCCGGTTGTCCAGTCGGGGCAAGTCCTCGGTGGTGAGATAGATGTCCAGGCTGCGATCGGTGATCATCTTCAGCGCCCACAATGGCGCCCAGGAGCGCGCCGCTTTGATCATCGGGGCCCGTAGCTTGCCTAGCATCTGAAGGTTTCCAAGTGGGTAGGGCGTGGCAGGACCCGCTTCGTACCAGTCGTTGAGACCGAGAGTCTTCTGCCACGCGGTGTCGTTGCGGCGTGCCGGGTTCACTGCCAAGAAGAACGTGCTGTTGTGCACCATGTAGTTGCGGCCGAGCAGCCCGGAGGAGTTCCCCAATCCTTCTCGATGCTGGTCGTTCGCCGAACGCAGCAGCAAGGCGGCTGAGTTGACCGCTCCGCAACAGATGACGAAGGTCTTTGCCTCGATCCTGACTCTCCGATCGCCTATCTGGGCCTCCGCTGCCGTAACGGTGTGGCCGTCGCTGCTGGTGTCCAACCGGCGCACGTACGCGCCCAACAGCAGCCGCACCGCCTCCGACTCCAGGGCGGGCCGGACGGCGCGGTTCTCAGCGTCACTCTTCGCTCCGGTGGGAGAGGGAGAGCCGTCGGACGTTGCATCGGCGCGCCGTTCGGCCATCGACGGCAGGTGGATGCCATTGGCCATATGGAAGGGGTGCAGGCCCTGCTGTCGCAGCCGTTCGGCCAACCGTTCGACCGCGGGTTCGTGGCCGAGCGGGGGATAGGGGTAGGGCGTCGAGTGCTCTGGTTCGGTCGGATCCTCCCCGACGACACCGTGCACCTCGTACAGCTCTTCGGCCTTGGCGTAGAACGGCTCAAGATCGTCATAGCTGAACGGCCATGCTGGGGAAACGCCCTCGTGATGGGCCACTTCCTCGAAATCGCTGCGGCGGAAGCGCGGCAGGCAGGCCCCGTACATCTTGGTGTTGCCGCCCACCCAGTAGTAGACGCCTGGTTGGAACGGTTGTCCGGTCTTCGCGTCATACCAGGGCTTGGAGGTGACGTAGCGCTTCTTGATGAACACATGGTCAGGCTGGCTGTTCTCCGGTTCCCGAGGCAGGAACTGGCCGCGTTCAATGATCAGCACGTCCAGCCCGGTGTCCTTCAGCGCCCAGGCCAAGGTGCCGCCGCCCATACCGGAGCCGATGATCACGACATCAGCGGTCAGCGTTTCTTGATCGGGATTGACGAGCGCACCTTCGCGTAGCGGCGGTTGCGATGATTGCTGTGCCATGATCACGTGGGCACCGCCGGCTGGGCGAGCAATTCGTCGACCTCGGCGCGGGTAGGCATGGCGGCGAGATCGCCGCGCCGGGTCGTGACGACGGCGCCGACAGCGGCACCTTGATCAACTCGTGCTTGCAGGCTGGCACCAGCGAGAAATGCAGCGAGGTAGCCGGCGGCAAAGCCGTCTCCGGCCCCAACGGTGTCGATCGGAGTTACGGCAAACGATCGGGACTGAGCGGTCTGCCCGTCCTCTGTCCAGCCTCGAGCGCCCTGTGCGCCGAGCTTGATCACCACTTCATGCGCACCGCGCCGCAGGTAGAACTGCGCGATGTCGTCCGGCTTACTACCTCCGGTCAGCAACTGCCCTTCGGCAAGGCCCGGCATCACGACGGTTGCGCGGCCAGCGACTGTGTTGATCACGCCGCGCATCTCATCTCGGTCAGGCCAAAGGTTGAGGCGGAGATTGGGATCGAAGGAAACACTGAGGCCGGCATTGAGTGCGGCGTCAAGCAGCGTCAGAGCGGCCGCACGAGCCGCAGGGGAGATGCCCAGCACGATGCCGGTCAGATGAAGATGCTTCACTCCTTCCAGCGACAAGACGTCATCTGTTAGCAACACTTCAGCGTGACAGGCAAATGCGCTGGCGTGTCGGACCTGCAGCACCTCTGGATCGCTGTCTGCTCCGCCAGCTTTGAACATCAGCGCTGTCGGGCCGCTCGCTCTGCGTACTATCGGGGCGATCCCCAGCCGACCAACGGCGTCGGCCAGATAGTCGCCGTGCGCGTCGTTGCCCAACACGCTTGCCCAGGTGGTGCCGACCCCAAGTCGTGTGAGGCCAACCGCGACATTGAGCTCCGCACCACCGGGAAACCGGGTGAAATAACTGGCGGCGCGCAGGTTGTCCTCGACGCTGCCGTATCCGACTAGAGCCTCGCCGAAGGTCAATACCGTCATGACTGCACCGGTGCATCGATCACCATGCGTACGGTGCGGCACCGATCACGTAGCGCAGCAAGATCTCCGCCCTTGAGGGCGTCGCCCAGCAACGGCCCGCCAATGCTGACCGCGACTGCGCCAGCGTCCAACCACTCACCCGCTGCGTTGAGGTCCACTCCGCCGGACGGTATGGCCTCAAGATCAGGGAATGGGCCGCGAAGATGCTTCAGGTATGCCGCGCCGACCGTCTGTGCGGGAAAGATCTTGACGGCGGTGGCTCCGGCATACCAGCCTGCACCGAGCTCGGTTGGAGTGAGGCCGCCGGGAAAGATCGCGATCTGGCGTTCCACCGCGAGCCTGACCACCGGTACGTTCATGGTGGGAGTCACCAGATAGTGTGCGCCGCAATCGATCGCCTGTCGTGCATCGTCCTCGGTGAGGATGGTGCCCACGCCGACATCGGCTGCGTCGGCATATCTGCCGATGAGGTCCGGCAAGGCTCTCAGTAGGTCGGGAGTAGTGAGAGTGAGCTCCAGGCTCAGGATGCCTTCCTCGACAAGGACATCACAGACCGGGGTGAGGGCAGCAACGTGCTGTGCACGGAGCACCGCGATCACTTTGCCGCTGGCAAGCCGATCGCTGAGCGGCGGTCGGTTGATCATTGCGATCATGGTGTCTGTACCACGCGTGCAAGAGTTTCGACGAAGAAGTACTCACCCCACATCACGCTCTCATCAACTCCAAGCTGCTTGGCCTCGTGGTACGAGCCGTGCTTGAGTACGCCTTCCCAGGCGTCTTCGTGAGCGACGAATTCCGGATCGCACAGCCGTTCGATGGTGGCCTCGGCGTGATCGTGATATCGCAGAGCTTGATCATCATCGGGCACCAGAGAAGCAAGCATGATCAATCCGCCCGCGGCACAAGCGGCGGCCGAGGATTCCCAGCGGCGTACGGGATTCGGTTCGTCGAAGTCGTTCGGTGGCACTGGGTCCGCCCCGCCCTGGATTGCTGGACCCGTGTGCTCCAGCCAATAGTCGGCGTTTAGCTGGGCGGTGGCTAGCCAGTGCGGGTTGCCCGGTCAGCGCGTACATGGAGGTGAACCCATACAGCGACCAGGCCTGCCCGCGAGCCCAGGAAGAATCGTTACGCCAACCCTGTTGGGTGGTCTGCCGCACGAACTCCCCGGTATCAAGATCAAAGATGCCTTCGTGGCTGGTCGATCCATCGCCACGTACCAGGTATTTGCGAGTCGTTTCGCAGTGCTGCTCGGCAACGCCTACGAGCCCTTGATCCCCGGTTTCCAGCCCAGCCACCGCGATGATGCCGACGTTCATCATGATGTCGATGAAGATCGAATCCGGGGCGAGGAAGGAGCGTAAGAACTTGCCCGCGCTATTGAATCGGGTGGCCATGGTCCTGCCGCCCTGAATGATCACCTGGCGGCAAGTGTCGTCGCCGGTAAGCTCCCACCACTTTTTCCAGGTGGGGCAGAGCACGAAGCCTAGATCATGAACCTGATCGTCGTACTGACGTTCCTCGACAAGCTTGCTGTAGTGCTCCGCGCGAGCCTTCCATTCATCGCCTAGTCCCAGCTCGTAGAACAGCCACATCTGGCCACCCAGGAAGCCTTCGCACCAGTTGGTCCAGGCTTCCTTCCCGTGCTTCCAACGGCCATGATCGGTGTAGAGGGGAAAGTAGTCCGGGTGGTTGGCAGCCAGCCGCGACACTTTGCCGGCTGCTACCTCGAGGGCTTCGGACGCGGCCGTGCTCGTCGCCTCGGTGAACGGCAGGTCGCGACGTTCCTTGACTCGCCGAGAGGCCCAGTACACGGATCTACCTCACTTCTCGCCGACGCCGCCAACCCAGGAGGGAGCCTGGGCGCCGGTCCGGATGATGGTGCTCTTGTGTTCGATGTATTCGTCGATCGCTGTGCGGCCCAGCTCGCGGCCAATGCCGGAGGCGCCATAACCGCCGAAGGAGATCTCCGGGAAGCCATCCATATAGCAGTTGATCCAGACGGTGCCGGCCTTGGTGGCACGCGCGTAGCCAAGCGCGGTATCGATGTCCCTGCTCCAGACCCCGGCGCTGAGTCCGTATCCGGTGGCGTTCGTGATCTCCACAGCCTCAGCAAGATCAGCAAACCTGACCACCGACAACACAGGCCCGAAGATCTCCTCGCGAGCAACCCGCGCCGTTTTGGGTACGCCGGCGAGCACAGTGGGGGAATAGTAGCGACCGCGATCGGAGGTCAACCGATCGCCGCCCAACGCGACGGACGCGCCTTCCTGCTGACCAAGATCAACATAGCCGCTCACAACGCCGAGGTGCTTCTCCGAAATCAGCGCTCCCACCTTGGTGGCCGGGTCCAGCGGATCCCCGACAGAGACATCCTGTGCTCGTTGCACGACCCGTTCGGTGAACTCATCCGCGATATCGGCATGCACCAGGAGCCGGGAGCCGGCATTACAACACTCGCCCTGGTTGAAGTACGCGCCGAAGACAACCTTCTCCAATGCGGCATCAAGATCAGCATCCGGGAAGATCACTTGCGGGTTCTTGCCGCCCAGTTCGAGGCTCACCTTCTTAAGGTTCTGGGCGGCCGCCTGGGCGACCATGCGCCCGACGCCGGTGGATCCGGTGAAGGTGGTCATGTGGGTGCCGGGATGACTCGACAGCCAGCCACCGACATCTCCACCGCCATGGACGAGGTTGACAACGCCATTGGGCACCCACTCGTCGTGCAAGATCTGGACCAGGCGGGTGGTGGTACCTGGTGTGAGATCGCTGGGCTTGATCACCGCCGTGCAACCGACTGCCAAAGCGAACGGGAGTTTCTGGGAAACGATCAAGAGCGGGAAGTTCCACGGGGTGATCACTCCGACGACACCGACCGGTTCCTTGACCGTCACGGCCAAGTAGTTGGGTCCCAGGTGATTGTGTGCGTCCCCGTACGCGTGCTGCGCAAGGCTTGCGGCGTAGTACCAAATCCCAGCTGCACTAGCCACCTCGTCCCTGGCCTGCGAAATGGGCTTGCCGGACTCCAGGGTCTCGATCAAAGCGAGTTCGTCGCGCTCGGCTTCGATCCTGGCGGCGACCCGCCGCAACAGCGCGGCCCGCTCAGCACCGGAGGTCCGCGGCCAGTCACCGCTGCTGAATGCCTTGTGGGCGGCCGTGACAGCGGCGTCGACCTCGGCCTCGGTGGCGTTGTAGTAGCTGGCGACGCGAATGTCGTGGGCCGGGCTGTCGCGCAGCACCTCCTCGCCGCCGCCGACGATGTCGCGGCCGTCGATGATGTTGGGCCAATTGTTCGCGGTGATGTTGGTCGGTGCGGTGCTGGTGATTGTGGTCATGGCATGCTTTCGGTTGGCGTTGGATGCGTGCGGAGGTTCAGGATCCGCGGTAATGCGGGTCGCGTTTCTCGGTGAATGACGCCAAGCCTTCGGCTGCGTCGTCGGTGAAGGCGGTAGCCGCTGAGCTGACTTGCTCCATCGCCTGGTAAGCGTCGCCGGAGTCGATGGCCTGCTTGGCCATCTGTACGGCGATCGGGGCGCGGTTAGCGATCTTGTTGGCCAAGGCATGGGCGGCATCGATCACCTGGGCCCTTGGCGCCAGCTGATTGGCAACGCCCCAGGTCAGCGCCCGCTCCGCGGTCAACGGCTCGCCGGTGAAGATCAACTCCTTGGCTCGTCCCGCGCCAATGAGATCACGGAGCCGGCCGGTGCCACCCCACCCCGGCAGGGCGCCGATGCCGACCTCCGTCAGACCGAGCGTGGCGTCGTCAGCAACGATCCGCAGATCGCAAGCCAGCGCCAGCTCGAAACCACCGCCGTACGCGTTACCGGAGACGGCAGCGATGGTGGGCTGCCGGAGTCCCGCGAGGCAGTCGAACACCCGGTGCCCAAGGCGAGTCCATAGCGCCCACATATCCAGCGGTTGCAAGGCCTTGAAGCGCTTGATGTCGGCCCCGGCACAGAACGAGCGATCCCCGACAGCGGTCAGCAGGACGACTCGCACTCGCGGTCGGAATCGAGGGCGATCAGGATCTGCTCGAGTTGCTCCAGCATCTCCGGGGTTAGCGCATTGTGCTTGGCTGGCCGGTCCAGGCAAATCGTGGCGACCTCCCAGTCCGACTCCACAGTGACCCGGCCGACGTCCGCCGCTGCCGGCAGGCGCGCTGAGCCCTTCGAATGGGCTCAGGGGGGCGGCCCCTGTCGAAGCGCGCCCTTCGTCGGGCTCAGGGCGCATAGATTCGCTCATACCGGACCGTCGCTCGGGTCGGGCGGAGCGAGGCCGCGCAGCACATGGTGGGCACCCTTCTCACCGATCATCGTCGAGGTGGCCATGGTGTTGCCGCTGATCAACTTCGGCATGATCGATGCGTCGATCACCCGAAGGCCCTCCATACCGCGGACCTTGAGCTCTTGATCAACGACCGCAAGATCGTCATCGCCCATCTTGCAGGAGCCGACCGGGTGGTAGTCGGTCTTGGCCCACTGCCTGACGTACTCCCGGATCTCCTCGTCGGTCTTGACGTCGGCGCTCGGCAGATATTCCTTGATCACGAACGGTTGGAACGCCTTGCTGCGCATCATCTCCCGTCCCCAGCGGAATCCCTGCAGCGATTTCTCCCAGTCGTACGGGTCGGTAAGGAAGGCGGGATCGATGGCAGGTGGGTCATCGGGGTTGGCCGTATGCAGTGTCACCGAGCCGATGCTGTGCGGCCGCAGATGACAGGTGTTGATCGTCATGCCATGGCCCTTGACTCGCATTCGGCCGTGATCGATCACGTACGCGGGCAGGGCGTGCATCTGGATGTCCGGCGTCGCGACGTCATCGCCGCTGCGCACGAACATTCCAGCCTCACAGACTGATGCGGTGATCGGCCCGGTCCTGGTGGTGATGTACTGCAGGCCGGCCAGGGCTGCCTTGTCGGGTCGATCAGAGGAGTTGTAGCTGACCGGGATGGTCTCGGCGGTGAGGTAGACGTCCATGTGATCTTGAAAGTTCTTGCCCACTCCGGGCAGGTCATGAACGACCGGAACGCCGACTTGCTGCAACTCATCGCCCGGCCCAATGCCTGAGAGCAACATCAGTCGAGGGGAGTTGACCGCGCCACTGCTCAAGATCAACTCGCGGTCGACGCGTACGTACTCCGGCTTGTTGTCGATCAGCATGTCCAGACCGATGACCCGGCCGTTCCGTACGACGATCTTGCGGCCGAGCGCATGGGTGAGGACGGTGAGGTTCTTGCGTGACCGAATCGGCTTCAGGTAGGCCGTTGCGGTGCTCTCACGGCGGGCATTCTTCTGGGTGACGTCGTACCAGCTGACACCTTCTTGGACCGCCCCGTTGAAGTCGGCAACAAAGGTGACCCCTAGCTCCTGGGCGGCGCGTACGAACGCCTTGCTCAGCGGATTGTGCTGGACCTGCTCGGTGACGTTCACCGCGCCTACGCTGCTGTGGTAGCGATCGTTGAGCCGCTCATTGGCCTCGGCCCGCCGGAAGAACGGCAATACCTCCTCGTAGCCCCAGTGCTTGTTCCCGAGCACGGCCCAGGCTTCGTAATCCTCCCTCTGGCCGCGGATGTAGATCATCGCGTTGATCGAGGTGCTGCCACCAAGCGTGCGACCCTGCGGGTACCACATCTCCCGGTTGTTCAGCTGCGGCTGCGGGATAGTGGAAAACTCCCAGTTGTAGCGCGGACCGCTGAGCTTGGTGAAGCCAACGGGCATGTGAACCAGGGGTGACCAGTCCTTGCCCCCGGCCTCGAGCAGCAGCACGGTCGTGCTGGGGTCGGCGGAGAGCCGGTTGGCTACGGCGCAGCCGGCTGCCCCGGCACCGACAATGACGTAGTCGTAATGGGTGGCAGGCATGATGGATGTTTCCTTACGGTGAGGGGACGGACTGGCGGGTGAGGGAGGCGACGCGGGACGGCTTACGGGACAAGATCAGTCCCATCGGTTCCGGCCGGAACAAAGCGGCTGACATCAACCGAAGGTCGGGGCTGACCAGCAGCCGTACATCGGCCTTGCCGAGAACGTCTTTTTCAAGATCAACGCCGGGAGCGATCTCGATCACCGTCAGCCCATCCTCGGTCAGCTCGATCACGCAGCGTTCGGTGACATAAAGGACCTCCTGGCGGCGCTTGCGGGCCATCTCACCGGAGAAGGAGATCTGGGCGACCTCGGGTACGAACTTCGCGATCGTGCCATCGGAGATGATCTTGAGCTGACCGTCGGAGATCTGAATGTCTTTCTTGCCGGCGGTGAAGTAGCCGGAGTAAACGATCTTGGGTGCACGGGTGATGATGTCGTTGAAGCCCCCGACGCCGGCCGTGACATGCGGCCGGGCGGGCAGTGCGGAGGCGTTGACATCGCCGGCCTTCGACACTTCCAGGAACGACAGCATGGCCACGTCGAAACCGCCGCCCTGCAACAGCGTGAACTGGTCGATGCTCTGCAGTAGCGCCTCCGGGTTCAATGCACACCCGAACGCGAACCCGGTCGCCGGGAATCCGCCGACCGCTCCTTGCTCGATGACCCAGGTCACGTCATCGGCGTGGCCCTCCTCGAGCAGCACCCGCGGGATCGCGGCGGAGATCCCAAAGCCCAAGTTGACGATGGCATTGACTTGTAGCTCAGCGGCGGCCCGGCGCGCGATCACCTTCTCCAGGCCGAACGCGACCGGCTCGACGTCGTCGAGGTCGCGATGTGTCTCTCCCGATAGGGCTGGGTCGTAGAAGGTCTGGGTGGTCTGCATCTGATCGGGATCGACCACGATGGCATCGACAAGAATCCCGGGTACGTGGACGTCCTGGGTGGGCAACTGGCCCTCGGACAGTCTCTTGACCTGGGCGATGACGATGCCGCCTTTGTTGTGGGCGGCGTAGGCCTGATCGAGTGCCCCGAGAGTGCTGCACTCCTCTTCGTAGGACAAGTTGCCGTGCGGGTCTGCGGTGGTGGCGCGGATGATCGCGACGTCGACGTGGACCGCCGGGTAGAACAGGTAGTCGTTGCCGTCGATCTGCATCAGCTCGATGAAGTCGTCGGTGACCGCGTTCATCTTGGCGCCTTCCAGACGTGGGTCGGCGTACGTGCCCAGCCCTACCTCGGTCAGCACCCCCGGCTGTCCGGTGGAGGCGGCCCGGTGCATCTGGAACAGGACGCCGGAGGGAATGTTGAGCGCCTGGATTTGATCATTGTGGATCAGTTGCCGAATGAGTGGAGGATCCAGCTTCGAGCTGCCGGAGGGGTAAGAGCCGGCCAGCACCCGGCGCAATTGGCCGGGTCGGCACAGGTGGTCGATGCCTTTGATGCCGTACATGTCACCGGCGGCGATCGGGTGCAGCGTGGTCAGGTTTGCCGGGGAACCGGTCTCTTCATAGCGCTGCCCGATTGCCTCAAGGACGGCATCAGGACAGCCAAGCCCCGACGAGGACGAGACGGTAATGACCGCGGAATCGGTGATCAGTTGGGCGGCTTCGGCGCCGGTGAGCACAGGTACTGTTCGCATAGCTGCAGGATCCTCCGAAGACTGTGCTTCAGGCCAGTAGTTGCGGACGGGGACAGCCACAGGTCTCCCGCGGCTCGAGCTTGGTCGGAAACTCCTCGCGCACAGTGGCCTCGGTTGATCCCGCTGCCCGTTCCAATACGAGTTGGGCGGCGCGCCGGCCAGTCTCACGAGCCGGCACCGCAACGCTGCTGAGGGAAGGCCGATTGAGGCCCGCATCGTGGACGTCGTCAAAGCCGATCACGCGAACCTCCGATCCGATGCTGCGGCCCGTGTCGGCGATCGCATCGAGGACGCCAAAGGCAACCACGTCGCTGAAGCAGACGATGCCGTCGACATTGGGGCCGTCGACGGCCGTCGAGATTCTTGGTGAGCAGCCCCATCGCCGCCTCTCGTGCCTGCGGCCGCGCCGGCTCACAAACCACCGAGTGGTCGGCATCAAGGGTCAGGCCGTGATCGTTCAGGAATGCTGTTACGCCGCTGGCCCGCTCCTCACGAGCCGATGAGTCGGTGAAGCCGCCAACGAAGGCGATTCGGCGGCAGCCGTGGCTGTACAGATGCTCTGCGGCCGCGTACCCGCCATCGCGGTTCTGCGCGCCGACATAATCGACATCCATGCCCTGAAGGCGCCTGGCCAGTAGCACCAGCGGGGTGCCGAGCAGATTCGGGAGGTCATCGGGCGTTGTGCCATGGGCAGGTACCAGCACAATGCCATCCACGTTGCGTTCGACCAGCGACTTGATCAGCCGATACTGGAGGTCGCGGTCCTCATTGCTGACGGCCAGCAGCGGCACGGTCTCGCTGCTTGTCAGGACGTCTTGCAGGCCTGTGGCGAATTCGGCGAAGTATGGGTTGGTGATATTGGTCAGGACCACGCCGATCGCGTCACTGTGCTGAGTACGCAATGATGCCGCGGCTCGGTTGTAGACGTACCCAAGCTCGGTCATAGCCTGGCGGACTCGATCGCGAGTCTTTGCCGCGACCAGCGGGCTGTCGTTCAGCACGAGGCTCACCGTGGCGCGCGAGACGCCACAATGTCGCGCCACGTCCATCAGCGTCACTCGTGTCATCAGGGCTCACCTCTCAGCTATTTAGATCGATCTAATATGACGTTAGATCAGAAGTCAAGCGTGAGATTGGGGTGGACCCATGGACTTGTCAGAATTTCAGCACCACATAAGGTGCTGAAATTCTGACAACTCGGTGAAGGAGATTAGGAGCGCTTCGCAGCCTCGGACTTGGCGAAGATCTTCGATTCTTTACGCGCGTGCTTGTCCAGCCGCAGCGCTTCAGCGCTCATCTCGGCCAGACCCTTGGGCGTCAGTTTGACGACGTTGGTCAAGACTTCCTTCTCCTGCTCACCGCCGGAGTAGTTGGGTTCGGTCGCGATATGGCCCACGCCGGGACCGAAGTACTTGTACTCGTGGCCGTCCTCGAGGACCTGCAGAGCCTTGAAGCACTTGAACGGGACACATTTTCGGTCATCGACCTTGGTGACCTCGGCTCGAATGGTCTCCCGCGAGTTGTGAGCCTCGACGTACTTCATGCCCTCCTGCGGGTCCGCCATCATCCAGACCCCCGGCTTCGAGCCCCGCTTGGGGGTCAGCCAGGCATCGACAGCGTTGACGAATTGCCCACCCTGATAGATCTCGGTGTAGGACCCCATGTACCAGACATTCCCGTACTTGTCCTGGGCGAGGAAGTCCAGCGAAGCCTCGCCAACCTGGCCAGCGTCGATGTCCTGGTCCAATACAGCGACGGTGGTGACACCATTCACCACCTTGGTGACATCGGTGACGGTGACCCGGAGCTTGTGCGTGAGCTTTCTGCTGCCGCGATTGATCGAGCCGTCCCGCAGCGTCTGGGTACCGGGCGCCAGTGGATACCACTCTGTTCTTGCCGCCGAGGGGATCCACGAAGTTCTTCGGGTCGAATTTCTTGTAGTTCGCGTTCTTTGTGACGGGGCTGCTGCTCGGCTTCGCAGACGCACTGGGCGACGCTGTCGAGGCGGTAGCGGCTATCTGCGACGGCTGGGGACTCTCCGGTGCCGATGGGGCCGTCTGCGGCGCTGCTGCTCCGGAACTACATGCTGCGGCCGCGGATGCTACGACGAAAGCGCTGGCGACGGCGAAGGCCTTGCGGCGAAAGCGGACAGGCGCTAACACCTCGCCGACGATAGCACCCAGTTCTGAGATCAATGCGGTGACGTTCTTCGAGTTATTCATCTCGTAACAGCTCCCCCGGAGGTAGACGACGAATGATGGTGGTGGCCGCCAGGGACGCGGCCACCGAGACAGCAAGGACGAGTACGGCAAGGCCGACAATGTCGGTCTGCGGCAGAACGAGTTCTGGCCGGAGTATGAAGAGCGGCTGCAACACCTTCACGAGGAAGTACGCCATAACGCCGCCGACGAATGCACCAACGACCGCTCCGACCACCACCACACCGACGGATTCAGTGACCAGGAGAGATCGAATCTTCCCGATTCGCATTCCTTGGGCCCGTAGCGTGACGTACTCCCGACGCCGCTGCAGCAGCAATCCGAATACGAAGATCGTGATCGCCGTGGCGGCCATGGCCAGGGCGTACGCAGAGTCGAGGGTGAGTAGGCCACGGATATTCAGCGCGGCAAGGCTTGATTGATCTTTGTCCAGCGCGCTCGCCCGGGTGTCGAATTGCAAGGCGTCCGTCGTGCCGGGACCTTCTCGCAGTTCTGTCATGACTCGATCCAAGGTGGCATCGCTCGGGTCGGCGGTGTTCGCCAGGAAGAAGGTGACATTGGTGGACGGGATGAGCTCCATCTGGCGCTTGATGTTGACAACAAGGTCCGCGCCTTCCGGGAAGCCTGGAAGGCGTACGAAGAGTCCGACGACCTTTAGCTCCGCCAGCTGCTGCTTCTGGGTTCCTCGGGCGAACAGAACCTGTACCTCGTCGCCTGGTTCGACATCGAGAGTATCGGCGAGGTCTTCGGTCAGCAGTACGCCGCTCGGCTGACGCTGCAAGGCATCCATGGCATTGGCCGCGGTTATCCCGAGAAAGTCGGTATCGATGAGCGGCGCAACTTGTGCGAAGGCGGCGGGATCGATGGCAGCCATGTTCCCCGCGTCTTCGTTCACCTCGCTCTCCAGCAGCGCATTCTGCAGGCCATAGACCACGGGTGTGACGGTCGCCAGACCGGGAACCTTGAGCTTGTCGGCGTAGCTCGGCGGATGATCAAGAGCGCTGATCGGTGACGGTGTCACGCGTACGTCCGAACCCACCACGAAGCGCGCGTCACGGGCCTTCGCTTGGTCATAGGACGCACTGAACGCCGCGACGCTGGTGCCGAGGGCGACGATCAACCCGACCATGATCATGGCAGCGGCGGCCGCCCAGGAGCGACGGCGAATGCTGCGGGTCAGCAGACCGCGAAGCGGTCGGCCGAAGCGGTGGCCGAGAGGCAGCGGGAGGTGGGCGAACACGCGCTCGACGAGGCGGCCCAGCACCAAGACTCCGCCGAGCCAGATCCCGATCGGGACGATCACCAGATGCAGCTGCAGTTCGACGGCGCGGCCGAAGTACACCGAGCCGCGTACGCCTTCAAAGCCGCCATGGCGACGCTGGTACCACTCAACGGCCAATGCTGCGCCCAAGATCAGGAAATCGATTCCGAGCAGCCGCCACAGAGGAGCTCGGGATGCCAGCTGCGCTCGTTCGTCGCTGATCTGACGAGTGATGGCGCGTCGGCCTGATGCGTACAGCGCTAAGCCGGTGGCAAGGAAGCCGGCACCGGCACCAAGCAATGCGGACACCAGCAGGCTTGTTGGAGAGGCGCTGGCCAACGCATCGGCGGACAGCACGACCGCGGTGGATATCAGACCGAGGGCGACACCGAGCACGGATCCAACAGCGGCGAGCACGAGGGTCCGCAGCGCATGCATGCGGAGCAAGTGTCGCCGGTTGGCGCCCCGAATCCGCAGGATCGCCTGTTCTCGGCGCAGCGCGCTGGCGAGCACGCCGCCCGCGTACGCGGTAAGGATTGCCGCCAGCAGCGCGCCGGGAAGTCCGAGGAAGACGAACATCCGCTTGGCCGTTCGCGAGTCATCCCGAGCGACCTGGAGCGCATTGGAGATGTTGTCGATCAAGACGTCCTGCCCAGGAGCTATGTCGTTGACGGCGTCGGCGACAGCCTGCGTCTGGGCGAGAGCGGTTCCGGGATCGGCGTCGAGCGGCTCGCGCACCATGAAGACGTCGACTTCGAGGATGGGTTGGTTACGCAGGATGGTGCCGGGCGCGGTTGACACATTCTGGAAGGCCGGCACGATCGTCTTGGCGAAGACCTCGGGTCCGACGATCACGGTGTCCCGGACGTAGACGAACTGCTCGAGCTGTTTCCCCTCGCGGCTGTAGAACAGCGACTTTGCTCGTGAGACGTCGGTGATGCCGCTGATCCGTACGCTGAGCGGCTCGCGCATGCCGGGTACGCGTACCTGGACGACACCGCCTGGGCGAACGGCCAAGGCGCGTGCAGCCTCGGCGCTGAGCAGCCCGGAGCCCGGTTCGTAGGCTCCCTCGACGATGCGGATGGACGGATCTTGCTCGATGTATTGCTTGTCCAGAGCCAAAGACGCGAACCGCCTCGGGGGGCCGGTTGGCGCCCGCCGAGAGCGAGCCGGGATCGAGATCGACAAAGGACAGCGGCTCCGCTCGGGCAACGCCCGGGATCTGGCTGATCTTGCTGGTCAGCTCGTCAAGACTCAGCGGGTCGGAAGTGTTGGCTCTGGTCGGGTCGCCGATCTCGCGGCTGGAGAAGCTCGCGCTCGGGCCGAGAGCGGGCACCGATTCCACCGCGGCGTCGGCGACAACATCGAATTCAAGCGTGATCTTGGACTTGGGCCGTACGGTGCCGAGGTTCAGCCCCAGTTTGGCTTCACCTTGAGCAAGCGGGAACTCGCCGCCGTAGTCCGGCACCCGGCGGCCGTCGATGGTCATCGACTTGGGCACGTAGCTCAGCGGAGGAACGGGTTCGTCTCTGATGACGACCTCATTGGCGGGATGGGAACTGTTGTTCGCCAAGATCAGCGTGACGTGTCCGTGTTGGCCCGGTTGAAGTTGTGATGGCGTGACCTGTTCGGTGAGGCGTACTCGATTGCCGAGCGGATCCGACAGGACGCGTTGCATGTCGATGGGGATAGGTGCGATCGCACGCGCCGTCATCGTCGCCGAGGAACCATCGATGAAGAACAGCACGGCCGAAAAAAGGCCAATGCCGAGTGTCATTCCTGCGAGTGCAGTCAGGCTGCGTCTCGGATTGCGGCGCAGATCGCGCCAGACGTAGCGGCCGATCATGAGACGCGACCGTCCCGGAGGTAAACCTGGTGGTCCAGCCGACCGGCGGCTTCCCGATCGTGGGTCACCATGATCAACGTCGCGCCGATCTCTTGCTGCATCCCTAGCAGCAGATCGATAACGCCCGCGGCGTTCGCCGTATCCAGCGCGCCGGTCGGCTCATCGGCGAGGATGATCTTGGGTTGGTGCACGACCGCCCGAGCCACCGCGGCCCGTTGCCGCTGACCGCCCGAGAGGTGATCAGGTAATCGGTAGGCCAAACCAGCGAGACCAAGGTTGGCGAGCATCGCGAGCGATTTTCCGGTCCCAGAAGGCTGCCCGTTCAGCGAAAGCTGAAGTCCGACATTTTCCAGCAATGTGAGAAAAGGCAGCAGATTGTCAGCCTGATAAACGAAACCGATGTGACTGCGGCGAAAGTCGGAGCGATCACGCTCGGACAACTCCGAAATCGGAGAATCCCCAATCCGTACGCTGCCTGAGGTCGGTTGGGCGAGGCCGCCGATCACACCGAGCAGCGTCGACTTACCACCGCCGCTCGGTCCAGTGATCGCCACACTCGATCCGCTGGCAACGCTGAAGGTGACCCCATCGAGGGCGCGTACCGGACCGCTCGAGGTTTGGTGCTCAACGATCACCGAGTCCACAGCGATGGTGGCGTCGATGCTCATACCGCGACGACCCTGCGATCGGTCAGACGCAGCGAACGATGAGCCTCGCGGGCGAGCTGCTCGTCGTGGGTCACGTACAAGACAGTGAGATTGCGCTCCCGAGAGGCCGTGAAGATCATGTCCATGACGTCGGAGGCAGTGTTGGAGTCCAGTTGCCCGACCACTTCGTCGGCTAGGAGCAGATCCGGTTCGTTGGCCAGTGCCACGGCGACAGCCACCCGCTGTGACTCTCCGCCGGATAGCTGCCTCGGGAGGTGATCTATCCGGTGGCCGAGCCCAAGGTCGGACAACAGTTCGCGCGCCCGGGCCGCAGGACGGCGAGCGGAGGCGAAGCCCATGGCAAGCTCCACGTTCTCGACCGCAGTCAAGAAGGGGATCAGATTGTCGGACTGGAGAACGAAGCCGATGCGGTCGGCACGGAGGTTAGCCCGATCGTTGTCATCGAGCTGGTCCATCTGCTGCCCCCCGATGTAGACATGTCCCTTGTCGGGGCGCATGAGCCCGGCAATCAGCGAGAGCAGCGTCGACTTTCCGGTTCCGGATCGACCGACCAGGCTGGTGGTCTCACCCTCCATCAGATCCAGCTCGACCTGATCCAGCACCTCAAGCTGGGAAGATCCGCTGCCGTAGGACTTCGACACCGCTTCCAAGCGGACGAACGGCTGCCCGGAAGTGGGTATCACACTGTCACCCTCCGAGCGCCGAGGTGGATTATTCGAAACAGGACAGCTCCTCGACTAATTCACGTGCCACTTGTGCATACGGTACGCGTCCGTCATAAGAAATCTTTCGACTGAGCGCTTCTTAAGAGACGGCATTCTCTCAATCAGACAATGCTGAGGCAATTACTGCTGGGTAACTATTTGAGGGCTTGATATTGGACGTTCAGGTTAGGTTGCCGACGGCCGTTCCTGCGGTCTTGATTGTGTGCCAGACGCTCGTCCGGCGCCATGGTAACCCGGAGCGGCTCAATGGGTCGCTCTTATTCATGCTGCGGCGGGTGTTTGTCGTCGGCCTCGTCTTGGCAGTTGGCGTTGGTCATGTGATTCGTTGGATGCGGGCGTTGATGTGGGGTTGTTGATGTTGGTCGATCCATCGGGGTGGGATCCATTCGGGGAGCCCGTCGGTGTTGATGCGGCAGGTCCAGCCTTTCTGCAGGAAGTGGGTGTGGTGGTATCTGCAGAGCAGGGTGAGATTGCAAATACTGCGTTAAACGTACCTAGCGCAGTACTGCGTGAACCGGCTCTCCGGGCCCCATTAGGCGGTCCCGGCTCGCGTTCGCACCGCTGCCCGGGACCTCGACGGACGGAACCCGCCGTGACCCAATCATCACCCAGAACCACCCTCGCTGAAGGTGCTATCACCCAAAGCGACTACCTGGTCATAGAACTGGTCGCCCCCCAAGGACACCCGCAAATGATCACGATCCGCTGGCCTGCTCAGGCGACGCCCGTACGACCTGCGGCATACGCAGAGACCGCGAGCAAGATCATGCGAATAATCGCCCGGGCCAACATTGAGTTAGCTCGGCTCAAGATAAGCCGACACTGACCAAGATCAACATCGTCGGGATGATTAGGGGTGGCCCGGGCGACCGAGCTCTACCAGCGGCTTGTTCAAGAGCGAATGCATCCGCACCACCGTCTTCCACGACGGGCCCTACAAGCCCTCGCCGACCTCGAGTACGCCACCGCCGGCTGGGTCGACTCGTAAAGCAACCGCAGGCTCCACGGATCAATCGGGATGGTCCCGGCAGTGGAGTACGGACGCGGTTGGCACCCTCAAAGGTGCACAAGCAATGCGATGACAGCTCGCATACTAATGCCAGTCGGGACTGAGCAAGCTAACCGGGCTGCAGATGTTCCTCATCGCGTCGGATGCGTCGATCAAGGCTGCGCTTGAGCCGGTGAACATCAGCGCTGCCAAGTCGGCCGCCGATTTGCTGTCCAGCCCTCGACGTGGATTTGACGGGCAGCAAGGCACGCGCTCAGTACCAATACTTACGTCCACCCACGGCGCGGCCCGTTTGACCCAGGATTAGGAAGACGACGCCGACTACCAGCACGATAATGCCGATCGTCACCAGAATGCCGATGCCCAACACCCAGCCCAAGATCAGCAAGATGAGACCCAGAACAATCATGTGATCCTCCTCGGTCATTTAATTACCCCGGGCTTTGCCCTTTCACACGGCGAGCGGTCTGACCAGACCCACTTGTCGACATCCGTGGGCGCTGCATGCGAGATTCACGCGAGGGCTATCGGCGTAGGAATTACGCGATCAAGAAAGCTGACGAGCTGTCCCCCTGCCCTGTTGATCGACGACGCGCTCATGAGCTCGTCCCTAGACGATCTCAGGGACCTTTTGCACTCGTCGCCTAGGTTGAACTTGGACAAGCTGATCAGCCCGCCGCCGAGGAGCGTAGGAACCAATGTCATCGGAACCGACCAGCTCGGGGGAAGAGCTTTCAGAGTATGTCCGTCGACCGACGAGAACGGCAGGCGATCTATCCGAGGTAGCCGATGCCTCACCGGGGATCACGACGGAGGATCTTGCTAGCGATCTTGAAGCCGTCGCCTCTAAACAGGGAACACCAACCGACAGGGAGTTGCTAGCGGACTTGCTAAAGCGCGTGAAGCGAATTGAGGACCACCTCGGAATCGCGGACTAGGGCTATCTCTCCCAACCACTGACACGCTGGGCCTGAAGACAACGAGGAGATGGCCGAAACAGCACGTCGTGATCTTGATCGCATCTTCACCACCGGTGGCGTCGCAGCCCTTGCCGGCAACACCTACGGAGCAGCCAAGGACGTCGGCGTCTATGTGACCTAGCAAGAGATCCGAGGACTTGCTGATCTTGTCGTAAATCCCCCGGTCGTCCCAGTCCGCGAGGTCCTGCCCCGACCAGTAAACGCCGTTACAACTTTGGCCGCCGCATCGAGAACGGCGAGATCGACATCGACGAGCTGGACGACAAACTCGTGGCTCAGCTCGGATCGATCAAGTGGACGGTTGACTCGCGGGGAGGGATCAAGATCGAATCGAAGGAAGACATGCGCAAGCGAGGAATGCCGTCACCTGACCGCGCCGACACGGTTGCCCAAGCTTTCTCGCGCCGTGGTTCTGCAGCGCCGCTCAATGTCGAGAGTCACGCCGGCGAAAGCATCACTGGACGATCTGATGACCAAGGCCTGGTGATCGCCGAAGCGGCTCGGTGGAACACTGCTAGAGCGTGAGCACTTTCAGTGAGCTCAGGGAGCAGGCGGAGCAGGAGATCAGGGCGCACATCCGGTCCACGTCTTCAGACTCCACGCACCACTTCGTTGTGGACTCCACCAACTATTTCGTTGACCACGGAGCGGGATTACTCGCCGCGCTTAGGGTCTGGGCAGAGTCCCGGCGAAAGACCGATGTCTGCCGCGAGCCGCGCGGCCGGGCGGGCAGGGGGCAACTATTCGGGCGGTCAGCGCGGTGCGCCTGGCGTGCGATCGTTACCGCGTAGTGGGTGTCGCGATGAGCGGCGTCTCCGGCTTCTGGTCCTCGACGTCGACGGTAGGTGCCTGCGATGGCAACGTGTAGATCTGATCGACCACTTTCACCAGGAAAACGTTCGCCGTAGGCCGGCTGTCGGGCGCCACGGTCAAGTTGCTCCACAGCACAAGCGTCACCTTGTTGACGGGGTCGTAGCCGCTGAAGGAGTTGAATCCCGGCAGCTCGCCGAAGTGGTAATACATGGTGACATTCGGGGCCCAGTTCTGCCGCTCAATGCCGTACCCGTATTGCGGTGCGGCCGGCTCGGCCGGATCAGTGAGCTGCGGGCTGTCCAACCACTGACGCTGAAAATCAGCGTTGAACACCTGGCCGTCAACCAGCGCGCGGATCCAGGTGGCGAGATCGTTCGCGGTGGAGATGGCTCCTCCGGCCCCCATGGCGTAGGACGAGTTCTGGTGGGTGTAATCGATCGGCTGCAGTGTTCCTGCCCTGGCCGCGGCC
>CAWJUB010000006.1:0-156922 GCA_963845915.1 uncultured Actinomycetota bacterium
TTTCCCGCTCGACGCCGCCGTGGAAGCCCTCGAAGAGCTCGACGCCGGCCGGGTTCGGGGTCGAGCCATCCTCGTTCCCTGACGCCCATGTAGACGCCCAGTAGTCGACAGACCTTCCCCGACATTGGAGGACCGATGGCCAAAGAGCTGCGTTTTGCTGAGGATGCCCGGAATCTGTTGCTGGCAGGCGTGGACCAGCTGGCCGAGGCCGTGAAGTCGACGCTGGGTCCCAAGGGACGCAACGTCATCCTGGAGAAGATCACCGGTTCACCGGTGGTGACGAACGACGGCGTCACCATTGCTCGCGAAATTCACCTCCGTGATCAGTTCGAGAACATGGGAGCGCAACTGGTCAAGGAAGCGGCGATCAAGACCAATGACATCGTGGGCGACGGCACGACAACTGCGACGGTGCTGGCGCATGCGATCATCCGCGAGGGAATGCAGGCCATCGGTGAGGGTGGGAACCCGGTCCTGATCAAGCGAGGGATCGACCTCGCTGTCGCTCGGCTGATAGAGCACCTGCGCAGCGTCGCCCACCCGTTGGTCACACAGCAGGATTACGCCAGGGTCGCGGCGATCTCGGCGAACGACGACGACGCGGTGGGTGCCGCCCTTGCCGAGGCCCTTTACACAGTTGGCGACGCGGGCATCGTGACAGTCGAGGAGTCTGCGACGAACGGGATGACCGTGGACTTCGTCGAAGGATTCGAGTACGACAACGGCTACATCTCGCCGTACATGGTCACCAACCCCGCCAGTCTCGAAGCGGTCCTCGACGACCCGTACATCCTGCTCACCAACGAGAAGATCACCAAGGTGCAGCAGCTGATGCCGGTGCTCGACAAGATCATGCGCGCTCCGCGCCCGCTGGTCATCATCGCCGAGAACGTCGAGGGCGCGCCGCTGAGCATGCTCGTGCAGAACCATGTGAATGGGATCTTCCCGTGCGTCGTGACGAGAGCGCCGGGCTTCGGTGACAGGCGCCTGCGCAAGCTCGAGGACATCGCCGCAATCACCGGGGGTTCGGTCCATAGCAAGACCTCGGCATTCGCCTTCGAGACGATGACCCTGGAGCATCTCGGCCGGGCGTCCCAGGTCAGGGTCACCGCCGAGCGGACCGCGATCATCGGCGGTGCAGGATCGGCTGACGAGGTCGAATTCCGCCTCGCCCAGCTGCACGCTGAGCTGGAGCGAGCCACGTTCGGTATCGATGAGGATGTGCTCTCCGAGCGGATCGGGTCCCTGTCCGGAAAGGTGGCCGTGATCCGGGTCGGTGCGCCGACGAATGCCGAGCTCGCCGAGCTCCAGCACCGCGTCGAAGACGCGCTCTCGGCCACCCGGGCTGCCATGGCCGAGGGCATCGTGGCCGGCGGCGGCGTGGCGCTGCTGCACGCGGCGCCGGTCCTCGAAGAGCTTGATGTGAAGGACGACTACGCGATCGGGGTCGAGATCGTCCGCCGAGCGCTGACCGAGCCGACGTACCTCATTGCCGCGAACGCCGGGTACGCGGGGCACGAGGTACTCGCGCAGGTTACCAACCTCGGTGTCGACGACGGGTTCGACGCCCTGGAGGGTCGCTTCGGCAACATGATCGAGATGGGCATCATCGATCCATTGCGAGTCTGTCGTTCGGCGCTGGAGAACGGAGCCTCCGTGGCGGGGCTGCTCCTTACCACGAACACCCTGGTCGCCGAGGAGCAGACGCCGTGGGGCGGCAGTCGAGCCTTGATGACCGAGTTCGGGCAGCTCGACGAAGGCCTGCACCAGCCGTCACCGGACTCCAGCACACCACAGTCGCTCGGTCTCGGCCCGTCCGTCGGGTGAGTCCGGACGAATTCTGCTGGCAGCTGAGCGGCGAGACGAGAGGCCGTTCGCTGCACCGCATGAACGGACGCCACCATGACCCAGGACGTGAGCCCGACTCCCGCCGTCGTACGACGATTGGACTCAACGACGGCAATGGCGATGGCGGACCTCGCCGCAATATTCGAGGATCTGCAGACGACGCTGCGGTGCTGCGAACGTCTCGTGTCCGAGCTGGCATCGGGCGAGGCCGAACCCGACGACCTGACCCTCGAGGCGTTCTGGACGACGGCGGTGCTGTCCTATGCCCGCTGCTTCTCGGACCGCGAAGGTGGCACCAACCTCACACCGGACGACGTCACGGCGACCGGGCTGGCGGGCGATGTCGTGGGCTGGCACCAAAGCTTGCTTCGGCTCCGCGACCACTACGCCGACCCCGCTGTGAACCCCCGGGAAATGTTCTCTGTTGGTGTGTCCCAGGACACCGACGGAAAGGCCAATGGGGTCGCGGTCACCTCTGCCAGACAGCCCGCTCTGGACGACCTGACCGTACGCCAGACCGGCGCGATCGCCTTCGAACTGACCCGGATCGTCGACCGTCGCATCGCCGAGCACCAGGACGCCATCTTCGGCGAGCTCGGCACGATGACCAAGAGCGACCTCGACCGGCTGCAAGTCGTGGAGGTCGCGGCGGAAATGTAACGGCTGCGGATTGGCCGGCCGAGAGCGGGTGGCTGTGGCTGGCGCACACTGACCAGGCGGGTTGCGGTCCACGGCGACGACGAACCCGTCACGCTCATCGACCGCATAGCGCGCGGTCTGTCTGAGAGGAGCCTGTCGTCGGTCCAGCAGGTGCGAGGAGAGCGACTACGGTCGAGCGGGCCGCGCGACTGTCCTGAACCCACACGCGGGGTCGAGGCTTGCGCCCAGTGGGCGACGTGTCGCATGCTCATGATCCGTTGAGGGAGTTGGCCGCATGACAGCGACAAGCGAGGGCATCGAGGCGAGTGTGCGCTCAGCCGTTCTCGCGACCTACGTGGTCTTCATCGCTTCCGGGGTCGCGTTCGCCAGCTGGGCGTCGCGCATCCCGCAGGTTCGTGACCGGTTCTACCTCGACCCGTCGGAGTTGGGTCTGGTGTTGTTGGCGATCGCTGCGGGTTCGGTCATCGCATTGCCGCTGTCGGGGGTAGTCATCGGACATTTCGGATCCCGCTGGACGGTCCGCACCACGGCGCTCCTGGTCGCCGTGGCGATGACCGTGGTTTCGCTCGGCTACCTGGTGGGGCTGGTGCCGGTGGTGATCGGGTTGTTCTTCTTCGGGCTGGGCATGGGGGCATGGGACGTCGGGATGAATGTGCAGGGGGCGTTGGCCGAACGCCGGCTCGGCCGGGCGATCATGCCGCGATTCCACGCCGGCTTCAGTGTCGGAACGGTGGCTGGAGCACTGATCGGTGCCGGCATGGTGGCGTTGCAGGTGCCGGTTCCTGCACACCTGCTCGGCGTGGCTGTGCTGGTTGGCGTGGGCGTGCCGCTTGCCGTACGCGGATTCCTGCCGGACGACGTGGAACAGGACAAGGCCGAAGACCATGCGGAACCGGGTCGGCGCGGTTCACGCTGGAAGGCACTGTATGCCTGGCGGGAACCGCGGACCTTGTTGATCGGGCTGTTTGTGCTGGCCTTCGCGTTCGCCGAGGGTACTGGCAACGATTGGATCGGCATCGCCCTTATCGATGGTTACGGCACCAGCGCCGCTGTGGGCACGCTCGGTTTCGCCGCGTTCTTGGCCGCCATGACAGCCGGCCGCTGGTTCGGGCCGAGCTCACTGGATCGGTTCGGCCGGGTGATCGTCATCCGGGTGCTGACCGTGATTTGTCTGGTGGGTGTGCTGTTGTTTGTTTTCGGAACCTACGTGGTGGTCGCGTTCATTGGCGCCGTGCTTTGGGGGGTTGGCCTCGCCTTGGGATTCCCGGTCGGGATGAGCGCCGGTGCGGACGAACCAGCGATGGCGGCACCCCGGGTCAGCGTTATCGCCTCGATCGGCTATTGCGCGTTCTTAGCCGGGCCGCCGCTGATCGGCTTCCTTGGCGACCACTTCACCGTGCTCCGCGCTGTCCTCGCCGTCCCCGTGCTTCTCGCGATAGCCATCATGATCACCGGCGTGATCCGACCACCCGTCGGCGCGGTTCGCACCCGACCTTGAAGAGCTCTTGATCAACAGCGCTGCTACAAGATCAGCATGCACCCGATGCGCCGAGGCTCGGCCCGAGCCACGCGTGGCCTCCCGTCAGGTGCAACCTTCGCAAGAGAGCGGCATCCTCACATGGAGGCGGCATTCTCAGATGGAGGCGGCAACGTTTCGGCCCGGCGCACCGAACTCCCACGCAGGGCCGCCGCGTACCGGTTGGTCCCGCAGCACCCTGTGCTCGTTGTCCCGGAACCGCGGCTCGTAGTGGTGGAAGAAGATCTTGCCGACCAAGTCGCGCCGACTGCGCACGCCGGTTTTGTCGAACACGCTCTTGAGGTGCTGTTGCACTGTGTGTGGCGAGATGTGCAGCTCAGTCGCGATCTGGGTCGTGGACGACCCGCGCAGAATCTGACTCGTGACGTCTCGTTCCCGTTCGGTCAGCTGGTAAGCCGACATCAGCAGCGGGTAGATCCGCGCGGGGTGAGCGGGCTCGATGATGACGGCCGCCCGGCGGCCGTCGCCGCCTTCCAGAAGCGCCCCGTGCAGCAGCATCCAGGTACCGGTCCGGGAGAGCACCCGAGCAAACGCGCTGCTCGCAGCGCCCGGCCGGCCTTCCAAGGCGGCCCCCGCAACGGCCAGCACTGCGGCCGGCAGCCGTCCGCGTGCGCTGTCGCCGTCGGGCAGTTCCTCTAGCCAACGGGCCGCCTCGGCCGTCGCCGACTGCACCTTGAACGCCTCGTTCAGCATCAACAAGCCAGGAGCGTCCGGAGATTCAGGATCGATAGCCTCGCCGAACAGCAGGGCCGTACGCGCCCCACGGGCAAGGTAGGGCGTAAGGCGTTCGACGAACACCTTGTCCGTCTCGTCGAACATCGGCGCGCCCGGCTCGCGATAGAAGCTCACCGCTCCCCAGGTTTCCCCCTCGGGGGTGCGCAACCGCGCGATCAGCTCCTGATCCCCGCCCATCGTCAGGTTGAAGTGCCACCGTGGCGACACGGATGGATCACCGCCGGTCACCTCGTGAAGGGTGGAGATGCCACGCTCGGAGCGGACGACGTCAACGATCTGATGAACGTCGTTTCCGTAATACTCCGCGACGAGTGCATCCGCGGGAAATTCGTCCAGCCCTTCGTGAAAGTGACTCGTCACCAGCGTCGACGCCGGGTCCAGAGTGAAGAAGCACGGTGCCCACCAGTGGGGCAGCACAGGGGACACGACCTCAGTGCTGGTTCGCCAGAAGGACACCAGATCTGTCGCCTCCGAGGCGAGCCGCGCCACCTTATCCACGGCTCGCGATCTCGCATCACTCACCATCGAGCCAGCGTACGGCCCCCATCGCACAGCAGAAATACCAGAAATGTGGCATGGTGCGAGCCTCGGCGGCCTTTGATGCTTGGTCCATGAAGATCGCATTGTTTGGTGGCACCGGGAATGTGGGTCGCGTCCTCTTGCGGATGACGTTGGATGCTGGCCACGAGGTGACACTGCTCGCACGGGACCCGGGAACCGTGGGTCGTCAGCACCCATTGCTGACGGTCGTCAAGGGGAATGCCCTCGATCCTGACGCCGTCGACAAGACCCTGGTCGGCGCCGAGGCCGTGCTGTCTACGTTGGGTGGTTTCGGCGACGCGGATTCCATCGAGACAGGCACCGCGAACATCATCGCGGCCATGCCTGCGGCGGGGGTCAAGCGCCTCGTGGTCATTCAAGGCTTCCATCTCACGTTTCCCGGTGACCCCGACAATCTGGGGCGGCGGATCGTCACTGTTTACCTGAAGGCCAAGGACCGCAGCCTTGTGACCCGGTCTCACGCGATGGCAGCTCAGCTCCGGACGATGACCGACCTCGACTGGACGCTTCTCCGCATACCTCCCGTCGTTGCAGGAGGGCCAACGGGACATACCAAAGTCGGCATCCTTCGGCTTGGACCGTGGAGCAAGGTCACCGCGGGCGACGTCGGCGCCACAGTTCTCGATCTGCTCGAGGATGCAATGACCGTACACACAGCCCCGATGGTGAGCTCGGGTTAGCGACCAGGGCCCAAAACCCCACATCCGCGTAACGCTCGAGCTAATTTCCGTCATGGCCAGGCCGCGTCTCCGCTTCCGACCCGATCGATCTGCTGGCTCGCCAAGGCACGGGCCCGCGAGAGTGAGGCGCGAATAGGTCTTTTGTCACTTCAACCGACGACCTGGGTCACTGGCGGCTGCGCGCTGGAGGAGAGGAGCGTGGATGACAGGAGGTGAAGGTTGTCATGACTACCTCGACCTATCCCGTCAAAGTCAACGCACAGCTGGATACCAGGCTCAGCCGTGGGTTGTGGTTGGTGAAGTGGCTGTTGGCAATACCCCACTACGTGATCTTGGCCTTCTTGTGGCTGGTCTTCTTCGTGCTCAGCGTTGTGGCGTTCTTTGCGATCTTGTTCACCGGCCGCTACCCACAAGGGATCTTCGATTTCAACGTCGGGGTGCTGAGATGGAGTTGGCGGGTCGGCTACTACGCGTACGGGGCTCTTGCGACCGACCGGTATCCGCCGTTCACGCTCAAAGACGTCCCGGACTACCCGGCCCACCTGGAGATTGACTATCCAGACCGCCTCTCGCATGGCTTGGTGTTGGTGAAGTGGTGGCTGCTGGCGATTCCGCATTACTTGATCATCAGCTTCTTCTTCGGTGGTGGTCTGTACGTCGTGAGCGAGGTGGCCACCTCCGACCAGGCGCCTGTGTGGGTGTGGCGCGGTGGCCTGGCCGGACTGCTGGTCATCTTCGCAGCCGTTGTCTTGCTGTTCACGGGTCGCTATCCGCAGTCCATGTATGACTTCGTGCTCGGCATGAACCGTTGGGCGTTGCGAGTTGCCGGGTACGCGGGCCTGATGACCGATCAATATCCGCCGTTCCGGCTGGACCAGGGCGGCCAGGAGCCGCAGACTGCACAGCCGATCATGCCTTCGGCGCCTGAGGAGTCGGGCGAGACCGCAGCTCCACCTGTTGCCGAGCCCCAGGGCATGACAGCCCCCAGCTCCTGACGGAAACACTTGATTCTTGGCAGTCGCGTGGAACCGCGATTGCTTGGAGCAACAGAAGGAGCCTGACATGCCTCTTGCCGCACGACGTATGGGCCGGGCCGGGGTGATTGGGCCCAGGCCTGTGGCTCGGACAGCTGCCACCGTCGGTACTGTCGCGGTGGTTGCGCATGGCGTCCACCGTCGCTCGGACCGCCGCGAAGACCGGCGAGACGACCGGGGAGACCGCCGAGACGACCGAAGAGACCGTCGCTTCTGAGCACATCCGGCGCAGACGCTGCTGGTGACGGCGACAGGGCAGGGCAGGTAAGCCCTCGGCCAGCCGCTTGATCAAGGAGTGTGTTTCCAGCTTCCTCCTCTTAACTTGACCCCGGTCCAGCGGACCTGAGCAGTGAAGCTCCCACATAGGTCGTCGTGACACGATGGTGCACGACGGGCAGGTTGCGCAGGCGGGGGCAGCATCCCTGGACAAGAGGGGACGACGTGAGCGGTAACGCAAGCTTCCGGGCGGTCAACACGACCGTGCTCTCGGTCTGTGCTGTGGAGGCACCGATCGTGATCACCTCGGCGGCGATCGACGAGTGGCTGGCGGAGACGTACCAGCGTGTGCACACCCGGCCCGGGCTGCTGCATAAGCTGGCCGGCGTTGTCGAGCGGCGCTGGTGGCCGGAGGACGTGAGCTTCGCCGACGCCGCTGCGATCGCGGGATCCAAGGCGCTGGCCGAAGCGGGCATTCGACCCGAGCAGATCGGCATCATGATCAACACGGCGGTCTCCAGGAGCTACCTGGAGCCTTCCACGGCGGTGGCGATCCACCACCAGATGGGGTTGCCGACCGACTGCCTGAACTTCGACCTCGCCAACGCTTGTCTGGGCTTCCTCAATGGCATTCAGTTGGCCGCGACCATGATCGACTCCGGTCAGGCCGAGTACGCGGTGATCGTCGATGCGGAGGGTTCCCGCTACACGCAGGAACTCACGCTCGAGCGTCTCGCGGCGGCGGACGCGACGGCGGCCGACCTGCGCTCGCAGTTCGCCACGCTGACTCTCGGCTCAGGGTCCGTCGCCATGGTCCTTGGGCGCGTGGACCGGCACCCGGAGGGCCATCGCATGGTTGGGGGAGTGAGTCGAGCCGGGACCGAGCACCACGACCTGTGCGTCGGCGATCTCACCCGGATGCGGACCGACACGAAGCGGCTCTTCGACGCCGGCCTCGCGTTGGCGGTCGCCACCTGGCGCGACGCGAAGGCGGAGTTCAACTGGGGTGGGATCGACTGGTTCGTGGCACACCAAACCTCGGTCGTTCACATCGGCGCGATGGCTGCCGCGCTGGGCGTTGATTCTGACCGTTTCCCGCTGACCCTTCCGAACTACGGGAACATGGGCCCGGCCGCCGTACCGTTCACCCTCGCCCGGCACATGGACCAGCTTCGCGCCGAAGATCGGGTCCTCCTGATGGGTATCGGTTCGGGCCTCAACACCTCCTTCGCCGAAATCGTCTGGTGACCGAGCCGCTACTCATCGCTCCGGCGCCCGGCGTCGAGTTCGATTCGATGCCTGGCCTGGACGCGGCCTGGTCCCGCGAGGTTGCCGTAGTCGATCAAGACGGAGTTCCGCGTACCTGGCACGTCCTCGACAACGGGGTGGCGCCCACGGAGGGGACACTGCTCTGCGTACACGGCAACCCCACGTGGTCCTATCTGTGGCGTCGATTCCTGGCCAGCGCCGAGCCCGGTTGGCGCGTGGTGGCGGTCGACCAGCTCGGAATGGGCTACTCCGAGCGGCTCGATCGCCCGCGAACCCTGGCCGAGCGGATCGATGACATCGACTCCATCACTGCGGCCGTAGGCATCACCGGCCGGATCGTCGTCGCGGCGCACGATTGGGGCGGACCGATCTCGCTCGGCTGGGCCGAGCGCCATCAGGATCGGGTCGCGGGGGTGATTCTGGCCAACACCGGCGTATCGCTCCCGGCCGACGCCCCAGCGCCGTTCTTGATCCGACTGGCCCGGAGTCGCCTGCTTCACGACGTCGTTTGCGTCCGTACGGGGACCTTCGTACGCGGCGCCGCGTGGCTGACCCGGCCTCCGCTCTCGCCCGGCGTACGTGCCGCGCTCCGTGCACCGTACTCGTCGGCTGAGCGCCGCCAGGCGGTCGGAGATTTCGTGGCCGATATCCCACTTACGGCGAATCATCCCAGCCGCGCGGCGCTTGATCGCGTGCTGAGCGGGCTGGATGGCCTCAGCGGGATCCCGGTCTTGCTGCTCTGGGGACCCCGCGATCCGGTCTTTTCACCGGCATTCCTCCGCGACTTGGAACACCAGCTGCCGCAGGCCGACGTCCACCGGTACGCGGGCGCGTCGCATCTGGTGACCGAGGACGTACCCGAGGCGGCTGATCACGCGTGGACATGGATTCGTACCCGCATCTGCGAGCCGCAGCCGAAGCCCGCCGAGCGCCCGCCCGGCCCTGCGATTGACGTCGCGACTAGCCCCGGCTCTGCCACAGCGATCGCGGAGCCAGGCCGCGGTCGTACCCGCGTGACGACGTTCACCGAGCTCACCGCGCGCATCGACGCGATCGCCGAGACGCTCCGCCATTCCGGCGTGCAGCCCGGCCACCGTGTCGCGCTGCTGGTGCCGCCGGGGCTCGAGCTGACGGCTGCCGTGTACGCCTGTTGGCGCGCCGGCGCGGCGATCGTGGTCGCCGACACCGGACTGGGCTGGCGCCGGATGGCCGAGGCACTGCGTAGCGCCGACCCGGACTATCTGATCGGGGTACCGGCGGCAATGGCGGTCGCCGCTGCATTGCGGATTCCGGGGCAACGGATTCTCGTCGGTGACCTGCCAAGCCAATCCGACAGGTCCGGGGGCATATCAGGAACCGATCCGCGCGGGCCGCCGAAGCGAAGCGAAACCGATCGCCGACCCCGAGGCGGCGGTGCTGTTTACCTCCGGTGCGACCGGGCCTCCCAAGGGAGTTGTCTACCGGCACTCGCAGCTCCGCGCTCAGGTCGAGCTCGTCCGCGCTGTCTGCGGCATTACCCCGGACGACCGGCTGGTCGCCGCATTCGCGCCGTTCGCGCTGTACGGGCCGGCTTTGGGCATCGGCGCCGCCGTCCCGCGGATGGACGTCACCCGGCCGGGCACCCTGACAGCAAGCGCGCTCGCCGAAGCGGCCGCGGCGGTCGGGGGAACGCTCGTCTTCGCCTCGCCGGCCGCGTTACGCAACGTGGTCGCCACCGCGAGTCAGCTGACCGCCAGCGAACGCGTACCACTCGCAGCGAATCCGACTGGTCCTTTCGGCTGGGGCGCCCGTGGGCGTGCCTCTGCTGCGCGACCTACAGCGACTTCTTCCCGCAGCTGAGATCCACACCCCGTACGGGATGACCGAGGTCCTGCCGGTGACCGACATCGCGCTGCCGGAGCTGGAGCAGGCTGGCTTGGGCAACGGGGTCTGCGTCGGCCATGTCCTCCCCGGCGTTCGCCTCGGGATCAGCCCGCTCGACGCCCTGGGTCGGGCTCCCGGCGCGCCGCTGCATACCGTCAATGTCACCGGAGAGATCTGCGTATCGGCCGGACACGTCAAGGACCGCTACGACCGGCTGTGGGCGACGGAGCAGGCCAGTTCGCGCGATCCCGGCTGGCACCGCACCGGCGATGTCGGTCACCTGGACGCCGCCGGCCGGCTATGGGTCGAGGGCCGGCTTGCTCACGTGATCACCGCCGCCGACGGACCGATCACCCCGGTCGGAGCAGAACAACGAATCGAGGCCCAAGCGCCGGTGACAGGGGCCGCGCTCGTCGGCGTCGGCCCCCAGGGCACCCAGCAGCCTGCTGGCCGTGGTGATGACTGCAGCACCCGCGCGAGCGGGACTGGCGGACGAGGAACTTGCCCGTGCCGTACGGGCCGCCGCGGAGCTTCCCCTGGCGGCCGTGTTGACGGTGCGAGTCCCTCCCCGTCGACATCCGGCACGCTTCGAAGATCGACCGGTCTCGACTCGCCCGCTGGGCCGGCGGAGTACTCTCCGGCGCCCGGGTGGGCCGTCCGTAAGAGATTCCAGCGTGCGGGTACTGGTCACGGGGACTACCGGGATGCTGGGGCGTGGAGTCGCGCTCGCCCTGGCCGACCGGGGCGACGGCGTGACCGTCCTGCAGCGGCGCCCCGCCAATCTCGGGCTGCCGGAAGTGCTGACCGACGTCTCCGACGCGGACGCTGTCCGGGCCGCCGTGACCGGACACGATGCCGTCATCCACCTCGCCGCGAAGGTCAACGTCGTGGGACCCGAGGACGAGTACCTACGGATCAACGTCCGAGGGACCCGAGCGGTCGTCGATGCCTGCCTGGCTGCCGGGGTGGAACGTCTGGTGCATGTCTCCTCTCCCTCGGTGGCCCATCCAGGCAAGTCGCTCGTAGGCCGCGGCGCCGACCCTGCGGACCCGACGACCGCACGCGGACCGTACGCCCGCAGCAAGGCCCACGCGGAGCGGGTCGCGCTCGGTGCCGACGGCGGGGAACTCGCCGTCGTTGCGATCCGACCGCACCTGGTGTGGGGCCCGGGCGACACGCAGCTGATCGCGCGGATCGTTGATCGGGCCCGGCGCGGCCGGCTCCCGCTGGTCGGCTCGGGTGCGGCGCTGATCGACACGACCTACGTCAGCAACGCGGTGGATGCCCTGCTCGCGGCGCTGGATCACTGCCTGGAGGCGCGTGGCCGCGCGTTGGTCGTGACCAACGGCGAACCGCGTCCGGTTGCCGAGATCCTGGCCGCTGTGTGCCGGGCGGCGGGCGTCCGCGTCCCGACCCGGCACGTGCCTGTGCGGCTGGCTCACCTGGGCGGAGCGGCTGTCGAATCCTTGTGGGCGCTGCAGGACCGTTTCATGCCCGCCGGCGCCCGGGACGATCCGCCGCTGACCCGGTTCCTGGTTGAGCAGTTGTCTACGGCGCACTGGTTCGACCAGCGGCTTACCCGCGAGATCCTTCGGTGGCGGCCGCGGGTCTCCCTCGACGAGGGTTTTGCCGAGCTCGAGCGCTGGTACGCAGCCCGGTCGCTTGGATAAAGACTTGACGTACGACGCGAAGAAGCGTCGGCCGAATGACCGACGCTTCTTTCACGAGGCGGAGCCGCTCCTTACAGAGCGCGGACCTTGTCCGCTTGGGGACCCTTGGGGCCTTGGGTCGTGTCGAACTCCACACGCTGTCCCTCTTCGAGGGAGCGGTAGCCACTCGATTCGATTGCGCTGTAGTGCACGAACACGTCCGCGCCGCCGCCATCGACCTCGATGAAGCCGAAGCCCTTTTCTCCGTTGAACCATTTAACGGTTCCTTGTGCCATGGCACATCTCCTAGCAATCTCGACGTCGCACTGTGCGACCATCGGAGTGCTGTCGGACGTCAGACCTAATCCACGCCCACGCAAAATCTCAGGGGCGTAGCACTGACCACGGCTCAAGAATTGCAACAGCGCGTCTAGTCTGCCAGATGTTTGGTAATCCTACGGTCACAAGGCGCGGCGTTGCGCCACCAGCGGGCAGAGGAAGGGGTCGCGCCCGCGCAGCCCGACGGTGTTCAGGTAGCGGATGACCACGCGATAGGACTGCCACAGCGTCGTCTGGGTATATGGCACCCCTTCCGCCGCGCAGTACGCAGCGACCAGAGGTTGCACCTTACGAAGGCTTGGGCGGGCCATCGAGGGGAACAGATGGTGTTCGACCTGGTAGTTGAGACCGCCCATCAGGATCGACATGAAGCGTCCGCCGCTGATGTTGCGACTCATCAGGACCTGGCGGCGCAGGAAGTCCAACTTCAGTCGTGGAGAGACCAGCGGCATACCGATGTGGTTCGGCGCAAACGACGAGCCCAGGTAGAAGCCGAACACGGCCAGTTCAACGGCAATAAAGGCGACGGCCTTGCCTGGCGACAACACCAGGAACGCGAGAGTGACGAAGCCGCCAAGGCGAACCATCAGAAGGGTGAACTCGACCCATCGGTGCTCGACGGGGCCGCGCTTCACCACGCGGCGGAACCCTTCTGTGCGGAGTGAAAGGCCTTCGAGCAGCAGGATGGGAAAGAAATACCAGCCTTGGTGGGACACCAGCCATTTCATCAGTCGGTTACGGGGCTTGCTTGCCTGCTCAGGGGTCATAGCGATGGCGCCCAGGGCGACATCAGGATCTGAACCGACCTTGTTCGGGTTGGCGTGGTGTTTGTTGTGCTTGTTTCGCCACCAGCCGTAGCTGATGCCAACGAGCAAGTTTGCGATAATCATGCTTACCCAGTCGTTCCACCGGCCGGACTTGAAGATCTGCCGGTGGGCAGCGTCGTGGCCCAGGAACCCTAGCTGGGTCATGATGATCGCGAGCACACCGGCACTGACCAGTTGCCACCAGCTATCGCCGATCCAGATGAAGGCGAGCACCCAAGCGGCCAAGATGACCAGGGCGCCGACCAGTTTGGTCCAGTAGTAACCGTACCGACGGCGCATGAGATCAAGTTCGTGCACGCGGCGCGTGAGGGCCGTGAAAGAGCTGCCGGCTCGGGCGTTCGTGGCTGAATCAGAGGCCGTCGTCGGCGCAGCAGGGTTGAGTGTAGACGTCATCAGGGAGTGCCGTTCGTAGCGGACTTCCCGGAAAAAAGTCTGGGCGACAGCGGGATTGCTTCGGGAGCCGCGGTGAGCTTACACGGCGTCTCCAGCCCCAGACCGACTGCGAAATACAGTGGCTGCAGTCTACCCAGTGGACGCAAAGTCAATCTGCAACGTGATCGCCGGAGTCAATCAGCGATGAGCGTTCGCTCTACGGGTAACGGGATCGCAGGACCGCGATAGGCTTTCCTGATAGCGGTCATATCAATGCCGACCGCAACCATGAGCGTGCGAAGAGGACCATGGACTTCGACGACAATGACGAGATCGGACCGTCGGGTCACGACACTCAGGCCGAGGAAGAGGATCTCCGCGAGAGCCTCGCTGGTCTGTCCCGGTTGGCATCGGACCGGCTTCCGCTTGAGGAGTTGCTGACCCAGGTCGCCACCTACGCCGTACGAGCCATTCCCGGTGCAGACGGTGCCGGGTTGACGTTGCTCGAGCAGGACAGGGCCGACACAATCGTGGCGACTGCCCCGTTTGTCACCGAAGTCGACGACATTCAGTACGCGATGGACCAGGGCCCCTGCATCAGTGCCGCCCGTGAGGGTCACACCGTCCTGTCAGGCTCTCTCGGCGGAGATCCACGGTGGCCGCGGTTCGGCGGCCGGGTCGCCCGGCTCGGCGTACATAGCGTCGTGTCATTGCCGTTGATCACGCCCGACAGGGTCGTCGGCGCAATGAACGTCTACGCCCACGACAAGAATGTCTTTGACGACCGGGCAGCCGAACTCGGCCAGATCTTCGCTGTGCCGGCCGCAATCGCCGTACAGAACGCCTATGTCCTCGCACAGACCCGACGGCTGGCCAACCAGCTGCAGTCGGCCCTAGAAATTCGGGGTGTCATTGACCGGGCTATTGGGATTTTGATGAGTCGAAGTGGCAGCACCGAACATGAGGCCATCGAGCGGTTACGTTCGATGAGCCAGCATGAGCATCGCAAGCTCGCGGAGGTAGCCAGCCAGATCGTGGACGAGGCCGTCGCTCGAGCGCGAGCCCGAAAGCGACAAAGTCGAGAACCGTCGTAATTGGCCGCCCTCGGCAGGTAAGCGTAGAGTCGAGGTTGACGCGGCTATCTCGACTCCGGTCCGCGCGGCCGCCGCCAGTGGTCTTGGCGATTCGCTGAGCCAGTTCATGCAGACACGATCAGCGGGCGGATCCGCTTCCTCGGAGCACGAGTGTGGATCTCCCGGCCGCCCTGCTTGCGCACCTTCACGATCTCACGGTCAGCATCGGCGAAGATGATCAGGATTTCGACGAAGCGCTCCTGGCGCTGACCACGGCGCTGCACTCGACGGCCACTTCCTACTGCGGCTTTCAGCTCACGATTGTCGAGCACGAGTGGCCGGTTACGCTCACTACCTTCACTGGGCAGACGTACCGCTCGGCACATCGTTGCGTCTTCCCCTCGGGCTGGTGTCGGCGACGGTCGATGGGGAGAGTCGAGTCGTCTTCTACGCCGGAATCCCCGGCGCGTTTACTGATCTAGCCGCCGACCTCAGCCACGCCCTCGGGGGCGTGCCCGTTGATCAACGATCCTCCGCAGCTGATTTACGTGATCCTCCTGGACCACGCGTCGACGGTCACCGAAGAGTGATCGTGCTCGATGCTGATCTTTCACCGCTATCCCACGCGTCCGGACTGATCGGCCTCGCCGAATTGACCGTGCTCAATCTAGCCATCGGGATGCTGATTCAGCAGGGCCACGACATTGCGCAAGCTCGTCAAGTGCTGCGCCGCGAGGGCCACAGCCGCGGGAGTCGAACCGCACATCTACGCCGCGAGCATCGTTCGACGGTGAATCTGGAGAGGTCAGACGTTCGGGCTGATCTTAGGCGGCGGCATAGCGGAGGTAGAGGATGTCGCTGAAGGTCCGGGTTTCTAGCAACCGAAGCTTCGCAAGCTCGAACCCGTCAGGGAACAGCCGGCGGCCACGACCTTGCACAACGGGATAGACAAAGAGTCGATACTCGTCGACCAATCCAGCTTCGATCAAGGTGTGGCACAGCGAAATGCTGCCGGTGATCACGATGTCTTGACCCTGTTGCTCTTTCAACGCTCGTACTTGTTGGATCGGGTCCCCCGACAGCACCGTGGTGTTCTGCCATTGCGGATCGTTGATCATCGAAGACACCACGTATTTGGGCACATCATTCAGATAGGCCGTGACGCCGGTCGGATCCTCGGTCTGTTCAGGCCAGTAGCCGCGCATTGCCTCGAAGGTGTGCCGACCGGTAAGGAACGCGTCACTGTGACTGTCCTGCCGGTGTACCTCCTCAATAAGGTCTGACTGATCAGCTTGTCCCTGTGGGTCGAACCAGTCTCCAAGCATTTCAATCGAGCCATCGGCGGTGATGTTTTGGGTAACGACGAGCTTTCTCATGCTCTCCTCCTGAGGCTGCTTTGTAGTCTTTCGTCGTATCAGACCCGAGCTGCTCGGCGAAGTCATCGAGTCGGCTTGAATTCTTAGAAGCCCAAAAGCCGCCGACGAACGCCTGGCACTCACTGGAACCGTGGGTTGAGGGACATGTCTTCACGACTGTTTCAGCCCAACGTGGCGAGGTGCTGGCCATCGACTTGAAGCCGATCTTCATTTCGCTGGGCGTGCCGCGCAGCGCGTTTATGCAGGTGTTCAGGAGGCAGGATGCGGGAAGACTGAATCACCCTGATTTTGCATCACTCACGAGCTCCCAAACGGCGGAAACGAGGTCTTGGGGCACACCAGAGATGCGTTCTCAGTGGAGCGCGTCGATAACCGTGCTAACGAAGACCTCAGGGTCGGACAACGCGTCTGCCCAAGCATTTCAGGCCGTGGCCCAATTCTGCGACGACCAGGCCACCAACCCCACCGGACTGCGTGCTCCCGACAGCTGCTTCCCACTGCTGCAAGATTTCGTATAAGTCTGGACCCAGCTAGAACGGGGTCTCATCCTCGCCGATCATGGTCGCGCCGGTGTCGGGTGTGTCGTCCAGCACGAGGATGTCACCGTCCTCCATTCGGATCTGGCCGTGCTCAAAGTTTTGGAAGAACCGGGTCGGAATCCCATCGATGAGCTGGTCGAAGATCGGAAAGCCCAGTGGGCCCGTCTCTGATCCGCGCCTTTCGTACTCCTCAAAGATCGGTCCGAAGACCCTCGATGCGGTGCCGAGACCTCTGCGGAACCAGAGCCCGCTCAGGATGCCGGGTACCCCACCGTCGGTTCGGATTCGCATCGCACCGAACGTGTTCAAGATCGGGATCGTAGGCCCGTCATGACGTACTCCCGTGTTGCGGCGACCTCGGCGGCCTTGGAGGCCAGAGCTGCGTCGCACTCGTCGAACAAGACGCACTGCTCGTCGAGCAGGTCTAGGGTCCGCGGACCGACGAAATGGTCGATAAAACCGGTCGGGGCGTCCGGCGGGAAGTGAATGTCGTAGTGCTGCTTGTACGCCAACGATGTCTTCGTGGTGATCGGACCGAAGACGCCGATCACGAACTGTGACGGGTCCGACACCGGCGTGTCGATGCGCTGAGTCCACATCAGATCGAAGAGCGCCTGCTGCACCTTCGTGATGCTCTCTGCCTCGGGGCTCCCTGGTCCAAGCTTCTTCGTTCCGGTGTCAGGGTCTCTAAGGATCTCCTCGAGAACCGGGTCGCCACTGAACCGTGGAGAGCGGAAGTCCGTTGGCATTCAAACCACCAAAGCCGGGCCGACACCGGGAATTGCCTGTTGTTGAGCCCTCTGAAGCACCGCCTGCGCGGCGGCTGCAGCGGAACCGCTTTGCGGGATCTGGCTTGCGATCAGCCCGGCAACCAACGGCGCGGAGAACGATGTGCCAGACCACCGTGCGAGCCCGCTGAAGATCTCCTTTGCCGGAGCTTTCGGTTCCTCGTGGTAGGTGTACTCGCCGTGAGCGTAGGCGTTGATCAGCCCTTCGCCCAACGCGAAAATGTCCACCCAGTTGCCGTAGTTGCTGAACCAGGCTCGGTTTACCTGATCAGTCGCCAAGGCGCCAACCCCGATCGCCCACGGATACGCCGCGGGGTAAAACGCTTGTCGGTGTGGTCGTTGCCAGCAGAAGCGACCAAGGTGAGGTTCGGATGCATCTGGTGGAGTTGGTTGAAGGGTAGCGACGGCCAGTCGTTGCGGGCATACAGACCGGCGGGAAGGCAGACCAGGTCCGGTGACTGCGCGGTGATCAGCTCGTCGAGCTTCCGGATGATCACATCCTCCGCTTCTCCCTCGGACTCGGTGAAATGATCATTGACAAACACCGCGGCATTAGGTGCCGTGCATTTGGCGGTACCGGCCGCGAAAGTCCCGTGACCGGCGTACGGCCGGATGCGCTGCAGGCCACTGCGCAGTGTCTGGCCCGGTCGTTCTGGATCTCCGGTGACGTCGGTCATCCACGAATACTGGCTGAGGTTCGGCTGCAAGCCGGTGTCGGAAATGCCAATCTTCACGCCGCTACCCCCGCCTGCTGGGTTGGGGGGCGGCCACGGCCCAGTCGCCCCGCCCGGCACGTCCGGCTCCCCGGCTGGGGTGATCTTCGTGATGTAGACGATGTGAACCGGCGTGATCAGGGGCTCCTCGCGTCCTGCTCGCGGGCTATTCTCGAGCCGCTCGTCCATCAGGTCCAACACCTCAGGAACGGTCAAGGCGCCCGCTCCTGCTTGATCGATTGAGTACTGGTCGGTTGCTAGCCGGACGAGACCGTCCACCCCTGGCTGTTCGTTCGCATCGGCGCGGCGCAACCCCGGCATCGCCGCCAGCAGCTGCTCGACGTTCTCACCACGGGCGAGCAGACGGTCAACGACGTAGATGTAGTCGATGTCGCCGGCTCGCGTATACGTGGCGTTGATGTTGACGCCCTTGCGAGCGAATGAGTCCTTCAGGATGAGGTACTGCGCGGCGGTTACGGGATCCATCTGATGCTCCCTTCGAGCATTGGGTCGCTCAAAACGTCGGACTCACCTTGACTGAATCTGATACACCTAACGACCCCAGCAGGAACAGATCCCATCCCGAATGCCGATTAGTCCGAATGCGAATTGACTTGCCTGTTCGGCTCGTCGTGGCCAAGGATGTAGCGATATGGCGGCTCTGCCCGAGCGGGAAGATGACGAGCCGCTGGATCTTGATTTCGCTGGCGGTGTCCCGCCCTCATGAGGCGCTGCAGCGTGCTCGCACGATACTTGCGGGCGATCCAGGACCGCTCGCCGCGTCGGTCGCGCGGCAGGCTATCGGGCTCGTGCTCCGAGAGTATGGGGACATCGACGCGGCGATCAGTGAGCTGCGGACCGCGAGGCGGCTGGCCCACCGGGCCGGTTCGGCCAGCCGTGAGGCGGACGTGCTTGGGACGTTGGGAGTTGCTCTCATCTTCGCCGGCCGGAGCGTGTCGGGGCGCAACGCCCTCGACGCAGCGGTCCAGCAATCAACGGGGCATTTGCGCTACAGGATGCTTTTCCGCCGTGGCGCGGCTCTGCTGATCATCGGCCAGAATCGCGAGGCGCTTGAGGATCTGAACACCGCCATCGCGGCCATGCGAGCGGCTGACGATCAGGACTGGGAAGCCCGGGCACTGCAGGAACGGGCGGTCAATTCCCTCGTATCCGGTTTTGCGCGCCGCGCTATCGCCGATCTCCGGCGAGCCGAGGTCCTCTTCGACGCGAGCGGCCAGGAGCTGGAAGCAGGCGAAGCCACCATGAATCGGGGTTTGGTCGCCCTCCGTCTCGGCGACCTGCCAGATGCGCTGAGCTGCTTCGACGAGGCAGCGGAACGCTTCCAGTTTCTCGGCGCCACTGAACCTGATCTCACCATCCATCGATGCGCCGCGTTGACTGCGGCGGGGCTGTTCAAGGATGCGATGCGTGAGGCAGAGGCCGCCATCGCGCAGTTGGATCAAATCCATGGTCGGCCCACGAAGCGGGCCGAACTGCTGCTCACTGCAGCGAGGTGCGCACTGGCGGCCCGCGAACCTACGACCGCCCTTGCGCGGGCCACTGAGGCGCGTCGGCTGTTTGATCGGCAGGGCCGGCGGTGGTGGCGAGCACATGCCGACCTGGCGCGGGTGAGCGCGGGAGTCGAGGCCGGTCCCGCGACCGCCACGTTGCTCCGCGCCGCTCAGCGCTGCGTACGAGAGTTGTCCGACATGTCCTCGCCGGATCTGCCGCTGGCGCGGCTGGCGACTGGCCGGGTCGCATTGGCGCTCGGTCGGATGCCGGTGGCCAACGAGCAGCTCGTTGCGGCCGCCGCGGGTCGGCGGCATGGGCCGCCTTTATCCCGGGCGGTGGCGTGGCTGGCTGAGGCGCTGCGTGCAGAAGCGGTCGGCGACTCGCAACGCCTGATGTACGCCTGCCGCCGAGGCCTGGACGTCATCGACGAGTACCGCAGCATGCTCGGATCCTCCGAGCTGCGTGCGCAGACCACGGCCCACGGCGCCGAGTTGGCGAACCTCGGCCAGCGTCATGCGTTGCGGCTCGGTCGGCCCAGGCTCATGCTGGCCTGGAGCGAGCGGTGGCGCGCTGTCGCATTGGCCGTGCCTTCGGTGCGTCCTCCCGCCGACGAGGAACTGCAAGCTGAACTTGTGGCAATGCGCAACATCAGCGCCCAGCTCTCCCGAGGCACGGACCTGGGTGTGCAAACCGGTCCGCTCCGCCAGGAACGACAACGGCTGGAACGTGCTGTCCGCGCCCGGGCACTGCGTACCCTGGGCGCCAGCCGTCGCGACGCTCAACACCTCGGCACCAGAGGTTTCGTCATTTCGGCCCTTCTGGATGAACTTGGCAACGACCGGCTGCTCGAGCTGGTCGACATCGACGGGCGGCTACACGTTCTCGCGTGTGGCGAAGGCCGGGTGCGCCTGTTCACGGCCGGTTCGACAGAGCAAGCCGCTCGCGAGGTCACATTCGCCCGTTTCATGCTGAGGCGCTTGGCGTTCGGACCGGCAGTGCCATCTCCGGCGGATGTCCACCACAGGCTGAGAAGAATGGGCGAGACGCTCGAACAGGTGCTTCTCGGCGAGGTCGGCGATCTGGGGGATGGGAAGGTGATCGTCGTACCGCCAGGCAGGCTGCACGCAGTGCCGTGGGCACTTCTGCCGCAGCTACGCTCGCGGGCAGTGAGCGTCGTACCTTCGGCATCGTCTTGGCTTCGCGCCCACCGAGCGGCCGCTGGTGACGGCCAGAATGCGACCGCAGGCTCGGTCGTGCTGGTCCGAGGCCCAGGCTTGGCCTCGCAGGGCGCCGAAATCCCTCAACTGGCCGCTGACTATTCCAGCGAGGCCGAAACTGTTGTATTAGGCGATGGCACCGCGACGACAACTCGAGTCCTGAGTGCCATCGACGGCGCCCGGCTGGTCCACATTGCTGCTCACGGAACCTTTCGCGCTGATAGTCCGCTGTTCTCCGCGCTGCGCCTGGACGACGGCCCGCTGACGGTATACGACCTTGAGCGGTTACGTCGCGGCCCGCGCCAGCTGGTGCTTTCGAGCTGCGACTCCGGGGTTGTCGCGCCGGTCGGCGCCGATGAGGTGCTCGGGTTGGCTAGCTCACTGATTCCGCTAGGTACTGCGGCGATCCTGGCGAGTGTTGTGCCCGTGAATGACGCCGCTGTGGTGCCGTTGATGATCGCCGTTCACCGGGAATTACGCAGTGGGGCAAGCCTCGCTGAAGCTGTGTGTGATGCCCGCCGCGAATGCGAATCAGACCCGGTTGGCGTGGCCACCGGGTTGTCCTTCATATGCCTTGGAGCGGGCTGAAGTGGGAGAGGTTCTCTTCACGGGCGCGCCTGCTCACAAGTTGATCCATCCGGTCATGACGTCGGCGCCGTCCGGGGTACGACAGCGCAGCCGGAACGAGCCATCCGGCTTGGGGTCCACGGTGAAAAAGCCGATCTCGTCCACCGTCGTCGCCCTCGTTCCCGCCGAGGTAAGGATTTCGAGCGTTCCTGTCCGTGCCGGGATGATCTGGCCGAGCAGGCTGTTTGCTGTTACCTCCAGTTCCATCGACAGATGGGGCGAGGTGAACGTGAGGGCACGGATCGACGCCGTCTCCGACCGCGTGGCCGCGACCATCCGCTCGTCGATAACGGAGTCGTAGGTGAGCTGAGCGAGCTCGGCATCAATGTTGCGCCAGGCGTAGGCGTTCTTTCCGGCCTCCACGAATCTCGCAGGGACGTTGTCGCGCGCCGTTATCGCCTCACGCAGAGCGGCAAGGAGCGCATCGTCGCCGCTCAAAGCAACTAGGAAATCCTCATCATCCGCGTCGTCAGGCATCTGCTTTACCACCCCCGATCTTGGCCGCGATTTGACCCTCGTCTAGGGCGATAAACGCATCGGACCGGCGCAACCGGTTCAAGCAACGAGCGCGTTGGGGGCCGATGCTGCCGATCGGGATTCCCAGCGTTTCGTGGATTTTGGCGTACGAATAGGGCGGATCGCTGATGAGCATCGACAGCAGCTGCTGGCAGTGTGCCGGAAGTTCTGCGAAGAGCGCGCGCAGGCTTGCGTTGCGCTCAGCCATCAGGATCTCGTTGTCTATCGCCGTGTCGTCTACGAACTGCAGCGAGTCGTCCCGTCCGGTACTCCGCAGGTCTGACCTGCTGGCTGCCCTCACCACGCGCAGGCATTCGCGCGCGGTGGTCGTCGCCAGCCAGCCGGGCAGCGCGGCCGGCTCACGCAGCTTGCCGAGGTGCTCGACAAGCAGGAGCCACACCGTTTGCCCAATGTCTTCGATGTCATGACTCCCCAGTCGGTACCTCGTGCAGATCGCATAGACCAAAGGGGCATACCGCTCGACGATGTCGTCCCACGCACGCTGATCTCCTTCGATGGCACGGGCAACCAGCGCGAGAACGACCGGATCGTCACGCATGGCTGAGCCCGGTTCCGACCGACTTGCCGCCAGTCATGATGAGCACCTTCGGATGATCAGCACCTTCGTTTGGTGATAGTCATCCTTCACCACACCGGAGGAAAGCGGAATGCTCCTGATACACCTGGTGGAGCATCATCTGCGGCGGTTAATGTCCCTCCGACCCCACGTTGCCGCTTTCTCTTGTGTCTGCTGAATTTTTGGTCTCGGATTAGGTGAATTCATTGAGCTTCCAGCAGTGGTTTCACTTGCGGTATGTCTCGGCTTTCCAGGACGTGCAATCGGAACCGAAAAGGCTGCTATAGCAAGCCTGCACCTTGAACGTATAGGGCGTGTTCTCCCATGCGTTGCCCAGCGCCCACCAACTTCCATGCGAACCGCTCCCGCGCACCCTGAGCTGGCTTTCCGTTCGGCCCGGGCGCGACCAGCGGAGTTGGTAGAAGTCGTAGTCCTGGTTGCCGGAGTATTTGACGACGATACGACCGTCTACGGCGGTATACACATTCATGTAGACACAATCACCCGAATCAGAATCGATGCCATGACCATTAGTCGTGGTCCCGATACATGCCTCAGTGGCGCTTGCGGGCGTCGGCGCCATGAGTGTCATCGAGGCCGCCAGCGCGGACATTGCGACGAGCAGTCGCGTGGTGTGTTTTGCACTCAAGCTCATGTCACCGTTCTCCCTCGTCTTGGGCCTCGCGCGCGTCGTAGACCGTACTCATGATCTTGCGTAGCTGTGCTGCGGCATGATCTTTCCAATCGCTTTTTGATCATGGCCCAAACAATCCAGCTCCAGAGCCGCCTTATCCTCAATTACTTTCGCGACTCGCCTTGTCGGAGGAGGTCGACTCGTGCGTGATACGCAAGGGTCGACAAAGAAAGCTGTCCGTGCTCGTGTCTGTGCTCGTGTCGGCGGGCTTTCGGCACGTGAGCCCACGCATCTGGGCGTCGACGTCCATGGGTAGGGTGATGAGCTGTCGCGCGCACCAAACCGCAGAGACAACGCAACCAACAAAGATCAAAACCAACAAAGATCAAAATCAACAATGATCAGAGGTGGACGATGCTTGGAGCGCATCCCATTTATCCGGTATTACTCTCGACTGACCTCGCCGCGACCAAAGAGTTCTACCATGATCGGCTTGGCCTGGAAGTCCTGAACGAGAATGAGGACGCGCTCACGTTCGGCTGCGGTGCGGGAACACAGTTCAGCGTGACCAAGAGCACCGTCGGGACCGCCGACAGCCAGACGCAGGTGTCGTGGGATGTCTCTGACATACGTGCTGAGGTCGCCGAGCTCCGATCACGCGGGGTCAAGGTCGAAGATTACGACCTACCTGGCCTCAAGACTGAGGATGGAATTGCAGACATCGGGTTCGCGTGGGCAGCTTGGATCATCGATCCGGGCAAGAACGCTCTAGGCATCCTCCAGCTCAAGGATTGACGTACTCCGCCACACCTAGCGCTAGACGGGGCCGTGCCACATCGCGCCTGTGAAGCACCGCTACGAAGATCCAATAGCAGCCTGCTCGTAGGTGCGCCCGGCAATGTGTTTTCGGGCGTGTCTCCCGCGTACGGCGTACTGGCGCGCTCGGTTGCTCGACAGGGCAAGCAACACCATGATGCTGAGGCCGACCGTCGGCAGGCTCGTCGCCAAAGTGACTGCCTCCGATCCGTTGGCGTTACCCATGAATGCGCCGATCGTCGTCACCACGCACGACAGCATCAGCAAGATACGGGCCCAGTTGCGGCCCGCGAAAACGGCAAGTGCCAGCCCGATGTCAATCAAGGAGATAAAAGCCACGACGCACCCGGCGATGATCAACGCCGGCCGGCCGCCCTCGACAGTTACGGACTGGAGATCGAGCGATTCGGCGTCTGTTATGGGGCACGAAGTCTAGCACGAATAAGAGCAGCGCAATGGCCAAGAAGCCCAGACCGCGGAAGAACGCTACCCCCGCTCCAAAGACGGTCTGCACAGGTCGCTTGTCCCGGCTGTCGGTGTGTTCGATTGCTGCAATCTCGGGAACATTGATCCGACGCACATCGATAATGGGCAGGTTGCCGTCGGTGATGATCAAATCGCCACCACCGTTTCGGGAGTGGTAGCCGGTGGAAAAGTTCTCGATCACGTCTACCTCGACCTCCGGCGAGCCGGTCACGACCGTCTCGACGATGTAGTCGCGCTCGATGTCGGTGTCTTCTTCGATCTTGTGGGTCACCTGGAGTGTGAAGAGGGAGAGCCCGACGCTCTTGTCGTAGGTTCCGGCCGCGAGCCAATCCACCGAATATCCGCCCGGAAGCATCCAGTCCTCAGGACAAAACCAAAACCGCACATGGTGTCGCTTGGAGGGGCTGCCAGCGACCTCTTGCTGGTATGCGAAGTCCTGTTGACGGTCAAACAGATGAAGTGGACTGACTGGCGCTTCGTGATAGCTACGCCGGCTCAAGGTCGAGCGCAAGATCCGGAACCCGGTCCGCAAGCTGAGGTCGTCGGCCCGGGTCCAACCCGCCCGTGTCATCGCCATGTGTATCTGGGCTTCATGGCCGCGCAACGCCAGGTTCACCGGATCACCAAGCAAGCCGTCACTGGTCCGGGCGCGGCCAATGAAATATCCGGGGACGTAGACCTGGGTCATGATGCGATGCAGCCGTGGCAGCAACAGATAAGTCAGCAGCACCCAGAACACGATGAGCAGCAGTAATGGCCAGCCGGGTCGGATGCTTTCCTTGACGACAAGGTAGGCAAGCCAGATGGTGGCCAATCCAGCGAAGGCGAACAGCAGCCCGTCCACCACATCCATTACCGAGGGCCGCCGCTCCCGGCTACGCCGGATCGCCATGAATACATTGTGATCGATGAGCCGGATTCGCGACATAGACGCAGAGCACCCCGCCGGGTGGACGTAGCACGCGCAAGCGAGCACGCTGTGATCCAGAGGACAACCAAGGAGGGGGCTTAAGGCCATGGCGTTAGGGACGACGTATCGCCGCAGCGTTGAATTTTGGAAGTTCACAGTGCAGGAGGTTTCCGGCGACTGGGCTGCGCCGACGCCCTGTACCGACTGGAACGTACGCGCGTTGGTCAACCATGTCGTCGGAGAAGATCGCTGGACCAAGCCTCTCGTCGATGGCAGGACGATTGCCGATGTCGGCGACGCTTTTGATGGTGATCTGCTGGGCGAAGATCCCAAACCTTTGGCGATGGCAGCCGCCGACGAGGCGATCACGGCAGTCGCCGAAAGGCTTCCCGCGGGCGGCAAGGTGCACCTCTCCTATGGCGAGGAGGACATCGAGGAATACATCAGCCAGCTCGTCGCCGATCACCTGATTCACGGCTGGGACCTGGCTGTGGCAACCGGTCAGAAGCGCGACCTGGACCCGGAGCTGGTGGCCGAGGTCGCGGCATGGTTCCGCAACCGCGAGGACATCTACCGCTCGTCCGGCGCGATAGCGGCTCGGCCCGAGTCGAGTTCAGACGGCGATCCACAATCGGACCTGCTTATTGCGTTCGGACGCGATCCCAACTGGTCGTTTCGATAATTTCTCGCAATCAGACCAGCGATCGGAAGCGAGCAGTCAGATGCGTACGCGCTGATTCCGAGTAGCTGGTCGACCGTCGTAAAGCGGTAACCCCGATCGGTCAGGCGTTCGATCAACGGGCCGATGGCCGCCACACTTTGATCTCGCGGACCGCCACGAGCCTCACGACCGTCGTGGAAGATCAAGATCGTGCCAGGTCGGGTGAGCCGGGCAGCAGAATCGGTCAGTTTGGTAGCCGCAGGCTGAAAGATCTCCAGCGGATGAGCGAAGGTGCCCGAGACCACCTGAAGGCCATGCTGCCGCAACGTGCTCATCACCCAGGGCCAATGGCACAGCCACGGCGGACGATAGAGCGCGGGCGTGATGCCGGTGAGCGAATAGAAGATCTCCTGAGAGCGGATGATCTCGACCTCTTGCCGCGGCTGCTTGGCATAGCGGGTGAACGAGTGACTGTAGCTGTGGTTGCCCAGCACATGGCCGCTCTGGACGACTCGCCGGGTTGCAGACGGAAAACGTTGCGCGCAGCGCCCGACCTGAAAGAACGTCGCCTTCACCTCGTAGGCATCCAGGGTGTCGAGCAGCCGCGAGGTGTATGGCTCATTGGGGCCGTCGTCAAAGCTCAGCGCAACGACCTTCTCCTCGGTCTCAGCCTCGTACGGAAATGAGCCGAAGAGCTGCGACCGAGGCCGGAAGCCGGCCCAGTACGCCGCCGCGCTGAGCGCCGAGAAGCCGACCCCGGCGGCCCGCACCGCGGTTCCGACTCGACTCACGGACCGTGCCAGAAATTGGCCAGGCTGTCCATCGCCGCATCGCCCGCCCCGGTGGCGAAACCGAGGGAGGTCAATCCGACGAGCAAGATCCCGAGCACCACCCGGCGTCGATCCCAGACCGGGGCAAGGGGTCGAAGCCGCTCTTGCCGAAAGGCGGGCGCCATCCCCAATGCCTGTCGTGGCGAGAGGCGATTCAGCCAATACGCGAGCACGTAGTAGACGAGGAAGGACATGAAGAAGCTGTAGAACAGCCCGCGCTGCAGCCGGCGCGCGGAGGTCATCACGACGTTCTGCCGCTCCCAGCTCACCAATCCGCGGCGTCGCACCCGGCGTAACAAGTCAAGCTCATCACCGCCTTGGGTGAGTTTTAAGTTGTAGCCCGGGAACGCGCTGCGCCGCACGGCGATGTTGGTGGCGCTGATGTAGAAAACGAATCCGGTCAGTGCGTGGACCAGAGCGACGAAGCCGAAGAGCAGCGTCGGGTATGCCTTCGCCCACCATGACGGATTCTGGTAGCGGCACGGACCGGCAACAGCGACGATTTGCTCTGAGGCAGCGAACCGGGCGTCGATGGTACGCAGCCAGTCGCGCGGCTGAGTGGTGTCGGCATCGGTGGAGATGATGATCTCGCCCCTGGCGCTGTCAGCACCTCGCTGCCGGGCCGCGCACACCCCCTGCTGAGCCTCCTTGACCACCCGCACGCCGTAGCGGGCCGCGATGGCCGCTGTGTTGTCCGTGCTGTTGTTGTCTACGACGATGATCTCGTACGTCCCGTCGTAGTCCTGGTGCTGCAACGAGTCCAGCGCGCGACCGAGATAGGCCGCTTCGTTGTACGCCGGAACTACGACCGAGAACCGGATCTGGTCCTGCGGCTGTTCCACTCCTACTCCTTCACCCATCGCCCCCGCGAAACCCGGTGGCGAGTCGACCCCAATGGTGCGAAGCCAGCACAACACTCTAGGGGAAAGCAGCACCTCGCCGCCGGAGGTCTGCCGAGAACGCCGAAGATCTTCGGAAGCGGGTGGCGATGATCATGATCATGGTCCAGGACGGCTCAGATCAGATCCAGCTTCTGAACCACATCCGCGACAGCCACTTGGGGTAGGGGAGCAGCTCATCGGTGAGGATTGGATAGATATAGGCAAAGTTGGCTGCGACCAGGGCAACGAACGCTCCGATGACGATCGCTGCGATCATGCGCCGATCTCCGGCACGCGCATCTCCGAGGATCCATCCGGCACACAACGCCACGGCCATCACGGAGAAGGGGATGATCGCGATCGCGTAGAAGAAGAACAGCGGTCGCGAGTCGAAGGCGAACCAGGGCAGCCAGCTGCTCAGCACGCCGACGACGGGAATACCGAAACGCCAATCGCGGCCTCCCACCCACAAAATGGCCGCTGCCACCAGCGCGAAGATCGCAATCCACCACAGCGCGGGCGTGCCGACGCCGCTGATCACCCGGATGCAGTTGTCCGGCCCGAGGCAGCCGTCGGTTCCCGGCTTGATGCCGTTCACGGCGTCGATCCCGATCGGGCGAGCAACGATCAGCCAGCCGGCAGGGTCGGCGCGATAGGTGTGCTGGGCCTGGTTGATGAAGTCGCCGGTGTGGAAGTTCCAGATGTCGTATTGGTAATGCAGCCAAGAGGCGAGTGGCCTACCCAGCAGCTTCACGGTGCTGCTCTCCGGGTGCTCGGCGCCCCACTGACGGTCGTATCCGCCGGACGTCGCAAACCAACTGGCCCAAGTGCCGGCGTACACCACCAGGCTGAGCACGACGAGAGAGAAGAAGGCCGGAATGCCATCGCGGAGGATGGCCAGCTTGGTCCGTGATCCGGCACCGGCGAGACGCCGGGCTCCGATGTCCCACGCCAGCGCAAGCAGCGCGAATGCGGCTAACGGGAACAATGCGTTCCACTTCGTACCGAGCGCCAGGCCGAAGCTGATCCCGGAGGCTATCCGCCACGGACGCAAGACCAGAGCTGGTCCGAACCGGCCGCCGAGATCAGCTATCTCGCGGCGCTCGAGATAGCCGGCCAGGCGGTTTCGGAACCATTCCCGGTCGGCGACCAGGCATGCGACAGCCGTTACCAGGAAGAAGGCCATGAAGACGTCGAGCAGTGCGGTCCGCGACATCACGAATTCGAGACCATCGAAGGTCAGCAGGATGCCGGCGAGGCCGCCGATCAACGTCGACTTGGAGACCCGGCGTACCAATCGGATCGTGACCATGATCAGCAGGACCCCGAAGATCAAGGACGCGAATCGCCAGCCGAATGAGTTCATTCCGAACAGCTGCTCGCCCGTTGCGATCAGCCACTTGCCGAGCGGGGGATGCACGACGAAGGAAGCAGTGTCGTTCATCACATCGACATCGCCAGTGATGATCTTGGAGTTGGCGTTGCTCGGCCAGTCGCGCTCGTATCCGAACTTCAACAGGGAGTAGGCATCTTTGGCGTAGTAGGTCTCGTCGAAGACGAGCTTGTTGGGATAGCCGAGGTTGACGAAACGGATCACGAATGCGATCGCGCCGATGATCAACGTCACGATCCAGCCGTTCACGCGATCAGTGGGCATCGCCACCCGCAGCCGCTCGATGGTGCTCGGCGGGCTAGGCGGCCAGTCCACAGGCGCGTGGTAGCAGGGACGCTCGAGCGTCGGCGTTGGCCCACTGAGCCATCCCTGTCTCAGGCTCGAGGACTTGGCGCGTCACTCGCCCATCGTAGGTGGATCCGGTCGGCGCAACGCGCTGGTGCCCAGGCCCCGACCACCTCGATCGCCGCGATGCGAAACCTGCGACAAGATGTGGTCGAAGGGAGGCGTGATGTGGTAGCCCAGGTGAGCTCGGCGGGCGTCGTAGTGCTCGCGGCGACCCCAATCGGCGAAGTTGCGGACGCTTCGCCACGGCTGGTGACCGAGCTAGCCAACGCGGACGTGATCGCGGCCGAAGACACCCGTCGATTACGGCGACTGCTGGACCGGCTGGACATCGAAACGAAGGCGCGAATCTTGTCCTACTTCGAGGGCAATGAGGCCAGGCGCGCTGACGAATTGGTACGGCTTCTCGAGGATGGGGCTCGAGTCGTCGTCGTCACCGACGCAGGGATGCCGTCGGTGTCAGATCCCGGGTATCGCCTTGTCGCCGCGGCAATTGCAGGCGGCTTTCGGGTCACCGCGGTCCCTGGTCCCTCGGCGGTCCTTGTCGCAGTGGCCGTCTCCGGCCTCCCTGTTGACCGGTTTTGCTTCGAGGGGTTCCTGCCGCGCAAGGCCTCCGAGCGAATGCGACGGCTGACCGAACTAGCCACTGAGCCCCGCACCATGGTGTTCTTCGAAGCCCCGCATCGGACCGCGGCAACGCTGTCAGCCATGGCGCAGGCTTTCGGCGCCGATCGTCTTGCTGCGGTATGCCGCGAGCTCACGAAGACGTACGAGGAGATTCGTCGCGGGCCGCTGCGGGAACTCGCAGACTGGGCGAATTCGGAGGTTAGAGGTGAGGTGACCCTCGTTGTTGGCGGCGCGTCGAAGGGCCCCGCCGATCTGGAGGCAGCAGCTGAAGAAGCGATCAGTCTGGCTAGCAATGGCATGAAACTGAGGGCGGCAGCCGGACACGCGGCGCAACGACATGGCGTTGCGAAGAACGATGTCTACGAGCTTGCCCTGAAAACGCATCACGCACGGCGTCGATAGAGCCCCAGCGGGCACGAATCGCCGCGACAGCGATGCAAATTCCGGGCAACGCGCAAGCCCCGCTCGCGTCCCTTCGCAGCGCCTCTAGGAGTGACAGAGTTGGCCGCGTGGAGCTGCCTGCCCTGCCTGATCCGCTGCCGATGCCAGTTGTCGACTCGCACTGCCATCTCGATTCGACGCAGGCACACTCTGGCCTCGAGCCCGACGAGGCCATCCGGCTGGCCGCCGAGGTTGGCGTCACCCGAATCGTGCAGATCGGCTGCGACCCAGATGGTTGCCGCTGGGCGGTAGCGGCAGCCGAGCGCTGGCCTTCGGTGATCGCGGGAGTGGCGATACACCCAAATGACGCAGCGCGAATGGGTCCTGAGCTGGTCCCTGCGCTGGAGCTGGTGGAGGGTCTGGCGCAGCACCGGCGAGTCAGAGCCGTGGGGGAGACGGGCCTGGATTACTACCGGACTCGCGATGCCGCTGGGCAGGCGATCCAAAGAGAGGCATTTGCGGCGCATATCGCTATCGCCAAGGCCTACGACAAGACTCTGGTCATCCACGATCGCGACGCCCACGACGACATTGTGAAGGTGATCGATGCCGAGGGGCCGCCGAACCGGATCGTGATGCATTGCTTTTCGGGGGATGATCATTTCGCAAAAGCGTGTCTCGATCGCGGCGCCTATCTGTCGTTTGCCGGCACGATCACCTTCAAGAACAATGATCACTTGCGCGACGCTCTGATCACTGCCCCCCTTGATCGAATACTGGTCGAGACCGACGCCCCCTACCTCACCCCGATGCCGCTACGCGGCAGGCCGAATGCGTCCTATCTCATTCCCCATACCGCCCGCTTCCTGGCCGCAACACTCAAGATCGATTTGGAGCACATGTGTCGGGCGCTCAACGACAATACCGATGCAGCGTTCGGCGGGAGCTGGTAGGCCGATGGAGTTCGGACAGGTGCTGCGCCGGCGCAGGATGATTCGTTCCTACGACGAAGCTCGCCCCGTCCCCTCCCAGGCCATCGACGCGGTGCTGGCGGCGGCCTTACGCGCACCCTCGGCGGGGTTCACCCAGGGAGTCTCCTTGCTGGTGCTGACTGAGGAGACAGATCGCGAAGCCTTCTGGCAAGTAGCCGCAGAGGCGGACAGCGCCTGGCTGCGCGGCATGCGGAGTGCGCCGGTCCTGATCTTGGTCTGGACCAGCAAGGAGGCCTACCTTGATCGGTACGCCGAACCGGACAAAGGCTGGATAGATCGCGATCCGGCGCGATGGTCGGCACCGTACTGGTTTGTGGACGCCGGTATGGCGAGCATGGCAGCCCTGCTGTCGGCGGTCGACCAGGAGCTCGGCGCATGCTTCTTCGGCATCCCGGTTGATCGGATCGGTGCCGTACGCGAGGCGTACGAGGTGCCGGCGAGCGAGCTGAGTGTTGGCGTCATCAGCCTCGGATACCAGCGGTCTGCGGGTATCGCCGGCTCGCCCGCACGTCGGCCCCGCAAGACCACCTCGGAGGTCATTCACCGCGGGAGCTGGTAATCCAGTCCACGCGTCGCAGGCGGATTTTGGCGTTCAGGCTGCGCTCTCCGTTATGATTTCGTGACACATACCGGGCTCGTGCCCGGTCTGTGGAAGAGATCGAGGTCCAGATCACCGACGGACCAACTCGGGGGAAATGCTGTGCGCAAGATCATCCCGGTGGTTGCTGCTGGCGCGACCGCGCTCGCTCTGGCTGGCACAACCTTCGGCTACGCCAATCTCAACAAAGATGTGACGCTCTCCATTGACGGGCAGACGACCGACGTAAGAACGACCGCAAATACTGTGGGTGCATTGCTCGAGAACAGAGGCATCGAGGTCGACAGCCATGACGTAGTGGCGCCGAGCGCGACGACCAAGGTACAAGACGGCACGCGGATTGCGGTCAAGTTCGGCCGACAGGTCACCTTCACCATTGACGGCGCAACGCAGACCGTCTGGACCACTGCGACCACCGTTGAGGATGCGCTCAACGCACTCAGCATGGATCTTGCCGGTGCCGAGCTCTCCACCAGTCGCGGCTCCGCTATCGGCCGGCAAGGCTTGGCTATCGCCATCGCCACTCAAAAGAAGATCATCATCGTCGATGCTGGCAAGAAGCGCACCATTACGACCACCGGGCAGACGCTCGCGGACGCGCTTGCGGCGGCCAAGATCAAGGTGGACGACGACGACAAGCTGAGTGCAAGTCCCGACACACGCCTGGTCGACGGCAAGAAATTCACCTTCACCCAGGTCGATATCAGCTCCAAGACGAAAAAGATCAAGGTTGACTTCGACACCGTACGCAAGAAGTCGAGCAAGCTGAAAAAAGGTGTGACCAAGATCGATACCGAGGGAGTCCGCGGAGTCCGCGCGGTCACCTACGAGGTCGTTCGGCACAACGGCGAGATCGTCAAGCGTGTCAAGATCAAGTCCAGATTGCTCAACAAGCCGAAGACCGAGGTCATTCTGGTTGGCACCAAGAAGACGACGACCAAGCACAAGAGCTCTGGTTCCAGTACGCCATCAGGCAGCGTCTGGGACAAGCTCGCCAAATGCGAGTCCGGCGGCAACTGGTCGATCAATACCGGCAATGGCTACTACGGGGGGCTGCAATTCAGCCTCGGCACCTGGCGCGCGTACGGCGGCTCGGGCTTGCCAAGCAACGCCAGCCGCGAGCGGCAGATCGCGATAGCCAAGAAACTCCAGGCCGACGCAGGCTGGGGTGCCTGGCCAGCGTGCTCTCGGAAGATTGGGCTGCGCTAGCACGTGGCCGGGGGCCTGCTCGATCCAACCGCAATACGTGAGCTGGCGAGCCAGCTGGGCTTGCGGCCGAGCAAGCAACGGGGCCAAAACTTCGTCACCGACGCCAACACGGTACGAAGAATCGTTGCCGCCTCTGGCGTAGCCGAAGACGACATCGTCCTCGAGGTCGGGCCCGGACTCGGGTCGCTGACCCTAGGCCTGTTGCAGGTTGTCCATCGGGTGATCGCGATCGAGATCGATGATCTGCTGGCAACTCAGTTGCCGCAGACGGTCGGCGCGCGACTACCTGGGCGTGCGACCGGGCTCACGGTGATCAACGCCGACGCGCTCCGCATCGACGCACTGCCGGAGCAGCCGACGGCCGTCGTCGCCAACCTGCCGTACAACGTCGCGGTGCCGGTGCTGCTGCATCTGCTCGCCACCTACCAGAGCTGGAATCGCGGCCTGGTCATGGTCCAGGCCGAGGTGGCCGACCGATTGGCCGCAGAACCGGGGTCGAAGATCTACGGCATACCGTCGGTGAAGGTGGCCTGGTATGCGGCCGCGACGCGGGCCGGCACAGTGTCCCCGACAGTCTTTTGGCCCGTGCCGAATGTCGAGTCCGGCCTGGTCGCCATCGAACGCCGTCCACCGCCAGAGACCACGGCAACCCGCGAGCAGGTGTTCGCCGTCGTCGATGCAGCGTTCGGGCAGCGGCGCAAGATGCTGCGCTCGGCGCTGGCCGGGCTGGCAGGCTCGCCGTCGGCGGCGAGTGCAGACATTGCCGCAGCTGGAGTGGATCCCCAATCGCGCGGCGAGATGCTCGAGGTCGCTGACTTCGCTCGTATCGCGGAGCAGATCTTCCGAGCGTAGTGTCGGATGCTCGGCACTAGATAGCCTCGCACTCATGGCCTCAGCTGCGCCGCCGACCGCTGCCCTGGTACGCGTACAAGTGCCGGCAAAGATCAACCTCGCGTTGAAGGTGGGCGCGCCACGCCCCGACGGTTACCATCCGCTCGCCACCGTGTATCAGGCGGTATCCCTTTACGACCAGGTGCAGGCCGAATGGGCCGAACCTGACCGGTTCGAGGTCGTGGTGAGCGGAGAGGGAGCCGACCAGGTGCCCCTCGATGACTCCAATCTCGCGGTACGCGCCGCCCGGCTGCTCGCGCAGCGGCACGGGCCGCACGACTCGCTCGGCGCCAGCTTGTCGATCACGAAGTCGATTCCGGTAGCCGGTGGGCTGGCCGGTGGCTCCGCCAATGGTGCTGCCGCGCTACTGGCCTGTGCAGCCTTGTGGGATCTCGACGTCGGGCCCGAGGACCTGCGCGGGCTGGCGGCTGAGCTCGGCAGCGACGTGCCTTTTGCCTTGATCGGCGGCACTGCGGTGGGGAGCGGTCGCGGCGAGGACGTCGCCCCGGCGCTGGCCCGCGGAACCTACCAGTGGGTGCTGGCGTTCGGCTACCACGGCCTGTCCACAGCCGCGGTCTATCGGCGCTTCGATGACCTCAGCCCCGACGCCGCGCGACCTGAGGTGCCGGCAGAGTTGATGAATGCGCTTCGCAGTGGCGATCCGCGGTTGCTCGGTGCTGCGTTGAGCAACGATCTGCAGCCGGCCGCACTCGATCTGCAACCCCGACTGCGGACCGTGCTGGAAACCGGCCTCGAGTATGGCGCGCTCGGGGCCCTCGTGTCGGGGTCGGGTCCGACGTGCGCGTTCCTGGTGGAGAGTGAATCAGCTGCCGTCGATCTCTCGGTGTCGCTTAGTGCCGAAGGGCTGTGCCGAGCGGTCCGGCGTGCGACGGCTCCGGTGCTAGGGGCCAGAATCATCAATTGAGCTGCCCGTCCGAAGCTGCCTCATCGCTGGCGGACCGAGCGAGTAGCAGTCTCAGCGTGCGGGTAAGTTGATCATGGTCCCCGGCGTCAAGCGCGCCCATGATCTGGCGTTCCGCGGCCATCAGCTCTGCCAGCGCCGCATCGACCACGTCCTTGCCGGAATCGGTCAGCTGAACCAGGACACCGCGCCGGTCCTTGGGATGATCATGCCGGGTGACAAATCCGCGGTCGGCGAGCCGGTCTACGCGATTGGTCATCGTTCCTGACGTCACGAGCGTCTCGTGGAGGAGTTGACCGGGCGAGAGCCGGTACGGCGGTCCAGCGCGGCGCAGCGCGGCCAGCACGTCGAACTCCCAATACTCCAGATCATGGGCGCTGAACGCACTCGCGCGGAGGCGGTCCAAGCGCCGGGCCAGCCGGCTAATCCGAGAGAGCACCTCCATCGGCGCAAGATCGAGATCCGGACGTTCCCGTCGCCAGGCCTCGACGATGGTGTCGACCTCATCCCGCGGCTGGCCGGTCACACCCGGAGTCTAGATGGGCTGCGAGCGGCGGAGATCGCGCGCCGCCGCACGGCGATTCACGTGGACGCACTAGGTTGCCGCCATGGCGGAATTCGTACTCGTGCCAGGCGCCTGGCTCGGATCGTGGGCTTGGGATGAGGTGGTGCCGGCGCTGCGTGCGGCCGGCCACAGTGCCCACCCGTTGACATTGTCCGGCCTCGCCGAGAAGCAAGGCATGCCGGCCGGTCAGCAGACCCATGTCAAAGACATTGTCGACGAGATTGCCGGCAAAGATCTTCGCGATGTCATTCTCGTCGGGCACAGTTACTCAGGAATCCCTGTCGGGCAAGCCGCCGAGCGGATCGGTGGCCGGCTGGCCCAGATTGTCTTCGTCGACTCCGAGGTTCCGATCGACGGCGAGTCGTTCGCCTCTGCTGACCTCGAGGCCTCAATCGCCGAGAACGGAGGGTTCTGGGCGCCGCTTTCCGCTGCCGACTACGACGGTCAGGGCCTGACCACCGAACAGATTGCGCGTATTGTTGCCGGCTCAACGCCACATCCGGGCCGTACCTTGACCGAACCGGCCGTGATGGCCGACTCAGTGGGCGAGCTTCCGGCCACGTATGTCAAATGCCTACTCGACTGGCCTGAGCCGAACGACACCGTTGCCAAGCTGTTGACCGGTGATCGCTGGCGTTTGGTCACGATGGACACGGGCCATTGGCCGATGTTCTCGCAGCCGAGCGAACTGGCGCAGATTCTCCTCGACGCCGCTCGCTAGCCCTGGCTCAGGCCCGCGTCGTTGCGCGGCATGGTCGACGCCAGGGCGATAATGCCGGCGCACAGCAACGCCGGTACTGCCATGGCGTGATGGATTCCGACGTGGTTGACCAGGAATCCCATGAAAGCCGGGCCAAGCAGAAATGCGGCATAACCGAATGTCACGACCACAGCAAGCACTCGGCCGCCGCCGATATGGCCAGCAACGGCATAGACCTGTGGCGCGATCATGCCCACGCCGAAGCCAACCAATGCCCAGCCAACGATCAGCATGGGCAGGCTGCTCACGAGCGTGACCATCAGATAGCCGATGGCCGCAAACAGTGCGCCGAAGCGTACGACCGTACGCCTACCGAAGCGAGTCACCAGCCGATCGCCCAGCAATCGAATAATGACCATGAAGGCGCTGACCGTAATCAGGCCGAGCGCGCCGGTGGTCGGGTCGACGCCGGCGACGTCGGTGACATGCAGGGACGACCAGTCAGTCGCGGTGCCTTCGGAGAGACCGAACGCCAGGGCCATGACACCCAGAATCCAGGCGGCCTTGGGAATCGGAGTCTTCACCCCATCGACCGTGTGGTGCACCACAGCAGCCTTGGGTGTGATCTTGAAAAGGATGCCGAGCGCGACGAGTGCCAGCGACAGCGACAAGATCGACAGCTGGGGTGACGATCGCTGCGCCCTGCAAGCCAAGCAGGATGGCAAGCAGCAACACGGCACCGGCGCCGATGAAGGTGCCGATCGACCAGAAGGCATGGAAGAAGCTCATGATCGGCCTCTGTCGTGCGGCCTCGACTTGGACACCGATCGCATTCATCGAAACATCCATCGCCCCATTCCCAAGCCCGATGCAAAATGCCGCCGATGATGGCGATTGCGAAGACCGGAGCCAGTCCGATCGTGATCATCCCGGCGATCAGGAGCGGAAGAGCGGCCAAGGTGATTTCACGAGCGCCGATGCGCGTCGGCCAGCCGTCCGCCGATCTGCATTGCGAGGATGGCCGCGGCCCCAGCGCAAAAGAGCATGATCGCGATCTGCGTTGCATCGATACCGAGCTTGTCGCGAAGCGAAGGGAGCGAGCCGCCGAAACCGCCGATCACCGTGCCGTTAGACGAGGAACATCAGGGTCACCGCAATAGCCGCGATACGGCTCGTGAGCTGGTTGGTAACGGTTGCTGTGGCTGTCATCCAGGTCTTCTGTATCGATTTAGTAGAGAGCCCTACTCTACGCATGATGGATTGTTCTCGCAAAGTGGCCAGCTGCGTAGAAACGCACGTGCACGTCCGTTCCTTACGCGATACACACGTTGCAACATCTGTATCGAGTAGGCGGCGCACGTGCACGTGCGTTTCTGCGGGCGCCTCTCGTTAGGACACCCGCGGTCACGAGGTGGGAGCTGACACGCGGGCCGACCATGTGATGCGTACCCTGGGCTCTGTCCAACCCACGGGGGCCGATCCACGGGTTGGTCAGGTGTGGGGTGAGGACATCTCGATTCGAAACCAACGGCCCGCGGGCGGGCTAGGTGATGGGAGGATTGGCCGGGCCACACATTCCCCGGTTGGTCTGTCGGCAGGGCCCGCCTGACTTTGAATCAGGATTAGCGACGTAGGTTCGACTCCTACCCGGGGAGCGGAGCGTCACTCAGCTAGTAAGGAGCCAGCTGTTGTCCGTCTACTCCGATCCAACTCCCAACCCGGTCGCAGCTGTCGTCATCCTGGCGGCTGGCGAGGGGAAGCGGATGAAGTCCTCGCGTTCCAAGTTGCTCCACGAGATCGCCGGCCACTCGATGCTGAGTTACGCGGTGACGGCCGCGACAGCGGTGCAGCCGGAGCACATTGTCGTCGTTGTTGGTCATCTTCGCGATCAGGTCGAGGCCCATCTCGCAGAGATCGCACCGCACGTGTTGATCGCGGTCCAAGAGGATCAGCTCGGCACCGGCCATGCCGTGCAAGCCGCGCTAGGCCAGCTTGCCGATCTCAACGGCGACGTGGTCGTGACCTTGGGTGATGTTCCGATGCTCACCGGTGAGACCCTGGCCGCGTTGCTCAATGAGCATCGCACCCAGCAAGCTGCTGTCACCGTGCTCACGGCGCAGGTTCCCGACCCGACCGGATACGGACGAATTCTGCGCGACGCCGAAGGCTTGGTGAGCGGCATCGTCGAGCACCGCGACGCCGATGATGCTCAGCGGCAGATCTCCGAGATCAACTCCGGGACCTACGTCTTCGACGCCACAATCTTGCGGGCCGCGCTGACCGAGATCGCGCCGACCAATGATCAAGGTGAGCTGTACCTGACTGACGTGCTGGCCGTGGTACGCCAGGCTGGCGAACCGGTGGGTGCGTTGTTGATCGATGACCGCTGGCAGACCGAAGGTATCAACGACCGGATCCAGCTCTCCCGGATGAACACGGAGCTGAACCGCCGAATTCTGCAGCACTGGATGCGCGAAGGTGTCTCGGTCGTGGATCCCGCGACAACCTGGGTACATGCCTCAGTTGATCTTGCGCCGGACGTGGTCTTGCTGCCCGGTACGTCGCTGGAGGGCGCGACCTCCGTTGCGGCGGGAGCTCGGATCGGCCCGGACACCACGTTGATCGATGTCGAGGTCGGGGAGAACGCGGTGGTCACCCGTACCCAGGGCTCACTGAGTGTGATCGGTGCCGGGCGCCAACGTCGGCCCGTTCGCCTACCTTCGGCCCGGTACGACGCTGGGCGCGGGCGGCAAGATCGGCACTTTCGTGGAGGCCAAGAACGCTCGCATCGGGGCCGGAGCCAAGGCGCCGCACCTCAGCTACCTGGGCGACGCGGTGATCGGTGAGGGCGCCAACATCGGAGCCGGCGTGATCTTCGCGAACTACGACGGGGTACGCAAGTCGACAACCACAGTTGGGGCGTACGACTTCGTCGGCAGCAACTCGGTACTGGTCGCGCCGGTCGAGATAGCCGACGGTGCCTACATTGCCGCTGGCTCGACGATCACCGGCAACGTCGGACCCGGTGAACTTGCCGTGAGCCGTAGCCGGCAGCGCAATGTGCCCGGCTGGGTGGCGCGCAAGCGGGCCGGAACCAAGACCGCGCGAGCCGCCGAGGCGGCGCTGGAACAGAAGGAGCCGTCATGAGCGGCCTCAAACGCCCGAACCAGAAGCACCTCATGCTCTTCTCCGGGCGGGCGCACCCCGAGCTTGCTAACGAGATAGCCGCGCTCATGAACGTCGAGCTCGTGCCGACTCGCGCGATCACCTACGCCAACTCCGAGATCTATGTGCGGTTCGAGGAATCGGTACGCGGCTGCGACGCCTTCGTGATTCAGAGCCATGCGGCTCCGGTCAACGAGTGGACGATGGAACAGTTGATCATGGTCGATGCGCTGAAGCGGGCCTCTGCCAAGCGGATCACCGTTGTCGCACCTTTTTATCCCTATGCCCGCCAGGACAAGAAGCATCGCGGCCGCGAGCCCATCTCCGCCCGCCTCATCGCTGACCTGTTCCGCACAGCCGGAGCCAACCGGCTGATGTCGGTCGACCTGCACGCGGCGCAGATCCAGGGATTCTTCGATGGGCCGGTTGATCATCTCTGGGCACTGCCGGTGCTGTCGGACTATCTGTCCACCAAGTACGACACCTCGGAGATGACTGTGGTCTCTCCGGACGCCGGCCGAGTGCGGCTCGCCGACATGTGGACCGACAGGCTGAACAGCTCTCTGGCCATCATTCACAAGCGGCGCGATCCGGACGTGGCGAACACGGTCGCCATCCATGAGGTCGTTGGCGAGGTGGAAGACCGGGTGTGCCTGCTGGTCGACGACATGATCGATACCGCCGGCACGATCTGCCAGGCGGCGGAGGCGTTGAAGTCGCGCGGTGCACGGGCGGTGATCGCGGCCGCGACCCATCCGGTCTTGTCCGGACCGGCCACGGACCGACTCAAGGCCGCCGACTTCGAGGAGGTGATCGTCACGAACACCCTGCCGATCCCCGAAGAACGTCGGTTCGACTCCCTGACCGTGCTGTCGATCGCACCCCTGATCGCCCGGGCCATCCGCGAGGTATTCGAAGACGGCTCCGTGACCAGCCTCTTCAACGGCCAGGCGTAGTTATCTGGGCCTGTCTGCTCGCGCAAATTTGTCGACGCTCGCAGACTACGACTTTCTCTCGTTACGGGATCGGTTGGCGACTATTGGACCTTGTCGGCTAAGGTTGAGCGGTTGCCTCGGCGAGGGTCGCGGACCGTGATCGACTAGGTCGAACGAACTGCGTCCCCTGGCTGAGTCTTGATCGTGATCACCGACGTTAGTTTGAGGAGTTCGTTCGTGCCCGAGGTAAAGCTCATCGCCGAACTGCGTACCGAGTTCGGCAAGGGCGCTGCCCGCCGGATCCGTCGCGCAGACAAGGTGCCAGCCGTGTTGTACGGCCACGGCACCGACCCGATCCACATTGCGCTGCCTGGTCACGAGACCCTGCTCGCGCTGCGTACTGCAAACGCGCTGCTGTCCATCGAGGTGGACGGCAGTTCCCAGCTCGCACTCCCCAAACAGGTGCAGCGTGACCCGCTGAGGCACACCATCGAGCACGTTGATCTGGTCATCGTCAGGCGTGGCGAGAAGGTGACCGTCGACGTGGCCATCCACCTGGTGGGGGAGGCCGGTCCCGACACGCTCGTGGTCGTTGATCACAACACTGTTCCGGTGGAGGCTGAAGCCACTCAGATCCCGACGCAGATCGTGGTCTCGGTTGAAGAGCTGCCGCCTGGTACCCAGATCCTTGCCCGTGATCTTCAGCTTCCCGACGGTTCGTCAATCGATCTTGACCCGGAGACCTTGATCGTCAACATTACGAACGCGCCGACTGCGGAGGCCCTCGAGGCCGAGCTGGCCGAGGCAGAGGCGGAAGCTGGCATCGAGCCGACGATGGCACCGACGGCCGAGCCGACTCCGGACGAGGCGCTGGCCGAGTCCGAGAGCGCCTAGCTGGCCAGCTGCATACGCCATGACCTCATGGCTGGTCGTCGGCCTTGGCAATCCCGGCCCGGCGTTCGCAGCACAACGTCACAACATCGGCTACCGGGTCGCCGAGGAGCTGGCCCGCCGGATGGGCGTGCGATTCCGGGTAGCACGCGGCATACGGGCCGAGGTTGCTGAGGGCCGGGTTGGACAGCCGGGGGCAGACGCTCCGCGGCTGATCGTGGCCAAATCGCGGACGTTCATGAACGAGACCGGCTGGGCAGTCACCCGGCTGCTCGCGTACTACAAGCTGCAGCCGGCCCAGATGATCGCTGTGCATGATGAGCTGGACATCGACCCCGGGCAGCTGCGGGTGAAATTTGGTGGCGGCGATAACGGCCACAACGGCCTGCGGTCGATCCGTGCCTCGCTCGGCACCGGCGACTTCTATCGGGTGCGCGTCGGGGTCGGGCGTCCGCCAGGGCGCCAGGATCCTGCCGACTTCTTGCTTAGCAACTTCCCTGCCAGTACCCGCGAGGATGTTGAGGTGGAGATCAGTCGCGCGGCGGATGCGGTCGAGTCACTGGCCTTGCTCGGGTTGGACCGAACCCAGAACGCCTTCAACAGCTGACGCCGGGATGAATCTGGGGCTGTACGACCCACTGGCGCTTGATTGAGGCGGTGCTGCCCAAGATCCGCAGGTTCGGAACATTCCGGTTCGCGCGTTCGCGCGGCTGCCCTGAGCGCTGTCCGAGCCAGCCGGTAACCTCTCTGGGTGACCCTCACGGGACTCGTCGATCTTTTCTGCACCGAACCCACCATCGTCCAGACCATCGGTGACGCACGCGCGCAACGCCCGTCCGTGCTGGACGTGACTGCTCCTGCGCCGATGCGGCCGCTGATCGCTGCCGCGTTGAGCGCGTCAACCGAGCATGGTGGCGGCAATCGTCCGGTGCTGTTGGTCAGCTCCACGTTTCGCGAGGCAGAGGAGCTGACAGCCGCGCTGCAGTCCCTGGTCGGCGAGGAAGACGTGGCCTACTACCCGGCGTGGGAGACGTTGCCGCACGAGCGACTGAGTCCACGGTCCGATACGGTCGGCCGCCGGCTCGAGCTGCTGCGGCGACTGGCCGGCAACAGCTCCGCTCCGCCGCCGCGGATCGTCGTTGCTCCGGTACGCAGCATCCTTCAGCCGCAAGTGAAAGGGCTTGGCCGGCTGACGCCGATCCGCCTCGCGGTTGGCTCTGACATCGATCTCACCGATCTTGCGGCGGCCCTGGTCGGCGCCGCGTACACGCGGGTCGATCTCGTCGAGCGGCGCGGGGAGTTCGCGGTACGCGGCGGCATCGTCGACGTCTTTCCGCCCACCGAGGAGCATCCCGTACGCGTCGACTTCTTCGGCGACACCGTCGAGGAGATTCGGTATTTCTCTGTCGCCGATCAGCGATCGACGGATATCACCCTGACCGAGATCACCGCGTCGCCGTGTCGGGAACTGCTGCTGACCAATGAGGTACGCAGCCGAGCAGCCGCGCTCGCTGAGCAACATCCTGAGCTGATCGAGATGCTGGACAAGATCGCTCAGGGACATCCGGTCGACGGCATGGAAGCACTGTCACCAGCCCTGGTCGACGGCATGGAACTGCTGATCGACCTGCTGCCGACCGACACCCACGTCCTGATCTGCGATCCGGAGCTAGTGCGTGGCCGGGCGATTGACCTGGTCAAGACCAGCGAGGAGTTCCTGCATGCGTCCTGGGCCGCCGCGGCGGGTGGCGGCCAGGCGCCGATCGATCTGGGTGCCTCGGCCTATCAGCCGCTCGCCGAGCGTGCGTGCCGCCGCCCTCGCCCGAGGAATGGCCTGGTGGACGCTGTCACCGTTCAGTGCCGGTCCAATGGACGGCTCTGCCGCAGGAGATGACGGATTCCAGCCCATCCGGACCGAGGACGGCGAGATCATCGATCTTTCCTCCTCGGTCAGCGGACCAGGCGTGGAATCGCGAATCGTGCTCGGACAGGTCGGCGAGACCTATCGCGGCGACACCGAGGCGGCGGTCAACGAGATCACGAAGCGCATTCGTGACATGTGGCGGGTCGTCGTCATGGCCGAGGGTCGAGGTACTGCCGACCGGATCGCCGAGGTGCTCACCGAACATGAGTTGCCCGTCCGCGTCCTGCACCTCGCTCGACGAGGCACCGACCGCTGGTCTCGCCACCGTCGTCACCGGCCAGCTGAGCCATGGATTCCTGGCGGAGGAGATTCGGCTCGCGGTTTTCACTGCAGCTGATCTGTCCGGCCAGCGGGTTACCGACCGGGCAAGTCGAAAAATGCCGGCCCGCCGCAAGAATCAGATCAACCCGCTCGAGCTGATCTCTGGGGATGCGGTCGTGCACAGCCAGCATGGGGTAGGTCGCTACGTCGAGATGACGCAACGCACCGTGGCCGGCGCAACGCGGGAGTACCTGGTGATCGAGTACGCGCCATCCAGACGCGGCCAGCCGGGCGACCGGCTCTATGTTCCGATGGACTCTCTTGATCAAGTAACGCGGTACGTCGGCGGAGAGAGTCCGTCGTTGGACAAGCTGGGCGGCGCGGACTGGGCAAAGCGCAAGGGACGAGCTCGCCGGGCGGTTCGTGAGATCGCGGCCGAATTGATCAAGCTGTACGCCGCGCGGCAGGCGACCCGCGGCCATGCGTTCTCACCCGACACCACCTGGCAGCGCGAGCTTGAGGACGCCTTCGCTTTCGTCGAGACACCGGACCAGTTCGGTGCGATCGAGGACGTCAAGCGCGACATGGAGCAGATCGTCCCAATGGATCGGTTGATCTGTGGCGATGTCGGCTACGGCAAGACTGAGATTGCGGTACGCGCCGCGTTCAAGGCTGTCCAGGACGGCAAGCAGGTGGCGATCTTGGTGCCGACCACCCTGCTGGTGCAGCAGCATTACGCCACCTTCGCCGATCGTTACGCCGGCTTCCCGGTCAACGTCGCGCCTCTCAGCCGGTTCTCCTCCGAGGGCGAGGCGAAGACGACCATCGAAGGCCTCGCCGACGGCCGGGTCGACGTCGTCGTGGGCACTCACCGACTGCTGTCCGATGAAGTGAAATTCAAGGATCTAGGCCTTGTCGTTATCGATGAGGAGCAGCGCTTCGGCGTGGAGCACAAGGAACAACTCAAGCGGCTGCGTACGGCGGTCGACGTGCTTGCGATGTCGGCCACGCCGATCCCACGAACCTTGGAGATGGCCGTTACCGGCATTCGCGAGATGAGCACGATCATGACTCCGCCGGAAGAACGTCACCCGGTGCTCACGTTTGCGGGCCCGTACGACGACGCTCAGGTGACCGCGGCGATCCGCCGCGAGCTGCTTCGTGAAGGCCAGGTGTTCTATGTGCACAACAGAGTCCAAAGCATCGACAAGGCCGCGCGGCGGATTGCAGACCTGGTGCCCGAGGCGCACGTTGTCACTGCGCACGGCCAGATGAGCGAGCAGCGTCTGGAACAGGTCATGATCGACTTCTGGGAACGCCGAGCTGATGTGCTGGTGTGTACCACGATCGTTGAGGCAGGCCTGGACATCTCGACCGCGAACACGTTGCTGATCGAACGTTCCGACCTGCTCGGTCTGTCCCAGCTGCATCAGCTGCGCGGCCGGGTCGGTCGAGGGCGGGAGCGTGGCTACGCCTACTTCCTCTATCCGCCTGAAAAGCCCCTGACCGAGACCGCCTACGACCGGATCAGCACCATCGCCGCGCACAGCGACCTGGGTTCAGGAATGGCCATTGCCATGAAGGACCTGGAGATTCGGGGCGCCGGCAACCTGCTGGGCGGCCAGCAGTCAGGTCACATCGCCGATGTCGGCTTCGACCTGTACATCCAGCTGGTCGGAGAGGCTGTTGCGGAGTACCGCGGCCAGGACGTCGAGCCGGAACCCGAGGTGCGGATCGAACTGCCGGTCGATGCGCACCTGCCTGCGGATTACGTCGAGTCGGAGCGGCTCCGGCTGGAGATGTACAAGCGACTCGCGGAGGTCCGTGCCGAGGCCGATGTGAAGGCAGTCGAGGCCGAGCTCCACGACCGCTACGGCGCACCGCCGCCGGAGGTGCTCAACTTGATCGAGGTGGCGAGGTTCCGACTCCTGGCACGCTCGACAGGGCTGCACGAGATCGTCGGGCAAGGCCGATTCCTGCGCTTCGGGCCCGTTCACCTGCCGGAGTCACGAGCGTTGCGGCTGCAGCGGCTCTACCCAGGCAGCGTGGTCAAGGACACGGCTGGGTCGGTGCTCGTGCCGCGGCCGGGAAGCGGCATCGGTGGTCAGCAGCTGAAAGACACTGACCTGCTGCACTGGGCGTCTGGACTGATCAGGGACATCTTCTCGGGGTCTTGAGGGTACGTTTCGCGGCACGGGTGTGAGAACGATCCGATCCGGCCGCCCCGGAGGGTGCGTTTCGCGTCCCAGCCGTCACAACGATCCCGAAGGCTCCGGCCCAGGTCCCAAAATCCCGACCGGCCAGCAGACTTAGCTCGCTGTCGTAGGATCACCTGCGTGCTCATGAGGTTTCTCGCTCGTCGCCGGCGCCGCGCGACACACATCGCCGCGCTGATCGGTGCTGTGATGGCCAGCGTGCTGTTCGCCGGCTGCGCCAAGGCCGACCCGAGCGTTGTGGCGTACGTCGACGGCTCAACTATCACCCAGCGCCAGTTGGACGACGCCCTCGATGGCGTATCCAGCATCTTGCAAGAAGGCCAATCGGTGTCCAGTCCGGCCGTCGTCAACGTCATGATCCATGGCATCATCGCGGACAAGCTCGCGGCGGCGAACAAGATCACGATCACCGATGGCGATCGCGACGCACTGATCAAGAACAGCAATCTTGCCGGTCTGCTCAACGTGCCCAAGGGCCGACCGATCGCTTACGACGTCGCCGATCAGCAAATCGTGGCGGGCAAGCTGGGGAGCGAGGCTTATCTTGCGGCGGCCGCCAAGGAGCCGGTAACCCTCAATCCGCGATTCGGTGTGTTGGATCCGAACCAGAAAACGATCATCAACGACAAGTCGGCGTCGTTGGCCAAACCGGTGGCCACCCCGACGCCATAGCCCTGTGGCGCTACCCGAGCTCGAGCGACTGGTCGACGTGATGGCGCGGCTGCGCCACGAGTGTCCCTGGGACGCCCAACAGACTCATCGGTCACTGGTGCAGTACCTGGTGGAAGAGGCCGCCGAAACCGTCGAGGCCATCGAGGTCGGCGACCAAGATCATCTTCGCGAGGAGCTGGGTGATCTACTGCTTCAGGTGATCTTTCACGCTGAGATCGCGAGTGAGCAAGCCGAGGGCTTCACGGTGGAGGACGTCGCGCAGGGTATCGCCGACAAGCTGATCTCCAGACATCCCTATGTCTTCGCGACCGCGGCGGTGCCCGCCGACCTGCACTACACCTGGGAGCAGCGCAAAGCTGTCGAGAAGGGTCGTACGTCAGCGCTGCAGGGCATCCCGGATCAGCTCTCCGCGCTAGCCCGAGCGAACAAGATCATTAGTAGGGCACGATCACGCCGCGTCGCCCTCGCTCTACCTGACGACCCGACGACGGCCGAGGAGGTGGGCAGTCCAGATCCTGGCATTGGCCGCCCGAGCTCAGGCGTCCGGAATCGACCCGGAGCAGGCGCTTCGCGATGCCGTACGCGGCCTTGAGTCGCGCATCCACACCGCAGAGGCGGCCGCCAACGAATCAGGGACCTAAATCCCAGGCGCACTATCCTGTCCACATGTCCGAGCCACCGACCCAACGGCCGGTCCCGCAACCCAGTCCGCGGCAAACTCCTCCGCCGCAGAACTACCCACCCCAAAACTATCCGCCGCAGAACTACCCACCACAGAATTACCCGCCCCAGAACTATCCGCAGCAGCCCCAGCCGCAGAACTATCCGCAGCAGCCGCCACCCCGGAATCTCCCACCCCAGAATCTTCAGCCCTACCAGATGAATCCGACGGCCCCGTACCCGGTGCCACCGCAATACCGGCCCATTCCGCGCAAGCCGAGCGAAGAATTGCAACGCGATACCGAGGCCGCTTTCGCAGCGCGGATGGAACTCGGGCCCGAATACGCCGAATCGGTCGCCGCCAACCTCGCTGAGCGGGTCGAGGATCTTGCGGAGGCTCGAACCGCAGAGCTGATGCGGCAGGCCCAGGAGGCCAACCGGGCGCAGGCCGCCGAGCAAAGCGGCCGCGCACGCCAATTGGCGCTGGCCATCGTGTCCATCGTGATGGGTATCCCGATTACGGCGATCTCGGCAACCAATGTCGACCCGAACATCGTTGGGGTAGCCGTCTCCTGGGCGGGCATCGTCGGCGTGAACTGGGTGCATGCCCGCGCCATCCGTAAGCGCAAGTAGGCCTGCCGCTGAGCTGGCAGTGCGCGCCGGAGAATCTCTCATTCCCGCGTGCGGCGCCGCAGCCTGATCCATACCCGCCGATAGGCTGAGGCCACAATCGGTTTCCCCTGCCCAGTGCCTGCAGATCGGCGACTCGGGGCAGCAATGGAAAGGCGGCACCCGTGGCGAGCATTGAATTCATCGGCGCGCGAGAAATCCTGGATTCCCGTGGCAATCCGACCGTCGAGGTCGAAGTCATTCTTGATGACGGCTCCGAGGGCCGAGCGGCCGTTCCGTCGGGTGCCTCGACCGGGGCCTTCGAGGCGGTCGAGCTGCGTGACGGTGAGGCTCGCTACGGAGGCAAGGGCGTCAGCAAGGCCGTGCTCGGGGTCATTGATCAACTCGGCCCGGAACTCATCGGATACGAGGCCAGCGAGCAGCGTCTGGTGGACCAGGCCATGCTGGATCTGGACGGCACCGACAACAAGTCCAAGATCGGCGCCAACGCCATCCTCGGCGTCTCGCTCGCGGTTGCGCACGCCGCTGCTCACTCTGCCGACTTGCCGCTGTATCGATACGTCGGCGGTCCCAACGCTCACGTATTGCCAGTGCCGATGATGAACATCGTCAACGGCGGAGCACATGCCGACTCAGATGTCGACGTTCAGGAGTTCATGATCGCGCCGATTGGAGCTGCGACCTTCCGTGACGCCCTCGAGATGGGTGCGACCGTTTACCACTCGCTGAAGTCGGTGCTCAAGAAGCAGGGTCTGTCGACCGGCCTCGGTGATGAGGGCGGCTTCGCGCCGAATCTGCCGGCCAACGTTGCTGCCCTCGAACTCATCTCGACCGCTATCGAGAGCACCGGGCTGAGCGTCGGCAGCGATATCGCCATGGCCCTTGATGTGGCCAGCACCGAGTTCTTCGACGACGGCATCTACCGCTTCGAGGGCCGCGAGCTGACCAGCGAAGAGATGACCGACATCTACACGCAGTGGATCGACGCCTTCCCGATCGTGTCCATCGAAGACCCGCTGGCCGAAGACGACTGGGCGGGCTGGAGTGCGCTCGTTGCGCGGATCGGCGACCAGATTCAGGTGGTAGGGGACGACCTGTTCGTTACCAATGTGTCCCGCCTGCAACGCGGCATTACCGAGCAGGCGGCCAGTGCCCTGCTGGTCAAGGTCAATCAGATCGGTTCACTTACCGAGACCCTCGACGCGGTCGATCTAGCCCATCGTGCCGGCTTCCGCTGCATGATGAGTCACCGGTCGGGCGAAACCGAGGACACCACGATCGCCGACCTCGCTGTGGCGACCAACTGTGGGCAGATCAAGTCGGGGGCACCGGCGCGTACCGACCGGGTAGCCAAATACAACCAGCTATTGCGGATCGAAGAAGATCTCGACGATGCGGCCCGTTACGCCGGTGCCTCGGCGTTCCCGCGGTTCAAGGCTGGATAGTGCCATCCGGTCGACGGCCCACCTCTCGGCCGGGCGCATCGCCTGGCCGGGGTAAGCAGCGGACGCGCACTCCGGCACCCAAGTCGTCCCTGCGTACGTCCACGGCGGACGAACGCGGGCGGTGCCGACGCCGGCACTGCACCGCGGCGTCGTTCCTACATCCTGACTGCCCGCGCCATCGCGTTGTCGGTGGTGTTGTTGATCTTGACCATCTCGTACGCGACGTCCTTGCGGATCTACTTCTCGCAGGCCCACGAGATCTCTACGACCAAGGCCGAAATCGCCGAGCGGCAGCAGCGGATACTCCAGCTTCAAGGCGAACTCGCGCGATGGGATGACGAGGGGTACGTGCGGAGTCAAGCCCGCGAACGACTGGGGTGGGTGGTGCCGGGGGAGACCGGCTTCACGGTCGTCGACGCGGAGGGCAGGCCGCTGGGCGGAGGAGCCGAGATCAAGGCAGAGAGCGCGTCAGACGAACCGGCGCAGGACACCTGGTGGTCGAAGCTGTGGGGCTCGGTTGAGGCTGCGGATCGGCCAGCGCCCGTACCGGACCCGGCTCGGGAGAAGCCGATCACCGAGAAAACCAAACCCAACCGCTAACTCCGAGTTGTCAGCACCCGTGATCGTCCAGGCGACCACCGACGCTGACAAGTCAGCCTCTTTCTGCGAGGAAGGAATCGATCGCCGCAGCCGTCGGCAGACTGGGGCTAGCTCCGCGCACGGTGACGGCCAGTGCACCAGCGGCAAGGCCTCGCCGCACCGCCTCCGGCAGTGCGGCGCCGCGAGCCAGACTCGCACCAAGTGCGCCGGTGAATGCGTCACCGGCTGCAGTGGTGTCAACCGGCGTTGCCGGAAAAGCCGGATAATCCTCGACACCGTCGGGCCCGATCACTACGGCGCCCCGATCGCCCCGGGTGATCATCGCGGTAGCAGCGCCAGCGTCGCGAAACCATCGCGCTGCCAGCTCGGCAGAGTTGAGATCGGTAACGGCAATGCCAGTCAGCGCTTCCGCTTCCAGCTCATTCGGCTTCACCATCCAGACGCCGCGCCACACCGCGGGTGGCAGGGGTTGGGCCGGCGCCGGGTCCAACACCAGACGCAACTCCAGTGCTCGGCAGACCTCCGCAACACGCTGCACGACCGACAGGGGAATCTCAAGCTGCACCAAGACGACCGAAACGCGATCACGCAGCTTGGTCAACGAGGCCGCCACGTCGTCTGGATTCAGCCGGTGGTTCGCATTCGGAATGATCATGATGTCGTTCTGAGCCGAGGCGGTGTCGACCCGGATGTGGGCGATTCCCGTTGCGCCGTCGGTGATGCGTACGCCGCTGACGTCGATGCCTTCAGCAGCCAGCGTGGTCAGGGTGAGATCGCGGAACATGTCCTCACCTACCGCGCCGATCATGTAGGTGGGCGCCCCGGCCCGTACGGCAGCGATCGCTTGATTTGCTCCCTTCCCGCCGAGCACCAAGGAAAAGTCGCTGCCAATGACCGTCTCCCCCGGGCGGGGTAGTGGTGAGCCGAATGCCGCAAGATCGACATTGATGCTGCCCACTACCGCCACACCCATGTCGTCCATGGCCCGCAGCCTATCCATGGCCCTTTTATCAGCTGCTCGCGCAATCGCGCGTGGCACCCGCCTACTTCGTCGTCGCTCGCAGAGGAAAGAACGCCTCCGCTCCCTCCTCCTCAGCACGGCGGGCGCGATTTCCCGACGCTCGCAGCTGGGAGAATCATCATGTGCTCGAGCCCATGACGGCAGCAGATGAGGCCGCGATCACCGCGCAGCTGCAGCGACCGCCACGCGGTGCGGCGGGGATCGCGTACCGATGTCCGTGCGGCAAGCCCGCGGTCATGACAACTCGACCTCGCCTGCCCGACGGCTCACCTTTCCCGACGATGTACTACCTCACCTGTCCGCGAGCAGTGGCAGCATGCTCCTCGCTGGAGGCTCAGGGTCTGATGGCTGAGATGAACCGACGGCTGAGCCATGATCGTGATCTTGCTGCGGCGTACCGGCATCGCCCATGAGCAATACCTCACCGACCGAGAACGGCTCGAGCCAGTGCCGGAGATCACGGGCGTTACCGCGGGCGGGATGCCCGATCGGGTGAAGTGCCTGCATGCCCTGGTGGCCCACTCGCTGGCTGCTGGCGAGGGTGTCAATCCGCTTGGTGACGAGGCCGTCCGTGCGCTCGGCGCTTTTTGGATCAGGCCGTGCCTGGAGGAGGTCTCGTGAGAAGGGTTGCCGCCATCGACTGCGGTACCAACTCGATCCGGCTGCTGATCGCCGAACGAGATGGTTCATCAGGTCTGAGAGATCTGGAGCGCCGCCTCGAGATCGTACGACTTGGCCAGGGAGTGGACGCGACGGGTGAGTTCCACCCGGACGCTTTGCGGCGTACGTTCGCCGCTGTCGAGGAGTACGCGGAGTTGATCAAGAAAGCCGACGTGCCTGTCGAGAGGGTGCACTTTGTCGCAACCTCTGCCGCCCGCGACGCCAAGAACCGTGACAGGTTCTTTGCCGGCATCAAGGAGCGGCTGGGTGTGGAGCCGGATGTGATCAGTGGGAAGTCGGAGGCCCAGCTGTCCTTCATCGGCGCCCTCAGCCGAGTGACCCCGGATGGCGAGCCGGTTCTCGTCATGGACATCGGAGGCGGTTCTACCGAATTGATCACCGGCAGCGCCGCCGGTGAGCTGCGGAGCGCGATCTCACTCGACATCGGATCCGTACGGATCACCGAACGGTTCTTCCAGCAGAATCCCGTCGCTGCTGATGATCTTGAGCGGGCGGCGACACGGGTGGATTCCCTCTTGGCGGGTAGCGGAGTGGACTTTGCCTCCGTCGCCTGCTGGATAGGGGTTGCCGGCACCGCGACCACGCTGGCTGGGGTCTATCTGGAGCTTGAGCGGTATGACCGAGAGCGGGTGCACGGAGCCAGAATCCCAACGCCAGCCATCGCGGAGCTGCTGCAACGATTGGCCGGCCTGACGGTCGACGAGATTCGAGCCCTCCCATCGATGCATCCCGGGCGAGCTGACGTGATCACCGGCGGAGCGCTCATCGCAACGCGTATCGCGGCGCGACTGCAGGTGGACGATCTGATCGTCAGCGAGTCGGACATTCTCGATGGGATTGCTCTGCAGTTGCTTGACCGGTGACACAATGCCGCGATGACCTCTCTCGCCATCACGGTTGTCGGTCACGACCGGCCCGGGATCATCGCGCAGGCCGCTGAGGTGCTGTCGCACTGCGGCATGAACCTCGAGGACTCCTCGATGACGCTCCTGCGCGGACACTTCGCGATGACCCTGATCTGTGCTGGTGATGCCGACTCGGCCGAGGTCGAGGCCGCGCTAGAGCCACTGGTGAACGGCTCGCTGGATGTCACCGTACGCGAGGTGCCTGAGGAACCCGACCTGCCGCCGCTCGGGTCTAGCTATTTGGTGACCGTTCATGGCGCGGATCGGCTCGGGATTGTCGCCCGATTGGCCGGTGTGATCGCGGAGGCTGGCGGCAACATCACCGATCTCTCGACCCGCCTCTCCGGAACGCTCTATGTGTTGGTGGCCGAGGTCGACCTACCGCGATCGGCCGATGTCGTGGCGCTGCAGGCGCGTCTCACGGAGGTGTCCGCGGATCTTGGTGTGGATACCACAATGCGACTGCTGGAAAACGATCAGCTGTGAACCTGACGTTGCCGACTCTGCCTCAGGGGCGTGTCATGGAAGTGATCCGTGCGCCGAGCCAGATTTTGTCGGTGTCCGCTTCACTCGTGGATCCCGCGCACCCGGCGGTCGTGCAACTCTGCGCCGATCTCATTGCGACGATGCGCGTGTCGCCGGGCTGCGTGGGCCTCGCCGCGCCCCAGGTGGGCGTCGCCGCCCAAGCGTTCTGTGTGGACGTCTCGGCGCATCCGAAGGCACGGACTAGCCACGGTCTGATCGTGCTGTTGAACGCCGAGATCGTGGAGGCAAGTCGTAACGAGAAGGGTCGCGAGGGTTGCATGTCGGTGCCAGACCTCACCGGCGACGTGAAGCGGGCGACCAAGATCACGCGTGGCTGGGCAGCTCCCGCTGAACGGCGAGCGCGTGCTGATCACCACTGATGCCTTCGAGGCCCGCGCCCTGCAGCATGAGATCGATCACTGCAAGGGAATGCTTTTTCTGGACCGGGTGATCGGCGCACATGCCCTCTACGCCCGGAAGGTCTATCTAGGGCCCGGTGGCACCGAGGACTCTTGAGCTGCGCCGCCCTGCTGGATCGGCCTAGCGGATATGTAGGACTGGGAGTGAGGCGCAGGTAAGGTCGGGCAGCGATGAATCGTCCGGCCGACAGCGACCAGCGCCGAACCCTGGCGAGCGTGGTTGCGCGGCACGCCGCGCAGGTGCGCTCCCGAAGTGCCCTGCTGAAGGGCCTGGGAAAAGCCTTGTTGCTGACAATGCTTGCCGCCCTGGCTGCCGCACCACTCGCCGCGGTCTGGGCGATCAGTCATGCTCGGGTAGACGACTACCTCGGGCCCCATCGCGTGAGCTTTGCCAGCAACTTCAACGGTGAGGTTGAGCTCAACCTCGGACCGATCGGCAATGCCTACTTGGCAAGCCCGGCACGCCCGATCGGACTCACGATCACGGTGGGCGGCGTCGGCACGGCAGCAGAGAGTATGAGCTCGCTCTTTTCAGAGCAGACGCTGACCGCGTACACCAGCCTCTACACCGAGCCAGGTGAGGCGATCTCCGGGATTGTCGAGCGTTTGGCTCAGGACGCTGTCCGGAAGGGCCTTGAGGCTGAGGCTGTCTTGCTGCTCGGGGTCGCAATGTGGCGGCTGCGGCGCTATCTCGTGCCACCGTGGATCCTCTCGCGGGTAACACCGCTCCGCGCCGCTGCGGTCTATCTAACGGTTGTCGCGCTCGTGGTGGGATCCATTCTGGTGCCCCAGAAACCCAAGGATCCGCGCTATCCCGTAGCTATCGCAGACGGCAGCCGGTTTGCCTCGCTCACGGTGGACAGCGTGCTGTTGGCTGATGTCTTGGATCGCGGGATCAAGGGCATCAGGCTGCTCAGCTCCCGCCAGCAACAGGCGGTGAAGACCTATACCGACACCGCCGCGCTGAGCCTGTCCAACCAGCTTGACTCGCTGCCGAGACCGAGTTCCGACGAATCGATGATCTTGGGTTTCAGCGACCTGCACTGCAACCAGGCCATGACGGAACTGATCGCTCGGCTTGTTCGGGTAGCCAGACCCTCCTTGATATTGAGCTCGGGCGACGACACGGTTAATGGCACGGCAGCCGAGCGTGGTTGTATCCGTCGCGAGGCCAGGATCTCAAACGGGGTGCCTTTCCTGGTGGCGACCGGAAACCATGACTCTGATGTCACCGAGGCTCAGATGCGGAGTAGCGGCATGACGGTACTCGATGGCCAAGTTGTCGAGTCGGCAGGACTAGCCGTGCTGGGCGACGACGACCCGGAGCACAACATTCCCTTCAGCGTCGAGCGCACCAAGGATCGGCCAGAGAGCGAAGAAGACGATGGCGGCACGGCTTGTCGCGGTCGCCGACAACAAGCGAAGCGATGTGCTGCTCGTTCACCAGCCCGCCGCCGCCCGGGTGATCATGGACACACCGAATCTCCCGGTTCGGCTGGTGCTGTGGGGGCATTACCACGCCGAGTCCGGTCCGCAGGTGATCATGCATGACGATGGGTCGTGGACAGTCGGGATGCAGGAAGGCACGGCCGGCGGCGTTAGGCAGCCGACGTTCTCATCCTTCAGTACGCCGTTCTCACCTCCGTTGATCAGCGCAGATGTCTACTTCTACTTCCGCGACAATGCCACCGGCCTGATCACCGCAGTGCAGCCGGTGCACTTTCGACCCGACGGAAAGGTGGTCATCGAGGACCGCATTCCAACCGGCGACCTGAGCAGATTGCCAGCCGAAACCCGAGAGAAGCTGGGCGCTGCCTCAGCAACGCCAACTGTGGAGGCGTCGCGCTGAGCGCAGACCTCGGCTGGTCGTCATGGACGAGGTGAGCCTGCGCGTCACCTGAGGTGGGACGACAGCATTAGGATCACAGCGGCCATCGATGGCTGGCCCCCGTAGCCCAAATGGCAGAGGCAGGCGGCTTAAACCCGCTCCAGCATGGGTTCGAATCCCATCGGGGGCACTGTGTTGATTGCCTTACTCGCTGCGCTCGCTCGACTCATCGCGCTTGCAGCTACCGTCGTCGTTATCGCATCGCAGGATGGCAAAGAGCGTCTCCGTTTCGCCTCAAGCGCCTCCGAACGGCGGCGCGCGATCCGGCTTGAGTGCCGTACGCTCGCTGCGCCTCGCACGGCGCCACGGGCTGTCGCCGCCTCAAGCCACAGCGAAACCATAAACATCACAGCTTCCTCAAAGCTTGGAAGAAAGGGTCGGCGCCCTGCGTTCATCTAAACTGTTTGGAGTGCGCCACCCGAGGCGCCTGACCAGGAGGACACATACATGTTGCGCAGTTCGAACCCGATCCTCTCCAAGAAGGACGCGTTCACACCCGCAGCACCCCAATACGACCAGAATCCTTACGGCCAGTCGGCCGGCTACGCACAGTACCCGGCTCCTGGCTCCCCGCAGGCTCCGGTGCAGTCACTCGAAGGTCGGATGACCTTTGACGATGTTGTTACCAAGACCGCTCTGACGATGGGCGTGCTGATCATTTCAGCCGCGCTGGCGTGGATGTTCGTACCCGACGCCCTCTACTTCCCGGCGCTGATCGCCTCTGGGTTGATCGGCTTCGTCGTCGTCATGTTCGTCGCGTTCCGCCGCAAGGTGTCGCCTGGTCTCGTGCTGCTCTATGCCGCTATCGAGGGCGTCTTCATCGGCATGATCAGCAAGGTCTTCGAGTCACTGTACGACGGCATCGTCGTTCAAGCGGTGATCGGAACGTTCGCAGCTGCTGCTGTGACCTTGGCGGCATACAAGTTCTTCAACATTCGAGTCACACCTAAGTTCAGGAAAGTCGTGATCATCGCGACTATCGCCTTCGCGGTGGCCTTGCTGATCAACTTCTTGCTGTCATTGGCAGGCGTCAACCTCGGCTTGCGGGACTCTGGTACCGGTGCATTGAGCCTCTTGGCCATCGCCTTCTCACTGCTTGGTGCCGTGCTTGCCGTGCTGAACCTGGTGCTGGACTTTGACTACATCGAGCAAGGTGTCGAGATGGGTGCCCCGGCCAGCGAGTCGTGGCGTGGTGCATTCGGCCTGACCGTAACGATGGTCTGGTTGTACATCGAGATTCTGCGCCTGCTGTCCTACATCCGCAGGTAGTCAAACCAACGGATCGACAGCGATCTCATCCGTACAACGAGGGCCGCGCTTCCGAGCAGGAAGTCGCGGCCCTCACTGCTTTCCTGAGCCGTAGAGTCGGAGGCGTGGAGTACGTCAACTCGCTGATCGATCTTGTCGGTCATACGCCGCTGCTCAGGCTGGCCCGGGTCACCGGTGGAGCGCAGCCGCTGATCTTGGCCAAGATCGAATACCTCAATCCGGGCGGCTCGGTCAAAGATCGAATTGCACGCAAGATGATCGAGGCAGCGGAGCGGGAGGGAAAGCTCCAGCCGGGCGGCACGATCGTCGAGCCGACCAGTGGAAACACCGGCGTGGGCCTGGCCATGGTTGCCCAGGCCAAGGGTTACGCCTGCGTGTTCGTCTGCCCCGACAAGGTGAGCGAGGACAAGCGCAATGTGCTGGCCGCGTACGGCGCACGCGTGGTCGTCTGCCCGACCGCCGTCGAGCCGGAACACCCCGATTCCTACTACTCGACGTCAGATCGGCTGGTGCGTGACATCGAGGGGGCGTGGAAGCCGGACCAGTACAGCAACCCGAACAACCCCGCCAGCCATTACGAGACAACAGGTCCAGAGATCTGGGAACAAACCGACGGCAAGATCACCCATTTCGTTACAGGCATCGGCACCGGAGGCACGATCAGCGGAGCCGGCCGCTACCTCAAGGAAGTCTCCGCCGGGCAGGTCAAGATCATCGGTGCCGATCCGTCCGGTTCGGTGTACTCCGGCGGTACGGGACGGCCCTACCTGGTTGAGGGTGTCGGTGAAGACTTCTGGCCGGTCAATTACGACCGCACGGTCGCCGACCGTGTGATCGAGATCTCAGATGCGGACTCCTTTACGATGGCCCGTCGGCTGGCGCGCGAGGAGGCGCTACTCGTAGGCGGATCCTCAGGCATGGCGGCGGCCGCCGCAATCCGGCTGGCTCATGAGCTTGACGATCCCGACGCGGTGATCGTGGTGCTGCTGCCCGATTCGGGGCGCGGCTATCTCACCAAGGTGTTCAGCGACGCCTGGCTGACCCGGTACGGCTTCGCACCAAGACCCGATCAGGTCGTCCGGGTGGTCGGCGACGTGCTCCGGGAGAAGTCGGGCGATCTGCCGTCGCTGGTGCACACTCACCCCAACGAAACCATCGCCGAGGCAGTGGCCATCATGCGGGAGTACGGCGTCAGCCAGATGCCCGTGGTGCGTGCTGAGCCGCCCGTGATGGCCGCGGAGGTCGTTGGCTCGGTGAGCGAGCGTGGCCTTCTCGGTGAGCTGTTCAGTTATCAGGTACGGCCAGCCGATGCGGTGGCTGGTGTGATGGAGGAGCCGCTGCCGATGCTCGGGGTGACGGAGTCTGTTGCTAAAGCGGTCGAGGTATTGAGCAGCTCTGACGCGTTGTTGGTACTCGACGACGGTAAGCCGGTCGGCGTGCTCACTCGGCAAGATCTGCTCAGTGACATCAACATCTACTAGCCGTACGTCTAGTCGGCCGCGGATTCGTTGAGCAGCTCGGCGAGCAGCAGCTGCCAGTTTTGAGTCCACGGCACCGAACGCCACGAGTCCAGCGGCACCCACTGCGCCGACTCTGTGGTCCCACCTTGATCAAGCACGATGGGTTCGGTGGGATGCGGACAGCTGGCGCGATAGATCAGCCGTACGGCGTGGAAATCCTCGATGCTGCCGTACGGGCTGCGCCCGACCCAGTGCGAGGTCTGGACCTTGATCAACTCACCAAGGATGATCTCTTGGGACGTCTCTTCGTGAACCTCTCGGAGTACGGCTGAGGTCGGTGGCTCATGATCATCAAGACCACCGCCTGGCATACCCCATCGGCCGGTGACGGCAGTTCTCCCCGAGTATTCAGTGGCCAGCAGGCCTTCGCGTGAGGTCACCACCGCGTACGCAGCGAATCGCTGCCGAACGGCGGGTCGGATGTCGTCACCTAGCACGAGACCGGCGTCCCGAGCTTGTCGGCGTACCTGCGGGCGCGGCTCGTCGACGACCGGACGCACCAAAAGCCGGAGGATCAACTCGCCAGAGCTGGTGCGATTTGCGTCGAGGGGCTCAACTACCACGTAGCCGCAATCGAACGCGAGCACGTCGGGATCGGCGCCGTGGCGGAGGACCACCTCGAACGCTTGCTCACCCTGCTCTGTAATGCCGACGACCAGCACCTGGTCATCATTCCGCAATGTTGCCTCAGATGTGGCCGTCAAGGTACCTCTGGACGGTGGGCCCTACCTCGATGACCAGGTCCTCGCTGCGTCGGCTCACCAATAGAGGCAACTGCAGCACATATCGCCCAATCACCAGCCCGAGAACTTGTGACGCCGCCAAGCCGGCCCGCCTGTTTGCCTCCTCCGGCGGCAGGTCGTCCCGACGCAGCACACGGCCGATGATTTCGAGGGCGAGGAATTCACCGACGGACCGGGTCAGCGCCGGATCTGTCAGCGTAGTGCGGATCCCCGCGATCAAGGTGGGCTGAAGATCGGAATCCCAGACACCGAGGACGGTGCGCACCAGGCGCTCGCCGATCCCATCGAGGCCTCCCGCTGCGACCTCCTCCAACTTCTGCGGCATTTCGAGCGGAAGTGCCACCGTGGCAAGGAAGAGTTGTTCCTTGTTCTCGAAGTAGTGATGGATCAACGCCGCATCCACCCCGGCTTCGGCTGCAATCCCACGCATTGACGCGCCGGCGAAACCCTTGGCTGCAAAGGCTTGCCGCGCAGCGGTGATGATCTGGCCGCGGGTGTCCTGGTTGCCGGGCCGTCGGCCAACTCTCGGCTCTCGCTGGTTGGCCACTGCTCCTCCTTGACCCTGGGCCCATACAGCACTCGCGGGATTCCAAGTCTGGCAGCGTTTGTTGGCAAGGTGTCCGGTAGCGTTGGGCGGCGTGCGGAGCAGACGAGTGCATCGATGATCGACGCTCTGGCGTACGCCGTTGTCGCTCTTGCTGGCGCAGCCGTGATCTGGGGTCTGGTGAGCGCCATAGCCAACAAGCCCCCGGGCAAGGCACAGTTGCTGTACGCCGCAGGGCTTGAGGTCGTGACGGTGGTCCAGTCGATCATCGCGGCTGCGAAGATGATTGGCGGCTTTCGTCCAGCCGAGCTGGCCACCACGATCGGCTACTTGATCGGCATTGTGATCTTGATTCCGATCGCCTGGCTATGGGCCAATGTCGAACGAACTCGGTTTTCCGGGATCGTGCTGGCGGTGGCAGCCTTCGCGGTGCTCGCCATGACGCTGCGTTTGCTCGTGCTCTGGACGCCTGCGGGATGACCGATTCTTCCCCTCAACAACCCAACGCAGAAGTTCGCCGTACCAACAGCGGCGCCGGACGCGTACTCGTGGCGGTCTATGGAATCTTCGCCCTTGCCGCAACCGCGCGCGCGAGTGTCCAGCTCCTGACCAAGTTCGATCAAGCGCCGCTGGCCTACCTTCTGTCAGCGCTTGCGGGGGTGATCTACATCGTCGCCACGATCACGCTCGCGCGCGGCACTCGCACATCCCGCCGGGTGGCACTGGTCGCGATCATCATCGAGCTGGTCGGCGTCATCTCGGTCGGCACACTCAGCATCGTCGACCCGGAAGCCTTTCCGCGGGCTACGGTGTGGTCGTGGTACGGGATCGGCTACGGCTTCGTTCCCCTGGTGCTGCCGATCTTCGGGCTGGCCTGGCTCTGGCATACCCGACCCATGGCGGCGCCTGAGCCTGTCGAAGGGCAATAAGTGCCCTAGTCCTCCACGACAAGATCATCGGGTGCAAAGACACGTAGCTCGGCGTCGTTCGCAAAATGCACTGGCCACATCGCGACGCCGTGCTGTCGCGCCGCCGAGGTGAGGCCGCTGGCCCAGCTGCGGTCAGCATCATCCATCGGATTGCGGCCGGGTCTAGTCAGCAGGAAAGCCAGGGATCCGCCGCCACCGTCGCGGCCGACGATGTGTCCGCACATCTCCAGCAACGCACCACATAATCGAGGATCGGCCCACCTGGGGATGTCCTCGATCTGGGTAAGTTGAGCGCTCATCATCGCACTCGGCTCGAGGAACGCGATCCAGAGCCGAGGCTGGCCGAAGCCCAGCGGGCCCATCAGCGCTCGCCAGCGCTGGTACAGGTCCTCGGAGCTCCGGACGCGAGGCATTTCAGATGGTTGCCGTAGGGCCGGGATATCAGTCATGAGCCCAAATCTGGCGGGACTCCGGTGGATGCAGCACCACAGAAGCTGCGTTATCCCCCGAATCTGTGGATACTCATGTCCGATCTCGCGCCGATCGCTATCCAGCGGCACGAATGAGGTCGTCGTACTCAGAATGCCGTTTCAGCCAGCCGCGGATGAACGGGCAGAGCGGACGAACGTAGAGGCCTCGCGCTCGCGCGTCGTCGAGCGCATATCGTGCGATCTCCGAGCCCACTCCCTGACCTTCATACCGCTCGGCTACCTGGGTGTGAAGAAAAATGATGGTGTCGGATGTGAGCTCGTATTCCGATACACCAGCGAGCGTGCCGTCAACCCTGGCCTCGAAGCGGGAGTCTGTCGGATTGTCGACGACCGTCACACTCATGTCGCCCACTGTGCCAGAGGGCGAGCCGTTAGCGGCCAGAAACAGGGTCGTGCGCGGTCAGGGCAAGGCATTGAGCACCGTTTCAAGGCATGTGACAGGCTCAGGGCGCCGGGGCGACGCGAGCAGCTGCTGACGCGTCGCCCCGGCGCTGCAGAGGCCCTACGTTGGGCTCACGTGCCGGGCTTGACTTCCATGACGGATGTCATCGCCTCCAGGTCATCGGCGTGCCGGGTGGTCTGCACGATCAATACGTTGCAGACGGCCTTCTTCACCACCTCCGCCGGCACCGACCCCAGGAGTGTGTCCCTCCTCGGCCTCGAGGCCACGGTTGCCGACGACGATGAGGTTCTTGGGGTTGTCGCCTGCCGTCTCAAGCAGCGCCTGCGCCGGCCGGCCAGCCACAGCCTTTTCATCGAAGGACTTGATGTGGTGGTCTCCTGCCTCCGTGACGACATCCACCGAGGCGCGCAGGGCGGCCTCGGCCGCCTCCCTTCCGTGCACTAGCTGGCGGCCCGTCGTCCCCTCCATCTTGGGCTCCTCATCGTACGCAGTAACCACAATGAGGTGAGCCTCGGCGGCGTGGGCGACGCCAGCAGCCTGACCCACTGCAACCAGCGACGTGGGCGTTCCGTCGGTACCGACGATCACGTTGTCGTACACGTGCTGGATGTGTCGTGGCGCACCCAGCGGGATGATCGACGATTCCTCGTCCTCCGGCGGCGGGTTGACCCACAGCATCGCCAGTGCGCCGATTGCCATGAGCGCACCGGCGAGGGTGATTGCATTGGAGCCTTTGTTGTCGAGCAGGTGGTTGAAGATCCAACCGAAGGTGACCGTCTCGACCAGCATCGGGATCACGATCATCATGTTGAGGATCCCCATGTAGACACCCGTGCGTTTGGCTGGAACCATGCTGGCGACCATCAGATAAGGCATACCGACCGCGCTTGCCCAGAAGATGCCAAGCCCAATCATCGGCACGAGTGCTAGGTACTGGTTAGAAATTTGAGCCAGCCAGATCAGTGCGCCAGCGGCCAGGCCGAGAGCAATTGCATGCACGCGTTTGGCACCGATCCTGCGGGCGAACCCCACGAGGAACAACGCCGAAACCATGCACACGAAGTTGTAGGTGGCGTTCTGTAAACCACTCCACGCGATTGCCTGATCCCAGGCCGGGCCGCCCTCCTCGGGCGTTGCGTTGAACACCGTCTCACCGAGACTGACCGCCAGGAACTGCCAGTAGATGAACATCGCGTACCACTGGAAGATGAAGACCACACCGATCTTGTGCATTGCGACCGGCATTGTCCTGACGGCGTCCTTGATCTCGGTGACAAACCCCCCGAGACCCTTCGGGGCCGACCGCATCTCCTCGAGCTCGTCATCGGAAGGAGTCAGCTCCTTGGTGCGCGCCATCGCGATCAGCACGGTCACCAGAATGCACACGGTGCCGATCATGAAACAGACATACATCCAATAGGGCACCCCGTTGCCGGCGGGCTTCTGTAGCGCCGGCACCTTCTGCAGGATGAACAACGACAGGTTCGCCAGCACCGCGCCGGCGCCAGTGAACATGCTCTGCGTCAAAAACCCGCGGGCGAGTTGCGACCGAGGCAACCGATCCGAGATGAATGCCCGATACGGCTCCATAGAAGTGTTGTTGCCGGCGTCGAGGAGCCAGAAACAGACCACGGCCAGCCAGAGGATGCCGACAAACGGGAAGGCGAACAAGATGATCGAACAGAGAATCGCGCCAGCAGTGATGAAGGGTCGTCGCCGGCCCCACCGAGGGCTCCAGGTCCGGTCGCTGGCCGCGCCGATCAGCGGCTGTATCACCAGTCCGGTGATCGGTCCGGCCAGGTTCAAGATCGGCAGCTGATCGGGATCTGCGCCGATCAAGAGGAAGAGCGGGTTCACCGCCGACTGGGTGAGGCCGAAGCTGAACTGAACCCCGAAGAACCCGAGGTTCATCATCAAGATGGCCGCGCCCGACATCAGTGGCTTGTGCTCGCCCACCTGGGCCACATCTACAGTGGTCGTGGTGGTGGTGGTCGGAGTGGACTCGGTAGTGGCCATGGGAACGCTCCGGTGAGTGAAAAGGGTCACATTATGGCGAGGACGCTACTCTTCTGCCGAATTCTCAGCAACGCCCTAGGGAAACATTTCTTCGCGAGCCAGGATGCGCCGGGCAAACACGCGCAGTGTGCAGATCTGAATGGGGCCAATCCGAAATATTCCGGCAAGTTTTCGAAAATTGATCTATATAAAATCGCGAAATCCACGCGAACGAAATTTTTTCTCTTCATGCCGGGTCGCCGCTGCGGCGTGATCTTCCACCAATCGCTAGCTGAGGCTCGCGATCTGGGTACCGCAGCTATGCTGCCGACCAGGACCAGCATCAGGAGTTCTCGCGAGCGGAGTGGCGTGAAATACAACGAAGGAGCCGAGCTCGATCCGTCGCAGATGGGTGGCGGCGGTCGTGGAAATGGCGGCAAGATCGCGGTCGGCGGAGGCGCCGGACTGATCGTCTTGCTGCTCGCGCTGCTGTTCGGTCTGAATCCGGGCGACATCCTCGGCGGCGCGCCGCAGGCGGGACCGGAGCCGTCGGGCAACGCCAGTCCGTTCGCTCAGTGCACTCGCGGTTCGGACATCAATCAAAATCGGGACTGCCGGTTCGTCGCGTACACGAATTCAATTCAGAACTATTGGAACGACACTCTGCAGGGTTATCAGAAGATTCAGGTCAAGACCTTTTCCGGCAGCATCAACACGGCGTGCGGAAATGCGACCTCCGCGGTCGGGCCCTTCTACTGCCCAGCTGATACCACCGTGTACCTCGATCTCGGATTCTTTGATCAGCTAACCGGCCAGTTGGGCGCGCAAGGCGGTGACGCTGCCGAGGCGTACGTGTTGGCCCACGAGTTCGGTCATCACATCCAGAATCAGCTTGGCACGATGCAGCGTGTCCAAAGCAGTGGGCAGGGGACTGGGCCCACCTCACCGGGGGTGCGGCTCGAGCTACAGGCCGACTGTTATGCAGGGGTGTGGTTCCGGCACGCGACGGAGGATCCCGAAAGTCCAATCAGCGAGGTCACCAAAGAAGATCTCAACCGCGCAGTGGACGCCGCGCAAGCCGTTGGTGACGACCGGATCCAATCGAAGATGCAGGGCCAGGTCAGGCCGGAAACCTGGACGCACGGTTCCGCAGCAATGCGGCGGCAATGGCTTGCCCAAGGTTTCAACACCGGCGACCCGAACAAGTGCGACACCTTCGCCCGAAACGCTCTCAACTGAGCCTTGTCACACCCAAACGAGCAGGAGAATGGCGCATGGCGCAGCGCACTGTCGTCGTGACGGGCGCTTCGACCGGAATCGGCCGGGCAACCGTCGTCGAGTTGGTCAGTGCCGGATATCGGGTGTTCGCCACCGTACGCCGAGAGGCTGATGCGGAGAGCTTGCGCCAGCAGTTACCAGAGCTCGTCACGCCGGTGATCATGGATCTGCTCGATGAGGACTCCGTACGTGCTGCGGGCGAGATGATCAATTCCGCGGGACCGCTGTTTGGTCTGGTCAATAATGCGGGCGCCGCCTTGCCAGGGCCACTGGAGACGATTCCGATCGAGGTCTTCCGCCGTCAGATCGAGATCAATCTGACGGCGCAGCTGCTCGTTACCCAGGTGATGTTGCCCGCCCTGCATCGCTCCGCCGAGCAGATCGGCGATGCACGGATCATCATGATCGGATCAATTGGCGGTCGGCTCTCCGGCCCGATACTTGGCGGCTACGGTGCCGCCAAGCATGGGCTGGTCGGACTCAGCTCCTCGCTGCGCGCCGAACTTGCGCCGTTCAACATCAAGGTTTTGCTGATCGAGCCTGGCGCGATCGCAACGCCGATCTGGGACCGCGGCCGGGCTGCGGGGGACGAACTGCAATCGCGCGATTCCGGGACCAACGCCCGCTATGCCGATCAAATCGAAGCGGCAACGAAGATGGCCAAACGGCTGGCTCAGTCCGGGCCCGATCCTTCCGTGCCGGCCAAGATCATCCTCGACGCGCTGCAGAACAAGAACCCGCCGCCACGACAGGTGGTCGGCCGAGAGGCCAAAGTCGTGGCGGCGATGGTCCGGGTGCTGCCTTTTCGCACCCTTTATAGGCTCACCGGAGCACGACGACGCTGAGCACCGCTCAGTTGCAGGTCACTCCCGTGGCGTGCACCGGGCAATAACCGAAGGGGTTCTTGTCCAGGTACTGCTGGTGGTAGTCCTCGGCGTAGTAGAAGTCGCCGGCCGGGGCGATCTCGGTAGTGATCCGCCCGTAACCCGCCCGACTGAACTCGGCCTGGAACTGATCCCGTACCCGCTGGGCGGTTTCCAGCTGCTCCGGCGAGGTCGTGAGAATCGCCGATCGGTACTGGGTGCCGACGTCGTTGCCTTGCCGCATCCCCTGGGTAGGGTCATGGTTCTCAAAGAAGATCTTGAGCAGCTTCTCGTAGCTGATCTTGGCCGGGTCGTAGCTCACCTTCACGATCTCGGTGTGCCCGGTACGAGCGCTGCAGACCTCTTGGTACGTGGGGTTGGGGGTGAAGCCGCCCGCATATCCGACGGCGGTGTTGGTGACTCCCGGCGTGTTCCAGAACAGCTTTTCGGCTCCCCAGAAGCAACCGAGAGCGAAGTAGGCAACCTCAGATCCCTCTGGCACCTTCTGCACCGGAATGCCAAAGATGTCGTGGAAGGTGGGGTTGACCAGGACAGCGGTGCTTCGGCCGCGGAGTGCCTGATCGGGCTCGACAAGCGTGGTCTTCGTCCGTGAGAACAACATGTGATTCAGTCTGCCTTCCTGCGCCACCGTTCGGAACGGTGTCTGCACTTACGCAACGCTGACCGAGCCTCGACATGTTCCAGTTCGGCACAGGCTCATTGCAGATGCGCCCTGAGCCCTTGACAAGCTCAGGACGGCGCCTGTCGAAGGGCATCTCTCGTGCGCTCCGACATGGCCGCGCACCCGGGCGTACGCTGGCCTGTTGTGACAGTCACACAAGGCTTCTCGACCCGCGCCATCCACGCCGGACAGGATCCGGATTCTGCCGTCGGCTCGGTGGTCCCACCGATCTACGCCACCTCGACCTTCATCCAGGACAAGGTCGGCGAAGCGCGCGGGGGCTACGAGTACTCGCGTTCCTCAAACCCGACACGTACGGCGCTCGAAGAGTGCATGGCGGCTCTCGAGGGAGGCAAGCACGGGTTGGCGTTTGCCAGCGGCTTGGCAGCGGAGGACACCTTGCTCCGCACGATTGCTTCACCAGGGAGTCATTTCGTGGTCCCGGACGACGCGTACGGGGGCACCTATCGGCTGTTTGCCCGAGTTCATCAGCGCTGGGGGGTTGCGGCCGATCCGGCCCATCTTTCCAACCTCGACTCGGTTGCCTCGGCGATTACGCCAGGGGAGACCACGGCGGTCTGGATCGAGACGCCCACCAATCCACTGCTCAACATCGCTGACATCGCCGCCATCGTCGACCTGGCGCATGCCGCAGACGCACTCGTGATCGTCGACAACACGTTTGCCACGCCGTATCTTCAGCAGCCGCTGGAGCTCGGTGCCGACGTCGTCGTGCACTCCACGACGAAGTACTGCGGCGGGCACTCCGACATCGTCGGCGGGGCGCTCGTGGTCAATGACGACGAGTTGGCCGAGCAATTGAGGTTCCATCAGAATGCGATCGGTGGAGTGGCCAGCCCATTTGACTGCTGGCTGGTGCTGCGCGGCTTGCGGACGCTGGCCGTACGGATGGATCGGCATTGCGACAACGCCGAGCAGGTCGCGGCCTTTCTGAATGATCATCCGCGGGTTGCCGAGGTGTACTTTCCAGGCCTGGACGCCCATCCGGGTCATGATCTGGCCAAGCGGCAGATGCGTCGCTATGGCGGCATGATCAGTTTCCGTGTGGCGGGTGGTGAGCCGGCGGCGTTGCAGGTCTGTGAAGGCACGTCAGTGATCATCTTGGGGGAGTCACTCGGCGGCGTGGAGTCCTTGATCGAGCATCCGCACACGATGACTCACGCATCCGTGGCAGGCACTCAGCTTGAAGTTCCTGGCGATCTCATTCGGCTGAGTGTCGGCATCGAAGACGTCGAGGATCTGATCGCCGACCTCGACCGGGCACTCGGCTAACCTCCGAGACGTCGTGAAGGCGTTAGAGGCAAGCTGGCCAGCGCGGCGTCGCGGCCCTGCGAACTCGCCGCCGTCGTGGCCGCTGCAGAGCCGATAGAACGACCTCTAGCTCGGTCTCCAGTTGCACCGGTATGCTGGCGGCCGAATGTGCCGAGTTCCTTGCGGGCGACGCCGCTGCGCGGATCTGAGCTATTGAGGCTTCGATTCAAGCGCCCAGTCGACGGGCTCACCGCCGGCCCCCGCCAGGAGCTCATTTGCGCGACTGAAGGGACGTGATCCGAAGAAGCCGGCCGCGGCGGATAAGCGGCGAGGGATGGGCGCTCGCCAGGTAGGGCACAGAGCCGAGCATGGGAACGAGCGACTGCGCGTCACGCCCCCACAAGATGGCGACCAGCGGTCCGCCGCGACTGACAAGGGCCTCGATGGCCCGCTGTGTGACCTGCTCCCAGCCCTTGCCCCGATGTGATCCCGAACGTCCCGGTTGTACGGTCAACACGCGATTGAGCAGCAGCACACCTTGGGCGAACCACGGCGTCAGATCGCCGCTGGCAGCCGGCTTGATGCCAAGATCTGCGTGCAGTTCGGTATAGATGTTCTGCAGGGAGCGCGGGATGGGGCGTACGTGCGATGCCACAGAGAAGGACAGGCCTACCGGATGGCCGGGTGTCGGGTAGGGATCTTGCCCGACGATCAAGATCTTCACTTGGCCAAGCGGCCGGCTGAAGGCTCGCAGCACATTCTCCCCGGCTGGCAGATACTGCCGGCCTGCCGCTAGCTCGGCGCGCAAGAACGCACCCATTGCTGTGATCGTCCCAGCGACTGGCTGCAGCGCCTCTGCCCAGTCTGGGCTGACCAGCTCACTCAGTGGCCGTGGACTCATGCATCTCCCCTTTCGATGGACCGCCTCGAGACCGCCCTCTTTTCGGCGACAGCCGCTGATCTCGCGGCATCCGCCACGACAGTGCCGCTGCGACGAGCATCAGAACCGCTCCGGCACCGAACGCGGCCGCGTAGGACAATGTGTCTGCGAGCAGACCCGCCACGAGCGGTCCGATGATCGCCCCGATATCAGCGCACATCGAGAAGACCGCGACTGCAGTGCCACTTCGACTTCCCGCCGCATCGCCGACGGCTGCAGCGGGCGCGGTGCCCAGGAAAGCCGACGCGACGCCGTACACGCAGAGCACCACGATCAACAGCCAGATGTTCGGTGCGAACGGGACCGCCATGATTGATACCGCCGCGACGGTGCCACCGAGAATCATGGCAGGGCGGCGGCCAACTGTGTCGGTAAATCGACCAGCTGGTCCGACCGCGATGGTCTGCACGACGGCGGCGCACGCGAACGCGATGCCGGTCCACGAGGCTGGCCGGTGCAGCAGCTCCACGACGAGTACGGGCACCAGCGAGGACCGGACTCCAAATGACGTCCAGCCCTGTGCGAGGTTGGTGACGCAGGCAGCCTGATAACGGGCGTCGCCTACCACAGCACGAAACGAGACAGGCTCGGCGGTCTCCGTTGGCTCTGCGCTCCGACGGCGCAGCAGCAGCAGACCGACCGTCCCGGCAATCACCAGCGTTCCTGCGTAGAAGAAGAACGGTGCTGTCAGCGAGATCGCCGCTAACACTCCACCTACGGCGGGCCCCGTGATTCCCCCGATCAGGAAGCCGGCTTGGAAGAACCCGGCAGCACGACCGCGTACGCCGGCCTCCACCGAGGTCAGCAACAGGGTGAACGCGGATACGGTGAACATCGCCGAGCCGATGCCGCCGACTCCGCGGAGGGCGAGCAGCTGCAGATAGCTGCGGGAGATCCCGGCCAAGCCACTCGAGATAGCCACAATGAAAATGCCCGTAGCCATGATGATCCGCTCACTGAAGATCTTGATCAGCCAACCGCAGAAAGGGCTGGAGATCAGGCGCATGAGTGCGAATGCCGAGATGACGGCTCCGACTTCGGTATTTCCGACTCCGAAGCTTCGGGCGAAAACCGGCAGCACCGGGACGAGGACCCCGAAGCCCACAGCGACGCAGAACGCCACCAGGCCGAGCACGTAAACCTCACGAGGGAGCGAACTTCGCGCGCCAATCCAGGTCCGCGCGGCCCCCAGCCTGCCCACCGGCACAGTCTGCCAGGGCGACTAGGGTTAAGGGCCTTGAGAGCAAACGCGGGAGGCTCCAATGGCATCATCGGCTCGGAACGGGTCACGGCACTCTGCACGTGAAACCCGCCGCACCATCCCGGTGCTCCCTGCCACGTCAACCATCGATGATCACACGGACTCGCGAGCTACCGAGGAGGCGCCGCCAGCCGACCCGGCCATCGCGGCCAATAACACAGCTGAGGTGAACGCCGTCGTGCCTCGCGGCCTGCAGGTTGCCGCCGCATGGTCTTGGCGAGCGATCTTGGTGGCTGCTTTGCTGTGGGGCATCGTCTGGTTGGCGCGGTACCTCTCCGAGGTATTGATTCCGGTGGCGGTCGCCATCTTGCTGACTGCACTGATGTTGCCGGTGGCCAGAATGCTCCGGAAATGGGGTTTGCCGAAAGCCCTGGCGACTGCCATTACCGTACTGGGTGCAGTCGCCTCAATTGTCGGCGTTCTGATCGTGATCGGCGGACAGATCGCCGGTCAGGGCCCGGAGCTGTCGACAAACGTGGTGAGTGGCTTCAACAAGCTGAGCGACTGGCTCAGCAATGGCCCACTGACCAACTGGCTGCGCAATGGCCCACTCCATATAAACGCGACCTGGCTCGATTCTTCGACGTGGGTAACCAAAGTCACGGATTTCCTGAAAGCAAGCGGCAGCACAATAGCGACTTATGCGGCCGAATTCGGGGCCGGAGTCGGGCACTTTTTCGCCGGTCTCGCCCTCGCTCTCTTCTCGCTTTTCTATTTCATCTACGACGGCCGCGGCATTTTCAGTTTCCTGCTGAACTTCATTCCGCGGGCTTCACGGGATCGCGTGGATCAAGCGGCGCTGCGGGGCTGGCGGTCACTCGCGTCGTATGTCCGGGCAACAATTCTGGTGGCGCTGACCGACAGCCTCGGCGTGCTCATCGTGGCGCTCATCCTCGGCGTACCGGTTGCCCCCGCACTGGCCGCACTGGTCTTCCTCGGTGCCTTCGTCCCCATCGTCGGTGCGCTTGTCTCGGGCTCAGTTGCCGTCCTGGTCGCACTGGTCGCTCTCGGCTGGCCCCAAGCGTTGATCATGCTTGGCGGCGTGATCTTGGTGATGCAGATCGAGGGACACGTACTGCAGCCCTTCCTGCTGGGACGCGCCGTGAAGTTGCACCCGCTGGCCGTATTGCTCGCAATCGCGATCGGCATCATTACCGCAGGGATTGTGGGAGCGCTGTTGGCCGTACCGCTGCTCGCCTTCACCAAGTCGTTCGTTGTGTCACTGGCAGGCGGGTCGGAGCCACCGTTGGGAAGAACGCACCCGCCGGCGCTGCCCTTGCATCGGCCGCACCTTTCGCGGACTGCCCGAGCCAGCAAGCCCTAGAGCGCGGAACCCTTCTTGTACTTGGCGTACGACAGGTTCCAGTCGCCGTAACCGTTGCCGGGCTCCATGCCGCGGCTGCTGCCAGTGGTGATGACGGGATCGCCGATCAAGACTCGGTTGAACAACCAGGCTGCGTTCCCCGTGCTCATTCCGGTGCATCCGTGACTGGCGTTGCGACGGCCGAAGTTCCCGGCATTCCACGGTGCGGCATGCAGGAACTCGCCCGATGAGGTAATCCGCATCGCGTATCGCACCCTCAGGCTGTAATGCTCGCGAGCGCCGATCATCGCATTGGTCATCCGGGTGACGTAGCGCTTATCCATGATCAGCTTGACGCCACTGCGGGTCTGCCAACCAGGCTTGCCACCGCTGACATAGATGGTGCGGACGCGCTTGCCGTTGCGATACACCCGCGCAACGTCGGAGGATAAATTGATCTTGGTGATCAGCGACCGGCCGACAGTGAAGTTCGTCTTGGTCGAGTTCTGCCCGTAGATGCCGTTGCCGGCGTTGACGCCGTTGAGGTTGGCGGTTACGGCGACCTTGGTGCCCGGCTTCCAGTACTTCTTGGGCCGGTACCGCACCTCTTTGCTGGAGTACCAATGCCAGGTGCCCAGCTGAGCTGGCGAGGACTTGACGTGCAGGTTTTTCTCGAACTCTTTCTTGTTCTTGACCGGCACATCGAAAGTCAGGACCACTGGCATGCCGACGCCGACATGGCTGCCTTTGAGCGGATAGATCTGCGGAAAGGTCTGCCGAGACAAGGCCAGGTTCTGGGTGCGGAAGCTGGTCGCGACGCTCTGAGCTTGGTTGACGGTGTTCTTGCCCGCGGAGGTCAGTTTGTACGCCGTCGCAGGATCAAGTCGCGCGTTCGCGGTCCACTTCAGACGGTCTTTGCTCATCGTCCCGGAGACGACGCCGTGCTGCGTACGACCCTGTCGGTCTTTATTGGTGTAGCTCAGCTTCACCTTGGTCAAGGTGCCCGCGGTTGCCGCGACGGTGACCACGGTGTCGACCTTGACACCGGTCGCGCCGTTCTTGACGTTGGGCTTGAACGTGACGGGGTCTGGCGTCGGGGTTGGTGCCGGCGAGGTCTCGTTAGGAGCGGACGCGGCGGGCGGCTGCGGGCCAGTCCCACCTGGAGCAGTCGGAGTGCCTCCGCATGCGGCCAGGGTGGTTGCCAGCAAGACCGCCCCAGCGGCCAAGGACAGCCTGTGCATACTCCTGGTTGGCATCAACATCCCTATGTCCGAGGTGAACACGGTTGGCGCATCGCCTAAGTAACAAATGTGCCATCCGTGGGTGAGGTTCTCATAATCGACCTCAACGTGCCATTGAGGCGAGTTCAGAGTCCTGCGACGCGCCGGCCGTTGCAGAATCGGAATGCTGACTGCGGCCTTTGAGCGGCTTTTCGCGCATGGTAACGGCAATGACAAGGGCCACGACCATGAACGGCACTGCCACGAGGAACACATCGTCCATGGCTCGGGTGAATGCCTCGAGCACCCAACTCTTGATCGGCTCCGGCAGAGCTCTAATGGCAGTCACATCATTGGTTTGGATCGGTCCCGCCGGCCCGGGACCCTGCGCGGCGCCAACGATCTCGCTCAAATAGTGCTTGAGCCGAATGTTCAAGATGGCGCCGAGCAAGGCCGTACCGATAGCGCCGCCCATGGAGCGGAAGAAAGTCACAGAGGCCGTCGCCACACCCATGTGTCGCCGATCGACGCTGTTCTGCACTGCCGTCACGACAACCTGCATGGTGAAACCCAAGCCCGAGCCGAACGCGTACATGATCAAGGCGATGACGTAGTACGGCGTATCTACCTCGAGTCTGGAGAACGCGAAGAGCGCCGCGCCCACGACGGCTGCGCCGGTGATGGGCATCCATTTGTAGCGCCCGGTGCGCGCCATGATCTGACCGCCGCCAATCGAGGTCGTAAAGATGCCGACGACGAGAGGCAACATGGCCAGACCGGAGTGGGTCGCGCTGAAGCCCCTCACCGCCTGCAGGTAGATCGGCAGGAAGATCAGCCCACCGAACATGCCGATGCCCATGATCATCGCAAAGGTGATGTTCGAGGTGAACGTCCAGTGCTTGAAGAGTTCCAGCGGAATGATCGGCTCTTTTGCCTTGGACTCCGCGAGCACGAACAGTGCGATGAGTACCACCGTGGCAACGAGTAACCCCATCCCGGTCGTCGAGAGCCATCCCTCGGTCGGACCTGCCCAACTCAGATAGAGCACCAGGCTGGTCACCGCGCCAACGATGGTCGCTGCGCCAAGGTAGTCGACCGAGACTGAGCGGCGGACGTGATGCAGCTTCAGCGCCATCGACGTGACGATCAGCGCGGCGACACCGATCGGAATGTTGATGAAGAAGATCCATTCCCAGCCGAGGTGGTCAGTGAACCAGCCACCCAGCAGCGGGCCGGCTACCGAGGAGACACCGAAGACGGCGGCGAACATTCCCTGGTACTTGCCTCGCTCCCGGGGCGGGATCACGTCACCGATGACGGCCAGAGCAAGGGCCATCAGGCCACCGCCGCCGAGGCCCTGGACGGCACGGCCGGCGATCATGACGTTGATTCCGGGGACGTTGAGGAAATCGGCAATCTCAGGCGAGAAGCCGCAGATCAGGGAGCCGATGAGAAAGACAACGATCGCTGCCTGGAACATCGGCCGCCGCCCGCGTATGTCGGAGATCTTGCCCCAGAGCGGCGTGGCGGCAGTCGAGGTCAGCAGATACGCCGTGACCACCCAGGAGAGCTTGTCGAGGCCGCCCAATTCGGAGGTGATGCGGGGCAGAGCAACGCCAACGATGCTCTGGTCCAAGGCGGCAAGGAACATGCCGGCCATCAACCCGCCCAGCACCACCAGAATCTGGCGATGACTCAGATAGTCACCGCTTGGGCCGGGGGCGATGTTCGGTGAGCCGGACATCCCTCTCGGCACTGCGGGCTCCGCTCTCCTCGCTGGGGACGCTGGGACGCCGATCCTGCCGAGGACTCTTCCTCGCGCAGAGCGCGACGCGGCTCAGGGCTTGTCATGCTTTCTCCACCTTCTGGGTGAGAGCCTCGACGTCGGCGGCGAAGCGGGTCAGTAGCCGGTCAAGTTCCTCGAGATCGCGGGCCTCCCATGACTCGAGGCACTTCTCGAGGAGGGCTCGCCGAGAGCGCAGCGCTGCTTCGATCTTCTGGGCTCCTGGAGGGCTCAACTTCACGCGCTGGGCGCGACCATCCACCGGATCTGGTGTCCGCTCGATCAGGCCAGCGCTATCGAGCTGAGCAACATGGCGGGAAACAGTGGAAGCATCCAGGTTGGCGCATGCGGCGAGATCGGTGACGCGTAGCGGTCCGGACGTGGCAAGGGCCTTCAGTAGCCAGAACGACCCGGTGTCGAGCGTCTCGCCTTGACCTCGTTGTCGCATGAGCCGGGAGATGCCTAGCAACGCGTGCATCAGCGACTCAACAGATGTCGTTCGTGTCACAGGTGGCGTCTCAGTCGAAATTTGCATTCAGCAACTATATAACTAGTTGTATGCTGCACGCAGATTCTTGTTCAGAACATGTGTCCTTGAGGCCGTCTCGCGATCAGGGATGAGCCCCAGCCAGCCCTGAGAATGGAAAGCAAAACTTCTTTTCTGTAAAGATTCGGTTTACATTCGGTGGTATGACCACTCCAGACATGACCCCAATTCTTGAAGATCTTGCTGCAGGACGCATTGATGCTGCTGAAGCGGCCCGCCGCATCGACGCCTTGAAGGCGTCACAGACGACATCAGAAGACGCGCCCTCTGAACCAACCAATGAGCAGCTATCGGGCGCGACAGCAGACTCAGATCCCTGGGCCGCCGTCACCGATCAGCCTCAGGCCGGCTACACCTCTGGAGCGCCAAAGCAGGAGTCGGCCGACGAGGAGCCAGTTCGCGCGAAGCCAATCAATACCGGCGGCGTGGAACGCATCTCCGTCCGGGCGATCGGTCGCAGAGTGCGCATCATCGGCGAGACCTCGGTAGCGACGCTGTCCGCCGACGGGCCGCATGTGCTGCGGCGTAACGGATCCGTGCTCGAGGTCTCCAGCGATGGTGAGCTGGGCGCCTCGATCGATGGGTTCAGCATCCTGCGGGGTGCTACGCGCAGCCTCGATGACTTCCGCTCACTGGGCCTCGGCAAGGAGCTGTTTCTCCGCGTCAACCCCAACGTGATTGTCGATGTCGAGGTGACAGCAGGCAGTTTGAACACCGAGCGGGTGCCGCATTTGGGCAAGGTACGAGTCACGGCCGGAGCAGCCAAGCTGCTCGACGTCACCGAGATCAACGACGTTCTTGTGCAGGCCGGGCAGGCAACGATCAAGGGCACGATCGCGACAGGTCGTAACCGGATCCGAGCCGAGTCCGGAAGTTTGTCCATCTCATTGACCGATGATTCCAACGTCACCGTGACGGGTGAATCTCAGCTCGGCAAGATCAGCTGGGTCGGCGGCCACAACGGCGCTGGCGATGAGGTTGTCATGGGCAACGGCAGCGCAAAGCTTGAAATCGAGGTCGTGATGGCTCATGCGCAGGTTCGCGTTGGCTCCGACGTGAACAGCGAGGCCGGTGTCGTATGACGGAGCGGTCTCACCGGCCGCAGGAGCGAATTGAGCACCGCGCACCGAGCGACTGCCCGGTGTGCGGTGCTCAGCTTGCCATCATTCGGCTGGGGTGTGCATCCTGCGGAACCGAACTTGCTGGGGTGTTTCGACCATGTGAGTTCTGCGCCCTCAACGACAAGGAAACAGAGATGCTCCGCGTCTTTCTCTCCTCACGAGGCAATCTCCGCGAGGTCGAGAAGCATCTTGGCGTCTCGTATCCCACTGCTCGGCTGCGTTTTGCTGACTTACTGGAGAAGCTGGGTCTCGGCGAGGCGGCCGAGCCGGAGTCGGGCCTCAGCCGCGAGCAGATCCTCTCCGAGGTCGCTTCAGGGGCACTGAGTCCGGCAGAGGCGAAAGAGATGATCAGCCGGCTTTGAACCGGACGGTTTTGGACCGAATGTGATCAGGTCCGGAAGGCCTCGACCTTCACAACCGTGACGTTGATCGAGTTGCCGTTCGGGGCGACGTAGGACACCGCGTCGCCCGTCTTCTTGCCAAGAATTGCTGAGCCCAAGGGCGACTGCGGGCTGTAGACATTCGTGACATCGACGCTGTTGTCGAGCCCGAGCAATTCTCGCGACCCGAGCAAGAACGTATCCGTATCCGATTCATCTCCGTCGAAGGCGATCGTCACCCGGGTTCCGGGGGCAACCTCGTCGGCGTTCGCCGGAGCTTCGCCCACCTCCGCCCGGTTCAACATGTCGGTGAGCTGACGAATCCGGGCCTCCTGATGAGCCTGCTCCTCACGCGCGGCGTGGTAGCCCCCGTTCTCGCTGAGGTCACCTTCTTCACGCGCCGCCGCGATCTTCGCAGACACCGCGGCACGCCCTGGCCCAGAGAGGTGATCGAGCTCGAGCTTGAGCTTGTCGTACGCCTCCTGGGTCAGCCAGATTATCTGGGCGGAGTTTTCAGACATCCCACAAGGCTATCAAGGGCGGACCAATTCGAAGCTCATGCGACAGTGCACCCTTTGACGACGACCGCAGTCGCTCGTCGCAGGGTGGTGAACGCGGCAGTCACCTCGACGACACGGTCGGAAGCGGCCGCCACCGGCACCTGCTGCTCGCCTACTGGCTGGAAATCTGACGCTTGCGCCAACACCCGGCAGGTCACCGGTAGGGACGGATCGCGACGCTCAACAGCGATTGTGACTGAAACCGAGCTGTCAGATGTGATCTCAAACGACTGGATGTGACCTGCCGCGATCGGCCGCGAGTGCAGCAACGCCGTCCAGACCAGCCAGGTCAACCCGATGACGACGCCGACGCTGATCAAGCCCACCATCAGCGGACGCGGCACCCGCGGCTTGGGGTAGCGGCGGCGGAGCCGCTCCGCCGCATCTGTCACAGGAACAATTTATTTGGGCTTGCTGCTCGCGCATCGCGCGCTTTGGATCCGCCTACTTCGTCGTCGGTCGCAGAGGAAAGAACGCCTCTGCTCCCTCCTGGCTCAGCACGGCGGGCGCGCGATTCCCGACGCTCGCAGCATCTCAAGCAGATCTTGTAAACATCTCGGCAACCGGGCAGCGGGCGGCGCAACCGAGGCACGAAGTGGCAGCATGACGATCATGCTTCGTCCCGCGCTTCGTGTCGACGCCAAGGGCGAGCGCTTGAGGCTGCTGGAAGTGCATGCGCATCCCGACGACGAGTCGAGTCGGGGCGCCGCGACGACGGCCAAGTATGTAGCAGAAGGCGTCGACGTCATCGTCGCCACCTGCACCGGCGGCGAGCGCGGTTCGATCCTCAACCCAGCAATGGACCGACCCGACATTCTGGCCAACATCGCCGACATTCGGCGCCAGGAGATGGATCGCGCGAGGGAAATCCTCGGCGTGCGACAGGTCTGGCTCGGCTTTGTGGACTCCGGGCTACCGGAAGGGGAGAATCCGCCTCCGCTGCCCGAAGGTAGTTTCGCGCGTACCGACCTCTCCGAGGCGGTCGCGCCCCTGGTCAAGGTGATTCGGTCATTCCAGCCGCATGTGATGACCACCTACAACGAGAGCGATGGGGGCTACCGGCACCCCGACCACATCATGTGTCACAAGATCAGCGTCGCGGCCTTCGAACGGGCCGCCGACCCTGATGCCTACCCCGAGCTCGGCGCCGCCTGGCAGCCGCTGAAGCTGTATTACTCCTTCACCTTTCATCGCGAGCGGACTGTGGCTCTCGATCGAGCGATGGTTGCGCGCGGTCTCGAGTCGCCGTACACAGAGCGCCTTCGGCAGTGGCCCGAAGACCCCAAGCACGCGGCGCGAATTACGACCCGGATTGCCTGTGCCGAATATTTCTCCGTACGCGACCGGGCGCTGCTGGCCCACTCCACCCAGGTCGATCCCGACGGGCCATGGTTCGCCGTACCGCTCGAGGTGCACAAGTCCGCGTGGCCGACCGAGGAGTGGGAGCTGGCGCGGAGCTTGGTCGAGACGAGCGTCCCCGAGGACGATCTGTTCGCGGGAATCGCCGAGTCGGCGGCGAGTAGAGTTCCAGCATGATCCTCCTCGACGTAGACCCCAACTGGGTTAGGCCGGGTTGGACGCCGTTGTTCGTCACGCTGCTGCTGGCTGCAGCCATGGTGTTTTTGTACTTCAGCATGCGGAAGCAATTTCGAAAGATCCGTACCCCAGACGACATCGCGAGGGAGGCGGAGGACGCCGCACGCGACGGCAATGACTCTGCCGCCTCGGCAGAGGAGTCGGCGTCAGAGCGCCCGCCCGGTAGCTCCGGCTGAGTCCGCATAGCGGATGACTGAATGACTGGCCGCAACCGCCTCGCTTCGGCGACCAGCCCGTACCTGCTCCAGCACGCCGAGAATCCGGTGCACTGGTGGCAGTGGTCGGATGATGCTTTTGACGAGGCAACCGAACGTCAAGTGCCGGTGTTCCTCTCGGTGGGGTACGCGGCGTGCCATTGGTGCCACGTGATGGCGCATGAGTCCTTCGAAGATCAGCAAACCGCGTCCATGATCAATGATCACTTCGTGCCGATCAAGGTGGACCGCGAGGAACGTCCCGATGTCGATGCGGTCTACATGCAAGCCACCCAGGCGCTGACCGGGCAAGGCGGTTGGCCGATGAGCGTTTTTCTCACCCCGGACCGGAAGCCCTTCTACGCCGGGACCTACTTCCCGCCTACCCCGCGACATGGCCTGCCGTCGTTCCCGCAGGTATTGCAGGCCATCAGCGAGGCTTGGCGGGATCGGCGATCAGAGCTGCTGGTGAGTGCATCCGAGATCGTTCGCCAGCTGTCAATGCAGCCGACGCTGGCTGGTTCGGAGAATCTGACCGCGGAGGACTGCGAGAAGGCTCTGTTCACGCTGCAACAGGAGTTCGACCCGACCTACGGCGGCTTCGGGCGGGCGCCCAAGTTTCCACCATCGATGGTGCTCGAGGCGTTGCTTCGCGACGGCGGCGAGTCAGCGATGCTGATGGCTGGTCAGACTCTCGAAGCGATGGCGCGAGGTGGGATATATGACCAGATCGGCGGCGGGTTCGCCCGCTACAGCGTTGACGCCGGCGTGGGTGGTGCCGCACTTCGAGAAGATGTTGTACGACAATGCCTTGCTGCTCGGCGCGTACACGCACTGGTGGCGTCGCAGCCGTAACCCGCTGGCCGAGCGTGTCGTCACCGAGACCGTGGCCTGGCTGCTAGCCGAGATGCGCACCGAGCAGGGCGCTTTCGCGGCCAGCCTTGATGCGGACTCGAAAGATGATCATGGTGAGCTACGCGAAGGCGCCTACTACGTGTGGGACCGTGATCAACTCCGGGCCGCACTCGGGGAGGAGGACGCAACGTGGGCGGCCGAGACCTTCGCGGTAACGGCGACGGGCACGTTCGAGCATGGCGCCTCGACCTTGCAACTGCAGTCCGACCATGATCAGCTTCGGCTCGCCGACGTTCGTGAGCGGCTCCGGATAGCGCGTAATCAACGCTCCCGCCCGGGACGAGACGACAAGGTCGTCGCCGCCTGGAACGGGTGGCTGGTTGACGCGCTCGCGGAGGCAGCGATGATTTTCGGCCGTCCTGACTGGCTGGCGGTGGCGACCGAGGCGGCCGAGTACCTCTGGCAGATCCACTGGCGAGACGGCCGACTGCGGCGCACATCTCGCGATGGCCTGGTAGGCGCAGCTGCCGGCATCTTGGAGGACTATGCGGCGTTCGCCCTGGCGGCAGTGCGGCTGGCTGCGGTTCATGCGGCTCCGACCTGGCTTTCTCGTGCCGAGCAGTTGCTCGAGGTGATCATGGAGCAGTTCGATGACGCCGGTGGCGGCTTCTTCGACACGGCTGCAGATGCCGAGCAGCTATACGCCCGGCCGCAGGATCCGACTGACAACGCCACCCCATCCGGGCTGAGCACCACAGTCCATGCCTTGCGAGCGATGGCGGAGCTGACAGGAGAGGAGCGCTACTCGGCCCGGGCCGACCGGGCGGCTGCCAGCGCGGCCGAACTGGTTCGGCAGGCGCCACGGTTTGCCGGCTGGCTGCTCGCCGACGCGATCAGCCAGACGCCGACGCCGAGACCGGTCCAGGTAGCCGTCGTCGGGCGGGACGATCAGGCTCGGGCAGAGCTGGCGCTCGTTGCTCACCAGCTCGCGCCGGCCGGATCGGTTGTCGTGGCCGGCGAGCCAGACCAGCCTGGAATAGCGCTGCTCGCTGACCGGCCGTTGATCAACGATCAGGCGACGGCTTACGTCTGTCGACAGTTCGTCTGCAGGCTCCCAGTCACGTCGGTTCAAGACCTGGCCAGTCAGCTTGCGCAGACCGACGTAACTGCTGTAAGCAGCTCAGATCAAGGCTGATCATCGAATGGCTACGTAGTGGCACACGAAGCCGCCGATGGTCCCGATGTGAAAGATCTCATGGAAGCCGAACCAGCTGGGTGAGGGGTTAGGACGCTTTCGGGCGTAGACCACTGCGCCAAGGGTGTAGCAGACGCCGCCGGCCACGAGCAAGATCAGCACCGCCAGGCCGGCCGTGTGATAGAAAACTTGAAGCCACCCAAGGGCTGTCCAGCCCATCACGAGGTAGAGCACGGTGTAGAGCCAGCGCGGCGCTGATAGCCAGATGAGCCGAAAGAGCAGACCACCTATCGCGGCGCACCAGATGAGCACGAGCAAGATCACTCGCGAAGCTCCGTCGAGCAAGATCAACGCCAGCGGCGTATAGGTTGCCGCGATAAAGAGATAGATGTTGGAGTGATCCATTCTGCGGAGGATCGCCTGGCCGCGCACGCCCCAGGTTCCCCGGTGATACACGCCGCTGGTGCCAAACAACAGAACGGACGCAGCCAAGAAGACGGCCCCTCCGACGACGCCGGCAGGGGTGGCTGCGAGACAGATGAGCACGATGCCGGCGGCCAGAGCGAGGGGAGCCATCCCGGCATGCAACCAACCACGAAGTCGCGGCTTGACCGCTTCCGCGACCTCCGCCAGTCCGGTGTCGGCACCGGCTTTACCGGTCGATGCCACGGGTGGGTCTTCGCCGAGATGAATTGCTGGCATGGCGCACCCTTCAGACGGCAATGGCGGCAAGCCGGCTCGCCGGCGGTTACGACCCAGTAGCTTCAGCGTACGGAATGGGATCGTGTTGACCAATCGCTGCGCGGCCGGCGATGAGGAGATCGCAGCGGGATACGCTGCCATTTGTGGCACGTCTCGATCGGCTGCGCGAGTTCGTGGATCGGCTGCACCCGTCGGGGCTGCTGTACGCGACCTATGAGCATCGGCTGATCGCCGAGCTCGACACCGAAAGGCTGCCGCGCCACGTCGCCGTACTCGCCGATGGAAACCGCCGCTGGGCGCGCACCAACGCGCCGGAGCAACCTCTCGTTGCGGGTTACCAGGCAGGCGCTGACAAACTGAAGGAGTTCGTCGGGTGGTGCGACGAGCTCGGGATCCCGGTTGTCACCTTGTGGGTGCTGTCGACGGACAACTTGTCGCGCAGCAATCGTGAGGAGATCGAACCGCTACTCCGCGTGATCGAGCGGATGGTGAGTGATCTGGCGGCAACCCGGCGTTGGCAGGTCCATCCGGTCGGAGCGCTGGATCTGCTACCGGATCAGTCCGCGAAGCGGCTCAAGATGGCCTCTCGGGACACAGCTGACATCGACGGCATGCTGGTCAACATCGCGGTCTCCTACGGGGGCCGGTATGAACTGCGTGATGCCGTACGGTCGCTGCTTGCCGAGCATGCCAAGAACGGCACCTCCATCGATGAACTAGCCCAGAGCCTCGACATCGAACACATTGCCGAACACCTCTACACGAAGGGCCAGCCTGACCCGGACTTGATCATCAGGACGTCTGGTGAACAGCGCTTGTCCGGCTTCTTGATGTGGCAGTCAGCCCACAGCGAGTTCTATTTCTGTGAAGCGCTGTGGCCCGACTTCCGGAAGGTGGACTTCATCCGCGCGCTGCGCTCGTATGGGCAGCGGGAGCGTCGCTTCGGTCGCTGACGCGGCTCGCAGATTGTGAAGCCTGCCTGCTCGCTTCTCGTCAGCACGGGGCGCGCGATTTTGCCGACGCTCGCAGCCGATCAGAATCTCAGGGACCTCTAGCCGTCTCAGATTCTGACAAGTCGTAAAGTCCGTCTCAGTGGGCGTGGACGAGCCCGCGCCCCGGTCGAGGGAGGCACCAGATGTCCACCGTCAGCCGCATCCCCGCCACAGCGCCTTCGTCGGTGCGCAAGGTGATCGTTGCCAGCCTGATCGGCACCTCGCTGGAGTGGTACGACTTCTTCATCTATGGCACCGCCGCTGCTCTGGTTTTCAACAAGATCTTCTTTCCGACCTTCGAACCACTGGTCGGCACGCTGCTCGCCTTCACCACCTACGCCGTCGGCTTCATCGCCCGGCCGCTAGGTGGATTGATCTTCGGCCATTACGGCGACCGGATCGGCCGCAAGAACGTCCTGGTGGTGACCCTGCTGCTGATGGGCATTGCGACTTTCGCCATCGGCTTGATGCCGTCTTATGCCACGATCGGCGTTTGGGCACCGATCCTGCTGGTCGCGCTCCGCTTCCTGCAGGGCCTCGGCCTCGGTGGCGAGTGGGGCGGCGCGGTGCTGATGACCTTGGAGTCGGGCGACCCGAACCGGCGTGGTCTCAACGCCAGCTGGCCGCAGGTCGGCGTTCCCCTCGGGCCTGTTGCTGGCCAACGGTGTCCTGTCGCTCATGGGCGTGCTCACCAATGACGCCGCGTTCTTGAGATGGGGATGGCGCGTGCCGTTCCTGCTCAGCGGCTTGCTGGTGCTCGTCGGCCTGTGGATCCGGCTGACGATCGCGGAGAGCCCGCTGTTCCGCGAGGTTGAGGAGTCCAACACCAAGGCCGGCGCGCCGATTCTGGAGGTCGTGCGACGCTACCCCAAGCAGGTACTACTCGCCGTCGGCGCGCGCGTCGGGGTCGACGTTGCGTTCTACACCTTCGTGCTGTTCATCACCACCTACGTGGCCACCTATCTCAAGCTGCCCCGGAACTACGCCTTGAACGCGGTGCTGATCGCCGCCGCTGTCCAGGTCGTGTTGATCCCGTTTTTCGGCAACCTGTCCGACCGGATTGCGCGCCGCCCCGTCTATCTGGCGGGCGCGATCGGTGCAGCGGTATGGGTCTTCGTCTTCTTCGCTCTGCTCGACACCGGACAGTTCTGGTTGATCGTGCTGGCCGCGGTGGTTGCGCTGATCCTCCACGCGGCGATGTATGGCCCACAAGCGGCGTTCATCTCCGAGATGTTCCCGACCAAGGTGCGCTACACAGGCGCTTCCATGGGCTACCAGCTGGCCGGCATCATCGGCGGGGCGCTCGCGCCGATCATCTCCGTGGCCCTGCTTGACCGCTTCGACACCTCGATCGCCGTGTCCGTGTACGCGGTCGTCATGCTGATCGTGACCATCATCTGCGTGCTGCTGGCACCCGAGACCTCGAAGATCGACCTGCACGCCGACCCCGCGAACCAGCCGACGAGTGCCCGGTGAGCGAGCCGCGTACTACGTCCGTCGTCGACCTCAATAGCGATCTCGGCGAGGGATTCGGCATCTGGGCGCTGGGCGACGACGATGCCCTGCTCGACGTGATCACGAGCGCCAATGTCGCGTGCGGCTTCCATGCCGGCGACCCCAATATCATGCGGCGGGTCTGCGAGGCCGCCGTAAGCCGCGGCGTCGCCATCGGCGCCCAGGTTGGTTACCGGGACTTGGCCGGCTTCGGCCGCCGCAGCATCGATGTCGATGCGGCCAGCTTGACCAACGACGTGATTTATCAGATCGCGGCATTGGACGGGTTCGCTCGGGTCGCCGGCTCCCGGGTGAGCTATGTCAAGCCGCACGGAGCGCTTTACAACCGGGCCGTACACGATCATGATCAAGCGGCTGCCGTCGTCGCTGCACTGGTTGCGTACGACTCAACGCTTCCGCTGCTGGGGCTACCGGGGTCGGCCTTGCTTCACCATGCGGAGCAGGCTGGTCTTACTACGGTGACCGAGGCCTTTGCCGATCGCGGCTACACCGCCCAAGCCACGCTCGTGCCTCGAGGGCAGCCTGGTGCGCTGTTGGATGATCCGGCCCTGGTGGCGGAACGGATGGTGCAGATGCTGGTCACCGGGCGAATGCGGTCGGTGGACGGTGTCGAGGTTGCCGTCGCTGCGCGGTCCATCTGTGTTCATGGGGACACGCCGGGTGCGGTGACCATGGCTATCGCCGTGCGAAAGGCCCTCGCCGAGGCAGGCATTGACATTCGAGCCTTCGCCTCATGACCAAGGGCCGCACGCTGCTGACTTGCGGTGAACATGCGGTTCTGGTCGAGGTAGCGGGACTGGACGAGGTCCTCGCCCTGGCTCAGGCCGTTCGCGAGGCAGTCGCGGCAGGATCAGCGGGATTCACCGACATCGTCGACATTGTCCCGGCTGCCAGGACAGTGCTGGTCGTGGTTCGTGACGATGCCCCGATGGGTCCTGTGCGGCAGGCCTTGTCGACTCTGCCGGACACTCAGCCTGGTGAACGCCCGAGCAGCGGCGAGACATCTAGAGGTCCCCGTGCACTATGACGGGCCTGATCTCGCCGAAGTTGCCAAGCTGACCGGACTCTCAGTTGACGGGATCATTGCTGCTCACACCGGGACCGACTGGACAGTGGCATTCGGTGGCTTCGCACCCGGCTTCGCCTACCTGACTGGAGGCGACCCGCGGCTTGAGGTTCCACGGCGTAGCGAGCCGCGCACTGCAGTGCCATCGGGAAGTGTTGGGCTCGCGGGTGAATTCAGTGCGATCTATCCGCGTTCCTCGCCGGGCGGCTGGCAGCTCATCGGCCGTACGGACATCGCGGTTTTCAACCCCGATCGGGAGCCACCCGCGCTGCTCCAGTCTGGCACGGTGGTGCACTTCGTCGACGTGTCCGGAGCGCGTCATGGCGGCTGACCGGGCCCTTGAGGTGCTGGATGCGGGACTGCTCACCCTGATTCAGGACCTTGGGCGCGTTGGCCTGGCCTCGATCGGAGTTGGGCCATCCGGAGCCGCGGACCGGGGTGCCTTCCGGCTTGGTGCCCGGCTGCTTGCGCAGTCGTACACGGCAGCTGCGCTCGAGGTGACCTTCGGCGGCTTGTCGGTTCGTGCCCGAGGCGACCTTCAGGTGGCGCTAACCGGCGCTCAGGCACCGGCTGCCGTTGATGGGCGCGCCGTCGGCTATTTCGGGCCGTTCATGGTGGCTGACGGTCAGATCCTGACATTGGGTACCCCTCAGCTCGGGCTGCGCAGCTACCTCTCGGTCCGCGGCGGTATCGCCGTCGCTCCGGTCTTGGGCTCTCGATGCAACCGACACCCTGTCCGGTCTTGGGACCGCCTCCGGTGCGAGCAGGAGACGTGCTACCCGTCGGTCCACCCCCGAAGGCATTTCCTAACCAGGATCTTGTTCCAGTTCCAGCGAGGTCGGCGGAGACCCTCGTTCTGCATGCGCTCCGCGGCCCGAGAGACGACTGGCTCAGCGAGATGGCCGCCCTCGCCGAAACGACGTGGACGGTGTCCGACCACAGCGATCGGGTCGGGATCCGGCTGTCGGGCGAGCCCTTACGACGCGAGGGCTCCCGGCAGGGGCAGGAGTTGTCCAGCGAGGGAGTGGTCTCGCGGCTCGATTCAGGTTCCGCCGGGCGGCGCAGCCTGTCATTTTTCTGGCAGATCATCCGGTGACCGGCGGATATCCCGTTGTCGCTGTTCTCCTCGATGACGACATCGATCGGGCTGCTCAGGCTGTTCCGGGTCAGCAGGTTCGGATCGTCCTGGTGGCAGATCACCCCTGAAAGGAGGCTAAAGAGTCGCTGAATCCGGCTTATCGCCACGTTGCCATCACGTGAAATTCCCGGCGTGGCACTCGCCTTAGGCCCATTGGCCGACGTACCGTCGAGATGCGGGACGCAGCAAGGCGGCCCCGCCTGGGAGGCGATGCATGCACCGTCACTCGACGGGCAGCGAATTGCACAAGCTCGCTGCCAGTCAGCTTTCCCGGCCGACCACGTAATGGTGGGGCCGGGCGCGGATCGCGTACGGCCCCCAAGAAGGGCAGTCCTGTGTCTTCTTCATCAAGCCGTCGCACCTACGTGATCGACACCTCCGTGCTGCTGAGCGATCCGCACGCGATGCGGCGTTTCGACGAGCACGATGTGGTGCTTCCGGTTGTCGTGATCACTGAGCTTGAGGGAAAGCGTCACCACAACGAGCTGGGGTACTTCGCTCGTACGGCGCTGCGTCACCTTGACGACCTGCGGATCATCCACGGCCGTCTTGACGCCCCCGTTCCGGTCAACAACGTGGGTGGAACCATTCGGGTCGAGCTGAATCACACTGATCCAGCTGCCCTGCCGGATGGTTTTCGTCTTGGCGACAACGACTCACGGATTCTGGCCGTCGCGCTGAATCTTGCCGCCGAGGGTTGCGCGGTCACCTTGGTCTCCAAGGATCTGCCGATGCGCGTCAAGGCCTCAGCCGTCGGTCTCAGAGCCGAGGAGTACCGCGCCGAGCTGGCGGTCGAAACCGAGTGGACAGGAATGAGTGAGATCGATGTCGATGGCAGAGATATCGACCGTCTCTATGAGCACGGGTCGCTGGAGCTGGACGAGGCCCGGGACCTGCCCTGCCATACCGGCGTCGTGCTGCTGAGCGGCAGCGCATCCGCGCTAGGTCGCGTGATGCCTAGCAAGGAGGTGAAGTTGATCAAGGCGGACCGGGATGTGTTCGGCATCCATGGCCGCTCGGCCGAGCAGCGGGTCGCTCTGGAGCTGCTGCAAGATCCCTCCATCGGCATCATCTCCCTGGGCGGCCGAGCCGGTACCGGGAAATCGGCGCTGGCGTTGTGTGCGGGACTCGAATCTGTCTTGGAACGACAGCAGCATTCCAAGGTCGTGGTCTTCCGTCCGCTCTACGCAGTCGGCGGCCAAGAACTCGGCTACCTGCCGGGGACCGAGGGGGAGAAGATGGCGCCCTGGGCCCAGGCTGTCTTCGACACGTTGGGCGCGCTGACGACAAAGGCGGTCATTGAGGAGGTGCTGGCCCGAGGCCTGCTCGAGGTGTTGCCGCTGACGCACATTCGGGGCCGGTCACTGCACGACGCATTCGTTGTGGTCGACGAGGCGCAGTCGTTGGAACGCAATGTGCTGCTCACCGTGCTGTCTCGAATCGGTCAGGACTCGCGCGTGGTTTTGACTCACGACGTCGCTCAACGGGATAACCTACGAGTTGGTCGCCACGATGGCGTAGTCGCTGTCGTGGAGAAGCTCAAGGGTCATCCGCTCTTCGCTCACATCACGCTGAGTCGCTCGGAACGGTCGCCGATAGCCGCTCTCGTGACCGAGATGTTAGAAGATGTGGCGGTCTGAGTCCTTTTCGATCAAATTAAGCATCGAAAAGATCTCGGGATGATTTCATTTGGATAACGGCATGTGGCATTGTAGCCTCCGTGCGTCGACTCGCTCAGCATGCCATAGTCGGGGTTGGCTTCTCAGCGTTAGTCGCAACGGTGGCAGTCGCGGGGCTCGGTAGCCCAAGTGGCGAGACCTCCGCTATCGCGGTGCCAGCCCCAGTAAGTGCGATCTCAGCTCCTGCGCCTGCAGCTGGCGCTGACCTGCTTGCCGCGGAACGCGCGGCGGCCAAGGCCCGCGCGAATCGTGCGGTGGCCAGAGCCCAGCTTGTTGCTGCCAAGCAGGCGACTAAGCGCGCGAAGTCGCTGGGATTGGAAACCAAGGCGATCGCGGAGCAGCAGGCCAAGATCAAGGCCGAGCTGGCGGCAGCCGCGAAGAAGGCAGCCGAGGAGAAGGCCGCCCTCGAGCGAGCGATCAAGAATCGCGGTTACGAGCCGGGCGTGACCGATCCCAAGGAAATAGCTCGGCAGATCTTGAAGAACAAGTACGGCTACGGCTCGGGTCAATTCGACTGCTTCAACAACATCATCATGCGCGAGAGCAAGTGGGACGTGAACGCGACAAATCCAAGCTCCGGCGCGTACGGCATCCCGCAGGCCCTGCCTGGCTCGAAGATGGCGACGATCGCCAGCGATTGGCGGACCAACCCGGCGACCCAGATCATCTGGGGTATCGAGTACATGAAGGACCGCTACGGCAGTCCCTGTTCAGCGTGGGGCTTCAAGTCATCCCACGGCTGGTACTAGAGACGGCTGCGACCTTGCCTGTCAGCAATCTGCAGCCGAGCCACATCGAAGGGTGCATGAGATTCCTGACAGCTTCGACAGCTCAGACGCAGAAGCACTTAGACGGGCCGGCGAGTCATAGCGAGAACGTCCAGAGCCGCATCGAGTTGCTCTTCGGTCAGCGCGCCGTCGGCGACGTACCCGTTCTCGATCACGACCTCGCGGATGGTCTTTTCCTCTTTGAGTGCCTGCTTGGCCACGGCAGCGGCATTCTCGTAGCCGATGTAGCGATTCAGCGGCGTGACGATTGAGGGTGACGACTCGGCGAGAGTTCTGCAGTGCTCTACGTTCGCCTTGATACCCGCCACGCAGCGGTCTGCGAGCAGCCGAGTGACGCTGGCGAGAAGCTGAATCGACTCCAGCAGGTTGCGCGCCATGGCAGGAAGCATCACGTTCAGCTCGAAGTGACCGGTCGTGCCCGCGAAGGCGACCGCAGCGTCATTGCCGATCACTTGAACACAAACCATCAAGGTCGCTTCGCAGACCACCGGATTGACCTTGCCCGGCATGATCGAGGAGCCCGGCTGGAGGTCTGGTAGCGAGATCTCCCCGAGACCGGCGCGCGGGCCTGAACCCATCCAGCGAATGTCGTTAGCGATCTTGTAGAGGCTCACGGCGATTGTTCGCATGACGCCCGAGGCTTCTACGAGCCCGTCCCGCGAGCCCTGCGCCTCGAAATGATCACGCGCCTCGGTCAGCGGCAGACCGGTCTTATCCCTGACAATTGCGATCACAGACTCGGCAAAGCCCGGTGGAGTATTAATGCCGGTGCCAACCGCGGTGCCGCCGAGCGGGAGCTCAGCAACCCGCGGAAGCGCCGCATTCACCCGCTCGATTCCGTAACGAATCTGTGCGGCATAGCCGCCAAATTCTTGACCGAGGGTGACCGGCGTGGCGTCCATCAGGTGAGTGCGGCCACACTTGACGACCTCGGCGAACTCTGCCGCCTTGAGGCTCAACGTCTCCGCCAGATGATTTCAGTGCCGGTATCAGGGATTCCACCAGGCTCTGTGTCGCAGCAATGTGGATGGCGCTCGGGAAGACGTCGTTGCTGGACTGCGACGCATTGACGTGATCGTTGGGATGCACCGCTTTGCCCAGCTCGGCCGTGGCGAGGGAGGCGATCACCTCGTTGGCGTTCATATTGCTCGAGGTGCCTGACCCGGTCTGGAAAACGTCGAGTGGAAACTCGGCGTCATGACTGTTCGCTGCGACCTCGCTCGCGGCCTTGACGATAGCGTCGGCGTACTCCTGGCCCAAGACGCCGAGCTCGGCGTTTGTCCTGGCGGCCGCCTCCTTGATCAGTCCGAGGGCGGCGATCAACTCAGGGTTGATCGGGATGCCAGAGATCGGGAAGTTGTCAATGGCACGCTGCGTCTGGGCCTTCCAGAGAGCGGCCGCTGGCACTCTCACCTCGCCCATCGTGTCGCGCTCTATGCGATAGTCGCCCACATCAGTTGCATACGTCATAGGCCCATTCTGGCCTAGCTCTCCTGCTGAGGTTTCTGCCCTCGGGAAACCGTATAGATCGCGTACGCAAAGCTGCGCTCGCCGCGAGAAACGTCGATGATGTGCTCCTCCACCGATGACCCAATGTGTTCCAGCACGGCTCGCAGTGCCGGAGCTGGACCTTGGCACCAGATCGCCAACGTTCCGCCAGGAGCGAGCTGAGCGTACGCCGCCCGGAGACTCTGCTCGGTGTAAAGGGCGCGATTGTGCGGATGGATCAAGAAGTCCGGCCCGTTGTCCACGTCGAGCACGATGGCATCCCAAGGCCCGACCAGCTCCTCGATCACGCCTGCGAGGACGAGCCGGATATCACCGGCATGCAGCTGGACCCGGGGATCCGAGGCGGCCGCCGCAATCGACGGGGCAATTCCTTGATAGGCCCAATCGATCAAGCACTGCTCGATCTCGACGACATCGATCGCATCGACCTCGAGGGCCGACAGCGCTGCGACTGTGTAGCCCAAGCCCAAGCCGCCCACCAGGACACGGTGCGCGCGACCGCTCGGCAGCGCGAGTTCGGCGAGCAGGCGTTCAGTGCCGATCTCGCTGCTGTCCATGGCGAAGGCGCCGTTGATGATCAACTCTTCGACATCGCCGCCGTCTCGCACCCGGCGACGTAGCACGACCTCGCCTCGCGGCCCGTGGTGGTGGGCGATCGTCTGAATCGTCTCCATTGCTCACAGTGTCGCCGATTGCCGGCCGTCACCACTTGGTGCGGTCTGTGAAGATAAGTGACGTGGCGCGTACCAGGAGTCAGGCGAGCGCGGGCGACATGATCCGCTCGCTTGCCTTGATCTTGATCCCTCTGGTCGTGATCACGATCATCTTCACGAACACGCCGGATGACCATCCGGTCAAGGAAGTCGACTGGAAACCAGTGCTGGCGAAGGCACGTGAGGAAGCTCCATTCGAGGTTCTCGCTCCCGAGAACCTGCCGAATGGCTGGCGAGCGACTCGGGTCAACTGGGTGCCGCAGGGAAAGCCGTACCTCAATGGCGAGGCTTCGCCGCGCAATCTGTGGCAGATCGGATTCCTGACCCCCGATGATGCCTTCATTGATCTCAATCAAGGGCGACGTACGCCCTCAGGAGATGGTTGATCAGCAGTCTCGGGATGGCACCGCCGATGGGAGCAGTGTGGTCGGGGGCAAGACCTGGCAACGGTTGATCAGCCCTGATGGCCGAAGCAGATCGTTGGTGCTCACCAGCCCGAATTCCACCGTCGTTGTGACAGCCGATCTGCCCTATGAGGCATTGGAGGCGTACGCCTCGACCTTGTCCACTGGCGCGGTAGTTCAGGTCTCCTCGGCTGTCGCCTTGTCGTTCGTTCGAGCAGCGTCGATCTTGGCCTTCGCACCGTCTAGCCAGGCCTGGCAGACGGCAGCGAGCTGCTCACCGCGCTCCCACAGAGCCAGCGACTCTTCCAGCGGGACGCCACCCGACTCGAGCCGCTGCACAATGACGATCAGCTCTTCGCGCGCCTGCTCATAGCTGAGTGCCTCCGGGCTTGCCGTTCGATCCGTCATGCCTCTCCTCGCGACTCTCAGCTCGAGCACCTCGACCAGCAGCTGCCCATCCGCCAGCTGCGCCGAAAGATCATCTCCGGACGCGACCTGGTCGACCGATCGGACTGCGGTGCCGTCCCCGTCGAGCAGGATCGAGTAGCCGCGTTCCAGGGTTGCCTGTGGCGACATGGCCCTTACCCGCGCCAGCTGGTGGCCGACCAGGGCAGACTCCCGGTCGATCGTCGAGTTAATGGCCCGATGAACACGATGCCTCAGGTCGGCCAATTGCTCGTATCGTCGACCGAATGAGGCTGCCGGATCCAGCAGCACCGGGCGAGTTCGCAGTGCGTTGAGGAACTCTTGCTGGCGCCCGACGAGGCCCGATACCGCCTGGATCATCCGGTGCCGAGCTTGAGCCACCCGGGCGGCCTCGTCAGCCACGTCAGGCACGATGCGCTTCGCCGCGTCGGTCGGCGTCGAGGCTCGGTAGTCGGCAACCAGGTCAAGGATGGGACTGTCTGATTCATGACCGATGGCGCTGACTACGGGCGTACGGCAGGCGGCAACGGCTCGAATCAGGCCTTCGTCTGAGAACGGGAGCAGGTCCTCGACCGAACCGCCACCTCGGGCAATGACGATGACATCTACCTCCGGATGCCGGTCGAGTCCCTGAAGGGCGGCTATGACCTGCTCGCAGGCCTGCGGTCCTTGGACGAGTGCATATCGAGCCACGATCCGGACCGCAGGCCAACGCCGCCGCGCGTTTTCCACGACATCGCGCTCGGCTGCGCTGCCGGCTCCGGTGACCAGACCAACCGCCCTCGGGAGGAACGGCAGCGATTTTTTCAGTGCCGGATCGAAGAGTCCCTCTGCCTGCAGCAGGCGCTTCGTCTGTTCCAACCGGGCGAGCAGGCGACCCTCGCCGATCGGAGTGATGGCATCGCAGGAAAAGACGAAGCGGCCGGAACTTTCGAAGAACGTTGGTTTGAGCCGCGCCACCACAGTCGCGCCCTCGGCAAGGGGTCCAGCCGAATCCAGCGTGATTGGCGAGACGGTCGCCGAGACGGAGACCTCGGCGAGCTTGTCGCGCAGCGTCAAGAAGATCGTTCGGGTGCCCGAGCGGCGGTTGATCTCGATCAGCTGCGCTTCAACCCAGACCGCTCCAAGGCGTTCTACCCAGCCTCGAACCGCATGCGCGATCACCCGCAAAGGTTGCGGGTGCTCAGGCGAGGATTCCAAGGCCACCCCGCGAGCGTAGTACCGCACTATCGTCTATTGCTCGCTCCGCTCGCTGAGGCTGCCTGCCTGTTCTTCGCTAGCAGGACAGGCGCGGAGCCTGGGCCGCTGGCTGGTCAGGCGGGACGACGGTCTGCAGCACCTACACTGACCGGGTGACTGAGAGCGGCCCGGCGATAGTCTCCAGCCCATCGAAGCAGAGCCGCCCTCGGCAGGTCGTGCTGGCTGCACCCCGTGGTTACTGCGCCGGCGTTGATCGTGCCGTCATCACCGTCGAGAAGGCGTTGGAGCGGTACGGACCTCCGGTCTACGTGCGCAAGCAGATCGTGCACAACCGCCATGTCGTCGAAGAGTTGCAAGAGCGTGGTGCGATCTTCGTCGCAGAGTTGGACGAGGTGCCGGAGGGCTCGACGGTGGTCTTCTCGGCACATGGCGTGTCGCCAGCCGTCCAGCAGGAGGCGAAGGACCGCGGCCTCAAGGCGATTGATGCGACCTGCCCACTGGTTACCAAGGTGCACCATGAGGCCCGCCGGTTCGCCCGCAATGACCTGGAGATCTTGTTGATCGGGCACGCGGGGCATGAGGAGGTCGAGGGGACCACAGGTGAGGCCCCCGAGCACATCACACTCGTGCAGTCACCCGATGATGTGGATCGCCTCGAGGTTCGCGATCCATCACGACTGGCCTGGCTGAGCCAGACCACACTGAGCGTCGATGAGACACTGCAGACCGTCAACCGGCTGAGGGAGAAGTTCCCGCTGCTGCAGGATCCGCCGAGCGATGACATCTGCTATGCCACGCAGAATCGTCAGCTGGCCATCAAACAGATCGCTGCGCAGAGCGATCTGGTCATCGTGGTCGGGTCGGCAAATTCGTCCAACTCGGTGCGGCTGGTCGAGGTTGCGCTCGAAGCCGGTGCCAAGGCGTCGTACCGCATCGACAATGCCAGTGAGATCGATCCGGCTTGGCTCGCCGATGTTGACTCGATCGGTGTCACCAGTGGAGCATCTGTGCCGGATGATCTTGTTCGGGGCGTACTCGACTATCTGGTTGACCAGGGCTTTCCTCAGGCTCGCGAAGAGCGACTTACGGAGGAATCGCTGGTCTTCGCATTGCCTCCGGAGCTGCGAAAGGACCTTCGTCAAGGCGCCATCAACGATTGATCAGGCTGGGATCCCTGATAACGCGTCGCCAGTAAGCCGCTGCGGCCTTGAAATGGCCGAATTCAGCTCGGTCGCGTTGCAGATTCAGGGGACTCGGCCCGATCAGCACGACTGCGCAGTCTCCTCGGGTTCCTCAGACGAGCTTTCCTCGATCAACTCCGAGAGATCCGGGTCCGCCCGGTACAACTCGGCCGCCTCTGGCATGGCCGCCGGGCGGTGTCGGCTGCCGCGACCGACCATCGGTTCCACTTGGACCGCGTCCTCAACCAGCTCGGCGGCCTGGATCTGGCGTACGGGCTCGTCGATCTGGGTGAGTCCCCGCAGGTCTTTCTCGCTGACCTTCAGGTCACGGAACTTGCGCGCGCGTACCAGCACGGTGCCCTCCACCGTGGCGATCGTCTCGTTGTAGGCATTCACCGAGCCGCGCAGCATCCGGCCCAGTTTGTCGAAGCGGTTGCCCAACAGGCCCAACTTCTCATGCAGCTCGCGACCCAGGCGGAATACCTCATTCGCGCTTTCAGCAAGGGCGGCCTGACGCCACCCGTACGCCACCGCACGCAGCATCCCGATCAGCGTCGTCGGTGTCGCAATCACGACATCGCGCGTCGCCGCGTAGTCGTAGAGATCGGGAATCTGATCAAGAGCGGTGGCGAAGAACATCTCGTTCGGCAAGAAGAGCACCACGAATTCAGGGGTTTCCGCGGCCTTCCAATATTGCTTCGCGGACAGTTGGTCGATGTGCGTGCGGACGTTGCGTGCGTACCGCACAAGAGCGTCGGCCTTGAGCTGCGGGTCTTCCGTCTCAGCCGCCTCGAGGAACGCGCTGAGCGGGACCTTGGCGTCGACGAAGACGTGCTTGCCCTGTGCCAGGTTGACACGCATATCCGGCCGCAACACGCGGTCGTCGTCCTTGGTCGTGAATTGCAGATCAAAATCGCAGCGCTCGATCATGCCGGCCAGCTCTGCGACCCTTTTGAGCTGCGTTTCTCCCCAGGAGCCGCGGATCTGAGGCTTACGCAAAGCATTGACGAGGGCCGCGGTCTCGCGACGCAGTGTTTCGCCTGTTTGCTGAACGTAGCTGACTTGGGAACGCAGCTCCGCCGACATGGCCGCCCGCTCTTTCTCCACTTCGGTGAGGCGCAGGTTAAACCTTTCCAGACTTTCTCGGACCGGAGACATGAGCTGCTCGGTGGCCTTGAGCCTTACGTCGGCCTGGGCGTCGGCGGCCTGACCGTGCCGATCAAGCGTTTCGGCCGAAAGCACCCGGAACTGGTTGATCATGGATTCTCGGTCGGCGGCGATCTCCTTGACTCGATCGAGCGCGGCGTCCCGCTGGGCGATGGCGCTGGCCACGGCTGCGGACACCTCGGCTGCCGCGGCTTGGGCTGCTAGTGCTTCGCTGCGCGCCTCGGCCACGTCGCTGCGCGCTTGGGCAGCTTCCGATCGTGCCTGTGCGGCTTCGGCGCGGGCATTGGCCGCCTCTCCATGCGACTGCGCGATCAACAACTGAGCGTGCGCGGAGTCAGCGTGCCGGCGGGCGCGCGCGATTGCCCAGCCAGCGAGGGTCCCAAGCGGGACTCCCACCAGCAGGCCGCAGGTCAGCGCAATGACCGTCACACCATCCATGGACAAGATCTTGCCCGGGCGCAGCGACAAAACCTTGGAGGCCGCTCCGCGAACCACCGCATCGCGTCCCAGCTTCGGCGTCTAGGTTGGAGCCATGGCTGCCGCGCTTGATCATGTTGCCGATCTTGCTGCGTTCGTGGAAGCGTCACCGTCTTCCCATCATGCGGCGGCCGAAGGCGCCCGCCGCCTAGCCGCTGCGGGTTTTGTCGAGCAAGAAGAGTCTGTGGAGTGGAGCTCGGAGCCAGGGGGCCACTACGTGCTTCGCGACGGTGCCCTCGTTGCTTGGCGGATCCCGGACTGTAGCAAGATCATTTATGCCGTTCCGAATCCTCGGCTCACACACGGATTCGCCCGGTTTCACGCTGAAGCCACGAGCTGACACCGGCGGCTACGGCTGGCAACAACTGGGTGTCGAGATCTACGGTGCTCCGCTGCTCAACTCGTGGCTGGACCGCGAGCTTGGTCTGGCAGGTCGCCTGGTGCTCAGCGACGGCCGCACCGTGCTGGTACGTACGGCAGCGATCATGCGCATTCCCCAGCTGGCCATCCATCTTGATCGCAGCGTGAACGATGACGGGCTCAGGCTCGACAAGCAAGTGCACACCGCGCCGGTGTGGAGTGTGGGTCATCCCGGCATTCATGTTCTTGATCATGTGGCGCAAGCCGCTGGCAGCTCGGCCAGTGACATCGATGGATACGACCTTCGGGTGTACGACACCGCGGCCCCGGCGATCTTCGGGCCACATCAGGAATTCTTCGCCTCGGGCCGGCTGGACAACCTCAGCAGCATGCACGCGAGCATCGTCGCCATGATCAACACCAACGATGGTGAGGCGATCCAGATGATCGCAGCCTTCGATCATGAAGAGCTAGGCAGTGCCTCACGCAGTGGTGCCTCTGGTCCGCTGCTGGCCGATGTCTTGACCCGTATCTCTGCCGGTCTCGGCGCGACTCTAGACGAGCAGCATCGCTCGCTGGCGCAGTCGGTGTGTCTCTCGGCGGACACCGGTCACGCCATCCATCCGAACTATCCCGCCCGGCACGATCCGATGAACCAGCCGCTGCTGAATTCCGGCCCGCTGCTCAAGGTCAATGCGAATCAGCGCTACGCGACTGACGCCCGGGGTGCCGCGCTGTGGCGACGGATCTGCCGCGCGGCTGGCATCCCCACCCAGGAGTTCGTGTCCAACAATGCGATGCCCTGCGGCTCGACCATCGGGCCGTTGACAGCGACCCGACTCGGGATTGCCACCATCGACGTCGGCATCCCACTGCTTTCCATGCACTCCGCACGCGAGCTGGCCGGAACCGAGGACCCCATCAACCTGACCAGGGCCATGGAGGCCTTCCTCGCCAGCGAGAGTTGAGAGGCTCACGGGAGCACTTATGTTCCTGGTGGGGATCGCAAGTCCTACGGCCTAGGCTTGTCGCCCGTGGCACTCACGATCGGCATTGTCGGGCTTCCTAATGCGGGTAAGTCAACGCTGTTCAACGCGCTGACCCGGAACAACGTGCTGGCGGCCAGCTACCCGTTCGCCACCATCGATCCGAATATCGGGGTTGTGGGCGTTCCCGACCCCCGGTTGGCCGTCCTCGCGGAGCTGTTCCAGTCCGACCGTACGGTGCCGGCGACCGTGAGTTTCGTCGATATCGCCGGCATCGTTCGCGGCGCGAGCAAGGGCGAGGGGATGGGTAATGCATTCCTGTCCCACATCCGGGAGGCCGATGCGATCTGTCAGGTGACGAGAGTCTTCGAGGACCCGGATGTCACCCATGTCGACGGTGCAGTGAACCCGGCGAGCGACATCGAGACCATTGAGACCGAGTTGATCTTGGCCGATCTGCAGACGATCGAGAAGGCGCTGCCGCGACTCGAGAAGGAAGCCAAGATCAACAAGGACAAGTCGGCCCCGCTGGCGGCCGTCAAGCAGGCGCAGCAGGTGCTCGATAGCGGACGGACGATCTTCGCGGCCGATCTGGATCGTGCACCGTTGCGCGATCTTTTCCTGCTCACAGCCAAGCCATTTCTCTACGTCTTCAATTGCGACTCCGACGAGCTGACCAACGAACCCCTGAAGCAACGGCTGCGCGCACTTGTAGCGCCCGCTGAGGCGATCTTCCTTGATGCCAAGATCGAGTCCGAACTGGTCGAGATGGACGCTGACGAAGCGCGGGAGTTCCTTGCCGAGATGGGCATCACTGAGCCGGGTCTGGATGTCTTGGCCCGCGTCGGCTTCGACACCCTCGGCCTGCAGACCTTCCTCACCGCAGGTCCGAAGGAGTCACGGGCCTGGACGATTCGCAAGGGTGCGACGGCGCCCGAGGCGGCCGGTGTCATCCACAGCGACTTCCAGAAGGGCTTCATTCGAGCCGAAATCGTCTCCTTCGGTGATCTTGTCTCGGCCGGGTCGATGCAGAACGCTCGTGCCAAAGGCAAAGTGCGGCTGGAAGGCAAGGACTATGTCATGGCCGATGGAGACGTGGTCGAGTTCCGCTTCAATGTGTAGCCCACCGCCACGGTGTCGCTGACTACTGTCTAGCATCGCTCGTGATGCATCAAATGATGCAAAGATGCGAACGACAGTCGACTTGCCCCCTGCCGTTCACCGTCGTGCCACCGAATTAGCGGAAGAGTAGAGAAGTCAGTCTCTTCGGCTGGGACTGCTAAGCCCTCATTGCCCGCGAAAGCTCGCGCCGCCTGGCCGAGCCGGTGGTCGTCAGCAGCGACCCGCGGTCCGGCATCAGCCCGTCGGCATCTTGGACGGTCGCATGACTTCGCATGAGGTCGACACATCGATCTTGGACGAGGAGTGATCTTCCTGCAGGACCGAGGACGTGCTTATCGCGCTCACCGTTCGAGGAAGCACGAGCATCATGATAGCGCATCCACATGGGATCGATCTGAGCAATTTGGCAGCTGCGCGATCACTCCAAGATCGTTCGACGATTCTCTTGTCTGCTCCGCTGAGTCTTCCAGTCGTACCAGTCGCGACTCTCATTCAGCGAAGTCGCTGACATTCATCGAATTGCGACATGCTCAACGGGACTCGATCTCTAGCCTGACGTCGATGCTCATCTCTTGGCTGCACTCCGACTGGATCGGACGACTGAGCTATGGACGCGTGATCGCCGCCTGACGTCAACCGCTGAGCAGCTTGGGGTCGTGAACATGACGGAGTGAAACAGAAAGGTCGAATCGGGCCACTTCGCGTTGGTTAGCCGCACTTCGCGGCAGTTCCCGTCAACGCGAAGTGCAACTGGTCAACGCGAAGTGTCGTGCCGTTCCGACGATGGGCACATGATCAGATCTTGGTCCACGCCTCCGTGAGGACGTAGCGCAGAATTTGCTCCATCTCGTCGAACTCGGCCTGGCCACAGATCAGCGGGGGAGCGACCTGCACGACGGGTTCGCCGCGGTCGTCGGTACGACAGTAGAGGCCGTTCTCGAACAAGGCGCCTGAGACGTAGCCACGTAGCACCCGCTCAACTTCGTCGGCATCCAAGGTCTGTTTGGTGGCTTTGTCCTTCACCAACTCGACTGCATAGAAGTAGCCGTCACCGCGAACATCACCGACGATCGGCAGGTCATAGAGCCGCTCCAGGGTCTGCCGGAAGTTGTTTTCCTGGCGGAGCACATTCCCCAGCAGGTCCTCACGCTCGAAAATGTCCAAGTTAGCCAGGCGCAACGGCGCAGGACACCGGATGGCCGCCGAAGGTATAGCCGTGCGGGAAGGCGGTCTTACCGTGACCGAAGGGCTCGAAGACGCGGTCGGAGATGATCGCCGCGCCCAGCGGCGAGTAGCCCGAGGTCAACCCCTTGGCGGTGGTGATGATGTCCGGCTGGTAGCCGTACTTCTGCGCGCCGAACATCGTGCCCAGTCGCCCGTACGCGCAGATCACCTCATCCGAGACGAGCAGCAGCTCGTACGCGTCGCAGATCTCTCGCAACCGCTCGAAATAACCGGGCGGAGCCGGAATGCAGCCACCGGCGTTCTGCACCGGCTCGATGAAGACGGCCGCTACGCTGTCCGGCCCCTCTCGGATGACGGCCTCCTCGACCCGGTTCGCCGCCCAGAGCCCGAACTGCTTCTCATCCCCGGCAACCTCATCCGGCGCTCGGTAGAAGTTCGTGTTCGGCACCCAGGCGCCGCCGGGTACCAGCGGCTCGAAGGGCAACCGAAAGCCCGGCACGCCAGTGATCGACAGCGCACCGTGAGGTGTCCCGTGGTAGGCGACGGCTCGCGAGATCACCTTGGTTTTGGACGGCTTTCCGATGAGCTTGAAGTACTGCTTGGCCACCTTCCATGCAGTTTCCACGGATTCTCCGCCGCCACAGGAGAAAAACACCTTGTTGAGGTCGCCGGGTGCTTCAGCCGCCAGCCGATCAGCCAGCTCGATTGCCGTTGGATGCGCATAGGACCAGATGGGAAAGTAGGCAAGCTTTCTCGCCTGCGCCGCGGCAGCCTCGACTAGCTCCGCCCTGCCGTGGCCCGCCTGCACCACGAAGAGGGCCGCGAGAGCATCGAGGTACCTCTTCCCATTGGTGTCCCAGATGTATGCGCCCTCGCCACGTTCAATGATCGGCGGCGCCTTGGTGGCGTAATTGCCCATCCGAGTGAAGTGCATCCAGAGGTGTCGAGCTGGGTTGGCTTGATCATCTGACAGGTCCGCGTTGCTGTCGCTGATCATGCTGTGTGTGCTCATCGGATGCCCCATTCCATTGGTCGACGAAACGGCTCGGTCGTCGTCAGGGAAGATCAGGATCTGCCGAGGATCGCGGAGTCCGTGCCAGCTGTCATCGGCCTCGCCGGGACCCCAGCGCCGACGGGCTAAGACTAGCCGTGGTGTTTCCACGGGCTTTCTATGCATCGCCTTATACCCCGAAGGCGCAGGTATGGCGGCTCAAGAAAGACACATCACAATCATGTTGCGTGTCGCACCCTGATAGACGACAAGTCTTGTGGGTATGGGTTTAATGACCTAGAACTGTTTCGTTCCAATGGAGGACTCCCTAGGCTTCCTCCATGTCAGGAGCGCCAACTATGGCGCACAGTCGGAGGAGGACATCGAATGCGTGGAAGAACTGGCGGGATGGCTCTTGCAGCCATCACGTCGATCGTTCTCGTTGCGTCGGCGTGTGGCGGTGGCGGTTCGGAGCCCCAGCCGGGTACGAGTCAGGCAGGAGCGCAAGGCGGCGAGATTTCGATTCGAAGCTGTACCCCGCAGAACCCGCTGATCCCGGCGAACACCAACGAGGTGTGTGGCGGGAATCTGTTGGATGCCATCGACGCGAAGCTGGTGCACTACAACGCCGACACGGCTGCCCCCGAGCTGGACATCGCCGAGTCGATCGAGACCAAGGACAACCAGACCTTCACGGTGAAACTCAAGCCGGGCTACAAGTTCCACGATGGAACCGAGGTCAAGGCCAAGAACTTCGTCGATGCCTGGAACTGGAACGCGTACGGCCCGAACGGCAATCTGAACGCCTACTTCTTCGAGCCGATCGCGGGCTACGACGACTTGCAGTGCGGCACCGATTCCACAGGGGAAGCTGACTGCGAGGGCAAGCCGGCGAAGGCCAAGGAGATGACCGGTCTCAAGGTGGTTGACGACCACACCTTCACGATCAAGACCACCGACAAGGTGTCGAACCTGCCGGTGCGTCTGGGATACACGGCCTTCGCGCCACTGCCCGACTCGTTCTTCTCTGATCCCAAGGCCTACGGGGAGAAGCCGATCGGAGCCGGACCGTTCAAGCTGGACAGCAAGACCGACACCGAGATGGTCGTGTCGAAGTTCGCCGACTACTCCGGCAAGTACAAGCCCAACGTGGACAAGGTGACCTTCCGGATTTACAGCGACACGAGCGCGGCTTACAACGACGTCGTGGCGAACAACCTCGACTTCACCGACGAGATTCCGACCGATCGTCTCGTTGACGACCTGTGGAAGCAGGAGCTGCCCGACCGTAACGGCGTGCAGTCGACGTCCGGTACGATCGCGACCACGACGTTTTCCCCCATCGACGACAATTTCAAGAACCTCAAGATGCGCCAGGCCCTCTCGATGGCGATCGATCGGGATTTGATCAACAAGCAGATCTTCAACGGCATCAGGCCGCCGCTTGACGGCTTCGTGTCCCCGGTCGTCGATGGCTTCAAGGCCGGAGCCTGCGGCGAGTATTGCAAGTTCAACCCCACCGAGGCCAAGAAGCTGTACGACGAGGCCGGAGGCTACAAGGGTGGCCCGCTCACCCTCGCGGTGAACGGCGATAGCGGACACAAGCCGTGGGCTGATGCCGCGTGCAACTCGATCAAGAACACCCTTGGCTTGGACTGCGTTACCAAGGTGACCCCGGACTTCAAGACGCTCCGCGATCAGATCGTCAAGAAGGAGATCAAGGGGCTGTTCCGGTCGGGGTGGCAGATGGACTATCCGTCGATCGAGAACTTCCTCGCCCCGCTATACGCCACGGGCGCCAGTTCGAACGACGGCGAATACAGCAATCCGAAGTTCGACGCCAAGTTGAAGGAGGCCGCTGCGGCGCCGAGTCTCGACGAGGCGAACAAGCTGTATCAGGAGGCCGAGGACATCCTGGGCAAGGATCTCCCGGTGATACCGATGTGGTACTACGACCAGGCATCTGGGTGGTCTGATCGAGTGACCGATGTGAAGGTCACACCGTTCGGCACAATCGACTTGACCTCGATCAAGGTGAAGTAGAAGAAACTCTGATGGAAACATGAAGGTTCGGCCCGCTAGTCACTGACCAGCGGGCCGAACTATGTTGAGCACTAGCTGCTGAGAGCTCGGTCGATCAAGGCCGGTTCTCGGGCGATCCAAGACGGTGCGCCGCCTTCGGAGACGCGAAAGGAGTGGCGCATGGGCAAGTACATCGTGCGGCGACTGCTGCAGATGATTCCGGTCATCATCGGGGCGACATTCTTGATCTTCATCGTGGTGTTCGCGTTGCCCGGCGATCCGGTGCAAGGGCGGTGCGGTGAACGACCGTGTCCGCCCAGCTACGTGGCCGCCTTCCGTGCGGAATACAACCTGGATAAGCCGGTTGTGGTCCAGTACCTCCTCTACATGGGCAATGTGCTCCAGGGTGATCTGGGCAAGACGTTCTACGGAAACTCGGTTTCCCACGAGCTGGCGATTCGGTTCCCGACGACGATCAAGCTGGCTTTCATGGCGATCATCATCGAAATCGTGATCGGAATCTCCGCGGGGATTCTCGCCGGCATACGGCGGGGAAAGTTCGCGGACCATCTCGTCACTGTCAGCACGCTTGTTTTGATCTCCATCCCTGTTTTCGTCATCGGCAGCCTGGCTCAGCTCATCTTCGGAGTGAAGCTGGGCTGGTTCCCGGTCACCGCACTGAAGGGCACCACGTACGAGTTGATCATGCCGGCGTTCGTCTTGGCGTCCCTATCATTGGCGTACGTGGCCCGATTGATGCGTACCAACCTGGTGGAGAACCTGCGAGCCGACTACGTCCGAACGGCCAAAGCCAAGGGCCTCAGCAATGCGCGCACCGTTGGTGTTCACACGCTGCGCAACTCGCTCATCCCGGTGATCACCTACATCGGGATCGATCTGGGCGCGCTCATGGGCGGCGCCATCATCACAGAGCGGATCTTCAACATCAACGGTGTTGGCAACTTCCTCTATCGAAGTATCCACCAAAAAGACGGCGTGGCGGTGGTCGGTACGATCACCATCCTGGTGCTGATCTTCCTGCTGGCCAACCTTGTCGTCGACATTCTGTACGGCGTCCTGGATCCGAGGATCTCCAATGACTGATCTCAGAGGCCAATCTGATGTTTCGCGGGACGCCATTGTTCCGCTGCAGGTCGACGCCGCCAGTGGGCCTGAAGAAGTCATCTCCGAGAGGGCATTGGAGACCGGTAGTCGCTCGCTGGGAGCGAATGCGTGGCGCGACCTGCGCCGCCGTCCGATGTTTTGGATCTCTTTGGCTTTGATCGTGCTCTTTCTCGTGATGGCGATCTTCCCGCAGCTGTTCACGAGCAAGGATCCAAACTTTGCCGACTTGACGAAGGCGCGCCAATTGCCTTCTGAGGAGGCCTTGTTCGGCTACGACGCGCAGGGTTACGACCTATATACCCGAACCGTGTATGGCGCCCGAGCTTCGGTCAGCGTGGGCATTCTTGCCACGGCGTTCACCCTGATCTTCGGGTCTGCGGTAGGGATCATTGCCGGTTACCGCGGCGGCTGGCTCGACTCGGTGATCGGGCGAATTGCCGAGATTTTCTTGGCGATTCCGATATTCCTCGGTGGACTCCTGTTCCTCTTCACGTTCCCCAATGAGATCGACACCCCATTCGCGATCGCCGTAGGCAAGGTCGCTTTCGTCATCGCGATCCTTGCCTGGCCCACGATCACGAGGCTGATGCGCGCCAGCGTGCTCCAGGTCAAGCCGAACGATTACGTGCAAGCAGCACGGGCGCTGGGCGCCTCGCCCTGGCGCATCATCACCGCCCACATCCTGCCCAATTCAGTCGCCTCGGTGATCGTTGTTTCCACCATCAACCTTGGCGTCTTCATTTCCCTGGAGGCTTCGCTGTCCTTCCTGGGAGTCGGTCTGCAGCCGCCCGTCATCTCGTGGGGCAATATGATCTCGGATGCCTCCGGCTTGGGTCTGATCAGGGCGGCGCCTCACATGCTGCTGTTTCCGAGCCTCTTCCTATCGCTGACGGTGCTGTCCTTCATCATGCTGGGCGACGTTGTTCGGGACGCCCTCGATCCGAGACTTCGCTGAGGAGGCAGGCATGACAGTCACCGTCGGGAGTGGTGGAAAGGCCGATGTCGAGGTCCTCGACAGCCGAGGCCTGTGGCAACCGGTCGACGGCCTGCTGCTCGAGGTCGATGAGCTGCAAGTAGAGTTCCGCACCCGCGATGGAGTGGCCAAGGCGATCAACGGCGTCTCGTTCGAGCTTCACGAGGGCGAGACCCTGGCCATTCTGGGTGAGTCGGGATCCGGAAAGTCGGTAACCGCTCAGGCCATCATGGGCATCTTGGACTCACCACCCGGTTTCGTCACCGGCGGCGAGGTGCGCTATTGCGGGCAGAACATCCTCGCCATGAGCGACGAACAGAGGCGGCGGATCCGCGGCCCGGAGATCTCGATGGTCTTCCAGGACGCGCTGTCCGCACTCAACCCCGTCTTTTCGGTAGGTTGGCAGATCGCCGAGATGTTCCGCAAGCACCGCGGAATGAACAAATCCGACGCGCAGGCCCAGGCCATACGGCTCATGCAACGGGTGCAGATCCCGGGGGCTGCCCAGCGGGTCAAGGCCTATCCGCATCAGTTCTCCGGCGGTATGCGGCAGCGCATCATGATCGCCATGGCGATCGCACTTGGATCCCGCTGTGCTGATCGCAGACGAGCCGACAACTGCGCTGGACGTGACAGTGCAAGCCCAGATCATGCAGCTTCTGAAAGACCTGCAGGAGGAGCGCAAGATGGGCCTCATCCTGATCACTCACGACCTCGGCGTGGTGGCCGACGTGGCGGATCGGATCGCCGTGATGTACGCCGGCCGCATCGTGGAGCAGGCTGATGCCTTTGAGCTGTATGCCCAGCCTGCCCATCCCTACACCAAGGGCCTGCTCGACTCGATCCCTCGACTTGATCAGAAGGGCGAGACACTCTTCGCGATTGGCGGCCTGCCGCCCAACCTGATGAACATCCCGCCTGGATGCCCGTTCAATCCGCGCTGCCATTACGCCCATGACATCTGCCGGGTGGACCCACCGCCGCCGCTGCGGGAGGTTGCTCGGCACAGGCTTGCCGCGTGCCACTTCTCCGAGCTGCTGCTGACTCAGAGCCCAGAGCTTGAGGTCACCCAGACTACCGAGGAAGTGGTGGCGCATCTGGAGCTCGGACTGGAGCATCCGGTCGCCGCTGGAGGGCTTGATTACGAGCAAGATGTTGAGCGAGGGAGGATGAGCCTGCAATGAGCCGCGAGGTGGTGCTCTAAGGCCGAGAACCTGGTCAAGTACTACCCGATCAAGGCTGGCGTGCTGCGGCGTACGGTCGGGCAGGTCAAGGCTGTCGATGGCGTCTCCTTCGAGCTGTACAAGGGCGAAACACTCGGCATCGTCGGCGAATCCGGCTGCGGGAAGTCAACTCTGGGCCGGATGCTCATGCGGCTGGAGGAGCCGACGGGCGGCAAGCTCACCTTCGACGGGGTGGACGTCTACTCCCAGACGGGCGGGGATATGCGCCGGCTCCGGCGGGATATCCAGATCGTCTTTCAGGATCCCTACACTTCGCTCAACCCGCGCAAGACGGTCGGAGACATCGTCGGCGAGCCGTTTGAGATCCATCGCGACGTGGTGGCGAAGGGCGGCCGCCGCCGGAGGGTGCAGGAACTGCTCGATCTGGTCGGTCTCAACCCCGAGCACATCAACCGCTACCCTCATCAGTTCTCCGGCGGGCAGCGCCAGCGGATCGGCATCGCCCGCGGCGTGGCGCTCAATCCAAAGGTGATCATCTGCGACGAGCCGGTGTCGGCGCTGGACGTCTCTGTTCAGGCCCAAGTGGTGAATCTGCTCGAGAAGCTGCAAAACGAGCTGGGCCTGGCGTACATCTTCATCGCCCACGACCTGTCGGTGGTCCGGCACATCTCGGATCGCGTGGGCGTGATGTATCTGGGCAAGCTGGTAGAGCTCGGAGACGAGGATCAGATCTACTCTCGGCCGACCCACCCGTACACACAAGCTCTGCTGTCGGCCGTGCCGCTGCCCGATCCCACGATGCGCAAGATGCGGGAGCAGATCGTGCTGACTGGTGACGTGCCGAGCCCGGCCAACCCCCCAGCGGCCTGCCGGTTCCATACCCGTTGCTGGAAGGCACAGGAAATCTGCAGTATCGACGAACCTTTGCTGATCGAGCGCCCTGACGGAGAGTCGGCGCACCTTTCGGCATGTCACTTCGCCGAGCCTCGGGTCATCCTCTGATCTTGACCGGCGGCCGAGAGTCGTCTCCCTGGTCATCCACGAAGCGAGCGTGCCGTGCGACATAAGGTGGGCCCGTGACTGCTGTGACTGAGCCCGAACGGCGGCTGATGTTGGTCCATGCGCATCCCGATGACGAGACGATCAACAACGGGGCGACGATGGCGAAGTATGTGTCGGAAGGTGCGGCCGTGTGTTTGGTCACCTGCACCCTCGGCGAGGAGGGTGAGGTGCTCGTGGAGGATCTCGCCCATCTGGCCCCGGACCAGAACGACGACCTCGGCGATCACCGGCTGGGCGAACTCAAGCTGGCGATGGAGACCCTCGGCGTTACGGACTACATCCGGCTTGGTGGTGACGGCCGCTTTCGCGACTCCGGCATGGCGTACGACGCGCAGGGCCGCGCCATTGCTCGGGATGTCCTCCGCGAAGGAATCCTCTGGACCACCGACCTGCTCGAGGCCGCCAACGAGCTGGTGCCGGTGATCCGCGATCGGCGACCACAGGTCGTGGTCACCTATAACGAAATCGGAAACTACGGTCACCCGGATCACATTCAGGCGCATCGGGTGGCCATGTACGCCACCCAGCTGGCGGGAGTGCCGTCCTACCGTCGGGACCTCGGGCAGCCGTGGACCGTGTCTCGAGTGTTCTGGATCGCGATGAGCAAGAGCCGGATGCTGGCCAGCCTCGAGGCGTTACGCGCTGCCGGTGACCAAGAGACCTGGCAGGGCTTCGATCCAGACGGTCCGATGGCGCGCATGCTCTCTGATGACGCCGACATAGACGTGGCGATTGACGGAACCCCCTGGGTGGCACAAAAGATCGCTGCCATGCGGGCCCACGCCACCCAAATCACGCCTGACGGCCCATTCTTTGCAGGTGCCGAGGTGCTCGGCGACTCCCGTTGGGCACGCGAGTACTACCGACTTCGCATGCGGCGTTCCACTTCCGCCGGGCGAAGGCTGGGCCGACGACCTGTTCGCCGGGCTGAGCTAGTGCCGAGCATCCAAAGTCGCTTGACGTATGCGCCGCCCAGGCGGCGCCCCGCTGCGTTCTGGTCGTCGCCCATAGAACGACCGCTATGGGACTCCTCCTCGGCCTTGCGTGTCGACGCCGCGCGTCGCCTTGCGACGACAGGCATCCACCTGGACGACGCCTACTGTCAAGGGACTTCGAATGCACGACACTAGCGCGTGACGAGCGCGAGCTGGCCGGAGGCGTACCCGGCGAGCGCATCGGCACCCGCCTTTGGTGTTCCGGGCTCACCGGATGCGCTGCGCCACGTGATGGGACATTTCGCCTCTGGCGTCACCATCGCCACCGCGCTTCATCGCGGGATCAAACATGCGATGACAGCTACCGCGGTGTGCGCGGTCTCCCTGGACCCCCCTCTGGTTTTGGTGTGCGTCAGCAAGTCGAGCCGTTTCCACCGCGCGATTACCGAAACCGACAACTGGTGCCTGTCGCTGCTGACCGTCGACCAGGAGCAGATTGCCTGGCACTTCTCCAATCGCGGCCGAGATCTGCTCAGCCAGTTTGACGACATCCCGCACACCCCGAGCCCACTTAGCGGGACGCCGCTGATCGATGATGCGCTGGCCTGGGTGGAATGCACGACGTACGGGATGCACGATGGCGGCGATCACACGATTGTGGTGGGTGAGATTGTGCGGGCTAGCGGTCTGCCTTCTGATGACGACCCAAACGCACGGCCTCCATTGACGTACTATCGGGGGGCCTATTCCTAGGGGCGTGAGCGTATCGGGGAGGAGAGCGAAACGCCCGGGGCGACGGCATCCGTCGGTGAACGCGGGTGCGCGCACGCCGACCACATCAATGAAGTCCAACCTGAGGTAGCAGTTTTGTGACCACCCAGACGCCAAGATGGGACGTTGGGCCCGATGAGACGGTCATCGAGGACTCAGGCCGTTCAGCGGATGAGCCAACCCCAAAGGAGCGATCCGCCCTCAAACACGTGGACTGGCGCCTCGTCGCCGCCATTGTCGGCGGAGTCGTGGTCATACTCGGGATCCTCTACGTCGTCGGCTATTTCGTGGCCGGTGACAAGCTCCCGAAGAAGGCTCAGATCTCCGGCGTCGCTGTTGGCGGGTTGCACCCGTCCGAAGCCATCGACAAGCTGACGACCGAGCTTGGTCCGACGGCAGCCGAACCATTGAATCTCACGGTGAGAGAGGAACAGGCGCAGCTGAAACCGGCAGATGCCGGCATGGCAGTCGACTATCCGAAGAGTGTCGAGGCCGCCGGGGGAGGGAAGAGCCTGAATCCGCTGCGGATCGTCAAGGTGTTGACGGGCGGATCGGCCGTTGACGCCGTGGTCGTGGTCGATGAGCCCAAGCTGCAGGCCGCGGTTGGTGGCTTGACCAAGACCTTCAACCACGCACCGATCGACGCTGCGGTGGCGTACAAAGGCGTGAAAATCAAGCAGCAGAAGGCCCGCGAGGGAACGACACTGCAGCAGGATGCCGCGACTGCCGTACTCAGGAGCAGCTTCTTGACCGGGTCGGGTCCGGTTGAACTGCCGGCGGATGTTGCTCAGCCCGCGGTCACAGATGAGGAGGCCGACCAGGTGGTCGCTGACTTCGCCAAGCCTGCAATAGCCGCGCCGGTCAAGGTCAAGGTCGCCAGCGCTGGATCGTTCGAGGTGAGCCCGAGGATGCTCGCGTCCTCGATTGAGTTCCTTCCTCAGAACGGAACTCTGGTTCCCGCGCTCGACGCAAAGAAACTGCGGCACAGCGCCCGGCCCGCGATCAAAAAGGTTGAGCTCGTAGAACCCAGGGACGCCACCGTGCGCCTAGTAAAAGGGAAGCCGAAGGTCATCCCGGCTGTGAACGGGACCACTGTTGCAGCCGACGACCTGAAGCGGGCCGTCGAGCCGGTGTTGATCAAGCCGGCGGCAGAGCGAACGGTGAGCGCCAAGCTCACCGGCGCGAAGGCGACCTTCTCGACCGCCGACGCGAAGAAGCTCCGCATCAAGCGGGTGACGGGAAAGTTCACTACCTACTTTCCCTACCTCCCGTATCGCAACATCAACATCGGCAGGGCAGCGGCATTGATCAACGGCACGTTGCTCAAGCCAGGGGACGTCTTCTCGCTCAACAAGATCGTCGGAGAGCGAACCGTAGCCAACGGTTTCACCAAGGGGTTCATCATCAAAGGGCGGCAGGTTCAAGAAGGAACTTGGTGGTGGGGTCTCGCAGAGTGCCACAACCACGTACAACGCCATGTTCTTTGCCGGACTCAAGGACATCTTCCATAAGCCGCACGGTTTGTTTATCGACCGGTACCCAGCCGGTCGCGAGGCAACGGTGGCATGGCCTGGTGTCGACCTCAGGTTTCAAAACGACACCAAGTACGGCGTATTGGTGCAGGCCTACATCGTGAAAGGGACACCCACCAGGAAGGGATCCATCACCGTCAAGATGTGGTCAACCAAGACTTATGACAAGGTCGTCGCGACTGCTCCGGTCAAGTCCAACTTCAAGAACGGGCACGAGGTCACCGACGATTCGCCGAAATGCGAGCCGAGTAGTCCGGTGCCGGGCTTCGATGTGCGCTACCAGCGACTGTTCTACATGAACGGCTCGGTTGTCCGCCGAGAGAATTTCAAGTGGACATATGCGCCGACTGACAAGGTCACCTGCAAGAAACCCAAGAGCGGCTGAAGCCTGCTCAGATGCGCCCTGAGCCGATGCGCCCTGAGCCGATGCGCGCTGGGCCTGTCGAAGGGGCGTTCAGTCCGGCGCTTCGACAGGCGCCGTCCTGAGCTTGCCAAAGGGCTCAGCCCACACGATCACTGTGGGGGAGCGAGATAGCGGTAGTGGTGATGAGAGACGAATCCCAGCGTGGTGTACGCGCCAATGGCCGGCTGATTGACAGTCGCGACCTGCACATAGGCATATCGCGCGCCCTGCCGAGCCGCCCAATGGCCAAGCGCTGCCATCATCGCTGCTGCGAGTCCGCGCCGACGATGATCAGGACGGGTCCAGATCGCCGCGAGTCCCAGCCAGTCCGTGCTGCGGTGGCCGCGGGCGATAGCAAGGAGCTCGGAACGATCATCGGGCTTATCGGCAGCAACGCCCGCGAAGGCTAGCGGAGGGCTACCTTCCAAGATCATCCGAACAATGGCTGAATCGGTATTCGGCCGACTGCGGGAATACGCCTCTTCCCAGTCGGGCTCCAGTTTCTCGCTGATCTCCACCGCAGACCTGACCGGTCGGCCGGCGAGGAAGTCGGCCAGCCGGGTGACCAGAACGGCGGTCGGCTGATCGCTGCTCACCCAGCCCAAATCTCGCAGCCCGTGCTCCTCCGGCGATTCTTCGATCACTTGGGCCATCGGAGCGATGTCGTGGGTGACCGCGAAACCGATGATCTGGTCGGCGGCCTGTCTGGATCGGAATGCCAGGATCACCGACCGCATGGCATGAGTTGGCGCGTCGCGTAAAGCCGCCTGCCGCTCGAAGAGTCCACTCACCGAGTGGCTCGTGCCAGCCCAACCAGCCCAGCAGCGCGTGGCGCTGCAGATCAGCGGCGGATATTCGCCGGGGATCAGGTCCACCAGCTGCTGCAGGGACATGGCGCGCGGCAATGATCTTGGATCTCTCGATCACGTGCACATGCTGGTCAACGCTCGAGAGCCGCACGGAGGTTGCGTCCAGCGATTCGATCCAGCCGATGACATCAGTAGCCGAACCGTCAGGCAGCCAGCACCTCACCACCCAACGCTCGTCGGGCAGCGCATCGGCCAGCGGGTCACCTTTTCGACCAGCCACCAGACCGACCTTTCGTTGCTGGACCTAAGTAAGCATCGTTGCCGAGAGGCGTGATACTAGGCGATAACGATCGCGTTGCTCGCGCAAGCGACGACGCACGAGAAGAGAATTCAAGGAGCGACAATCCGTGACGTACGTCATTGCACAGCCCTGTGTAGATCTGAAGGATCGTGGATGCGTCGAGGAATGCCCGGTCGACTGCATTTATGAGGGTAAGCGGATGCTTTATATCCACCCTGACGAATGTGTCGACTGCGGCGCGTGCGAGCCGGTCTGCCCGGTGGAGGCGATCTTCTACGAGGACGACACGCCTGACGAGTGGAAGGAGTACTACAACGCCAATGTCGACTTCTTCTCCGATCTCGGTTCCCCGGGTGGCGCGGCCAAGCTCGGTGTGATCGACAAAGATCATCCGTTGATCGAGAGCTTGCCCCCACAAGAGCATGACGAGTGACGCCACTCGAGTCATCACTTGGCCGTGTTGACCGAGGTTCCACCACGACGCTAGCGGCGGCCCTCCCCGACTTTCCCTGGGATACGATCGCGGCGGCAAGGGCGACAGCGGCTGCGCATCCCGACGGAATTGTTGATCTTTCGGTCGGAACACCGGTCGATCCCACTCCAGAGCTCGGGATGCGGGCATTGTCACGCGCGGCAAACAGCCCGGGATATCCCCTGACGTCGGGCACCGCTGAACTACGCGACGCGATTGTTTCCTACCTGACGCGACGCTGGGGCGCCGCTGAACTGGATCCCGAAGCGACGCTGCCGGTCATCGGTACGAAGGAACTGGTGGCCTGGTTGCCCACCTTGCTGGGCCTGGGTCGCGATGATCTTGTGGTCTACCCGACCATGGCGTACCCGACCTACCTGGTCGGTGCCAAGATCGCCGGCTGCCGGGCAGTTGCCTGCGACGACCTCGACCAGCTCGGGAACGCGAGGCCGGCGCTGATCTGGATCAATTCACCATCGAACCCGACGGGCCAGATTCTCGATCCCGAGGCGCTGAAGCATCGTGTGAGCTGGGCCCGCGAGCATGGCGCGCTGGTTGCCTCCGACGAGTGCTACGGGGAATTCGGTTGGGACGCTGAGCCGATCTCGGTGCTGCATCCGGAGATCAACGAAGGTCGCCACGACGGGCTGCTTGCGCTGCATTCCCTCTCCAAGCGCTCGAACGTTGCCGGCTACCGGGCCGGGTTCGTGGCGGGGGATCGAGATGTGGTGGCCGACCTGCTGCTGATTCGGAAGCACGCAGGAATGCTGGTACCTCGTCCGGTCCAAGAGGTGATGATCGACTTACTTGGCGATGATGATCATGTCGCACAGCAGCGGGCGCGATATCTCAAGCGCCGCGCCGTGCTGCGGCCGGCGCTGGAAGCGGCCGGCTTCCGGATCGAGCACTCCGAGGGAGCGATCTACCTCTGGGCCACCCGCAACGAGAGCTGCCATGCGTCCGTGGATTTCCTCGCACGCCTCGGCATCTTGGTCGCGCCGGGTGACTTCTACGGACCGGCCGCCGGGCGGCACGTACGCGTCGCCTTGACTGCGACAGATGAGCGGATAGCCGCCGCCGCAACACGTTTGCTCGACGGCTCCTTCAGCGGACCGTGATCTCGACGCGCTGACTCTTCAGCGTTGGAGAGCTTTCCTGCCAATCGGGGAGATTGAAGTCCTGAGTTTGCCAGGAGCGGTTTCCGATCTTCACCGTCGTCACGCCGTACGAGGCGGCGTTGGCAACGGCATAGTGCGCGTACGCCCAGGCTCGGCGCTCGCTCCGGGCACGAATGGTGATCACCTTGCCGTCGGCGGAGTCGTCGATCGAGCCGAACGTCCGCTGCATCGCAGCGCGTAGCCCCTTGACATCTCCTGCAGTGCCGCTCCGGTCCAGGCAGCTGAATCCAGCCGCTGACTGACCGGTCAAAGTGCTGGCGAGCACCCGGCCATCTTGTTCATGATCGCGATACGCCTCCGGATGCCCACTACGTTGCACTTTTTGGGCGACGTCGTTGATGTCATCGCTCTCCCAGTTCTTGATCTTGACCAGAGCGTCGTAGAACCTCCCGGTCGAATAGTACGGATCCATCAGCTGCTGCTTGGTGCCCCAGCCCTGCGAGGGGCGTTGCTGGAACAGGCCAACGGAGTCGCTATCGCCGTAGTCAAGGTTGCGGATGCCTGATTCCTGATAGGCCGTCGCAAGGGCGATGGAAGCTGCGCGGGCCGGCAGCCCCCGGCGTACCGACACGCCCGCGATGATCGACGCGAAGTGGGCCTGGTCGAGGTCCACCACGGTGGATTTATTGTTGGCCGTCGCAACACATCGTTGTTGGCCCAGGACAGGCTCAGTCAGATTCCGGGAACGGAGCCACCAGAAAGCCCCGACGCCGCCAGCGATCAAGAAGACGAACGCGACGACGAGGCAGCCAACAGCTCGGGCTGTTCGGGATTGCACATGCACTCAGTTCGCGTGCAGCTCGGCGTTCAATTCAACTCCGCCGCGTTGCCGGCGACGCATCTCGACGGCGCCTGTCACCGAGTTGCGAATGAACAGCAGGCCGTTCTCACCCGACAGGGTCCGTGCCTTGACCACATCTCCGCTCGGCAGTGTCACTTTGGTGCCCGCCGTGAGATAAAGGCCGGCCTCGACAACGCAGTCGTCGCCCAAGGCAATCCCGATGCCTGCGTTCGCGCCGAGCAGGCAACGCTCGCCGATCGAGATCACTTCGGTGCCCCCGCCGGACAGCGTGCCCATGATCGAGGCACCACCACCCACGTCGGAGTCACGGCCAACCACCACCCCGGCTGAAATGCGCCCCTCGACCATGGAGGTGCCGATGGTGCCCGCGTTGAAGTTGACGAAGCCCTCGTGCATGACGGTCGTGCCCTCGGCCAAATGGGCGCCAAGCCGGACCCGGTCAGCATCGGCGATGCGTACGCCAGTGGGCAGCACATAGTCGACCATCCGCGGGAACTTGTCCACGCCAAAGACGGTGAGATGTTCACCGCGGGCGCGCATTCGGATGCGGACCTCTTCCAAGCCTTCGACAGCGCACGGACCGGCCGACGTCCACACGACGTTCGGAAGCGAGCTGAAGATGCCGGTCATATTGAGGTCACGTGGCCTGACCAGCCGATGACTGAGCAGGTGAAGCCTCAGGTAGGCGTCGGACGTGCCGGCTGGTGGCGCGGCCAGATCGATCTCAACCATGACAACCTCGGTGCGGACGCCGCGAGTGTCGTCGTCGACTACCGCCGAGATGAGCGCCGGGGGTGCCGCACTGTCGTCCGCAACGCCCAGCCGAGGCGTCGGGAAGTAGGTGTCCAGCACCTGACCCGAGGCATGAATCGAGGCGAGGCCCCACCCCCAGGCAGGCCGACCACGGGCAGCGGCGGCGTCAGTCATGGGCAGAGCCTACCGACGCTGTAAGGTGCCGCTCGTGTCTGCGCCTCTGGACCTGGCCGGTGATGTTGTCGATCTGCTACGAGCATTGATCGACATCGAGTCGGTCAGCGGCAACGAAGCAGAAATCGCCGATCGAGTGGAGGAGGCGCTCACGCCGCACGACCACTTGACTGTGCTGCGCGACGGCAATGTGGTCCTCGCTCGCACCGAACTCAACCTGTCTGAGCGGGTGGTGATCGCTGGCCATCTCGACACGGTGCCCGTGGCTGGCAACCTGCCGTCGTGGACGACGCAGGACGGCAACGGCAGGGAGATCATCTGGGGTCGCGGGGCCTGCGACATGAAGGCAGGCGTCGCCGTCCAGTTGTCGGTTGCCGCGGCACTAGCGCAGCCGCAGCGCGACATCACCTGGGTGTTCTACGACAACGAGGAGGTCGAGGCGTATCGCAACGGTCTCGGACGGATAGCCGGGGAGCATCCCGAGCTTCTGCAAGGCAGCTTCGCGGTGCTGTGTGAACCAACCAGTGCCCGAATCGAGGGCGGATGCCAGGGGACCATGCTGTTGGACGTGGAGCTGACTGGCGTAGCCGCCCATTCGGCGCGGGCCTGGATGGGTCACAACGCGATCCATGATGCCGGCGGCGTACTGCAGCGCCTGGCCTCATACCAGCCCGAACAGATCGAGGTCGACGGGCTGACTTACCACGAAGGGCTGAACGCCGTCGGGATCACCGGCGGAATCGCCGGCAATATCATCCCGGACCGCTGCGTTGTCGAGGTCAACTACCGATTCGCCCCTGACAAGTCCGCAGCCCAGGCCGAGGCCTACGTACGAGAAATCCTGGACGGCTATTCCGTCCAGGTCGTTGATGTCGCCGCCGGTGCCCGACCCGGCCTCGACCAGCCTGCTGCCGCTGAATTTCTCCGCGCGGTCGGCGGTCACGCTAGTGCGAAGCTCGGATGGACCGACGTCGCACGCTTCAGCTCGATGGGCATCCCTGCAGTCAATTTCGGACCGGGCGATGCCACCAAGGCCCACGCCGACGATGAGTTCTGCCCAGCTGAGGACGTCATCGCCTGCCGCAACGCCCTGCTGCGTTGGTTGGGTTGAGGGTACGGAGGGGGAGAAGGCGGCCTGATGGAGGAACCCGAACACTGGCGGGTGGAGGGCGCCGTGGTACGCGGCGAGCGGACCGCAACTCACGCCACGGATGACCAACGGCTGCTGGAGAGTCGCGGTGCCACCGGCTGGGTGCACACCGATCCGTGGCGAGTACTGCGCATCCAGTCCGAATTCATCGACGGGTTCGGGACCCTCGCAGAGTTGGGGCCCGCAGTCAGTGTCTTCGGCTCTGCCCGTACGCCACGTGATCATCCGCTGTATGCCACCGCCGAGCGGCTCGGTGCTCAGCTCGTACGCGCCGGCCTTGCCGTCATCACCGGAGGCGGCCCCGGCGTCATGGAGGCCGCCAACAAAGGTGCGGCGGAGGCGGGCGGAGTTTCGGTGGGCCTGGGCATTGAGCTGCCGTTCGAGTCTGGCCTCAACCCCTACGTCAACCTCGGCATCAACTTCCGCTACTTCTTCGCGCGCAAGACGATGTTCGTCAAGTACGCCCAAGGCTTTGTAGTGCTGCCAGGCGGCTTCGGCACCTTGGATGAGCTGTTCGAGGCGCTGACGTTGGTACAGACCCACAAAGTCACCCAGTTCCCGGTTGTGCTGCTCGACACTCAGTACTGGAGAGGGCTGGTGGAATGGTTGCGAAGCGCCGCACTCGGTCGCGGAAACGATCTCGGCCACTGATCTCGACACCTTCACGATCACCGATGATGCCGATGTAGCGGTGAATCTGATGCTGGGGGATCACTCGCCGTTCTCGCCGCCGCGCCGGCCGGAATAGGTTAGTTGCGAGCGTCGAAAATCGCGCGCCCGCCGCACGGAGGAAGAGGGAGCAGAGGTGTCTTTCCTTTGCGAGCGACGACGACGGCAGCGGATCCAAGCGTGCGATGCGCGCAGCAGCTCGAAATTACAGCGTGTGACAGCATTTACCCCATGGAGTGGTTGATCGCTGTCGTCGCCGTCGCCGCACTGGGCGTCGCGGCAATGGCCGCCGCTGGAGGGATGGGACAGATGAGCCGGGACCCCGTGTACGACACCTACCGGCAGGATCTGCCAACAGGTGGAGCCCTCACGGCGGAAGAGCTGAAAAGCATTCGATTCGGCGTGACCTTGCGCGGCTATGCGATGGCTCAGGTGGATGACCTGCTCGATCGGCTCGCCCTCGAGATTGCCGAACGTGACGCATTGATCGCAGAGCTGGCCGAAGGTGCAACCGTCTCGCAACGACGCTTGGAGTCAACTACCTCAGCGCGAGCGGCAGAGCACACGATTCTTCCCGTTGATTCGGCCGAGTCAGGGCGGCGGCTTCGCGCCGCCGGAGCTGCCGCCGGCAGGGATGGACGACGGCCAGCAACCTCGGTGGCGGGACAGCTAGGTGAGTGTCCGGCTCGAGGTGGCAGCCGTGGTGGAGGCTTCGGTTGACGCGGCCTGGGAGGTACTCATCGACTGGGCTGGACAGTCTCGTTGGATTCCATTCACGACCGTGAAAGTGACCAATGACCGAAGCGTTGGGCTTGGCGCGCAGGTTGAGGCGCTGTCCGGCGTCTGGGTCGGCCGGATTCCGGTGGGGTTGCTGGACCGCTTCATCGTGACCGGTTGGTCGCCACCCGCGGACGGAACAGCCGAGCTGGAGATCTTGCACCTCGGCCCCTACTTCACCGGAGAGGGCGCATTTCGCTTAGCCGGGCATAACGACAAGACCACGGTCTCGTGCACCGAGGTGTTTTCGCTGCCCGGCGGGAGGGCCGTCGAGTGGCTGGCGCGGCTCGCGCTGCCGGTCATGCGGGCTGGTTTTGCCAGCTCTCTGCGCGCGTTCGGAGCGATAGCCGAGGCGCGATGATCACTGCCGCCGCACCTGGCCCCGACGGATTGTTGCGCTGTCCCTGGGCACTGTCGGCCCCGGAATATCTCGCTTATCACGACGACGAGTGGGGTAAGCCGGTCAGCAGTGTGCAGGGTCTTTATGAGCGCATGACCCTGGAGGCATTCCAGTCCGGCTTGTCCTGGATCACCATCCTCCGCAAGCGGGAGAACTTCCGGCGAGCCTTCGCGGGCTTTCAGCCAGAGCTGGTAGCCGCCTTCGACGAGGACGACCTCGTACGACTGCTGAGCGACCCGGGCATCGTCCGTAACCGCTCCAAGATCACCGCAGCCATCGACAACGCTCGCTTGGTTGTCGATCTTGGTCCGAGATACGCCGATCTCATTCTCGGCTATCGCGTAATCGGCCGGCCACGACCTGGTGCTGGCGAGTGGCGCGCGACCTCCCCGGAGTCTGTAGCGCTGGCGAAGGAGCTCAAGGCCCTGGGTTTCCGCTTCTTCGGCCCCACAACGGCGTACGCGATGATGCAGGCCGTCGGCCTGATCGACGACCATGTGGCCGGGTGCTTCGCGCCACCGCCAGCTTGGCCCGACTGAATCCCGCTGAAGGATCTTCTCCTCAGCCAGCACCCGAGGATGGTAGGACTAGGTGATACGGAATAATTGACTCGGCACGTTTGCCAGATCACTACAGGATGAGGATGCGCGATGGCAGCAATGAAACCGCGGACGGGTGACGGCCCTATGGAAGTGACCAAAGAGGGACGTGGGATCGTCATGCGGGTTCCGCTCGAGGGTGGCGGTCGGCTCGTCGTGGAACTCAACGCCGATGAGGCGGCCGAGCTTGCGGGCGCACTGAAAGAAGTCGTTGGATAGATCAACAGCTAATAGCGCAAAGGACCTGGTCGCAGTGACTAGGTCCTTTTGCTTGTCTTGTGGCGACCAGCTGCACGTCGCAAAAGGAGAACGACAGCCATGCACCCGAACTGTGAGGCCGTCAACGACATCCTGCAAGCTGCGGGGCTGCCGGGTCGTGTTCAGATGCTCGACGAGGCCGTCACTACGGCGCGCGCTGCTGCGGCATATCTCGGATGCCCGGTTGGCGCCATCGCCAACTCGTTGATCTTCGCGACCGATCGCGGGGCAGCGCTGTTGATCATGACCAGTGGCGCGCATCGGGTCGACATGATCAAAGTCGGCGAGCAGCTCGGGGTTGAGCTGCGCCGTGCTTCAGCTGACTTCGTACGCGAACACACGGGCCAGCCGATCGGCGGGGTGGCTCCCGTTGGTCATCCGCAACCCATTCCCACCATCGTCGATCGCGCGTTGGCTGCCTTCGACCAGCTCTGGGCCGCAGGTGGCATTCCGCACGCGGTCTTCCCCTTGACCTACCGGGAACTCCTGCTGCTGACCGGTGGTAGGGAGATCGACATCAACTGAGCCGGAGCGCGGGCTCACGAGGAGAACTGATTGAGGATCGTGACAACTTCCTCGTCACTGAGCTGCCGGAAGTCCTGGTACGCGGCGCCGACCGCGATGAATGGTTCAGGAGCGGAGAGGCAGACGACCAGATCTGCGACCGCCCGCAAAGCCCGTACCGCCTGTCGTGCTCCCACCGGAACGGCGACGACGACCGCGGCCGGCCGGAGCACCCGGACAGCCGAGACCGCCGCCAGCATGGTCGAGCCGGTTGCCAGGCCGTCGTCGACAACAATGACGGTCGAATCCGCGACACGGAGATCGCGGTACGGAAATAGGCTGGCGCGACGCTCGAGCTCTACCCGTTCGCGGTTGCGCGCAGCGTCGAACGCCTGGCTCGAGATACCTAATCCATCGACGATCTCATCGTTGCGGAATTCGGAGAGCTGACCATGGATCATCGCTAGGGCTCCCATCGCCAGCTCACTGCGGCCTGGGACGCCGATCTTGCGTACCAAGATCAGACCGAGCGGAGCATTCAGCTGGGCCGCCACTTCCGCTGCGACCGGCACACCGCCCCGCGGCAGCGCTAGAACGACCGGCTTCTCAAGCGCGGCCTCGGCAACCAGGGCCTCCGCGAGCAGCCGGCCTGCGACGCTGCGATCGGCGTAGCGGGCCGCTAACCTGCGCCGCCGCACCATCGCTTCAACCTCAGCTTTGGTGAACCTCACGTGCGCGGCGGTAGACCTCAACGGTTTCGGCGGCGATCTTGGACCAATCGAACTCATCAATGCAGCGTTGCCGCCCAGCGAGCCCAAAGGCCCTCGCTTTGTCGGGGTCTCTGGTCACGGCATTGATCTTGGCTGCGAAATCTTCTTCGAAGGCCGCAACCGCCGATGGATCATCGGCCTTTGCTGGGTCGTACGGCACCAAATAACCGGTCACGCCGTCGACCACGACCTCGGGGATGCCGCCCACCGCGCTAGCGACGACTGCGGTCTCAGAGGCCATTGCTTCGAGATTGACAATGCCCAACGGCTCGTACACGGACGGGCAGGCGAACACCGTTGCGTGGGACAGCACCTGGCGTACCTGTTGGCGCGGCAGCATTTCCTCGATCCACAAGACGTTCCCGCGAGTGGACTGGAGATGGCCGAAAGCATCACCGATCTGCTGCGCGATCTCTGGCGTATCCGGCGCGCCGGCGAGTAGCACGACTTGGGTGTCGGGATCGAACTTCTCGGCTGCTCGCACCAGATGTATCAGACCCTTCTGCCGAGTGATCCTGCCGACGAAGACGACGGACGGTTTATCAAGATCAATACCAAGTCCGGTGACGACGTCGGTGCCTGCATCAGGCTTGAATTCCTCGGTATCAATGCCGTTCTTGACCACGTGCACCTTGTCTGGATCAAGATCGTTATAGGACTCCAATGTGTCGTTACGCATCCCGGCACTGACGGCGATCACTGCATCCGCCCCTTCGAAGGCAGTCTTCTCGGCCCACGACGAGAGCCGGTAGCCGCCACCGAGCTGCTCGGCCTTCCAGGGACGGTGCGGTTCCAGTGAGTGTGCTGAAACGACGTGCGGAATGTCGTGGAATAGACCGGCAAGGTGGCCGGCCAGGTTGGCGTACCAGGTGTGCGAATGAACCAGGTCCACCTGAGGAATCGCTGCCACCATCGAGAGGTCGGCCCCAAACACCCGGAGCGCAGCGTTGGCTCCTTCCGGATAGTTCTCAGGGTGCGCCGTGGCACCCTCACGCGGCTCGCCCATGCATTGCACATCAACATCGATGAGCTTGCGCAACTGCGGCACGAGCTGGGCGACATGCACGCCAGCGCCACCGTAGATCGATGGTGGATACTCCCGGGTCAGCAACGAGATGGACAGTCGATCAGTGTCTGCCTGGGCCATAGTTCGCATCGTTCCACAGCGCAGGAGTTGTGACCACATGATGGCCGAGAACAGTGCCTCCCAGGGCAGGTATGGGCTAGGTTCAACTCATGCGTGCGCGTCCACGGGTTTTGGCGATCGTTCTGGCTGGTGGCGAAGGCAAACGTCTGATGCCGTTGACGATGGATCGAGCAAAGCCGGCAGTCCCGTTTGGTGGCACATACCGCTTGATCGACTTCGTCCTGTCGAATCTGGCAAACGCGGGGATGCGACAGATCGCTGTCTTGACGCAGTACAAGTCGCATTCGCTGGACAAGCACATCTCCTTGAGCTGGCGCATGTCGACCATGCTCGGGAACTACGTCACTCCGGTGCCAGCGCAGCAGCGCCTCGGGCCGCGGTGGTACCAGGGCAGTGCTGACGCGATCTATCAGTCGATGAACCTGATCGGCGATGAGGAACCGGACTACGTCGTCGTCTTCGGCGCGGACAACATCTATCGGATGGACGTATCCCAGATGCTCGACGCGCACATCGATGGCGGCCTCGGCTGCACGGTGGCTGGCATCCGGGTGCCGCGTAACCAGGCGAGTGCCTTCGGGGTGATCGACGCCGGGGCCGACAACAAGATCAAAGACTTCCTCGAGAAGCCGGCCGACCCACCAGGCCTGCCAGACGATCCAGATGCTTCATTCGCCTCGATGGGCAATTACATCTTCTCCACCGACGCGCTGATCGAGGCGCTTACCGCGGACGCTGAGAATGACAGCTCTCGTCACGACATGGGCGGCGACATCATCCCGAGTTTCGTGAGTCGCGGCGAGGGGCTGGTGTACGACTTCACCGCCAACGAGGTCCCGGGCTCGACTGAGCGTGACAAGGCCTACTGGCGCGACGTTGGCACGCTCGATGCCTACCACGAAGCGCACATGGATTTGGTTTCGGTTGACCCAGTGTTCAACCTCTACAACTTGGATTGGCCGATCTGGACCTACCCGGTGCAGATGCCTGGCGCGAAGTTCACTCTCAAGGGCGTCGCGCTGGACTCGATCGTGAGTCCCGGCTGCGTCGTGTCAGGCGGCTCGATCGAGACTTCGGTGCTCTCGCCCAACGTGGCAGTTCACGATGGCGCCAAAGTCGACAATTCAGTGATCTTGTCACACGTGATCATCGGACATAACGCCGTGGTCCATCGTGCGATCTTGGACAAGAACGTCGTAGTGCCAGATGGCGCGAAGGTGGGGGTTGACCCCGAAGCTGATGAAGCCCGCGGCTTCTCCGTCTCCGAAGGTGGTATCACGGTGGTCGGCAAGGGCGTCACCGTCTCGCCGACATGAACCCGCCTGCCTCAGCGGCGGGGGGCCAGGAGGCAGGCAAACCTGAGGGTGGAACATTCGGGGTCGATGCTCCCATGGTTCCCCTCGCACTGGGCGCAACTGCCGTCCTCCTGGTGATCATCGGCATTGTGTTGATGATCACCAATGGACTGGTGGCCGGTCTAGTGGCGGTGATCTTCGGTTTGTTCTTCGGATTGTGTGTGTTCAGCTACTTGTACACGACGTTGTACGGGAAGTTCGTCTGGTGGTCCGACCTGCTGGACGATGCTGGGCTGAGAGGCAACGAATGCGCAGTTGATCTTGGCTGCGGTCGTGGCGCAGTCTTGGTCAGCCTTGCCAAACGGTTGACCAGGGGCCGGGTCTCCGGTATCGACCTGTGGCGTAGCCGTGACCAGTCCGGCAACGACATCGAGGCCACCAAACACAATGCGCGAGCCTGCGGCGTAGAGGATCGCGTCGAACTCAACACCGGCAACATCACGACATTGCCTTACGACGATGGACAATTCGATCTTGTCGTCTCTAGTCTTGCCATCCACAACCTCAAGGCTCGCGAAGATCGACGGCAAGCGATCACCGAAGCAGTTCGAGTACTCGAACCGGGTGGCAAGATCATCATCGCTGACATCAGCCACGCCGAGGATTACGCGGATTGGCTCACCGAGGCCGGCATGGAGGCGGTAACACTGCACGACCTGGGCGTACGAGGCTGGTGGGGAGGGCCATGGATGCCCACCAGCGCAGTTACCGCCAATCGTCCCAGGACGATCAAGCGCACGAGCCTAGGGCACTGCTTCGACTGCGCGCCTCGAAACGTGCCCGGCGTAGCAGATCGGTGATCATCGCTTGACGGCAACCAGCAGCCCATCGCCAACCGGGAGTAGCGAGGCCACGAGGTCCTCGTTGTCCTTGACGGCGTCGAGAGCGTTACGGATTGCCTCGGTCTCGGCATCGATGTTGCTGCCGTCCGCCGTACGGTCGTGCCACAGTGCGTTGTCGACTGCGAGTACGCCGCCGCGTCGTAGCAGCCGCAGACTCTCCTCGATGTACTCGGCGTACTCCGCCTTGTCCGCGTCAACGAACACCATGTCGTAGGCGCCGTCACTGAGCCGCGGCAGCACACTGAGCGCGGGACCGGAGATCAACCGAAAGCGCTGCGTCGGTATGCCGACAGCCAAGAATGCCTGACGGGCGGCCTGTTGATGCTCAGGCTCAATGTCGACACTGGTCAACACACCGTCCGGCTGCATTCCCGCGAACAGAGCCAGACCCGATACCCCTGATCCGGTGCCGACCTCAACGACAGTCCTCGCTTGCACCACTTTGGCGAGGAACGTCAGTGCGGTAGCCGATCCCCGACCAATCGGCGCCACTCCGAGTTGCTCGGCTTTGTCGCGAGCATGTCCAGCCTGCTCCGACTCACCGACATAGTTCTCAGCAAACGCCCACGATCCGGGCTTGGGTGCGGCTTTGGGTGAGGTCTTGCCACCAAAGAAATTCACGAATCCGAGCCTATCGATACTCCACTATGACGACGGACCGCTTCGCCGACTGCAGGAGCTCGCGGTTGACTGAGCGTTGTCGAACGTCTGGCTGCCGGGTACGCGAGCGACGAAGGAGGCGAATCTGGCGGGCTGCCTGTCAGAGTGCCATCGAAACCGCCCTGCTGCGAACCCTACGATGGCGGCATGAGCCATACCGTCGTCGCCGAACTCGTCGCGGCCGTGATGAAGGTCGAGGTGCAGGTCGGCCAGACGGTGGCAGCCGACGATCCGGTGGTGATCTTGGAGTCGATGAAGATGGAGATTCCGGTCCTCGCCGACGTCGCCGGCTCGGTCTCGGAGGTCGTTGTCGCTGCGGGCGATGTCGTCAATGACGGTGACCCGCTGGTGGTGATCAAGATCAATAGCCGTTAGCGCGTCCCCAGACGATTTGCTATAGGGAAGGGTTGAGGGTGCCTCGCTAAGATGACGGGCATGTCCATGTCACCTTCTGGACCACCTTTTGGTCGGCTGCTGACGGCGATGGTGACCCCGTTCGATGTGGACGGATCCTTGGACCTCGACGCAGCGGCCGGACTCGCAAGCTATCTCGTCGACGAGCTTGGCAATGACGGACTGGTGATCAGCGGTACCACCGGAGAAGGCCCGACGACTTCAGACGCAGAGAAGGCGGATCTGTTACGCGTCGTGCTTGATGCGGTTGGTGATCGGGCGAGGATCGTTGCCGGCGTCGGCACGTTCAATACCGAGCACACGCTGGAGCTGGCTGCGACCGCAGCCAAGGTCGGTGCACATGGCCTGCTCGTCGTGACTCCGTACTATTCCAAACCGCCGCAGGCTGGCATCGCGGAGCATTTCCGGCGGGTCGCTGAAGCCACCGAGGTGCCGGTCATGCTGTACGACATTCCGGGTCGCTCGGCGGTCGCCATTGCCACAGACACCATGCTGCGACTGGCTGAACATCCGCGGATTGTGGCTGTCAAGGATGCCAAAGGCGATCTGGCGGCGTCCGCGCGCGTCATCGCCCAAACTGACCTCGCCTACTATTCCGGCGACGATGCGATGACCTTGCCACTGCTGTCCGTTGGCGCCGTGGGCGTGGTCGGCACCTCGACCCACTTCAGTGCAGTCGGTACCAAGCAGCTGATCGAGGCCTATCTGGACGGTGAGGTTGCTACGGCACTTCGTTTGCACCAGCAGCTGCTGCCTATCTATACGGGTGTCTTTGCCACCCAGGGCTGCATCCTGGTCAAAGCCGGGCTCAAGTTGCAAGGCCGCGACGTGGGAGGTTTGAGGTCGCCATTGATCGAGGCCACCCCGGCTGAGGTCGAGGGCTTACGCTCCGCTCTGGCCGCTGCTGGCCTGCCGACCGGCGAGGTGGTCTCGACTGACTGAGCACTTCTGGATGCATGTGATGCGGCGCGATACTGGAACGTGGCCTGGCCTCGCAGCGTTGGCACAGTGTGAGGAAGGACACGGTCGTGCACAGCCTATTGACAGGGTTCATTCAGGGCATTGCCAGGATGGCAGGCAACAATAAGGCGTTCAGGCTGAACCTGCTTGGTCGTGCCGAACACCATAGGGAGGTCGAACTCATGGCGGAGTGGCCCGCCCCTGATCCCCAGGCCTGGCAGCCCCCTGCTCCTGCGACTTCCCAGCCTGATCTGGCCGCGTGGACGCCACCAACGTGGGAAGAGCTCGTTCGTGATCATGGCGCGCGGGTCTACCGCCTGGCCTATCGGCTGACCGGCAACCCTCATGACGCCGAAGATCTCACCCAGGACGTCTTTGTTCGGGTGTTCCGCTCACTGCACCGCTTCCAGCCTGGGACGTTCGAAGGCTGGCTGCATCGAATTACGACCAACCTGTTCCTCGACGGCGCGCGGCGTCGGCAGAAGATCCGTTTCGACGGGCTGGCCGATGGGTCCGCCGAACGCCTGCCGAGTTCTTGGCCGAATCCATCCGACCAGCTGGCTGATGCCGATCTCGACCACGATGTCGCTGCGGCTCTCTCCGCCTTGCCACCTGAATTTCGTGCCGCCGTCGTGCTGTGCGACATAGAGGGCCTGAGCTATGAGGAGATCAGCCAGGTTCTTGACATCAAGATCGGAACCGTACGGAGCCGGATACACCGCGGCCGGGCTCAATTGCGCAACGCGCTCGCGCATCGCCGACCGACCGGGGAGCGGCTGCGGTATTTGGGGGTTGAGGTCGAGGCCGGCGAGAGATCCGGCGGCACGACCTCCACGTTGACACGTCTGGAGCCTGTGAGGTCGGCGTGAGGAAGGCGCCGTGCGCTGAGCTCGCCGAATTGCGATCAGCGTTCGTGGACGGGGCCCTGAGCAACAGCGATCGCGATCGTCTTCTTCGCCACCTTGTCGACTGCACCGATTGTCGACGCGATATCGAGGATCTGCGCGCGGTACGCCAGCTCCTCAACCAGACCAAGACTGAGCCGGGGGCGACGCCGACCGATCTCTCTCTGCGACTGGTCTCGATAGCCGGCACGGAGTCGGTTGCTCCGTTGTGGACCAGGCCCTTCCGTCGCACGCCGGCAACGCGCACCTCACTCACCGACGGCTTGCCGAGCCGCCGCCGTACCGTCAAATTGCGCGCCACCGCTGCCGGAGTGGCCGTCGGAGCGACTGTCACCGCCATGGGAGTTGTCGGGTACGCCGCCGCGCCTAGCCTGGCGACAATCGCTGATCCGACAAGCGAGGCGCAGGTAGCGTTCTCCTCCTCGTTGGGACAGTTTCCGCTCGCCAGCGATGCGCTCAATGCAGTGATGTTGGCTGACTCGAGCGGGCTGACCACCAGCTCGTCGCCGCCGCTGCAGGGTCCGACCCCACCGACCGGGCCGATGTTGACCGCGGCGGAGGCGCAGGCGGCGATGCAGCGAGCCGCTCACGCCGCTCATTCCGTCAGCTACTCGGGCAGCCAGTCGTTTTTGGCGTATCGGAACTCACGTGTCATCGTCGCGCAGATTCAGGTGGACGCGCGAGCCGGTCAGGGCAGTCAGGTCATGGTCAAGAGTCAGACCGGTCAGCAGCTGCTGAAGGGATTCACCCCAGCGCTGATCTCTTCACGGGTGGTCGACGAAGACCTGCTCGGTCTACTTGAACGCAATTACCAGCTCAGCGCCACACGTGGTGCGAGCGTGGCCGGACGCAGCGCGACTCTGGTGACAGCAACGCGTGATGGCAGCTATCCCGCAGCAGCCCGCTGGTGGGTCGACGACGCCACGGGCATTGTGCTCTGGCAGGAGACCTACGACGAGAATGGATCAGTCGACCTGTCGTACGGATTTACCTCGGTCTCCGTCAGTCGCAGAGACAGCATCTTGGCGCATCTGCCGCCACGATTGGCGGTGCCACGAACCAATACCTCGCTCACCATCTCATCGGCTGCGGAACTCGGCGCCTCAGGATGGTCGTCTCCTCGCAAGCTGGCCGGCCTCTCGCTGGTCAAGCTGCGCAGCGACCGAGCCGACAACCCCGACGCTCTGCATCTGATCTATAGCGATGGCCTGACCACCGTCAGCGTGTTCGAACAGCGCGGTCAGCTGACCATCGCGCCGCAAGGTTCACAGTGGGACGCGTCCATGGCGGCCCATGTACGCCGTGGCGCCTCCGATGTCGCGACATGGCAGTCCGGTGATCTTGTTTTCACTGTCGTTACAGACGGCACTGAAGGGGCGCTCGCCGACGTCGTCGGGTCACTGCCTCATGACGAGGGGGCAATGCCGACTACGCTTGGCCGCATCAAGACTGGATGGGCGAGGATTCTCTCCGATGTGAAGGGTTAAGTCGTGGTGGATGAGAACCGTCCCACGGGTGAAGCTGCAGGCGAACCCTCGGACTCTCGCTACTTTGGTCCCTTCAGCGAGCCGCCGCGATCAGCTCTGAGCTCCGAGGCCTCCTACGATCCCATTCCCACCTTTGGCTCAGTGAGCTGGCCGCCGCCAAGTGGCGAGCCGGCGCAAGCTGCCGGCCCACCTGGCAGCGCACCCTTTTCGGCGACGACGGCGATCCTGCCCTCGGGGCGTACGGGTCGCCGTCCACGTTCGGGATCGGTGATCGCGGTAGCGGCTCTCACGGCACTCGTGATCGGCGCGGCTGCCGGCTTCGGCGGCGCTACTCTCGCTCGCCAGATCGACCCCTCCGCTGCTACGACAGCCAATCCTTCGGCTCCAACCCTCCCAGGCGTGACCCGCGGTCCGGTGCCACCACCGCCGACGAGCGCCAACACTGTTGAGATTGCCAAGCGGGTGCTGCCAGCGACGGTGATGATCCAAGTCGGGCGTGGTACCGGATCCGGCTTTCTGATCGATCGGGAGGGTCGCATCGTGACCAACAATCACGTGGTTGCCGGTGCGGCCGACGGATCGAGGATTCGAGTCATCTATTCCGATGGCCGTCGGGTCAACGCCGTGCTGGTCGGTCGGAGCCCTTCCTACGACATAGCGGTGATCAAGGCGAGTGGCGCCGGCTCGGTGCAGCCCATCGACCTCGGTGATTCAGACCAGGTTCAGGTCGGCGAGCCGGTGATCGCCGTCGGCTCCCCCCTCGGCCTGGCCGGCACGGTCACAGAGGGCATCGTCTCAGCACGAAATCGTCCGGTGGTGGTCAGCGAAAGCAGCGACGCGGACGCCCCTACCGCGTACATCAACGCCATCCAAACCGATGCTCCGATCAATCCTGGCAGTTCGGGCGGTCCGCTCGTCGATGCGGGCGCCCGAGTGATCGGGGTGAATTCAGCGATCCTGACCTTCGGAGCCAGCCCCAACATCGGGCTCGGCTTCGCGATCCCGATCAACCAGGTCGCAACCATCGCCAATCTGTTGATCAAGAACGGCAAGGCGACCTATCCGGTGATCGGCGCCAGCGTGCAAGATGGCGCGGTGGGTGTCGAGTTGAGTGCTGTCGACCCGGGAGGCCCGGCCAGCAAGGCTGGTCTGCGCGTCAAGGACTTGATCACCAGCGTCGATGGCCATCACGTCGACACCATGCAAGAGCTGATTGTCGATATTCGCACCCGACGACCGGGCGACGTGGTGGTGCTGGACTACGCTCGCGGCTCGACGCGTAGTCAGGCCCGCATCACCCTGGGTGGCAGGGAGGGCTGAGCATGACTCCGCTACTTCTGGACATCAACGCGCCCGAGTTCGTGCTGCTGCTGGTCATCGCGATCATCCTGTTCGGGCCGGAACGCTTGCCTGATCTTGCGCGCAAGGCAGCTCGGCTGGTGCGCTACCTGAGGGTTGCGGCCGGCAACGCCCAGCAGCAGCTGAGCAAGGAACTGGGCCCGGAGTTCGAGAACGTCGATTTTCGCGACCTGAACCCCAAGGCCTTCGTGCAGAAGCATTTGCTCGACGACGTCGAGCCGATCATCGCTGATGTGAAATCTCAGGTGGCCGACGTCGGCAAAACGATCAACAGTTCCTCGGGAGAGGTCGCCGAAGCGATCAATTCCAACAAAGATCACAGTCCTGGTGGTCCGCAGGACGTTATTGATGGGGCCAGCAGCCGGTCCCGGACCCTGACGCCTTTCGATCTTGAAGCGACTTGATTTGGTCTTGGCCGCTCGCGCGATGTTCGATCGCTCGCGACCTAACGACTGGCGGGTGTGACACCGAGTTGCTTGCCAAGTAGCTTACGGCCGCGCTTGGCGAGGGTTTCAGCCAATGAGCTGAGGGCACGGCCCGCTGGCTGGTCCGGGTCGGTCTCGACCAGCGGCACGCCGGCGTCACCGGCAGCACGCAGCTGCGGGTCGAGTGGTATCTGGGCGAGCAGCGGCACCGCGTAACCGAGCCGGGTACTCAGCGTTTGTGCGACGTCGTCGCCGCCACCGGTACCGAAGACGTCGTAGCTATGTTCCTGGCCGCAGTGCGGGCAGGTGACCGCTAGGTAGGACATGTTCTCGACGACACCAAGGACGTGTTGGTTCATCATCGAGGCCATCGTGCCGGCGCGCTCAGCCACTTCCGAAGCAGCGGCCTGCGGTGTGGTGACGACCAGTACTTCAGCGTTGGGCAACTTCTGGCCGAGCGAGATGGCCACATCGCCAGTGCCTGGTGGCAGATCAATGAGGAGGTAGTCCAGGTCGCCCCAATAGACGTCAGCGAGCATCTGGGTGAGGGCCCGATCCAGAATTGGACCGCGCCAGGCGACAACCTGGTCGCGGCGCGGCTTGAGCATGCCGATCGAGATCACCTTGAGGCCGCGGGCCGGGACCGGCATGATCATGTCCTCGACGGCGGTGGGCCGCGAGTCGGCGATGCCGAGCATGGCCGGCACCGAGTGACCATAGATATCTGCATCAAGGACGCCGACTTTCCGTCCTGCCGCTGCGAGCGCTCTCGCAAGGTTCACCGTGACCGATGACTTTCCGACGCCGCCCTTGCCGGAGGCCACGGCGATGACCTCGGTAAGGGAATCTGCCCTCGCGAACGGAATCTCTCGGTCCGCCTGTCCACCCTTGAGCACATCCCGCAACGCCGCGCGCTGCTCGTCGGACATCACGCCCAGGTCGACCTCCACCGCCGTCACTCCGGGCACGGCACCAACCGCGGCGGTGACGTCGCGGCGCAGCGTGTCTCGTAACGGGCACCCGGCAACAGTCAGCAGCACCCGTACGCGGGAGCGGCCCTCGGCGTCCACCGCGATGTCGTCGACCATGCCGAGGTCGGTGATCGGCCGGCGAATTTCCGGGTCCTCAACACGATGCAGCGCCTGACGGATCTGTGGCACTAAGGGATGTTCAGCGGTCGTCATTGCCGAGGCGGGGCTGGGCTGGTGGTCGGGCACGCACCCAGCCTAGGTGAGGGTCAGATCCGGCATTGACGCTCGCAGTCAGGCGACGTCTTCGCTGTCCAGCTCGGCGAGAATTGCACGTAGCTCGTTCCTGAGCTCGGAGCGCAAGTAATCACGGGTGGCCAACTCACCAACCGACATCCGCACACTGGCAATCTCTCGTGCCAGAAAGTCCATGTCCGCGCGGCTCTGTGCCGCCTGCGCGCGGTCCCGTTCTGCGATGACCCGGTCGCGGGCTTCCTGTCGATTCTGGGCGAGCAAGATCAGTGGTGCGGCGTAGGAGGCCTGCAGGGACAAGATCAAGGTCAAGAAGATGAAGGGGTACTGATCGAAGCGAGGGCGCGGTGGGCCGTACGGCAGATTCCAGAGGATCCAGAACACGATGACGACTGTCATCCCGAACAGGAACCGTGCTGTCCCCATGAATCGGGCAAAGCCCTCAGCGAACTTGCCGAAGGCCTCCCGATCGACTCTGATGGAAGGGATGGTTGATCGCCGGCGGCGGCCCGGTGTATTCAGTCGCTCCGCTTCCCGCGCGGCTCTAGCCATGAGTGATCACTCCCGGGTCCGGCTTCGCCGACACCGCATCGAGCTCGGTGCCACGCCAGTCATCGGGCAACATGTGATCAAGGACGTCATCGACGGTGATCGCGCCGATCAAACGATGATCAGCATCGACCACCGGAGCGTTCACCAGGTTGTACGTCGCGAAGTAACGGCTGACTTCATGCACGTTCGCCTGGTCGGTGAGGGTCTCCAGCTCGGTGTCGATCAAGGCGGAGACGAGTGTCGAGGGGGGCTCGCGAAGCAACCGCTGGAAATGCACCGCGCCGACGAAACGTCCGGTTGGAGTATCCAGTGGTGACCGGCAGACGTAGACCATGCAGGCCAGGGCGGGTGTCAGCTCCGCATCTCTGATCCGAGCGAGGGCGTCGGCGACAGTTGCATCGGGCGGCAAGATCACTGGCTCGGGCGTCATCATGCCGCCCGCCGTGGACTCGGCATAGCGGAGCAGTCGCCGTACGTCTTTGGCCTCCTCCGGCTCCATCCGTGCCAACAGCACCTCGGCCATCTCTGGGGCCAGCTCGGCGATCAAGTCGGCGGCGTCGTCAGGGTCCATCTCCTCCAAGATGTCTGCGGCGCGCTCGGTATCGAGCTCAGAGATCAACTGCACCTGCTCGTCTTCGGGCAACTCCTCCAAAGCGTCTGCCAGCTTGTGATCATCAAGCGCGGAGGCGACTTCGGCTCTACGCTCGCGGGACATCTCGTGAAGTTCTCGGGCGATGTCGGCAGCCTTCATGTCCTCCATCGCGGCCAGCAGCTGGTCGGTGCCCTGGCCGCGGTCGAACGCCAAGATCTTGATCGCGGACCAGTCCACGATGGTGACGTGGCCGCGCCGGCCAAATCGCCGACGGCTTCCTGCCTCCCGCAGCGCCACCTGCGACAACTCCCAGTCATAGGAACGAACGGGCCGCATTGCCACGTCGAAGATGACTGACGACCCTGGGTGGTCGGTACGCTCCACAGTCAGGTCGAAGAGGTCGTCGATCACCAGCATCTCCGACTCGCGGCGCTCAAAGCGACGGGTGTTGACGACGCCGCTGATGACGACCTGAAAGCCGTCGATGCTGCGTACCCGGGCCATCGGAATGAAGATTCGGTGACGTGCGAACAGCTCGACGACCAGGCCCTTGACTCGTGGTGGTCGGCCGGCGGCCCGTCGTTGCACGACGACGTCGCGCTCCTTCCCTACCTGATCCCCAGCGCTGTCGAGGACTGGCAGGCCCCGGATGCGTGAGATGAAAACCGAGGGTGTACTCGCTGCCACGCTTCGATTATCACAGTCTGTCGGCTAGTCACATCGCAAGATCAGGTCGGCTAGTGTCGAAACATGGCAGCAGCCGAGATGATCAGCTTCAAGGATCTCTGCATCGATGCCACCGATCCCGAGGTCCAGGCAAGGTTCTGGGCTGCGGCGCTCGGACTTCGCGCTGAGCCGACGGGCAGCGATTTCCGGCTGGTCGGCGAGGTGCCCGAGCACACGCTGTGGGTGAACACGGTGCCCGAGCCGCGGAGCGTGAAACAGCGCGTACACCTCGACGTGCATGTCGCGGCGGTCTCTGACCTCACCAAGCTTGGCGCGGTCATCGTCGACGAGGCCCAGCCGTGGACGGTGCTGGCCGACCTAGAGGGTGGGGAGCTGTGCGCCTTCGTACGCGACCCCGATGCGCTGCCTGATTACCGAATCTATGAGGTGGTCGTCGACGCTGCCGATCCGGTCACTATTGCGTCTTGGTGGGCCGAACGCTACAACGCGGATGTTTGTCATGATCAAGATCGGGGCTTCTCCTGGATCGAAGGGGTCTCCGGCATGCCCTGGCCGATGGTCTTTCAATCGGTTCCTGAACCCAAGACCGTCAAGAATCGCATCCACTGGGATGTCTGGGGTGAGACCGCAACATTCCTCGCAGCCGGTGCCACGCTGCTCCGAGGCCGCGACGATGAAATCGGCTGGGATGTGCTGGCTGACCCGGAGGGTAACGAATTCTGCGTATTCACCAGGCACGAGATCTGACGGCGGCACTGGAGCTGCTCGCGTCACAGCGATACGCACTTTGCGGCCTGCGCGCCGTCTGACAGGAACGCACGTGCACGTGCGCTCCTGCTGCGATACACAAGTTGCAACCTGTGCATCGTGACAGGAACGGACGTGCACGTGCGTTCCTCAAGCCAAGGCCAGGAGATCGACGAGTAAATTGGGAGGGCGAACCTTCAGGAGGACACCATGGCTAGTACCGCCGCGGCAGTTCGGCTCGCTCTTCGAGCTGCAGTTCCCCCAGTCGGTCGGGATCTACAGCAGCTACGAGGACGCCCAGAAAGCGGTCGACTTCCTGGCGGACTCCAAGTTTGAAGTGCAGAACCTGGCGATCGTGGGCACCGATCTCAAGTCAGTCGAGCGGGTCCTCGGCCGACGCAACTGGGGCACTGTGATTACTCAAGGCTTGCAGTCAGGCATCTCTACCGGGCTTCTCGTCGGCTTAGTGGTGTTGATCTTCACTCGACCCGCGAGCGTCTTGTTGTTGTTGCTGGTCTCACTGGCGATTGGCGTGGCCCTGGGCATTGGATTTAGTACTGCGGCGTACGCGATGAGCCGCGGGCGGCGGGATTTCACGTCGGTGACCCAAACGATCGCCACAAAGTACGAGGTGCTCTGCGAGCACAAAGTCGCTGCTCAGGCCCGGGAAATGTTGCAAGGCATGCCTGGCGCCCGCGCAGCCGCGTTCGAGTAATCATCCGCATTCGCTGCGCGAAGTCGGGCGTGGCGACCTGCGCGAACCCTACAACCAATGGTTGCGTTTGAAGCCGAGGTAGAGCGTGACCATGATCAACAGCATCACCCCGAGCAGGGCGAAGTAGCCGTAACGCCAATGCAGCTCGGGCATGTTGTCAAAGTTCATCCCGTAGATGCCGGCCACCATCGTCGGCACTGCAACGATCGCCACCCACGCTGAGATCTTGCGCATATACAAAGCCTTCTCCGGCGTTGGCCAGGTGTGCCGCCACGCTGAGGTTTTCGGCCGGCTTGCGTACGCCGTCTACGTACCACGCCCACGCGATGATCGAGCTGGGCGTCGATGATGACTCTGCTATGTCGTCTGGCGCTGAGCGGCGGTTCTGCGAGGAGATGGGTTGCAGGTCGCGACGATGTGATGCTGTCGTCATTGCCAACCTCCTCGTGCTAATCGATGGCTATTCGATGGCAGACTCCGACGGCGTCCAGATGTTTGACATCCAGGCCTCGACATCTCCGCTACTTCGGGGAAGCGCCGCGGTCAGATTCTCATTGCCTGTCGAAGTAATCAAGATGTCGTCTTCTATCCGTACGCCGATGCCGCGCAGCGGTGGCGGAATCAGCTCGTCGTCCGGCTTGAAATACAGCCCTGGCTCGACGGTGATGATCATGCCTGGTTGCAAGACCCCTTCGCGGTAGCTTTCCAGCCGGGCCTGCGCGCAGTCATGGACGTCGATGCCAAGGTGATGTGAGGTGCCGTGCACCATCCAGCGCCGATACTGGCCGCCGTGCTCGCCGAGAGCCTCCGCGACGCTGACCGGCAGCAGCCCCCAGTCGCCAAGATACTGAGCGATCACTGCTATCGCCGCCTGGTGAACCTCAGCGAAGCGGGCACCTGGCCGCGCGGCGGCAATGCCCGCCTGCTGTGCTTCGTAGACAGCGTCATAGACCATCCGCTGCTCGTCGCTGAAGGTGCCGTTGATCGGCACCGTGCGCGTGATGTCGGCCGTATAAAGAGAATCAAGCTCGATGCCGGCGTCCAGCAGCAGCAGTTCGCCCTCACGAAGATCACCATCGTTGCGGATCCAGTGCAACGTACAAGCGTGATCACCGGCAGCTGCGATGGTGTCATAGCCGACGGCGTTGCCGAGATGCCGAGCATGCAAGCCGATGATGCCTTCGATCCAGCGTTCGCCTCGTCCTCGCCGAACGGCGTCTGGGATGCTTGCGACGACAGCCTCGAATGCCGCTGCGGTTTGCCGGCAGGCTTCCCGCATTTCATTGATTTCGTACTCGTCCTTGATCAACCGCAGCTCACTGAGCACCATGGCGAGTTCGCGATCTGATTCCGCGGTTGCTGCTCGCTGTTGATCATCGTCGGTGGTACCGCGGATTTCTGAGATCAGCTGTTGGATTTCCGTATCGAGGTCAGTCGAGAGCACCCGGAGCGGCATAGTGTCGGCATCCTTGCGTAGGTGATCTCCTAGGTCGGAGATCGACGCGCACGGGATGTCGCAGAGTGCACTCATCTCCTCAAGCGATGCCCGGCGCCCTACCCACAGCTCGCCAAAGCGGCTGTCGGCGTAGAACTCTTCAGAATCTCGAGGGGCCCGTGGCTTGAAGTAAAGCGTGGCGTCATGGCCTGCGTCAGTCGGCTCCAGCACCAGTACGGCGTCGGGCTCTCGATCGGTGCCGAGACCGGTCAGGTGGGCGAAAGCCGAGTGGGGGCGGAACCGGTAGTCGGTGTCATTGGCGCGTACCTTGAGCCCGCCCGCGGGAATGACCAGCCGCTCACCAGGGAACCGCGCACTGACCCGCTGACGACGAGAACGGGCGGGAACGGCGGCCGGAAGCTGATTCGGAAGACCTTTCTCTTCGGAAGCCCAGCCCTGGACGATGAAGGCCTTGAAGGCCTCGGAAAAGGGAATCTGGCGGTTCGGCAGATCGGGCCGACGATCGCTCATGTGGGCCATTCTTCCAGCGTCTGCTGTGCTCGTGTTCCTATGCTCTCGCGACGCTGAGCGATACCGTGAGCCGCATGCCAACGAGTCTGTTTCTGGTCCGGCATGGCGAGACCGAATGGAGTCTGTCCGGCCAGCACACCTCAATCACCGACTTGCCGCTCACCGAGCATGGCGAGCAGCAGGCGCGTGCGCTTCATGGCCGTTTGGCACCGCAAGATTTCCAACTGATTCTCAGCAGCCCGCGCGGCAGGGCTCGCAGGACTGCCGAGCTTGCTGGGTTTGTCGGCGAGTACGAGCCACAGGTCGACCCCGACCTCGCCGAGTGGTTCTACGGAAACTACGAGGGCAGGACCAGCGTGGAGATCTGGCAGACGGATCCGGGGTGGACGATCTGGAGCGGCAATGTGCCCGGAGGAGAATCGGCTGCCCAGGTTGGCGTCCGGCTCGATCGGGTGATCGCACGGGTACGTGGCTCAGGAGTCGAGCGGGCCATCTGCTTCGGGCACGGCCACGCGCTGCGAGCACTGACGATGCGTTGGCTAGGGCTCGACCTACACCTTGGCGTGCACTTTCCGCTGGATACGAGCACCGTCTCGGTGTTGGGGGAGGATCGTGGCGAGCCCGCCCTCGATCGGTGGAATGTCCAGCCCTAGACGGAGCAAATGAGAGCAATTCGGTGATCTCAGCAGGTATCTGACGGCTGGCCGGCCGACTCCGCTATTGGGAATCTATGAAGTCGGCGAAAGGAACCCGATGGGCTTCGTTGAAGACACACTGGCAGCGCCCCGCCCAGATGAGCTCGCGAGCGTGGACCTGCCGCGCAGACTGCACTACCACCCTTCGCCAGACTCCTGGCAGGACGAAGTCGTCTACTTCCTGCTCGTCGACCGGTTCAGCGACGGCGCCGAGAGCACCCGGCCGCTACTCGATCGGACGCGGCTGGCGGACGCCCGTCCCGATCAGGCCAACGGAGAGCCCTGGCGGTGGGACAGCTGGGCGTCGTCCGGAAGCGATCGCTACCAGGGCGGAACCCTGTCCGGAGTGACCAGCAAACTCGACTACCTTCAGGGCCTGGGCGTAACGACAGTGTGGCTGAGTCCAGTCTTTCGGCAGCGCGGGCATCTGGACACCTACCACGGGTACGGGGTTCAGGACTTCCTCGACGTCGATCCACGATTCGGCACTCGCGAGGACCTGGTTGAGCTCGTCACCCAGGCACACCAGCGAGGGCTTCGGGTGTTGCTCGATGTGATCTTCAACCACTCCGGCGCGAACTGGCTCTACCCGGGCGGGGAGCTCAAGCCGGCGTACACCAGCGGCCAGTACGCGTTTGGAGACTGGCGTGGGGATGAGGGCCAGCCCATACCAGCGATCGTCGGCCGGGAGGACGGCGCGTGGCCGGGCGAATTCTCCGATCCAAACCGTTACACCCGGGCTGGCACAGGAAGCCTTGACGCGAGCAAGTTCCCCGACGTCGATGATGCGGAGTTCCGCCGCACCGACTTCGAAGATCTGCGCGACTTTGCGCTCGGCGCTCCAGGAACGCTTGACTCTGCTCGCCCGGGCATACATGTACTGGATCGCACTCACCGATTGCGACGGTTTCCGGATCGACACGGTCAAGCATGTGAGCTACGAGCAGGCGCGGAATTTCTGTGGGGCGATCAAGGAATTCGCCACCAACCTCGGCAAGCGGGATTTCTTCTTGGTGGCCGAAGTCCCTGACGATGACTTCGCCAACCGCTATCTCAATGCGGTCGGCCGGAACCTGAATGCGGCGCTGGACATCAGTGCCGGTCGGCTGGCGCTTCGTGATCTCTCCCGAGGGCGTATCCGACCCGGCTCGCTACTTCAGCAACTTCGACGTCGGCTCGGCACCGCTGGGCTCCCACCGCAATCTCGGCGACAAGCTGATGTCAGTGCTCGATGATCATGATCATGTCTACGGGGAGAAGCTGCGCTTTGCTGTGGGTGCCGCAAATGATCATGAGGCGACCGCCGCTACGGCCGTCCAGTTGCTGACCCTCGGGATCCCGTGCCTCTACTACGGAACCGAACAGGGCTTCGCCGGTCCCGAGGAGGCGGAGCAGCGCTGGCTGCCCGGTTGGGGCGGCCATGATCGCTACCTGCGCGAGGCGATGTTTGGGCCCCGCTCTCCGCGGGCATCCGGTCGGGCCGGAGTTCCAGGTCTGGGCGCCGGCAACGGCCTTGATCATCAACTTCCTGGGTTCGGACCGTTTGGTACTGCGGGCGCTCACTGCTTCGACGCTGACCATCCCCTGTACCGTCGCATCGCGGCGATCACGGCCGCCCGCGGCGACTTCCCGGTACTGCGCTCGGGTCGTCAGTATGTCCGGCCGGTCTCGATTTTCGGCGAGCCCTTCGGCCAGGCGCGGTCTGGCGAGTTGTTCGGCTGGTCCCGGATTCTCGTCGACGAGGAGGCGCTCTGTGTCGTCAACCCGAATGGGTCGGCTTCTCGGGGCGCAGATGTGCTGGTTGACGCCCAGCTCAACCCACCAGGCTCGGCGTTCACCGTGATCATGAACACTGCGGAGGCAGCCGGAGTAGCGGGTGCCAATCACCCGGTCGGCAGCCAGCTACCGGTACGCCGTGCGGCGTCGGGCGCCGCGTACCTGGAGATCCGGGACGTGTCTCCGAGCGAGGCGGTCGTGCTAGTCAACCGGCCCTGACCGAGGAATGAGCGATCACCTAAGGTGGTGCCCGCGGGCGTAGCAATGCTCGGGTTTTCGAGGAGGATGAGGGCGATTAGGGCCGACAATGGTGCGCAATTGCGCCTGCTGGATTTGCAGACCGTCGACACGAAGCTCGCCCAACTCGGCCATCGCCGCCAGACGCTGCCCGAGCATGGTGTGATTGCCAAACTGCAAACCCGGCGTTCGGCGCTGGCCTCGGATTTGATCGCCGCCGAGACCACGATCTCCGATCTCGAGCTAGAGCAGACCAAGGCTGAAACCGACCTCGAGCCGGTACGCGAGCGGCTCAGCCGAAATCAGGTGCGGATTGCCAACGGCACCGTGGCCGACCCGAAGGCGCTGTCCTCGATGGTCGACGAGGTCAGCCATCTCAAGAAGCGGATCAGCGATCTCGAAGACGCTGAGCTCGATGTGATGGAGCAGCTGGAGGCTGCTGTCACTGATCGGGAGACGCTGCGCGGTCGAATGGCGCAGGTCGACAACGACCTGGTGGAGACCATTGCCGAACGCGACCGGCAGCTCGCCGCTCTCGATGGCGAGATGGGCGGATTACGCGCAGAGCGAGCCGGTCTTGCGCCGCTGATACCGCCTGATCTGCTCACCTTGTACGACAGGATCGGGGCCAGCCATGGCGGGGTTGGCGCCGCCGAGCTCCGGCAGCGCCGCTGCACCGGCTGCCAGCTGCAGATCAACGCGGCCGACCTGCGGGCGTTTTCCGCCGCACCGGAGGACGAGGTGCTGCGCTGCGAGGAGTGTGGCCGCATCCTGATCCGCACCCCCCAGTCGGGATTGTGATGGCAGGACGACGACCGACCAACACCCAAGCCGGGCCGGGCTTCTTCGATGAGCCTGCAGGAGCTCTCGCACTGACGTCGGGCCGTCTGCTGATCGTCGAGGCGGACGGCGGATCCCGCGGCAACCCCGGACCAGCGGCGTACGGTGCCCTGGTCCGCGACGCACAGACCTCAAGAGTCCTGGCGGCCGAAGGTCTGCCCATCGGGCGGGCGACCAACAATGTTGCCGAGTACCGCGGCCTGATTGCCGGACTCGAAATGGCGCGCGAACTAGATCCGGAGGCCGCACTCGAGGTCCGGATGGACTCCAAGTTGGTGATCGAGCAGATGGCGGGCCGTTGGAAGATCAAGCATCCCGACATGAAGCCGCTAGCGCTGGAGGCAGCGCGACTGCGGCCGGCTTCGGTGACCTGGACGTGGGTGCCGCGGGAAGACAACAAGGCGGCCGACACCCTGGTGAACCGCGCCTTGGATGGGGATCCGGTGTCCGGCAGTACGCGATCGACCGGCCCGGCTGACGGCCTTCAAGCGCGTCCACGCCGAGTGAAGCGAGCAATCAAACAAAGCGAGCGAGGCAATAAGCGCGCACCATTAAGCTGCGGTCATGCCTGCCCCCCAGCTCGGACTGCCGCCGGCTGTACCTGAGGAGTTGGCCAAGGGCCTAGCGGCTATCCGGGAAGCTGCGGAGGTGCCAGACGCCTTTCCCGTCGAGGTCCAGATTGCCGCCGAGAAGGCTGCCGCCGAACCGCAGCTTCCTGATCTTGATCGCACCGATCTGGAGTTGATCACCATCGATCCGGCCGGGTCTCGTGATCTTGATCAAGCGTTGCACATCGCTCGCGGGCCAGGTGGTGACTTCGTCGTCTCCTATGCGATCGCCGATGTCGCAGCCTTCGTTCGATCAGGCGATCCAATCGATCGTGAGGCGCATCGGCGTGGGACCACGCTCTATGCGCCGGACTGTCGCACTCCGCTGCATCCGCAAGTGCTCAGTGAGGGCGCGGCCAGCTTGCTGCCGAATGAGATCCGACCCGCACTCTTGTGGACGATCACGCTGAACCATCGCGGTCAGACGATGTCGGCCGAGGTGGCGCGGGCCAAGGTCCGCAGTCGGGCCCAGCTGAGCTATCGAGAAGCCCAGGCAGAGATCGACAGCGGTATGCCCCGCGAGACTCTGATGTTGCTGAAGCTGGTCGGCCAGTGGCGTGAGATCCGGGAACATGATCGCGGCGGAGTGAGCCTGAAGCTCCCGCAACAGGAGATCCGGCCCCGTGGGGATGGCTGGACTCTCGGGTTTCGCGCTCCTGAGCCCGTCGAAGGGTGGAACGCGCAGATCTCGCTGCTCGCTGGCATGGCGGCCGCACACATCATGTTGTATGGCCAGGTCGGCATTCTGCGGACCATGCCGCCAGCGGATGCCTATTCATTGAGCCGGCTCCGTCAGATCGCCAAGGCACTACGGATCGTCTGGCCGCCGGAGATGGACTATCCCGACTTCGTGCGTACCCTCAGCCCAAGTCGGCCAGACCAGGCAGCGATGCTCAATGCCGCCACCAGGCTGTTCAGGGGCGCCGGCTATCGAAGCTTCAGCGGCGGCATTCCCGAAGACGCCAACCACGCCGCACTTGCCAGCGAATACGCCCATACCACGGCGCCCTTGCGCCGGCTCGTTGATCGCTACTCCGGCGAGATCTGCGTCGCTCTGTGTTCCGACCAGCCAGTTCCGGAATGGGTCTTGCGTGATCTTGACGCCTTGCCTGAGCAGATGATGGCGGCTGAACGGCGAGCCAAGTCCTACGAGAAAGCGATCATCGATCTGCTCGAGGTCTACCTACTGGCTGATCGGGTGGGCCAGACATTCATGGGCACCGTGATCGATGTCGATCGCAATAAGAACCGCGGCAGGCTGATGATCACCGAACCGGCCATCGAAGCCCAACTGATGGGAGATCAGTTACGCCTCGGCCAGGAAGTGCTCGCCCGGCTGACATCCGCCGACTACGCAGGGGGTGCGCTGGTCTTTGAGGTCGTGCGGGATGATCAGCGGCCCATCTGATTCTTTGCCGCCGCTACCACCGCCTCGGGCGTAAAGCCGAACTTGGATTGCAGCGCCTTGAGCGGAGCCGAAGCACCGAAGGTGCTCATGGCGATGATCGCGCCGTTGTGGCCGGCCCAGCGATGCCACCCGAACGAGGAGGCTTGCTCGATCACCACGCGCGCATTCACATCGGGGGGCAGCACGCTGTCGCGATACTCCTCGCTCTGCCGATCGAACAGCTCCCATGACGGCATGCTGACAACCCGTGCCTTGATCCCCTCATCCACCAGCTGCTCGTACGCGGAGATTGCCAGCGAGACCTCACTGCCGCTGGCTATCAAGATCACCTCCGGCGTCTCGTCCGGATCGCCGGCGAGCACGTACGCGCCGTTGGCTACGCCGCTCGCCGAGGCGTACTTGCTGCGGTCCAGGGTAGGCAGCGCCTGCCGGGACAAGATCATCGCGACGGGGTCGTGTCGCAGCGGCATGATCACCCGGTAGGCCTCCACGAGCTCGTTGGCGTCGGCCGGGCGCATATCGATCATGCCCGGCATCGCCCGCAGCGAAGCCAGCTGCTCGACCGGCTGGTGCGTCGGCCCGTCCTCGCCAACCCCGATCGAGTCGTGGGTGAACATGTGGATCACCGGCAGCTCCATGAGCGCGGAGAGCCGCAGCGCACCACGCTGGAAATCGGAGAAGATCAAGAATCCGGCCTGGTAGACCTTGATCTTGCTGAGCGCCAACCCGTTCGCAACAGCACCGGCGGCATGTTCGCGTACGCCGAAGTGCAGGTTGCGACCGGCACGATTGTCCGGCTGGAAGTCTCCGGCGCCTTCGAATGTGAGCCGAGACTTGTTGGACGGCGCCAGATCAGAGGAGCCGCCGATGAGCCAGGGCACGCGCTGCGCGACGATATTGAGCACCTGCTGGTTGCTGTCCCGACTGGCGACACCCTTGGGATCCGCTGGGTATTCGGGCAGGTCGGCATCCCAGTCCTCCGGCAGTTGGCGACGTCTGCATCTTGTCGAGCTGGTCGGCGAGCTCGGGAAACTCCTCTCCGTATTTGGCAAAGAGCTCGTCCCACGCCGCGCGTAGCTCGGCACCCCGCTTGCCGAGATCGGCGAAGTGGCTGCGCACCTTCTCCGGAACGAGGAAGCTCTCATCCTCAGGCCAGCCGTAGTTCCGCTTTGCGCCGCGGACTTCCTCCACGCCCAACGGCTCACCGTGTGCTGAGTGGCTGCCCTGCTTGGTGGGCGCGCCGTAGCCGATGATGCTCTCGACGACGATCAAGGTCGGCCGATCTTGCTCGGCCTCGAAAGCATCGAGCGCTTGAGCTAGCTGGTCAAGATCATTGGCGTCGTCGACGTGCTGCACGGCCCAGCCATAACCCTCGAACCGCGTCCCGACGTCCTCGGTGAAGGCCAGATCAGTGCTGCCCTCGATGGTGATCTTGTTACTGTCGTAGAGCCAGCAGAGATTGGAAAGCTTCTGATGCCCAGCAAGTGATGCTGCCTCCGACCCGATGCCTTCCATCATGCAGCCGTCACCAGCAATCGCGTAGACGTTGTAGTTGAACAAGTCGTAGCCGGGTCGGTTGAACGTGGCCGCCTGCCACAGGCCAGCCATCGCCATGCCAACGCTGGTCGCGATTCCCGTGCCGAGTGGACCGGTAGTGCATTCAATGCCGGCAGTCCAGCGGTACTCCGGATGTCCAGGGCACTTGGAATCGAGCTGACGGAACTTCTTCAGGTCCTCCAGCGGAACGGCTAGCTCGCCGAGCACCTCGTACTGGGGATTGACCGACTTGACGCCTGCCAGATGAAGCGTCGAATACAACAAGGTCGAGGCATGCCCGGCGGAGAGCACAAACCGATCGCGATCGCTCCAGATCGGATGGTCGGGGTCGAAGCGCAGCCTTTGCCAGACCGAGTACATCACCGGTGCAAGTGCCATTGGCGTACCTGGGTGGCCGGAATTGGCCGCCTGGACGGCATCGATGCACAAAGTACGGATGGTGTCGATGGCGAGCTTCTCGATGGGATCGCTGTCCAGAGCAGGGAACTCGGTGCTTGCGGTCTGGGTCATGGTCAACCTTCCTCGGTGCGCGACCTGCGTCGAAGGTCGCGGTCAATCGGTGGTCGTCGGCGGACACGCATGCCTGACTGCACGCTATCGCCCACGACTCTTTGCCGGAAGAATGGGTGGTACATCAGGAACCGAGGCAGGGCTTCGTCAGATGCTGCCGGCCATATCAGCCCTTGATCTGGTCCAAAATTCGTTGCGCCGAGTCCTTGCTGATGGCATGGCCGGGATCACTGAGAATGATCATCGTGATCCGCCGGCCATTCCGTTCGGCGATCTCGGTCCACGTGCTGTCGGGATAGGTGCGGCGGTCGACCAACCCACTGAGGCCCGAAAGGATCCTGGTTCGTACGGGTTCATTTCTTGTAGTACAGGACTGGACCTGTCGACGGTAGAGCTCGAAGTAACGAGTCGCGGCCAGTTCGTCGTCAAATTCCAGTACCAGGCCGATCCCGCGGTCGCCTGATTGATTGTGATAGTTGCCTTCGAGGGCTGCGACAGGGTCGGTGTAGTCGTCGCGAGTGACGGTGGCACAACCGAGCGTGATTACGTCTTGTGCCGCGTAGCGGGGATCACGTGCGTGCACCCAGGTGCCGTTGCCCTCAAAGCCTTCCTCGTCGCTCCCCTCGAGCACCGCCGTTTCCCACCCCGCCGGAATGGGCAGCGACTTGGCCGTCAGGCTTCCGGCCGTGGTCGGCGCCGGCCCACTCGGAGGTGGCGGGGGAGGCAGCGTATTGGTGGTCGTCGGCTCGCCCGTCGCAGGGGTGCTGGGTGACGATACGGCCACCGATGTCGCTGAGATTTGTGGCGCCGACGTGCTGGCGGGCGAAGCCGCCGGCAACGACGGCGAGCAGGCGGCGAGGACAAGGCCGCTTAAACCCGCCAGAGAGGATCCGAGCATCCGGGCGCGGATCGTGGCGTAGGTCATCCGCGATATTCGAAGTGTTGGTAGTCCTTTCCTGGTGACCAGAGACCACCCCAGAAAAAGTCGTACGCGCGCAGCTTTTGGGTCAAGTCTGACTTCTTGTTCAGCATGCCTGACCGCAGCGGTGTGCGGTCGATGTACGGCTTGCCGTTGTCAGGCCACCACTTCCCTTTCACGTCGCGGTAGGGGTTCTGCACCGGATTGACGTCGATCGATGTCCCGTACGAGTGGGGGGACTGCTTGTAGGGGTTGCCCACCACCTTGCGGCAGTTGAAGGCGCTCGTGTTGTTCGCCTCCATCTGCACAGGATCGTTGCCGTCGTAGACATTCGGATTCTTCATCTTCGCGATGCGGAAGCGATGTTGGAGGCTGGTCTCGAAGCTGCGGATCACCTCGGTGGTGAGGTCGGACCGGACGATCAGGAGGCCCCTGTGCATCTGTTTGTCCAGACCGTAGAAGTTCATCGTGACCGTGCGGAGCTTGGACGGGCCGACGGGGCAGCCCTCGTGGTAGGTCTTCGCCACCTCTTCGGAGGTTGTCTGGAGTGATGACTGCATTGATCACCGCTATCCGGCTGAAGGTCTTGCTGCTGCTCACCTCCCAGCGGTCGCGGTTCGGGGCCTTGTAGCTGCCACGGATCCGGTATGTCGCGAGCGAGCCCTTGCCGTAACTCAGCGAGGTTGAGAATCGGCCTGACGAATCGGTCGCTGTGGTTTCCGCCGTTTGGTACGTGCCAGAACGCTTGACGTCGATCTGTATCTCGACGTCACTCCGTGCCGGGACGATCGTGCCGCTGATTGTCGGGTTCTTCAGCGAGTCGATCTTGGCCGACGGGCTGATCGAGGGTGATCTTCGAGTCCTCAACGGTGATCGACGACCTCGTTGCTCGCTAATCTCATCGCCGCTGCCCGGCGCGCCGCCGGTGGTGGAGACGAATGTGAAAGTGCCTCGCTCGCGTACTGGCAGGGTGGCGGAGTAGCTCTCAGCAGTCAGCTGGGTGCTTGCCTGCAGCGTCCAGCCTGAGGCTCGCGGTGCGTCGGTAGATCTCAATCGCTGTACCATCGTCCAGGTCGGCGGCCGCGCCCGCGAAGGCGTAGGAACCGATGTCTTGGAAGAAGTGGCCGGCGACCGGACCTCCCGTCGATTTGACGGACAGGCTGAGCGATCCGGCAGCCGCCGCAGCAATATGAGCCGTGCTGTCGACGGACGGCGTGGCTGAGGTGCTTGCGGTCGCCGCGTCGTTGGGCGCTCGCGTCGTTGGTTCCGGGGCAGGTGAGGGTGTCTCGGCAGATGCCTGTCCGGCCATCATGATCACGACGATGAGCGATGCCGCGATCGCCAGGCCGCTACCGGTGGCGGCGCGACAGCGAGAAAATCTGCGCAGGCTCACAAGGACCCCCAAGATGACTCCCGAACGTGTGTCGTGCCCGGAGTAGCGGCATCACCACCGGCTCCGGGCACGGTCTTCGGGCATAGTAGCGATGAACAGCTTGTCTGGTGAGAAAAGTGCCGTTGAGTGACCGAAAGCGTCAGGGACTCCGGTCGATCAGCGATGGGCGGACGAGTCGGTCGGTAAGCCGGATTCTGTCTCGGCCGTTGCCGGCCGGGGCGATCATCCATCTGCGACCGCTGTTACCAGCGGCCTGGTGCGATCTACCCGGAGGCTCGGGCGAGCAGCCCTCAAGCGCCTCCGCAGACGCGCGGACGCGTCCTTTTGATCTTGCTCCAGGTGGGGTTTACCGAGCCATCCCAGTCACCTGGGATGCTGGTGGTCTCTTACACCGCCGTTTCACCCTTACCTCCGTGCGATGAGATGGCAGGCACCTCACCGACTGAGTCGGAGGCGGTCTGTTCTCTGTGGCACTGTCCCGCGGGTCACCCCGGGTGGGCGTTACCCACCACCATGCTCTGTGGAGTCCGGACTTTCCTCGACGATGCAGGTGCATCGCCGCGATCGCCTGACCGACTCGTCCATTGTTCAGCCTAGTCAACAACGCTACGGATGCGTGAGGACTTCCGCGCCGTTCTCGGTAACCACCATGGTGTGCTCGAACTGGGCGCATCGACTGCCGTCAGCGGTGAGCACGGTCCAGCCGTCGTCCCACATGTACCAGCCGCCGGCGCCCAAGGTGATCATGGGCTCGATGGTGAAGGTCATACCCGGTTTGATCACCGTGTCGTAGCCCGGCTCGTCGTAGTGCGGGATGACCAAGCCGGAATGAAAGGCAGTGTGTACGCCGTGGCCGGTGTACTCCTTGACCACGCCGTACCCGAAACGCTTGACGTAGCTTTCGATCACCCGACCGATGACGTTCACCTCCCGGCCTGGCTTGACGGCCTTGATCGCGCGGGCCAGCGCCTCCTGCGTGCGCTCGGTGAGCAGCCGGCTGGCCTCATCGACCTCGCCGCAGAAGAAAGTTGCGCAGGTATCGCCATGTACGCCGCCGATGTAGGCGGTGACGTCGATCTTGACGATGTCGCCGTACTCCAGAGGACGAGTATCGGGGATGCCGTGGCAGATGACCTCGTTGACCGACGTGCAGCACGACTTGGGAAATCCGCGATAGCCAAGCGTCGAGGGGTATGCGTGGTGCTCGATCAGATATTCATGGACCACTTGATCAAGATCATCGGTGGTGACCCCGGGCTGGATCGCCGCGGCCGCGGCATGCGTGGCCTGCGCAGCGAGTCGGCCAGCGATCCGCATTTTCTCGATGATCTCGTGAGATTGGACGTCGTCGCCGGTGTAGGGATCGGGCGCGAGCCGCCCCACATAATGCGGCCGAGGAATGCTGGCTGGCACCTCACGCAGGGGTGATACGGTCGCGGGCTGGATGGTCACCTGGCGATCTTACGATTGGAGAAAGTGGTCGCCAACAACATCAACTCGGCAAAACTCATGTGGTTGATGACCGCTTTCAGAGGGAGTCGGCGCAGGAGTACCGTCGAGAGCGAGCGTGAGGCGTATCCCGAAGGAGGGTGAGATGGCTGAGGGTGATTGGTGGTTCGATCTCGAGACCCATCAGGTGGTACCTGACAACAACGACACCAAAGTCACCGACCGGCTCGGTCCCTACAAGACTCGCGAAGAGGCCGAACGCGCGCTCGAGCGGGTCGAGGAGCGCAACGAGGAATACGACAACGACCCGCGCTGGAACGACGATCTTTAGCTGAATTTAGCTGAACGTCGGTTGCGGCAGCAACTCCTCAGAGGTGACGCTCGCCGGCACAGGTGTCGTGATACGGACCTGAGAGGCGTTGGCCACATCGGCCACGAGGGATTAGCCAAGCGGAAGTGCGGGTACGGGCTGACTAGGATTGCGCAGCAGTAGCGCCGTGCAGACTCGGCTGATGGGCGAGGGGAGAGCTTCGTGCTGGTTCAGAACAGGGTGGGCTGGTCGCGGTGACCCGGCGTCTCACGATTGGTTGCGAGTTCGTGCATCAAGCCGACATCGATACTCCCGCCGTGTTCCAGGTCGAGCCGCTGAGTGATCAAAAAGTTGACGTGATCGATGCGCGTTGGTCGCTGCAACCCGATGTTGCGACTCGCACATATCCAGACCTCTACGGCAATCCCTGCCGTCGCCTGATCATCGCTGCCGGGCGTTCGGTGATCAACTATCGCGCGAGCGTCGTGGTGCCTGACGCGGTCGAGGACGTCGATGAGGAAGCTCCCGAGCTGACTCCCGATCAGCTTCCTGACGAAACGTTGATCTTCACGCTTCCTAGCCGCTTCTGCCTGCCAGACATACTGGGCACTGAGGCGTGGAACCGTTTCGGCAGCACGCCGCCCGGATATCGTCGGGTTCAGGCGATCTGTGATTACGTACACGATCATCTACGTTTTCAATACGGCGCGAGTAACCCGTGGACCACTGCCGCAGATGCCCACAACACCGGCTACGGGGTCTGCCGTGACTTCACCCACCTCGCCGTGTCGTTCTGTCGTGCGCTCAACATTCCCGCCCGCTACGTCTTCGGTTACCTGCCGGAGATCGATGTTCCGCCGCTCGAGCTGCCGATGGACTTTGCCGCGTGGATGGAGGTCTACCTCGGTGATCGGTGGTGGACCTTCGACCCGCGCAACAACCAGCCACGCAAGGGTCGGGTGCTTATCGGGCGGGGTCGCGATGCCGGCGATGTCGCCATGGCGACCACATTCGGCGCTCCGCTGCTTGAGTCCATGATCGTGGTCGCGGAGGAGACCGCCGAAGGCTAGCGCAGTCAGCTTGCCCGCAAACCGCGGATGGTCGTGGCGAGCACGGCGTCCAGCCGCGCATATCCGATGGGTACTGCGCCGAAGAAGAAGCCCCAGTCCTTACCGTCGCGTACCACGAGGAAGATCACATGATCTCCTTTGACCTGAAGATCAGGACGGTCGACGGTGATCTCGCTGTCGATCAACCATCCGCTGCGGCCGTTGATGCTCAGGCTTTCGCTGCGGATGTCGGTTCGGGTGGGTAGGTATGGGCGGTACATGTTCCCGGTGATCACGCACTGCGCCAGACTCTCGACCGTGTTGCGTGGATCGTTGACGAAGCCGTCTTTGGCGCGCAGCTGCCCGACCGCAAGCTGCGCGATCCACGGCGGATTCTGGCTGACCATCACCTGCTGCTGCAGCACGTCGTATGCGAAGGTGAAGCGTTGCTCGATCACTGCCCCCTCGAAAGCCGGCTGCGCCTCGAACGACAGATTGCCGCCATAGACGCGGCCGTCGATGGGATGGGGCGCCCGCAGAGTCGGGTCACCCTTGGGGCAGCGGACCAGCGCTTTGGGAGTTGGAGACCTTGATGGAGACTTCGTGGGCGTAGCCGTCGGCGTAGGCGACGAGTCATCCAGACGACTCGGAGTGGGCGTCGGTGTTGCGTCGATGACTTGGCGCAGGCCACCGCCGAAGACGACTGCCGCGACAACCGTAGTGAGTGCAACCGCGAGCACACCGATGATCACAGCGAGCCGACGTTTCCGCGACCCTTTGCCGGCCGATCCGCCTTCCGCGGGCGGTGTCGAGACGACTTGAGTCGGCTCGACAGGAGGGAGCTGGCGGGGGTCGCTAGTGGTGGTGGTCGACCAGTGTGAGCCATCCCAGTACCGGAAGCGTCCAGGGGTCCCCGCGGGGTCGGGGTACCAACCAGGCAAGGCTTCTGACATATCCAGCTACCTGAGCAGGGTCACATCAGCGACCTTCACGCCAGCCGTTGGTGATCGGCAACCGCCGATCGCGACCAAAAGCCTTGAAACTGATCTTGGTGCCCGGCGGATACTGCCGCCGCTTGTACTCCGCGCGATCGACCATCCGGATCACTCGATCCGCGAGCTCGGGATCGAAGCCCATGGCCACGATCTCTTCGTGACCAGCGTCGCCTTCCACGTAGTCGTCCAGGACATCGTCGAGTAGCTCGTACGGCGGCAGCGAGTCGGTGTCTCTTTGACCAGGTCGTAGCTCGGCGCTGGGTTCCTTGGTGATCGAGTTCTCCGGAATCGGTGGGGTCTCACCCCGCTGCGCTGCTTGCTCGTTTCGCCACCGAGCCAGCTTCCAGACCCAGGTCTTCGGTACGTCTTTGATCGGTGCGTAGCCGCCGACCGCGTCGCCGTAAATGGTGCTGTAGCCGACGGCCAGCTCGCTCTTGTTGCCGCAGGCCAGCACGATCGAGGGCGGATGCTGGTTGGACTCCGCCATCCAGATCACGGCCCGAATCCGGGCCTGCAGGTTTTCAGCCGCGACACCGTCGAGATCAAGCATCTGGTGGAATGCGTCGACGGCTGGGGCGATCGGCACCGTCATGAAGTGCAGGCCGGTCCGCTGCGGCAAGATCAGCGGCGTCGCTCTTGGAGTGCTCGGAGGAGTAGGCGCTGGGATTGGAAATGCCATAGACATGATCAGCGCCCAGCGCGTCGCAGGCCAATGTCGCAACCAGCGTTGAGTCGATACCGCCGGACAGTCCGAGATAGACCCGTTCGATCCCGTTCTTGTGGCAGTAATCCCGCAGACCCATCACCAGGGCGAGATAGATCTCGGCCATTGCTTCTAGTGGCGTTGCGACAGTGGGCGTGATCAACTCGGCAGGTTCGTCGCCGGCCTCGGAGATGTGGTGGCGGTGAATGATCATGCCGCTCTGGCCGGGCTCTGCGGGCACGGTTCCGTCGACGAGCTCGCTCCGCAGCTCAGCAGTGCCGGGAGCAAGATCAAGATCAGCAACCACCAGATCCTCGACGAACTGAAGTGCGCGTACGAAGATCGTGCCCGCTTCATCGGCGATCATGGTGTCGCCGTCGAAGACCAGCTCATCTTGGCCGCCGACCAAGTTGACATAGGCGAGCGGGCAGCCCGCCTCCCGGGCGCGGCGCTTGACCAGGCCACCGCGTACGTCGTCCTTGTCCCGTTCGTACGGACTGGCGTTGATCACCGCGAGCAGACCGGCGGCCGCCTCGGCCGTCGCTGCGACCGGTCCGCCGTCTTGCCACAGGTCCTCACAGATGGCAATGGCCACATCGATGCCGCGAATGCGCAGCACGTGAAGTTCGTTGCCGGGCTTGAAATAACGGAACTCGTCGAACACGCCGTAGTTGGGGAGGTGGTGCTTGGCGTAGGAGCACACCACCTCGCCCTGGTAGAGCACCGCGGCGGCGTTTTGTGGCTGACCGCCTTTGGGATGATCGGGCTCGTCGGTGCGGTCCAGATATCCCACCACGACAACAAGATCGCCAAGTCCGGCGCCGAGCAGGCGATCGGCGAGGCGATTGATCGAGGTCCGAGATGCTTCGACGAAGCTACGACGCAGCGCAAGGTCCTCGACTGGGTAGCCGGTGAGCATCATTTCGGGAAACAGCACCAAGTGGGCGCCGGCGTCGGCGGCCTGCTTCGACCAGTCCATCACAAGATCGGCATTGGCCGAGATATCACCGACGGTGGCATTGACCTGGGCCATGGCGATCCGTAGATGAGGCACGCAACGAGACTACGACGCGAGGCCGGGGCTGAGCACGTCGGCTAAGCAGTCCCAAAAATTGCCTGCCTGCCCCGTAACTCTGCTGTTACATCCTGGACGGCAGACTTGGCCGGGTGGACAAGCAGACCGAGTTTGTATTGCGGGCGATTGAAGAGCGCGATGTGCGGTTCGTCCGTATGTGGTTCACCGATGTACTTGGCTTTCTGAAGTCGGTGGCGGTCGCGCCTGCCGAGCTCGAAGGAGCGTTCGCCGAAGGCATGGGCTTCGATGGTTCGGCGATCGAGGGCTTCGCCCGGGTCTACGAGTCCGACATGCTTGCCCATCCTGATCCAGCGACTTTCCAAGTGCTGCCCTGGCGCGACACCGGCCCTGCCACCGCGCGGATGTTCTGCGATATCACCATGCCGGACGGCTCACCCTCCTACGCCGATCCCCGATACGTACTCAAGCGCGCGCTCAAGAAGGCCGCTGATCTTGGATTCACCTTCTATACCCATCCCGAGGTGGAGTTCTTCCTCTTCAAGGATCCGGTTAAGCCAGGCAAGCCGCCGACGCCAGTGGACCAGTCAGGCTACTTTGATCACACCCCGCAGAGCCTGGGCACTGACTTCCGCCGCCGCGCGATCACCATGCTGGAGCAAATGGGAATCTCGGTGGAGTACTCCCATCACGAGGGGGCTCCGGGTCAGCAGGAGATTGATCTCCGTTACGCCGATGCGCTTTCCACTGCCGACAATCTGATGACCTTCCGGGTGGTCGTCAAGGAGGTTGCCCTGTCTCAAGGCATCCACGCCTCGTTCATGCCCAAGCCCTTCACCGAGCATCCCGGATCTGGCATGCACACGCACATGTCGCTCTTCGAGGGCGACACCAACGCCTTCTACGACGCGAGCGCCGAACACCACCTGTCCAAGATCGGGCGATACTTCATTGCCGGGCTCCTCCGGCACGCGGCCGAGATCACCGCGGTAACCAACCAATGGACCAACTCCTACAAGCGATTAGCCGGCGGCGGCGAGGCGCCGAGCTACATCTGCTGGGGTCGTAACAACCGCTCCGCGCTGGTCCGAGTGCCGATGTACAAGCCCAACAAGGGATCCTCGGCTCGGGTCGAGTTGCGCTCTATCGATTCCGCCGCGAACCCGTATTTGACCTTTGCACTGATGCTGGCGGCGGGGTTGGCCGGGATCGAGGGCGCGTACGAGCTGCCCGAGGGCGCTGAGGACGACGTCTGGTCGCTGACGGAAAGGGAGCGCCAGGCACTGGGGATCTCGCCGTTGCCGCGCAACCTGGACGAGGCCATCCACAAGATGGAGCAGTCCGATCTGGTCGCGGAGACGCTCGGTGAGCACGTCTTCGACTTCTTCCTTCGTAATAAGCGTGCCGAGTTCGAGGAGTATCGGCGACAGGTGACGCCGCTGGAGCTCACCCGCCTCCTGCCGGTCCTCTAATCGCCGAGAGTTGTCAGAACTTAAGCACCAAATATGGTGCTCAGATTCTGACAAGTCAGGATAAGAGGGGGAGTAGGGGGGCGAGGTCGGCGCGTAAGCCGGAGGCGTGGATGGAGCCGTTGGAACCGCATCGGCCCAGCTCACCCGCCCGGTGGCCAGCCGCAGGAACGTCAGCGGATCTGGTCTCGACCACGTTCGGCGGGGTGCCGCGGGTATGGGTGGGCCCGGGATCTCCGATCGCACACTGCACGGCGGCGTACGGCGGCACCCTCACCTCGACGGAACGCCCCGGGTGGCGCCCCGCCAGGATCGTGGCAAGGGCGCGCGTACACCGGGCGAGCGCACTGCGCTGCAGCACGCTGGCGCTATCCTGGAACTGATCGATTGAGATCGTCGGTGTGTACCACCAACTCGACGATTCGAGTCGCGAGGAAATCCTCGATCGTGGTCGGACCGCGTGGGGTATGATCACTTGCGACAGCCTGATACCCGCGTCGAGTCTGGTTGCAAGATCATCAATGGCTGACTCGAGCCGAGTCACAACCTCGGGGCCAGTGAGCCCGTCCGAAGCCTCGAGCGTTGCTGTCATGATCATCTCGACATCACGTCGATAGCGCGTGACGAACTCATGGAACGGCAGGGCAGCTGTGTTTGGTCGGTTGGTCCAAGCACCTTAGGAAGCCGGTATGAGATGAGAACGAGGTGACCGGCGAGCTGCCGCACGGTCCAGGCTGGCAATACCGTGGGGCGTTCGAAGGATTCGGGTGGCAGGTCCTGCAACCACCCGAGGACCGTCCGCGACTGTTCCAGCAAGGCCTCCTGGGGCCGGGTACGTGCCGTCGCCACCACCAAAAGACCTCCGCCGCGACGCTACCAGAGAGGTCGCAGCGGAGGTTGGTCTTGCTATCTGCCTAACGTCCAGGCAGGTTGATCATTTCCTAGAGGTCGACTGGCCTCAACACGCGGTTGATGCCGTGGCCGATCTGCTTGTTGCCCTTGTTCAGATTCGGCTGAACAACGATCGGGTTGCGAGCGTTGGGGTCATTGTCCTTGAGGATGACGACCCAGCACCTCACCTTGACCTTGATCGTGGCACCCTTCAGTGCGGTCTGCAGGACGGCGCCATTGGCCTTCAGAGCCTGCCGGTAAGTGATCGTTGCGCCGGGGACGACGTGGTAGAGCAAGACGCTCTCGATCGTGTCGACGCCGAGCGTTCCAGCCAGCTTGGTGAACACCTTCTTCTCACTGTGGTACCACTTGCCGGTCAGCGAGTGCGCCAGGCGCCGGAAGGCACGGTCGGTTGGCAGGAACGCCTCGGCATTCTTGAGTGACCGAGGCCCAGGGCAATGGACGTGACGGAGCTGGAACCCAACGTGATTCTGGGTTGCTCCACCTCCCCTTCTGCACGTTGCGCAAATTGGATGCGCTTCTTTCGAAGATGTCCAAGCCTTGGGACGGATCATGTCGGGAGCGCTCAGTAGCATCGAGCACGATGATTCGGATTGAGACGACACAAGGCACGCTGGCGCGGCGGGGGTTCGTCGACGCCGAAGCGGCGGAACGTGTCATCGATCACTGGGACGACGAGCACGAGCCGTTGTTGGACGTGCTCGCTCAATGTGCTGATCCAGACCATGCGCTGACGAGTCTGGACCGGCTCTGCGAGCGCGTGCCGGGCCTGCTGTCAAGGTTGATCGCAACACCTGTGCTGGCTCGCCAGTTGATCATGGTCTTGGGCGCCAGCAACAAGCTGACACTGCACCTGCTCGCCTATCCCGAACACATCGAGCTGCTCACCGACTCGGCTGGTCAAGGTGTCCGCGAAAGCGTTGCGGCGGGAGCTCTTGGAGGCGACCGGCGCTGACCCCGAATCCGCAACGCCGATTGCAACCGACCCCACCGGCGATCAGCTGCGCATCGCCTATCGGGGAGCGCTGCTGCGTATCGCTGCTCGCGACATGTGTGCACCTGAGCCGCTCGAGGCATTCGCCGATGTTGCCGATGAGCTCTCCGATCTGGCTGACGCGACCCTCGAGGCGGCGCTGTCGATCAGTCGTCTGAAACTCGGCGAGAACGCCCTGAAGACGCGCCTAGCCGTGGTCGCACTCGGCAAGTGTGGCGCTCAGGAGCTGAACTACGTCAGCGATGTCGACGTGCTCTTCGTCGCCGAGCCAGCTGGAGGACTCCGATGGAACGCCACTGATCACCAATGACCAGGCTGTCCAAATCGCTACCCGGATGGCAGCCGAAATGACCCGGATCTGCTCGGCGCACACCGCCGCGGGAACCATCTGGGAGGTGGATGCGGCACTGAGACCCGAGGGCAAGGCCGGCCAGCTGGTCCGCACTCTTGCGAGCCACCGCATTTACTACGAAAAGTGGGCGAAGACATGGGAGTTCCAGGCGATGCTCAAGGCACGGCCAGCCGCCGGTGACCTGGAACTCGGGCAGGCGTTCGTTGATCTTGTCGCGCCGATGGTCTGGAGCGCGGCGGAGCGGGAGAACTTCGTCGCGGATACCCAAGCGATGCGCAAACGCGTCGTGGCTCACATTCCGGCGCGCGACCAAGGCCGCGAGCTCAAGCTCGGCGAGGGTGGCTTGCGTGATGTCGAGTTCTCTGTCCAGCTACTCCAGCTGGTGCATGGCCGGGTGGACGAGCGGCTCAGGACGCGGGCCACTCTGCCGGCGCTGAAGATCTTGATCGACAACGGTTACGTGGGACGAGAGGACGGTAAGGGCTTCGCACTGGCGTACCGGTTCCTCCGCACGCTGGAGCATCGCATCCAGCTCTACCAGCTGCGGCGTACCCATCTGCTGCCCAGCAATGATCATGATCTACGCCGGCTGGGACGTTCGCTCGGCTACAAGGATCCGGTGAAGGAGCTGCTGAGCACCTGGCGCCACACCTCGCAGCGGGTCCGCCGGCTGCATGAGCGGCTGTTCTACTCTCCGCTGCTGGACACGGTGGCCAAGATCTCATCCAACGATCTGAGGCTGACGCCCGACGCAGCCCTCGACCGGCTCAAGGCGCTTGGCTACGCCGACCCAACCGCTGCACTGCGCCACATTGCCGCTCTCAGCCAGGGTGTCACCAGGCAGGCCGAGATTCAGCGCCAGCTGTTGCCGGCCATGCTTGGCTGGTTCGCGGGAGCGCCCAATCCTGATCATGGTCTGCTGGCCTTCCGACAGGTGTCCGAGGCGCTGGGCACCACCCCGTGGTACCTGCGGGCGCTCCGCGACGAAGGCGCGATGGCCGAGCGGCTGGCCCGCATTCTTGCGTCCAGCCGGTACGCGGTTGAGCTGCTCAAGCGAGCCCCCCAGACCGTGCAGATGCTCGCCGACGATCAAGAGCTGCGGCCTCGATCACTGGCCGAGCTCAAGGCAGAGATGCACGCCGCTGCCGGGCGGCAAAGCAGCAGCGTTGCCGCGGTCGAAGCGATTCGCGGGATCCGGAGGCGCGAGCTGTTTCGCGTCGCCGCCGGTGATCTGCTCGGCGAGAACGACGTGGTCCAGGTCGGCGCAGCACTGACCGACTTGGCATCAGCCACCGTCGACGCCACGTTGGTAGTCGCCCGGGAAGCCTCGGGTGCATCAGTTCCTCGGATTGCCGTCATTGCGATGGGGCGGTGGGGCGGTCGCGAGATGTCGTACTCCTCGGATGCGGACGCCATGTTCGTCATGGAGGACGCCACCAATGCCGACGGTGACCCCACCAAGGTCGCGACTGCGCTGATCAATGAGATGCGGACCTTGCTGACTCGGCCGAGCGCAGATCCGCCGCTCAGCATTGATGCCGACCTGAGGCCTGAGGGCAAGGGTGGTGCGCTGATTCGCTCGCTCACCGCCTACCGCAATTACTACAGTCGCTGGTCGTCTACCTGGGAGCTTCAGGCGTTGGTTCGCGCTGACGCGCTAGCAGGCGATGAGCAGCTTGGCAATGCTCTGATGGCTGAAATCGATGCGCATCGCTGGCCGGAGGGCGGCCTGAGCTCCTCGCAGCTGCTCGAGATTCGTAAACTGAAGGCTCGCGTCGAGGCCGAACGCTTGCCCCGCGGCGCCGACCCGGCCAAGCACACCAAACTCGGTCCGGGCGGCATCGCCGACGTGGAGTGGACTGTTCAGCTGCTCCAGCTACAACATGCCTATCGGCTTCCCGCGTTGCGCTCGACCCAGACGGTCGCGGCTCTCCGGGCCGCACACGAGGCTGGACTTATCGATGGAATGGACGCCGGTCACCTGGAAGCCGCCTGGACGTTTGCCAGTCGGATTCGCAACCAGATCATGCTGATGCGCGGTCGTGGCTCAGATTCTTTGCCTAGCGACAACCGGGAGTTGGCGAGCCTGGCTGAGCTGCTCGGCTACGGGGCGGGGGAGTCCTCTCACCTGCTGGCGGACTATCGGCGCGTAACGCGGCGAGCCAGAAATGTTGTGGAGCACGTCTTCTGGGGGTTCACCTAGCCTGATCCTGCGTAGCCGCTTCTTGGCCTGGGTAAGACGACTCAGAGCATGTGGCCAGGCTGTAAACAGGGGAGGGCGTAGATGTCTTCGGTCCAGTTAGGC
>CAWJUB010000007.1:0-88063 GCA_963845915.1 uncultured Actinomycetota bacterium
TACCGCCTCGCAGTCCGCAGCCGAGGGTATCTGCAAGCAGCATCAGCGTCTGGAGTGGGGGATGTCTCAGTCCTGCGTCCTAGAAGGAGGAACACTCCTAGCGTTGTCCGGGCGCCGCTCCACCAGTAGTGGGTCGCGGGCCGGTCTCACGGCGGACCCGTCATCAGCATGGCAGCTGCTGCGGAATCGTCAGTCATTCGGCTGACAGTCCCGCGGCGTCAGGCCTACGTTGCTATCAGCCTGGGGATCATCTTGACCTTCAAGCTGCGTTAAACACTTGCCTTGAGCCGCTCCGCTTCCATCTCCTCGGGATCTTGGTAGACCGGATCGCGCGGATGGTGTGGTGGCGCCTGCAGTCCTTGTCTTTCGTGTTAGGATGGGGAGCCGGCCATCGTTGCCCCTCAGCCAAGCGCAACCCAGGTCGATCTCAGTGAGCTCGGCCAGCCGCCCTCGTCTAGGCGGAGGTGGATTCGGGTGTCGTCGTTCTGGAGTCGCGCGGGCGCGGCCATGGGCGACGAGCCGCTGGCCTATGGCCGAGGAAGCTGCCGCGCGGCCCGGACCATCGGGGATCCCGGAGAGTGTCCGCCCGGACGCTTGGAGCTTCAAGAAGTTCGAACCGTCTTCGTTGTCCACATCGACCTGGACGTGATCTCGTCGAAGCCGATGGCGACGCGGGTGGCGCAGAAGCCCCACCCGCGTCGCCATCGGTTTCGACGAGATCACGTCGGTCGATTTGGACAACGAAGACGGTTCTGAAACTCTTGAAGCTCCAAGCGTCCGGGCGGAACTCTCCGGGATCCCCGATGGTCCGGGCCGCGCGGCAGCCCTCGCAATAGGCGAGCGGCTCGTCGCCCATGGCCGCGCCCACACCATCCAGAACGACGACACCCGAATCCACCTCCGCCTAGACGGGTCCGGCTGGCCGAGCTACTGATCGGCCTGGTTGCCTTGGCTGGGGCGACGGATCGCCGGACTCCCCATCCCCACAAGATCGACAAGGACTGCAGGCGCCACCACACCATCCGCGCGATCCCGTACCAAGATCCCGAGATGGAAGCGGAGCGGCTCAAGGCGGTACACGCGGCTCGGGTCAAGATCGTCCCCAGGGTGTAAGCGACGTCGGCATCTCGCCGATGTAGATCAGCCGAATGACTGACGATTCCGCAGCAGCTGCCATGCTGATGACGGGTCCGCCGTGAGACCGGCCCGCGACCCACTACTGGTGGAGCGGCGCCCGGATAGCTCGGCAACTCCGTCCTTCTAGGACACAGACTCAGACATCCCCCACTCCAGACGCTGATGCTGCTTGCAGATACCCTCGGCTGCGGAGCGGCTCAAGGCGGTGCACGAGGCCAGGGTCAAGATCGTCCCCAGAGTCTGAGCAGCGGCACGCGGCCGGAATCTTCAGCAGCGACAGGAGAGGGTAGGCCATTCCTCCGAAGAGCTTCGACAGCGCGATTTTCTCGCTAGTCTGCGCGTATCTATTCACCCTTGGCGGGTGATCAACCCAGAATCGGAGGCAATACACCAATGGCAGACACCCAGCCTGTCAGTCCCGTGGCTCATGGCACCGCCGTCTTCGCCGGCGTGCTCATGATCATCGGCGGGGCTTTCCAGGCCCTAGAGGCTCTCGCGGCCATCGTGAACGACAAGTACCTCGTGGTCCTCCCGCAGTACATCTATGCCTTTGACCTCACGCTCTGGGGCTGGATTCACCTGCTGGTCGGCCTAGGGTTGCTGGCAATCGGCATCGCCCTGCTGCAAGGTCAGACCTGGGCTCGCATGGCCGGCATAGTCATCGCAGTGATATCGGCGATCATCAACTTCACCTGGCTGCCCTACTCGCCCTGGTGGGCGCTCATGGTCATCGGCATTGACGTCCTCATCATCTGGGCGCTCGCCTCGTATCTGCGCCAGCCCGACGTGACGAGCACAGAGCCAGCAAAGACGCCCCAGACGACGTCTTAAATGGGATGCTCCACTAGAGGACGTCGAGGCCAGGACAGTGGGCTGAGGAAGAAAATTCTGGGCACGCGGTGCAGCGCGGCGGGATGTGAGTCGTCGTTCCCTCGGGGGTTTCGGGGTTCTGGGGGTTTTCTCCCGGCAGTACATCTACGCCTTGGCGGCCTGGCTGCCATGCATTGCACTGGCGGGCCGGGAATCTGTGGGACGGGCCCTTTGCGGGACAAATCTGCGGGATAATGCCACGTCATGGGGGATATACGTGGCCCAGCTCGGCGACCGGCGTCAGGACAGGACCATACGATGATCAACACGGTGTTTGATCATCGCCAGACCTGAGCCGGTGCTGTCCAAGGTCTTCAGCCGCGGAGGAATGCTTGCGCGGTCCCTAGCGAACTCAATTGCCGGCAAGGGCCCCGTCGATGTGGTAGTCGCCTGGGTTGATGGGCGGGATCGAAAGCATCGCGCCAAGCGCCGCCGGTATCTCGCCGATCCCGGCGGGGATACTAAGCCCGAGCGGGTGGCCGTCAGTGCGCAGCGCTTTTCGGACAATGATGAGATCCGCTATTGCCTGCGCTCAATCCACAACTACGCGCCTTGGGTGCGCACCATTTGGCTAGTCACTGATGATCAAGTTCCCGCCTCGATCGCTCGCCGCCGGGCCGAGCGTTACAACATCCGCATTGTTGATCATCGCGAGATCTTTCGCGGCTATGAGCAGTTGTTGCCCACGTTCAACTCTTTTGCCATCGAAACGATGCTGTGGCGGATTGAGGGTCTGGCCGATCGCTTCCTCTACTTCAACGACGACATGGTGCTCGTCGGCCCGGTGAAACCCACGGACTTCTTCTCAAGAGGGGGCAAGGTCAACCTTCGCGGCCGCTGGACCAGTTGGACGGAGCTGCGTGAACAGACGGAGCTGCTTGAACAACGGATTGCCTTCCTCGCCTACAACAAGCTGGTGGGCGCCGAGATGTTGGGCTACACGGCGGAGCGCTTCTTCACGGCTCATCACGTGATCTATCCGCTGTTGCGACCGGTCATGGAGCAGTTGTTCGAGGAGTTCAAGCCCGCATTCCTGGCCAATGCCAAGTACCGCTTCCGCGATCGCAAGCAGTTCTGGCCGATCTCGGTCCACGATCACCTGTTGCTCAAGTCGAACCGGGCACGGATGGCATTGCCCCAAAACTCAGCTCATTTCTCGGTGGGCTATTGCTCGACCGCCAGCCCGGACGACCTCGAGGTGCGGCTGAAGCAGCTTACGGACGGCACGATGCGGATGACCTGTATCAATAACCTCCAGGCGGTTATCGACAAGGTGCCCGATGCGATGCGCTATCTGTCGGACGCGACCGGGCCCACAGCGCCCTTCGAAAAGCCGCCTCGACGGGTCCTGGATGCAGTCCCACCAGGCCGGTCCGACAGCGCGCTTCAGGTCGAGGCGAGAGTGCCCACGGCCGACGACGGAACGGTCACGGCTTGACCTTGCGCGGCCTATTGCAGGCATCCGCTGCCCCGCCCTTAATACAGCGCTTCCACACATTCGAGGGGGATATCAACGCCCGCAACGGGTGGCGGTGCAGGGGGCGCGGCCGATGGTGATGGGGGTCATGTCTTGCCTTTCAGGTGTGGTTTCAAGATCATTTGCAGGGCAGGACAAAACAGGACATGTCCTGGGTGGGGGTGTCGGTGACGTTCGGGCAGCCGTTGACACATGACACGGGAGTCGGCCAGCATGAGATGGACCTACGGTGCGGAAGGAACGCAAGAATGGCCGTGCGCGGAGACGTTTCCTGCCTTGCCGATCCCATTGCCCAGGAGTTGCTGACTTCTCGTATTCCCGCGAGGTTGGCCTACACCTGGTCGGATGGGACTCCACGGGTCGTACCGATCTGGTTCCACTGGGACGGAGCGCAGATCGTGGTCGCCAGCCCGCCACGGGCACCAAAAATGATCGTGCTCAACACCGGCGACCCGGTCGCGCTCAGCATCGACTCCAATGACTGGCCTTACCGTGTTCTGTCCATCCGTGGCGCTGCGACCGTCGAACAGTTCAACGGCGTGCCCGCAGAGTACGCCGCCGCCGCCCGGCGCTACATGGGCGACGAGCAAGGCCGGGCCATCGTGGATTCGTTCCCGGCGGACGTCGTGATGTACCGCATTGCCATCACCCCGACGTGGGCCAACATTCTCGACTTCGAAACCCGATTCCCGAGCGCCTTTCCGAGCTGACAGCAATAGCTGGTTGGGGGGCCGGCGTCCGGCCGGTCCGCGCATGCCGAGTGCGCGTGCGCGCCGCGTGCGTATTGATGTTCAAAAAATTCTGGGCACCGGAGGCCGCGCTGGGTGCTTCTTCTGCTGCCGACTTCTGGTCGCTGGACTCGCTGGCACGTTCCATAGCGTCATGAATCGATGCCTGGCTCTCGGCGCCCCACGCCAACCGTCCCGTCCAAGCAAGATCACCATCATCGGTTTGGATCGGGAATGAATCGATCACGAAACTGAATGTGGGAAGATCAGAAAGACCAAGATTGTTCTTCGGGGTGCCGAAGGCTAAATCCGGCCGCCCTAACCCCCTACGCGCACGCGCGCGCGAAAGCCATGTGCTTAGAAAATTCTGGACTCCGGGTCCGCGCAACGTGTTCAGGACTCGGGCGCGAGACCGAGCTGCGTGAGCCAGTCTTGCATGTCGAAGTAGAACCGGTGGCTCGTGACAACCCCGTTCTCGACCGTCGCGACGTCGCACTGGTGGCTCCGCACACGCCTGCCCGTCGCGGGAATGGTTTCGCCGTTCGGCCCCGTCATTGAGCCGGTGTTCGTCCCGACGAAGTATCCTTCGTCGATCGCCGTGTCGCCGGTCTCGTGCTTGTACTGCACCTCCCACGCGGCATCCGGAAACGCCGTGCCTAACTCAGCCAGGTAGGCGGCGATCTGGTCGCGCCCGGTGATCGTGCCCTGGTCTGGCGTCTCAGCGACCGCGTCCTGAGCGTAAAGCGCTTTGAGAGCCTCCGAATCGCCCTTCAGTATCGCGTCAGTGATGCGATCCTCGACCTCACGCGCCTCTCCCATGTCCGCCTCCTCGCATCGACCGAGACGATCGTACCCAGACGCCCCGGCGATAATTTGCCAGGCTTGTCACGGGAAAATTCTGGGCACGCGGTCCCCGCGCGTTGTGCTTCTTGTCTTGTTTGCGATTGGGACGGCCATAAACGCCCGCATGATCATGAGCGCACAGCGTTCCCACAGTGCAGTCACAGCGGGCGCACATCGCGAAATGAGACCGTATGGCATCAATCACCGAGAGCACGCCCCGGCCACTATGACGTGACCATCCGCGACGTCGGCAAGTTCACCAGTGTTGTGGATGAACAGATGCCGGGCAACGATGACGACACCATGATCATCAACACTGGCCATATGCTCTAGGACTCAAGATCAACTCGGGGACCAAAGTTTGTACTGCGGAAACGCCGTAGGCAGAGGAAAGGAATTTGATGATCAAAATCATCATGATTCGCGTCGAAGCCGAGGACTACGACGCATGGCTGAAGACCCACTACGACCACGTCGAGGACCGTCACTCATACGGCATGACAGATGGGCCCGTCTACCGAGACATCGATAACTCGAATGCGGCGCTGTTCCACATCCACGTCGAGAACCTCGACCGTGCGATGCAGTGGTTCCGCACGGACACGTTCAAGGAAGCGACGAAGCGGGCCACGGTCGTTGGTCGGGACTTCTACTTGGCCGAGAAGCAGCAACCTGACCCTCACGACGACAAGCAGGGCGAGATGGAACTATCAGGAAAGGGCGCTAATTAGATCATGATCAAGGGGCTATCGGTCGTCGGTGAGCACGAAGTGGAAACACCGGCGGCCAGTGGCAGGACGATGCACGAATGCTGTGGGGGGCGCTGGTGGAAACCATCGAGGCCGACAAGGGCCGCGTGATGCTTGATCTGCAGCACCGGCCCGCCAGCACAGAGACGCCACCCCGGCCGCCAGGTGGAGTCATCTGACTGTGGTCGGCACCCGGCGTCGTCCTCTATGGTGGGGTCTGGTCGCTTGTCTCGCGCTCACCAGGAGGAACTGCCATGGCCGACGCAGAGTCGAGCGCCCCGCCGGACGGCAAGACGATCACCGAGCATGAGCTGGAGCAGTGCCAGCGCGCCAACCAGACCGGCCGCCAGCCAGTGGTGTTCGTCCATGGCCTGTGGCTGCTGCCTAGCAGCTGGGATCGCTGGGCGAAGCTGTTCGAGGACAACGGCTATGTGGCGTTGACCCCCGGCTGGCCGGACGATCCCGAGACGGTCGAGGAGGCCGCCGAGCATCCGGAGGTGTTCGCCGGCAAGTCGATCGGCCAGATCGCCGACCACTTCGAGACCATCATCCGCGGGCTGAACCGCAAGCCGGCGATCATCGGCCACTCCACTGGCGGGCTGCTGACCCAGATCCTGGCCGGGCGGGGCCTGGCCGCGGTGTCGGTGGCGATAGACCCGGCTCCCTTCCGGGGGGTGCTGCCGCTGCCGATCTCCTCCCTCAAGTCGGCCTTCCCGGTGCTCGGCAATCCGGCCAATCGCAGCCGGGCGGTGCCGCTGACCTACGACCAGTTCCGCTACAGCTTCGCCAACGCCGTCAGCGAGGAGGAGGCAAAGCAGCTGTACGAGGAATTCGCGGTACCGACCCCAGGCAAGCCGCTGTTCCAGGCGGCCACGGCCAACCTGAATCCCTGGACCGAGGCCAAGGTCGACACCAAGAACCCCGACCGTGGGCCACTGCTGCTCATCTCCGGCGAGCTGGACCACACCGTCCCCTGGGCGATCGTCAACGCCTCCTACCACCAGCAGCAGGACAACCCCGGCGTGACCGAGATCGTCAAGATCCCCGGCCACGGCCACGCGCTGATCATCGACAGCGGCTGGCGCGAGACCGCCGACACCGCCCTCGCATTCGTCCAGCGCTTCACCTCAGGTTCTGGTGTCGATTCCTAACGGATGTCGATATCCCTCTCGACCGCCGCCGCGAGCAGCAATGCCAGACGCAGCGCCCCCTCTGGGGTCAGGTACAGGTTTCGCCGGCCAGCGTCGTAGCTGAGCTGAACGCCGTCGTAGGGGTCGCCCTTGAAGCGGCCGACGAGGATGACACCATCTCCCTCACGGTCCTCGGGACGCTGGTCTGTCAGCACGGTGCCAAGCTGCGTATAGCCCTCTTCCATGTGCTGTACCTTTGCGCGAACCCGGGCTTGGGCGCAAGGTGATTGCGCCGGAGGCCCCGGCGGTCCGATCAGGTGCGCTCGTTGACGAGCTTCAGCCTCTGGGCTTCGGCGCGATCCGAGCAAAACGGACGGCTCCCGCGGCGTAGGCGGCGTCGACGTTTCCGATCCGCCCGGCAAACCGCCAGCCGTCTCCGCTGGGCAGCTTCTAGCTGCCGAGGACGTGGGCGTTGAGGAGCCGGTCGTTGCCGTGCACGAGCTGTCGGGAGGAGACCTGCTCCGCGAAACCTTGGCAGGCCGCGGAGACGTCGACGCCCTTCAGCTCGACCCGCTTGACGCCCTTCATGATCAGCAGGTCCGCCATCAGCGCCGCGGCGGGCCCGTTGGGGAACCAGCCCAGCGATTTCGACTTGTGCTCCTTGATCAACTCCGCAGCTGCTTGCGGACGGCGCCGAGGTCGCCCCATGCGGTCATCACACCGACCCGCACCGGCCGTCCTCGATGACCGTGGCGCCGGCATGGTGCCGTGGGAGAGCCGGTCGGCCGTTCCCCGGTTGGTGATCGCCGGCATCCGACCGCCGTGCGTGCCGGAAGCGGACCCGCTCTCGGGCGGTGGCGGGGGTAGCTTGACGGGCTCGCCGGACGGAGTCATCGCAGGTGGATGAGCGAACTCCTGGTGGGATTCGCGATATCAACGGAGGAACAAGATCTCACCACATAACCAGGAGCGATCCCCGGGGACGGCTAGGTGCCGTGATGGGCTGCCCGCCGGGCGGCCCATCTCGTCTGCCGGTGGCCATCATGCCGACGCTGGAGGAAGTCGTGGCGCGGGTGGTGGAAGGCTCGCCTGCCGGGTAGATCTTTGGGTATGGAATTTGGTCTCGGATACTTTCCCACCTACGACGGCATGCGGCCCGGCGAGGTGGCGCGGATAGCGGAGGAGCGCGGCTACAGCGCCATCTACTTCGCTGAGCACACCCACATCCCGGCCGCGGAGACCGACCGCGCGCCCGGCCGGCCGTTGCCGCCCAAGTACTGGCGCACGTACGACCTCTTCGTCGCGCTGACCGCCGCTGCGGAGGCGACCCGCAATATCCGTGTCGCCAGCGGCATCTGTCTGGTCGTCGAACGTCACCCGATCACAACGGCGAAGGAGGTCGCGAGTGTGGACCACCTCTCGGGCGGCCGCCTGGAGTTCGGCGTGGGTGCGGGTTGGAACCGGACTGAGATGCGCAATCATGGCACCGACCCGCGTGTTCGGATGGCCGTGATGAGGGAGCGGGTCGAGGCCATGAAGGAGATCTGGACCAATGACGAGGCCAGCTATCACGGTAAGTACGTCAACTTTGACCGGATCTGGTCGTGGCCTAAGCCGGCGCAGTGGCCACACCCACCAGTCCTGGTTGGTGGCCAGGGCCCAACTGTTCTCGATCGGGTTCTTGGGTTCGGCGACGGCTGGTTCCCAAATTTCCACCCGGAGGTGTACGACCGCATCGCCGAGCTACACGCCCGGGCTGACCGGCCCCTGCAGGTGCAGATGATGAGCGTGCCAGCCGATCCGAAGGTGTTTGAGAAACTCCGCGAGGCTGGCGTCAAGCGGGTGGCGCGGTGGTTCCCATCGGGGCCGCGCTGGCGCCTCGAGCAAGCCCTGGAGGAGTGGGAGAAGGCGATCGCGGAGTACAACCCGGGGTGACGCCGCACGAGGCACGGCGACGGTTCACGGCCGCCCGGGTGGCCCGCCTCGCGACAGCCGACGCCGCCGGCCGGCCGCACATCGTGCCGGTGACGTTCGCGGTCGGTGGCGACGTCATTTACAGCGCAGTCGACGCTAAACCCAAGCGGGGCAGTGCTCTCAAGCGGCTCGCCAACATCGCGGCCAACCCGGCCGTCGCGCTGCTCGTCGACCATTACGCCGACGACTGGGACGAGCTGTGGTGGGTACGCGCCGACGGCACCGGCCGCGTGATCGACCCGGAGGACCCCGAGGGCGTACGCGCCCTCTCGCTGCTCGCCGACCGCTACCCGCGCTTCGCGGCGCGGGGGGCCGTCCTTGCAGTAGACGTCCGCCGCTGGTCGGGCTGGGCCGCGTCGGCCGCGACCGAGGAAGCCTGAGATGGCGCTTTTACCCCTCGACCGCCGCTGAAATAGCAGCCTGCTCGTACCTGCGCCCGGCAGCGCGTTTGGGCCGACTGGCTGCATATTCGGGACGGTCCGTGATCGGAACGCACGCACCCGCCCGGAAGCCGACCCTCCAGCGGTCGGACAAGGACCGGTTTGCAGGCGCCATTTGGTCGCTCTTGATGCCTGCAGCTGGTTGGGTCATCGCTGGGATGAACCAATTACTGGTGGGATACGTACGCGCGTCAAGAGTGCAACAAGATCCCACCACCGACCGCGACGAACTGCACGCGCTCGGTGTCGGCGATGATCGCATCTGTGTTGACCACGGCTCACTGGCACGAACCGGATTCCCAAGCAGTCGCCTGTATCCGGACCATCGGCCTCCCGGGGCCTGGGAACCTCCCGGGCGCCGCACAGAACTCCCAACGTCTAGCAAGGGGAAGAGGGCCCGCTGGTCTCTTACTACATCCGGCGTCCGTGATCCAAAGGGCCTCTCTCATCGCGCCAATTCCCGCAGGACGACCGTTCACCGGGCACTGTCAGCGGGTCCAGAAGTCCTCCGGCTGTCGGCCTTGGCGGAAGCGGAAGTGCTCGGCCATTGCCATTGCTTCGTAGAAATTGCTGGCCAAGGCGTCCGTCGTACGCGTATCGCTCGCGAACGTGATTGCACGGCCGCCTTCCTCGCTCCACCACTGCGGGATCCATGGCCACAGAGGGCCACCGACGTTCAGCTCCAACGCCTTGCCGCTGCCACTTCGTACATGTCCGAGCCGGCGATCATTCGCCGGAGCGCACCGGATTCGTCGGAGATCGGCAGCGTATGCAGCTCGTCGACCTATCCGCACTGGATCGTGTGAATGGGTCGCTGCAAGGTCGCGCATCACCTGCCGGAACACATCCTCAAAGATCCGTGGGTTGAACGGACATACGAGCCGATCACCTCATATCGGCAGTGGCCGGCGGAAAGGGTGATTTGCGAGTATCTGGCAGAGGCCCGGGGGTCGAGTTCGGTCAGCCACACGTCGATGCAAACCGGGCGCGGCCTTCCTGCTGAGCCGGCCAATAGCGCACCGCGTAACCAGTGCAGTGAACCTGCTGACGACGCGTACGCCCGCCTTCGGCTGATTTGTCCCCGCCGTGAGATCAGGTGGCTGGCGTACGAGGCCTGATCGAGCGTACGGTCCTAAAAAGAGAGGAGGAGCGATGGCTGGGGATCGGTTTTTCGTAACTGTCTTTGCCCGCGATGAGGCCGCGTTGCGTCAACTTGCCGATTTTGACCTTGATTTGTTCCAGGCCACCGCCCGGGCGGGGGGCGAGGGCGAGGAACCACGGATCGAAGGTCTCCTCTCTTTGGAAGAAATCGGCCGGCTTGTCGAGGTGGGCTACCGCGTCGCCGTTGAGGCAACGGAGTCAAGTCGCAGTCGTGCTGCCGAACAGGTCGTCCAGGCACAGGACTTCCTGAAGTCGATGGGTATGTGACGCGTGCCGCCCACCGGATACCTCACCACCGCCGGTATCGAGGCATGTGTCCAATTCATCGCCGGGAACTTTCCTGCGATCGCGACGCTCATTCCGCTACACGAACACTCGGTTGAGGGACGTGCTATCCACGCCGTCAAGATCGCTAACGGCGGAGGCGCCAACCGCCGCGGTGCGTTGCTCATCGCTGGTGTACACGCGCGCGAGATCGTCAACCCGGATGCGTTGGTGACGCTGGCACTGAAGCTGTGTCAGGCCTACACAAACGGCACGGGCTTGTCGTTTGGAGGAAAGAACTACTCGGCGGAACAGATCGCCCTCATCGTTGATGCCCTCGATGTTGTCATCTGCCCCCTTGTTAACCCCGACGGCCGTACGTACGTCCAGTCACCAGCCGGACAGGCGATGTGGCGCAAGAACCGAGCGCTCAACCCCGGCCAGCCATGCCGCGGTGTCGATCTCAATCGCAACTTTGACTTGCTGTGGTCAAGTGGCATCGGTACCAGCAGCTCCTCGTGCAGCGATGTCTTCAAGGGGCCTTCAGCCTTTTCGGAACCCGAGACGCGCAACGTGCGTCACCTTCTCGACGACTATCCCAACATCGGGTACTTCATCGATGTTCATTCGTATTCGGAGCTGATCCTTTATCCCTGGGGCGACGACGACAATCAGACCTCTGATCCGTCGCAAAATTTCCAAAACCCTGTGTACAACGGCCAACGCGGGGTCGTTGGCGCCGGATATCGGGAGTACATCCCGGCCTTTGACTTGGATTGGTACCTGATCACGGGCGCGCGCATACGTGACGCGATCGCCGCCGTGCGCGGCCGAACGTACACACTTCAGCAAAGCATCGGCCTCTACCCCACGTCGGCCACCTCGGATGACTATGCCTACTCACGCACCTTCGTTGACTCCCAAAAGCGGAAAGTACGCAGCTTTACTGTGGAGACCGGACAAGAGTTTCAGCCGGTCCCAAGTGAAGGTCAGCAGATCATCGATGAGGTGGATGCCGGACTTCTGGAGTTTCTGCTGGCCGCGCTATGCGCCGTTGAGCAGGCTGCCAGGCTCACGGACCAGACGCGTAGCCTCACGGGTTTACGACGCGTACGCGACCGAGCCTCGACGACAAGCGGAGCGGCCCGGCGGTATCTAGAAATGGCGGAGCGGCACTCCGGTGAACTCGCCTCACTGCTGGCCACCGACGAGGCGCTTACCGCCGACGTGGGTGCCGCACTGCAGAAGCTTTCATCGTTGGTCAGTAGTCCCGACAAGACGCTCGACCAAAAGCTCGCAGGGATTCTGGATGAGCTTGGCACGCGGCTTGCGGCGCTAGCGTCTGACGCGCTGCGGGAAGACATCGAGACTGTGCAGCGGGAGTTGCCTGATCTCACCGGTCGCACGCTTGACCAAATCGTCGGCGATAGCCCCAATTCGGGCAAGCCACCAGTGACCAGAGGACGCCGCAACACCCGTTGACGGGGCGTTGTCCCTGATTCTCAATCCGTTTGTCAAGCGGCGAGGATGAGCGGCTGTCGTCGTTCTTGGTAGGGCTGGTGATCGCGGAGCATGGCCCAGAGCACGTTGACCCTTCGGCGGGCCAGGGCGAGTACGGCTTGGGTGTGCCGCTTGCCTTGGGCGCGTTTGCCGTCGTAGAAGGCCCTGGATGCGGGGGCTTCGTTGGATGCTGATCATGGCCGAGGTATAGAAGACGCGTTGGAGTTGTCGGTTGTAGCGGTGGGGTCGATGCAGGTTTCCTGTGCGGTAGCCGGAGTCGCGGGGGGTAGGTGCAAGTCCGGCGTAGCCGGCGAGGTGATCGGCGGAGGCGAACCCGGACAGGGAGCCGCCGACGGCGGCCAGGAACTGGGCGCCGAGGACATCGCCAATCCCGGTCAAGCTGGTGATGATGGCGGCGTCCTGCTGGGTGTGGAAACTCGCCGCGACTTTGCGATCGACGTCGGCTAGTTGTCGGTCGAGCTCGAGTTATGGTCTGGGCGAGTCGAGCGATCAGGGACGCGGCTGCTGCTTCGCCCGGAAGCTGAATGGTTTGTTGGCCAGCGGCTTTGGCGGCGGCGGTGGCGAGCCGTCCGGGACGGCGGACTCCGCGCCGTTCCAGCCAGCGCAGGAGCCGCGTGGCACCCAGCCGACGGATTGCCGTCGGGGTTTGAAAGCCACTGATCAACACCAGCGGGCCGTGACAAGTGAAGTCAAGAACCCGTTCCAGCGCGGGAAAGACACCGAGCAGGAGACTGCGAAGCCGGTTGATGCACCGGGTCCGGTCGGCAGCCAGATCAGCGCGATAAGCGGTCATCAGCCGCAGCTCGGCGATGTCCTCGTCGAGCACCTGGAGTCGGCGCAAATCCCGCCGCATCCGGGCCTGATCCGCGATGATCGCGGCGTCCTTAGCGTTAGTCTTGCCCTCGCCGCGATATCCGGCTGACGCCCGGTTGACCGCAATCCCTGGCAGGTAGAACACCGGTTGGTCACGGTGCAGCAGCAAACCGATCACCAACGCCGCTGCTCCGTCGGCAAGGTCGATCGCCCAGGTTGGCTCCATGACCCGGTCGCGGACCGTCTCGATCAGCCCAGTCAGGGCCAGCTCGTCGTTGTCGACGCGGCGGGACAGTAGCTGCCGCCCGTCGCGGTCGATCAGCACGATGTGATGGTGCCCCTTTCCGGCATCGATGCCGACCCACCCTTGCTCAATTCGATCCATCCACCACTCCCATGTCTCGGTCCAGTAGAACCCCCATTCGACAAGCTCGCCGTCCGTTCCCTAGGCAGCGATGAATCGCAGATCTCAATCAGCGGTCAAGCCGTCAGCGAGCTTCGGGCGGCCAATCAAGTGAAGCCATCGAGCGGCAGAAAACTGACAGCCATACCCGAAGCCCGGGGTTGTCTCCGGACGCTACGACGATCCAGCGACAGTCAAGAGGCTAGGGAAGGTACGCACCGAGGAGCTTTCCTAGGTATTCCGGCCACGAACAGAGAGGTCACGGTCGGCGCGTGGACGATAGACCGGTTTGCGGACGGAAAGATTGCAGAGAGCCGCATCATCATGAATGTATTGGGGCTGATGCAGCAACTCGGCGTTGTTCCCCCGCCAGCCTGAGTTGAAGCTTGTCCTAACTGGTGCTGGTAACCCCTAGAAACCAGATGCTGTCGTTGCGTGCGCGCCGCGTGCGTATTGGCGTTGCTGACCAGGTAGCGCTAACGAGGCTCCGGATTCGGCCCAGCGCCAGCATGACCGTCCCTAGGGAACGCGTGCGTCAAGGTCTGGTCGCATTACAACGCTTTCCTGCTCGTTTGGATCCGTGCGTGCTCTGGCGAGCGGGGCCATCTTGTGCCTCGTTGGCATCACCGCGGCGCTGCCGCACCTGTCAGGCCCCGGCGTGCACAGGGCATAATCAGGAACTCGGCGCCTTTCAAGAGCGCATGGACCGGGATGAAAGTGCGGCTATGTCAACTGAAAATGCTGAGCGGATGCAGCAAACCGACGATGCCTGGAACGGTCGGGACTGGGACGCGTTCGACCTGCTCCACGACCCTGAGTGCGTTGTGTACTGGCCGGGCAGGGAAGCGGACCCAACTCGCGGTGGCCAAGATCACCGCGCCGAGGCGATCGCTTTCTGCGATGCGTTCCCTGACAACAAGGTCAAGAACCGCCCCTACGACGTTTTGTTCGGTGAGGGCGACTTCACGTGCTTCGTCACGCGGTTTACTGGTACGTTCACTGCCCCGATGAAGCAGCCGGACGGCAGTGTGATCGAGCCGACGGGAAAGTCGTTCGACGTGCTGTACTCCACCGCCGCGAAGTGGCGCGACGGCCGGATCATTGAGGAGTACTTGTTCTGGGACAACGGGACGTTCCTCAGGCAAGTCGGCCTCGCCTGACCAACTGTCAGTGGTGCTAGTCGGCGCAGCCCACAGGAAGAAATTCTGGGGACGGGATCGTCGTCGCTCCCCATCCCCACAAGATCGACAAGGACTGCAGGCGCCACCACACCATCCCATACCAAGATCCTCAGCAAGAGGCTGAGCGGCTCAAGGCGGTGCACGAGGCTCGGGTCAAGATCGTCAGGTTGCCCCGCAAGGATCTCGTCAAGGAGCCCGTCTGGGATCATGACGCTAGCGTGCGGCCTGCTGAACGCTGATGTGTACCCGGAAGCCGCGCCTCGGCCCGAGCCATTTGGAGGTTTCGATGAGCACGCCGAGCTGGCAGAACGCGATGGATCACGTCGTCGTTGTGATGTTCGAGAACCGGTCGTTTGACAACCTGTTGGGTCGGCTGTACGAGCCGGGGGAGGTCGCTTCGTTCGAGGGCGTGATCGGCAAGGAGCTGTCAAACCGGGTCCCGGATTGGGCAGAGCACCGTCCGCAGGACGGGACACTCTCCTACGGGGTGGCGGCGAGCATGAACACGCCGAGTCCCGATTCGGGTGAGGAGTACCCGCATATCAACACGCAGCTGTTCGGGATTCTCGATGAGGAGAACCGCTTCAAGTTGCAGGCTGAGAAGTCCTTCAACGAGCCGCACGACGGCCAGCCGCCGACGATGGACGGTTTCCTGGCCGACTACATCAGCATCTTGACCGCCGAGCTTGGGCGCCAGCCGACGGTCGAGGAGTACTCCCAGATCATGACCGGGTATACGCCTGAGCAGATGCCGGTCCTCTCGACGATCGCCAGGGGATTCGCGACGTTTGATCACTGGTTCTGCGAGGTGCCGACGTGCACCTATCCCAACCGCTCCTTCTTTCACGCCGGGGCGTCGTCGGGCTATGTGGTGAACGACTCGCCGCCGGGGTCGTTCCCGCAGCACAACAATGCGGAGACGTTGTTTGACCGGCTCGACGCGGCTGGCCTGACGTGGAAGGTCTATTGCGATCCGCCCTCGCACTACTCGCTGACCGGGCTCATCCACGCGCCGCGGCTCGCCGGCCGGTTTGCCACCAACTTCTTCTCCACGCGACAGTTCTTCCAGGATGCCGAGGAGGGGGAGCTGCCGACCTACTCGTTCATCGAGCCGCAGATCATTGGCTGGAACCACAACGACATGCACCCGCCGTTCGGCGGCATGGTCGCTGCGATGGGCAAGCAGCTCGGGGCCGATGACGCCGCGAGTCTGCATTTCGATCCTCCGTCCTCGCTGATCGGCGGTGAGGATCTGCTGGCGCGCATCTACGACGCGATCCGCGCCTCGTCTGCGGCGACCGGCTCCAACCACCTCAACACGACGCTGCTGGTGACCTTTGACGAGCACGGCGGCACCTACGACCATGTCCCGCCGCCGCCAGCCGTCCCACCCGACGGCGCGGGCGCGCCAGGCCAAATGGGGTTCAGCTTCAACCGCTCCGGCGTGCGCATCCCTACGCTGGCGGTCTCCGCGTGGATCCCCGAGCAGACCGTCGTCAACGACGAGTTCCGCGCAACCTCGCTGCTCGCGACGATGCGCCAACGCTTCAACCTCGGTCAGCCGCTCAGCGCCCGCGACGCCAGCGCGCGCAGCTTCGCCGACATCTTCACCCTGACCTCGCCCAGAGCCCAGGAGGACTGGCCGCAGGTCACCCCACGACCGGTCCCCGAGATGCACGAATCCCTCGCCCCCCTCGACGCACCGCTCGGTCTGCTCGGCAAGTCGCTTCTGCTCGCCGTCCTGGCCCTCGCCCAGGGCCTCGGCAAGACCGTCCCCGACGTTAAGCGCGAAGACACGATCACCGGCGCACACGCCATCGCCATCGGTCACGAGGTCCTCGGCGACATCTTCCCCGCAATGCGGGATTGAGACTGTGATCATCTGTGTCCAAAGACAACGCTGTGGCGAGGTTCACGCCGACACCACGAGAATTCTTCACAGTCAAAGGCGCGAGCTACAGCGTGGATCGTCTGCTCGTGAGATGGGAGCGGTATGACTCAGTCCGGTCAGAGTGTCCTGATCAACGGGTTTGGGGTGCTCTTCGTGATATTGAACTCGTTCGGGTTGGGCCTCAGGCTTCCGGTCGGCAAGCTGCTGGCAGATGCCGCTGCCCAGTGGAAGATTGCCGTGTGGGCGTTGGTGATCAATTTCGTCATCATCCCGCTGCTGTTCATCGGCTATTTGCTGACGATAGCCTCGTCCATTCCTGGAGAGATCAAGGTCGGGTTCTGTGTCGCAGCCCTGTGTGCAGGTATGCCTTTCGCTCCCCTTCTGGCCCGGTTAGCCAAGGCGGATGTCAGCACAGCCACCATCCTGTTAGTGGTGCTGCTACCCTGCCCACCGGGCAACGAGGAAAATTTCTGGGCTCCGGGTCCGCGCGAACGTCGCGGGTCAGCAACACCAATACGCACGCGGCGCGAAAGAAGCATGCTAGGCCTTCGCGTGCGCGCAAGGAGTCGCGCGTATTCGCGTTCGGGCGTTGACAACGGTAAGTGACTGAGAGAAGGCTCTATGCCACCTGTGTTGACCTGTAGTCAACGAAGGCAGGAGGCGTTATGACGGATTTGCGCGGCTACCATCTTGGGTCGGGTGAGGGTAAGGCTTGGTGGTTTCTCGACACGCTCATGACGGTCAAGGCCGGCGGTGACGATACGCACGATTCTTTCACTCTGATTGAATTCGGCGCGCCCATCGGCTTCGGCCCTCCCTTGCATATTCATCACCGGGAGGATGAGGCTTTCTACCTGCTCGACGGCGCGATGCAAGTGGTGTGTGGCGAGGATCGGTGGGAGGCCGGCCCGGGTTCCTTAGTCATGTTGCCGCGCGGTGTGCCACACGCGTTCGTTGTGAGCTCGGAGAGTCCATGTCGTGGGCTGCAGATCACTTCGCCGGCACAGTTCGAACGGTTTGTTGAAGAAATAGGCCGTCCCGCCGACACTCTCACCCTTCCTGAGCCTTCGCAGCCTGACATTGAGGCCCTGGCTCGCGCCGCCGTGCAGTACGAGAACGAGATCCTTGGTCCACCACTGAGCCTTGGGGATGGAGTGCCGGGCGGACGCTGACTTCGCCGAGGTCTCACTGCGTCGGTCTAGGTATCGCGGACCTCCTTACGCGCACGCGCGCGCGAAGGCCTAGCATGCTTCTTTCGCGCCGCGTGCGTATTGGTGTTGCTGACCAGGTCAAGAAAATTCTGGGCACCGGGGCGCGCGTCTGAAATGTGCGTCCGCGTGCGCGTGGGCGTGCGCGCCGTCGCCTTGCCGCAGACCTGGCGATCTCTTCCCGGCGTGCGTGCGCTTCCCGGCGTGTCATCATGGGCGGGTCCAGCTCCAGCGCCCGATGTCGGCTGTTACTGCGGAGGTCGCGATGTCTAACCCGGTTGTCGGCGTACGACCTCACGTGTCGGTCGGGGTACGACCTGACGTGTCGGTCTCGGCAGGGTGATCATGGCATGGGTTCACCTCCGGCGACGAGGGTGAGGCGGTCTTTGAGGCGGTAGCTGGGGCCGTTGATGTTGATCACGTCGCAGTGGTGCAGGAGTCGGTCGAGGATGGCGGTGGCGAGGACGTCGTCGCCGAGGACTTGGCCCCATTCGGCGAAGGACTTGTTGCTGGTGATGATCATGGTGCCGCGTTCGTATCTGCGGGAGACGAGCTGGAAGACCATGTTGGCTTCGGCCCGGTCCAGCGGCAGGTAGCCGACTTCGTCGACGACCAGGACGGCGGGACGCAGGTAGGTCTGGAGTTGCCGGTTGAACCGGCCGGTGGCTTCGGCGGCGCGGAGCCGGCGGACCAGGTCGTCGAGGGTGGTGAAGTAGATCGAGAAGCCGGCTTGGCAGGCGGCGACGGCCAACGCGACGGCGAGCATGGTTTTGCCGACGCCGGGCGGGCCGAGCAGGGCGACGTTGGACTTGGCTTTGACGAACTCCAGGGTGGCGAGGTCGCGGACCTTGCGGGCGTCCAGGCCGGGTTGGAACGCGAAGTCGAACTGGTCGAGGGTTTTGTGGTGTGGCAGCCCGGACAGCTTCAGCGCGTTGCGGAACCGGCGGCCCTCGCGCAGTCCGACTTCTTCTTCGAGGAGCAGGTCGACGAAGTCGAGGTAGCCCATCTGGCCGGTTTCGGCCCGCTCGACGAGCTCGGTGAGGGTGTCGGTGAGGTGGGTGAGTCCGAGCCGGGTGGCGTGGTTGCGGATCCGGTCAGCGGTCAGGGTGCTCACGAGTTCTCCTTCGGGTTGGCGAGGTTGGCGTAGTCGGTGAGGGGTCTGGCCGCGACTCTCAGGTCGGCATGCCGTCGGACCAGCAACGCCGACAGCGGTTCCAGGGGAGCGGACCCGATAGAGATGGCCGGAGGCGGCGTCTCGGTGGTGGTGGCCCGGGTATGTCCGTCGGGCAGCCCGTCCCAGTGCGCCTGGTCGATCATCCAGGTGCCGCGGCGGGTGGCGCGGGGATGGGTGGCGAGCCAGCCGCCGCCGTCGACGCCCAGGGCGTGGATGCTGACCCGGTCACCGTCTGGGTCGGGATGAATCTGCAGCTGGACTCGTTGCCCGGGCCGGACCAGCCGGGCCGGAACCGAGTAGCAGCTGGCCTCGAAGGAGATCAGGCAGTCCTTCCCGACCCGGCGCAGGTGCTTCTCGGCGACCAGATACGGCTGGTCCGGCAGGCCCCGGAGCGCGGCCCGATCAGCCTGAGCCCGGACGGCGATGACCTGGCCGTGGGTGCGATGCACCTGGGATCGGCGGATCGGCAGCCAGGCGTCGAACGCCCCGTCGAGCTCGCGGATGGAGTCGAAGCTCCGGCCGGCGATCACATGGTTCCGGACGATGTTGACCTGCCGTTCGACCCGACCTTTCCCGGTCGGCCGATAGGCGGCCAGCACGTCGATGGTGAAGCCGTAATGGTCGGCGAACGCGGCCGCTTCCGGATGCAGCGGCACCGCCAGCCCGGGGGCGACATGGCGCCGGATGACGGTCTTGGTGCGGTCATAGACGAGCGTGCCCGGCACGCCGCCGAAGTGCGCGAACGCCCGCCGGTGGCAGTCCCAGAACGTCGCCAGATCCATGCTGGTGGTGAAACAGCAGAACGGGTCCCGCGAATGGCTGAGCACCATGTGGAACGAGTACACATGGGGGATGCCGACATGGGCCAACAGGTCGCCCTCGTCGCCCCAGTCAACCTGCGCTTGCGCACCAGGGACGACCTCGAAGCGGCGGTGCAAACCCGTCAGCGGGTTGTCGTCGGACTCCTCCAGCGCGGCGGCGATCCGCGGCCGGGCCTCGGCAAGGAACATCTTGACCCGCTGGTAGTTGCCGGTGAAGCCGTAATCGGCGACCAGCCGCTCATGGATCACGGTCCCTTTCAGGGCCAAATCGGATCGCAGCCACGCCTCGATCCGCTCCACAAACGGCTCGATCAATCGAGGCTGGGTGCCCGCTCGAGACGGTGACGTCGGCGGGACGGCGGGCGCGTCCTCGGCCAGATACTTACGAACCGTGCGCCAATCACAACCGCACTCGCGGCCGATCTCGACGAACGTGGCGCCCGCAGCATGCAGGGCGCGGAAACGACGAATGTTCATCCAGGACTCCGTATCCAGGATCATGAGCAGGGCACCCTTCGGTCTGTCTGCTTGGCGGTGGACAGCCGAAGGGTGACCCTCACTCGGGCGGAAGAGGGCTCAACGCGCCGAGACCGACCTACACGTCAGGTCGTACGGAGAACGACATATGAGGTCGTACGCGGACACCCGGTTGAGCCCTTCGGCGCGGCATGGCCTTCGGCCCGCGCGGCGCGCCGCATGGCTTCCAGAACATCGGCGACACCCCTGGCCGGCTGTTAGTCATCGCCACGCCCTCGGGGGTGGAGCGGTTCTTCGAGCAGTGCGCCGAACTGCTGCCTGGCCGACTGGATATGTGCGCGTATTGGGGTTGCTTACCGAAAGAAAATTCTGCGTGGGGCGCCTTCCCGCATCCGTGGGCATGGGGCGCTCCTTATCTCTTAATGTCGCCTACGTGCAGGGCTGTGTGTGCAGCGAGTGTCGGGAGCACCAGCGGGAGCGGATGGCCAAGAACCGCCGCTAGGGTAGGCCAGCCGAAGCTTGGACCCATTCGGAGTGTGATGACCGACGAACAAAGCGACGACCAGCATCTCCGGCATGTCGACATCGGAGAATTCATCCCTGCCGAGTGGCATCACCAGCAAGTTCTGGTCAGTTCGTACCGGGCCTATCGCTTGCCGAAAGCCGACCTGGGTGCGACGGAGCCTTTCGACTTGGTGGGCGTGAGGGGTCAGCTCGTCTGGGGTGGCGCGCCCTACCGGGAGTTCGGCGAGTGGATAGAACCGCTATCAGGCGGTGGGTTCGTCGTCCATGCCGAGGTGGGAGACATGCAGCACGCACCAGAGGGCGCATATCTGATGCTCACGACGCCGACCGAACTTGGGACAGCGGACGACGAAGCCCGCTCACGGCTTCAGTCGGCCCTAGCGCTACTTCGCCTCGCGCTCGGTCCGAACGTTGCAGTGTCGCTGCTCAGCGAGTTCATCTACACGGTGAGCACGAGCATTGTCACTACTCTCCAAACCATCCGGCCGCCAGACCTCTACCCGCCTCCCGACCTTTCCCCGACAGGCCATGGGTTGATCGCCGGCCTTCAGCACGCCATCGAGAGACTGGATGCTCAGACGCGCAACCGCATTGAGCTATCGCTGCAGTGGTTCTGTCGAGGGTCAGAAACTTACGGGGTCGACGGCTTTCTCATGTACTGGTTCGCACTGGACATACTGGCCATGCCAAGACCAGGCAGGCTTGCCGCCCTGCATGACCAGATGGCCAAGATTTACGATCTCGATACCGCTACGGTCAAGGCCCGATTTCGCTTAGGAAGGCTTCTCGGCCTACGTGATGACATCGTTCACGATGGACTTCATCCGCCGATCCACATCCGGGCTCTCGACTATGTGGCCTCCGTGTATTGGGATCTGATGCTTCATACCCTCGCGTTGAGCCCGCAGTTTGCCGCCGACCGGATTCTTGCGGATCGGACCATCGACGACTGGTTCCCCGAAACCCATAGAAAGCGACCACGTTAAGCCGGTTCTTCAGGCACCCGTTGCAGAAGCCAAGCGGCTCGGTAGACGCGGACCCTCCTTCTCGATGTCTCCGGGGCGCAAGCTCTCCTTGGGTTTTCGCGATGGCCGCAATCAATGAACGCCTTCCTCATCAGCAGCGCGGACTGAGCGATCATCCGAACGAGGCGGACTCGATGAAGCCCGATGCCCCTTCCGCGACGGCGACGATCTCGCAGGGCTCGATCAACACGGGAGCCGAGCCGATAATCTGGGAGCTCGGTGACCCGGTAGTGGCCGCTCTGAAGTCCCGCTCGAACGCTTCTCGGGCACCGGGGGTCTCGAAAACGTAGCAGCCTTCGAACCACTCGCCCTCCCTCATACGCCAGGTCTTGAACCGCAGGTCCTTCCTGCCGGAATAGCGGCCGTGCGAGGTGGCCTCGACGTAGGCGCGGAGGGCATCTTCGACGCCTTCGGGTGCGCCCGTGAGCGACCAGCGGATGGTGAGGCCATGCATGCTTGTCAGCCTAAAGCGCCTGCGCGCCCCCGGTGCTCAGAATTTTCAAAGGAGCGGAGCGGTCGGACCATCGACGACTGGTTCCCCGAAACCCATAGAAAGCGACCACGTTAAGCCGGTTCTTCAGGCACCCGTTGCAGAAGCCAAGCGGCTCGGTAGACGCGGACCCTCCTTCTCGATGTCTCCGGGGCGCAAGCTCTCCTTGGGTTTTCGCGATGGCCGCAATCAATGAACGCCTTCCTCATCAGCAGCGCGGACTGAGCGATCATCCGAACGAGGCGGACTCGATGAAGCCCGATGCCCCTTCCGCGACGGCGACGATCTCGCAGGGCTCGATCAACACGGGAGCCGATCAACTTGTCCGGCTCGACTCGGCCACAAGTTGATCAGAGCGCAACTAGCGCATCCGAGCAAAGATCCCGCTATCGGGTGCGGGGCAAGGACGGTAAGCAGCGCTGGATCGGTTAGCTTCGCCGAGTGAGAGGCGACCGTCGGCTGATGCGAGTTGCGTGGGTGTGCCTGGTCATCGTGAGCGTCGGCATTCTTGGCTTCGGAGTAATCACCGTGCTGCCGGCTGTCGCCGGCGGCAACTTGCTGATCGTCGCGAATGGGCTGGCATCGATCGGTCTGGGCCTGTTCGGTGGGCTGATCGTGCTAATCCCGTTTCGTCGAGGCGAGAGGTGGGCGTGGTCGGTGCTGTGGTTCTATCCGGTGTTCTGGGTGGTGCACCTGGTCGCCGAACTGCCCCCGGGCAAGGACCACATCCACCAGATTGTGTTCATCGTGCTCTCCGCGGCCGGTCTGCTACTACCCGTTCGAGACATGATCGGAGCGGGTCGACCGCCTGCGCCGCGCACCCGGTCTGGCACCTGATGGCGACCCTTGAATCGTCCTGAAACGGGGGAGCGGGTCGACAAGGCTGCTCGGTCCGGTTGTTGCGCGAGTCATCTCCGTGATGTTGATCTTGGATCAGAAGATCTTCGATCAACATGACGATGCGACATACTACATTTCGGCAACCGAGGCAGTGTCCAGCGGTTACCGATTCCAGCAAGGTGATTAGCCGCGCTGCCAGCTGAGCCGCATCATTGAGCCAGTTGTCGAAATCGCTCTGGATGCCATCGGCGGCATCTTCCATTTCGTCGTCGAGCAACATCGGCCAATCGTGTTCGGCCTCGAAGGCGCACGCTCCGACTGACTGGTACGGCACCGGGTCTCGATCAATCCACGCGCTCATCAGAAGGGTAGCTCCTGGTGCTTAGGCCATCTCGTCATAGGTGGCCCCATGGAAGGCGCGACCGACCTGGAGTCGAAGTCTTTCGCTTTGTGAGCCATTGGTAGACTCCTTTTTTAATAGATGTTGATTCTCGGCTCGGCTCTCACCGCTGGGCGGGAAGATCTGTTTCTAGATCCGTGCGGCTTCGAGAAGTCGAACCTCGAGGCGGCCATCACCGCTGCGAAGTTGGTGATCACCCGTAGTTCAGGGAGCCGAGGGTCGGAGTCGCAAACTGATCAACTTCGTTTGCGTCGAGTCTGATCAACTTGGAACCGAGACGGTATGCGGTGAGATGGCCGTGCGAGATCCAACGACGGATGGTGAGTTCTGAGACGTTGAGCTGCTTCGCAGCCTCGGCAACGGTGATCATTGCCATGGTCGTACTCCTTGCTGATCTTGCTTGCACCCTCGACCGACTGATGGCACAACATTACGTCCGAATAGCGGCGATGCAACCGCTCTCTCAGTGATCATTGATCTTGGTCTTGTATACCAAAGGTCAGGGGTGAGAAACCGCGTAATCGCACTGTAACAAAGACAATCAGAGAAGATGATCAACGGCGTCGCGATTGTCGAAAGAGAAGATGATCACCGGCACGCGCTGTAGTGTGCCGAAGGATCCACGGGAAGATCAACTAGCACGGCAAATACCGTACGAGAGCATTGGCGGGGCCACTCTATATTGTTACGATCGTGTGAATAGTTGAATAGTTGATCTTCGACAGAATCGAGCCAATCATCCACCCGAGTCTCGATGATCTTGTGCACGGATCAGCTCCGGGTAGCGAGCTCCGACAGCTTCCGGGCGAGCTCTAGATCTCGATCTTCGGAGGCGTGCTGATAGCGAAGCGCCATCTCCGCGGTGGAGTGTCCCAACCGGTTCATCAGTTCCTTGATCGTGGCGCCGGAGCGAGCCGCGAGCACCGCTCCGGTATGCCGAAGATCGTGAAATCGAAGATCACTGCGGCCGGCAGTCTTCCGGGCCTCGTCCCAGGCATCGAACAGCGTGTGATTGCCGAGCCAGCCGCCATTGCTCGGGTGCGGGAACAGCAACGCGTCCGACCTCGGCGCCACATGCTCGACCAAGTGCTGCTTCACAGCAGGTAGCAGGTGCGGCGGGATCGCCACGACGCGTACGCCGGCACTGGACTTCGGAGTGCCGATAATGGGCTTGCGATTGGCCCAGGTCAAGGCTCGCTCGACTCGTACTCGGCCGCGTTCTAGATCGAGATCATGGCGGCGGAGCTCGCAGAGCTCACCCCAGCGCAGCGCGCACCATGTAGCGAGCCAGACCATAAGCCGGTAGGCCTCCGGCATGTTGGCGACGATGACGGCCAGTTGTTCTAGCGTGGCCGGCTCGATTGGCCGTTTCCGTTTCGAGCTTGAAGAACCGCGGGGCAATGTGCACGGGTTGCTCGGGATCAATCCGTCGCTTACCGCGGTACCGAGAATCGACTTCAGGAGGGCGTACGCGTGCGCACGCATCGACGGCTTAGCCGGATCTATTGCGGCGTACCAACTGCGGACGTCGGCCGTTCTGAGGCTTGCTAACGGCCGGTCACCGAGCACCGGCAAGATGTGATGATCCAGCGCGCCGCGGTAGGTCTGCCGTGTCGTCGGCTTGAGGGTGCGAGCGGCTAGCCAAGCCTCGGCGTACTCGCGAAACGGTTGCCTTGCTTGCGCCGGCGTCTCCGGCTTCCATTTCGAATCGATGATCCGGCCCTCGGTGAGCCGTAGAAAGCTCCACGCGTCGGTCTCGGACAGAAATGTGGTGGGCGCATTGTGGCGCTGGCCGTCCGGAGCGATGTACGAAGCCTGAAACCTACCGCTAGGCAACTTGCGGACGTAGCCAAACCGGCTCCGGCGCTTTCGTTTCACTCCTTGCCTCCGTGCGATAACTATGTCTGATTTAGCTGTAGAGTAGACGATACGTGCGACTACCAGTGATATAACACTTCACTTAGTCAGAACGCGAAAAACAACTGAATCCCCTGATCGGAGGGAGAGCTGACGGAAGAATGCGGATCACCCACCTGGGCCACTCGGCAGTGCTGGCCGAAACTGACGATGCACGAATTCTGATCGACCCGGGCAACCTCAGCGACGCGTGGCACGGCTTGACCGATCTTGACGCAGTGTTGGTGACCCATCAGCATCCCGATCACCTTGATCCGGCGAACGTGCCGGCCTTGGTGCACGCAAACGCAGCAGCCAGAATCCTGGTCGAGCCGTCGATTTTGGATCTGATCAGCGCCGGCGACCTGCCGTCGCTTGGTGCCAACGCGGCCGCCTTGCCGCCGGACCATCAGGTGACGGTCGGAGATGTCCTCGTCACAGCGGTTGGTGGCCGGCATGCGATCATCTATCGCGAATTGCCACAGATTGGCAACGTCGGCTATGTGCTGAGGTCCGAAGGCCAGCCCACGCTGTTTCATCCTGGCGATGAAATCGACACAATTCCTGACGGTGTCGACATCCTTGCGGTTCCGGAATACGCACCCTGGGCAGCGATGAAAGAGACCGTTGACTTCGTCCGGGCGGTCGGCGCGATGGAAGGGTTCCCGATCCACGATGAGCTGCTCAGCGATCGAGGCCGCAACCTCATTTTCGCCCGGCTCAATGAGCTGACCACGACCCGCGTACTGGACTTGCGTGGCGGCGTCGCACACGAGTTCTGAAGCTCTCGATCACGCTTGTGGCGTCGGTCGGAAGCCAAGCCGGCGCGAGAGCTGCGCCGCGGCTCCATTCACCGCATCAACGAGACGCGCTTCGCTCTCGTGATTGACCTCATCGCCAACGTAAGTGACGGCGATGGCGGAAGCGGGATGGCTCGCATGATCCAGCACCGCCTGTGCCACTGAGGAGAAACCGCTGGTCACCGAACCCGCTTCGGTGGCATGTCCCCGATTGCGGACGTCGCTCAGCAACTGTCGCAGCGCGGTCGGTGTCGCCGGTCCATGGTCGGTTTCGACAAAGGCCGCTGCATTCGGAAACAGGGCGCGTACCTGGGCCGAAGGCAGCCGGGCCAGCATGGCGAGTCCGCTGGCCGTCACCACAGCAGGGAGCCGCACCCCAACATCAGTGATCAACATCGGTCGGCCCGCTGCTCGCTCCTCGATCAGATAGAGCACGTCGCGTCCGTGCAGCACGGCAAGGTGGGCGTTCTGCTTCGTCCGGTCGACCAGCTGGCGCACAATAGGCCGAGCGATGCGTTGCAGCGGAGCCTGACGCGCGTACGCGGACCCAAGCTCGTACGCCGCAACGCTCAGCCCGTAGCGCCGCTCCTCCGGAAGATAGTGGACGAAGCCGTGGTCGAGGAGCACTGAGAGCAATCGGTAGGTGGTAGAGCGCGGCAGCCGAAGAGTCGCTGCGACCATCCCTGCCGATACCGGCTCGGGATGATGCGAGAGCAGCGTAAGCATTCGCAAAACGTGGTCAGCTGCCGGTGCTGCCGACACCAGGTTCTCCTCATGTCTCAGATTTGGGACACAGTTTGGCGCACGGCTCTGCCCAACAGGTGGGTGGGTCGATTGCAATGGATGGTATGTACGAGCGCAGCGTCACGGTCGGCATCGGCCCGATCTCCGGTGAAGATGTGATGGCGGTGGCGCGACACGACGCGCAGGTCCTCATCACCGACGAAGCTTGGGCCGAGGTTCGCAAATCCCGCGAAATCATCGAGGCTCTGGCCGATGATCAAGAGCCGCATTATGGAGTGTCAACCGGCTTCGGAGCGCTGGCGACGCGGCACATACCGATCGAGCTCCGGGCCCAGCTGCAGCGCAGTCTGGTTCGCTCGCACGCCGCCGGATCCGGGCCGGAGGTCGAGCGGGAGGTGGTGCGGGCTCTCATGCTGCTGCGGATCTCCACTCTCGCCACCGGCCGTACCGGAATCCGCGACGAGACCCTGCGCAGCTACGTCGCGATGCTCAATGCTGGCCTTACGCCGGTGGTCTATGAATACGGCAGCCTCGGCTGCTCCGGAGACCTGGCCCCGCTTTCCCATTGCGCGCTGGCGCTGATGGGAGAGGGAATCGTCCGCGATTCAGCTGGCACCGTGACCCCTACGCGCGAGGCGTTCGCCGTAGCCGGCATCGCTCCGGTCACGCTGGCCGAGAAGGAGGGCCTAGCGCTGATCAACGGCACCGACGGCATGCTCGGCATGCTGCTGCTGGCGATCACCGATCTGCGGCAGCTGCTCAAGATCGCCGACATCGCGGCTGCGATGAGTGTCGAAGGTCTACTCGGCACTGATGACGTCTTCGCTGATGATCTTCAGGCTCTTCGACCGCACCCGGGCCAAGGCGCTTCGGCGTCCAATCTCCGCATGATCATGGCAGGCAGCGAGATCCGGGAGAGCCACCGGACTGAGGCATGCACCCGAGTCCAGGACGCCTATTCGCTACGCTGCGCGCCGCAGGTGGCTGGCGCCGTACGGGACACAGTTGACCATGCTGAGCGGGTTGCGCTGATCGAGCTGACCTCTGCCATTGACAATCCAGTGATCACTCTCGACGGCCGCGTCGAGTCCAATGGCAACTTTCATGGTGCACCGCTCGGCTACGTGTTGGACTTCCTTGCCATCGCCGTCGCGGACCTGGCGAGCATCTCCGAACGGCGTACCGACCGGTTCCTGGACCGGGCCCGCAATGGCGGTCTGAATGCGTTTCTCGCGGCCGATCCTGGTGTCGACTCCGGTTACATGATCGCGCAGTACAGCCAGGCTGCGATCGTCTCCGAGCTCAAGCGGCTTGCGGCACCAGCCTCGGTCGACTCGATTCCCAGTTCGGCCATGCAAGAGGATCACGTGTCAATGGGCTGGTCGGCCGCGCGCAAGCTGCGTCGGGCAATCGACGGTCTGACGCGGGTGCTGGCGATTGAGTTGCTGACCGCTGCTCGTGGCATCGAGCTCCGCTCGCCCTTGCAGCCGGCACCGGCTACGGCGGCCGCGATCACGGCCCTCCGTCAGGCGGGCGCTCCTGCGCCTGGCACCGATCGCTGGCTCGCGCCAGAGATCGATATCGCTGTCGACCTGGTCGCCACCGGGACGGTCGTCGCCGCCGTCGAGTCGGTGACCGGCCCCTTTGCCTAGCCCAGTCTGAGAGAAACCGGGCACCACCAACACTCGATCCGGCCGGAAACCTGTTGTATATGGCCGGTTTCGTAAGAAAGGAAGCGACAACATGGAAGGCGCCCGCCCCGTACGCGCACCGCGCGGCACCACGCTGACAGCACGATCCTGGGCCACCGAGGCCCCGCTGCGGATGCTGATGAACAATCTCGATCCCGAGAACGCGGAACGTCCCGATGATCTCGTCGTGTACGGCGGTACGGGCCGCGCGGCCCGCGACTGGCGGGCTTTCGATGCGATGGTCCGGACCCTCACCACGTTGGGACCCGACGAGACCATGCTGGTGCAATCCGGCCGCCCAGTTGGGGTGATGCAAACCCACGAGTGGGCGCCGCGGGTGATCTTGGCAAACTCAAATCTGGTCCCGGACTGGGCTACCTGGCCGGAGTTCCGTCGGCTGGAGAAGCTCGGGCTGACGATGTATGGCCAGATGACTGCCGGGTCATGGATCTACATCGGCACTCAGGGCATCGTCCAGGGCACGTACGAGACCTTCGCCGCGGTGGCGGAGAAACGATTCGGCGGCACGCTGGCTGGCACCTTGACCCTTACCGGCGGTTGCGGGGGGATGGGCGGCGCCCAGCCGCTGGCGGTGACACTGAACGACGGGGTTTGTCTGATCGTTGACGTCGACCGTTCCCGGCTGCAGCGCCGAGTTGATCATCGGTACCTCGACGAGATCGCTGATGATCTTGACCAGGCAGTGGCGCGTGCCGTGGCCGCGAAGGCTGAGCGGCGGGCTACCTCCATTGGTGTCGTCGGCAATTGCGCCGAGGTGTTCCCGGAGCTCTTGCGGCGTGGTGTGCCGATCGACATCGTCACCGACCAAACCAGTGCCCACGATCCGTTGTCCTACCTGCCGGAGGGGATCAGCGTCGAAGATTGGGCGACCTACGCAGAGCAGAAACCTGAGGAGTTCACCGACCGGGCACGAGCCAGCATGGCGCGTCACGTTCAGGCGATGGTCGAGTTTCAGGACGGTGGCGCCGAGGTTTTCGACTATGGAAACTCGATTCGCGACGAGGCCCGGCAGGGTGGGTATGAGCGTGCCTTCGAGTTTCCCGGTTTTGTGCCCGCCTACATCCGTCCGCTGTTCTGTGAGGGGAAGGGTCCGTTCCGCTGGGTGGCGTTGTCCGGCGACCCGCGCGACATCGACGCCACCGACCGGGCGGTGATGGATCTCTTCCCGGACAATGATCGGCTGCACAAGTGGATGCGTGGTGCTCGCGACAAGATCAGCTTCCAGGGGCTGCCCGCGCGAATTTGCTGGCTGGGCTATGGCGAGCGGGACAAGGCCGGCCTGGCTTTCAACGACCTGGTCGCGTCAGGCAAGATCAGCGCACCTATCGTGATCGGTCGTGATCATCTAGATTGCGGCTCGGTCGCCAGCCCGTATCGAGAGACGGAGGCCATGCTCGACGGCTCGGATGCGATTGCGGACTGGCCGCTGCTCAATGCCATGATCAATACCGCGTCGGGAGCGTCTTGGGTGTCCATTCACCATGGCGGCGGGGTCGGCATCGGCCGCTCCATTCATGCCGGTCAGGTCTCGCTCGCCGACGGCACCGAGCTGGCCGCTCAGAAGCTGGCTCGGGTCTTGACCAATGATCCCGGCATGGGAGTGATCAGGCACGTCGATGCGGGTTACGAGCGCGCCGAAGAGGTTGCCGCCGAGCGCGACGTACGGATCCCCATGAAGGAAGGACTCTCTGGAAACTAGGCCTTCAAGACATCGATGGGCACTTCGCATACGAACTCACCCTCCGGTAGACGGATGTCCACGTGTGTGACTCCACCGAGCGGGCCCTTGTGGGGATACGTAATGATGCCAGTCGTCCCCTGCGGGTATGTCTTCTTAGAAAACAAGGTGTGCTTGACATACTTTCTCGTGAATACGACTGTTTGATTCTCAGCAAACAGAACCCTGACACGTCGGGTTGGATTTCTTGTTACTAGGTAGTCCCGCTCTCGCGCCATTGGATCCTCATTTGCGTCGACTGCTCAGAATGTTGGGTCCAAACCTAAAACAAGACCCGTGATTCTTGGAGGGCAACATCAGCGAATTCGCCTTTGAGAAGCTTTGGTCTGCAATTGCGGAGATTGGGCGGGATCCGATCACCGGTGGCTACCGCCGTTTCGCGTGGACCGAGGCCGACCTGAGGATGCGGGAGTGGTTCAGCGGCGAGTGCGCGAGCCGAGGTCTAGATCTCGCCGAAGACCGGATGGGAAACCAGTGGGCCTGGTGGGGGTCGAGCCCTGACAGCTCGGCGCTCGTCCGGCGGGGTTGTGACTGGCTCCCACCTGGACAGCGTTCCGGACGGCGGCGCGTTCGACGGGCCGCTCGGGGTGGTCAGTGGATTGCTGGCGATTGATCGACTCAGATCTGACGGCTTCCGGCCGCGGCGGCCGATTGGGGTGGTGAACTTTGTCGACGAGGAGGGGGCCCGGTTCGGCGTCTCGTGCGCTGGCTCGCGGGTGATCACTGGCGTCCTGAGTCCCGATCGGGCGCTGGCACTGCGTGATGCCGATGGCGTGACCATGGCGGAGGCGATGCGGGCCGCCGGCCGGCAGCCGGAGCTGCTGGGTCCCGATCCTGAGGCGCTTGCCCGGATCTCCTCATTCGTCGAGCTGCACATCGAGCAGGGCCGCGGTCTGATCGACCTGGGCCGAGCCGTAGCCGTTGGCAACGGGCTCTGGGCGCATGGTCGATGGCGGATCGAGATCCCGGGTGAGGCAAATCACGCCGGCACCACCAGGCTGAGCGATCGCCGGGACGCGGTGATCGGCTGTGCGCGTGCCGTGCTGGCCGCGCGAGCCGCGGCCGAGGCACACAACACCCTCGCAACGGTGGGCAAGATCAGCATCCAGCCCGGCGGAGTGAACGCCATTGCCAGCTCGGCAACTGCCTGGCTCGATGCCCGCGCCGCCGGTGAGCCGGCGTTGCGCGCCACTCTGGCTCAGATCGAGGCTGAGGTCGCGGCGTCGGGCGCCGTTGTGACCGAGGAGTCGTGGACTCCGCAGACTGCCTTCGACGATGCGCTCGTCAGCAGGCTGGCCCGCCTGCTCGACAGTGCACCCGTGATGAGCACCGGCGCCGGGCATGATGCCGGGATTCTCGCCAATGCCGGCGTGCCGGCAGTCATGATCTTCGTCCGCAACCCGACCGGGGCGTCTCACACTCCGGCCGAATGGGCCGAGCCTGAGGACTGCCTTGCCGGTATTGACGCGCTGGCGAGGGTGCTGGCTGACCTGGCGGGAGCCGAGCAGTGACCTCGTACTGGGCCGCGTACGCCTGGCTGCCGGACGGTTGCCAGGCTGGAGTCAGCTTTGAAGTGCAAGACGGGCGCTTCGCCCAGGTGCGGAGCGGTGTCGAGCCCCAGGCCGGTCAGGAGATCTTGAGCGGCGTGACGCTGCCTGGTCTGGCCAATGGCCACAGCCACGCTTTTCATCGCGCCCTGCGGGGCCGAACGCACGCTGGCGGCGGCAGCTTCTGGACCTGGCGCGAGCAGATGTACGCGCTCGCCGCCCGACTCGATCCGGATTCCTATCTGGCGCTGGCCCGCGCGGTATTCGCCGAGATGGCGCTGGCCGGATACACCGTCGTCGGCGAGTTTCACTATCTGCACCATGATCAACGAGGCCGCCCGTACGGCGATCCCAATGCCATGGGCGCGGCGTTGATCCAGGCCGCCACCGAGGCAGGCATCCGGCTCACCCTGCTCGACGTGTGTTACCTCGCCGGCGGGCTCACCGCAACCGGCCACCTGCCACTGGATCCGGTACAGACTCGATTCAGCGACGGCGATGTTGATCACTGGCAGCAGCGGGTGAGCTTGCTCGTTGATCGTGATCTGGTACGCATGGGTGCCGCCGTTCATTCGGTACGCGCGGTGCCTGCTGAGGCGCTGAGCAAGATCGGAGAGGCGGCAGGGCAGCGTCCCCTGCATGTCCATCTCAGCGAGCAACCGGCCGAGAATGCTGCTACTCAGGCCTACTACGGCTGCACCCCTACCGAGCTGCTCGATGATCATGGACTACTCAGTGCCCGCACTACTGTCGTACACGCCACCCATCTCACCGACAGCGACATCAAGACCCTGGGCGCCAATCAGACCTCGGCATGCTTCTGTCCGACAACCGAACGTGATCTTGCTGACGGCATCGGCCCGGCCCGTCGGCTGGCCGATGCGGGCAGCGCGCTGACCCTGGGCTCGGATCAACACGCAGTCATCGACCCGTTCGAGGAGCTGCGCGGACTTGAGATGCACGAGCGGCTGGCCACGGGTGAACGCGGCCGCTTTACGCCTGGTGATCTGATGATGATCGCCAGTGCAGCGGGCTATCGCAGTCTTGGCTGGCCCGGCGGCGGCCGGATCGCCGACGGCGCGGTTGCGGACTTCGTCGTCGTGCGATCTGACTCGGTACGCACCACGGGAGCCCGTCCTGATCAGATCGGGTACGCCGCGACCGCGGCTGACATCGACCAGGTCGTCGTCGCGGGTCAGGTGATCGTCCGTGAAGGTCAGCATCGATTGGGTTCGCCCGCCCGGTTGCTGGCCGCTGCTCTTGATCAACTGGGTAGCGCATGAGCAGCACAGTGATCACCGGAATCGGTGAGCTTGTCACCTGCGACGGCACAGGCCCAGACCGGCTTGGCATCAAACGCGACGCCGCCGTCGTGATCGACGACGACATGATCGCCTGGATCGGCGGATCGTGCTGCGGCGCCAGCCGCCGACACCGTGATCGATGTCGGAGGGCGAGCCATCATCCCTGGTTTCGTCGACTCACACAGCCACCTGGTCTTCGCAGGCGACCGTGGCGCCGAGTTCGCGGCGCGGATGATGGGCCAGCCGTACGACGGAGGCGGCATTGGCGTGACGGTCGCGGCAACCCGCGCCGCCACCGATGATGAGTTGCGGCGCCTGCTCGCAGCGCGGATCGCTGAGCTGCGGGCTCTCGGCACAACCACTATTGAGATCAAGAGTGGCTATGGGCTGACTGTTCATGATGAGGTTCGGGCACTCCAGATAGCTCGCGAGTTCAGCAGCGAGACCACATTCCTCGGCGCCCACGTTGTGCCGGCCGAGTACGCGCAGGACCGGGCGGGGTATCTCGATCTGCTGGTCGGCCCCATGCTGGAAGCGGCAGCTCCGTACGCGCGCTGGATCGACGTCTTCTGCGAGCCTCATTCGCCGCATGCGTTCGATGCCGACGAGGCTCGCCACATCCTCAAGGCAGGTGCAGCGGCTGGGCTCGGATTGCGCGTTCATGGCAACCAGCTCGGCCACGGCCCTGGCGTCCAGTTGGCGGTGGAGTTAGGCGCGGCCAGTGTCGATCACTGCACCTATCTCGATGACGCCGATATCGACGCATTGGCCGCTGCCGCGGACGCCACGGTGGCCACGCTGCTGCCGGGAGTCGAGTTCTGTACGCGATCTCCCTATCCGGATGCTGCCCGGCTGCTTGCCGCCGGCGTCTCGATCGCCTTGGCGACCGATTGCAATCCCGGCACCTGCTATTCCAGCTCCATGCCGTGGGTGATCTCCCTTGCCGTGCGCGAGATGGGGCTCAGCCCCGCTCAAGCACTGTTCGCGGCTACTGCCGGCTCGGCACAGTCGCTGCGGCGTACGGACATCGGTCGTCTCGTCGTCGGGAACCGAGCCGATCTCGCGGTGCTCGATGCGCCGTCCTACCTGCACCTGGCCTATCGCCCCGGAGTGCCGATCGCGCGCACCCTCGGCCTCCATGGGATCGCCCAATAGAAAGTGGATCAACGGCGATGAGTCCTTGCCGTCTGGGTGGCCTGGATTAGCACACCCGGTACGCGAGGTACTCATGTTGCTGAAGCAGAAGACGCGTGGTTTACGGAGCTGCCGGCGTCGCGCGCCGGACGACGCACGGACGTTCACTCGGGCCAACGAGCCGAATGCTCCAACGGTGAGCTCACGCATCGGGAGAGTCCTTCGGATTCTCCGGTAGCCAACGCGCCGTCGTTTACCCAGGCTGTCTAGCCGCCACGAGACAGTCGCTCTCGATACAGGCGGTTACCCACTTCGGTCACGCGAACGTCCGTCGCACCCAGGTGCCCGCATGCCAGGCGGCTCGGGCGTCGACCGGTAGGACAACAAGCCCGCTGAATAGCCGCCGTGCTGCCTCAGTCCCAGACGCCCGTAGTCCTCGCACGATCTCCTCGACGTTGATCGCCGTCGTTGCCGGCACATCACCGCTCGCACGGAGCGCCATAACGCGCGCGACGGCCGGTCGTCCTCGGAGGAAATCAATCAGCACAGTGGAATCAAGAACCCGAAGCACATCTCACCCCGCGCGACGCGCATCGGCACGCCGCTGCCCCGCACCCAAGCTCCGGGGTTCAGATCCCAGTCATGATCGTGATCTGCGATAGCGCCGGCGGCGCCCTCGATATCGATCCAGCGGAACTCTTGACGGATTGCACGCTCGATGGCTGAACGCACGAATGCGCTCCGACCTCGGGGGCCGCTCAGCTCATCGATCTGAGCGACGAGTTCATCGTCGAGCTCTATGTGCATTCGCATGTGCAGAACTTCGACATAACACTCTCAGGGCATTCGCCGAAAAGCTGGTGGAGTGATCTGCAGGTCCTTCCACACGAACGACGGCACGCGGCCGAAGAATTCATGGGCGAAGTCCGCACAGAAGCCGATCACCTTGGTGTCGTGCTTGTTGACGTCGAAGCGCATCACGTCGCTTTTGATCCGAAAGGGCGGCGGGTCCGCGGCCGTCAAGAACTCCATGGTGCGTGGATGGATCACATCGGATGCGAATTTGGCATCGTCGGTGCGCACGGTGAAGCGTTTGTTGAATTCCTCGCTTTCAAAACGGATCTTCTTGCCACCCCAGCCGCCGCCCACCGAGAGCATGGGAAGCGTGAATGGCATCCGGACCGCGGTCACGATCTCCGAGTGGTTTTCGGTCACCGTGCGGGTCTGGCTGCGGCCTTCCGAGTCGGTATAGGTCTCGGTGCGTTCGGTCTTCCAGCGGTGGATGAACGCCTCGATGGGCAATCCGTCGTTGGAGCCACGAATCACCTTCTCGGTGGTATGCCCGAAGCCCGCCCTGGTCAGGTCGTACCTCGCGATCAAGGTGTCGTCACGGCCGATCAGTTGCCAATCGGGGTGACCGTAGAAGCCAAATCCTGATGGCGGGGGCATTATCTGGTACGGCGCCAAAGCGTCTCGGTTGAACGCCTCCGCGACCGCGCCTAGCTGGTCGAGATAGGTCTGCAGTTCCTCGGGGTTCTTGGGTGCACCGACTGCGACCAGCTGTTGCCCGTCAATGCTGAGATCGACCGCGCGGCCGGCCTGACCGAAAGTCGCCATGGCGTCGAGCACGGCGCCGGACATAGCCGCGCGCCCGTATCCAGGGTCTGCGGCGCGTACCTGAAAGCGCGGATCGATCTCGACCGCCGACAGTTGCACGCCCTCACGCGCCTGATCGGTGGACACGAACAGATCGGGCAACGGCAAGGCCAGCTGCACACTCGCCACGCGGTCGTCAAAACGTGGCTCACCATCGTGTTCGTACTCGAACACCCGGAATGGCACGCCGGTGGTCGTATGACCTGAAATGGCGTCGTCCACCTTGCGTACGAAGCCCAGCCCGAAGGGCGGTGCATGATGATCAAGCACCGACTCCAACGCTGGGCGTGACTCGAAGGTCCAGCCGCGTCCCCGCAGCGCTCGCACGTAGCGCTGCCGGCGGATGATCAAGAACGCGATGAGCGCCAGCACCAGGACGGCGACCACGATAAGGATGATCACGATGGTGCTGTTCATGACGCGTACTCCTTCGTTTCAGCGCGGCGTCGTTGTGGCCGCTCCACGAGATACATGGCGGACACGATCGCGAGGCCGCCGATGATCATGCGCGCCGTAATGCTCTCACCGCCGAGCGCCACCGCGAACGCCGCAGCCCATACCGGCTCCATTGCCATGATCACTGCAGCCCGGGACGGCTCGATGTGTGCCTGCGCCCAGGTTTGCAAGACCATCGTCAAGGCGCTGGCGATCAATGCGAGGTACAGCACGACAAGCCAGTCGTGCAGACTCTCTGGCAGCTGGATGCCAGGAGCTGATCCTGGTGTCGGCCAGAGTGCGGCAACGGCCGTCACCAATGTGATCATGGACAGCTGCACGAGGCTGAGGCTGAGTGCGGTTTCGGGAGTGCTGAACCGTCCAAGGGCCACGATGTGACCGGCGTAGATCACGGCCGCGATGAGTGTCAGCAGCTCGCCGAAGCCGATCGAGAACCCGTGCAGTGCCAAGAAGCCGAGCCCGATCGTGGCGAGCACCGCCGCCAGCCAGGTCAGTGGCGGAACCCGGCGGCGCAGGACGACAGCCGTCAACAGGGGAGTCGCCACCACGTACAACCCCGTAACGAAGCCCGAAACGCTGGCGCTGGTGTGCGCCAGTCCCGCCGTCTGCAGAATCTGCGCTGCGCCGTACAAGAGCCCGAGCAGGACGCCGCAGCTCAGCACACTCCGTGACAGGTGAAGCCGAGGCGCTGCGATGAGGCCAAGTGCCACGCTGGCGATGGCGAACCGGATCGCCAGCAGATCGGCCACTGGAATTCGGGTCACCAGATCCTTGATCAGGAAGAACGTCGATCCCCATGCCGCAGTCATCACCAGTAACGCCAGGAGCGCCAGCACCTCCGTACGGGACCTGCCAGCGGGCATCGCCCCAGCCTAGAGCGGTGATCGATGGGCTCGATTGACTGCTCGTGCGCGAGGCGGCACGCTCACAGCATGACTGAGATTCCAGGCGGCACCGTGGGCTGCGATGTATGTGGGGTCCTGCTCGTTGCGGAGCAGGCGCCTCTGCACAATGAGTGGCATCGCATTGAGAATGAACGACTTGAGGGCATCGCTCGAACGCTGCGCGAGTTGTTCGACATGGTGCAGAAGCACCGCGCTTGAACGCGACCTGGCCGCAAAGCCGCGCAACTGGCCGTTAGACCACGTACAAGATGACCGTTGACCCTTGCGGTGCCTCCGTACGCGCACCCGGGTTGCTGTAGATCACAATGCCGACTCCATTGCGGTTGACGCCGACTGGTTGCACCTGGGTCTTGAAGCCGGCCTGTCGCATGAGCTTCTTTGCTGCCGGAAGTGCCATCCGCTGCACGTCAGGCACCGTTGCCACCTTGGCTCCGAGTGATCGGGTGAGGGTGATGGTGTCGCCTGGTTCGCCGCGACCAGAGCGTGGGTCCTGACGCAGCACGAGGTCCTTGGCGACCTTCTTGGAGTATGCACTTCGCTCGACGACCCGGAACCCGGCGGCACTGAGGGCGGCGAGCGCTGAGTCGTAGGGAGTTCCCTGGTAGTTGGTGATCAGCAGAGGCTTCGGGCCGACTGACACCACCAGATCGATACGAGTGCCTTTCTTCAGGCGCGCGCCAGGTGACTCCGAGGCGCGGAGGACCATGCCGGCCGCAACCTTTTCGCTGAATCCATCGACAACCTTGCCAACAGAGAGCTTTGCCTTCTCGATCGCCCCCTCAGCCGCAGCACGAGTCAGTCCAACGACAACGGGCATGGGATAGCGTTCCGGGCCCTGGGACAGCGCAGCCTCGATGGTGCTGCCGCGCTCCACCTTGGCCCCAGGTCCGGGAGTCGTGGAGATCACCATGCCACGGCCTATCGTTTCGCTGTACGCGTCGGAGAAGTCCACTGATAGGCCCGACTTCTTCGCCATTTGTTGGGCCTCAGCTCTGCTGAGCGAGGCAGAGGTCTGGCGCGGTCGTGAACCGACCCTCAGTCAGATACCAGCCGGCGAGAGCGGCCGAGGCCGAGAGCATGACCACCAGCAAGAACGCCAGCCAGCCCCTGCGACGCTTTCGAGCCCGGCGTTCGCGCTCCGCAGCCAACCGCTCGGGTGACAGTTCGTGTAGTGGCCTGGCGACTGCCGGCGGCGGCGCGTCGATCACCGTGCGGGACCCGGCCGACGGTGGAGACGCCACCCGGCCGTTGACCATGGGTGCCGGTACGTGCTGCGTCACCTCGTCGTCGGCGCGCTCGCGCGGCTTTGGCCTGCCGTCTGCAGGCGGCCGTGGGGTGGTGCGTAGCTCGCGTGTCAGTTCGGGATCGTCGGGAAGACCTCGCTCCAGTGCCAGCCGAGCGCGCCGGACCTGGGACAACAGGACTCGTGCATCGGGTTGGCGCTGATTCGCATCGCGAGCGGTGGCGCGAGTGACCAGGGCATCGACGTACGGCGGAACGCGTCCAGCGGTGGGACCGCTTGAGGGCGGCGGCACATCGCGGTGCACGTGCGCGTACGCGATCTGGATGGGTGTGTCGCCGGTATGCGGCTTGCGCCCAGTCAGTAGTTCGAACAGCACAATCCCGGCGCTGTAGACGTCTGATCGGGAGTCCGCTCGACCCGCCATCACCAGCTCCGGCGGGAGGTAGGAGACGGTGCCGATCAGCAGCCCCTGAGTGGCCGTGTTGGTTTGCGACGACACGGCTTTGGCAAGCCCGAAGTCGGCGACCTTGATGCGCCCCCGGTCGCTGATCAACACGTTCTCAGGCTTCACGTCTCGGTGCACTAGCCCGGCGTCGTGGGCTACGGCTAGGGCCACCAGCACCGGCTCCATGATCTCCAGCGCCCGGCTCGGAGTCATCGGCGCTTCCCGATTGAGTACGTCGCGCAGCGTCTGTCCTGGCACGTACTCCATGACGATGTAGGGGCGAGTATTCGGCCCTTCGAGGTCTTGACCTTGATCAAAAACGGAGACCACATTGGGATGGGACAGCCTGGCTGCCGCTCGTGCCTCGCGATCGAACTTCCGCGCGAACTCAGCCTCATCACCGAGCCCGACATGCATGACCTTGACTGCGACCGTACGCGTCAGCCGGGTGTCGACTGCCCGGTAGACGGTGGCCATTCCACCACGCGCCAGACGCTGGGTGATCTCGTAGCGACCGTCCAAAACGCGACCCACCAAGGGGTCGCCAACGGTCGTCATTGTCACGTCTGCTCCATACACGGTGGGGAAGTTGGCCGTGCTGGCCTCGGGCCCGAGTTTAGAAGTCACCGCGTTCTGCCAGGACCAAGGCGCGCCGCGACCCGTCGATTCGTCGTGCATTAACGGTCAGTGCCCTGTGCCACTAGTCGATTCGTCCGGCATGAGTCGAGGATGCCTCAGCGTAGCGGCGAACCGGAATGCGCCCTGCGCCGTGCGCCAGCCGGCCGGCTCGGACCGCGTACTTCATCGCCTCGGCCATCCGTACCGGATCCTCGGCACGGGTAACCGCAGATGCCAACAGCACCGCGTCACAACCAAGCTCCATGGCGAGGGCCGCCTCAGAGGCGATACCGATGCCAGCATCAAGGACGACCGGCACCGTGGCATGTTCGACGATCAGCTCGATGTTGTGCGGATTGCGGATGCCGAGACCAGAGCCGATCGGTGCGCCGAGCGGCATGACCGCCGCGCAGCCGGCATTGGCCAGCTTCCGCGCCAAGACGGGATCGTCATTGGTGTAGGGGAGTACCACGAACCCGTCGGCGACCAGCCGTTCGGCCGCGTCCAGCAACTCGATCGGATCGGGCAGCAGCGTGATCTCATCGGCGATCACCTCGAGCTTGATCCAGTTAGTCTCCAGTGCCTCCCGAGCCAGCTGGGCAGTCAGTACCGCGTCCGCGCTGGTGTAGCAGCCGGCGGTATTGGGCAGCACGGCAATCTGATGACGATCGAGGATGTCGAGCAGGGACCCGGGCGCGGCCACCTCGATACGGCGCATCGCCACCGTGGTCAGCTCGGTGCCGGACGCGAGCAGCGCGGCCTCCATCACCTCCAGGCTCGGCGCGCCACCGGTACCCATGATCAACCGCGAACTGAACTCTTTACCGGCGATGATCAGCCGATCAGCGTCGCTAGTCGCCTGGTCGGTCACCGCGTGCAGATCAACCACCCTGCACCGCCGTCACGATCTCCACCGTGGCCCCCTCCGTCAACTCGATGGTCGCGTACTGGCTCCGCGGGACCACCTCACCGTTCACGGCAACGGCAATGCCGCGCGGAGCTACGGCACCCTCGGCTAGGTCGAGGACCTCGCTTAGCCGCACCGGCGGATCGACCTCGCGCAGCTGTCCATTGACCAGGATGATCATCGGGTCCGCCCAATGGTAGTAGCGAAACGATCAAGAGTGAACGGCTCGGCGACGCTATTCAGCTCACCACTGATGATCAAGGTCGAAATGATCTCGGCGGTAATCGGGGTGAGCAACACACCGTTGCGGTAGTGGCCGGTGGCCAACATCAGTCCGTCGACGTCGCAGCGGCCCAAGATCGGCGCATTGTCCGGAGTACCAGGTCGCCAACCGACCGAGGTCTCCGCGAGAGCGTATTCAGCCGTCATCGGCATCACGTTACGGGCATCCCGGAGCAGCTCATAGACCGCGCCCGCGGTCACCCGCCCATCGAACCCGAGCTCCTCGACGGTCGCACCAAGAACCACTTCCCGGCCGCCTTCCCGGGGAACCAGATAGATCTCAGCGCCGCGGACGTAGGCCCGAATGGTCATGCTCGGGGACGGCAAGCGGCCAGGGTCGAGGCGCACGATCTGACCCTTGACCGGCCGAACTGGAAGATCAGGAAGTCCGTCGAGCTGCCGTGCCCACGCGCCGTTCGCGACCACCACGCGCTCGGCTGCAATGCTGCTGCCGTCGGCGAGTTGCACCCCAGTGACCCGACCACCGTCCGAGGTCACGCGGTGTACGAATCCAGCCACATCTCTGACGCCGATCCGATGACCGGCCTCGATCACCGCGCGCCATAGCAGCCGGTTGTCACAGCTCCAATCGCCCTCGACCAGCAGTCCGGTGCGAATGCTCGGCGCGAGGAGCGGCTCATGACGCCGGCATTCCCGGCTGGTCAGCCGTTCGCCCGGATGACCGGCCCGCGCGAGAAAATCTGCGAACGTTGCGAGACGGGCAGCATCGTCGGCGTCGTAGGCAAGGGAAAGATTCGGCGTACGACGGAGGCCGGCGGGGAGACCACTTGCCATCTCAAGCTCGGTGACGAAGTCGGGATACCGGCTGAGTGAGGCGAGGTTCAGCTGGAGGAGACGGGGCTCGGTAAAGGTCGTCTCGGTGATCGGGGCCAACATGCCGGCTGCGACCCGCGATGCAGCTGCGGATCGTTCACCGGTCACGACCACGACATCGAGGCCCGCCTGGCGGAGTCGCCAACTGATCGATGTACCGATCAGACCACCACCGATCACCACGACGTCGGCAGTCGAGGAGGTCCCAGGGGAACTCACCGGGACAGTTTAGTGTCGGGTGAGTCGAGGCAATTTGTGGACAGTGCCTCTGGAGGTGTCATGGAACTAGGACTCACCACATTCGCCGAGATCACCGACTCCAGCGTCTCACCCGGTGAGCGGTTGCGGCAGGTCGTCGAGGAGGCCAAGCTCGCCGACGAGCTGGGCCTGGACGTGTATGGCATCGGTGAGCACCACCGTCCAGACATGGCGGCTTCAGCTCCAGAAATTGTTCTCGCTGCCATCGCGGGAAGTACCCAGAAGCTCAAGTTGTCAAGTGCTGTGATCGTGCTCAGTTCGGCTGATCCAGTACGGACGTTCCAGAATTTCGTCACCCTGGACTTGCTGTCGAATGGTCGGGCCGAGCTGATGGTCGGCCGCGGCTCCTTCACGGAATCTTTTCCCTTGTTCGGCTATTCCTTGTCCGATTACGACGAGCTCTTTGCCGAGAAGCTTGATCTGTTGCTGGCCCTGCGCGACGCGCAGCCTGTGACCTGGCATGGCAAGTTCCGGCCGGCCCTGGACAATGCGACGATCTATCCCCGCCAGGAGGGGCGCCCGCTGCCCATCTGGATCGCCGTCGGAGGTACACCGAATTCGGTTGTCCGAGCCGGCACCCTTGGCCTACCTATGGCGCTAGCGATCATCGGTGGCCGACTGTCGGCCTTCACTCCACATGTCGAGCTTTACCGCAAGGCCCTGGAGTACGGGGAACACGACCCAGGTACGCCACTCGCGGTGCACAGCCATGGCTACGTGTTCAGCGACGAGCGCGCGGCGCGTGCGGAGTTCCTGCCCGCCTACCGCCGTACGTTCGCCAAGATCGGCCGGGAGCGAGGCTGGCCACCGATGTCGGACGCCGCGGTCGAGGAGCTGATCGCGCCAGATGGCGCGCTGTTCTTCGGCCGTCCCGAAACCGTAGCTGAGAAGATCATCCGATTGCACGAGCTGATGCGCATTGATCGTTTCGAGATGCATGCGGCCCATGTTGATCATGCGCTGACGATGCGCTCGATTGAGCTCTTCGGCACCGAGGTCGCTCCGCTGGTCCGTCAGGAGCTGGCTGCTCGATCGCCGGCCTGACGCAGCTGGTGTCGGCTGTACGCCGGTCCGCACGTGACAATAACCACATGCGCGAAGTGGTGGATGGCGTCCTTGAGATCCCCATCGGATATGTGAATGCCTATGCCGTTGTGGTCGACGACGGAGTCGTCTTGATCGACACCGGGATCCCGGGACGGGCCGACACAGTGGCGAGTGCTGTCGAGGCCGCTCGACATCGTATTGGCGAGGTGCACACCATCTTGCTGACGCACTGGCATCCCGACCACGTCGGCAGCGTCGCCGAGTTGCGTCGTCGATCCGGAGCACGCATCGTTGCCCATTCCGTCGATGCACCTATCATCTCCGGCGCGAAGAACCAACGGCCAAGCGCTTCATGCGGATCATTGGAGCGGTCATGCCGGCGCCGGAGCGGGTCCCTGTGGACGAGACACTGAGCGGTGACGGCCCGCTCTCCATGCCTGATTTCATGGCGTTCCATACCCCGGGCCATACCCGCGGGCACATGTCATTTCTGCTCGAGCGTGGCGGCGGCGTGCTCTTCGCCGGTGACGCTGTGAGCGGTGGGCGCAACGGGCGGGTGCGCCGGTCGCCGCGGATAATCACTGAGGACCGTGAGGCCGAGTCGGCGAGCGTCGCGCGGCTCGCGGAGCTTACTTTCGAGGCGGCAGCTTTCGGGCACGGCAAGTCGATATCACGCGATGCGGCCTCGCGGTTCCGCGAGTTCGCCGCGCGGCTAGCGGCGAAGAGCTAGCTCTGTCGAATGGCTCGCTCCGCTGGCGATATTCGCTGGGAGCCGCCGTCTTCGTCGGACTCCGACGAAGCGACTGTGTCGGCAAACTAGCTCTGTTCTCGACTCGTTTCGTCGGCGTCTCCTGCAGATCGGCGGCGCGAACATCGCGGGGTCGAAGCGCCCGCACGTGAGATAACCCGCGCCGACTGAGGCTGGCTGGCAGGATGCATCCGTGGTTGCTTTGCAGATTCACGGCGTTTCGGAGCCGACCCGTCGCGCGCTGTCAGCCGAGGCCAGGGCGCGGGGCGAATCCTTGCAGGAATATCTCCTCGACATTCTTGATCGCGAGGCACGTGACCTCGGCGAGCGTCAATTCCTCGTCGAGTGGGAGGCTGGCACGCAGAAAGCGCGAACTCAGTCGATTGACTTCGTGCGTTTGATCGGCTCCGAAGAGGATCGCCAAGAGCCACAGTTCGCGCGAGGCGGCTGAACCCGAGCGGCAGAAGGCGCTGGATCGCTCGCCTTGGCTGCCCGAGATCACCCGGCGCATCGCGGGAAAGACTTGTGGTGTTGGGAGAACACCTGGGCATTGGGGGAGTGGATGCGGGTCAAAGCCCCGAGGGGTCTCTGGACAACTCCCACTATCGTGGCCTCGTGACCGTGCTGATGGGCCTGGAAGCCCGCCTCAGGCTTGCCAGGCTCTACCTGTGCACAGACGCTCGGGAGAAGGAAGGCGATCTAGGTAGCTTCCTCCAGGCCGCGTTCGCCGGCGGCGTCGACATTGTGCAAATCCGGCAGAAGGACATGAAACCTGAGGCAGAACTCGCGGCCCTCGAGACCGCCCGGCAGGCGGCGACCCCGTACCAGGCGATCGTCTGTGTGAACGATTCGGCAGAGATCGCCGGCCGCTTCCAGGCCGACATGTTGCATCTGGGCCAGGCCGATGGGCCGTCAGCGAAGGCACGCAGATACCTGCACCCGTGGGCGCTGCTGGGCAGATCCACACATGCGCGTCGGCAGGCGGACAAAGCGATGAAGGATTCCAATGTCGACTATTTCTGCGTTGGACCGGTATACGCGACCTCCACCAAGCCTGACTACGAGCCTGTGGGCCTCGACCTGGTTCGATATGCCGCCAAGAAAGCACCCGTGGCGGCCATTTCATCCAAACCATGGTTCGCGATCGGCGGGATCTCGATGGACAACATCGAAGACGTCATTGCAGCCGGCGCCCGGCGGGTCTGTGTGGTGCGGGCGATCACCCAGGCCGCCGATCCGCAGGCAGCGGCGGATCGACTGAGCAGCAGGCTTCGCGCCGCGTGGAAGTCCGACCCGGCGATGGAGCGGTACGTGTTCCAGGCGCTCTCTGCACCTGGGAAACGGATGAGCTACGATGAATCCGGACACGTAGCTAGAATTCGCGCCGTACTGCCGCTTCGGCCAGTGCTGTCAAGCCGGCGCGGCCCTCGTCGGTCATCTCCGTATCGTGCAAGGCCTTCAGAGCTCGCTCATGGTTGTCATTGATCATCGATTCCACCGCATCCCGGGCACCCGACTCGGTGATCACCTGCTGCAGCTCACTGATCCCCGTCTCGTCAAGGCCGGGATCGCCGAGGCGCTGCAGCAACAACTTCTGACCCGCGTCGCTGGCGTGGGCGTACGAGTGGGCGACCAGCACCGTGCGCTTGCCCTCACGGAGATCATCTCCGGCGGGCTTGCCCGTGATCTGAGGGTCGCCGAAGACCCCGAGCAGGTCATCGCGGAACTGGAAGGCGCGACCGAGCGGTGAACCATACGCGCCGAGCGCAAAGTACAGCTCATCGTTGCCACCACCCAGTGCGGCGCCCATCTGACACGGCCGTTGCACTGTGTAGCGCGCGGCCTTGTACTCCACCACCCGGCTGGCGTCGTCCAAGGCGAGCTCGATAGTGGGACGTAGCGAGCCGATCGCCGGAGCGCGCTGTCGCAGCGGGTGAGCCTGCGCCACCATGTCGAGGTACTGCCCGCACGTCACCTCGGTACGCATTGCCTCCACGATCGGCAACGTTCGCTCCAGGGCAGATTGCTCCACGCCGGCGCCGTGCAACATCTGGGCCGACCACATCACCAACAGGTCGCCGAGCAGGATCGCGCCGGCCTTGCCGAAAGCGGCCGAATCACCAAGCCAGCCCGCGTTGGCGTGCAGTGCCTCGAACTGTCGATGGGCCGCCGGACGCCCACGACGCAGGTCGGAGGAATCCATCAGGTCGTCATGCACCAGGGCACTAACGTGCAGGACGTCAAGGCTCCCCGCGGCGGCGAGCAGTGGCTTGAGTTCGAAGTCTGTCGGTATTCCGGCAGCAGCGACGTAGCCCCATACGCAGAATGCGGGCCGCATCCGCTTGCCGCCGCACAGCATTTGGCTGGCCATCAGATGCACCGGGACCAGCTCGGGCCCCATGGAATCGAGCACCGATGATTGCTCGGTCAGGAAGGCGGTGATCTCTGCCGACACCGCATCCCGGAACGCCTGGCCCAGCGGCGCCTGAGGATCCAGTACGGCGTCAGCGCTGGTTACCAGCGGTTTGTTGACCACATGCTGAGCCTACGAACTCCAGCTGTGAACGCGTCCTTAGGGTGTTCGCATGCCGGGCCGCGATCGTCTTTGGCGCCCGCGTACGCCGAGCATCGCGGACCTGCTGGAGGCTGGCGACCGACCACTGTTCTCCTTCGAGTTCTTCCCGCCCAAGGACGAGATCCAGCAGCGCCAGCTCTGGCAGACGGTGCGTGAACTGGAGTCACTCGGGCCCGATTTCGTCTCGGTGACCTATGGCGCCAGCGGCTCGACCAGGGATCGCACGATCAAGGCCACGGAGGCAATCGCGCTGCACACCACGCTCAGGTCGATGGCGCATCTCACCTGCGCGAGCCAGAGTCGTGATCAATTGCGCCGGGTGATTGGTTCGTACGCGGCCGCCGGTATCCATCATGTGCTCGCCATCCGCGGCGACATGCCCGGTGGGCCGCGGGTGCAGTGGGAGGCCCATCCAGATGGGCTGAACAACGCGACCGAGCTGGTAGGGATGGTCCATGAGCTGGGGCAGTTCTGCATCGGCGTCGCAGCGTTTCCGGATGCGCATCCGGAGCGTAGCGATTTTGATCTTGATGCAGAGGTGCTCGCTGCCAAGGCGCAGGCCGGCGCCAGTTTCGCGATCACTCAGCTGTTCTTCACCGCTGACGACTACTTCGCGTTGGTAGCCCGAGTGCGGGCACTCGGCTGCGAGATCCCGATCATTCCGGGGATCATGCCGATCACCAACGTGCGCCAGGTGACCAGGTTTGCCGAGCTCTCCGGTGCCGCGTTACCCCGGTCCGTGACCGAACGGATCCATGAGGTCGCAGACAATGATGATCAAGTCCGGCGGGTAGGGATCAAGATCGGCACGGAGCTGTCCGAAGAGCTGTTGAGCCGGGGGGCGCCCGGACTGCATTTCTTTACTCAGAACCGTTCCCGGGCTACTCGAGAGATTTACGCCAACTTGCATCAGGAGCGGCGTCGAGCGTAACCAGCCGCTGCGTCGGCCGGGTGAGCGCGACGTAAAGTGCCCGGACACCGCCCGGTGACTCCGCCACGATGTCATCCGGAGTGATCACGAGCACAGCGTCGTACTCCAGGCCCTTCGACTGCAGCGGTGTAACCACCGCAAGCCGCTCTGTGCCAGCCAATTGGGCCTGCTCGAGCTCGGCGGCGAGCTCAGCTTTGGTGGCCGGGGGACAGATCACACCAACCGTCCCTTCCACCTCGGCAAGTAGCGAGCGCACGATGTTGATCATGGCTGCCGGAATCGTCGGATCCTCGGTTACCACGTCCGTCGGCACCAGGAGCTGAGGCTGGTGGCCGGTGGAGCGCACCGCCGCAGGCAGATCGGCGCCGGGGAAGTCGTCGACGACGACCTTGGCGGCCAGGTCGAAGACCTCCGACGGGCTGCGATAGTTCGTGCTCATCCGGAAGTGCCGTACCGGCGCTGTGCCGATGATCTCCTCGATCGCGCGATCGGCTTCTCTGCTGTCGGTCCAGGAGCTCTGGGCAGGATCGCCGACAATGGTCCAACTGGCGCTTGCGCCGCGCCGGCGCAGCATCCGCCATTGCATTGGGCTGACATCTTGCGCCTCGTCGATGAGCAGGTGCGCATAGGTCTCGTTGGCCGGCTCGAACGGATCGGTTTGCGGTGCCGCCGGGGAGAGCAGGTCAGCGGTGGTGAAAACCTCTGGAATCTCGGAGTCAAGATCGGGGAGTCCGGACAGCACTTGCTCCTCGGCGACGGGTGCGGGTCCCAGCAGCTGTACCAGCTCATCCAGCAGTGCACCGTCCGCGGCAGTCCAGTCCGGAGCCTCTCGATAGCTCGCGCTGAGTAGCTCGCACTCCTCATCCGACAAGATCGACCGCGAGATTCGCCGCAGCAGCTCGACGTCGGCCAGACGGGCCAGTGCTTCCGGCGCGCTGAGTGTCGGCCACCACGCATTCAGGAACATCTTGAAGGCGGCAATGTCGGACACCCGCTCGTAGAACTCGGCACGTTCATGATCATGATCGGCCGGGTCGACATCCTCGGCCCATCGGGAGTTGCGCCACAGGGCGCTCAGCAGTTCCTTCGCGACTGCCTCCCGACCAGTGTTGAGCTTGTGGTGGGCAAGCACCTGAGAGCGGATTCGCGCCAACGTGTCGGCGGAGACAACCAACACGTCCCCCTGGACGGTGATCCGTAGCTCCAGCGGCACCTCTTGCGGCGGCTCGTGCAACAGACGACGCAGCAGCCTGACCATCCGCAGGCTGCCCTTGATAGCGGCTGTCGCCGGATCATCAGCTCGATCGCCGGTGATTCGGACTACATCAGAAGCGACCGCGCCGATCGGGCGCAAGGTGACCGAATCCTCACCCAGGGACGGCAGTACCCGGGCGATGTAGTTCATGAAGACGCGGCTTGGCCCGACAACCAGGACTCCGCCGGACTCGAAGCGGCGCCGGTTGGAGTAAAGGAGGTACGCCGCGCGATGCAGCGCGACGACGGTCTTTCCGGTCCCAGGTCCGCCGGAGATCATCGTGAAACCTTGGTACGGCGCGCGGATCGCCTCATCCTGCTCGGCCTGGATGGTGGCGACGATGTCGCGCATGGTGTGATCTCGGGCTCGGCTCAATGCCGCCAGCAGCGACCCCTCGCCGATCACCGGCAACGCTCCGTCGGCGCTCTCGCCATCCAGCAGGTCGTCTTCTATGCCGACGACCCGGTCGCCCCGGCAGTGCAGCACACGGCGGCGGATCACCTGCATCGGGTTGCTGGGAGTCGCGCGGTAGAACGGCTCGGCTGCCGGTGCGCGCCAGTCGATCACCAGTGGCTCGTACTCGGCATCACGCACGCCGATCCGGCCGACATAGCGGATCTCACCGTCGGTGCGGTCCAGTCGGCCGAAGACCAGACCTTCTTGCTCAGCAGCCAGTACCGCCAGCCGTCGGGCAGCCTGGAACGCGAAGACGTCGCGCTCATAGAGTCCGGTGCCATCCTCCTCGCGTACGAAGGAGGTGCGGTCTGATTGGTAGAGGGAGCGGCCGGCCCGAGCCACCTGCTGAGCCGATCGGGTCGCCTCGGCGAGCCGCGTGTACACAAGATCAACATGTGCCTGCTCGACGGCCAGCTCGTGCTCAATGGTGCTCGCAGCTGGAGGTCTGTTTGCCACGCCGTCGGAACCCGTGTCGCTCTGCGCGTGTGTCAAGAAGGATGATCCTCACTCAGGGAAACAAACATCTAAGTATACGGAAGTTGTCTGGGTCCCCAAAGTTGTCGCGGGTGTTGGCCCACCCACCGCTCAAGCGGTGACACGCAGGTAGTCGTGGCAGGCGTACGCCGCGAGAGCGGCGGAGAGCACGACGTGGGATGGGGCCGGACCGGCGGGCGAGAAGGGCCCGGCCGTGTAAAGACCTGGAATCTCGGTCGTCACCAGAGGTCGGTGTAGCCAGCTGGAGAAGCCGTTCCAGGCCACCCCGTAGGAGGGCTGGGGGTGTGTCTGATTGAAGTTGTGGACGCTGTGGACTCCGCCGCCAGCGATTTGGCGTCGGTAGCTCACGGTTGGCACGCCAGCCTCGTTGAGCGCAACGTTCTCCATGACTGGTGCCGCTGGGGCTGGCGTTTCTTGGTGAGTGATCGTTGGGGCAGCTGCCGGACCCAGCTGGCGTAGCCCGCGTCGGGTCTGCCGGGCCGCGGTGGTCGGCAGCAATGTGTTGAACGTTTGCCACGGGTCGCAGGACGCAATCACCGCAGCGGCTTTCCGGTATCCATCGCTGCTGGTGACTGCCACGACCCTGCCATTCCTGATCGTGACGCCGACGACGGAACAGCCGAGGTGGGCCTGCACCTTGCGAAGCGTCAAGCGCGCTGCCAGCGCTTCGACGAGAACTGAGGATCGGCCCGCCTCGAGTGAGGAATCGTTGTCCAGTGGTTGGATCTGCCAGCGCCCGAACGTGCGGCTCAGGTAGAGCTCGACGGCTGCGAATGCCGGAGTGCATTCGGGCACCGAGCCGGAACGGTACGCCACGCTGCGGATCAGGGCTTCGAGATGCGGGTGACCAATCGAGGCGGCGAGGCCGGCGAGCGTCGCTTTCCGCCCGAGCAGGGATTGGATGGTGGCTCGGTTGAGCTGGTCGGCGGCCACGCAGCTCGGCTTCCACGCCGAGTCCGCGGAGCGTTTGCCATACCTCGCCGAGGCGATCAAGCAGCTGCTGCCAGCGCTCGGCGACCTGGCGACCATAGGCGTCGGCGAGGGTCGCGTACTGCCCGCCACGGTCGGTCGGCAGGGTGAGTTCGGCGCCATCGGCGAAGATCATGTTCGGCGGCTCGGCAGGTACTAGGGCATAGCCCATCCTGGCCAGTTCCGCTTCCAACGGCCGCCCGCTCTTGCGAAAGAGGTCCCGCCACGGAGCTGGGAAACCAATGATCGACGGCGCATCGTCGACGATGCGACCGCTCAGCAGCCGATAGGGGGCCCAGCTGCCACCTAGCGTGTCGGATCGTTCATAGAGCTCAACCAGGTGTCCAGCCTTGGCGACACGGGCAGCGGCGGCGAGACCCGCCAGGCCACCCCCGATCACGATCACCGGATCGGGCATCAGCTCTTCGCCCGATGGGCCAGTTTCATGACAGGACCGTACGCTAAGCCGCATGCCAGATTTGGAACCGGTTGACGAGTCGTGGTCCACCGCACTCTGTGTCGTTGCTCATCCGGATGATCTTGAGTTCGGTACCGCGGCAGCGGTGGCTCGCTGGACTGATCAAGGAAAGACAGTGGTGTACGCCATGGTGACCAGCGGCGAGGCCGGGATCGATGGCATGGACCCGGAAGAGGCGCGCAGCGTACGCGAGGCCGAGCAGCTGGAGTCGGCGCGGATCGTAGGCGTCGACACGGTGGACTTTCTCGGGCTAGCCGACGGAGTACTTGAGTACGGAGTCGGACTGCGTCGCGCGATCTGTGCGGCCGTACGCCGCCATCGGCCAGAGATCGTGATCACCAACAACTTCCGTGACACCTGGGGTGGTCTGAATCTCAACCAGGCCGACCACATCGCGACCGGCCGAGCCACCTTGGACGCCGTACGCGATGCCGCCAACCGGTGGGTGTTTCACGAGCAGATCGTCGAAGGGCTGGAGCGCTGGGACGGCGTACGGGAGGTGTGGGCTGCCTTCTCCCCAGAGGGCAAGCATGCGGTGGAGACGACCCAGACGTTCGAGCGGGGCGTCGCCTCGCTGGCCGCACACAAGGCCTACATCGATGGGCTCGGATGGGATTTCTTCGATCCGGCCGAGTTTCTGGAGAGCGGAGCGCGACAGGCCGGAACCCGCTTTGGAGTTCCGATGGCGGCCACCTTCGAAGTCTTCAACATGGGTTGGGGGAGCTAGACGAGTTTGATTGCGCCGCGCGCAGCGAGTGGAGCAATCAAGTTCGCGAGGCGAGCCGGTAACCCATCTGGATGAAGCGGTCGAAGCCGCGATCGGGCAGGACGGCCTCAGCCAGCAGGATGCCTCGAGCCCCACCGCCGACGATGTAACGGGTACGCGGCTTGGGGCTCTGCACAGCTTTGGCGACGGCCTCGGCGACCACCTCAGGTCCAGACGCCATCCGCATCTGATCAGCGGCGCGCAGCCCGCCTCCGACCAGTTTGGCCTGCGCGGCGTACGGGGTGTTGGCGGACGTGGCTTCCAGGTTGTCGGCTGCGATCCCTGACCACTCGCTGCGGATGCTTCCCGGCTGGATGATCACGACCTTGATGCCGAACTCCGCGACCTCGACCCGCAGGCTATCGCTGAGCCCTTCGACGGCGAACTTGCTCGCGTGATACCAGCTGCCCAGCGGTTCCCAAATCTTGCCGCCCATGGAGGAGATGTTGACGATGTAGCCGTCGCGTTGTGCCCGCATGTGAGGAAGCACGAGCTGAGTGAGACGGGCCAGGCCGAAAACGTTGACCTCGAACTGACGCCGGGCCTCCTCGATCGGCGTGTCCTCCAATGCGCCATACAAGCCGTAGCCGGCATTGTTGACCAGCACATCGATGCGGCCGGTGTCGGCAATGATCGTCTGCACCAGCGCCACCATGGATGGGTCGTCGGTGACATCGACCGACGTGGTGCGGATTCCGCGATCAGCCAGATCGGACATCCGCTCGACCCGTCGGGCGGCGGCGTAAACGGTATAGCCGAGTTCGGAAAGCTGCAGGGCCGTTGCCTCGCCGATACCGGATGATGCGCCGGTGACGAGCGCAGTCTTGAGGGAGTTGTCTGGCATGTCGTGGATCCTATGGCCCTAGATCTCCAGGACATCGAGCGCGCTGGCAACGACCACAGCGGACGCGGCCGACCAGGCCTGTGGGCGGCACGCAGCCGGGTAGGGAACCGGCCGGCCTTCGCCGCTCCACAGCTCTGGCAGCCGTTGCTCGAAGGCAACCGATGCGCGCAGCAGGCCTTCGATCAGCCCGGTGGCGTAGTCAGCCAGACCGGCGCGTACCAGTCCGGCAATGACAATCGCGGTGTCGTGCGGCCACACCGATCCGCAGTGATAGCTCAGCGGTGCATAGCCGGCATCGGTTGCCGCCATGGTGCGCAGTCCAAGGCCGGAATCCAGAGCTGGGCTCGAGACCCGCCGAGCGATCAGCAGTTCCTCATCAGCGTTCAACATCCCCGTCCCGAGCAGGTGGCCAATATTGCTGCTGAGGCTGTCGACCTGCTGTTTCGCACCATCGAGGGCGAGGGCTGGATAGCGACCATCACCCTGCCCACACCAAAAGCGAGCTCGGAACCGAGTGGCCAGAGCCCGGCCCCAGGAGCTGTACCGGTCGGCCCCTGCGCGGCCGAACGCTTCGAGCATCGTCGCGCCTGCCATCGCCGCCTCGTACGCGTAGCCCTGCACCTCGCAAAGCGCGATCGGTCCCTCGGCGATACGGCCGTCACGAAATCGGATTGCGTCGGCCGAGTCCTTCCAGCCTTGGTTGACCAGGCCGTGCCCACTCAGGTCCTGATACTCGACAAAGCCGTCGCCATCGGCGTCGCCGTACTCGATCATCCATTCCAGCGCCTGCTCCAGTACCGGCAACAACTCGGTCACCTCAGCACTCGGAACACCAGCCCGCCAGGCATCGTGCAGCAGGCAGATCCACAGCGGCGTCGCGTCGATCGTGCCGTAGTAGAGCGGCGGCAGCGACATCGCACCCAAGTCGTGGGTATCCCGCCGCTGTTCATGCAAGATCTTGCCCGGCTCTTCGGCAGCCTCGACATCCACCCGCTGGCCCTGGCGGCGGGCAAGAATGCGCAGCGTGCGCCTCGCCGGTTCAGTGCTGAGCGGCAGCAGCATCCGCGCTGTCCAGATGCTGTCTCGTCCGAAGAGCGCGAAATACCACGGTGCGCCCGCGGCAAAGAAGCCATCCTGAGGTGCATCGCTGGTTGCCATCCACAACGCCCTCAGATCTGCAACTGAGGAGCTGAGCCAGGGCCACAACCGATGGTCGACTCGGTCGGACGCGCTGGTCAGGTTCGGAACCGAGATGGGCAACGTTGCTGGCAGGACGATTTCGCGGTTGTCCCGCATATGAAGCTCCCACTGCACACTCACCTCACCGCGAGCCGGTACGGCGAGGTGCCACTGCAGGGTGAGTCGGCAGCGATCTTCGGACAGCTTGAGGCCGGCGGCCTCGGCGTCGAGGGAGACGGCGATGTCCTCCTCCACCCAAGCCAAGATGATCGCCGGATGGTTCGGGAATGGCTCGGGCCTTCGTCGGCTGACCCATCTTGATCACATTCAGGCGGCGCGAAATCACAGCTCAGTTCAACCTCGACGGCGACGTCGATTGCGCGCCCGAGTTGTGAGCTGATCATGAGTGTCTCGGTCAGGTGGCCGGGCTCGATGCGGCGAAATTGGTCAAGCCGCAGCTGTGGATCGGCAGTGTCGGCGTCGACGCCGACGGTGGGCAGCAAGAAGGTGAACTGTGCCCGATTGGCCTCCTGGAGCGTGGTGGCCAGGTGTTCTCCCGGCTCCCCGTTCACCCGTACGGCGAGGTGACTCAGCACCCGTACGTCGGCATGGATTACCCCTTGGACGGTCTGCCGATCGGGAGATGTCGTTATCTCGCCAGTGCGTTGGGAGAGCATCTGGGTTGGGGCGGCAAGAACCATGATCAGGTCGTGCAGGAACGGCTGATTGGGGTGCGGCATGGGGTCCTTTCGGGTTTGCTGCAGCTCGAGGAGTCGCGGATTGTTTACGGCTTGAGCGGCGTACCTTCACTTGACGAATTGTCGGTCCTCAGGTGTAGCGTAAAAGACCTGTTCGAACAGGCGTTCTAAATAACTTTGGTGGTGAAACATCGACCGCCCAACGACCCCACTAGAGGACTAACTGTGCCCGAAGCACCGAATGCCATGGCAAGCACTGATGATCTACGGCGGGCCCGCAGCTCACTCGCCGAAGCCGAGCTGGCCCAACGCCCCAGCGACCGCTACCTTGCCGCCCACCTGACCGCCTTACGTGTCGTGGCGATCGTGCTCACCCATCGTGCGGCTCCAGCTAGGGCGCGGCCGAGCAGCAAGCCGCGCAATGCCTGGCGAATGCTCGCCGAGGTCGCTCCGGAGCTTGCCGAATGGGCAGCGTTCTTCGCAACCACCGAAGCCAAACGAGATGCGATTCGTGCGGGTGCCACAGCAATCGTCAGTGCCCGCGAGGCGGATGATCTGGTCAGAGATGTCGAGGCGTTCCTGCGACTTGTCGAGCGGGCAGTCGGATTCAGCGCAATGAGGGAGCGGACTATCGACGCGGCCGCAGCAACTGGGCCATAGTGACTAGCAGCGTGCGGCGTCGAATGTTGGGAGGCTAGCCATGCAGCTGAAGGATCTCTTCGTTACCAGAGACGTCACCGCGTTGCTGGAGGAGACTCATAGTCAGGGTGAGGAGCTCAAGAAGTCCATCGGGGCCTTCGGTCTGACCGCGCTGGGCGTTGGGGCGATCATCGGCACCGGGATCTTCGTGGTGATCGGCAAGGGCGCAGCCGTCGCTGGTCCCGCGCTGGTCATCTCCTTCATTCTGGCGGCGGTGACTTGCGCCTTCTCGGCACTTTCCTATGCGGAACTGTCGTCAAGCGTGCCTGTCTCAGGCAGCGCCTATACCTTCTCCTACGCCACGTTAGGCGAGCTCGTCGCCTTCATCATCGGCTGGGACTTGATCTTGGAGTACGGCGTTTCGGTCGCCGGCGTGGCGGTCGGCTGGGGCGGCAACGTCAACGAGTTCCTGCAAGCAGCTTTCGGCTTCGAGCTACCGCTGGCGATATCCAAGTCGCCGTCTGAGGGCGGTGTGTTCAATATCACCGCGGTGTTCATCGTCGCAGTGATCACCGTGTTGCTGACCCTGGGAACCCGCGAGAGTGCCACGGTCAACGCGGTCATGGTCGTGATCAAGCTGGCGATCTTGATCTTCTTCATCATTGTGGCCTTTACCGCATTCCACAGCGGGAACTTCGTCCCGTTCGCGCCCCATGGAGCCGCCGGCGTCACAGCTGCAGCGGGGGTGATCTTCTTCGCATATATCGGCTTCGATGCTGTCTCGACCGGGTCGGAGGAGTCCAAGAACCCGGGTCGTGACCTGCCCATCGCGGTCATCGGCTCGCTGCTGATCTCGACGGTGCTCTATGTCATCGTGGCCATCGCAGCCGTCGGCGTAGCGCCGATCGACACGCTGACTGGCAGCGACGCCCCGCTCGCCGCGGGGCTTCGGGAGGGTGCAGGCATCGCCTGGGCTGGCGGCGTGCTTGCCCTCGGCGCGCTGATCGCCATCACCAGCGTCGTGCTGGTGATCATGTACGGCCAGACCCGAATCTTCTTCGCGATGTGCCGCGATGGACTCTTCCCGCGGCGGCTGGCGCACGTACACCCGCGGTTCGGCACCCCGGCCCGGCTGACCATCGGCTTCGGGATCCTGATCTCCCTTCTTGCCGCGTTCGTGCCACTCGGAGCCATCGTCGAGCTGGTCAATATCGGAACGCTCTTCGCGTTCGTCCTGGTCAACATCGGCGTCATTGTGCTGCGCCGTACGCGGCCGGACATGGAACGACCCTTCAGGGTGCCGTTCTCGCCGGTCTTCCCGATCATCGGCATCGCCTTCTGCCTTTATCTGATGGCACAGCTGCCTGGAGTGACCTGGTTGCGTTTCTTGATCTGGCTGATCGTCGGGCTGATCATCTACTTCGCTTATTCGCGCCGGCACTCGCGGGCGAGGCTCGAGGCTGCGCAGAACAAGGCTGCGTTGGAGTCCTCGTGAGCGCATCATCGCCGTTGATCGCGGCGTACAAGGGTCCGGCCGGCCCGGATGTGCTCATGTTTGCCAAGTCATGGAGTCAGGCGAGCGGGCGGCCGCTGAAAGTTGTCACCATCTACCCCGGCCCGGCACCGATCGGGATGGGTCGTGTCGATGCCGAATGGGTCGCCTACAACCACGAGGAGGCCAATGAAATCTTGGACGAGGCGCGCGGGCTGCTCAACGCGTTCGATGCTGAGTTCGTAGCCGTTCCATCCGATTCGGCATCTCATGGCCTGCACGATGTGCAGGAGGCGGCGGGGCATGACTCGATCGTGATCCTCGGTTCGCGTAGGACGCGCGGAGTCCGGCGTACGGCACCGGGAAATACAGCCGAACGGCTGTTGCATGGTGCGCCGGGCCCGGTCGGCCTCGTGCCCTGGGACTATGAAGCCGGTTCCATCGGACCAATCAAGCGGGTGGCAGTGGCCTATATCGACACCGAGGACGGTCGTGCAGCCCTCACTGCTGCGGCGGGTATGGCCTCCGAACTGCACGCCGAACTGCAATTGGTCACTGTGATGCCGGACACCAGAGTCACGCCGGCGATGGGTGAGCCAAGCATCTATCGGGACGAGGAACGAGACTCTTTCGCGGCTGCGCTGGAGGAAGCAAGCCGCATCTTGCCCGAAGGGTTGACGTCGACCACGCGGTTGCTCGGCGGACCGGTGGTCGACGCCTTGGGCGACCTGCGACCAGAAGACGCAGATGTCTTGGTCTGCGGCTCGCGTGGTTACGGCCCGGCGCGTCGGGTACTCCTCGGCGGCGTCTCGTCACGCCTCCTCGGGCATGCGCGACTACCGGTGATTATCGTTCCGCGGAACTGAGATGTCCTGAAGATCAGGTCTGGACCACGCCGGTACGTTCGCCATGTGAGCATGCCCTTCGAACGGCTGGGGCGCGAGCAGTTCATGTCGTTGACGACCTTCCGGCGCACCGGTGAGCCGGTCTCCACACCTGTCTGGGTGGCTCCTGACGGCGCCGCGCTGCTCGTCACGACCCAGCTGAGCACCGGCAAGGTCAAGCGACTGCGGCATACGTCTCGGGTGGAGCTGCGGCCGTGCAGCCGTCTCGGCAGGGTTGCCGTCGGAGCGTGCAGCCGGTCGATGGGATCGCTGAGATCCGAACCGACGAGCAATCGATCCGGGATTTGAATGAGGCCATGGTCACCAAGTACGGGCTGATGTTTCGGCTGGTCCTGTTGGCCGAGCGCGTCATCAGACGACGTGGGCCGGGGCGGATCGTCCTGCGTATCACGGAGCCAGCCACCGGCGTAGCGCGTCACCGTCAGTCTCAGACGCACGAATGCTAGGCTGATATCGAACACAGATTCGATAGGAGTCTTCGGGTCATGTCCGCACGCATTGTGATGCACGTTGACATGGACGCCTTCTATGCCTCAGTCGAGTTGCGCCGGCGGCCGGAGCTGCGCGGTACCGCTGTCATCGTCGGCGGCTCGCCTCGTGGTGTGGTGCTTTCGGCGACCTACGAGGCCAGGGCGCAGCGGCGTACGGTCCGGCATGTCCTCGACCGAGGCGCGGCGTCTCGCGCCCCGTGCCACGTTCTTGGCGCCTGATTTCGACAGCTATACGGCGGTCTCGAAGTCGATCGTCGCGGTATTTCGGTCTGTCAGTGCGGTCGTCGAATCGGCGTCGATCGACGAGGCATTTCTCGATCTCACCGGCGCGGTGCGGATGTTCGGCGGTGCCGCGCAGATCGGCGAGTACGTACGAGCCGTGGTGTCCGACGAACAGCAGATCACCTGTTCGGTGGGCATCGGTCCGACCAAGTTCGTCGCCAAAGTCGCATCGCGAGCTGCAAAGCCGGACGGACTGATCGACGTGCCGCCCGACGGAGTGGTGGCGTTCCTGCACCCCATGCCTGTGGAGGCGATGTGGGGCGTGGGAAACGCGACTGCCCAGAAGCTGCACCGGCTTGGCGTCTTTACCGTCGGCGACCTTGCCAACACCCCACGATCGGCCTTGCGTCCTGCCTTTGGCCCGCATGCGAGCGGAATGCTCAGCGAGCTCGCCTGGGGGCGGGATCGGCGCCGCGTCACGCCGCTGGAGCCGGAGCACAGTGTCGGTTCGCAGCAGACGTTCGGTCATGACACCGACGATCCCGACACCGTACGCCGCGAACTGCTCCGGATGGCGGATCGAACCGCTCGCCGGATGCGAAAGCAGCGCATGCTGGGCCGCACGATTACGATCTCGGTACGGTTCGCCGATTTCACCGAGTTGACCCGGTCCATGACCGTACCGACGCCAACCGATGTCACCGATGAGATCTATGCGCACGCAGTGCAGCTGTACGAAAGGCTCGGCATCGGGCGGGCGCGGATCCGGCGTGTTGGGGTCCGGATGGAACATCTCGTCGATCGGCACCGTGCCTATCTCCAGCCACAGTTGACCGACCCTGAGCGAGGCTGGCGAGAAGCCGATCTTGCCATCGATGCGGCGGTCGGAAAGTTCGGGCCGACGGCGGTCCAGCGCGCCGTGCTGACCCGCCGCTTCTGAGTGACCGATGAGTGGTCGGTGAGACGCCAATTGAGACTTTTGGGTGTTTCCCAGATACCCGGCCGCCACCTAAACTGGAGCCACATCGCCCAGCTAAGTATGAGTGCATGGCATGCGTCAGGGGGTATTCAGGTATCCGAACCGGATGGAATCTACTCCTTCGGGTGAGAGGCGTATCATGACGGCACGCGTACGACGAGACCTTTGGGAGGTGGCCAGTGGCCCTCTCAGATGAGGAGCAACGGCTTCTCGAGCAGATGGAAGCCGCGCTTGCGGCCGAGGATCCGAAGCTGGTCAACGCGTTGCGCGGAACCAGCTCGCGGCGAGTTCATCGGCGCCGTGCGGCACTTGCTGGCGTTGGATTCTTTGCCGGCCTGGGCCTCCTCATCGCAGGTATCTCGATCAATCCGTTCTTGAGCGTGCTCGGCTTCGTGATCATGGTTGCGGCAGCGGTTACGGCCATCTACTCCTGGCAGCACGTTGGTGGCAGCGCAGACGCCGGTAACGGCAGTGACCGGGCGAAGACCTCACAGGGCTCTCGCGCCCACGATGGCCAAGGCTTCATGGACAAGATGGAGGAGCGCTGGCGGCGCCGCCGCGACGAGGGTCTTTAGGGCTCTAGGGCTTGAGCTTGCGGCGGAAGAGAGACCGCGGCAGCACAAGCGCAATGAATTTCCGGCGCCAATCCGACGGCGCCGCTACTCCATGTCTAATCTCAGACGTCATCGTTGGTAGTTCACCCACCGCACCACCATCGGCAAAGCTTCGGGCGTAGCGCGATCGCTCCACCAGCGTGGCAACCCGGCTCATCGACTCGGATTCTCGCTGATCAAGCCGCTCCGCGACCTCTTGGCCAATTGCTCGTGGCGAACCGTCCGGCCAGGAGCCCCCGTAGTCCAACACGGTGTCTCTGATCTCGGCCCAAGCAGCCTCCACCTGCTCCTCGGCCGCCCCGCTGCCGTTCAGCCGGTTGCTACGACGCCGCAGCCGGATGGTTGCAGGCGCAGCGAGGATCAGCAGCAGGACCAACGAGACGCCAGCCCAGATCAGAGTCCGCTCCCAGCCTGCGCCGGCAGTCTGCCCGGGTGCATCCGGTTGCAGGCTCGGCTCGATCGACGGCTCATCGCCAGGCGCTGACTGGTTGTCGTTCGACTCCGAGGAGGGGTTCGCCGACGGATCATCGCCGGAGGAGCCCGAGTCCTGCACGGTCCAGGCCGGCGCAGTCCCTGTCACGCTGGCCGGCGTCGGTTCGAAGCGCACCCAGCCGTAATTGGCGAAATACAACTCTGGCCAGGCGTGCATGTCACGGATGGAGACCTTCCAGCCGTCCTCGTCCTGTTCACCTGGCAGGAAACCAACCGACACCCGGGACGGGATGCCGACCACCCGAGCCATCATCGCCATGGCCGATGCGAACTGTTCGCAGTAGCCCTTGTGATCGCGCAGCAGGAAGTTCTGCATGGCCTCATAGCCGCTGCCGGGGAGCGGCTCGGTGCTGTAGGTGAATTGGCTGCTGCGAAGGTACGCCTGAATCGCCGCTGCCTTCTCCGCAGCTGTGTCGGCCTTGGCCGTAATCCGATTGGCCAGTTGGACCAGGGAGTCGGGCAGGTCGGGCGGAACCGCTGCTGTCACTGCGGCGTCGGCGGGCGTGCCGGCGACGGCTTTGTTGAGGTCCCTGAGGTCGGGCGTGATGTCCACGCTCTCGACGGAGTAGCTCATCCGCCGCAGTTCTTGCGACCCCTCCGGCATTCACCACAACCAAAGCGTTGGCGTCGTATCGCCAGTCTCCTTGCGCGTCGAAGGATCGGGGCGCGTACGGCAGGGGTAAGTATTGCGAGGCGAAGTCCAGCACCCTGATCGTGGTACGACGTTTCTTGGCGGGCTCGGTGCTCACGCCGGGGATGGTTGGCAGTTTTTGTCCCCTGATCAGCTGGATCGGCACGTTGCTCCAGCCGTTCGCGTTGAATTGGGGCAGTGACGCCAGCCGCAGATAGACCCCGCCCGAATCGGTCGTGCGATATTCGATGACGGGGCGATCTTCGGGCTGATTGAGATTGCGGCGCAGATCAAGAGTCGGATCGGTGAGCTGTAGGGGGCCGTTGCCACCGGGGCCACTGCCGAAACCGATGCCTGGCAAGTACAAGGTGGGCAAGACAAACCCGAGGACGACGGTCGCGATAATGGCCGGTGCCGCGAGATAGCCGGCGGCGCGCCAGACAACCGGTGTCGGGGCGCCAAAACCTTCCGCCGAGTCCCGAGAAAGCCCGCGCGTCCAGCGCGCCGTGCTGTTCAGTCCCTCGGCGACCAAGATCGCCAGATAGCCGACTGCGATGTAACAGAAGCTCAGCACTCCGGTGTCAGTGCCCAAGCCGAGTGCCGGCACCAGAAACAGAGTGGCCGGCGGCGCGATGGCCCAAGCCGGACGACCAATCCCCGAGACCAGCAGATCGGTCATGATCATGATCATTCCGATCACGGTCACGAAGATCAACTTCACGCCGTTGTCGGGCTCCATAGGCGAGGCTTGGGTGCGCATGTGCTCGATACCCGCCGCCCAGAGAGCGGCATAGCGCTCGAACCTCGACGTACCAATCGCACTCGTCGCGGAGCTGAGAGTGAGACCGAGACCGAAGGAGTACACCAGCAAGATCACGAGCTGGGCGGCGAGCACTGCACTGCTGGCCAACCCCGCACGTCGCAGTCCCATGCTGGCGGCGCCAATGGCGATGATCAAGATCCAGCTGAAGGCGATGAAGCTGCCGTCCTGAGTCAGCGGTATCACGGTCAGACAGGCGAGCATCACCGAGATCATGACGGCGATGCTGCTGCGGTCGGAGGCGCGCACCTCAGACCGCCGTATTGAGCTGTTCGAGGGCCGACCACGCCTCAGCCACACCCATACCACGCGGCACGTCGATGACCCGCCACTGATTGTCACGCAAAATCTGACCAGCCAGCGCGTGCTGCGTTCGCTGCCGGTCGCTGGCAGGTTCGTCGGCGTAACTGTCGACGTCCAGCAGCATCGCCAGGCCTTGCGCGCGATTGCGGCGTACCCGGAGCAGGGAGTTTGCATCTTGCGCGCTCATCCGCCCCATGATCGCGATGGCCAGCTGACCGGGCCGGTCAACGGCGGCAGACTCGACGGCGTAGTGGATGGTAGTCGTCGGCCGCGCCTTGAGGTCGGTCAGCCGGCTGATCACGAGTTCCTGCGACGCCGAGCTGTGCTGGCCCATTGTTCCGCTGATGTGCAACGGGCCATCCGCCTCATAGATCTCGATGGCGAAGCCATCGTCGAGGAAGTGAATGCCGATCGATGCCGCTGCCGAGATCGCCCATTCCAGGGAGCTCTGCATGCCGCGACCATCATGGGCACTTGCTCGCGAATCGAGCACGATGCTGGCGCTGGGGTCCCAGGCTTGCTCCTCGCGACGCACCATGAGATCGCCCCAGCGGGCGGTGCTGCGCCAGTGGATCCGCCGTACATCGTCACCTTGCCGGTACTCCCGGACCAGCGCGTCGTCCTGACCAACGATGCCAACCCGATGTGGTCGAGCGTCACCGGTGCTGCCGCCGCCACCCGCGGTCCGGATGGTCGGAAGCGGCACGATACGTGGGGTCACCATCACTTCGCTGGTGGCGACGAACTGTCGATCAAGCTGCACAAGACCGAATGGGTCAACGGTTCGTACCGTCAGCGGGCCAGTGGAGAAGCGGCCGCGTACCCGTCCTAGCAGCGGATACTCGATGACCCGGCGCCAGCGCACATCCGCCCGATCCACCAAGAAACGTGGCCGACTGCCCAACTCCCGGGGCACCGAGTCCTCCAGCAGCAGAATGCCCGCCGCCAGCCGGCCATCCTGGGCGAGGGCGATGTGGCCCTTCATCGGTGAACCCAGCGGCACCTGTGCCGGCTCGATGGAGCGTTCACACGACATCCGCAGCCGCGCGCGGGAAACCAGAATGGCGGCGATGACCGGCAGGGCGACCAGCAACAAGCCCAGTCGCATGACGTCGCGCTGGCCGGCGGCCATCGCCACCAGCACCACGATGATGCCGATCACGACGAAGAACCGCCCTCGATGGGTGAGCAGCCGCCACGGACGCGACACGATGTGCTATCTCCGGTCAGGAATGTGCACAGAGGAGATGGCCTGGGCGATGACGTCGTTGACCGTACGCCGGGCCAGCTGGGCATCGGTGGATGGCAGTACCCGGTGGGCGAGCACTGATACGCCAAGGGCTGCGACATCGTCGGGTGTGACATAGTCGCGGCCCGTCAGCGCGGCAAAGGCGCGGCTCGCACGCAAGAGTTGCAGCGTCGCACGCGGTGAGGCACCGAGCCGCAGATCGCGGGAGTTTCGCGTGGCATTGACCACCTGGACGATGTAGTGCTTGACGGCCGCACTGACATAGACCCTCTTGACCGCCTCGATCAGTCCGCGGATGGTTGCGCCGTCGGTCACGGGCTGCAGCTCCGCGAGCGGATCGGAGGAGCCATGTGAGTCCAACATGTCCAGCTCGGAGTTGGGAGTCGGATAACCCATCTGGATGCGGGCCATGAACCGATCCCGCTGGGCTTCCGGCAACGGATAGGTGCCCTCCATCTCGATGGGATTCTGCGTCGCGACCACCATGAAAGGAGGTTCCAACAGATAGGTCGTCCCGTCCACGCTGACCTGACGTTCTTCCATTGACTCCAGCAGCGCCGATTGCGTCTTGGGTGAGGCGCGGTTGATCTCGTCACCGACCACGATGTTCGCGAAGATGCCGCCCGGCTTGAACTCGAAGTCGCGCGTCTCCTGGTTGAACACCGAGACGCCCGTGATGTCTGATGGCAACAGGTCCGGCGTGAATTGCACCCGACGTACCGAACAGGCGATCGAGCGGCCCAGTGCTTTGGCGAGCATGGTCTTGCCGACCCCTGGCACGTCCTCGACCAGCAGGTGACCCTCGGCCAGCAACACGACGAGTGCGAGGTCGACCGAGCTGCGTTTTCCCTCGATGACGCTTTCCATCGCGTGCCGTACCTGGCCCATGACCTGGACCACGTCACTGAGTGAGTAGGCCACTTCGGGACGCTGCGCGACCTCGGCGGCCTTCTCATAGCCCAAGGACATGTCCAAACCCTACGTGTTCTCGACCAGTCCGAACACCACAGCCAACACGCCCGAGATCAACAGACGCGCCATTGTGGTGTGCCATGTGGGGGAAAGTGGAGTACAGTGGCGCAAAGTGGAGCAAGGTGGTCAATGGGTGGGGTAAGGAGGGTGGTCCGTGTTTCTCGGCACCCACACTCCGAAGCTCGACGACAAAGGTCGCCTGATCCTTCCGGCCAAGTTCCGTGACGAACTGGCTGACGGTTTGGTGATCGCGAAATTCCAAGAGCGATGCCTCGCGATCTGGCCGATCAGCTCGTTCGTCGACATGACTAAAACCGTAAGGAGCGCCTCCTCCAGCCAGCAAGGTGTTCGGGACTACCAGCGGATCCTCGCCTCGGGAGCCTCGGACGAGACACCGGATCGGCAGGGCCGGATCACGATCCCGCCTGATCTGAGGTCGTACGCAGGCCTGGACAAGGACTGCGTCGTGGTGGGGGCGATCGATCGGGTGGAGGTCTGGAATCCGGTCGCGTGGGATCAGTACTCCGCTGAGAAGGAACCGGCGTTTGCCGAACTGAACCAAACCCTCTTCCCCGGAGGCTGAGGAGCACAACATCACAAGCAGGACGGCCCGTGTAGAGAGGCTTCAACCCGCAGGTTCGACTCCCTGACGCAACTTCCCCGGTGCCAGGTAGGACTCCCCGCGGATCTCGGGTTGAAACCCCTCTGCACGAGCTACGCACCTGTGCTGCGAGCGTCGGGAATCGCGCGCCGCCGCACGGAGGAGGAGCGAGCAGAGGCGTTCTTTCCTCTGCGAGCGACGACGACGGCGACGGATACATCGCGCGATGTGCGAGCAGCTCACGAAAGGGGTTGTCGCATGAGTGCCCAGGCCGAGCTGCACGTACCCGTCATGCTGGCGGAAGTCGTTGCGTTGCTGAGCCCTGCGCTGGAAGCTCCGCTGACTGATCCGGCGGGCACAAACGACTGCGTTCTCCTCGACTGCACACTAGGTCTCGGTGGCCATGCGTACGCGTTGCTCGCGGCATGCCCTCAGGCCCGGTTGATCGGGTTGGACCGTGATCATCAGGCGCTGGCTCTCGCGCGGCAGCGGCTGGTCGAGTTCTCCAACCGGGTGACGCTCGTCGAGGCCGTGTTCGATCAGCTCCCCGAGGTGCTCGCGCGGCTCGCCCAACCCAAAGTCCAGGGGATCTTGCTTGATCTTGGTGTGTCCTCGCTGCAGATCGACAATCCCGAACGGGGGTTTGCCTACGCCCAGGACGCGCCACTGGACATGCGAATGGGACCGCAGGAGCTCACGGCGGCGCAGGTTCTCAATACCTATTCCAAGTCCGACCTCGCGCGAATCCTGCGTAGCTACGGCGAGGAGCGGTTTGCCGATCGAATCGCCGCGCGGATCGTCGCCGAGCGTGACCGCGAGCCTTTCCGCAGCTCGGCACGACTGGTTCGGTTGCTCCACGACGCCATCCCAGCAGCCTCCCGCAAGTCGGGCGGCCACCCCGCGAAGAGGACCTTTCAGGCGCTGCGGATCGAGGTGAACGGCGAGCTGCGCGCGCTGGAATCTGTGCTGCCAGAAGCCATCGCGGCTCTCGCCTTGCACGGCAGGATCGTCGTTCTGGCCTACCACTCGCTCGAAGATCGCTTGGTCAAACAGATCCTCACCGCCGCCTCGAGAGATCGCGCGCCGCGTGACCTGCCCGTCGTACCGGCCGAGCTGCGGCCGCAATTGCGGCTGCTGACCCGTGGAGCGATGCGACCCAGTGCCGCCGAAATCGCCCGCAATCCGCGTGCCGCATCCGCACGGCTCCGTGCTGCGGAACGGATCGCAGAGCTGCCGGTGGCCGGATGAGCGCACTTTGGGCGCCGATCACGGGTCGGCGTGAGGAGATCGGGACGATCTCTTCGCCGCTGCACGCCGTGGCCAAACCGGCGGCGCGCTTGGCGCGATTCCCGTTTCTGCTGGTGTTGATCGGAATCTTCGGGATCGGTATGGCCGGCTTGCTCATGCTCAACACAACGCTGCAGGGCCAGGCGTTCCAGTCGCGGACTCTCAACCGCCAGGCGAGCGAACTCGCGTACGCCCAGGCTGATCTTGAAAACCAGCTCGACGCGCTGGCCGCTCCCCAGGAGCTGGCGCGCCGAGCATCCGCACTGGGAATGCGCCCCAACCCGTATCCGGCGTTTCTGGAACTGCCCAGCGGCAAGGTGATCGGCAAGCCCACGCCAGTGCAGGGCGACGAGGTGCCCGCGTTCATTGTCAAAACGCCCGCCGAAGTCGCGGCTGAGCGGGCTGCCAAACGTGCTCGTGTCGAGGCAAGGGCAGCGGCAAAGGCGGCCAAGCTAGAACGGCAGAAGGCGGCGGCAGCGGCCGCAAAGCAAGAGCGGCAGAAGGCGGCGGCAATGGCCGCCAAGCGAGAGCAGCAAAAGGCCAAGAGGCCGTGATCAAAGAGCCGGATGGTCTGCACACGGCTCGTCCGCTGCGCAGCCAGCTGCCGCGTGATCGGCACGACTGTCGCCCCGCGTCCTCGCGTTCGGCAATCTCCACCGGTTCGGGCCAGTTCGGCCGGTTCGGCGACGGCCACCTCTGCGGCTGCCACTCGCCTCGGCCCACCGCCGGCTGCACACACTGTTGATCATCGTCGCAATGGCGTTGTCGCTGTGCGCGGGCCGGCTGCTGCAGCTTCAGGGCTTCGATTCCTCGTCCTACAGCGTCGACGCTTTGACCCGTACGCTGCCGCTGCTGCCCGCACGTGGGCAGATCACCGATCGCAACGGGCTGGTCCTCGCCTCGACCCAGCCGGCGGTGGCCGTAACGGCTGATCCGAAGCTCACGGCCCCTCAGGCGTCAGAGATCGCCGACGTGCTTGTGGCGCACCTGGGCATGTCGGTCGAGGAGCTCATGCCGTTGCTGACCAAGACGGGTACCCGGTTCGTCTACATCAAGAAGAAGGTGCCGGCGCTGACCTACAGCGCACTGGCCGCCGACTTGTCGAGCCGCCGACTGCACGGCATCTTCCGAGAGAGCGATCCGATCCGTACCTATCCAAACGGATCGGTCGGCGCCTCCGTCGTCGGGTTTGTCGGCGCAGATGGTGAGGGCCTGGCCGGGCTGGAGCGGACCTTCAACGCGCAGTTGGCCGGGGTGGAAGGCAAGGAGACCTACGAGAGCGCGCCCAACGGCAGCAGGATCCCGCTCGGCAGGAGCTCGATCACCCCAGCGCGGAATGGCCTGAGCTATCAGTTGACCCTGGACTCCGAGGTGCAATGGGCGGCCGAGCGGCGACTGGCTGAGCAGGTTGCCAGAACGCGCGCCGACTCGGGCTTCGCCATCGTCTTGGATGTCAAGACTGGTCAGGTCATCGCGCTGGCGAACGCACCGACCTATGACTCATCCAGACCACAGGCCGCCAACTCCGCAGACCGGGGTAATCGCGCCATCTCCGCTCCGTACGAGCCCGGCAGCGTGGAGAAAGTCCTGACCTCTGCGGCGTTGATCGACTCAGGTACGGCGACTCCGAATACCCGAGTGGTGATTCCCAGCCGTATCGCCTCGGGTGGCAATACGATCAAGGACTTCTTCTCCCACGGTGTGCTGCACTACACCATGCGAGGTGTCATCGCGGACTCCTCCAACATCGGTACGGTCTTGCTCACTCGCCAGCTCAACAAACAGACGCTGCACGACTATTTGGTGAGCTTTGGCCTCGGGCACACCACCAGCATTGAACTGCCTGGGGAGTCCGCCGGCATTATGCCCAAGGCGGATATGCCCGATGGCCAACGCGATCGTGTCGCGTTCGGGCAGGCGATTGCTGTCACAGGCATCCAGCAGGCCGCCGCCGTCGCCGGCATCGTGAACGGCGGAATCTACAATCCGCCGACAGTGATCAAGACCGCCACCGACGGGGAGGGTCGGGAGGTGGCGGTGCCGCGGACGCCACCGCGGCGAGTCATCTCGGAGAAGAGCTCGGCACAGGTACGCGAACTGATGCAGGCGGTCATCGACAGTACTAATGGGCAACGGAATTTGAAGCTCGACCGATACACCAGTGGCGGGAAGACGGGCACCGCACAACGTGCCGATACCAGCTGCGGTTGCTATCGAGGCTACGTAACATCATTCGTGGGCTTTGCGCCTCTCGATGACCCACAGATCCTGACCTATGTCGTGATCAGCAACCCGAGGGCAGGCGATACCGGATCGATCACCGCAGCACCGGCGTACCGCGACATCATGAACATGGCGTTGCCGCGCTACTCGGTGGCACCTGATGCCAAGCCGCACAAGCCGCTGCCCACCCAGTGGTGAGAGCGAGCGGGAGTCATATTGGTACCGGGTATTGGTCCGCACGCGGCCGACGACTCGATAACGTCACCAGCGTGTCTATTGCTCTACGGGGGGGCGTGATTCGGCCGCGCACCAGACACCAGATCGGTCTGGCCGAGCTGCTCGGGGTCCGCGCCGCGGTAAGCGATCCGCTTATCAGTGGCATCACCATCGACTCCCGGCTGGTACGTCCCGGCGACTTGTACGTCGCATTGTCTGGTGCGCATCATCACGGCGCGGAGTTCGCCCAGCAGGCTGCTGCGGCAGGAGCCGTCGCCATTCTCACCGACACGGCCGGCAGTCTGCTGGCTCATGGGGTGTCACTTCCGGTCGTCGTCGTCGACCATCCTCGACAGGCAATGGCAGGTGTCGCCGCCACCATCTACGGCCGGCCTGCGGATGCGCTCACCATGTGCGCGGTCACCGGCACGAATGGCAAGACAACGACGACCTTTCTCTTGGAGGCCGCGCTGCGCGCCGGGGGCGTGAGCACGGGGCTGGTCGGTACCGTCGGCTTCCGGCTGAACGGTGTGGCACTGGACTGCGTGCCGACCACGGTGACAACGCCGGAGTCGACCGACCTTCAGGGTCTGCTGGCTTTTCTGCTCGAGGAGGGAGCCAAGACCGTCGTGATGGAGGTTTCTTCCCACGCGCTGGTACTCGGTCGTGCCGAAGCGATCAGCTTCGATGTTGCGGCATTCACCAACCTGGGTAGAGATCATCTGGATTTCCACCGTGACATCGAGTCCTATTTCGAGGCGAAGGCCTCGCTCTTCACCCCGGAGCGGACCAAACACGCGGTGATCAATGTCGACGATCCGCGTGGTCGCGAGCTGGTGCAGCGCATCGGTCGGCACTCGGGCATGGAGCTCAGCACGGTGAGCCTCGACGGCGATGCGGCCTGTCGGGCATTGGCGTACGAGGTGCAGCCGGATGGTCGGACAGCGGTGCGCGCCGACCTCCGAGGCCGCATCCTGAACTTCAGCCTCAATCTGCCTGGTGACTTCAACATTCGCAATGCCCTGACGGCCTTGGCCATGGTGGATGCGATCGGCGGCGATCTGGAACGCGCGACGGTCGGTTTGGGGCAGGCACATGTCGCAGGCCGGATGCAGCGCGTCGAACTCGGCCCGGGCGCACCGCGGGTCTATGTGGACTTCGCCCATACGCCGCAGGCGATCGCTGCTGCACTGCAGGCGGTGGGCACCCAGCGCCGCATTGTGGTGCTGGGCTGCGGCGGAGATCGTGATCCGCACAAGCGCGGACCGATGGGAGAGGCTGCGGCTCGATTCGCCGACGTGGTGATTGCCACCGACGACAACCCGCGCTCCGAAGACCCTGCCGCGATCCGGGCGGAGCTGATCACGGGGGCGCAGACGGCAGTCCGGAAGGACGGTCTCGCGACCGAGGTCATCGACGGCGGCGACCGGCGCTCCGCGATCCGCCTGGCGCTGCAGATCGCGTCGCCCAGTGACGTGGTCGCGATTCTCGGCAAAGGCCATGAGCTCGGTCAGGAGGTGGCTGGCACGGTCCTGCCGTTCAGCGATCCGGACGTGGCAGCCGAGGAGTGGGCCGTGCTGCATCCGGACCTGGGTCGACGGGCCGGTCAGCAGGGTACGACGCCGTGATCCCTGCGACGGTCGACGAGATCGCCATGGCACTCGGTGCGCCGCTCGTGGGTCCCGGCGACAAGGCTGCCGTAGTCACCGCGCTGACTGCTGACTCTCGTACGGTGATTCCCGGCGCTCTGTTCGTCGCATTGCCGGGTGAGCGGGTCGATGGCCACGACTATGTTGCCGCGGCAGCTGCGGCCGGCGCGGCTGCGTCGCTCACCAGGCATCCCGTTGCGGGGGCGCTCTGTGTCGTCGTGGCAGATCCGCTGGTGGCGCTCGGCCGGCTGTCGCGCTACCTCCTCGACCGGTCGAGCGCTGCTGGTCTTCAGGTCGTCGGCATCACCGGTTCGGTCGGGAAGACGTCGACCAAGGATCTGCTGGCGCAGCTGCTCGAGCAGACGGGCCCTACTGTCGCGCCCGCAGGCAATCTCAACAATGAACTCGGCGTGCCCCTTACGGTCGGCCGAGTCGATGCGCACACCAGATATCTGGTCGTGGAGATGGGTGCCCGTGGCATTGGCCACATCGCCTATCTCTGTGAGATCGCGCCGCCGCGAGTCGGTCTGGTGCTGAATGTCGGCCAAGCCCATGTCGGGGAGTTCGGCGGGCAGGCCGCAATCGCGCAGGCGAAAGGTGAGTTGGTCGAGTGCCTGCCTGCTGACGGCTGGGCCGTTCTCAATCGCGACGATCCACTGGTCTGGGGAATGCGGCGTCGTACGAGGGCGCGGGTGCTGCCGTGGTCCGCCGGCCAGCAACTCAACGAAGGGGTGTGGGCCTCGGGATTGAGCGGTGACGCGTACGGGCGATACTCCTTCACCCTCCATCAACGACGAGACGGCGAATCGGAACAGCAAGCTGACGTGCGGCTGAGACTGACGGGGCGGCACCAGGTCGCGAACGCGGTTGCGGCCGCCGCCGCCGCCCTGGCCCTAGGGCTCGAGCTCGACCAGATCGCGGCCGGACTCACAACCGCCGCGCCGCGCTCGCGTTGGCGTATGGAGCTCCATGACCGTTCGGACGGCGTCACGGTGATCAACGACTCCTACAACGCCAATCCCGAGTCAATGCGCGCCGCGCTGTCGACCCTTGTTGAGCTCGGTCGACGGGGTCGGCACACCTGGGCTGTGCTGGGGGACATGCTCGAGCTCGGCGATACCGCAGCTGAGGAGCATGAGGCGATCGGCCGGTTCGCGGCGCAGCTCGGAGTCGAGCAGCTGGTCGCCATCGGTGAGTACGCGAACCGCATCACCAAGGCCGCTGTGGATGCTGGTTTGCCGCCCACCTCGGCGGTGGCAGTGGCGGACAAGCCCGCAGCAGTCGCGGTGCTGACAGCTGGTCTTGGACCTCGCGACGTCGTCCTGGTCAAGGCATCTCGTGGCTTAGCCTTGGACACCGTGGCCGACGACATCCTTACCGCCGTCGCCCCACGGCCGCTCGAGGATCCCGGGTGAAGACGATCGTCCTTGCCGGCGGCCTCGCGCTGATCGCGACGCTGCTCGGCACCAAGCTGGCCATCCTGATCCTGGTGAGGAAGGGCTACGGGCAGCTCATCCGCGACGACGGCCCGACCTCGCACCACGTGAAGCGGGGCACCCCCACCATGGGCGGGCTCGTCATCATCGCCGCGGTGCTGCTGGCGTACTTCGGCAGTCATTTGATCATCTTTTCGGCTCCGTCTGCGTCGGCACTACTGGTGCTGTTCCTCTTTACGGGGCTAGGCGTGGTCGGCTTTCTGGACGACTACATCAAGATCAGCAAGCAGCGCTCGCTCGGACTGCGGAGCAAGGCCAAGATCGCCGGCCAGTCGGTCGTCGCCATTGTGTTCGCCGTCGCGTCGCTGCAATTCCCTGACGAGCGGGGGATCACCCCTGCTTCACCCGCCATCTCCTTCCTGCGCGACATCGAGTGGCTGCGATTGCCGCTCATTCTGGTGATCATCTGGGTGATGCTGCTGATCGCGGCTGCCAGCAACGGCGTCAACCTCACCGACGGGCTCGACGGACTCGCCTGCGGCGCCTGCGTGATGATCTTCGGCGCGTACACCCTGGTCAATATCTGGCAGTACAACCAGTCCTGCGCCTACACCGCCTCGGCCGGACCGAAGTGTTACGAGGTACGCGATCCGTACGATCTGGCGGTGGTCGCCGTCGCACTCGCCGGCGCGTGCTTCGGCTTTCTGTGGTGGAATGCCGAGCCGGCCAAGATCTTCATGGGCGACACCGGGTCGCTCTCGCTCGGCGGTGCGCTCGCCGGGATGGCCATCTTCACCCGAACCGAGCTGTTGCTCGTGATCTTGGGCGGACTGCTGGTCATCGAGGTCATGTCGGTGATCTTGCAGGTCGGCTTCTTCAAGTTGACCCGTGGCCGACGATTGTTCAAGATGTCGCCCATCCACCACCACTTCGAGCTGCTGAACTGGCAACAGGTGACGATCGTGATGCGCTTCTGGATCATCGCCGGGCTGTTCGTCGCCGCCGGCCTGGGCATCTTCTACGCAGAATGGGTGGCAGGCACGTGAGCCTGTCGTGGTTGGCCGCCGCCGATGGTCGCTCACCGTGGCCGCAGGCGCATGTCGTGGTGGCCGGCATCGGCGTTTCGGGTTTCGCAGCCGCCGACGGGCTGTTGCAGTTCGGTGCCCGTGTCACGGTTCTGGACGACCAGCTCGATGAGCGGAGGTCCGACAAGGGCAAGCTGCTGGAAGTGCTCGGCGGCACCGTACGCCTGGGGCCCGGCGCCACTGCGACTCTGCCGGACGATGCTGATCTTGTGATCACCACCGGCTGGCCTGCCACCGCGCCGCTGCTCCGTCAGGCGGCCGAGCGGCAGCTGCCGATCTGGAGCGAAGTCGAGTTGGCCTGGCGGCTCAGTCGCCCGGACAAGATCATCCCGTGGCTCGGAATAACGGGCACCAACGGCAAGACGACGACCACCCAGATGCTGGAGTCGATCCTCGCGGCGGCCGGGCTGCAGACGGCAGCGGTCGGCAACATCGGCCGCCCGATCATGGAGATCGTGCTGGACCCGCAACCCTACGACGTTCTCGCCGTGGAGCTGTCGAGCCATCAGCTGCACTGGTCCAACTCACTGTCCCTGCATTCGGCCGCAGTCCTCAACGTCCAACCCGATCACCTGGAGTGGCATGGCTCATACGCGGCGTACCGCGACGCCAAGGCCAAGATCTACTCCGGTGTCGAGGTCAGCTGTGTCTACAACGTCGCTGACCCAGTCACCGAGCGGATGGTCGAGGAGGCCGAGGTCGTCGAGGGTGCCCGAGCTATCGGTTTCACGCTGGGCATACCCGCTGTCTCGATGCTCGGCATCGTTGACGATCTGTTGGTCGATCGGGCCTTCGTCGCACAACGTCAGGACTCAGCGCTGGAGCTCGCAAAGGTCAGCGACGTCACTCCGGCTGCACCGCACAACGTGGCCAACGCACTGGCCGCCGCAGCGCTGGCGCGCTCGTACGGCGTGCCGGGGACGGCGGTGCGCGACGGATTGCGATCGGTGAGAGTGGGACCCCACAAGATCCAGACTGTCTTGGAACGCGACGGAATCTCCTGGGTCGATGATTCCAAGGCCACCAACCCGCACGCGGCCGATGCGTCGCTGCGCGCCTTCGACTCGGTGGTCTGGATCGCTGGTGGCCAGGCCAAGGGCACCACCTTCGACGAGTTGATCACCGCTCATCGTCAGAGGCTGCGTGGCGCGGTGCTGCTCGGGACCGACCGCGACATCATCGCCGAAGCCCTCGCTCGACACGCACCGGAAGTCCCCACACAAATCATCGAGTCGGTCGACACTAGAGCAATGGCACAAGCCGTTGCGGCGGCCGCTTCCCTGGCCAGACCTGGTGATGCTGTCCTGCTTGCCCCGGGGTGCGCCAGCTTGGACATGTTCACCGATTACGCCGCACGCGGAGATGCTTTCGCTGCCGCGGTGCGCGCGCTCGCAGAGGAGTAGACGTCAGTGGCGACCCTGACTCCGCAGGGCCAGTCTGCGCCCACCGCACTTGGGCGGCGTCCTATGTCTGCACTCGAGATGCTCCGCTGGCTCCGCTCGGTGCTGGACCGGCCATTGACCAGCTATCACCTGGTACTCGGCTCAGTTGCGTTGCTGCTCGTCGTCGGCGTCATGATGGTGCTCTCGGCATCGAGCGTGAACGCCTATCTCAGCCACGGCGATTCCTACTTCTATGTCAAACGGCAGGTGATCTTCCTATCCGTCGGTGTGCTGGGCGCATTGACGATCATGCAGCTGCCACTGTCGACGCTCCGGCTGTTGAGCTGGTTCGGCCTCGCCGGTGCCACCGTCTTGTTGATCTTGACCTATACGCCGCTCGGCATCTCGGTGAACGGCAACCGCAACTGGCTCTATCTCGGTTCCTCACTCTTCTCCATCCAGCCCGCCGAGTTCGCGAAGCTTGCCATGATCGTTTGGGGAGCGGACGTGCTGGCCCGGAAGCACCGGTTGCTCGAGCAGCCGAAGCACTTGCTCGTGCCGTTCCTTGCGGTGAGCGGCATTCTGGTGTTGCTCGTGCTGTTTCAGGGCGACGCCGGTACTGCGGTGGTGATGGCAGCCATCGCTGCCGGCATGCTGTGGATCGTCGGTGCTCCGCTGCGGGTGCTGACGGCTCTGGCATCGGCTGGTGTGGTCGGAGTCATCGCGATCTTCGTCACGTCCTCGGTGCGGATGAGTCGCCTGGCCGCCTTTCTGGACCCCAGCCTCGATGTCAATGGTGCCAATCACCAGGCCAACGCCGGCATGTTCGCGATTGCCTCCGGCGGCTGGTGGGGCGTTGGTCTGGGTGCCAGCCGGCAGAAGTGGGGGAGCCTGCCCGAGGCACACACCGACTTCATCTTCGCCGTACTCGGCGAGGAGTTCGGCCTGTTCGGCAGCCTGGTCGTCCTCGCCATGATCGGCATCTTGGGCTATGCCGGCATTCGGATCGCCACGCGCACCGACGATCTCTTCGTACGCTATACGGCCGGCGGCATCACCACGTGGTTCATGGTGCAGGCGTTGATCAACTTGGCCGTGGTACTGCGGCTGCTTCCTATCGCGGGTGTGCCGTTGCCGTTGCTGTCCTACGGTGGCTCGGCATTGGTCGCCAATCTGCTCGCGGTCGGGGTATTGCTTGCCTGCGCACGCCGAGAACCCGAGGCCCGGAAGCTGCTGGCGAAGAAGGCGATGCGGCCAACGCGGCGGATGACCGCAGTCGTCGGATCGCGGACCAGCCACGGCCGTACCGAGTCATGACCACGTCTGGTTCCGGCTCGGTGGTGCTCGCCGGTGGCGGAACTGCCGGCCACACCTCGCCGTTGATCGCAACTGGTCTTGAGCTGCGCAGCCTCGGCGACGGAGTCACGGTGACGGCGCTCGGTACCGCACGAGGGCTGGAGACCACCGTCGTTCCGGCCGCCGGGCTGCAGCTGGAACTGATCCCCCCGGTACCGATGCCCCGTCGAGTCGGTAAGGATTTTGCTTTGCTGGGGCCTCGGCTCCTTCAGGCGGTGACGGCGACCGCTCAACTCCTCCGCCGAGTCGAGGCCGACGTCGTGCTGGGCTTTGGTGGCTACGTTTCCACCCCGGCCTACCTCGCCGCCCGCCGACTCGGCCTTCCGGTGGTCATCCACGAGCAGAACGTGCTGCCGGGCCTGGCCAACAAGCTTGCCGCCCGGCTCACCAGGGAGGTTTACACCTCCTTTCCGCGGACCTCACTGCCGCACGCAACGTGCATCGGGCTGCCGATGCGGCGCGGCATCACCGATCTTGACCGAGCCGCGCTGCGGCGCGAGGCGCGGATCGGCTTCGAGCTTGACCCCGAGCTGCCCACACTGCTGGTCAGCGGCGGTTCGCAAGGCGCACTACGCATCAATACCGCAGTGGCGGGCGCGTGGCCGGAGTTGCTCGGCAACGGGATCCAGGTGTTGCACGTGCTCGGACCGAAGAATCTCGTGCCAGGCATCGAGCGGAGCGTCGATCAGAGCAGCGGTGCCGTCTACCAGCCCGTGGCGTACGTGGCGCAGATGGAGCGGGCCTACGCGGCAGCCGACCTGATGCTGGCGCGCAGCGGTGCCAACACGGTGCTGGAGACCGCGGCCGTCGGACTCCCTGCCGTATTCGTGCCCTACCCTCACGGAAACGGCGAGCAGGCTCTCAATGCCGAACTGGTTATCAACGTCGGCGGCGGAATCATGCTGGCCGACCGCGACTGCACGTCGACCTGGGTGGCCCAGGAGATTCCGGTGCTTTTCGCGCATCCCGACCGGCTCACCGGAATGAGTCAAGCGCTCGCCAGCGTTGCGCGCCTGGACGCAGCTACCGTGTTGGCGTCGCGAGTTTTGGAGGTGATGCGCTGATGGGTTTGCTCACGCCGATCCAGCTGCCGCGCCTGGAGGAGCTAGGCGCGGTGCATTTCATCGCCATTGGCGGCTCCGGCATGAACGGAATCGCCTCAATGATGTTGGCCCATGGCATCCCGGTAAGCGGCAGCGACAGGCAGGACTCCAAATATCTGCGCTCGCTGGAGGCCCAGGGGGCGCGCGTCTACGTCGGCCACCGGGCAGAGCAGCTTGGTGATGCGAGCACGGTCGTCGCATCCTCGGCGATCCGGGAGGACAACCCGGAGCTGGCCGAGGCTCGGCGCCGCGGCCTGCGGGTGCTGCATCGCAGCGCCGCGCTCGGCTCGCTGATGCTGGGGCGGCGCGGCATTGCCGTAGCCGGAACCCACGGCAAGACCACGACTACGGCGATGATCGCCCATGTGCTGAGCGGGTGCGGATTCGATCCGTCCTTCGTGATCGGCGGCGCACTCACCGGCAGCGCTACCGGTGGCCATCGTGGCAGCGGGGACATCATGGTCGTCGAAGCCGACGAGAGTGACGGCTCCTTTCTGCAGTACCCGCGCGAGGTTGCCGTCGTTACCAACGTTGATCCCGATCACCTCAGCAATTGGGGGAGTGCGGACAACTACGCCGACGGTTTCCTGCGCTTTGCGACCGCGGATTCGGTACGGCTGCTGGTGACCAGCGCCGATGATCCAGGTGCCGTCGTCCTCACCGAGCGGATCCGGCAGCGCGCGGCCGCCGGACTGCCGGGACCGGCGATCATGACCTTCGGGACCTCGCCGGACGCCGACGTGCGAATCGTCGGCGCAAACCTCGCAGGCACTGGCTCACGTTTCGAGCTTCGCTGGGATGATGACGCGGGCCCGGTCGAGCTCTCGGTGCCCGGACACTACAACGTCCTCAACGCGGCGGCGTCGTACGCGGTGGCCGTCTGGCTCGGCGCTCCTGGGGTCGACGTACGCCGCGAGCTATCCACCTACCAAGGCACGTACCGACGGTTCCAGTTGATCGGGGCTCCCCACGACATCCGGGTCTACGACGACTATGCCCATCACCCGACCGAAGTGCTGAACACCCTGATCGCGGCTCGTACCGGTGTCGGTGACGGTCGCGTCGTGGTCTGCTTCCAACCGCACCTCTATACCCGCACGAGAGATTTCTGGCGGGAGCTCGGGCATGCGCTGGAGCAAGCGGACGAAGCCATCGTGATGGATGTCTGCGGCGACCGCGAAGATCCCATTCCTGGCATCGATGGCGCCATGGTGGCCAATGCGGTCGCTCCGGGCACCGCGAATGTGACCTACGAACCCATCTGGGACGAGGCGGCACCAACCGTCGCCAGGATCGCTCGTCCCGGCGATCTGGTGATCACCGTCGGCTGCGGGGACGTCACCAAGGTGGCGCCCAAGATCGTCGCGGAGATTCAGCGACTTGCCGGAGTGCCGCGATGACCGCAACCGCGACGGCCACTCGACGAGCTCGTCCGACAAGCACCAGCAAGAATAGGAAGAAGAGGAAGAAGAAATCGCGCCGGTCGTGGCGCCGCAAAGCCCTGGCTCTCATCGTCATTGCTGTCATCGTGGCGCTGTTGGCCGGCGGCCTCTGGGTCGTTTATTACTCGTCGGCCTTGGTCACCAAACGAGTCAATGTCGTCGGCACTCGCAACCTCACGCCGGTCCAAGTCAGCCTTACGGCGCAGGTACCCGTCGGCGTGCCGTTGGCCCGTCAGGACCTGGATGCGATTACCGAGCGGCTGACCGCCGTGCCGTCCATTGAGACGGCTACCGTCTCACGCAGCTGGCCGAACACGATCACGCTCACCATTGTTGAGCGCCGACCAGTGCTCGCGGTACTCCAGCCGGATGGCTACGTCGTCGTCGACAAGTACGGCGTCGCGTATCAGACCCAGCCGACGCTGCCACCAAAGGTTGTGCTCGCCGACGTCGACACTCAAAACAAACCGCTCCTCAGCGCGGTCGCCGTTGTTGCGACGGCACTTCCGGAGAAACTCAATGGAAAAGTGAGGCTGATCACGGCCAGCAGCCCCGACAGCATCGCGCTGATCCTGGGGTCTGGGCGGATCATCACCTGGGGAAGCTCAGCCGATTCGGAGTTGAAGGCCAAAGTCGTCACAGCGCTGCTCAAGCGGAAGCCGAAGTCATCCATCGACGTCTCGAGCCCCCACAACCCTGCCGTTCGCTAGCAGTCATTCCGACCGGCGGCTCGGCGGGAGCAAGATTCAAGGACACGGTGTTCGCCCGTCTCTGAGGCGGCAAAACACCAACCTTCAAGGGTAGATCTAGCCTCAACCTCTACTTGAGATATAGCAATTGATGATGAATCGGTGATCTTGGCGTGTCACAACGGCCTGAGGAGACACCATCTCGTAGCCTCATTGAACACCGCACTATTTCTCCACCGTAGGAACTTAACCATTGACTGCAGGTTGAGACCCTCTGGTTGAGAAGGTGCGACCACCCAGTCCGCGGACATGGAAGAAGAGGCGGAACCGTGGTTTCTGCGTCACAGAATTACTTGGCGATCATCAAGGTCGTCGGCGTCGGCGGCGGCGGCGTCAATGCGGTCAACCGCATGATCGAAGCGGGGCTCCGGGGTGTCGAGTTCATCGCGGTCAATACCGACGCGCAGGCGTTGCTGATGAGCGATGCGGACGTGAAGCTCGACATCGGCCGGGATCTGACTCGCGGTCTTGGCGCCGGGGCCGATCCTGACAAGGGTCGCCAGGCGGCCGAAGACCATGCACAAGACATCGAGGACGCTCTGAAGGGCGCCGACATGGTCTTCGTCACTGCGGGCGAGGGTGGCGGTACAGGCACCGGTGGTGCGCCGGTGGTCGCCCGCATCGCTCGGGCGCTTGGCGCGCTGACGATCGGCGTCGTCACCCGGCCCTTCTCCTTCGAGGGGAAGCGCCGCGCCGTCCAGGCAGAGCAGGGCATCGTCGGCCTCCGCGAAGAGGTCGACACCTTGATCGTGATTCCCAACGACAAGCTCCTCCAGATGATCGACCATCAGATCGCGATCTTGGATGCCTTCAAGCAGGCCGATCAGGTGTTGATGCAGGGCGTCTCGGGTATCACCGACCTGATTACGACCCCAGGCTTGATCAACTTGGACTTCGCTGATGTGAAGGCCGTCATGTCGAACGCTGGCTCTGCATTGATGGGGATCGGCTCCGCCCGTGGCGAGGACCGCGCCCGGGCAGCTGCGGAAACGGCCGTGTCTTCGCCACTGCTGGAGGCCAGCATCGAAGGTGCCCACGGCGTGCTGCTCTCCATCGCCGGCGGTTCCGATCTTGGTCTGTTCGAGGTCTCGGCTGCCGCGAATCTCATCCAGGGAGCTGCACACGAGGACGCGAACATCATCTTCGGCACGGTGATCGACGACGCGCTCGGAGACGAGGTTCGGGTAACCGTTATCGCAGCGGGCTTCGAGGGCGGCCAGCCGCCGCGCCGCCAACCCGGCATCAGCAGGGCCGCCGACCTGCGTGCCCACCAGGCCCGGCCGACGCCGCCACCGCCGGAGCCGGAACCCGTCGGCGTCGCCTCGAGCAACAACCACTCGATCAACAACGTGTCACCAGCTGGAGGCTCCGCCGCCGGCGCCTCAGCCACCGCCGGTACCGCTCGCTCCTGCCCGAGTCACGGTGCCGAGTAGGCCCACCTACGAAGATGATCTAGACGTTCCTGACTTCCTCAAGTAGCGCGTGTCGGGGCGAATGATCACCCTGCTCGGACGGTAATCTCAAAGCACGTACGCGCTGACTGCGACGGCCCACCAAAGGCACGGTGACCCCGGCGAAGGCACAGATTAGAGGCGGATGAGATGGCGGAACGACTGAAGCGCGCAGCAGCGTGGCTGGGCTTGGTCACCGACGATCGGTACGCGGACTATGACGATGCCGCGGACTACGGTGACTTGACCGAGGAGGAAAGTGCCGTTGAGCCACTCCACGCTCCTGACAAGGCTGCCACGGTGACCCCGCTGGAAAGTCGGCGCGCAACCGCTCTAGCCTCGGCCTCTCTCGCAGCGGCCGGCGGCCCAACTCTCGCACCTCACGCACGGACGGCCGATGTGTCACGAATCATCACTGTTCATCCCCGGACGTACAACGAGGCTCGCGTCATCGGCGAGCACTTCCGCGACGGTGTGCCGGTCATCATGAACCTGTCCGACATGGAGGACGTCGACGCCAAGCGGTTGGTCGATTTTGCGGCTGGTCTCATCTTTGGTCTGCGTGGCAGTATCGAACGCGTCACCAGCAAGGTGTTCCTGCTCTCGCCCCACGACGTCACTGTCGCGGCGGAAGACAAGGAGCGGATTGCTGGCGGGTTCTTCAACCAGAGCTAGCTGGGAGAGCCCGCAGGACTGGTCTGCGCGCCTAGGCTGGTGTCACGTAATACGCCGAAGCAACATCGAAGCAAAACAGGCAGGCCTCAACCGTGTTTGTCGTGGGACTCATCATCAACTGGATCCTGTGGATCTTTCTGCTGATCCTCTTTGCGCGCATGATTTTGTCCTGGGTCCCGGTGCTCGTTCGGGACTGGGAACCCAGAGGACCGATGCTGGTCTTCGCCGAGATCATCTACTCGATCACTGACCCCCCGCTCCGTCTGCTGCGCAAGGTCCTGAAGCCGGTCCGGATCGGCAACATGATGCTCGATCTGGCCTTCATCGGCCTCGCGATTCTGGTCAGCATCTTGATGCAGGTCAACCGCAGCGTGTTCTTCTAACTTTTCTCGCCGTCATATTCGCTTGGCTGTGCACCCAGACCAAATTGGGTACGGTAGGGCGGGTGAGGCGCCCGGCCCCACCTGAAGTCCCACCTAGATACCCGAGGTGCACGATGACGCTGACACTCGACGACGTCCGCAACAAGCGGTTCCGGATGGCGCGTAAGTCCGGCTATGAGGTCTTGGAAGTTGACGAATTCGTCGACGAGGTCGAGGAGAGCTTCGCGCAGCTCGTCGAAGAAAACCAGAATCTCAAGAAGCAGGTCGAGGCCCTCAAGGCCGCCCCACCACCCCAGCACCCGGTGGCTCCTGCCGCTCCTACGGTCCAGGCACCACCGCCGCGGCAGCCAGCGGTGCCGCAGCCTCAGTCGGGCAGGATTGTGGTGACGACGGGTAAGGAAGCCAGCGCCGCCGTCGTACGCCTTGTTGAGATGTCCACCGAACAGGCCGAGCGCCTGGTGGAAGAGGCGACCGAAGACGCCAACCGGATTCGCGAAGAGGCGAACCGGACCGCGCATCAGCTCACTACCGACGCTCGCACCCGGGCGGAGCGCGTCGAGTCCGAGGCTCGGGTCAACGCCGAGCGGCTTCAGGCCGATGCGCTGGGTCGCGCCGAGAAGCTTGATCGTGAGATCGAAGCTCGGCGTGGGGAAATGTTCGGCGACCTGGAACGGCAGCGCGACGATCTCACCGCGGCTGTTGCGTCACTGCGCAACTTTGAGACGGCGTATCGCACCAATCTCACCAGCCACCTGCGCACGCAGATCGAGACACTGGAGTCAGGTCGCGCGGAGCCAGGCGAGATCCCGGATGTCGTACGCGAGCTCAAGCCGGTCGAGGGACATGCCAACGGGATTGTCTCCGGTCAGGGTGAGCATGGCGGCGGTGATCAGCGTGAAGAAGCCCCGAGCTACAGCGGGGGTCCAAGTAGTAACACCCCGCGCCTCGACGCTCTCCTGGGAGACCAGCGCTGATCTGGTTTCACCCATGATCAACACCCATAGGGCCCGCCTCGGCGGGCCCTATGGCGTTAGCGGAATTTCAGGGAGTTATCAGCGCGGGTCGTTGAAGAAACTGCTTTTGCGGCCTACTGTCTCTGCGTCACTTCCACCTCTGCTGTGCTGACCAAGAAATGGGGATCCCATGACCACCGCTAAATCCAGCGCTGCGGCCAGCCCCGCAGCCGAGAACGGCGGTCGCACCACCACGAGTCGGAAGGCCACCGCCAAGGCGGCCAAGGCCGCGCCAACGGTGCATGCAGTACCTGTCGACCATCAAGACAAGCCGGGAAAACCGATGAATCCCAAGTCCTTACCGGTTCGCCCGGGCGAAGATCCCTGGACCAAGGCCGAGATCAACGAGGTCAAGCAGGCGCTGATCGAAGACATCGCGCGCTTTGAGAGCCAGATCGAGATTTCCACGGCCGAGCTGGTTGGATTGCTGCGCGACGGCAGTGAGGGGGCGGGACGCGATCCAGCTGATGTCGGATCGGCGAACTTCGAACGCGACGCGGAGATGTCGCTGGCCAACAACGCCCGGGAGATGCTCGACCAGTCCCGGCTCGCCTTACGACACATCGAGCTCGGTACCTATGGCAGCTGCGATAACTGTGGGCAGCCGATCGGCAAGGGTCGGCTGCAAGCTTTTCCGCGTGCCACACTGTGTGTCACGTGCAAGCAGCGCGAGGAACGGCGATAACTTCACTCAGCGATGTAGGCCCCATCGAGCGGCGACGCCTGCGGCTTCTCGTCGCCCTGATCGCCGTTGCTGGGCTGACGGCTGATCTTGTCACCAAGATCATCGCTGTAACCCACCTCGAGCCGCTGGCCTCGGTCCGGCTGCTTGGCGGGCTGCTCACGCTGCGGCTCATCCGAAACCCGGGTGCCGCGTTCAGTCAAGGCCAACGCTTTACGTACGTGTTCGCCATCGCGGGAATCATCGTGCTGGCCTTCGTGATCATCAAACTGGTGCCGCGGATCGGTCATCCAGCATGGGCCGTCGCGATCGGGCTCTTGTGCGCGGGTGTCGCCGGCAACCTCACTGATCGGTTATTTCGACCGCCTGGCCCGCTCCGTGGCCACGTGATCGACTTTCTCGAGCTTCCGCACTGGCCGATCTTCAATGTTGCCGACATGTGCATCACCGCCGCCGCCATCATGATCATGTTCTTGTCCGTCGTCAAAGGGATCAGTATCACCGGCCAGCGGCACGGCCGTGGCGGGCGTGGCGAAACTGGCGATGATCATGATCGGAGCACCGTCGCGCGTGGCTGAGCGGAAAGTCGTGCTCGTGCCGGAGGGCTTGAGCGGCGAGCGCGTTGACGCTGCCGTCGCGCGCATGCTGGGGCTGTCGCGCAGCCAGGTTGTGGAGTTGATCGGCGCAGGTCGCGTCCTTGTGGACGGTGCCTCGATCACGAAGTCGGATCGGGTCAACGTCGGGTCGATGCTCGAGGTCGAGCTCGCCGATCAGCCCCGCGCCGCAACGGTGCGGCCGGAGCAGGTCGAAGGAGTTGTCATCGTCTATGACGACGACGACATCGTGGTGATCGACAAGCCAGTCGGCGTTGCGGCTCACCCCAGCCTCGGCTGGAGCGGGCCCGACGTACTCAGCCACCTTGCCGGCGCCGGTTTCCGCATCTCCACCTCTGGGGTTGCCGAACGACGAGGCATCGTGCAGCGGCTCGATGTGGGCACGTCCGGACTGATGGTGGTCGCCAAGAGCGAGCACGCGTACACGATCTTGAAACGTGCGTTCCGATCACGGAGCGTCGAGAAGATCTACCACGCACTCGTGCAGGGTCATCCGGATCCCTTCGAAGGAACCATTGATGCGCCGATCGGCCGGCACCCGAGCGCGGATTACAAGATGACCGTGATGGACAAGGGCCGGCACAGCGTCACCCATTACTCGACCCTCGAGGCGTTTGTCGCGGCTACCTTTCTCGAGATCAAGCTGGAAACAGGCCGTACCCATCAGATCCGGGTCCATATGTCAGCCATTCGGCATCCCTGCGTGGGCGATCTGATGTACGGGGCTGACCCGGTTCTCGCAGCCAAGCTCGATCTGGAACGCCAGTGGTTGCACGCGGTTCGGCTCAGCTTTGTGCACCCGACCTCGGGCGAGCTGATGGAATTCGAATCCGCCTATCCGGCTGATCTCCGGCACGCGTTGGACCTGATCAGCACCTGGTAGACCACTGCTTGATTGCTCTCCCACTGCTCAGCCAACTTCGCTAGGGTCAACTCGTGCGTAAAGCCAAGATTGTGTGCACGCTCGGACCGGCTTCCTCAAGCCCCGAGCGCCTGTCGGAGCTGGTTGCCGCAGGAATGGATGTCGCCCGACTCAACATGAGTCATGGCGACTATGCCGATCATGAAAGAAACCTGCGCAGCGTCCGCGAGGCGGCGGAAGCCGCCGGGCGCCCTGTTGGGGTGCTCGCCGACCTTCAGGGCCCGAAGATCCGGCTCGGCCGTTTTGCCAGTGGCAAGGAAAAGCTGCTTGTCGGCGCGACGTTCGCTATCACGGTGGAGAACATCGAGGGAACGGTCGAGCGGTGTTCCACGACGTACAAGGGTTTGTGCGGAGATGTCCGGGCCGGTGACCTGATCTTGATCGACGACGGCCGGATCACCCTCCGGGCGACCGAGGTCACGAGCACCGACGTGATCACCGAGGTGGTGGTCGGCGGACCGGTCAGCAACAACAAGGGAATCAACCTGCCAGGCGTCGCCGTGAGCGTTCCGGCGATGAGCGAGAAGGACACCGAGGACCTGCGTTGGGCGCTGCGCAATGGCGTTGACATGGTGGCCCTGTCGTTCGTTCGCAGCGCCGAGGACATCAAGCCGGTGCATGAGGTCATGGATGCCGAAGGGCGCCGCGTTCCGGTGATCGCGAAGCTGGAAAAGCCTCAGGCGCTCGACAACCTCAACGAGATCATCGATGCCTTCGATGCCTTCATGGTCGCGCGCGGCGATCTTGGTGTGGAGCTGCCGCTGGAGGAGGTGCCGCTGGTCCAGAAGAAGATCGTCACTGCGGCTCGCCGCTGGGCAAAGCCGGTGATCGTCGCGACTCAGATGCTCGAGTCCATGATCTCCTCGCCCCGTCCGACTCGTGCCGAGGCATCCGACGTGGCCAATGCGATACTCGACGGTGCGGACGCCGTGATGCTCTCGGGCGAGACCAGTGTCGGTGAGTATCCGGTTTTGACGGTGGAGACCATGGCGCGGATCGTGGAGAACACCGAAGCCCATGGCATGGACCAGATGCACGGCATCGACTGGGATCCGCATACCACGAGTGGCGTGATCACCAAGGCCGCCGAAGAGGTCGCCCAGCGGGTCAGCGCCAAGTTCTTGGTGACATTCACGACCTCGGGTGACTCGGCCCGACGCCTGACCCGCCTGCGCTCGCCGATCCCAGTGTTGGCGTTTACCCCGTACGAGGAAACCCGCGCGGCGCTGACCTTGAACTGGGGGGTCGAAACGTTCTTGGCCCCCATGGTCGGCCACACCGACGAGATGATTCGAGAGGTAGACAAGGCCCTCACCGAAGGCGGCCGGGTCACCGATGGCGACCGTGTGGTTATCGTCGCCGGCTCCCCACCTGGCGTCGCCGGCCAGACGAACATGATCCGGGTACGCCTCATCGGCGCGCCGCTTTAGCGCGTCGCCCAACCGATCGTCAGAGTTTCATAGCAAGTGGTCATCAACGACATGGGATCAACCGAATCTTCTGTCGTTGTCGACCACTTCGGACAAGCATGACGCCGGGCACGCGCAACCAGCCGCCTGCCGCTTGAAGCCATAGTGAGTCGACCAAAGGACCTAGGCCTTCGCCTCCCTCCCGGCACAGACTTCAAAGGGAGCGTGAGGGTCTCGGCAGCACGTCGAGAAACCTAAGATGCATGAGACCCGAGCAACGCGAAAGTCGGGCCGACAACAGACTCGACCACCGCGTTTCTCGGCGCGCTGCCGAGACCCTCATGCGCGAAGAGTAAAGAGTGTGCCGGAGAGGGGAGTCGAACCCCCATGACGCGCAGGAACGACCGAGCCCCTCTGATGCCGACCATGCCTCGAACTTTGGGCGAAGCCGGTGCCAACTTGCCTCGTTCGCAACCGAATCGACTAGACAGGCAAGCGCTGGACTTGGCCAGTGGAAGACGATAACGTCCAGATTCTCTAGTCCGTCTGGTTCGACTAGCTGTCGAGAGAATGCCACCCATGGCGCTGCAAGGGGGAGAGCGGAGGAACACATGGCTCGCTCGATCGTGGTGGGCACCGATGGCTCCAAACCGGCCGACGAAGCCGTCCGGCAGGCGACCGACCTGGCAAGCCGAGAGGGCGCCCGACTCCACCTGGTGACCGCGTATCACGATCCGCAGATCGTGCAAGAGACAACAATCTGGTCCAATGACCCCAAGGGCATGCTCGATACGGGCCGCCCCGGCGGTAGCGCGCACACCGCCCAGACCGTCGACCTGCGCGAGGTCGCCGAGTCGGTGCTCAAGCGCGCCGCAGGCGACGCGCTGAGCAAGGGTGTCGACGTGCAGACGCATGCCCGCGAAGGCCAGCCGGCTGAAGTCATCATCGACGTTGCGAACCAGGAGCAGGCAGACCTCATCGTTGTCGGCAGCCGTGGGCTGACCGGCATTAAGCGCTACCTGCTGGGGAGCGTGTCGAGCAAGGTCTCGGAGCATGCCCCCTGCAACGTGATGATCGTTCGCGCCCGCTGATATCCCTCGAACCTCTTGGGCGCCGCGTCGTTGTCGACCAGTAGCGCTTGTGAAGGCCGTGGGCGGCGACTGCGGGTTGCCCTCCTACGCCGGAAGAGTGACGGATGCGGGCTCGCCGTCGATCTCACAAACGATCATCATGATCCATCACGGCATTGAGATCGGATCGCGAAGGACGACGAAGGGTCGCCGCTCGATCGCGCTCGATCCCTAGACGATCACCCGCTGCGGGAGCACCGCAAACGGCAGGCTGCCGAGCGGCTGCTGATGGGTGCCGGGTTCACTGATCACGGTATCGTGTTCTGCCGTCCCGATGGCGGCCCGCTGCATCCCGAGCGATTCTCTCGGATGTTCTCCCGCGAGCTGGCCAAGATCGGAATGCCTGCGATCCGGCTCCATGATCGTCGGCACACCTGGGCGACGCTCGCGCTGCAGAACGGAGTCCATCCGAAGGTGGTCCAGGAGCGGCTCGGGCACGCCAAAGTCTCGATCACCTTAGACATATACAGCCACGTCACCGAGGGCCTCCACGCTGCTGCTGCCGACCGCGTGGCTGGCCTCATCTTCGGCACCAGCAACACCTGAGGGGACGTGAAACATGACCAAGCAACCAACCATCACGGGTACGTGGATCCAGGAGACATCTACTTCGTACGCGACCACGATCGGTCCGATTACGTCTGCTACGAGTGCGCCGAAAGGCTCGCGCCAGAGGTGTACGAGGCAGCGATGGAGACCTTCGAGTGATGAGGCAGAGCGAGCGCCCTTTGCATTGCGTTTGCAACGGGCGCTTTCTTGTTGCTGGATCCCTTACAGGATGAGAAAAGTAGTGTGCCGGAGAGGGGAGTCGAACCCCTATGTCCTTTCGGACAGACGGGTTTGAGCCGTCCGCGTATACCATTCCGCCACCCCGGCCTGGGGCCTCATGATCAACCAGCCGGTGGCGCCGGCCACCGAGCCCGATCATTCTGCCACAGCCGGAGCTTGACCCAAGTCGATACAATGCACCACGCCTGTAACAGG
>CAWJUB010000008.1:0-51206 GCA_963845915.1 uncultured Actinomycetota bacterium
GGGATGCGGCGACGCTGAAGGTGACACATGCAGTGAAGCGAGTTCGAGACCGTGCGGAGACCACCAACCTAAGCACACGTCTTGTGATCGGCGAGCTCAAGACCGCCCGCTCACGGCGAACTCTCTTCTTAACCCCGGAGCTGGTTGAACTGCTGCGGCGCCACCGCGCTCGTCTGGCCGAGGAGCGAATGGCAATCGGACCAGCCTGGCGGGAACACGACTTGATCTTCCCGAGCGCTGTGGGGACGCCCATGGATCCGGATAACGTGTCGCACTGGTTCTCCCGGATCTGCCGGCGGGCGGGCCTCGGCCACTGGCACCTCCATGAGCTGCGCCACTCAGGGGCGTCGTTGATGCTGGCCCAGGGCACCGATCTCTACGTTGTCTCCGAAGTTCTCGGACACTCGAGCGTGGCCATCACAAAGGACGTGTACGGGCATCTCGTCGAGGGCCAGAAGCGCGCAGCTGCTACTCGAATGTCCGAGGCGCTGCTGACGCCCAATGGCTCCCGCAATGGCTCCCAGAGCCCACCTGCACCGGACGCGGATGCTGGCTGAGCGCGAAAAAAGGCTTTGACAAGGGAAAACGCTGGCGCACCCGGAGGGATTCGAACCCCCAACCTTCTGATCCGTAGTCAGATGCTCTATCCGTTGAGCCACGGGTGCGGGATGGCTCGGACAGCCTAGTCAGCGGCCGAGCAACACCGTGAGAGTGTAGCGGCCCAGGCTCGTCCGACCCAACCGAGTTGGCCCGTACGTCAGCGCCGCTCAGGCCAGCGCCAGCTGGGCAGCTCGTACGCCGCTGTTCAGGCTCACCTCGCTCAGCAGCCCGGGCGCGGCAACCCGGTCGCCAACCAAATAGACCCCGCCTCCTCGGTCGATCGCTGGCCGGTCCCGCCACGACGTGCCGGGAAAGTCCACGGCCCCCGTACGCGCGTTGGCCAGCGACTCGAGTCGATGCGTCGTACGCGCACGCCAGCCCGGCAGCGCATGGTCGGCGATTGCCTCCAGCCGAGCCACGCCATCCGACTTGGACGACTCCGCATCGATCGGCATCTGCATCTGGATCAGATGTTCACCCGCCGGCGCGATCGTTGGGTCGGGCATGGTGAAGGTTTCCAGCCAGCCACAGGTATCAAGATCACTTACCACGAAAAGATCACGTCGATCCCGCCGCACTCCAAGATCAAGAAGCGCAGTCCGTCCGGACGGCCACTCCAGGGAGTTATCGCCGAGCAGCGACCGAGCAGACTCCATTTCGGTCGCGACAATCGTGATCTCGCTCCCGATCGAGGACACTCGCGAGCCGAGCTCGATGATCACCCTCAGTTTCCGGGCATACCTGGCGATGTCGTCGAACATCGCGCCCCAGCTTCCCTGCCGATACGCCGCGGCAGGCGGAATCGAGAAGACCCGGGATAGCCGTTCGGCGACGAAAGCCGCCGATAGCGAGCCAGGGTCGGGGTGAAACACGCCAACTCCGGAAGCCGCGGCACCAAGTTCAGCGGCCTCGTCGCCGACCAGCTTCGTCGCCCAGTCGCGAAAAGATTGATCAACTCCTACGTCGGTGCGGCGAGACACGCGCAATGCACGACGCAAGCCCGCCGGCGGTACCGCATGCAAGCGCCCGGTGTGCCAGAACCGAAAGCGCGCCACAGCACTGAGCGGTACTCCGCAGGTGATACCGAGCAGCCCGCGTTCCCGAAGCCAGGGCCAGATCGGCCCATCGCGATAGATCACATGCGGGCCCTCATGCGCTCGATACGCCGCCCCGTTCGTCGTGGGGTCCAACTCCCTCGGAGGCGTCAAGTCCTTCCCAAGCCTGGGACGCGCCGGCTTCCGTACCGGCGTGGAACGCCAACGCCCGCCGAGCGTCCGGTGGGCTTCGTGCAGAGTGACCGATGCTCCCATCTCGGCCGCGGTGATGGCAGCGACCAACCCACCAAGTCCCCCGCCAATGACGGTTACCGACTTCATAACTCCACAGCCTGTGGCGGCGGCTCGTTGTCAGCAAGACGCCGCGTCGGAGGAAAGTCGGCAGAAACCTGACCGCAGGTCTTGACCAAACCACGGAAACACTGGTATCGCCAGATTGACAACGCTCGCCGTTCACCTATTGTTCACTTGACGGCTAGGTTCTAGCGTCATTGCAGGTGCTCCCGACACCACACCACCCGTTCCGGATGGGGAACTGATGTGACAGAGCTGTTCGTCGTCATCATGGTCATTGTCGTAGCCCTGATCTTCGATTTCACGAACGGCTTCCATGACAGCGCCAATGCGATGGCCGGGCCCATCGCGACGGGTGCTCTTCGGCCGCGCGTCGCCGTCATCCTTGCCGCCGTACTCAATCTCGTCGGAGCATGCCTGTCCACTGCGGTCGCCAAAACGATCTCTGGTGGGCTATTCGATGATTCGTTGATTACGGCTCCTATCGTTTTGGCCGGGCTGCTCGGCGCCATCATCTGGAACCTCGTGACATGGCTGGTCGGACTGCCCTCGAGCTCATCGCACGCACTATTCGGTGGACTGATCGGGGCAGTCATCGTTGGTGCCGGACTCAGCTCAGTCAACGGCTCGGTGATCGTCTCGAAGATCTTGCTGCCAGCCGTCGTCGCGCCCTTGGTTGCTGGGCTCGCAGCCGCTTGGTGCACGCGGTTGGCCTATCGCATTACGCGCAAGACGCCGAGCGTGTACAGCAATACCGGCTTCAAGTACGGGCAGGCGTTTACTGCCTCGATGGTCGCACTCGCTCATGGCACATCCGACGGGCAGAAGACCATGGGCGTGATCACGCTGGTGCTGATAGCCGCCAATCTGCAGCCAAGCGGCACTGGGCCGCAGCTGTGGGTGATCATCGCCGCAGGAGTTGCGATTGGCCTGGGCACGTACTCAGGCGGGTGGCGCATCATGCGCACGATGGGCAAGGGAATCGTCGAGATCGAGACTCCGCAGGGGGCCGCATCCGGCGCGGCGACCAGCGCGACAATCCTGGCCTCGGCACACCTCGGTTTCGGGCTCTCCACCACGCATGTCAGCACCGGGAGCATCTTGGGGTCTGGCGTAGGGCGTGGGGCCCAGGTTCGCTGGAGTGTCGCCCGCCGGATGCTGTTCGCCTGGCTCCTGACCTTGCCAGGAGCGGGTCTGGTCGGAGGGCTTGCCGCGTTGCTTTCTGATCGCGGGGTGTCCGGCGTTGTCGCGCTGATGGTCCTGCTCGCCGTTGCTTGCTCGGTGATCTATCTCTTCTCTCGCCGTCACAAGATCAACCACGCCAACGTGACCGACAGTCACGAGGTGTTGGTGCTGGCCGCCGCTACGCCGCCCACGTACGCCGACGATCCACGGCTGGAAGCGCCTGCCAAACCCAAGAAGGTCAAGCGGCCCAAAGCGAAGAGCGCAGCCTGATGCATATCGATTGGGCTGCCTTGGCGGTCGTCACCGTCGTCTCCATTACGACATCAGTGATCTTTACGATCTTGCTAGCAGCTGGCATCCGCCTCGTTTCGGCCGCCAAGATCAAGTCGAACCAGGGTGGTTCGGGCACCGTGACCGTCTCGCTCGGATATGCGTTGCTAGGCGTCGCCGGATTGCTGGTGCTGTTCGGTATCTACTTGATCGTTCCGCAGTTCCATTAGCTAGCTTTCCGATGCCGAGGTTGCTGCTGCAAGTGTCATTCGCGGAGACTCTGGCCCTTCCCTGGTCATTGACAAACGAGGACAATCGCCGCCATGGCTAGACCATTGAGGTGCCGCTTGCGACTCCACAGGTGGGAGTACCGCGAGAACCCCGAGACACAAGAGCACTACCAAATCTGCATACGCTGTAACGCGTATCGAGACAGAGGGACCTCACCATGGGCCGGTAGCGGAGGAGCCTGGGGAATCGGTGGTTGAACGCATGGAAGCGCCCCGGCCGGCTTGCCGACGTCCAGTCGACGGCATGCCGCGTACTCGCGAACAGAGCGGTCGAGCTGTCGCGTCCAGTGATGCAATCGCATGGACGGCGGCACCTACAAAGCCGGGCACCTGCATAAGATGATCAATCTCCAGCCTAAGAATGATCATGCAATACGCATGCCCACAGCATTCCCAGAATGCTGACCAGGAGTAGCATTCTTCATGATCATTTCGTGCAGCGATGCCGACTCCCCCAAACGAAGGAAGCGCCTAAATGACCGAGCCGGTCTCTAACATCGCCCGCCGTCCAGGATCCGTCACGGTGGTCGTGGTCCTTACCATCATTTCGGGGATTCTCACCCTCTTGGGTGCCCTCTTCCTGCTTCTCCTCGGCGGCGCAGCGAGCCTTGCATCGAACGTCACTGGCGTGGCAGTTCTGATCTTCGGCATCCTCTATTTGATCTTCGGCATCATTACGATCGCGGTTGGAGTCGGACTACGCAACGGCTCCCGGTTCGCTCGAATACTGGTGACGATCTTGATGGTGATCGACATCCTCGGCGGCATCGCCAACCTGATCTGGTTCCGGAACAATCAGACACTGACATCAGGCATTATCACGATCATCGTGTCAGTGGTCGTCCTGGCGCTGCTGTACAACCGCAGGGCGAGCGACTTCTTCGCAAGCACCCCCTGAGCTGAGCCCGGCGGCTTTACGCCGTTCGGTCCAGGATTTCCTTGACCAGATCCATCGTCGTGTGCGGATGCAAGAACGCGAAGCGGCCGACCGTCTCGCCATCCCACTTGGTTGGCGGAATGAAGGCGATCTGCTCGTCATGCAACGCCTGCGCCCACGCGTCGTAGTCGGCCGGCTTCCAGCCAAGTCGACGGAATAGCACCACGCCAAGATCAGGCTCTCGGATCAGCTCTAGGTGTGGTGTTGCCTTGATCATTACCGCAGTTTCCCGGGCGAGCTGGACCGCGGCTTCGATCGCCTCGCGGTACGCGTCGAGCCCGTAGACCGCCAACGAAAACCACAAAGGCAGTCCCCGTGCCCGACGGGTCAAGTGGTAGGCGTAGTCGGTCGGGTTCCATTCCCCGTCCGACACATGGATGACGTCCAGGTACGACGCGTCTTGGGTATGAGTTGCTCTCGCGAGCTCGGGCTCTCGGTAAATCAGCGCACAGCAATCGAAGGGCGTAAAGAGCCACTTGTGCGGGTCGAGGATGAAGGAGTCCGCCTGCTCGATACCGGTGTACTTCTCGCGTAAGGATCGAGCGAAGATCCCCGATCCGCCGTACGCGCCGTCGACGTGGAACCACCAGCCACGCTGCTTCGCGATCTCCCCAACCCCGGCCAGATCGTCGATGATGCCGGCGTTTGTCGTTCCCGACGTGCAGACCACAGCGGCAACATCGCTGACATCGGGATCTTCGTCGAGACGCAGCGTTGACCGCCTCTGCGGTGAGTCGGTGATCGGTGGTCTCCACCACCAGTGCGCTCATCTCCAGCAAATTCAGTGTGTTGATGATCGAGGAATGCGCGTCGGTGCTGACGACCACCCGGAGCCGCCGCCCGGCAGCGTCAGTGCCAAGTCGCCGCTTCGCCGTCTCGCGGGCGACCGCAAGAGCGGAGAGGTTCCCGGCAGAACCACCCGAGACAAAGCACCCGCCAGCTGATTCGGGCAGTCCGGCCTCGTCCGCGATCACCCGCAGCACGGTGTTCTCCGCGGCGATGGCGCCGGATGCCTCGAGCCAGGAGATGCCCTGAATCGATGCACACGAGACCAACATGTCGAACAGCAGACTGGCCTTGGTCGGTGCGGCCGGAATGAAACCCAGGAACCGAGGGCTATCGGCGGAGATGATGCTGGGCGCGATCACCGACGAATAGATGCCCAGCACCTCGTCTGGCACCCGACCGCGGTCTCGGATGACACCGTTGAGCGCCTTGTACAGATCAGCGGCCGGCTGAGTTCCCTTGTCGAGCGGCACCGGGTCCATCCGCAGTCGGTTCTCCGCGTACGCGAGGACACTCCGCACCATCTGTTCGGTGGTTTGATCGACCTGGTGCATAGCTCAATCCCTTCGCCGCTCAGGACACCGGCTCATCCTTGATCAGCCCGACATGCTCATGCCGACCGAGGTGCGAGTGCTTTCTGGCCGTACGCGAAATACCAGGCGAGCACCACTGCAGTCCAGATCAGGAAAACCAGGATTGTGGGTATCCGCAGGTCCTTGATGATCCACAAGCACCCAAGGATGGCCAAGATCGGCGTCACGGGGTAACCGGGGACCTTGAACGGCCTCGGCAAGTCGGGCTCACGGCGCCGCAGAATGATCACGGCGAGCGAGACGACGGCGAAGGCAACGAGCGTTCCGACGCTTGTCATCTCAGCCAGGAAATTGATCGGGATGAGTCCGGCCAGCAGCGCAATGACCGCAGCCACGATGATCGTGTTCGGCACGGGTGTGCGGGTGCGCGGATTCACCCTGTGGAACAACTCGGGCAGCATTCCGTCGCGGGCCATGGTGAACAGGATGCGGGTCTGCCCGTAGATCACCACCAGCGTGACGCTGAAGATCGAGATCACCGCACCGGCAGCCAGCAGTGTCCCTGGCCAGGTCGCCCCGACGACGTTCTCCAGGATCGCGGCGAGACCAGCCTCCTGGCCCTCGAACTGGGTGTATGGCTGCGCGGCAACAGCGACGAGGGACACCAAGACGTACAACGTGGTCACAATGAGCAGCGCGAAGATGATCGCCAGCGGCATCGTGCGGTGCGGGTGCTTCACTTCCTCGCCGGCAGTCGAAACGGCGTCGATACCGATGAAGGAGAAGAAGATGATTCCTGCCGCGGCTGTGATTCCCTGGACTCCAAAAGGCGCAAAGTCCGCGAGATTGTTGGAGTTCCAGCCAAAGAGGCCAATGATGACGAACAAGATCAGGATGGAGATCTTGATCAGCACCATGACCGTGTTCACTTTTGCAGATTCGCTGGCACCCCGGATCAGCAGCAATGTGCAGAGCCCTATCAAGATCACCGCTGGAAGATTGAAGATCCCTCCCTGCTCGGGCGCTTGCGACAGCGCCTCCGGGATCCTGAAACCCAAAGTATTGTCCAGCAACTCGTTGAGATACTCCGACCAGCCAACTGCGACCGCGGCGGCCGACACGCCATACTCGAGCAGCAGGCAACCGGCGACCACCATGGCCGGCAGTTCCCCGATCGTCGCGTAGGCATACGAGTATGAGGAACCCGAAACCGGCACTGCACCAGCGAGCTCGGCGTAGCAGACCGCGGTCAGTCCAGCTACAACGGCGGCGATCAAGAAGGAAAAGACGACTGCCGGGCCAGCGATCGGCACCGCCTGCGATAGCACGAAGAAGATACCGGTGCCGATCGTCGCGCCGACCCCGAACATGGTCAATTGGAAGAGCCCGATGGAGCGAGTGAGCTCGCTCTGCTCGGTCTCACTGCCCGACTCGGCTTCCATCTCGACGACGGCCTTGCGCCGGAAGAGTTCTTGACTAAGCGTTGCCACGATTCGCCTCCCACAGTTCTAAGAGCGACCCCAACTGGGCGCCACCCCCGGGAGACAACTGGCGCTCATGAGACATCACGCGCGGCAAGATCGTCCCACGTCTCTCGCCGCACGACAAGACTTGGCGTTTTGGACGCAACGAACACAACAGGTATGCGTCGATTTCCGTTGTAATTGTTGGACATTGTGTAGCAATATGCGCCTGTTGCTGGTACGACCAGCAGATCGTCGACTCGGGGTGCATTGAGCGATACGCCGTCGACCAGGATGTCCCCGCTCTCGCAGTGCCGCCCTACGACGGTCACGAGCTCGCCCTCCGAGGCGTCCAGCCGGTTTGCGATTCCCGCTTCGAAGCGTTGATCAAAAAGTGCGACCTCGAGGTTGTCACCCATGCCACCGTCAACAGCGACGAACGTGATCGGTCCTCGCTTGATTGTGATCACTCGATAGATCGTCGCGGCCGAGCTGGCGACCATACTGCGACCTGGTTCGATGATGATCTCGGCTTTCGGCGGCAGGTGTTCGCGGGCCGCGGCAATCAGGACATCGAGATACTCCGCAATCGCGGGCGGTTGGTCGGTCCAGGTGTATCGAGCGCCAAGGCCGCCGCCAAGATCGTAGATGTCGAATTGCCCAAGAGCCGCAAGCGGAGCGACGGCAGCCGCCAACGGCTCCGCCTGCAGAATCTGGGAGCCGACGTGGGCGTGCACGCCACGCATCCGGAGCCGCGGACTGTGATCAATGCGCTCGATCAATGCGGCGGCAGCCGCCGGCGGCAGGCCAAACTTCGACCCTTCATGACCCGTCAGTACGTGAGCGTGCGTGTCGGCAGTCACGCCCGGAATGATGCGTACCAAGACATCCTGAACGCGTCCGGCCGGCACAATCGCCTCGAGCCTGTCGACATCGTCCGGGCCATCGACAACGATCAGCCCGACGCCGCCCTCGACTGCCATGGTGATCTCTTCGGTGGTCTTGGCGTTTCCATGAAGCACGATCAGCGCAGGATCAATGCCGGCCTTGAGAGCGGTAAGGATCTCACCGCCGCCGGCCACATCGAGACCAAGTCCTTCCTGGACCATGACGCGCTGCACTGCCGTACAGGGGAAAGCTTTCGAAGCGAAGACGACACGCGCGTTGGGCCACCGGCTGGTCAGCTCGGCGACATACTCTCGGGCGCGAGCACGGAGCGCTTCCTCGGCGACCACGAGCACGGGGGTTCCGAACTCTTCAGCAAGATCATCTACCCGACAGCCACCGATGATCAGCATGCCGTCGGCATCCGTAGTGCTGCCTGGCGGCAGGAGATCCAGCAATTCGCTCATGCGGGCACTATGCGCTCTGAGCCTGTCCAAGCGCCAGGGTCCTTCGACAGGGCTTCCGGGCACATCGAGCTCAGTGCGTCCACCGCTGCGCCCGAACCACCTCCTCAGGCGTTGCATCGGCGAAGAGTTCAATCTCTGAGTCACGGACGGCGATTACCGAATCGACCAGTGCTGACCCCAGCCCATCGCGCAATACCTGATCACTGGCCAGTGCGTCGGTGGATTGCCGCAAGCTCGTTGGCAGCCGCCGAATGCCACGCTCCTCCAGCTCTTCCGGCGTCAGCGCTGCCGGGTCCACGTCAATCGGCTCCGGCAGCCGCCCGCCGTGAGCGATGCCATCAAGACCGGCAGCCAGCAATCCGGCCAGCAGGAGGTAGGGGTTGGCCGTCAGGTCGAGACATTTCACCTCGACGTTGGCCGCCCATTCGCTGCTGCCCGTCGACCCAGTGATCATGCGCAGCGCGGCCTCGCGGTTTTCCAGACCCCAGCATGCATAGACGCCGGCCCAGTGCGACGGGATCAGCCTCAGGTACGAGGTCATCGATGGCGCTCCGATGGCGAGCAGCGCCGGCAGATGGGTCAGGATGCCCGCGGCAAAGGCCTCGCCGACGGGAGCGAGCCCGAACCGCCCATCTCCCCCGGTCATCAGGTTCTGCCCGTCCCGCCACACGCTGAGGTGGACATGACCGCCGTTGCCGACGCCCTCTGCCTCGACTTTTGGAGAGAAGGAGGTGCGGTAGTTGTGTCGCCGACCCACGGCACGGATCGTGCTGCGCACCAGCACTGCGGTGTCAGCGGCATCCACCGGAGACTCCGCCGCAACGGAGAGTTCAAGCTGGCCAGCCGCGTACTCCGGATGGAACTGATCGACCGTGATCCCCTGCGCGCTGAGCGCATCGACAACATCGCGTACGTAATCCGACACGTCGATCAGGCGCGACATGCCGTACGCGGCACCGGGGGCAGCTGACACGAAGTCCTCGCCCTCACCAGCCGAAACTACCCATTCGATTTCGATGGCCGCCTTGATCTCCAGACCGTCACCGACAGCATGATCAACTAGCCGTTGCAACAGGAGCCTGCTGCAACGCTCATGCGGCTCGCCGTCCTGGCGATACCGATCTCCCGGTGCCCAAGCCCAGCCCGGCTGGGCGGCCAGCGCAACGAGCCGCCGTAGGTCCGGGATAACGCGAAGATCACCCACCGGTGCCGTCCCGCCCGGCGGCGCGGCGAGCCAGTCATCAAATCGGAAGTAGTCGAAGCTGGTTGAGGCACCGACCCCCCACGCGGCCAGCTGCGGCAATCGGTACAACGGGACACTCTTGACGCGGGTCATGCCAGCGTTGTCGACGAATGTGGTCGCCACCATGCTGACGCCCTGCTCGGCAAGGCTGGGCAGGAGCTGTTCGGCATGCGCGCTGCGGGCCTGCCGCTCGGGGACATCCACGGGACCACAGAATAAGGCTGATGCGGAACGCCTGGAGAGACCGGGAGGAACGATAGATGTCTGCTGCGTCAGCTGATCTCCGGCCGCTGGTTGATCACCACTGTCACGGGCTGCTGCTCGATGATCTTGACCGCTTGTCCTTCGAGGCCTTGATGAACGAGGCGGCCGGCCCTTCCCGGCTGGGGACGTCCTTCTTTGATTCGATGCTTGGCCTGGCGATTCGCAGGTGGTGCGCTCCGGTTCTTGGCCTGGAGCCGCACGCGCCGGCCGAGGACTATCTGGCTCGGCGCCGGGAGCTGGGCGTGGAGGCGAGCAGGCTACTGGTAGCGGCCGCTGGCATCGAGACGTTCTTGGTGGACACGGGCCTGCCCGACGACCGGCTGTGCTCGCCGGCGCAGCTCGCCGCGCTGAGCGGCGGTCGGGGCTACGAGGTGATCCGGCTGGAAGCACTGGCCGAGGAGTTGATCAACACAGGGACGAAGGCGGCCGACTTCGCAGAGACTCTGCAGAACGCGCTGCAGGAGTCCACGCCCGTTGCCGCAAAGAGCATCGCGGCGTACCGGGTCGGCCTCGACCTTGCGGCGGAGCGACCGCAAGCTGATGCCCTCACCGCGGCCCTCGCCAGCCTGCGTCCGGTAGCCGCTGATCACTATCGAATCGCGCACCCAGTGATCAGCTGCTGGCTGGCCTGGACAGCCATTGAGCTAGGGATACCGCTGCAGATCCACGTCGGCTACGGCGACAGCCGACATCGACTTGCTCCGCGCCGATCCGCTGCTGCTCACTCCCTTCCTGCGAGCGACCGAGCACCGCGGTGTGCCGGTGCTGCTGTTGCACAGCTATCCGTACCACCGCCAAGCCGCGTATCTGGCGCAGGTCTACAGCCATGTGTTCATCGATCTTGGTCTGGCGGTCCACAACACAGGCGCACTCAGCCGGACACTGATTCGGGAGTCCTTGGAGCTGGCTCCTTTCGGCAAGCTGCTGTTCTCCACCGACGCGTACGGGCTCGCCGAGCTCTTCCACCTCGGTGCCGTGCTGTTCCGGCGCGGCCTGTCAGCCGTCCTCGGTGATCTTGTCGAGGCCGGCGAGATGGCCGGCGACGACGTTGATCACGTCGCCTCGCTGATCACCCACGACAACGCCCGCCGCGTCTACGGTGTGCGAATCGGCAACACTTAGCACCAGCTGAACAACCGCTAACAGAAAGAGCACCAGATGACGATCAAGGACATCGGACCGGAACCTCAGTCGTTCGATCTTGAACAAGAGACCGTGGACAACACCAACTACCGCACCGTCGCTTGGAGCGGCAAATACCTGCAGCTGACGTTGATGTCCATTCCGGAGGGCGGAGACGTCGGTCTGGAGATGCATCCCGAGACTGATCAGTTTCTCCGGCTGGATGCTGGCCGCGGCCGAGTTCAGATGGGACCGACGAAACAGAACCTGGAGTTCAATCAGGAGGTGTCGGACGGATGGTGCATCTTCGTGCCGGCCGGAACGTGGCACAACGTGATCAACATCGGCAGCGAACCGATGCAGCTCTACGCGATATATGCGCCTGCCCACCACAAGCCCGGCAAGGTGCACAGCACTGCGGCCGACGCAGCCGCCGACACCGACGACGAGCCCGCTAGCTGGTCGGTACAGCCGGCATCGGCAACTGATCAACATGCCTAGTGCCGGAACGACGCTGGCTCCGGAGGAATGATCACGTCCTCACTGACGTCTAGATCGTGACGATTCACCCGAACTGGGTGATTCCCAAACGGCGCAGGGCAAGAGCATGATGGGATCCAGTCCATCGCCCGCCGCGATGCGTTCGACGAGGAGGACCATCCATGAGCAACTCCACTCGACCGGCGTTCGAAATCAACAAAAGCTTGATGAGTCCAGGAGTGGTATTGCTCTTCGTTGGCTTCTTCCTGTGGTGGGTCGGAGCGGCGTTGTCTGCTGCTGCGTTGGCTAAGGCCGCTATGAAGTGGATGGATCAGCTCGAGGAATCGCCGAGCGAGATTGCCCGCAGGCGGGCTCACCAGTTCAAGGAAGCCGTCTCGGCGGGCTCCAAGGCCTGGCGAGATCAGACCTCGTAATTGCCGCCCACACGGCTAGTCGTCGCGAGCGGCAGGACGCATCAGCGACGGTGGTGCCGCTGCCACCCGATCTCGAGCACTTCGACTGTGGATGGTTGCTGCGTGTAGCCCGTGCCAGCGAGCCTGACGGATCGGGAATCACCTGTAGTGGCGTCCCATGGATCGAAGGAATGAGGTTCGAGCACGTCCGGCGTACGACGAAGGTCGTCGAGAAGCTGGGCGTAGGCGAGTCGGTTGCCGCGTTGTCGCGTTGCCGACATCCAGGTGTCGGTGGCGATCAGATGCTCGAGGCGGGCAAGATCGGCACAGAGCTGGCGCCTCCGGTGCACCAGCCATAGCTGTTCTTCGTCTACGTCAGGTACCTCGCGCGCCGCAGCCCGCGCGGTGCCCCAATCGTTGACGCGGGTGGCTAGCCGGCCGAGCACGCGAACGGCTTCCGGCCAGGTCAACACCGGAAGCAGGACGAACAGCGCAACTATCGCCAACCACTCGCTGACTTCAGGCATCCGGATCACTGCTGATTTCTGTGAAGAGGCCGGCGGCTAGCTGCCGACCGAATCTCACACTCGATAACCCTAGATTGGCTGGTCCATCGCCTGTTTACAAGCTGTGGACCCGAGGAGAAAGGTGGCGGAGGCGGCGGGATTTGAACCCGCGAGAGGGTTGAGCCCTCAACCCGCTTAGCAGGCGGGCGCCATAGACCGGACTAGGCGACGCCTCCCCATAACCAAACGCACGGCCGCGGCAGAGCGCTGGGCAAGACTACCGAGCGGACAGTACGCGAAGCAAAGCCATTGGTTCTGGTGCCTGATGTGCGCTGAGCATGTCGAAGCGCCAACGCCTCAGGATGCGCGAGGATGTGGAAGGGCGAACGCCTCATGATGCGCGTGAGCATGTCGAAGGGCCAACGCCTCACGATGCGCGCCGAGCTTGTCGAAGCGCAACCGTCCGCCGCCCACCTCGCCCGTCTGTCCGTATTCCTTGCGAGAATCGCATATTGACCCGGCTTCGCACGTATTGTGGAGCGGGTTTTCACTTCCAGGGCGCGCGTAAGGGATGTTGATGCCTGATCAACTCGAGCAGCAATCGTGGAGCTGGCGGCTCCCCGATGATCGCTCTGCGCCCGCACGCGCGAAGCAGGATGATCCGCAGAAGGAGCCCAGCTTCCGTCGTGCCGTGGTGTACACGATCGCTGGAACGGCTATCCCTGGGCTCGGCCTCATTGCCGGCCGGCGCCGCATCATCGGCAGCATCATCCTCGGCCTGTTCGCCGCATCTGTCCTGGCCCTCGGCATCTACGGCACTGTTGATCGCCAGAATCTTCTCGGATACGCCCTGGATCCCAAGACGCTGCGCCGGGCCGCCCTCGCTTTGGTGATCATCGCTCTCGGCGTGGGTCGCCATCATCATCGCCAGCCACCTGAGTCTTCGCGGTCGACCTACACCGGGCCAGCGGGTTGTCGGCGGCATTCTTGTCGGCTTGCTCTCCTTTGCCGTTGCCGCGCCCATGGCCGTTGCTGCGCGCTACTCCTACGTCACTGCGAGCTCGGTCGGCGCGGTGTTCAAGAGTGAGGACGAAATGAAGAGTGCAACCAAGCCGACGCTGGGGAACACCCAAACGACGCCTGGCCAGCCGAAACCGCAGGACCCCTGGGCCGGCAAGCCGCGGTTGAACATTCTGCTGCTGGGCGGCGACGCAGGCCCCGGCCGGGTCGGCACCCGTACTGACACCGTGATCTTGGCGAGCATCAATACCAAGACCGGCGATACCGCGCTGATCAGCCTGCCACGCAACGCAGCCCGGATGCCTTTCCCGTCGCGCTCACCACTGCATAAGTACTACCCATACGGGTTTACCAACGGTAATGGCCAAAACGCCGAATACTTCCTCAACGCGATGTATCGACAATGTTCCGCGTGCCGTACCCAAGGACGTCCTCGGCCCGACGGACAATCTCGGTGCCGACGTCCTCAAACTCTCAGTAGGCGAGGCAACTGGCCTGAAGGTTGATTACTACGTGTTGATCAATTTGGAGGGATTCAGCAAGATGATCAATGCCCTCGGTGGTATCCGCGCTCAACATCAACACCTATATCCCGATCGGCGGCGACACCGATAGGCACATCCCGCCGAAGGATTACCTCAAGCCAGGACCGAATCAGAAGCTCAACGGACGCAGCGCGCTGTGGTACGCCCGGGGTCGCTACGGTTCGGATGACTTCGCTCGGATGGACCGGCAACGCTGCGTGATCAACGCGATCATCAAGCAGGCCAACCCCACCAACATGCTGGCCCGCTATGAGGACATCGTGAAGGCCGGCAAGCAGCTCGTCTACACCGACATGCCGCGAGAAGTTCTGCCGCTTATGGTCGAGCTGAGCCTGCGGGTGAAGGACGGCAATGTACGCAGCGTCGTCTTCAAGTCCGGAGTTGCCGGATTCACCTCCTCCAATCCGGACTTTCGCCTGATGCGGAAGCGGGTCAAGGCGGCTATCGGTGAGAGCAAGAATCCTAAGGCGGCGAAGAAAGCCGGCGGCGCACGATCCAGAGCGAAAGCGTCAACGACGCGTGCGCGTACGACCCGAAGATCGCTGCGACCGCTCGGCCCTACCGCTGAGCTGCTGGTCGGTACTCGGCTGCGGTAGCACTCCGACTGTTCTTATTGAAGTCGTTGGTACCCGCGGTCGGCGTCGAGACGCCTGCCGATATCCGCGACAAGCGCAGTGAACCTAGCATCAGTAGCACTTCGCGGGTTCAGCACTGTCGCATCCCCGCCACCCTGTGGTTTAGTGATCAACTTCAATCGAGGGCCCTGCAGCCTGACGCTGTCGATCATGGACCAGTCCAAGACTCGGCGATGGCGACCCTTGATGATCGTGATCGATTTCGAATCCAAGATCAAAGTCGTGCGTAGCCGTACCGTCAGCACAAGCGCGACCACAGCGAGCGCGAATCGCGAAGACCATGATGACGATCCCCGCAATTGCCAACGCCCGAGGCAGCTGGAGGGCGCTCGCCAGCACAAGCACAGCCGCGGCGATCACAGCCGCCACGGCGCTGATCGCAAGCGAGCGCACCGGCGGCGGCGGCGTCAGCACAAACTGCGTTTGCTGAGGGCGCAACCTGCCCGATTCGCTCACCGCTGCACCTTACGTCCTCTTGCACTCGCAAACACCGCGCGCGTCGCAGCCGATCCACACTCGAGCAAACCCAGCGGCGCAGGTGGGTTCCGACAGCGGCGAGGGTGGGATTCGAACCCACGGAACGGTCTCCCGCTCGGGCGCTTTCAAGGCGCCTGCACTAGTCCACTATGCGACCTCGCCCAGCACGGATTCGTACGCTCGCGAGCGTGGCGAGCATCCAGATCCTAGCCGACCCGTAGGTGGGGGTATGGCACGCTGTGGCGAGTGAAAGCGATAGTTGCTCGCGAACCTGGGCCCCCGGAGGTGCTGGAGCTCCGCGAGGTCGACACCCCCAGCCCTGGGCCGAACGAGGTGTTGATCAAGGTCGCCGCCGCGGGCGTCAACCGTGCCGATCTGCTGCAGCGGCAGGGGCACTACCAGCCGCTTCGCGGCGTCAGCCCGCTCATTGGTCTCGAGGTTTCCGGAACGATCGCCGCCGCGGGTGCGGACGTTACCAACTGGGCAGTTGAGGACACTTGCGTCGCATTACTTAGCAGGTGGCGGTTATGCGGAATACGCGGTCGCGCCTGCCGGGCAGGTCGTACCGCCGCCGCTCGGGGTGGAGCTCGTGTCGGCAGCGGCAGTCATCGAGGTCGCGGCGACTGTCTACTCCAACGTCGAAATGATCGGTCTTACAGACGGTGACACCTTCCTGGTGCACGGTGGCGCCGGAGGGATTGGCTCATTCGCCATTCAGTACGCCAAAAGCGTCGGGGCGATCGTGATCGCCACCGCAGGCAGCGAGGACAAGCTCGACTACTGCCGCTCGATCGGGGCAGATTACGCGATCTCCTACCGCGGCGACTGGCCGGCAGCCGTACGCGAGGTCGCTGGTGACGGCGTACACATGATCTTGGACAATATGGGCGCCAAATACCTGACTGATCATGTTCAGCTGCTGGCAGTCGACGGATCTCTGGTGATCATCGGCCTACAAGGCGGTCGGAGCGGGACACTCGACCTAGCGACATTGATGGGGAAACGTGGTCTCATCACCTCAAACTCGCTGCGCGCCCGAACGATCGAAGAGAAGGCCGCGATCTGCCGCGGCCTGGTGCAGCATGTCTGGCCGCTCATCGCTGACGACACGATCAAGCAGCCACCGCTGACTGTGTTCCCGCTCGCGGACGCTGCCGCAGCCCACGCGCGTCTGGAATCCGGCGACAACATCGGCAAGATCATCCTCTCCGTTGCGCGCTAGAGCCGCCAATTCGAGCGTTTTTCCGCAGTGAGGCTGGTTATGCGCTGATTGCGACCTTCGAGGATGATCAGCGGGTCTGCTGAGAATGGCTCTTCTTTCCGCCCGTCTCCACTCGAGTAGTGAATGTCTTTCTTGTGATCTGTCTTCTCGGCGGACATGGTGTCAGCCGACCGGTCGTGGCTTGATAGGAGCTTGTCGAATCGCTCGTCACTGTGCTGTCCGACCAGCCGACTGGCACCCAGACTCCCTGCCGTTTAACAAGGAAGGCTGTGGTGACAACCATGCCAAAACGAAGCGCTTTGTCCAACCCCGACCCTGCCGGGAACCCGCTGCTGGTCTTCGGCGGTGTCGATACCCACGCTGACACCCACACTGTCGCAGCGATCAGCCAGCTCGGCGCGATGCTGGGCCATGCGAGTTTCCCGGCCACCCCGGAGGGCTACCGGCAGCTACACCGCTGGCTTGCCAGTCACGGCCCAGTGATCCGGGTCGGGGTGGAAGGGACCGGCTCCTACGGCGCCGGGCTGGCCGCGGCCTTGACCGGAGGCGGACTAGAGCTGGTGGAGGTGAACCGGCCGAACCGGGCGACCCGCCGGGCCCGCGGGAAGTCCGACCCGATCGACGCCGAAGCCGCCGCCCGGGCTGCATTAGCTGGTGTCGCCACCGCGATCCCGAAATCCCGCAACGGCGTGGTAGAAGCGATCCGGGTAATCTTCGTGGCCCGGCGGGGTGCGGTGCAGGCCCGCACCGCAGCGATCAACTCGATGCATCAGATGATCATCACCGCCCCCATGCGGCTTCGCGAACAGCTGCAGCCGCTGAGCCGCCGACACCAGATCACGGTGTGCGCCCGGTTCCACGCCAAAGACCTCACCGACCCAGACCGCGCCACCCGACTCGCCCTGCGCCGCCTCGCGCGACGAATCGGCCACCTCACCACCGAGATTGACGACGCCAAACGCGACCTCACCGAACTGATCGCCGAGCTGTCCCCCAACTGCTCGCCGAACCAGGCGTCGGACCCCTCTCGGCGGCGCAACTATTGATCACCGCCGGCGACAACCCCAACCGGATGACCAGCCCCGCCGGCTTCGCAGCCTTATGCGGCACCACCCCAATCCCGGTCTCCTCCGGCAAAACCAACCGGCACCGGCTCAACCGCGGCGGAGACCGGCAGGCCAACTCCGCCCTGCACACCATCGTGGTGAACCGGCTCCGCTACCACCCCGAAACCCAGGCCTACGCGACAAAACGCAGCGCCGACAACAAAACCGACCTCGACATCCGCCGCAGCCTAAAGCGCTACCTCGCCCGCCGACTATTCACCCTCATCCTCAACATCAGCCAGGCCGCGAACAACACCCTCCTCGCCGCTTGACAAGCCATAGGAGCATCACAAGGCCACGACTGCAGCTCGATTCAGCCTGATTTGGCAGCGTTTCTCCGCACAAGGCCACGAATGGAATCCTTCGACCTAGGAGCGAACCATGAAATGCCTCGACCACTCCTGCTTGAAGGACTTGGGCACGCGAGCTCCTCGATCATCCAACGCGGCCCGTACCCTCTGCAACGTGCGCAATGGATTGGCATAGATGCCATCCGAAACCACGATCAAGATCCGCCAGCCATCTTGATCAAGCCATTCACGGCGATCGAGATCATGACCCCATTGCTCTGCGTCAAAGGCATGCTGACGCCCGTCGTACTCGATGATCAACTTGTATTCCGGATAGCAAAGGTCGAATCGCCAGCGCCACTTGCCACCAGCAACGCACACGATGAAGTTGACCTGCGGCTCCGGCAGCCCTGCGAGGACGACGAGTAGCCGAATTCGCGTCTCCATCGGCGAGTCCACCCCAGCACGTACCAGCGAAGCGGCGCGGCGAGCACGCCTGGCGTTGCGGCCCTGATATGCAGCGGCGCCGACGACGAACAGCGCTGGGTCGAGGTCGTTAGCCTTGACAAGACTGTCACCTGCGATCACGAGATCGACCAGGCTTGCGCCAGCGCTCGCGAGATCGAGGAAGGCCTGCACCGGCGTGGACATCCTGATGCCGTCGCGAATCGTCATCTGCGCTCCCTGCGTTCCTAAGTGAGAAGCGACGCCGGCTCGGCGACAGCGAGCCTCCCTGGATGCCATGCTGACGTGGATGTCGGCCGAGTCCGGAGCCACTCCTCCCCACAATCGGACCGCCGTGTGATGACTCACATGCGTTGCGGCCGGGAGCCGTTTCATGATCGTCCTGGCTCGAAGCCGCAAGGTCATCATTTGGCCGGACACAACGTAGGTGTCGTGAAAGAGGCGGGTGAAATCTCGACCGAGCAGGTCCGAGAGCGGAATGCCCATAGCTCGCGCCTTGGCTCTCGTCAGGACGATTGGGCTGGAAGTTGCTGTCATGCAAAGGAGTTTCCGGACAACCCGTCCGATCGTACGCACCACAAAAGATCTGTGGATTGTCCACTTTTGGCGGCTGTGGATTAGTGCATCAGGTCTGGGCTCCGTGCCTGCCAGCGTTCGTGGCCTTGTGCGTAAAAACGCAGCTCGAAACCATTGAATTGCGCGCAATCCGTGGCCTTGTGATGCTCCTATGGCTTGTCAAGCGGCGAGGAGGGTGTTGTTCGCGGCCTGGCTGATGTTGAGGATGAGGGTGAATAGTCGGCGGGCGAGGTAGCGCTTTAGGCTGCGGCGGATGTCGAGGTCGGTTTTGTTGTCGGCGCTGCGTTTTGTCGCGTAGGCCTGGGTTTCGGGGTGGTAGCGGAGCCGGTTCACCACGATGGTGTGCAGGGCGGAGTTGGCCTGCCGGTCTCCGCCGCGGTTGAGCCGGTGCCGGTTGGTTTTGCCGGAGGAGACCGGGATTGGGGTGGTGCCGCATAAGGCTGCGAAGCCGGCGGGGCTGGTCATCCGGTTGGGGTTGTCGCCGGCGGTGATCAATAGTTGCGCCGCCGAGAGGGGTCCGACGCCTGGTTCGGCGAGCAGTTGGGGGGACAGCTCGGCGATCAGTTCGGTGAGGTCGCGTTTGGCGTCGTCAATCTCGGTGGTGAGGTGGCCGATTCGTCGCGCGAGGCGGCGCAGGGCGAGTCGGGTGGCGCGGTCTGGGTCGGTGAGGTCTTTGGCGTGGAACCGGGCGCACACCGTGATCTGGTGTCGGCGGCTCAGCGGCTGCAGCTGTTCGCGAAGCCGCATGGGGGCGGTGATGATCATCTGATGCATCGAGTTGATCGCTGCGGTGCGGGCCTGCACCGCACCCCGCCGGGCCACGAAGATTACCCGGATCGCTTCTACCACGCCGTTGCGGGATTTCGGGATCGCGGTGGCGACACCAGCTAATGCAGCCCGGGCGGCGGCTTCGGCGTCGATCGGGTCGGACTTCCCGCGGGCCCGGCGGGTCGCCCGGTTCGGCCGGTTCACCTCCACCAGCTCTAGTCCGCCTCCGGTCAAGGCCGCGGCCAGCCCGGCGCCGTAGGAGCCGGTCCCTTCCACCCCGACCCGGATCACTGGGCCGTGACTGGCAAGCCAGCGGTGTAGCTGCCGGTAGCCCTCCGGGGTGGCCGGGAAACTCGCATGGCCCAGCATCGCGCCGAGGTGGCTGATCGCTGCGACAGTGTGGGTGTCAGCGTGGGTATCGACACCGCCGAAGACCAGCAGCGGGTTCCCGGCAGGGTCGGGGTTGGACAAAGCGCTTCGTTTTGGCATGGTTGTCACCACAGCCTTCCTTGTTAAACGGCAGGGAGTCTGGGTGCCAGTCGGCTGGTCGGACAGCACAGTGACGAGCGATTCGACAAGCTCCTATCAAGCCACGACCGGTCGGCTGACACCATGTCCGCCGAGAAGACAGATCACAAGAAAGACATTCACTACTCGAGTGGAGACGGGCGGAAAGAAGAGCCATTCTCAGCAGACCCGCTGATCATCCTCGAAGGTCGCAATCAGCGCATAACCAGCCTCACTGCGGAGAAACGCCCACATTGAGCGGCAGAAACTCAAGAACAGAAGAACGGTTACGAGGTCCAAGCCCGCCACAGGCGGGCGTACTCACCATCCGCCGCCACCAGCTCGTGGTGGCTCCCAAGCTCGGCAATACGGCCGTCGATCACTACCGCAATTCGGTCCGCATCGTGTGCGGTGTGCAGCCGATGCGCAATCGCCACGACGGTACGACCTTGCAGTAACGCCGCCATCGAGCCCTCGAGATGCCGAGCCGTCCGCGGATCGATCAACGAGGTGGCCTCATCCAGCACCAGTGTGTGCGGGTCAGCGACCACCAGCCGGGCCAACGCGATCTGCTGCGCTTGAGCAGGAGTTAGCTTCTGATGGCCAGAACCCAGCATGGTGCCAAGCTGCTCAGGCAGGCGTTGCACCCAGTCCCAGGCATCGACCGTCTGCAACGCCTCGATCACAACGGCATCATCGGCAGAGGACTCGCGAGCCAAGATGATGTTGTCCCGCACCGTACCCACAAACACGTGGTGCTCTTGGGTCACCAAGGCGACCTCGGTCCGCAGTACCGGCAGCGGCAGCTCGGTGAGCTCCACGTCGCCTACCGTGACCGATCCCGTACGCGGCCTGTTGATGCCGGCGAGCAGCCGGCCCAGCGTGGACTTGCCCGATCCGCTCGGCCCGACAATGGCCAGCCGCTCCCCAGGACGCAGAGCGAGATCAATGCCGTGCAGCACGTCGTCAGCGTCGAAGTAGGCGAAGCGCAGGTTACGCCCGACCAACCGATTGCCGACTGGCAGTTCGTCGCCCGGCTCGCGATCTTGCGGTACGGACGCGATGCCCAGTAGCCGCGAGGTCGAGGCGATGCCAACCTGCAGCCGGTCAACGTTGCGGATCAGCCGATCAAGAGGCTCAACCAGAGCCTGCACGTACAGGGTCGCCGCGGTCACCTGCCCTAACGTCACCCAGCCTTGTGCATAGCCGACGGCGCCCAAGATCAACACCATGACCACTGGTGTGTCGTACGCAAGCCCGATGACCGCGAACAGCAGGTTGCGCAGCGCCATGGTGTAGCGCTCGGCTTGCCCGGAGACCGCGATGTCCACGTCGCCGTGCTCGATGCGATTCCGCTGCAATCCCAGGGCCTCGACCGTACGCGCCCCCTCGACCGTCTCGGTGAACGTCGAGTTGATCTCAGAGTAGGTACCGCCCTCGGTGATGTAACCCTTCGGTGCCCGCTTCAGATAGCGCCTCGCGGCAATGATCAACAATGGCGCCGTGACAAGCAGCGGCAGCGTCAGTAGCGGAGAGTTCAGCAGCATCGCGACGACAGTCAGCAAGGTTGTCACGCTCGCGATCACCGATTCGGGCAGGCCGAAGCGGACGCTCATGCTCATCGTGCTGACGTCGCGGGTCACCCGCGTGACCAAATCGCCGGTACTCGCGCTCTCAACCTTTCCCAGAGGCAGACCGAGCACGGTCCGCACCACGTACTCGCGGGCCTCCGAGAGCAGATCTTGGCCGAACAGCGTCGACATCCACAGCGCAAAGAAGGTCAGGATTGCCTGCAGCACAACAACACCAGCGACTGCCATTGCGAGCCCGTTCAGCGTGTTTGCCAGAGTGCCGCCGGCGGAGGCTTGATCGACCAGTGAACCAAGAATGCGCGGCACCACCAGGCCAGCCAGAGCGGCCAGGGCATGCAACACCAGCAACGCGGTGATCATGGCCCGCCGGGTACGCAGTAGTCGGGATGCGAAGGCACCTACCTCACGCCGATCGGCTACCGGAAGTCCCCGATCGGGGTTGCGCGAGGCGGCGAAGAACTCCTCCGCCCGTCGCTGCCGGAGCAGGTGGCGTTGCCGCCACGCCCTAAGCCTCAACCTGACTGATCCGCGCCTCGGCAGCAGCAGCTCTTCAGGCACTTCCGGCGCGGGAGGATTCGACCGCCAAGTCTCGGCCGACCCTCGCAGGCCGGTCTGCAGATCAGCCATCGGATGCCTCCGCCGGCTCGTCGAGCGCGCGGGCCACCGTACGCCGGTAGTCGGCGTTGCTCTGCAGCAGTTCCTCGTGGGTTCCGTACGCGGTGATCTTCTTGTGCAACAAGAACGCCACTCGGTCCGCGTGATGGAGCAAGAGTGGCGAGGCCGTGGTCACGATCGTCGTTTTGCCGCGGCGGTGAGTCACCAGCCGCTCGGCGATCATGGCCTCGGTGTGCGCATCGACTGCGGAGGTGGGTTCGATCAAGATCAAGATCTTTGGATCAAGGCCCAGCGCCCGCGCTAGCACGACCCGCTGTCGCTGCCCTCCCGACAGGCCCCGGCCGCGTTCGTCGATCCGACCCTGCCAGCCTCCGTACATTCCAGCGAACACGTCCTCGGCGGCGGCGACCCGCAGCGCTGTCTCGGCCTGCTCCAGACTGAGCCGTCCATGCGGATCAACGACCGACTGCAAGGTGCCGGCAAAGACCTGGCTCGCAGTGTCGCTGACCACGATCCGATCCCGTACCTGATCAATGGGAACGTCGGCGAGATCGACGGTGCCCAGACTCACGCCCCACTTCTGTCCGGCGAGCTGTTGATCACGCTCGACCAGCCGCGCCTGCTCGAGACGTTGCCGCTTCCGAGCCCGTCGCGCGGCGCGGCCCTTGAGACCGTCCGCGACCTCGAGGCTCACGGGTTCGTGATCACTCGGCAGGTAGCGGCCCAGCCGATCGGCCAGCGCGGCAGAGTCGTCCGGGACCGCACTGACGACGATGGTGAACTCTCCGGGCTGAGCGACAAACCCCGACTCTTGATCATGCAGGACGCCTTCTTCAGGCAGTGTCAACGGAGGCTGCGGAGTTCGCCACGGTGGCTGCTGCTCCAGCACCGCAATCGTCTTACGCGCCGAGACCACCGCTCGGACCCATTTCTGCGCCAACTCGAAGAAGGTCTGAATAGGCCACACCATGAAGATCGCGTACCCGAAGAAGCTGATCAACTGGCCAACGCTGAGTTCGCCGGCAACCACCTCTCGGGAACCGAGCCAGGTCAATGCGACGAGGAACATGCCCGAGAACAACACACTGGTGGCATCCACCGCGCTCTGCCAGATACCGGCCGAGACGGCGGCCTGCCGGGTTCGCTGAGACTGCTCGGCGTAGTTGTGAGAGAAGGTCTCCTCGCCACCAATACCTCGCAGGATCCGTAGCCCGGCAACGATGTCGGTAGCCATCGACGTCAGTTCCGAGGTCTTCGTTCGCTCGATCTCCTCGCGCCGCTGCAACGGGCGGAGCAGTGGCATCGCGAACAAAACGATCAACGGCGCCGTGACCAGCACCACAATGCCGAGCTTGACCGAGGTGGAGAGCACCAGGCCGGCGATCACCAGGTACGCGATCAAGGCGCCGGCGAAGCGTGACACGACCTCCGTCAACCCGCCGAACTCATCGGAGTCACCCGCGGAGACGCTGAGCACCTCGCCAGTCGGCGTACGCTGCGGCAGCACATGGCCCATCTGGGTCACCTTGCGGGTGACCAGCTTCATGGTGCCGTACATGGCGACCAGCCAGGTCCGAACCACAACGGTATGACCCAGCACGCCGGCGATGATCCCAGCGATGACGAGGCCGAACATGATCAAGCTGAGCCGCGTGACTATAGCCATGTCGTGCGGCACGATCCCGTCGTCCACGATCTTGCCGACGATGTAGGGACCAACCGAGCCAGGTAGCCATTCGACCACCGCGATCAGCGAGCTCAGCACCAGCGCCGGCAGCTGCTGCCACATCAACCAGCCGAGAAAACGCGATGCGCTGCGGGTGTCAACGTTTGAGAAGTCGCGCCTGGGCAGCCGCCTTACGCACCACCGGCCGCCCGCTTCGAGCGGAGAGTGGTGTACGCGGATGAGTCCAGCCCCGCCATGTCCGGGACCAGCGGCGGGAAGTCATGCATGACCTGGTCAGCGTAGGACGTGGCTGCTGATCGACTCCACCGGTTTTCGCCACAGCGACGATGGGTACAGCGGTCCTCGGATACATCCCTCTCTAGGATCTAGAAACATGACAACTGACTCGACAGCTGGCAATGAAGAGCAAGAGATGCCCCCCGTCGCCGGAGCGACTGATGACGGACGGGTCTATGTCGTGACGCCGCAGGCTATGGCCGTCGAGGGTCCGCCACGCGAGGAGGCAGCGGGGGACGAGGAGCCGAGATCGGTGACCGAGCTTGTCGAGCAGCCCGCCAAGGTCATGCGCATCGGCAACATGATTCGGCAGCTCCTCGCCGAGGTGAAGTCTGCTCCCCTCGATGACGCCAGCCGGCAGCGGCTGCGGGCCATCCATGAAACCTCGATCACCGAACTGAAGGAGGGTCTTGCGCCGGAGCTGGCCGAGGAGCTGGAACGGATCACCTTGCCCTTCAGCGATGACACCACGCCGAGCGACGCAGAGCTGCGGATTGCCCAGGCTCAGTTGGTGGGCTGGTTGGAGGGTCTGTTCCACGGCATTCAGACGGCCCTGTTCGCCCAGCAAATGGCTGCCCGGGCGCAGCTCGAGCAGATGCGGCGGGCGCTACCGACAGGTCCGATGCCTTCGACGCCGCAGCAGGAGGGTCGGCGCGAGGGCACGGGTGGGATGTACCTGTAGCTGAGCTGGTCGCCGAGACCTGAGCCCTGGCAAAGAAGACCAGGGGAAGTTCCTGAGAAACCCGGATTAGTGGGAACCGAGCATCGCCGGCTGCCGTCCGAGGCGAGGTCTGTTGAGACCGGAAACCTCGGGAAGAGAGCTCATGCCCACATCGATCACCAGCCCCACATCGATCACCAGCCCTGCCAATCGGACGACCCCCCGATGCGTCGAGCTCGCCGCAGTGTTCCAAGATCAACTGCTGGAGGAGCCACTGACGACCGGAGCCTCCGCAGCGCTACGGCGCCGACAGCTGGCCTTGATCACCCTTGCCAAGGCCGCCTGCCGCGAATGCCCGTTGATCACTGACTGTCTTTACCGCGCGGTCGTCGAGTATGACGTTGCAGGCTATGTCGCGGGCACCACGCCGCCCCAGCGTGCTCTGATTCGCCGGCGGCTGGACATCACGGTGGAACCGGAGAACTTCGACACCATGGCCGGGGTCACGCGCGGGAATCGCCAGGTCAATCACAGCGAGGTCGTACGGCTTCGGAACGCCAATCCGCACGAGAGCCTGGACGTGTTGGCGCAGCGACTCGGCTGCTCCCTGTCCACTGTGAAACGTCACCTTCGCCGCGAACGTCGAGAGCCCACCGCGCGTACGACCAAGCCCAAGCCCACCGTCGCCGACGTGCTCGCCGCTGCCGCCACCGTCACCAGCTCGTCGACCGTCAGCCGCCGCCCCCAGGCGGCGTAGCGCGCACCTTATTGGGCGTAGCACGCGCGCTGTGAATCCGATGCCCGGTGGCGCGAGTTTCGAAGTACGCCCGGCGGGTACCCCTATCAAGCGGATAATTGCGCAGTAACGTGCAACGGGACCGAGCCCCGAGTCCGCCAAGCAGAAGGGAACTCGGATGAGTACCACCGCATGGATCATCATCGCGATCGTCGTTGTCGTGGTCGTGGCCGTACTGGCGTTCGTGTTCATGAATCGCCGATCCACGGCACGCCGTGCTCGCGCTGAGAAGATCAGGCAAGAGGCAACCGAGCGGGCAGCAGAGCTCGATCGGAAAGAGGCCGAGGCTAACGCCATGGCCGCGCAGGCTCAGGACGCTCGCGCGGAAGCGGACCGGCTTGAGTCGGTGTCGGCTGAAGAACGCGAGCGCACCGCGGAGGCCCGAACCGATGTTGAGGATGCACTACGCAAGGCCGACCGTCTTGACCCGGACCCAGGCGGCCGCCGCGCGGCCGACGCCGCTCCGAGGCGGGCCACGGATGACGCGTCAGCCGAACGATATCGATGCGGATCGCGGCGTGGCCGATGACGACGTACGTGGGACTAGGCGCGATGTCAGGGACGAGGGAGTCAGAGACGACATTGACCGCGGCGATGTCCGCCGCGACGACGTCCGCCGCGATGATGTGACAGACCCCGCGGTCGATGAGAGGAACCAGGGTCCGCGCAGCTCATCCCGCTGATCACCTCAATGTGGGAGTTGCAAGCCCTCGCCTAACCGAACCAGTCACGTAACTCCGCAGCCGGTCCACCGTCGTCAATGGTCTTCGTCACGTCGTCGGCGGCTGCCTTGACCTCGTCCGGGGCATTACCGATAGCGACCCCACGACCGGCCCAGCGCAGCATTTCAATGTCATTGCGGCCATCACCGAACGCCAATACGTCGGTAGCCCGTACGCCGTAACCGGCCGCGACTTCGGCGAGAGCGGTCGCTTTGTTCACTCCATCAGGGGCGATGTCGAGCCAGGTTCCCCAGCCGACGAAGTAGGTCATCCCATGCATGCCGAGGTGGCGGGCCAAGGCCAGAAAATCCTCCTCGGAACGCGTGGGGTCTCTCAGGATCACCCGCGTCACCGGCCGCGAGCTGAGCTGCTTGGCGTCCTCAATGATCAACTCTCCGGTCAGGTCGTCTCCCGGAAATAGCTCGTTGAGCCGATACCCGCGGCCAATCTCTTCTACTGCGATCAAGGTGCCGGGCGCGAAGTCCTCAACCTGCGCGATCACCGGCCGCGGGTCGAAGGTGATCGCCTTGATGATCTCCTGTGGCGGATAGCGTACGATCACTGCGCCGTTCGAGCAGACCGTCGGACCCGGCGGCAGCTCGAGCTGGTCAAACACCTGCTGGGTGCCGTGCCATGATCGGCCCGTTGACAAGACCACCGGCACGCCAGCTTGCACGATCAGCGCGACGGCCTCGGCTACGGCGGGCGGCATGAAACCGTTGCGATCCACCACAGTGCCGTCAATGTCCAGCGCGACCAGACGCGGACGCCAGGTGCGATACGCGCGCTGAGCTTGTCGAAGCGCGGGCTCGTGCCCTTCGACAGGCGCCGTCCTGAGCTGGTCGAAGGGCTCAGGGCACATTGGTCGGCTCTGCTGACTGTCTCAACGCGGTGTCAGAGCCTCTCGGCCTCCCAAATACGGCCGCAGCGCCTCCGGCACGGCATACCGAGCCATCAGCCTGCTGGTGATTTTCCAAGATCATGATGATGGTCCTGGTCATAGCGCACAGCGTGCCGTTCAAGGTCGCGACCGGTGCGGTGCCGGAGTCGAAGCGAGCCCGGATATTGAGCCGTCGCGCCTGGAAATCGGTGCAATTGGACGTCGACGTGATCTCCCGATAACGATCTTGAGTTGGCAGCCAGCCGTACACGTCGTACTTGCGCGCAGCGCTCAGACCAAGATCACCGGCGGCAAGCTCGATCACCTGGAAGGGAATCTCAAGCGCAGCAACGAAGTCCTTCTGCCACTGCAGCAACCGCCGGTGCTCCGCCGCCGAGTCTTCCGGCGCACTGAAGACGAACATCTCGACTTTGTCGAACCAGTGCACGCGAAAGATGCCTCTGGTGTCTTTGCCATGGGAACCCGCCTCGCGCCGATAGCTGGGGCTCAGGCCGACATAGCGGCGCGGCAGCGTGCCTGCATCGAGAATCTCGTCGGCATGATAGGCCGCAAGCGGAACCTCTGCCGTACCGACCAGGTAGAGATCATCTTCTTCGAGATGGTAGACATCCTGAGCTGCCTGGCCGAGGAAACCGGTGCCCTCCATCGCTTGCGGCTTGACGAGCGAGGGCGGGATGAAGGGGATGAAGCCGTTTGTGGTGGCGGTCGTCATTGCGAGATTGATCAAGGCCAGTTCAAGCTCTGCGCCCTGGCCGGTCAGGTAGTAGAAGCGAGACCCGGAGACCTTGGCGCCACGTTCCACATCGATTGCGCCGAGCAGCCGGCCGAGCTCCACATGATCTTTGGGTAGGAAGCCTTCGGCGCCGAAGTCTCGCGGCGTACCGACGCTTTCCAGGACGACATAGTCGTCCTCGCCGCCGGGCGGCACGTCGTCGAAAACCAGATTGCCGACCTGACGCAGCATCTGGTCGAAGGCGAAGCTGATCTCGTTCTGCGCCGATTCCGCCTTCTTGACCATGTCGGCGAGCTCTCTGGTTTGGCTCAGCAGCTCCGTCCGATCCGCACCGGCCGCCTGCGCCACTTTCTTGCCGAGCGCCTTCTGCTCGGCGCGCAGCTCCTCGAACTGAGCAATGGCGTTACGACGCGCCTCATCGGCTTTGATCAGGTCGTCCACCAAAGACTCCGACTCGCCGCGAGCCCGCTGGGAGGCCCGTACCCGGTCTGGATCGAGGCGCAGCACCTTGACATCAATCACCGGGCCAGCGTAGCCACCTCCGTGCGTAGAGACGATTCGATTGCCATCCACCAACAGCTGAGTGCATTGCACTCTGACAGGCAACCCGCCGAATTCGCCTCCTTCGTCGCTCGCGAGCGCGGAGTTGATCAGCAGCGCACACACACGAGCTCCTGCAGTCGGCGAAGCGGGCTGCACGTCATAGTGCTGTTGAATGCGGCTGCAATGATGAAGCGGTTATGGTCCGACGCCCCCCGACCCGATCTTCGGTCCTGATCGCGATCTTGTTGCTGCTGGCGTTCGTGGTGTGGACGTGGCTGACATTCAACTCAGCTGCGTTCATGGCCTTTGATCAACGTACGGCGGCACCGCAGCTGGATCCGGACTCGAATACTGCAGAGATCGCCGCGGCCTTTGCCCTGTTGACCTGGCCAGGCTTGGAGTACGCCGCTTTGGCGGCGATTGCGCTCTGGGCATTCCGACGCCGGCTCCGCCAGCTGGCGGTCGCGCTAGTCCTGGTGATCATCTTCGGTTGGGGCGGAGCTGATCTTCTCAAGATCATCTTCCAGAGGCCGCGTCCCGAGCAAGCGCTCGACCTGCTGACTGCGACCGGATATGCCTATCCGTCTGGTCATATGACCAGTGTCATGGCGTTGTCGATCGCCGTTGGAGCGACCTTCGCTGTGACCAGGCAGACGTTCCGCGCGCGAGTTCTCTGGCAGGTCGGCTCCGGCCTGTTGATCCTCGCCGTCGCCTTTGATCGCTGGATCACCGGGGCGCACTACATCACCGACATTGTGGGCGGCGCATTGTTCGGCGCACTCGCAGCAACGGCCGCGCTGCTTGTGGCCGGTGTCAAGGTGCCGATCCCGCATGAACTGGTCGGCGAGATCGTCCGGAGCCGCGCTGTCGCCGATGAGCCGCCGACGGCTCCGTTGCGGCGCGCGGCGGTCATCTTCAACCCGGCCAAGGTCACCGACTGGATCACGTTCCGGCGGCACGTGGACTACGAGCTGAAGATTCGAGGCTGGGATCGGGCGCTGTGGCTGGAAACCACCAGCGAGGATCCCGGACACGCCATGACCGCACAAGCCGTACGCGAGAACGTCGACCTGGTGCTAGGCGCCGGTGGCGACGGCACCATTCGGGTGATCTGCTCCGGACTGGCCCACACCGGCATCCCGTTCGGCCTGATCCCGGCCGGTACCGGGAACCTGCTGGCCCGCAACATCGGCATACCGCTGGACGAGGTGGCGGCTCTCGGCGTCGCCTTCGATGGCGCCGACAAGGCGGTTGACCTGGTGCGAGTGAAGGTTGATGATCAGCCGCCTGATCATTTCGCGGTGATGGCCGGCATCGGCCTGGATGCGGTGATCATGGAGGGTGCGGATGCGAAGATGAAGAAGGCTGTCGGCCCGGCTGCTTACTTCGTCTCGGCAGCACAGAACGCCAATCATCCCGCCGCTGCACGCCACCATCGCCGTCGATGATCAACAACCGTTCCGGCGCCGGGCAAGTGTCATCGTCGTCGGCAATGTCGGCTTCTTGATGGCCAACATTCAACTGATTCCTGATGCCCGTGCCGACGACGGGAAATTGGACGTGCTCGTCGCCTCGCCGCGTACGTTCCGCGACTGGGTCAGGCTGACGACCCGGGTCTTGACCCGGCGCCGGCAGCCCGATGATCAGCTCGATCGGCTCACGGGACGCAAGGTCACGATCTCAGTGGAGGAGCGTGATCAATTTCAGCTCGACGGCGACACGGTTGGAGAGTGCTCGACGTTGACGGCCGAGGTGGTACCGGGTGCGCTGCGCCTGCGGGTGCCAAAGCAGGTCAGCGACCTGGCGACCGGCAACGGCGAGGTGAGCGCTGCTGCTGGCTCCGAGCCGGAGCCAGCAGTCGGGTGCCCGGGCCCTCAGCCGCGCAACTTTCGCAGCCAAGTCGCGGCCGCGGCGTACTCCTGGTTAGAGGTGCCGTGCCGGATGATCGATTCCGTGAGGTCGGCGCGAGGGTAGCTGCCAAGAAAGACCACGTCGCGACAGACCCGATGCAGCCCCATCATCGCCTCAGCCATCCGCGCGTCGTCGACATGACCTTCGGCGTCCACGCTGAAGCAGTAGTCACCAAGGGTCTTCTTGGTAGGGCGCGACTCGATGCGACACAGGTTGACACCGCGACTGGCGAACTGTTCGAGGATCTCTAGCAGCGCACCCGGATGGTCGTCGCGCATGAACAAAACCATGGTGGTCTTGTCGGCACCGGTAGCCGGACCAACTGGAGCTGGCCGCGAGACCAACACGAAGCGCGTGACCGCGTCCGGATTGTCAGCAATGCCGGTGGCAAGCGGTATCAACCCGTGCAACTCCCCCGCGACTTGTGCGCAGATCGCCGCATCGAATCGCGAACCCGGATCGGCAACTTCCGCTGCGGCAGCAGCCGTTGAGCCACCTTCGGTAACGATCGCCTGCGGCAGCTTGTTGGCTAGCCAGTCGCGGCATTGGGCTGCCGCGTGGGGATGGGTAAGCACCCGGCGTACGTCGTCGATGTGTGTGCCGGGACGCCCAAAGAGGGTGAACTGAACGGGGAGCAATACTTCGCGGATGATGCGCAGCGGCTCGCCGTTGGTCAGGTTGTCCAGCGTCGCGGAGACCCCGCCTTCGACCGAGTTCTCAATCGGCACCAGGGCGGCGGCGACGTCGCCGTCGCGGACAGCCTGCAGGGCGAGGCCGACAGTCGCGTACGGCGCAGGCTCGTCCGGCAGCGCGGGCAGCGTGAGCAGCGCTTGGTGGGTGAATGTTCCAACCGGTCCGAAGTAGCCGTAGTGGTTCGGCGGGACTGCGAGCACCGGCTCAGGCTATCTCTGCCGTACCCGGCCGTTCGACCATTTCTCACCCGAGTGTCATGCGCCCTGAGCCTGTCGAAGGGCGCCCACCTCACGCTGCCTGTCGTGCGCCGAGCCGCTCCGCCGCGGTCTCGCCGCGCCGTGCCACCGGTACCGAAGAGGTGGCCGCAGCCAGCCCAGAAACGGGCATTCCGGCGTAGATCGTCTCGGCACGTTCGACGAGATATGTCTCGTGCCAGATGCCGACTGCCCCGGGAGCCTTGCGTACGCGGCGATTGAACGCCGCCCAAGCAGGACGGTGAGCCGCATCCCGGTCGCTCGCGTAGGCATACAGCTTCTCGTGTGAGCTCCAGTACTGCACCAGCAGCGGTCCGCCGGCGCCAAAGGTCAGCCGGTAGCCAAGCAGGCCCGAGTCCTATGTCTTTCGACAACTCGGCCAACATCTTGGGCATCGCGTTGAACACCGGTAGCCAGAGATCGGGGCGCCACGGTTTGTTGATCCGCATCCCGATCAGGAATACGACAAGCTCACCGTCATAGTCATGAGTCATGCGGCTCGCAATGATGTCAGCCATGAAATCCTCCACTAGATAGTGCTACTCTCCAATATTGGAGAGTAGCACTATCCAATGTCAAGTGAGGTGTGGGTGCGAATTTCTGAACTGTCGTCGCATACCGAGATCCCCGTTGCGACGATCAAGTTCTATCTGCGGGAGAACTTGCTGCATGACGGCGTTCGGACCGCGGCCACTCAGGCTCAATACGACCAGAGCCACGTGGCGCGACTCCGGCTGATCCGTGCGCTGATTGGTCCGGGTGGGCTGTCCATCGCAGCCGCGCATCAGGTCATCCAGGCGATTGAGGAACCTCCTGAGTCTGTCCACGAGCTGCTTGGGGTAGCCGCAGCGCGGTGGCTGGACCGAATCTGGAGGACGCACTCCGGGCGCTCGATGAGGCCGGCTTCACGCTCCCTGAGGGAGCACTTGACCTCTATCAGGACCACATGCGTCAGATCGCGGAATTCGAGATCGACAATGTGCCGACCGAGTCGCCAGCCGCGGCCGTACGGTACGTGGTCCTCGGGACTGTGCTACTCGAACCGGTGATCTTGGCACTCCGTCGAGCGGCGGAGGAAGAGGCCTCGGCTCGCCGCTTCGGCTGATCGTAGAAGATCGTGCGCGTTTGACCGGTGTCTGCGGGGGTCAAACGCGCACGATCTTTCTGCAGAGCCTGGGAGACTGGCGCGCGTGGCGATCTCCCAGAGCTTCATCGCGGGTCTTCCCAAGGCTGAGCTACACGTCCACCACGTCGGCTCGGTGTCCCAACGTGTCGTCGCCGAACTGGCCAGCCGGCATCCGGGCACAGTTCCGAGCGATCCAGCCGAACTCGCCAGGTTCTTCGTCTTCGACGACCTGTCCCATTTCATCCGGAACTATCTAGCCGTCGTCGACCTCATCAAGACCGCCGAGGATGTCCGGTTCATCACCTACGAGGTCGCAGCTGACATGGCGGCTCAGCACATTCGCTACGCCGAGCTGACGGTGACTCCCTACATCTCTATCAATGATGAGACTGCCGGCCGAAGCATTCCTGGAGGCCATCGAGGACGCCCGACAGGCTGCCCGTCGTGATCATGGCCTGGAGATGAGCTGGATCTTCGACATTCCGGCCGACTTCGGTATCCCGGCTGCCGAGCTGACGGCCTCAGTTGCTCTTGATCATGATGTGCCCGGACTGATCGGCTTCGGGCTCGGCGGCTCGGACCTCGGCTTTCCGCGTTCGATGTTTCGTGATCAGTTCGATCGAGCTCGAGCAGCTGGGCTGCACAGCGTGCCGCACGCGGGAGAGACCGCTGGGCCCGAGAGCGTCTGGGAGGCACTTCGCAGCCTGGGTGCGGAGCGGATCGAACACGGCATTGGCGGGGTCGGTGATCAGCGCCTGCTCGAGCACCTCGCTGAGCACGAGATCGCGTTGGACCTCTGCCTGACCTCAAATGTTGCGCTACGGGTCGTGTCTGACCTTGATCACCATCCGATCCGGGAGCTGGTCGCGGCCGGGGTGCCGGTGACGATCAATACCGACGACCCACCAATGTTCGGCACCGATCTCAACACCGAGTACGCGATCGCGGCTCGGCTGCTGGACCTCGACGAGCGTGGCGTCACTGAGTTGGCCCTCGCGGCTGTCGACGCCTCATTTGCCGGCGCGGAAATCAAGTCAGCGCTACGCGCCGAGATCAGCTCTTACGCCGCGACGCGAACTCCCTGACCGACATCGCAGCACGGGCCCGCGCGGGCTGCGGCGGAGAGCTGCGTGCTGCTGCGGTCTTCGATGCCTTCGGCCGCGACTCAGAGAGCTGCGGTGCCGACGCGGTGGGCGGAGCTTTCGACTTCTTGAAGGGAAAGAGCTCGGGGCGGTCGGGCTGCCGCCACCACAAGATCACGGCGAGCACCATCGCCATCTGAATGATCGGCGATACGGTGTCCCGCATCCGAGTTGCGGTGAAGTCGAGGGCCTTCCCCATGTCGATCGCCCGTCCAGGCACGTAGGCCAGCGACAGTGCAGCACCTCGAATCACCATGATTTGGTCAAGCTTGCTGGCTGCCAGCACAGCCAGCGGCATCCAGGCCAACAGGTCGTACCAGGAGAGCGTGTACATCGAGGTGATCAACCACGCGACCGACAGCACCAGCGCCGTTCGGAGCGCGATGGTGAGTGGGTCTCGACGCAGGTCAGCATCCTTGTCCAGCCCGGGCGCCGCAGTCCATGGCACAACCCGGGAGAGCATCCAGGCGATGATGATCAGGCCGATGTAGGAGATCACGCCGACAATGATCTTGGCGTGATACCCGGTCATAAAGACGTCAAGGAGGCGATAAAGCGGATTGGCCCACGAGCCGACCGAGACGTACCCACCGTTGCGCAGTGACTGAAGAAACGCCGTGGGCTGCCAGAGCACGTACGCCAGGCCCATCGGGACCGCACGTGCCGAGGCAGAGCAGCAGCGCCTTCTTCGGTTCTCGCCGGTACGCCCACAGCATGGCGAGCCCCCAAAGCCCGATGCTCACCTTCGCGCACCCGGCAAGCCCAATGCCGAGACCGGCAACGAAAGGGTTCTTGCGCATGAACAACAGGCCGGCTACCGCGAACATCACCGCCAGCGCCTCGTTGTGAGCGCCGGCAACCACAGCCCAGATCAGCAGCGGATTCGCGATCGTCAACAACGCCGCTCGGCCCTGCCGGCGCGGATCGCCATGCGCCAGCATCAAGACGCCGGCGCAGGCCAAGATGAAGGGCACGACCGAGAACACCTGCAGCCAAAACACGATGTCGTGCATGTTGTCGCCACCGAGCTTGTTGGCGAGCGAGCTGCGTCCAGGACGTGATCGGGCCGTACACGCTGGGGGTGTCCTGCCACGGCCGCTCGGTCCAGGACAGCACAGGATCGAACTGACCGCGGAACACCTCCGCAGGCGTGATCTCGTACGGGTCCCGCCCGATCGCCTGCAGCCGGCCGTACGCCGCGTACATCAGCACGTCCGCCGAGGTCATCGGCGGAACGCAGATGGTCAGCAGGCTGAGGACCGTACCGAGCCCGAAGAGCTTCTTGTATCTGGGTTTCCAGCCATCAGCCATTGCCCGCAGCCCGACCCACAGCCCGAGAGCTCCGAGAATGATCGCAGCCCAGATCAAGATCGACACGAACCACTCGTTGGGCTTGATGACCCCGGCCGGCAGATACCAGGGCGGCAGATAGGAGTGCCGGGGACCGAGAGTCAGGGTCACGGCAGAGGGACCGAGGAAACCGACGAGCAATGTCAGTGCCGTAGCACCGACGATCCCGAACAGGGCGAATTGATGGTTGCGGTGCCAGATCGCGGGCCGATATCGCGGGCCCGACGGCTTGGCCGGATTACCGCGTCGGCGCTTGTGCTTGGCCGCCGTCATCGATTCATGCCTGCTTACCTCGGAGTCGTTTGAACACGCCGGATACCCCACCGGAGTCCTTCAGATCCTTGAGCCCTGCCTGGACCAGGCCACGCGCCGCCAATGCACGCGTGACGTCGCGTAATTGTGCCGCTCGATGCAGCTGAGCACCAAGGTCACTACCGGTCGCGCGGTGCCGCAGGTCGATCTCGATCTCGGAGATCTTCAAACCCGCGCGCAGCACGTCGACGGTCATACCTACTTCCAGTCCCCAACCGGCCGCCAGAGGACTGGCGAGCTCGAACGCGCGCCGGGTGATGCAGCGCTGGCCAGAGAGCGGCGCCTGCGGCGTCCAGCCGGTCAATTCCTCGATGCCCCGCCTCGCGGCATTGACCACCAGGCCGAAGCCGCCAGGAGCGCCGCCGTCGTCGGTGAACTGAGCCGGCAGCACCGCAATCGTCAGGTCGGCTTCGCCGCTGACCACGGGATCGATCAAGGGTGCGCAATTGGCGGCAGACTCGGCGAGATCGGCGTCGAGGAGCAGCAGGCTGCCCGCTTCAGGCAACTTATCCCGCTGCTCGATGACACCGAGACCGTTGACTGCCGACTCCACAGCAGCGGCCTTGCCACGGTTGCGGCTGTGGGAGACGACAATCGCACCCGCACCAGCAGCCCGTTCCGACGTACGATCACTGCTGCCGTCATTGCAGACGATCACGATCTCAACCCCCGGAAGATCTCTCGCTGCGGTAACGGTGTCCGCGATTCGTTGCTCCTCGTCCTTCGCCGGGATGATGCACGCGACACGGGACAGGTCGGAGCTCACCAGCCAAGGCTAGTCCGGCGACCGGCCCTGGCCGTGGGCGTTTTGGCAATCGGTAATCTCACCGTCATGTCGGCAGACGGGGGGACCGCGCCCGAGGTCCGGTCGGAGGTTGGCCGGTTGCGCACGGTGCTGCTGCATCGGCCTGGTAGCGAGCTGAAGCGGCTGACGCCCCGAAACAACGATGCCTTGCTCTTCGACGGGCTGCCATGGGTCGACCGTGCTCAGCAGGAGCACGACGGCTTTGCCGAGACGCTCCGCAGCCGCGGGGTCGAGGTCCTCTATCTCGGCACCTTGCTGATCGAGACGCTGGCCAACCCGGCCGCGCACGCCAGAGCTGTCGAAGATCTCGTCTCAGACATTCGGCTCGGAGGTACGCTGCGGGGATTTTTGCGGCGCTACCTCGCTGATCTTGAGCCCGAGGAGCTCGCCGAGATCATGACGGCCGGGCTGCGCAACGACGAGGTACGCGGCAGCGGCAGCCTGGTCGCCGCCCTCTACCAGCCGGAAGACTTCTTGATCGATCCATTGCCAAATCTGCTGTTCACTCGCGACTCGAGCGTGTGGATCGGGGATCGTGTCGCGATCACGTCCTTGGCGATGCCGGCACGCCGCCGCGAAACCCAGCTCACCGACCTGATCTACGCCTTCCATCCGCGCTTCAGCGGAGCTGAGCGGATTTACGGTTGGCGCGAGGAGTACCTGGAGGGCGGCGACGTCTTGGCCCTGGCCGAGGGCGTGCTGGCGGTGGGGGTTGGCGAACGAACTCATCCCGCCGGCGCGGAGCGTTTGGCGCGTACGGCGTTCGAGCTGGGACTTGCGCGTACGGTGCTGGTCGTGCCGATCAGTCAAGATCGCGCAACCATGCATCTGGACACCATCTGCACCATGGTCGACGTCGACGCGGTGCTGATGTATCCGAACATTGCGCATCAGCTGTGTGCCATTGCGGTGCGTCCCGGCAGCGGCTCCGAGCTCTCCATCGCTGAGCCGGCACCCTTTCTCGATGCTGCGGCTCGAGCGATGGGGATTGATCGATTACGGCTGATCGACACTGGCCTCGACCCGGTGACCGCGGAGCGCGAGCAATGGGACGACGGCAACAACACGCTGGCCATCGAGCCCAAGGTCGCGATTGCCTATGAGCGCAATGTCGAGACGAATCGGCGCCTCGTCGAGGCCGGGATCGAGGTAATTCCTATCGCTGGGTCCGAGCTGGGTTCCGGGCGCGGCGGGCCGCGCTGCATGTCCTGTCCTATCGCCCGCGACGTGATGTCCTGACGAGCCCTGAGCCGTCGTATGTGCGCTCGTCACAATGTGCCCTGAGCTCGTCGCAATGTGCCCTGAGCTTGTCGTCAATGTGCCCTGAGCTCGTCGAAGGGCACGCTTCGACAAGCTCAGCGCGCATCTACTTCGAGCAGCTCAGTGCGCATCCTCCGCGAGAATTGCGGCAACGCGATCTGGGAAGTCGGTGGTGAAACCGGTTACTCCAAGATCTAGGCAGAATCTGATGTCCTCCGGCTCGTTCACGGTCCAGACGTGTACGTCGTGATCCTTGCGACGGGACCTAGTAACGAACTCCGGATCCTCCTTGATCAATGCCAGATCCGGCCCGACGACGCGTACCCCGTCCGGCAGCCTGCCATCACGCCATCGTCCAAGATCATCTTCGATGAGCAGGGTGCGTTCCAGCCCCGGCAGCAGCCAGCCGAACCGCTTGACCGCCTTCACTGAGAAAGACAGCAGCCGAACGGGCGCACCAGGGTGGTCCCAGCCGAACTCGGTAAGCATCGCTGCAACCCGTTCGTCCACCTCGCGGCCGCGATCATTGGGATGCTTGGTTTCGACCACCAGGCTGACGGGCACATGATCTTGCCGCGCATCCCGGACCATGATCATCAGCTCGCGTAGCGTCATCAGCTCGCGTTGCTCGGGTTGTGGATCGAGCACCCTCCGGGAACCGAAGTCGAGCTGTTTCAGCTCCGCGACCGTTCGCTGGTACGCCCGTCCGGTGCTCGTCGACGTCCGGTCCAGAGTCAGATCGTGCAGGCACACCAGCTCATCGTCGGCGCTGAAATGTACGTCACACTCCAGGCCGAGTGCGATGCCAGTGTCGGACGCCCAGTCGATGGCGGCCCGATAGGCGGCACGCGTCATCTCTGGATGTCGCGAGGAGAAGCCGCGATGCGCGATCAACACCGGCGCGGCCGTCACATCGACACCTGACACATCGGCGAAGCTGTCACGCTGCGGCGACGCGACGGTAACGAAGTAGCAAACCGCTGACCAACATCACGGATCCACTCACCGCGATCGCCGCCACCGAGGAGCCCAGCCAGCCGGGCGGGACGAATCCGATGCGCCCGTCGAGCCACGTCCAAAAGTCTGCCCATCCAGGGACGGTACCGGGATAGACAAGCTGGTAGACCACGAACCCGCACGCCCACGCGATGACCGGCGCAGCCCGCAGCGGGGACGTAGACGAGACATCCCAACGCTGCCGGCTGACAAAGAAGAAGTCCACGGCCGCGACGGCGTACAGCGGGACGAAGACCGAGCCGATCAAGAAGAGGAAGGACTGGTACTGGCCGAAGTTCAGCAGGCCGGCCAGCAGCGTTGCCGTGACACCGATGATCAACGCGATGATTCGTCGATCCAGCTGGGGAACGATGTTGTGCACCGACATGGTCGTCGAGTAGACGTTGGCGAATGCCTCATCCACCTCGTCGACCAGCAAGATCGTGATCGCGATGGCACCAGCCGGAAGGGTGACCAGCGCAGTGATCACGTCGCTGGCGCCGAGATTGACCACTGCGAAGACGCCTAGGGCGTAATAGGCAATGGCCGCTAGGCCATAGCCGAGGGAGGCGCCCCAGAAAGCCGCCCCGCGGGTCCGCGAGTGCCGGCTATAGTCCGCGGCCAAGGGGGCAAAGGAGATCACTCCGGCGATGGCAAGATCAACTGCCGGCCAGAATCCCAGTATCGAATTTTGCGGAATCGACTGTCGCGGCTGCAGCAACACCTGAACGAACAAGAAGACCGAGGCCGCCAGCACCAGCCACACCATGACCTTGCGGAGCAGCCGTACGCTGCCCAACGGCCGGATCGCCATGATGGTGGCGGCCGCGCCGGCCAAGATCACAAACGGCCAGCGCCAGGCGTCGCCGACCACTGCCACCGCTGCGGTGGAGATGACGATGATCTCCATGGTCGCCCAGCCGATGTTTTGCGCGATGTTGAGGATTGTTGGCAGCACCGAGCCGCGGCGACCCACCAGGCCCCGAAGGGTGACCATGGCTGGCGCGCCGGTGGCGGTGCCCATCACGGCCGAGGCGCCAAGAAGGATTGCTCCGATGCCGCAGCCGACGACGATTGCCGCTAGCGCCAGCCCGACCGACCCCGCAGTCGTGGCAATCAGCGCTCCGGTCAGTGGGCCGAACAAGCTGATGCCGAGGTTGCCCCACAGGGCCAACTGATCGGTAAATCCCAACGGCCGCGGCGGCTCTGTGGTGAGGGTGAGCGGTGCCTCGGTAGCGGGCCGCTCGGAGGTCGCGGTCGGGCTCGTTGGAGTTGATGTGAGCGACATTGCAGGCTCCCTACGACGGCATTACCCGGTCAGGTTCGGTCGGTCGGCGGACCCGCGCTGTCGTACGCACTCCGCCCTCTCAGCCCACCAATGAGGTGTGAGCTCCCGAAGGTTTCGATTAGTTTCTCACGCTAACACCGGCGCAAATGCCCAGCCGCTGCGAGGTGGGTCGAAGACATTGGGGCGGATTATGCCGCGAGTTTGCGGCAGGATCCGCCCCGGCAATCGGGTCAGGCCTCGACGGGGAGCCCGCTGCCTGCCCAGGCGTAGAGGCCGCCGTCAAGATTGACTGCCTCCCGGCCCTGGGCGTTGAGGAACTGGGCGACCCGGGCCGAGCGGGCACCGACGGCGCAGACGCAGACAATGCGATCGTCAAGCTCGTCCATGCGCTGCATCAGCTGATCCATCGGAATGTGGACCGAGCCCGCAATTCGTCCACCCGCCCACTCATCGTCGGTGCGAACGTCAAGCAGCATCCACCCGTCGGCCACTCGGGAAGCGACATCGCCGGGCTGGATGGCAGGCACCTGATTCCCAAACACAAGATCAACCCTAGTCTTCGTGCCGCCCTGGTCAGCGTTGCCCGACGAATGTCATCGCCTCGGCAACCAGTTCCCGAGAAGCCTGATCGTCCACGGTCAGCCCCACCCACTCCTTCATGGGCTTGCCTTTGCCGGCATCGAAAGGCACCCCGTCACCTGCAGAGATCAATTGCGTGACCCGGGCGGCTGGCAATTTCACGACGATCCGGTCGTCGACCAGCATCGCGAAGATCGACTTATTGATCTTGATCGCATTGGATCCGAAGCCGGTGCCACCCGTCGGTACGGTAACCCCGCTCACGCTGGCGTACTCATCGCAGAGCGACTCGAACAATGCGGACGGATTCTCGCTAGCGGGCATGATCTATTTCAGCAGCTTCGAAAGACGACGGTCGGCGAGCTTTTTGCCGCCGGTCTGGCAGGTCGGGCAGTACTGCAGCGAAGAATCCGCAAACGACACTTCGGCAATGGTGTCACCACAAACATCACACTTCTCACCGGTACGCCCGTGCACTCGAAGGCCTGATTTCTTCTCACCCTTCAAGTCTTTGGCCGCCAACCCATCGGCTCGCTTGATGGCGGCCGACAGCTCGTCCTTGATCGCCGTGAACAGTGTGTCTAGCTCCGATTGAGTGAGAGAGTTGGACGGCTTGAACGGGCTGAGTTTGGCTGCATGCAAGATCTCATCGGAGTACGCGTTGCCGATTCCCGCGATAGTCCGCTGATCTTTCAGTACTCCCTTCAGCTGCGCCCGTCCGGCTTTGGCAAGCAATCCGGCAAGCGCGGCCTCATCGAAGTCGTCGGTGAGCGGATCGGGTCCCAACGTCGCGACCATGGGAATGGACATGGGATCGCTCACCACATAAACGGCGAGCTTGCGTTGGGTGCCTGCCTCCGTCAGGTCAAAGCCGGACGAATCATCCAGCCGTACGCGCAAGGCAAGTGGCCCCCTGCCCGGCCGCGGGGGCGCGTCCGGAAAAGAATCACGCCAGCGCAACCAACCGGCCCTGGCCAGGTGGAACACCAGATGCAGACCTTGGGCCGAGATGTCGAGGAACTTCCCCCGCCGGGTCACCGACTCGATTTCCAAGCCGTTCAGCGCAGACAGCGGCGGATCGTAGGTTTTGAGTGCACTGAACGCGAGAAGATCAATGCGTTCAATCGCATGCCCGACACACCTCTCGGTGAGGAATCGGGCGAGCGATTCCACCTCAGGCATCTCAGGCATGGGCCCATTATGAACGGCGCGGTATTGATGGCACTCTGACGGCCGTCCGCCAATTCGCCTCCTTCGTCACTCGCGAAGGAACGCCAGCCTGCCAACGAAGCCCAGCCGCGAGCTCCTGCAGTCGGCGAAGCGGACCGCCCGTCATAGTGGCAGGTATTGCATGGCACTCTGACGGGCGACCGAGATTCAGCCGCTTGACCAGTTAGGCGCCGGCAGGCGGAGAGCTGGCGGAAGGCGCTCGAGATATTCCTGGCGCGGCACCGCCACCGCCCCGAGCGATTCCAGATGCGGCGTAAGCCATTGCACATCGAGCAGCCGATCCTGTGAACCCGCGCGCTGGAGCAGATTGACCAGTGCAACGAGCGCGACCTTGGACGCATCACGTCCGATATCAGGTCGGTAGAACATCGACTCACCGGCAAAGAGACCACCGATGCTCACCCCATACAGACCGCCGGCCAGGTCACCGCCGAGGGTCCACGCTTCCACCGAGTGCACGACGCCACGTTTGTAGAGTCGCCGATATACCCGGCGGATCTCGCGGTTGATCCATCCGCTAGGTCGCCGGCGGTCGGCACATCCATCGAGCACATCGTCGAACGCGGTATCGATCCGTACGTCGTAGTGCCGGATGGATTTCCGCAGCGAGCGGCTGATCCGCATCCCGTCGAGCGGCAGAATGGCCCGCTCCAGCGGCGAATACCAGCCCATCAGGCCAGGCTTCGCGGGCATCGGAAAGGCGCCACACTCGTACGCCGCCAGCGCGAGCTCTTCGTCGAAGACGCGCGACACCCCGATCAGGTCGTCATGCCGCCACATCTCCGGCGATCCGAACGGGGAGCCCATCTCGGCATACTCCCACCAGAATCAAACCCCGGTTCAGGGCTGGGCCGGGGTTGTCCCGGAGTCAGGTGATCATCGGCTACCAACAACAGCCACGTACGCTGGGGGTCGGACGCTGCCCCTCGAGGCGGCTGATCGCACTGGGAGCCCAGACCCGGAGCAGAGTGGTTGGAGGCCTGATGGCGTCAGCGCAGGACGTGCGCCGAAGGATCGTGACGGTCATGACCCCAGTGGCCAATATCGTGGCGGCGCAAGGAGCCGGCGGCGCGCTGCGCCAGGTCATCGAGATCGCCATCGACGGCTACGGCCGGATGCCTAGCGCAAAGGCCGTCGCCGCCCGCCATCTGCAGCGGCAAGGCGGCTCTATCGACGACGCCATGTCATCGATCATCGACCATCACATCCGGCTCGCCTCCGCCCAAGGGTTTGTCACCAACATCGGCGGCTTGGCCGCGTTGCCCGTCGCGATACCCGCCAATATCACCGGCGTCGCCATTGTGCAGGTACGCATGGTTGCCGCAATCGCTCATCTGCGCGGGTACGACCTGGATGACCATCGGGTCCGTACTGCACTCGTGATGTGCTTGATGGGTGGAGAGCAGGTGGCCAAACACATCGCCGAGGGGACCCTGCCGACGTCGCCTATGGCGGTGGCGACTGCACCCGTGTTCGATCCCGAGCTCGACAAGCAGGTCGCCGACGAAGTGATCACTGACCTTGCTGCTCGGATAGGCGGGAAGAATCTGGCTTTGGCGATCGTCAAGCGCGTCCCGCTGATGGGTGGTGGCGTCAGTGCGGTGATGGATGGCTTCGCGACTTATCAGATCGGCCGATACGCGACCGGTGAGCTGGTCAAGCGTCGGGCGCTGGTGAATTAGCCGCAAGCGTTCTGATTGCCGCAAGCTCCTGCAGTCCCTGAGCCATCACCCACCCCAACCGCAAGCTCCGGCAGCCGCGCAGCGGCGGCCCGTCCTAGCAGGAGGGAACTCCACATCCGGGGCATCTATCCTGCTCGCGTGAATCCTGCGCAGGTGCGCGCCTGGGCTCAGAAGCATCTCGAGTCCCAGATCACAGCGATCGAACCCGTCGGCGGCGGACGGACAGACACCATCTCAGCGGTGCATCTCCGTCATGGCGAACGGGTCATCCTGCGCTGCGTCTCCATCGAACGCTGGGGTGAGATTGGCCGACAGCATGTGGTCTGCGAGGCGTTGGGCTGCCGTCTGATGGAGAATTCCGATCTTCCCGTGCCGCGTCTCATTGCCTCCGACCCGGATGGCAGCCAGTCCGGAGCGTATGCCAACCTCACCAGCTGGCTCCCAGGTCGCGTGCGGCTCGATCCATTGAGCCTGAGTGCGATCGATGAGCTGGCGAAGATCGCAGTGATCATTCACGGCACCCCTGTCGACGATGATCATCGGCCCCGTCCCTACGTGTTCTGGGTGCCAGATGATCTTCATGTGCCAAGCTGGACATCCAGGCCACGGCTCTGGCAGCGTGCCATCCAGCTATTCGATCGAGATCCGCCGCCGACCAAGCAGGGGTTGGTGCATTGCGACTTCCACCCCGGAAACATCTTGTGGGAAGGCGATCGGATCACCGGCGTGATCGATTGGGCGGAAACCTCGTGGGGACCTGCGGATCTCGACGTCATGCACTCCCGAGCCAATTTCGCGATCTTGCATGACCTCGATAGCGCCGTCGCCTTCTCCGATGCCTATCGATGGCACGGCGGTGTGCTCGACGATGATCAAGAAGCGGAGCTCTTCTGGTCGGTGAGCGACATCCTCGGCTTTCTGCCGGACCCCGCCGTGATCATGGCCGCATTGATCCATGCCAGACCGGATCTGACGGGCGAGGTGGTACGCGCGCGCCTCGAGCGGCTGCTTATGATCACCCTCGGCGAGACCGGCCGCTGAGGAAGATCGGTGGGAAGAGCCACTACCGCATCCTCACGGATCGCCCGCGCCCGAGTCCAAAGCTCTAACGAAAGAGATAAGGAACCCTCATGGAGATGAAGCTCGAACTCGTGCCTGTCCCGGTCAGAGACATCGACCGCTCGATGGCCTTCTATACCGAGAAGCTGGGGTTCGCACTTGATGTCGACGTGAGCCCGTCGCCCGGCGTGCGGGTCGTACAACTGACTCCGCCCGGATCAGCCTGCTCGATCGTGATCAGTACCGGCCTGGACGAGCTGGCCGACATGACGCCGGGTTCGATCAAGGGGCTCCACTTGGTGGTGAACGATATTGCCGAGGCTCGGGAGGAGCTGCTCGGCCGCGGCGTCGCAGTGGGCGATCTCACTCCGGTCGGCGGCGGCGTCACGTACGCCTGGATGTCCGACCCCGACGGCAATACCCTCACCCTGCAACAGATGGACTGGCGGACCGGAGACGCCTTCTGAGTCGCGATGTCTCCAAACGTGGTCGCACGACCCCGATAGCGAAGAAGGCTTTCTGACAACGGGAGCAGACAGCGAGTCCGACGTAGCTGCGACAAATTGTCCCAAGATCCTTGCGAAGCAAGGCTAGCCTGACTTAAGTTAGGTGAGCCTCACCTACATAGCAACGGCGTCGCTCCAGGGAGGCAGGCCGCAAAGGACGCGCGGGGGATCGAGGAGACATGCTAGCCAACTTCCTGATTGGCTTACGCGAAGGCCTAGAGGCTGCGCTGATCGTGAGCATCCTCATTGCCTACCTCGTCAAATCGGGGCGTCGCCACCTGCTGCCGCAGATCTGGATCGGCGTCGGGATCGCAGTCGCCGTCTCCCTTGCCTTCGGCGCCGCGCTCACCTTCGGCCCGAAGGGCCTCACGTTCGAGGCTCAGGAACTGATCGGTGGCTTACTCTCCATCGTCGCGGTCGTATTCGTCACCTGGATGATCTTCTGGATGGCGAAGGCTGCACGCACGCTGTCCGGCGAATTACGGGCGCAGCTCGACAAGGCCGCCGATGCCGGGCGCTGGTCGCTGACCGTCGTCGCGATGCTTGCCGTAGGCCGTGAGGGTCTGGAGACCGCATTGTTCCTGTGGGCGGCCACCCAGGCCGCCGCTGGTGGCACCGGCAGTACCGCAGGTCCCCTGCTTGGTGCCGCGCTCGGACTTGTCCTTGCGATGGTGCTGGGCTACCTGATCTACCGCGGTGCCCTGAAGATCAACTTGGGGCGCTTCTTCACCTGGACCGGCGCTTTCTTGATCGTGATTGCGGCGGGAGTTCTCGCGTACGGAGTGCACGACCTCCAGGAGGCTGGATTACTGCCCGGTCTGAACAACCTGGCCTTCGATGTGTCAGGTGTCATCCCGCCGACCTCGTGGTACGGAACGGTACTCAAGGGCGTCTTCAATTTCTCGCCCGCGACAACGGTCCTTCAGGCAGCTGCTTGGCTGTTGTACTTCATCCCAACGCTCGCGATCTTCCTCTACCAGAAACGGCAGCGCACGCATCCTGCACCTCCCCGTCCAGCCGCCGAGACCGTTGGAGCGTCCGAAAGCAAATGATCATGACTCGACCAAGCCGTCGGGCCGGCGGATTCGCGCTGCCCGTACGCGCACTCCTCTGCACCTCGACCTGCGCCGTGCTGGGCCTGCCGCTGCTGGCCGCCTGCACCAACAACGCCCCAGCCGAGAGGCCGGGTGCTGGCGGCGCTCCGAATCCTCGCGCCCTGACCGTCCAGGCAACCGACACCGAGTGCAAGCTTTCCGCCACGAGCGCCCCGTCGGGAGCTCTCACCTTCGCGGTGACGAACGGCGGCAGCAAGGTGAACGAGTTCTACCTCTACGGCCAGGACGGACTGCGCATCGTCGGCGAAGTGGAGAATATCGGCCCGGGCATTACGCGGGAGCTGGTGCTGAAGGTCGAGCCCGGGAACTACATCTCGGCATGCAAACCTGGCATGGCCGGCGACGGCATCCGCGCTCCATTCTCGGTCTCTGATTCCGGTAGAGCAGGGGTCCTCAGGGAACGATGTGGAGCTGGTCGAGCAGGCGAACCAGAACTACCAGAAGTACGTCGAGGACCAAACCGAGCAGCTGGTCTCCATGACCGCAAAATTTGTGGCTGCCTACAAGGCGGGCAAGGACGACGAGGCGCGTGCCCTTTACCCCGTCGCCCGGACGCACTGGGAGCGCATCGAGACCGTGGCTGAGTCCTTTGGCGATCTTGATCCCAAGCTCGATTTGCGCGAGGCCGATCTTGAGCCCGGTCAGAAGTGGACCGGCTGGCATCGGCTCGAGAAAGATCTCTGGCCCGCGCGCGCCAAGAACTATCAGCAGCTCAGCACTGCCCAGCGCGCGTCGTACGCGGACAATCTGATGAAGAACACCAAGGTCCTCCAGGGACGGGTCGCTGACCTGGAGTTCAGTGCGGACGAGATCGCCAACGGATCCCGCGGCCTACTGGATGAAGTTGCGACCGGCAAGGTCACCGGCGAAGAGGAGTACTGGTCGCGTACCGATTTGTGGGACTTCCAGGCCAACATCGACGGCGCAGCGGTGGGCTTCGAAGGGCTTCGCCCATTGCTGAAGCAAAGAAATCCGGATCTCGATAGGTCGATCGCGGCAAAGTTCGCGGCAGTCCAGGCGCTGCTCGACGCTCAACGGGTTGGTGATGGGTTCAAGACCTATGACAAGCTCACGAAGGCGGAGGTCAAGGAGCTCTCTGATGCAGTCAATGCGCTGTCTGAGCCATTGTCGAAGCTGGCCGCGGCGGTCGTCTGAATCAGGACACACATGACATCAACTCCGGACGTTCGCGATCAGCCTGCTGCAACCGAAGCGCGCACGGCACCGCCCGAGACGCACAAGCGGCCGCCGGTCTCGCGGCGCGGCCTGCTCGGCGCCGCGGGAGCTGGTCTGGCAGGGCTGGCTGCCGGCGCCGCAGGTGGATTCGCGCTGGGGAGCCAGGAGACAGCTCCGAGCCAGCCGCAGGCGGCGGGAACGCGTACCTATCCCTTCTACGGGGAGCACCAGGCGGGCATTCTCACTCCGGTGCAAGATCGACTGCACTTCGCCGCATTTGACGTGATCACTGATTCCCGTACGGAGCTGGTGCAGCTTCTCAAGGACTGGACCATCGCCGCCGCACGCATGACGCAAGGTCTCGGTGCCGGGGAGCTCGGGCCGACGGCCGGCCCGTACGGCGCTCCCCCCGACGACACCGGTGAGGCCATCGGCCTGCCGCCCGCAGGGCTGACCATCACATTCGGTTTTGGTCCGACACTGTTTCGCAAGGGGGGTAAGGATCGTTTTGGGCTCGGCGACCTGCGGCCTGCTGCCCTGCAGCGCCTCCCACACTTCCCCGCCGACAAGCTCGACCCGCTGAAATCCGACGGTGATCTGTGCATCCAGGCATGTGCTGATGACCCGCAGGTCGCCGTACACGCCGTACGCAATCTCGCCCGGATCGCCTTTGGCCGCGCTGCCATCCGCTGGTCACAGCTGGGTTTTGGCCGGACGTCCTCCACCTCGACGGGTCAGGACACGGCGAGGAATCTGATGGGATTCAAAGACGGCACGATGAATCTCAAAGCAGAGGACCCCGCCGCCATCGATGCGCATGTGTGGGTGCCGGCTGGTGCGGACGGCAAAGGGCAATGGCTGGCCGGCGGCTCATATCTCGTGGCGCGCCGGATCAACATGACGATCGAGATCTGGGACCGGCAGCCGTTGAGCGAGCAAGAGCGGGTCATCGGCCGGACAAAGGCTGAGGGGGCACCGATGTCTGGTGGCAGCGAGTTCAGCCAGCCGGATTTCGACGTCAAGGGCAGCGACAGCGAGCCTTTGGTCGCCCCCGATTCGCACGTACGGATGGTGCATCCAGACCACAACGGCGGCGCGAAGATGCTGCGCCGCGGCTACAACTTCGTGGACGGGAGCGACGGTCTAGGCCGGCTGGACGCCGGATTGTTCTTCCTCGCCTACGTCCGGGACCCGGGTACCCACTTCATTCCGATCCAGATGAAACTCGGACTCGGCGATGGGCTGAGCGAATACATCCAGCACACCGGCTCGGCGCTCTTCGCAGTCCCACCGGGAGTCGCCCAAGGCGGGTATGTCGGCGAGGCGCTCTTCTCCTAAGGCTCGCGCAAATCGGCCTCAGAGACTTCTCGACTTGGGCAGGACTGCTGGAATCGGACGCTTGCGCTCGATCCCGTACCCGGTTCGCAGCCGTCTGATGCCCTTGCCCAGCCACGGCGCTAAGTAGTGCCTCGCCCACTCGATGTCACCCGTCAGCAGCTCACGACCGCGTGGCCTCATGGGCTCGCCCTCCAGGGGGGTGGCCCAACGATCGTCGAAGCCGTCGATGCCGAGGCGCCACGCCAAGGCGGCGGCCACCTTCTGATGGCCGAGCTCGTTGCCATGCAGCCGATCCGCGAACCAGAGGCGGGGATCCTGCGTAATCGGATATTGCTCGAAATCCATCACCACGACACCGCGCCGCTCGGCCTCAGTGCGGATGATGTCGTTCAGCTTGATGACTCGATCCCGAAACGTCACGCCGAGCGGATTGATCCTCGAAAGATCGGGCACGGTGAAGCTGATCACCTTTGCGCCTTGGCGGCGCGCCTGGCCGAAGATGATGACGTACTGGGCGCGAATCGAGTCGAAGTCACAGCGCGGCGCAATGACGTCGTTCATGCCGCCGAACACCGAAAGCAGGTCGGGTTCCATGGCCAGTGCATCGGCAAACTGGCTGGTCCATATCTCTTTCATCCGGTAACCCCGAATGGCCAGATTCGCGTACTCCAACGGCTCGTCCTGAGCATCGGCAATGTGCTGGGCCAACCGATCAGCCCAGCCCCGGTAGCCACCGTGCCCGTCGGGGTCTTCTAGGCCTTCGGTGCTGGAGTCGCCGATCGCAACATAGCGACGAAAGGTTGTCACAGACCGATTCTTCTCCCGCTGTCAAGATCATCTAAGAAATCGTGCACCGATTCGGCCGCTCGGCTGCGAATTACCATAAGGAACACGGTGCGAGTTGACCCGATCGCACGAGTAGCCCACAAGGAATGCGGTGCGAGTGTCGGCAAATCGCGCGCCGCCGTGCTGAGGAGGAGAGAGCGGAGGCGTTCTTCCTCTGCGAACGACGACGAAGTAGCGGACTCCACGCGCGATTGCACGAGCACCGCTCAAAAAGAGGGATGAGGCATGTCGGCGAGCCACGATGAGGAGTACGCCGCCGTAGTCGAGCGGGAACGCCCGCTCACTCTGGCCACGGCTTACCTCCTCACGGGTGATCCGGCCCAGGCAGAGCGAGTCGTGCAACTGGTTTTCGCCCAGCTCTATGGGCGTTGGCCGAGAGTGCTCAATCTCCGCATCGACGCACTACGGGCCGTCGTGAACGCCGCTCGGGCGCCCGTGGATTTGCCATGGGAGGTCCGCGCTCGCATCGAGCTGATCGATGGGCCTGCGCCGGTGGCCGTGGGCGAGCCGATCATCGCCGACTTGCTCACCCTGCGATTCACCGAGCGGGCAGCCATCGTGCTCGAGCGCTACGCCGGACTCTCCAGCCCGGCCATAGCCGAGGTCCTGGACTGGCCGGTCGAGCATGTTTCCCCTCTTCTTCTCCGAGCCCGTGCCGCGCTCTCTGGGGAACATCCGGCGCGGAGCAACGATGCCGCGCTGACCCAAGAACTCACCGATGCCATCCCGTACGACATGCGCGCGTCGCACGGCAGCGCCGATGATCTGGCTCACGGTCGCCGTCTCATCCGCCGTCGCTGGATCCAGCGGGGGTCGGCGGCTCTGGTCGCGGCCGTCCTGATTGTCGTAGCGGGCGTGCTGCTGGTCCCGACCCGAACACCCGTTCCACCGCTGGCACCATCAGCGCCGGTCGCGACGCCGTCCCAGCAGGCCTGCGATACCGTCTGAAGTGACATGTCGGGCGAAGCTGTTGTTCGGCTGGCGTTCTGAGATGGCTGCGATCGCAGCGTCGTACCTGGATCCGCGGGGCAAGTATTTCAGCGGATTCGGCTACTCCTACGACAGTCGATACGACACGCCGGGCTTCTGGGATGGCCAAGGTGGCGCTCTTGCCTTCGAAATGTTCCGGCTCGACAAAGGAGCCACCGAGATCTACCTGCAGATCGCGACCAGCCGCAAGTACGCCGCAAGCTGCGGCTTCACCACCCGCCAGCCATGCCAGAGAATGCGCTTCATGGACGGCAACTCGTTCTTGCTGACCGAGACGACCTCAGTCCGTCAAGGCATCGAGGTGCAGTACTCGCCCGCGGGAACAGAGGTAATCACCGTGATTGCCCACAACACTCAGCGTGGAAAAGTTCTCGAGATCGATCGCGGCGACTTGATCAAGCTCGTACAGGATGCCCGGCTTCACCTGCCCAAGCGCTAGCCGATCTCCGCGCTCGTCACTCTCAGCAGCTCAGGCCGCCAGACCAGCCGAGCCTTTGTTGTCGCGATTGTCAGGCTTGAGAGGAGTCGGCGGCGGCAGCTCGGATTCATCTTTGTCGCGGCCTTCGGGGTACTCCAGCAGGGCAGGAATGATCGCCAGCAGCCCAATCATCACGACGC
>CAWJUB010000009.1:0-159170 GCA_963845915.1 uncultured Actinomycetota bacterium
TGGTAAAGACCTGTGGATCAAGGGGATCCTGCCGCTGCTGGGCGGACTGATCCTGCTGTTCGCGTTCGTGAAGAGCGCGATCGACATGTGGTCGCCGGACTACGGCTACCTGGGCGGCTGGACAGTGCCGGGGACCAGCGTGGAGATCGGCAGCGTATTCCTGCTCGGCATCGGCTCGATCGTCCTTGGCCTGCCGATCATGTTCTTGATCGCCCGGCGCCAGGAGCAGAAGCCGTTCTTCCGCGGCGAGTCGCTGCATCACGACACGCCGGTTCTCGCGCCCGAGTAGTTAGCCGCGGGCGTGCGCGGCCGCCCGCATAGCCCGCCTACGTGCCGCTATGCGGCTCAGCGACCCGCGAGTCGGCGGCTGGACTTGTCACGCCCGCCACTACTCGACGGCCATCGAACGACAATCCCGCGAGCCAACCCCAGATGTCGAGTACGCGGACGGCGGCTGCTGGGTCGGGCTGCCGAGTTGCCACTTCTCGCGCGTCGTTGGTTGAGAGCCACGAATCCACCGAAAATTTCGCGGGCTCACTGGCAGCACCAGGTTCCGGAGTCTTCGTGCTCACCAGGTCGGCAATCTCACGGAGCTGATCAGCAGTGCCTTGCCCGAGCCCCTTCAGTTCGTCAGCGACGGCGGGCCAGGGCAACGGCCCAGCGGTGCCATGCGCACGCCGCAGGGCCTGGCCACCGCGCACGACCTCATTGGCCAGCGCAAGCACGCCCAGCCAATCGACCTTGTCCGGCGTCCTTCTGAGCTCAGACCGGTATTGAGCCAAGGTCGAATCAGCCAACAGCAGGGAGTGCACAGCGACACTGGTGCTGTCCTCCCCGTTGGTATCCGGTGCCTCTCGATGGGTCAGCCAGCGCACCGTTGACTCAAGATCATTGGCGGCGGTGTCGAGACTCGCTTTGGCGGTACGTCGCATCTCACCCGTTGCGCCCCGCGGCCACACCAGCAGGCCGATGACGGCGCCGAGCAGGCCGCCCAGCACGACGTCAGTGATCCGTACTTCGGCGAGCCGCCAGGTTACTGGAGCCATTTGGGCGAATAGCAGTGCGACGACCAATGTGAACGCCGCCTGGCCGACCATCGGCCCAGCCACCGGCCCGGCGGCCAGCCCAATGACCAAGAAGAATGGGAAAGCAATCTCATAGAACTTCGAATCACCGCCGGCCAGCCCCAAGACCACCGCCATCAGCAAGCCGCCGATAACGGTGCCGATAAAGGCCGGAATCACGGCCGCACGCGTGGCCGTCAGCGAGGTGCGCATCAACGTCAGCGTCGCTAGCAACACCCAGAACCCGTGCGAAAGATCGAGCAGACCAGCAACCAGCCGCGCAACCGCAAGCCCGAGTGCCAACCGGATCGCGTTCTGAAAAAAGACCGATCGAGGCGTGAGGTGGCCGCGAATGCGGATGAACCACAGTTCTGCAGTTGAGCGCGTTGCGTACCAGAACGGCTCGGCTGTCGACTGAGCCTTCGGCTCATGAACGCGGTCGCCTCGGATGATCTTGGTTGCCACCGCCAAATCCCGGGTCCAGATAGCGATTTCTTCGACGATGACAGCGAAACGTAGCCGAGACCTTAGATCGTTTTCAGTCTGAGCGCTTCCGGCGAGAGCCTCGCGCTTTTGTACATACGCCGAAAGGGCAGCGTCTACCAGGTCGGGGTCCGGCGCCCTGTCGCCGCTGTTGCCAGCTGATCCGTCAAGAGCCTCCGCTGATTGACCGAGGACGCGAACTGCGACGTCCAGTAAAGGCGCGCTGGGATGTGGGTCCGTCGCGGCGGGAGGATGCGCCTCAATCAGCTCGGTCAACGCCGCCACACGGCCCTCCAGGCCCCGAAGCAGCGTTCCGGCGTGCATGGCCGCTCTGTCTCGCCTGCCCGGACCAGTCGGTCGTTGCATGGGGGGAAGGCTGCTCATCCGCAGACTGATCGAAGAATCGGACGAGGTAGCAGGCTGCTGATGATGCTCCGGTTCGCGCAGGGCGGCCAGTCGATCATGAATCCCGCCAATAGCCTCAGCGAGCCGCTTCTGAAATGGCGTCGGAACAGGGGGTGGCCAGAGCACGCGATCGGCCACTGCCAGAAGCGTTATGGCCAGCACGAGACCGATCAGCCGCCACCCCAGCGACTCGGGTGCGTACGGCGGAAAGCTCGGCAGGATATAGAGAAGCTGCAGACCGGTCGCCGCACCGATCAACCGTGGTCCACCGACACCGGCGTACGCGACCGCGAAACCCACCACGAGCATCCCGGCGGCGGCGGCCCATGTGTTGACGGCGAGCAGTGTGCCGAGCGTCACCAAGACAATTCCGGCGAGCAAGGCACCGGCGTAGGTCTTGGTACGCTGCCGCGGCTCGCCGGTAACTTCGGACAATGCGCCGAGAGCGATGCAGCCGAAGCTCGCGTAGAACGCCATCTGGTCTTCGCCGACCACATAGAGGCTGAAATAGAAACCGAGCACCGTGGCCAGGCTCACCCGAACAGAGCGCTTGACGGCAAGGAGGCCTGGATCCTTGGCCTCGAGCCACGTGCGCAAGCCGGCTGCTCGCATAATGCCACCAGTATCGCGGGCATCCGGAGGTTTCCGCCAGCGCATCAAGATCGACTGAGTCGGAAAGGATCATGGTCTGTGCGGCAGCTGTTCGAGCGGCTGTCAAGCGCCGTATCGCTGTGGTCACAACGCGCGCCGAATCGGCGCTTTCAGTGATTTTTCAGGCTACGTTACTCCTGGGTAGGAGGGAAAATTGACGCTACCGCCGGAGGCTGGCGCTGAAGCCGAAACGGCTATCCCGGAGGCTGTGCTGGCAGGTGCCGGGCCAACGGAGGGCCGTTCCCTCGGACAGATCGCCTGGATGCGGCTCAAACGCGACAAGGTCGCGCTCGGTGGTGGAATTTTCCTGATCTTCCTCATTCTGGTGGCGATATTCGCGCCCCTGATCGTCAAGTACCTCGGCAGCCCGCCGAATGAGTTTCACCAGGAGTTGATCGACACAGCGGGCGGCACACTGGAGCCGATCGGCCGCTTCGGCGGTATGAGCTGGGATCACCTGATGGGCATCGAGCCGGTGAACGGCCGGGACATTTTCAGCCGGATCGTGTACGGCAGTCGGATATCGCTGTTGATCGCGTTCTTGGCAACCCTGCTGTCGGTGGCTCTCGGAACCACGCTTGGCATCATTTCCGGTTTCATTGGCGGCTGGACCGACACCTTCACGAGCCGGCTGATGGATGTCTTCCTTGCCTTTCCGCTGCTGGTCTTGGCCATAGCGTTGGCGGGGGTCTTCCCGGATCAGGCATTCGGCCTGCAGGGCAACCAGCTCCGGATCGCGTTACTGATCTTCATCATTGGCTTCTTCAACTGGCCCTATATCGGGCGGATCATTCGCGGCCAGACGCTGTCGCTGCGAGAACGGGAGTTCGTCGAGTCGGCTCGCAGCATCGGAGCACGCCGCGGCTACATCCTCCGCACTGAGATACTGCCCAACCTCATGGCGCCGATTCTGGTCTACTCGACGCTGCTGATCCCCACCAACATTCTGTTCGAGGCCGCGCTGTCCTTCCTCGGCGTCGGTATCCGTCCGCCCACCGCCAGCTGGGGCGGAATGCTGTCGGACGCCGTCGTCTTCTATACCCAGCCGCATTTCATGTTCTGGCCAGGCATGGCGATCTTCGTCACGGTCTTGGCCTTCAATCTGTTCGGCGATGGGCTGCGCGATGCCCTCGACCCACGAGCCAATCGATAGGAATCACCATGGGGGCGAACCCCCGACAAACAAGAAGGGATTCAGAAATGAACCATTCGAGATCCTGGCGAGCTAGGAGCCTGGCCGCCGTGGGGGTTTCGGCCGCGCTCGTGCTAGCGGCTTGCGGTGGTGGCGGGGGCGCCGGCAACAACCAACAGCCAGGCACCCAGACCAGCGCTAGCGGCTTCAACGCGGCATCCACCAGCATCGTCAATCCTTCCGACAAGAAGGGCGGCACGCTGAAGTTCGCGAACGAGGGTGACTGGGACACCCTCGACCCTGGCGAGACCTATTACGCCTACTCGTGGAATTTCGCGCGGCTGTACGGCCGCTCGCTGATGATGTTCAAGTCCGCACCGGGCAAGGAAGGCAACCAGTTGGTGCCGGATCTCGCCGAGGCCCCAGGTCAGGCATCTGACAACGCCAAGACCTGGACCTACAAGCTGCGCAAGGGTGTGAAATTCGACAACGGCACCGAGGCCACCTCCGCCGATGTGAAGTACGCGGTACTGCGTTCGACCGACAAGCAAACGTTCCCCAACGGTCCAGCGTATTGGGATGGCATGCTGAACCTGCCGAGCGGCTACAAGGGTCCGTACAAAACGCCGAACATGAACACCGACTCGGCTATTGAGACACCCGACAAATACACGATCGTGTTCCACATGAAGCAGCCGTTTGCGGCCTTCGATTATCTCGCGCAGCAGCCGAACACGATGCCGGTCCCCAAGGACAAGGACACCGGCGCCAAGTATCGCAACTCGGTCGTCTCCACCGGTCCATACAAGTTCGCCGACCTGCAGCCAGGCAAGAGCTTCAATCTGGTTCGCAATGACCAGTGGGATCCGGCGACCGACCCGAACCGCAAGGCGCTTCCTGATCGCATCGAGGTGTCACTCAATGTCAACGCCGACGACATTGACAACCGGATCATCAGCGGCGACCTCGACGTCGCTGTCACGGCCCTTGGAGTCCAACCTGCCGCACAGAGCCGGGTCCTGACAGGATCCGACGCTCAAGGAGAACGCGGACAACCCGCTCGGCGTGCGGCTCTGGTACACCTCGATCAACCCGACCGTTCCTCCGTTCAATAACATCGAGTGCCGCAAAGCAGTCGAATATGCCATGGACCACACCAGCTACCAGACCGCATACGGCGGGCAGTTTGCCGGTGGGGACTTGGCAACAACGATCCTGCCGCCGAGCATTCCGGGCTACTCCAAGTTCGATCTCTTCCCAGACGGTCCGGACCATAAGGGCGACCTCGACGCGGCCAAGAAGTCACTTGAAGCCTGTGGACAGCCGAACGGCTTCGAGACCAACATCGCCTACCGGGCCGAGCGGCCCAAGGAGAAGGCCACCGCCGAAGCGTTCCAGCAGGCACTGGGTCGGGTGGGCATCAAGCTCACACTGAAGCCGTACCCACAGGGCGATTACTTCGCCCAGTACGCCGGTTTGCCGCCGTACGTGGTGAAGAACAAGCTGGGTCTGGCACTGAACGGCTGGGCAGCTGACTGGCCTGATGGCTTCGGCTTCCTGTCCCAGATCGTCGACTCGCGGGTCATCCGTGCGACCGGCGGATCCTCCAACACCAGCGTCCGCATTCCGGAGGTCGACAAGATGCTCGACACGCGCGCTGACCGAACTCAATACCGACAAGCGCAATCAGATGTGGGGCGAGATCGACAAGCGGGTCATGCAGGACGCTGTCATCTACCCAGGTATCTACTCCAAGAGCCTGCTCGTGCGGTCGAAGAATGGCACCAACATCTTCGTCACCGACGCATATGGCGAGTACGACTATCTCGGGCTGGGAGCCCAGAAGTAGCACACAAATGATCATCTGCGCGCTGAGCCTGTTGCGGAGCGCTTCGACAGGCTCAGCGCACATGATCACAAACAGGATGATCACTGCGCCCTGAGCCCGTCGAAGGGCGCTTCGACAGGCTCAGGGAGCAAGATCATCTAAGGGGGTGACGTGTTCGCCTATATCGTGCGGCGGCTGCTATGGGCGGTGGTGCTGCTCATCGTGCTCAGCATGGTCACCTTCTCGATCTTCTACCTGGTGCCACGCCTCGGTGGCGCCACGCCGGAAACGCTCGCAGCGCGTTACGTGGGGCGGGCCGCTACTGCGGAAACCGTCCATCTGACTGCGGAGAAGCTCGGGCTACTTGAGCCGGTACCCGTCCAGTACTGGCACTGGCTCAAGGGCATCTTTGTCGGTGCCAGCTACGACTACGGCTCCGGTGTGGAGCATTGCCCAGCACCTTGTCTTGGATATTCCTTTATCACGAAGCAGCCCGTGTGGCCTGAGCTGCTCGACCGCGCCCCCGTGACCATCTCGCTCGTGGTCGGGGCGGCACTGATCTGGCTGATCGCCGGCGTCAGCATTGGTGTGATTTCGGCCCTGCGGCGGGGGACGGTGTTTGATCGAGGCGCCATGGGCATCGCGCTGGCTGGGGTGTCGCTGCCGATCTTCTTCACCGGGCTGATTGCGCTCGCTTTTTTCAGCTATCGGCTTCGTATCACCGCGCCTGGCGGCACGTTCGTCCCGTTCTCGGAGAACCCGGCGCTATGGGCGTACTCGCTGTTGCTGCCCTGGATCACCCTCGCGTTCCTGTTCTCTGCCCAGTACGCCCGGCTGACTCGAGCCGGGATGCTGGAGACGATGAGTGAGGATTACATCCGCACGGCACGGGCCAAGGGGCTTCCGGAGCGCGTCGTGATCCTCAAACATGCGCTCCGGGGAGCCTTGACCCCCGTTCTCACGATCTTTGGCCTCGACGTTGGTCTGCTCCTCGGCGGTGCGGTGCTCACCGAGAAGACGTTTTCCCTCAACGGTCTCGGCAAGTACGCCTATGACGGCATCGTCAGCGGGGACTTGCCGAAAATCCTCGGCGTCACCCTGGTCGCCGGTTTCTTTGTGATCATGGCGAACTTGTTCGTTGATCTTCTGTACGGCGTCATCGATCCGCGGGTCCGGCTCGAATGACACGCCTACGCAGTGTCGGAACCCACGTTCACGTAGGTTGCCGACGGTCTGCACAGGTTGCAACCTGTGCAGACCGAGAGGAACCTACGTGAACGTAGGTTCCCGACAGGAAGTGAGGGCGTACGCATGACGACGTCCGCGCTGCGCGACCTGGTCATCCGGCATCCGGGACAGGGCGACGAACAGCCGTTCCTGGAGGTCATTGATCTTCAGGTGCACTTTCCGACCGATGACGGGCTGGTGAAGTCGGTCGACGGGCTCAGTTTCGCACTGGATCGTGGCCGCACCCTCGGGATTGTTGGCGAGTCAGGTTCGGGCAAGAGCGTCACCAGTCTGGCGATCATGGGCCTGCATACCCGGCCGGCGTCGGAGCAGTCGCGGCCCGGGGCGCAGCTGAGCGGCGAGATGTATCTCGACGGCGAGGAACTGCTCAGCAAGACTCCCGAGTACGTCCGCGGGCTGCGCGGGAAGCGGATGGCGATGATCTTTCAGGATCCGCTGTCGGCAATGAACCCCTATTACACGGTGGGTAGCCAGATCATCGAGGCGTACCGAATCCACAATCCGGTGAACAAGAAGGTGGCGCGCAAGCACGCCATTGACATGCTCGGCCGAGTGGGGATCCCCGAGCCGAGCCAGCGCGTCGACGCGTACCCACATCAGTTCTCGGGCGGGATGCGGCAAAGGGCCATGATCGCCATGGCCCTGTCATGCGATCCCGATTTGCTGATCGCCGACGAACCCACCACCGCCCTGGACGTCACCGTCCAAGCGCAGATCCTCGACCTGATTCGCGACCTCCAGAGCGAGTTCAATTCCGCCGTGGTGTTGATCACCCACGACCTCGGCGTCGTTGCCGAGATAGCCGACGACGTGCTGGTGATGTACGCAGGTCGCGCGGTGGAGTACGGCAGCGCCGACCAGTTGTTCAACCGGCCGGCCCACCCCTACACCTGGGGATTGCTGGGGTCGATACCGCGCTTCGAGGGATCTAGGAGCGAGCGGCTGCTGGCGATCAAGGGCACGCCGCCTAGTCTGATCAACGTGCCACCCGGCTGTCCCTTCCATCCGCGCTGCGAGTTCGCCGCACGAAACGAAGGCCTCAGCGAGGAGGTACGCCCTGAGCTCGCGCCCGTCGAACCCGGCCACACCGTCGCCTGCCACCTCTCCCCGACCGAGCGCGAGCAGATCTGGGAGCACGAGATTGCGCCGCAAGCTATGACCGCGCCGACGCGTAAGCCTGCGGCGCCGGAGTGCGGAGCAGGACTCGGACCTGATCATCGTCGAGGATTTGATCAAGCACTTTCCGATCCGAGGTGGGCTGCTGCGCCGCCAGGTCGGAGCCGTGCAGGCGGTGGATGGCGTGAACTTCGCAGTCCGGCGCGGAGAGACGTTCTCGATCGTCGGTGAGTCGGGCTGCGGCAAGAGTACGACCGCACGGCTGCTGACTCGGCTGCTCGAGCCCACCGCGGGGAAGATCACCTTCGAAGGGCGCGACATCAGCCACCTCAAGGATGCGCAATTGCGGCCGCTGCGCCGCGACATGCAGATGATCTTTCAAGATCCCTATTCGTCGCTGAATCCGCGGCACACGGTTGGCAAGATCGTCGGCGCCCCGTACCGCATCCAAGGCGTATCGCCCGAGGGTGGGGTCAAAAAGACTGTCCAGGATCTGCTCGCAGCGGTAGGGCTCAATCCCGAGCACTACAACCGCTACCCGCACGAGTTCTCGGGGGGCCAGCGGCAGCGCATCGGTATCGCCCGCACCCTCGCGCTGAAGCCGCGGCTGATTGTGGCCGACGAGCCCGTATCGGCCCTTGACGTGTCGATCCAGGCGCAGATCCTCAACCTGCTGGAGGACCTGCAGGAGGACTTCGACCTGACGTACGTGATCATCGCCCACGACCTGTCGGTGGTGCGCTATGTCTCGGACCGGGTGGCCGTGATGTATCTCGGCAAGATCGTCGAGCTGGCCGATGCCGAGAGCGCTGTACAGCGCGCCGATGCATCCCTACACCGTCGCGTTGATGTCCGCGGTGCCTGTGCCGGACACCCGACGCCGCCAAGAGCGGGAGCGCATCCTGCTCACTGGCGACGTGCCCAGCCCGATCTCGCCGCCGCCGGCGTGCCGGTTCCACACTCGGTGTTGGAAGGCGCAGGAGATCTGCCGCACTGAAGAGCCGCCGCTGGTCGAGCTGCTACCGCGGCATCAGGTCGCCTGCCACTTCCCGGAGAACTACCCGCGCGAGGCGACAGCATGAGCGCTGAGCTTGCCGAAGCGCGCCCTTCGATGAGGCTCAGGGCGCAATGTCAGTGATGATTGATCAATGAGCGGCGAGAGCAAACTGCCATCAGATGTTTCCTTCACCCATCTGGATGAGCAGCTCTTCGACGGAGCGGACGCGACCAAGCGGGACCTCGTGGAATACCTCGATGCCGTGCATGCCCGCATGCTGCCTTGCTTGACCGACCGGCCGCTATCGGTCATCCGGATCCGACCTGGCCAGCCGGCCTTCATGCAGAAGAACCTGCCCAAATACACGCCTGACTGGGTGCCCAGGGTCCCGATCTGGGCCGAAGCGTCGCGGCGCGAAGTGTCGTACGCGCTGTGCAACGACCGCCGCACGCTGCTCTGGTTCGCGAACCAACGTGCTCTGGAGTATCACGTCACCCTCTTCAGGGTTGATCGCTGGGACCAGCCGGACTATCTGGTACTCGATCTTGATCCGCCCGAAGGAGCAGCCTTCGCGGTCGTCGTCCAGGCCGCGCATCTGATCCGCCAAGCGCTCACTGACGCGGGCATGGCCGGCGCTGTGAAGACGAGCGGTGCAAAAGGCTTGCACGTGTTTGTGCCTCTTGCGGCCGGATCGTCGCCGGAGGACGTGGCCGCGGCAACGCGTGCCGTGGCCGTACGCGCCGAGCGGATCGATCCTGATCTTGCGACGACAGCCTTCGTCAAGGATGAGCGCGAGGGCAAGGTGTTCCTCGACTCGACACGCGCCGGAGGTGCGACCGTCGTGTCTGCCTACAGCCCACGGATCCGGCCAGGGCGTATCCGTGTCGTTTCCGGTCGCATGGGACGACATCGATCAGGTCGCCCCGGCCGACTTCACCATCCACAACGCGGCCGGACTGCTGGATGGGGCTGATCCCTGGGCCGACCAGATGCCGCCAGCCCAACCGCTGGACGCGGACTTGGTGGCCGAGGGCCACACGGTTCCCGTTGCTCGTGTGCAGGCGATGCATGAGGGCAAACGGCGGGCTCGTACGCGCCGTGACTCCTGACGCGCGCTGAATCGCTGCCTGCACGTCGTACGCGCCATAGAATCCTGACGCGCGCTGAATCGTTCCCCTCACCCTCGTTTCTACGCACAAGGCCACAGATCACCGCCGAATCGGCAACTTTTACTCGCATACGCGGCTTTGTGCGAAGAAACGCCAACCTGGGGAAGGATGTGCGCATGATTCAGATTGACGTCATCCTGTTGGTGGGTGCCGTCGTCTTGATCGCAGCGATCATCGCCGCTCGGATCGGCGCTCGGGTCGGCCTGCCCTCACTGCTGCTGTTCCTCGGTCTCGGCATGGTGATGGGCGAATCCGGTATCGGAATCTCCTTCGACGATGCCAATCTTGCGCAAGCACTCGGGTTTGCCGCGCTCGTGGTGATCTTGGCCGAGGGCGGTCTCACCACCAAGTGGAGTGACATCAGGTCATCGACCATCCTGGCGGCATTGCTGGCCACGTTTGGCGTCGGGATCAGCGTCGGCCTGATGACTCTGTTCGGGCACTATGTCCTCGGACTGCCGATCTGGATTGCGATGCTGCTGGGCGCGGTCGCGTCCCCGACCGATGCTGCGGCGATCTTCTCGGTGCTCCGCAACGTTCCCATTCCGCACTCGCTGCGGGGAACGCTGGAGGCCGAGTCCGGCCTCAACGATGCGCCAACCGTGCTGCTCGTCATGGTGGCAAGCTCGCTGGCAGTCGGCGATCCGATGAAGTTCGGCATCTTCGGGTTGCTCGGCTTGATCGTGCTCGAACTCATCGGCGGTTTGCTGATCGGTGGCGGACTTGGCTGGCTCGGTGCGCAGATTCTGCGGCGCGTCGCACTGCCGTCGTCGGGGCTCTATCCACTCGCGATCTTGGTCTGGACGGTGTTCGCGTACGGCATCACCTCACTCATCCATGCCAGCGGGTTCGCCGCCGTGTATGTCTGCGCGCTGATCTTGGGGAACGTTCAACTGCCGCACCGCGCCGCGACCCGCTCGTTCGTCGAAGGGATTGGCTGGATCGCGCAGATCGGGCTCTTCGTGATGCTCGGCTTGCTCGCGTTCCCGGACCGAGTCACTGTCCGCGCCGCGCTGATTGCCATCGTGGCCGGCGGCTTTCTCACCCTCGTGGCCCGACCCGCCTCGGTGGCTGCCTGCGCGGTGTGGTTCAAGATTCCCGTACGGCATCAGGCCTTTCTCTCCTGGGCGGGGCTGCGCGGCGCCGTACCCATCGTGCTGACCACGATCCCCTTGGCCCAGGGCGTCGCAGGCGCGGAGTTCCTGTTCGATGTCGTACTCGTCTTCGTGATCGTCTTCACCTGCCTTCAAGGTCCGACCTTGGCCTTCGTCGCGCGCCTGCTCGGGCTGGTGGAGGACGGCACCGCACAAGATGTCGAAGTCGAGGTTGCGCCGCTGGACAAGATTTCCGCCGATCTGTTGCAGGTCAGAATCCCGGCCAAGTCGCGGCTGGTAGGTGTCGAAGTCATGGAGCTGCGGCTCCCCAAGGACACCGTGGTCTCCTTGATCATCCGACAGGAGCACCCGTTCTATCCCGATGGCCGGGAGCGAATCCAAGCTGGAGACGAGCTGCTCATCGTGACACCCGAAGATCAGCGGGTGAACACCGAGGAACGCCTTCGGGCCGTGGGCCAACGAGGTCGACTCGCCCGCTGGCGCGCCCGCGGGGAGCACTGAAGACCGACGCGGACCACCTCGGCGGTGAAGTCAGGTACTGCCTGGAAGATTGCCGTCCAATTCTTGGCGACCTGTGCACGACCACCGAAGCCGCGCCCTGGGTGCACCGGCTGAGAGCTGGCGTAGTCCTCGGCGAAGAGGTTTGCCATGCGCTCGGCGTCATGGGAGTTCACCGCTTCACACAACCGCTCCAGCGTCGTTGGCATGCTCCTGGTCCTCCAGAATCAGTTGCCGATGGCGGGGGTCGGGCTCGGTGTCTGGGACGGCAGGCAGACGGTGTCGGTCTGTACCTGATAGGTGGCTTTGGCCTTCTTGTTGAAGCCGCCGTACTTGTTGCCCACGAGCACATCCACCGAACGATCAACGCGCTTGTCCGGGCGGACGATCGACTCTTTGAAGAACGTCTTGACAAACTTCACTTCGGGATTGTTTGGATCTGCACCAACGATGACGGTCTTCTGAATCTTTTCGACGGTATTGGTGGTCAGCGTGACCCGGAACCCCTTGGTGCGCAGCGACCGGCCCACGTCAGCTGCCAGTCCCTTGCGGTCACCGCCGTTGTACACCCTGACGACGACCTGGCTGCTCTTCAGCTGACCTCCGGGAACGCTCTGGCTCACGCATGGATCAGGAGGCAGCGGAGCTATCGGCCTGAGGATGTTGGTATATCCCCACCACGCCCCGTACAAGAGCACGCCGAACAAGATCAGAAGCGTGATCGGGGTCCGTACGACACGGAAGATCCGACCGATCAACGTCGAACTCCTTTACCTCCGCAGCGGCCCCGATGCGTGAGTTCCCCGAGCTCCTCCCGTGCCCGACTACCCCCCGTGCCGTGAGAGCCTACCTGGAGTTCGGCCCTACTTCAGGTCAAGCACCCGGGCGTGCATGGTCTGGCGCTGCTGAAGGGCGGCGCGTAGCGCGCGATGCAGCCCGTCCTCGAGGTACAGCTCTCCACGCCAGGAGACGACGTGGGCAAAAAGGTCGCCGTAGAAGGTGGAGTCTTCCTCCAGAAGGGCTTCCAGATCCAACGTCCGTTTTGTGGTAACGAGCTGGTCCAAGCGCACCTGGTGTGGGGCGATAGCCGCCCACTGTTTCTGGACGTAACCATGATCTGGGTACGGGCGTACGTCCCCGACGCGCTTGAAAATCACTGTGACACTCTAATCAAGTTTCTTCGGGCATCTCCATGCTGCGTCGTTACGATTTGGCCATGACCGAGCCAGGCGCCGATCAACTTTCCGAAGACGTGCAACGCATTGTTGCGGGTTACACCTTTGACGAGCCGGCGATCGAGCTCGGCGTGCTGATGGAGAACGACGTGCCGGTTCCGGCTGCGATCGTCCGCATCCCGTTGAGCATGCTGAACCGCCATGGGCTCGTCGCCGGCGCGACCGGCACCGGCAAGACCAAGACACTGCAACTGATGGCCGAGCAGATCTCCGCCGCCGGCGTGCCGGTCTTTGCCGCGGACGTCAAGGGTGACCTTTCAGGCATCGCCTCGCCGGGGCAGCCGAACGACAAGCTGCTGGCGCGTACTCAGAAGATCGGTCAGAACTGGCAGCCCAAGGCCTGCCCCACGGAGTTCTTCGCTCTCGGCGGGCAGGGCAACGGCGTACCGCTGCGAGCGACCATGAGCTCGTTCGGCCCGGTGCTGCTGTCGAAGGTGCTCAGCCTCAATGAGGTGCAGGAGTCCTCGCTCGGCCTGGTGTTCCATTACGCCGACCAGGCCGGGCTGCCGTTGCTGGACCTCAAGGATCTGCGGGCAGTGCTCACCCATCTCACCAGCGACGAGGGCAAGGCAGAGCTGAAGAACATCGGCGGTCTGAGCGCTTCGACGATCGGTGTGATCTTGCGTACCTTGATCAACTTTGCTGATCAGGGTGCCGAGGCGTTCTTCGGCGAGCCGGAGTTCGATACCGCCGACCTGCTGCGCGTGACGCGCGATGGCCGCGGTGTGGTCTCGCTGCTGGAGCTGCCCAATCTGGTGGACCGACCGGCAGTCTTTTCGACCTTCTTGATGTGGTTGCTGGCCGACCTGTTCCATGAGCTGCCCGAGGTCGGGGACATCGACAAGCCGAAGCTGGTCTTCTTCTTCGACGAGGCTCATCTGCTGTTCGACGACGCATCCAAGGCGTTTCTGGATGCCATCGCCCAGACCGTACGGCTGATCCGTTCCAAGGGTGTCGGCATCTTCTTCGTCACCCAGACCCCGAAGGACGTGCCGGACGACGTGCTGGCGCAGCTCGGGTCGCGAGTCCAACATCAGCTCCGCGCCCATACGCCGAACGACGCGAAGGCACTCAAGCAAACTGTCGCCACCTTTCCGAAGTCGCACTACGACCTGGCGGAGACGTTGCAGCAGCTGGGCATCGGTGAGGCGATCGTGACTGTGATGGATCCGGACGGCGCACCGACGCCCGTGGCGTGGACTCGGATGCGTGCGCCGGAGTCACTGATGGCGCCGACGCCTGATGAGGTGCTACGTCCGGGGATTGCCGCGTCGGCGTTGATGGCAAAGTACGGGCAATCGCTCGATCGGGACTCCGCGTACGAGAAGCTCGCGCGCGCCTTGCAGGCGGGAGCTGAGGCGGCGGAGCAGGAGCGTCTGGAGAAGGAGGCCGCGGCCCGCGCGGCGGCTGAGGCTAAAGAGCGGGAGAAACTTCAGGCTCAGGCTGAGCGTGATGCCCGGGCGGCCGCACGGGCCCAGCCGCGCACCTCGCAACGCCGTGAGAAGTCAATGGTGGAACAGATCACGGCTTCGAGCGCTTTCAAGCAGTTCGCGCGTACGGCGGGTACCGAGATCGTTCGCAGCATCTTCGGGACGGCCCGCCGCCGCCGCTGATTGCACCCTGGTGCCAGTTGACGCAGCGCACTGCATCGCGACGCCGAGACCGACTTGTCAGAATCTCAGCACCACATATGGTGCGCAGATTCTGGCAAGTCGAGGGAGGTGTCCGCATTAGCGGGCTTGAACAGGCTCAGTCCGCACGGCGCTGCGACGCTGCTGTCGGCGTTCGCGCTTCGCCTCGGCCTTGCGTGCGGCTACGGCCTCCATCTGGGCGTAGTGTTCTGCGGCCTCGCGGCTGATCTGTTCTCGACTGCGGTATTCGTGTTCGAACATGGCAAATTTTCCTTACTCATAAGTGATGTTGGCGTAGTTCGTTCGGCGACTCGAGAGGTCGCCTACAAGATGCTCAGATGACTGAGCGGGATTTTGAGAAGCGGGAGTGGCGCGCTACGCGACCGAGTCGAGGGCGTGCCTCAACCAGCCGGCGTTAACACAGCCAGTCCGCGTCTTCGGAGTCATGATGATCATGTACAAGGTGGGCACCCCCTTCCTTTCGAGCTCAACAACGTGGTCTGCGAGATATTCCTTGATCAGGTTATGCGTCGCTGGTCGGGGCGTGCAATCGGATTATTTCGGCCAGGCATATGGTGAGGAGCCAGACCTTGATCACCGATGTGACCGTCAAGGAGCCCCCATGACTCTTCCCAGCTCTGACACCCCGCCCGCTGACGTTCCTGAGGCCGATTGGGCCGAACAGGCCGTCGAGGCCGATCCGCTCGCAGACGCGGAGGCCGAGAACGACACGGCCCAGCCCGCGTACGTCGGCCGTGGCCTCCGCGAGGTCGACGATGCCGATCTTGTCGAGCAGGAGACGCCCGCCTACGTCGAGGACGACGACGGCCGCGGCTAGCAGTACCGCTGAACGATTCTGGGCAGGGTGCGCTTGATGCGCGTCCTGATTCTCGGTGGCACGATCTTCTTGGGCCGCCACGTGGTGGATGAGGCGTTGCGACGTGGGCACGAACTGACCCTCTTCACGCGCGGCAAGCACGGAACCGGCCCGATGAGTGTCGAGCATGTCGCCGGCGATCGCGCGGACGTCACGCCGCTGCGTGGACGTGGCTGGGACGCCGCCATCGATACGTCGGGTTACGAGCCCGGGGCACGTCAATGCCTCGCACGCTCTCGACATCGGTCATTACGTCTTCGTCTCCTCCTGTAACGCCTATCCGGATTGGCCGGAGAAGCCGGTCAATGAGGATTCGGCTACCTGGCAAGACGGTGAGGGTTACGGCCCGGACAAGGCGCGTTGCGAGCGCATCGTGCTCCCGAATGGTGCGGTGGTACGCGCCGGCCTGATCGTCGGCCCACACGACAATGTGTTTCGACTGCCGTGGTGGGTGCGCCGGATCCGCGCAGGTGGGCCTGTTCCCGCGCCCGGCCGTCCCGATCTAGGAGTTCAGATCATCGACGCGCGCGATCTCGCGGCATTCCTGCTGGACCTCGCCGAGCGGCGCGTCGCAGGCGCGTTCAACGGCACCGCTCCCATCGGCCAGACGACGATGGGAGAGCTACTCGCGGCGTGCGGTGACGCTGAGCTGCGCTGGATACCAGACGACCTACTTGAAGAGGCGAACGTCGAGCCCTGGACCGAGCTGCCCTTATGGCTGCCCGAACGCTTCGCGGGTACTTGGCGTATCGGCACCGAGCGAGCGCAGGCGGCCGGGCTCAACTGCCGTCCGGTTCAGGAAACCGTCGACGACGTCGCAGCATGGCTGGAGAACGGCGGCGAAACGGAACTCGATGACTGGCGCGTCGAATACCGGCCGCCCCGCATGTCCGCCGAGCGGGAAGCCGAACTTCTCCGGCTCGCTAGCTCGGAGTAACTCGCTGGCTCGGAGCAAGTGGTCAGAAATCGCATCAGATCAGCCGATTTTGGTGTGCTCTTTGACCACTTTGTGAAAAGAGTGCTGAAGGCAGTAGGACCCCTAGTCGGAGCGGCATCCATGGTCGTTCGGCCGGTCGGCCAGCGCGGTGATCGCGTCCAGGCCGCCGTGAGGACGAACCGGGCTGCATTATGTTGCTAGGCGTGAAGGCGCGCTCGGGGATTGCCCAAGCGGCAGCGCTGGTAACCGGATTGACTGCGCTGTCGGCGGTTTTGGGCTTCCTCCGCGATGTCGTCATCGCCGGTGTGTTCGGGGCTGGTGCGCAGCTCGACGCCTTCCTCGTGGCCCAGGGGCTGATGAATCTGGTGCTGGCCCTCATCGCCGGCGCCATGGCGAAGTCCACTGTGCCGGTACTCGCCGCGCAGATCAGCGCGGACGGTGACTCGAACAAGGCAGCCCACACTCTCTCCGTCGTACTGACCGTGACGCTGACGATCCTCGGGCTCGGTTCACTGATCATGGCGCTGGCCGCTCCCTTGGTGGTCACCGTGCTGGCGCCGGGCTTCAAGGGCGAACAGGCTGACCTTGCTGCTTCGCTGACCCGCATCGTGCTGATTGCGACCGTCTTGATTTCCGGTACGAACCTGCTGGCCGCTGCCGCCGAAGCCCACCGCCGGTTCTTCTGGTCCGCGATCCAGGGCCTTCCGTTCAACCTGATCATGATCGTCGCGGCGGTCGTTTTCGGGCCTCGATACGGCGTCTATGCCCTTGCCGTCGGGTTCGTTGTTGGTTCCGCAGCCCGGTTGCTGTGTCAGTTCGTGCCCATTCATGCTCTGAAGTTGCGGCTGCGCGCATCGTGGGACCTGAAGGATCCGGCCTTCCGCTCGATCGCCAAGCTGATTCCGCCGTTGCTGGTTGGCAGCGCGCTGGGCAATGCCAACACCATGGTCGATCGGGCCGTTGGCTCGATGGTGGGTGAGGGAACTATCTCGGCGTTGAGCTATGCCTGGCGAATCATCTCGCTGGGGCAGACGTTGCTCGTCGCGTCGCTGCTTACGGCGCTCTATCCCGCGTTCGGCGCCGCTGCGGGCACCCGTGATCTCACAGAGATGCGACGACTGGTCGGTCGAGGGTTGTCAACCGTAGCCACGGTGCTGCTGCCGGTGTGTGGTTTCCTCCTCGTCTGCTCCGTGCCACTGGTTGCCCTGGTCTTCGAGCACGGCAGCTTTTCGCCCGACGACACCCAGCGGACCGCGACAGCGATGTTGTGGTACGCGCCTGCCTTATTGGCCCTTGGCTGGCGCGAGATGGTGGTGCGCGCCTCGTACGCGATGGGCGACTCGCGCCGGCCCGTGACGGTCTTCGTGATGGCCATGACGATCAATGTGGTCGGCGACTTCACCCTTGGCCTGACCTTCGGTATCGCCGGGATCGCAGCGTCGACCTCGTTGTCGGTGCTGTTCGCGGCGGTGGCCAATACCTGGCTGCTGGGTCGGCGTCACGATGCCGTCGATCTCAAATCGTTGCCCTTGATCTTGGGGCGTACGGCTGCGGCCGCGGCTGTCGGCACCGCCGCCGCCGGCGGCGTCTACTACCTGCTCAGCCAAGTCTTGGGCGGCGGCCTCTTCAACGAGCTGCTGTTGGTCTCCGCCGTCGGCCTGACCTTGGTATCAGTCAACATCGGCGTCTTGTACGCCCTACGTGCCCCCGAACGCCGGCTGCTCGCCGAGGCCATCGACGTAGTTGCGCGGCGTCACCGGTCGTGACGTCCGTCTCCTCAGGTCGAAAGCTCCCTGGTTGGACCGACGCCAAAAGCTAAGACGTTTGAATCGTAAGCTCAGCAAACCGAAGGCTCTGAAGCCAACCGGACTGACACCCTTTGGCGTCGGTCCAACCAGCCGGCTTTCAAGTGCTAGGCAGGTCGGACAAGCACGAACGGTGTGCTCGTGAGTCTCTGGCCTAGCGGATTGTCTCCAAGGACGGTTGCCAGCGTCTGGGCCGACAACGATCGCGGCGAGACGGCGCGGATCGAGCCGCCGTAGTCGTTGAGATCAACGATGCTGACGCCGATGTCCAGCGCACGCTCGAGATCGGCACACAGGCGCTGTGCCACTTTGGTCTCGAAAGGCGGGAAGAGCACATGCTCGTACGGCGGTCGTCCGCCATCGACATCACGCGCGATCGGGCCGGCCATCCGGTAGAACGCTCCGTGCATACCCAACGGTCGAGTCACGGCACTGCCGATTGATGCCGCGATGATTCGTCGGTAACCGACCGTACGGATGACGTACTCCATCTTCTCCGCGACGCTCAGACCCTTGGAATCGGTACGCGGACGGACATGGCGAGCCAGGAACTGAGCCAGCCGACCAGGCTGCATGGTGCTGATGTCAACTGTCCGGCCGGTCAGCAAGATGGCGACCTTCTCGCTGATCGCAATGGTGTCGCCGGGCTTCGCGACGTCGAGGTGTTCCTTGAGCGCCAGCGTCAGATCGTCGGTCTCGGTCAGCCACCGCGTATGGAGCGGAAGTCGCAGATAGTCAATGCCGGATGCATTGACCGTGGTCCACTGGTGCGCTGCGGTGTCGGCGTCTTTGTCGGCCTCAGGCCGCATAGCGAAGCTCATGTCGACTCCTGCTGGTGGTGATGGAGTGAAGCATGTGACAGATGTGATCACTTTTGATGATAAGCGCCCTGGAGACGGCCATGAGTCCCCCGAGAAATCGGCGTGTCGTCGTGAACGACCGCGGATCGTAGTGATCAGAAACGCCATCACAGTAACTGATCCGAGGGCCCTTTCGTTGCGACTTCGGAAAAATAGTCCGGCGAGGGCTGAGCGCCCCCAACGTTTCGACGGCTGTGTCGCACAACGACCTCCGCCGGGCCGCTGAGTGCGGTCGTTGTAACGGCTGTGCTGCGAAACGTCCCTCGCCCCGACGTCACGAAGATTCGATGTGCGTGTGCACGGCGTCATGCAGGCTGACATGATCGGACCGTGGCGTCAGAACCGCGCATGGTTTCGCTGGGCTTCGGCAAGTTCGTGCGATCAGACCGCATCTTCGCCTTGGAGCCGCTGATCGGTGACGAGCGAGGTGACGGCCACCGTACGAGGGTGTGGATCGAGGGAGTCAAGGATCCGATCATCGCGGCACGAACCGAGGTGACGATCCTGCGCGACATGGGTCAGGAGGCGGTCGCGACGGAGGCGCCGCTCATCGATGAGGCCTTGGATCTGGCGTCACGGCTTGCTGCCGCTGCGGAGGCTGGCCGAGTCGACCTCAATGATCTTGGACGCCGAGCGCGGCATCTGTTGGCCTCGACGACTACCCAAGACCGACTCGTGTGATCGCTCGTGCTCCGCTGCCGCTTGTTGATCATGCTCCGGTCTCTGTGCTACGCCTGAGATCGCTGGCCTTGATCCACATCTGGCGCCCATCGGGTCCGCGTACCCGTCCCCACCACTCGCCGCGCTCGCGTACCCAATAGTCAAGGCTCCCGGCCGTGGCCCACGTTGCGGTTTCCACGTCGAGGGGCGGGCGCACCTCGCGCCGCTCGTCCGGGGACCGCTGCCCGTACTGGTTGTAGACGACGTCCATGTCCATCGCCATTTGAGATGCCTCATCTTCGCCAAGATCGACAGCGCGCCAGCCCATCACGCCCCCGTCGTAGACGCCCCACCGCCCGCTGCCGATGTGTCGCGCCTCGAACCTCACCCACCTATTAGAACACGAATGCTATTAATTCGGCCGCCTCACATGTTGCAGAAACCTACGTGAACGTTCATTGCGTACGGTCTGCATGGTTTGCAACATGTGCAGACCGCCAGAAAGCTACGTGAACGTGGGTTTCGGCAACCAGCTCGGCGCTTTTTGAAGCAAACAAAGCAAAACGAGTCCGAGCGTTGGCTACATGTCCATGCCGCCGTTGACGCCCCACACTTGGCCGGTGATGTAGGAGGACTCGTCAGCGGCGAGGAATCCGACAATGCGTGCGACCTCTTCGGGACGCCCGAAGCGACGCAGCGGAATCTGAGCCTTGAGCTTGTCCAGCACCTTTTCCGGCACCGCAGCGACCATCTCGGTCCAGGTGTAGCCCGGCGTAACGGTGTTGACCGTGATACCGACGCTGTCATCGTCGAGCTTGCCCGAGCGTTCGAGGAGGAAGGCGGCTTCCCGCGCGAACGTCTTGGTCAGCCCGAAGAGCCCGGACTTGGACGCCGCGTAATTGGCCTGTCCGATATTGCCGATTTCGCCAATGATCGAGCTGACATTGATGATCCGGCCGCTGCCGCGCTCCACCATGTGGCCGAGCGCAGCTTGGGAGAGGAAGAATGCACCGGAAAGGTTGACGTCCAGCACCTTGTGCCAGTCATCGTCACTCAGCTTGAGGATCGTCTTGTCGATGGTGATGCCGGCGTTGTTGATCAAGATGTCGAGTCGGCCATGTTGCTCGATCACTTCGTTGACGACCCGGCGGCAGTCATCGGGAGAGGCGACGTTGCCGCGGTGGGTGCTGACTGATGTACCGAATCGGTCGGCAAAATCCTTGGCGAACTGCTCGGCGCGCTCTACGTTCCCACTGAAGCCGGCCGCAATCGTTGCGCCTTGTGAAGCGAGCTCTTCGGATATGGCGGCGCCAATGCCCCGGATACCACCGGTGACCAGCGCCACTCGCCCGGTGAGCTTGGATCCCGCGGGCTGACCGGCGTTCTCCTCAGCAACATTGACAGTCGTGGATTCAGTCATGAAGTGCCTCCTCCGGGCCGGTCACAGATTTGGGGTTTGGGGGTTGATCTGATCCTCGCGCATGCCCGATTGGGGCACAACCTGGTATCCTAGGCCGCATTGCCCTGGATAACCGACTCCGGCGAGGATGCAGTCCAGAAGATTCTTCTGGGAGAGGAGTTTGCCGTGCGTGCTGTCAGACTGCATCCGCCTGGCAGGATCGAGGATCTCCGGCTGGACGAAGTGGAGTCGCCGGAGCCCCGTCCGGGCCAGGTGCTGGTGCAGGTCCATGCCGCCGCGATCACCCGTGACGAGCTGGAGTGGCCAACCGACCGGTTGCCCGCCATACCGTCCTATGAGCTGTCGGGCATCCTCACCGAAGACGCCGATGGGCTCTCGGCCGGCGCCGAGGTGTTCGCACTTACGCCCTTCGATCGCGATGGCGTTGCCGCTGAGTACGCCCTCGTGCCGGTGGAGATCCTCGCGCCCAAGCCGCGTTCCCTCGACCACATCGAGGCGGCGGCGCTGCCGATGGCTGGGCTGAGCGCTTGGCAGGCGCTGATCGTCCACGGGCGACTTCAACCGGGCGAGCGAGTCGCCGTCACCGGCGCCAGTGGCGGTGTCGGTCATGTCGCCGTCCAGCTGGCCCGCAGCCGCGGAGCTGATGTGGTCGAGCAGGGCGAGGCCTGCGACCTGCTGTTCGACACCGCCGGCGGCGAGGCGCTGGCGCACGCCGCGGAGCAGGCCGGCCGGATCGTGACGATTGTCGCCGAGGCGCCTGGGGCCCACTACTTCGTCGTCGAGCCCGACCGCGAACAGTTGCTCGAGCTGGCCCAGCTCGCCGAGGCAGGCGAGCTGCTGCCGGAGATCGATTCGATCTTTCCGCTTGCCGACGCACGCAGCGCGTTTGCGCGCAGCGCAGCCCGAGGAAAGCACGGCAAGGTGGTGCTGCGTGTCATCGAGTAGGCAGCAACGCAAGGCGCAGGAGTTCGCCGCGCTACACGCGGGCGAGCCCTTTGTGATCCCGAACCCGTGGGACGCGGGGTCCGCACGGATGCTGGAGGCGCTCGGCTTCGCAGCGCTCGCGACCACAAGCTCGGGCTTGGCGTTCACCCTCGGGCGGCTCGACGGCAGCGCGACCCTCGACGAGGTCTGCAGCCACGTCGCCGAACTCGACCGGCTGACCGAGCTGCCCATCTCTGCTGATCTTGAGAACGGCTATGGCGCGCGGCCCGAGGACGCCGCTCACGCAATCCGGCGGGCCGCGGAGGCCGGCGCCGTCGGCGGCTCGATCGAGGACTGGGATCCTGAACATGGACTGTACGACCGTGAGCAGGCAGTAGAACGAGTTCACGCTGCCGCCGAAGCTGCCCACGGACTCGACTTCCCGTTCGCGCTGACGGCGCGAGCTGAGAACCATATTCGCGGGAATCCGCACCTCGAGGACACCATCGAGCGGCTGCAGGCGTTCCAGGCGGTGGGGGCTGACGTGCTGTACGCGCCCGGCCTGCGCGAACGTGGCGGAGATCAGGGCCGTCTGCGAAGCGGTGTCCAAGCCCGTGAATGTGCTTGCGGTGCCGCACCTGACGGTTCTGCAGATCACGGCAGCGGGTGCCCAACGCATCAGCGTCGGCGGCGCGCTGACCTGGGTTGCGGCCAAGGCAGTGGCCGACGCCGCAACAGCCATGCGCGACTCCGGAGACCTCTCCGTGCTCGCCGCGCGGCCGCCGCTCGAGCGCTGGTTCGGTTAAATCTCCTCGCTCCGCAGATTGGCCACGAAACGCGCGAAAAACGATCGAGGATGCGGCACACTCGTTGGGTGACGACGACGATCGACCAAGATCATCAAGCCCGTACGGCGGTCAGCACGGACCTGTGGCGTACGGCGGTGGTGTATCAGATCTACCCGCGCAGCTTCGCCGACAGCAATGGTGATGGCATCGGAGACCTGCCGGGCATTACCTCACGGGTCCCCTACCTGCGCTCGCTCGGGGTCGATGCCGTCTGGCTCAGCCCGTTCTATCCCTCCGCCCTCGCCGACGGCGGCTACGACGTTGATGATCACCGCAATGTTGATCCTCGGCTCGGCACTCTGAGCGACTTCGACGCAATGATCACCGCTCTGCACGCCGCCGACATCAAAGTGATCGTCGACATTGTGCCGAATCACACCTCCAATCGGCATCCGTGGTTCAGGGAGGCTCTGACTGCTGGCCGTGGCGCCCCGCAGCGTGATCGCTATCTGTTTCGCGACGGCCTCGGCCCGCGCGGTGAGCAGCCACCGAACGACTGGGAGTCGATGTTCGGCGGTTCGGCCTGGGCGCCGGCCGGTGATGGCCAGTGGTACTTCCACTGTTTCGCGGCTGAGCAGCCAGATCTCAACTGGGAGAACGACGAGGTACGCGAGGACTTCCGGCGCACCGTACGCTTCTGGGCCGATCGCGGGGTCGACGGATTTCGCATCGACGTCGCCCACGGGCTGCGCAAGGATCTGTCGGAGCCGTACCTGCCCTGGGGCGAGATTGCCGACATCATGCGCCCGGATGGCTCGCATCCGCTCTGGGATCGCGATGACGTCCATGAGATCTACGCCGACTGGCGGCGCATCTTCGATTCCTACGACCCGCCTCGTTTCGCCGTCGGAGAGGCATCGGTGCACCCAGCGCGGCGCGCTCGGTATGCATCAGCTGAGAGTCTGGGGCAGGCCTTCAACTTTGCGATGCAGGACGCGGACTGGCGGCCGGAGGACTATCGCGAGGTGATCAACAGCGGGGTCGCCGACATGATCAATTTCGCCTCCACGACCAGCTGGCTCTTGGGTTGCCACGACACGCCACGGGTAGCGACCCGCTACGGGTTGCCCCTAGAGGAAGATCGGCCAGCCCAGCAGGTGGCTCGAGAGTGGCTGTTGGCCGACGGTGCGACGCCGCGTCTGGACCGGGCACTCGGCGAGCGGCGGGCTCGCGCGGCGATCATGATCTTGCTCGCGCTGCCGGGCTCGGCCTACATCTACCAGGGCGACGAGCTGGGGCTTCAGGAAGTTGCCGATCTTCCGCGTGAGGTTCTCGAGGACCCGATGGCCAGTCGTACGACCAAGGAGAAGGGCCGGGACGGATGCCGAGTGCCGCTGCCATGGAGCGCGGACGGCCCCTCGTACGGGTTCGGCCAACACGTCGGACATTTGCCCCAGCCGGAATGGTTTGCGGCGTACGCCGTCGATGTTCAGGAGGCCGATCCCGGCTCAATGCTCAACCTCTACCGTCGGGCACTCGCGCTGCGCAGTGAGTTGTTCGTGGGCGACGATCTTCGCTGGGTCGAATCAGAGTCATCGGTGTTGCACTTTGCGCGGCCTGGCGGCGTACGGTGCATCACTAATTTCGGGGCAGCGCCCGTCGCCCTTCCAAGTCGGCGAGATCCTGCTGAGCAGCGGTCAACTTGATCAGGGCCGGCTGCCCAGCGATACCACCGTCTGGTTGCGGGCTCGCTGATCCTGGCTCAGCGGCGGCAGCTCAGCGGGGGGCTGGGCCGGTGGTGCCGCGTACGACGAGCTCGACTCGCAGCCCGTCAGCCTGCTTCCCACCATTCGGCTCTGAGTCGAGGGCACTGATCATGGCGTTCGCGGCCCGTACGCCCTGCTCGTGGGCGTGCTGGCTGACCGTTGTCAGCCCCCACCAGCGCGACATCGGATGATCATCGAAGGCCGCCAGCGAAAGATCATCAGGGCAGCGGAGTCCGGCAGCGCGCAGCGCCGCCATCGCTCCGAACGCCATTTCATCGGTGTGGCAGAAGACCGCAGTGGGGAGCTTCCGGCCGCTGGCGAGCACTGCGCTCATCGCTCGCTCACCGTCAGTGGCGTGGCAATCGCCTGGCTGTACAACATTCCGGCTGTCGATGTCGAACCCGGCCTCTCGCACCGTGTCGCGCAGTCCGTCGGTGCGCTGATCCCAGACGTGATAGTCAGTTTTGCCCGACATGCGTCCGTCAAAGATGCCGATATCGCGATGACCGAGCGACAGCAGGTGCTCGGCAACCAGCCGGCCACCAGCTCGGTTGTCGACGAAGATCCCGGGCACGCTGGTGAGCGGCGAGCCCGAGGCAAGGACTGGTACGCGAGCCGAGTCGGGGGTTTCTTCGGCCTGTTCGGTCGAGATCGTGCCGGCGAAGAGCAGCGCGTCGCGGCCACGTCCGGCTCCGAGCTCGCGGAACAGCTTGCGGAACATGGCGGACTCAACGTCAAGAAAGTCGGAGTCGACATCCAGATTGATCAGCTCCACCCGGAAACCTGCGGGGCTGAGGATCTCACTGGCCCCCGACGCAAACTCGCTGAAGTACCAGGAGCGAAGCGTCGGAAGGACGATGCCCACCGTCCGGGACTGCCCGCTGGCGAGCGCCGTGGCCAGGTGTGATGCCGAGAAATCGAGCCGGTCGGCGGTCTCAATGATCCGCTCCCTGGTCGATGGGCCGACTCCGGGAATGCCGCGCAGCGCGCGGGAAACGGTTCCCTTATTGACGCCAGCCTCTCGCGCGACGTCAGCAATCGTGGTACGACGAGCGGTCGTATGGCGCCTCGTTGCGATGACCCAGGCACGGGTTTCGGCGAGCACGATACAAACTATACGGGCCCTCAGCGTTTCGAGCAGCCTATTCTCCTGGCTCTGACCAGGGGAATCATTCTCAGGCGGCCCCGACTTTGTCTCAGACCCGGGCCAAGAGAGAATTGCTCCAAGCCTGGGGTATTAAGGCCTGGGGAGGACTTATGACTGCCACGCTGGGACGGTGGCGCGCCACGTACACGCCAGGGGAGTGGGTGGTGCTGTCGGGGCCGACGTCCCTCGTCGTGCTCGAACCCCCAACTCGGGAATGGGCAGCCTTGATCAACACATTGTGGGATCAGGTCGTTGCCTCCAGCTCGATCACCGATCTCGCGTCGCTGTTGGCGACGTTCAAGATGGATCAACTGCCAACCTTCGGTGCCTTCTTCTGGACGGCAGATGGCATGCGTTCTCTGGTACGCGGCCAGATCTCGGTCATCGATCTCGCCACCGGAAAGGTCGTGGCCGACGGGAACGGAATCCAGACCTGGACTGAGGTCGGACTCGCCGGCGTTGAGCAGGTACGCGTCGATCTGGCACACGAAGGAGACGTCACCCTGCTCGAACTGCCGCTCGTGGTCGGCGCGGTACGCGCTTCGTCGGTGGTATTGGATGCGTCCGAAGGTGTTCAGGTCAGGTCTCCACAAGGGCAGCCGAGCGCGGCCGACGTAGGGGACGACCAATCCGAGGTATCCGCCGAGGCATCCAGCGAGCCATCCACCGAACCCCTGCCAGAGGTCGTGGCATCTGCGGGCGCTGAGCCGACACAGGGCCCATCGGAGTTTGCCGATGAGGCCGAGGCTGCTGCGCCGACTCCGCAAACGGCCGAGTTGTCGGCAACCGAGATCGCAGCCTTGGCGAACGCCGAGACCGAGTTCATGTCCTCGCCGTTCGACGAGCCGGCCGCAGATACTGAGCCGGATATTGCTGAGCCGGATGTTGCTGAGTCGGATGTCCCCGGTGGCTACGCCGGGCCGCAGAAGCTCGAGGATGCGGTGGCTCTCAATCTTGCCGGGGAAGATGCTGCCGAACTTGTTCCACCTGCCGCACCCCGCTCCGACGCATCCCCTCATTCCTCCGAGCCGGCGATACTCGCCGTGCTCTGCCCCAATGGGCACGCCAGCCCACCCGACGCAACCAGCTGTCGGGTGTGCGGCGGCGCCGTCGGCACCCAGGGACCGCAGCTGGTCGGACCTCCGGTCCTGGCTGTGCTTCGGGCCTCCAACGGGACAAGCGCCGAGGTCGATCGAACGGTCCTCATCGGCCGGGCGCCGTCCAGCGATCGGTCAAGCAGCCAAACACCGCGGCTGATGACGGTCCCTAGCCCTAATCACGACATCAGCCGGACACATCTCGAGGTATCTCCTGATGACTGGCAGGTTGTTGTCACCGACCTGAACTCCACGAACGGAACGATCCTGGTACCGCCGGGAGCCGGGGATGGTCAGCAGCTCGCCCCGGGTGAGCGGATCCCCGTGCAAGTGGGCAGTGTCATGGAGCTCGGTGATGGAGTGTCTGTATTGATTGACTTTCCGCAGTAGCGTCTGTGCTGCGAAAGTCACTAACGACGAGGAGCTTGTCATGGAATCGCCCGTTACGGGTCGACCGAATCGCGAGACAGGCCTGCCGCCTGGGGTGGAGGTAGGTCCTCTTGGCAGGCGCTTCGTGGCGTTCCTGATCAACATGTCGGTTCCGGTCGTAGTGAGCCTCGCACTGATTTTTCTGCTCCCCACCACCTCGGGTGCGCTGCGCATGACACTCGCCATTATTGGCGCCATCATCGCCATCGGCTGGCTCATCGTCGTGTGGTACCTGCTTGCCGTACGCGCGGCGAGTCCCGGTCTCAGGGCGATGAAGCTGCAAGTGGTGGGATTCCTCGACGGACGGCCGATCGGATTGAGCCGGGCCTTCATCCGCGGCTTGGTGTTCTGGGCGTTGTACATCACCGGCATCGGCCTGTTGCTGATGTTGATCTTCGAACTGCGGCAGCCACGCAAGCAGGGCTGGCACGATCTCGCCGCCACTGCGGTGATGATCAAGGAACGGATTCTCGCACCGGCTGCCCAACCGGCTCGGGCAGCCGCTCCTGCCATGCAGAGTCCGCAGGCTCAGCTTTGAACGGTTCCCTGCAGCCGAATGGTGCTCGCCCGGCAGTGTCCGCCGCCCCGATGTCCCCGAGCTATGCCGCCGAGGAGGGTTACGGCTCAGCCGGCAGCCCAGTGCCGCCTGGCCAACTGACTCCACCGCCTGGGATGGGCGGGTACCCGACGGGTCAAGCCTCTCCGTACGCCGGGGCTGCCGCCATGCCGCAGAGTGGACCGAGCGGCCCGTACGGCGGCAATGCGTACGCGACGCCGCACCCAGGCGCGCCGTACGGACCGCCGCAGCAATACGCGCCGCAACAGCAATACGCGCCGCCACAGCAATACGCGCCGCAGCAATATGAGACGGTCGACCCTGGCGCCGAGCTCTATGCGCCAGATCAGCAGGCCGATCAGATGCCGCAGCAGGAGAGCGGTGCTCCATCTTGGTGCCTCGCCCTACGAACCGGTGCCGGACGATACGGCGGGTAATCTCGCCGACCAAACTTCCGTCGCCGAGCGTTCGCCGTACCTCCAAGAATGGTCGATCTTGCTGGATGACGGGAGGCGGATCGCCTTGGACGGACTCATCCTGCTGGGCCGCAACCCGCAGCCGCAGGCCGGCGAGGAGGATGCCCAGCTGATCAAGATCGCTGACGAGACGCGTACCGTGTCGAAGTCCCATCTGGCGGTTGGGCTGGACGCCGGTGGGGTGTATGTCGTCGACCGCGGATCGACCAACGGCTCGACAGTGTCGACGACCAACGGGATGTCGACGCGCTGCAAGGCGGGCGAAATGGTCCGCGTTGGTGAGGGCGCGATCGTATCCATCGGTGACCACTGGCTTGAGATCACGCGCGGCAGCTAACTGCTGCTTCCCGCGATAGTGTCCCGGCATGCTGCTCTCGGACCGCGACATCAAGGCCGAGGTCGATGCCGGCCGCATCGGGCTCGAGCCGTACGCCGTCGACATGGTTCAGCCGTCGAGCATTGATGTCCGTCTCGATCGATATTTCCGCGTTTTTGAGAACCACCGGTATCCGCACATCGACCCGGCGGCTGATCAGTCTGAGTTGACTCGGGCCGTTGAGCCGGTGGGCGAGGAGCCGTTCATCTTGCATCCGGGTGAGTTTGCGCTGGGCTCGATCTATGAGGTCGTCACGCTTCCCGATGACATCGCCGCACGGGTTGAGGGGAAGTCATCGCTCGGCAGACTCGGCTTACTCACCCACGCCACCGCGGGGTTCATCGACCCAGGCTTTAGCGGTCACGTCACGCTCGAGCTATCGAATGTTGCCACCCTGCCGATCAAGCTCTGGCCCGGCATGAAGATCGGCCAGTTGTGCTTCTTTCGGCTGACGACTGCCGCCGAGCATCCGTACGGGTCGGCTCAGAACGGCTCCCACTATCAGGGCCAGCGCGGCCCGACTCCGAGCCGCTCTCACCTGAACTTCCACCGTACGAAGATCTAGCGGGCCGGATTTTGCCGCGAACTTGCAGCGAACATCCGCGTCCATCTTTCAGCTCCGCATCTAGTCACGGCCCCCTCTGTTGGAAACGCACGTGCACGTTTCGGTTGCAGTCACGATGCACACGCAAAACGCAACAGGCTCTGCAACATGCATCGCGACAGGACGCACGTGCACGTGCGTTTCCAACACCGCTCAAGCTCGGTACATGGACTTCCGCGCGGTAGATGGACTCAAGCGCGGTAAATGGAGATGTCGCCAGAGGCCGTACGCGCTCGCAGCGTGAGGTACGGCTCGCCGGGCTCGGGCTGGGCGGTCGGCTCCAGTCCGATACGGATGTCGCCGGACACCGAGTTGAGGTCGAGCCAGGCGGGCAGATTGTCGGCAATCCCGACCGTCAAGGAGCCTGAAGCCGAGCGCAGGTCGACCGAGCCGCTTGTCGCAGCGACCGAAATGTCGCCGGATCCCGAGTTCGCCTGCAACGTGGCACCGCGCAGTGATTTCACCATGACTGAGCCGGACCCCGACTTTGCGGTGATGGGGCCGTTCACTTCGCCCAACGACACGTCGCCCGAGCCTGTCCGGACCCGGCTGCCATTGCCGTCCATTCGAGCAACCGAGATACTGCCCGAGCCGGCGCTGCAGTCAAGATCCGTCGCGTTGCCGAGCGTGATGTCGCCCGAGCCGCTGACGATCTTGGCGCGACCGATTTCGGCACTGATCGAGATGTCTGCCGAACCGGTCTTGATCGTATAGTCCAGCCCGTCCGGTACGTCGAGGCGTAGCTCGGCTTTCGTGTACCGCAAGAACTGCTGCGGAAAACTGATCCGGAGCCAGTCGCGATCATGGCGGATCTGGATCTGCTCCAGGTACGCATCGTCGGCACCCTCGATAGAGGCTTCGACCACATCCGGCCGCGCCCCAGGCATTACGGTGATCGATCCGTCGCCGAGGTCGTCCACGACAACGTGACGTACCCCCTCGTAGGAGCGTGTGATGCTCATCGCACCCATCCCTGAACGTTCCCGCGGGAACGCCGGTCCTCCCGCGCGGCTCTCCTGAGGCGATCCCGCAACGCCCCGGCCGGTCCGAACGGACCCTCTGGGCTGAAGACGCCATGCTCTCCGAATGGGCCATACGGACCGAAGACCGCATTCGGTGACGGCGGCATCGGTGGACGCGGCGGCTGCGGCCACTCGCTCGCTGGGCCGCTGCTGCGCTCGGAGAGGGCATCCATGACCGCGCGAATCAGCCAGGCATTGGTGGAGATTCCCTCTGCCGAGGCGATCTCGTCGACTCGCGTCTTGACCGACTGCGGAAGCCGCAGGCTGATGCGAGCTACCGGCTCGTCCTCAACATCAGAAGTTGCCGCTCCCGCTGCGTCCTCGCCCGCCTGTTCGGACTCGGGCATCAGCAAGGTGGGTTCGGCATCGGCAGTCTGGATTGAGACGACGAATTCTGGCTCGCTGCCGACCATCCGCACCTCAACAGAAGAAGGAGCGAGTTCGGCGCTGATCGTCCCTGCGGCGTCGGACAACGCTCGAATGAGCGCGAGTCGGGTTGAGGACTCGATTGCTGTGCCGAGCCGTGCCGCGACGTGTTGGGTTGGCTCGTCGGCCAGCGAGGAGGCGCTGACAACGCCTGCCCGGACCGACTCGATGTACGGTGAAAGATCCATGACGCCACTATGACGTCAAAATGACGTCAAATCAAGAGGGACAGACGTCAAATAGTTCAAATATCCGCATGCCGAAAGAGATATATCCATTTCGGTCGTATCTGCAGCGGACTGTATGGAGGACAGCCAGCTGAGGCGCATCGGAGTGCTCCTTGCCTCGTCCAGCGGCCAAGCGAGTGGCACTAGGCGCGCTTCACCGCCTCGAGGAGCAGCTGCGCGACATCGAGGACCTCCGTGGTTTCCGGTGCAGCCCCGTCGGCTTGTTTCTCGGTCAGCCCGTCGGTCAACATCACCCGACAGAACGGACATCCGGTCGCAATCGCATCGTGGCCGTTGCTACCCGAGCTAGCGAGCGTACGCAGCGCCTCCTCGGTCCGGTTGTCGTTGATCCTGGTGCCGAGCCGTTCCTCCATCCACATCCGCGCACCGCCGGCGCCGCAACAGAACGACCGCTCGCGGGTACGCGGCATTTCGGCGATCGTGGCGCCAGGCAAGGATCCGAGCAGATCGCGCGGCGGATCGTAGATCTCGTTGTGTCGGCCGAGATAGCAGGGGTCGTGATAGGTGATCGTCCGGCCGGCGACGGAGCCCTCGGGTGGCGCGATCGGGGTCAGCCGACCGTCGCGTACCAGCCGGTTGAGCAGCTGAGTGTGATGCACGACCTCGCAGTTGACGCCGAGTTGCGGATACTCGTTCTTCAATGCATTCAGGCAGTGTGCGCACGTCGCGATGATCTTGGTCGCCTTCGCCTCCTGCAAGGTGTCGGCATTCTGCAAGGCGAGCTGCTGGTAGACGAACTCATTTCCGGCGCGTCGCGCCGGGTCACCCGTACACGTCTCACCATTGCCGAGTACGGCGTAGCTCACGCCGGCGAGATGCAGCAATTCCGCGACCGCTCGCGTGGTCTTCTTGGCGCGGTCCTCGTACGCCCCGGCGCAGCCGACCCAGAACAGGTATTCCACCGCGCTGAGGTCCTCGACGTCCTCACCGACCACAGGCACAGAAAAGGGCAGATCCTTGGCCCAGTCCAGCCGTCCGCGAGGGCTCATGTTCCATGGATTTCCCTTGCTCTCCAGGCCTTTGAACAGGCCGTTGAGCTCGCTAGGAAACTCCGCGGACATCATCACCTCGAAGCGGCGCATATCGAGGATGTGATCAACATGCTCGATGTCCACCGGGCATTGCTGGACGCACGCGCCGCACGTGGTGCAGGACCACAGGACATCAGGGTCGATGACCCCAGGCACCCCGTCCGTGACCTCGATAGGCCCTACCAGCGGCCGGGCGGCCTCCTGGCGGGTCGCGTCAGGCAAGGTTTCACGTGCTGCTTCGGCCGCCTGCAGATAGGGCGCCTTGGCGTACCCGTGCTCCCGTAGATCCATGATCAGCAGCTTCGGGGAGAGCGGCTTGCCGGTATTCCAGGCCGGGCACTGGGATTGGCAGCGACCACACTCGGTGCAGGAGGTGAAGTCGAGCAATCCCTTCCAGGTAAAGTCCTCCACCCTGCCAACACCCAGTGAGGTGTCCTCGTCCAGATCCTCGATGTTGGCGAAATCGAGCGGCTTGCTGTCGATCATGATCGGTTGCAGCGCACCGAGCGCCGGCTTGCCAGAGCTCTCTCGCTTGAACCAGATATTCGGCCAGCTGCTGAATCGATGCCAGGCAACGCCCATCGTCGTGTTGAGGCCGATCACGATGAACCACGCCATCGAGATGATGATCTTGATCGCTGCGACGATCACGATGCCGGTTTCGAGCGCCGCGGGGCTGATCCCGGAGGGCAGCAAGAACCAGGTCAGCGGGAAATGCAGCCGCGAGGTTTCAGCGCCGAGCAGCCGATATTCCATGGCGTGCAGGGCAAGAACGCACAGCACGATCCCTAGCACGGTCAGCTCGACGTAGAAGCCCTGCCATGATCGTGAACCGAAAAATCGAGATTCCCGGCCGCGACCGGTCAGCAGCCGCACGATGATCAAGAAGCTGATCGAGATCAGTCCCGCCCACGCGATGATCTCGCTGGCCCACTCGTACGGCGGCCAGTGCCCGATGATCGGTAGCGCGAAGCGCGGATCGAAGAGCTGTCCGTACGCGGTGATCAGACGTGAAGAACAAGGCGCCGAAGGCGATGAACACGAACCAGTGCGCGATGCCAACCTTGGTCCACTGCAGCATCCGGGTATGCCCGAGGGTTTCAGCGAGCATGTGTCGCCACCGCTGGCCACGATGATCACCTCGGCCGGGAGCGGGTTTGCCGAGCTTGACGACGCCGACGATCGATGCCACGGCGCGGGCAAAGAGCACAACACCGACGATCGAGACGGCCAATGCCACGACAATCGCGACAACCTTCACCTGTCACTCCTCCTCGTTGCGCCATCAGCCTAATTCGATACGAGATTGAGCCTTTGCGACCTTCCGTACCGCCGGTGATCGCGCCTTAGAAACCCGGCATGTACGGGTGGCAGCGCGACCGCGCGTAGCTTGTTAGCCATCTGCAGACCATGAATGAGGCGAGATGGCAACGACATATGAAATCTCCGGCAAGGCCGTTCGGCGCGTCGGGTTCGGAGCGATGCAGCTCCCCGGTCCGGGCGTGATGGGACCGCCCAAGGACCACGAGCAGGCGGTCGCAGTCTTGCGCCGAGCGGTCGAGGCCGGGGTCAACCACATCGACACGGCCCAGTACTACGGACCGAAGGTGTCCAATGAGCTGATCAGGGAAGCGCTGTACCCCTATCCCCAAGACCTGGTGATCGTCTCCAAGGTCGGAGCATTGCGCGACGACCGGGGCGGCTGGATTCTCGCGCAGCGGCCTGAGGAACTGCGGGCCGGTGTGGAGGAGAACCTGGCGACTCTCGGCATTGAGCAGCTCGGTGCCGTCAATATCCGCCGGATGGAAAGGCATGACGGACTGCCGCCTAGCCAGAATGTCTCGGTCGAGGATCAATTGGCTGAGATGGTCGCCCTCCGCGAAGAGGGCAAGATCGCCGGTGTGGGAATCTCGACCGCGCCGCTCGCCGAGGTGCAAGCCGTATCCAGCGAGATCACCTGTGTTCAGGACCCCTACAGCCTGCTGAGCCAGGACGACGGCGGCGTACTCGACCACTGCATCGCCGCCGGGATCGCATTCGTCCCGTATTTCCCGCTCGGCTCGGCGTTCTCCCGGATGCCCAAGGTCGTCGACGATCCCGCTGTGCGCAGCGTCGCCAAACGTCGTGGTGCGACGCCGGCGCAGGTTGGGCTCGCCTGGCTGCTGGCCAGAGCGGACAACATCCTGCTCATTCCTGGCACGTCGTCGCTGGCCCACCTCGAGGAAAACCTAGGGGTCGTCGATGTCCACCTCAGCGACGCCGACCTCGCCGAGCTCAACGACCGGCCAGCGAACTTGCACAAGCCCACGCCGGATCGTGATTCCGGCGAGGACTCAGCTCACGTTGGCCGGAGCGTAACCGGGGCGCGCCGAGCGGCGTACGTAAATTGTCGGCGCTGGCGACTAGGGTTTTTGTGTCCTTCGAGACCTCTGGAGTTTGAGCGTGATTGAGTTCGAGTCAGTCGGCAAGACATTCCGGGATGGCACGGCGGCAGTCGTCGACCTCACGCTGACTGTGCCCTCCGACCAAATCACCGTGATTGTCGGCCCCTCCGGCTGCGGTAAGACGACGACGCTACGCATGGTCAACCGAATGTTGGAGCCGACGACCGGCCGCATCACCTGGGACGGCACGCCGCTTCGCTCCAAGCGCAAGACCACGTTGCGCCGCCAGATGGGTTATGTCATTCAGAGCGGTGGGTTGTTCCCGCATCGCACCGTGCTCGACAACATCGGTACCGTTCCAGGTCTTCTCCATTGGCCCAAGAAGAAGATCGAGAAGCGGGCCTTGGAGCTGCTCGACAGCGTCGGTTTGGAGCGGAAGCTCGGGGAGCGCTATCCCGTTCAGCTGTCCGGCGGGCAGCAGCAACGGGTTGGCGTGGCACGCGCGCTCGCGGCCGACCCGCTGGTCATGCTCATGGATGAGCCGTTCTCGGCGGTGGATCCGGTCGTTCGCAGCGAGCTGCATGAGTTTTTCCTCGGACTGCAACGCGAGCTGAGCAAGACCATCATCATGATCACCCACGACATCGACGAGGCCATCAAGCTGGGCGACCGGGTCGCCATCATGCGGGTAGGTGGACATCTCGCCCAGGTGGGTACGCCGCAGCAGGTGCTCGACGAGCCCGCCGACGCGTTCGTGGAGGGATTCGTCGGCCGCGACCGCGGTTTCCGGTCCCTCTCATTTCAGCCGGCGACTGTGCTCACTCTCGATCGAGTCAAGGTGGTCCGAGATGTGGAGACGGCGAGCGGGCCGGGGCCGATTCTGGTGGTGGACGGCGATGCCCGGCCAGTCGGCTGGGCGGATCTGGAGCGGCCGGGTCAAGTCTTCCAGCTCGGAGCGACCTTCAGCCCAGAAACCGACTCCTTGCGCGGTGCGCTGGATTCCGCTCTGACCTCGCCATTCGGTCTTGCGGTCGCGGTGACGGCCGATACCGGCAGATATGCCGGCGTGGTCAGCGCCGACGCGATCTTGGACAAGGTCAGGGACGTCCGCACATCGGTTGCTGAATCGATCTCGATTCGCGAGGCCGAAGCTGCCTTCGAGTATGAGCCGGCGGCTGAATCGGACGCGGAATATGACGACGTGGGCGAGCCGGATTACGCCGCCGAGGCAGCGGGTGAATCCGAGCAGGCGGAACGAGCGACCGACTCCGAGCAGCCTGAACAAGCCAAGTCGGTGCAGCCAGACCCCGCGGAGGCGTACGCGCCACCCTTGGACGAGGCGGCGCTCAGCGAGGCCGAAGCTCAGGAGGCCGAGGAGGTCAGCGTCGAGGACGCACAGGCTGCCGCTGCTCCGGCTCCTGAGGCCCAGCCCGACCAGCCTGCCGACGACACCGTCAGGGATGACACGGTCAGCGACGACACAATCAACATTGAGCAGGCGGAGTCGAGCAGCGACGAGTCAGCAGCAGATCAGCCGCCGCCTAGCGAAGGTCATCCAACCGACGATGGGCATCGGGAGGGCCAGGAAGCCAACGGCGAGGCTCGGTATCGCCGGGGGTCGGGCGTCGTGCGGTGAACCTCGACTGGGCATGGATTCAGCGCAACCTGGCGATGATCGGCAGCTTGTTGGTCGAGCACATCATCCTTTCCGTGCTGCCCGTTCTCATTGCCCTGGTCATTTCGCTGCCGCTCGGCTTTCTTGTCTTCAAGACCAAGCGGGTCGCCAACGTCATCCTCGCCTTTCTTGGCGTGATCTACTCGATTCCCTCTCTGGCCCTCTTCGTGATGATGCCGTTGATCCTCGGCACGAAGATCCTCAATCCAGTCAATATCGTCGCGGCGTTGGCTATCTACTCGATTGCACTGCTGGTGCGTAGCGTCGTGGACGGCCTGCGCTCGGTGCCAGCGTCAGTGAAGCAGTCCGCCTCAGCAGTCGGTTATGGCTGGCTGCGCCGGCTGTTCCGGGTCGAGCTGCCGCTCGCCATGCCGGTGATCTTCGCCGGTCTTCGCGTCGTCACGGTCTCGAATATCGCCTTGGTGAGTGTGGCAGTCCTGATCGGCAGTGGAGCGCTGGGCAAGCTGTTCGACCTTGGTTTCGGGAGCTTTTTCTACACGCCGATCATTGTCGGTCTGGTGCTGATGTTGGCATTGGCCTGGTAGCGGATGCGTTGATCTTGCTCATTCAGCGTGGCACGCTGCCCTGGTTCAGGAAGCGGCGCACGGCATGAACATTTTTTCCTATCTGACTGATCCGGCCAACTGGGAAGGCCCAGCTGGGATTTGGAATCTGCTGCTTCAGCAGCTCGCCTATACCGCTGCGTCGGTCGGGATTGCCGCGGCTATCGCCATCCCGCTCGGCATTTTCATTGGTCACACCGGCCGTGGTTCGTTCCTCGTGATCGGTGTGAGTAATGCTGCTCGGGCCATTCCGACGTTGGGTCTGCTGGTTCTTGTCGTGCTGCTGCTGGGCACGGGGGTAGGGCCGATCATTGGCGTCCTGGCGGTGCTCGCGTTGCCACCCATTCTCACCGCAACCGCGGCGGGCATACATGGCGCCGATCATGAGGCCGTGCACGCGGGGCGGGCACTTGGCCTGTCGGAGCGGCAGGTCGTCTCCAAGGTCGAGTGGCCGCTGGCCCTGCCGCTGGTGATCTCCGGGCTACGGAGTTCGACTCTGCAGGTCGTGGCGACGGCGACGGTCGCCGCCTACAGCTCGGGTGAAGGCCTTGGTCGGCTGCTGATCACGGGCAATGCGACGCGTGACTATCCCCAAATGTTTGCGGGCGCCTTCATGGTTGCGGTGCTGGCCGTTGTCCTGGACATTTTGCTGGGCGGGGTCGGATGGCTGGCCAGCCGCCATGCAAGCCCCGGCCGTCGCACGAGCCGTAGTCGTCGAGCCAGCCCGAGAGGCGAGACGATCGACCAGCCCGCGTAATCCCCACTTAACCTAGTCGGACGGTTCGATTCTGTCCGGCAGCGATAGGAGAGAGTTCACGAATGAAGATCAAGCAATCACTCCTCGGTGTCAGCTTGGGCATTGCTGGCCTGCTCCTCGCGGCGTGCGGCGGCAGTAGCAATCCGCTGAGCGATGCCAGCTCGCCCCAGCCCTCCCAATCGGGCTCGGCGAGCGGTGCGCAAGGCGCCCCGTCGTCGTCGGCTCAGCTGACTTCACCGAATCCAAGATCCTGGCCGAGATCTACTCCCAAGCCTTGAAGGCAAAGGGTGTCGAGTCGTCAACCAAGCTCGGCATCGGGTCGCGCGAGATCTACATCAAAGCCCTGCAAGATGGCTCGATCTCGGCCGTCCCCGAGTACACCGGCAACCTGCTGCTCAACTTCGACGCCAATGCCACAGCGACCACCGCCGACGAGGTCGAGAAGTCACTGCCGGCCGTGCTACCACCGGGCATCAAGGTGCTGAAGGCTTCGCCCGCTGTTGATCAAGATGTCTACGTCGTGACCAAGGATTTCTCAGCGAAGAACGGGATTACCTCGCTGGAAGATCTGAAGAAGATCGCCAGCACCTCGACACTGGGCGGGCCGCCCGAGCTGGAGAAGCGGGCGTACGGACCTCCCGGACTAGAGAAGATCTACGGCGCCAAGTTCAAGGCCTTCGTCCCGTACGCGAAGTATCCGCCCAAGATCAGCGACTTGGATTCCAACAAGATTCAGGTGGCGACCTTCTTCACCACCGACGCGGTGATCTCCGAGAAGGGCTACGTCCAGCTCGAAGATCCCCAGTCGATGATCTTGCCGCAGAACGTCATTCCGCTGGTTCGCTCCGACGTTGCCGACAATGCGAATGCGGTCGCGGCCTTGGATGCTGTGCAGTCTGCGCTGACCACTGATGATCTTGTCCAACTCGACAAGAAGGTTGACAGCGACCGGCAGGACCCTGCGCAGGTAGCCGGCGAGTGGTTGAAGAGCAAGGGACTGGCGTAGCAGATGCGCCCTGAGCTTGTCGAAGGGTCTCAGCGCTTCACATTCAGCGTCACGGCTTACGGGTTATTCAGGATCGGGCGGCGCGGCCTTGTTGTCGCGCTCGTCCCGATCTGCCCACTCCAGGAGCTGATCAAGCCGATAGATGTGGTCGTCGATGTCCGCGTGAAGATCACCGACCGCGGCGTATCGCGCTGGCATGGTGGCGATGGTGAAATCCTTGGGGTTCGCCTCGGCGATCTCGTCCCAGCGTAAGGGCGCCGAGACGATGCCCTCGGGCGTGCCGCGTACGGAATAGGCGCTGGCGATGGTGTGGTCGCGCGCATTCTGGTTGTAGTCGACGAAGACTGAGCCAGGATCTCGATCTTTACGCCACCAGGTGAGGTCCACCAGGTCGCCGGCGCGGCGCTCGACCTCCCGGGCAAACGCCCAGGCTGCCCGGCGTACGTCGGGGTGTCCATGATCAGGAACGATCCGTACGTAGATGTGCAGGCCCTTGCCACCGGAGGTCTTCGGGTATCCCACCGCTCCCAGCTCGGTCAGCAGTTCCTGCACGATCACTGACACTCGCCGGACGTCGTCGTAGGTCGCTACCGGCATCGGATCAAGATCGATCCGCCACTCGTCGGGAGACTCGACGTCGTCGCGCCGGGAATTCCAGGGGTGGAACTCGACCGTCGACATCTGCACCGCCCAGATCACGTCTGCCGGATGAGTCACGCAGAGCTCGTCAGCGTCGCGATTGAAGCGCGGAAAGTGCACCCGTACGGTCTCGATCCACGGCGGCGCGCCGTGCGGCAGCCTCTTCTGATGCACCTTCTCGCCGTCCACGCCATCAGGGAAGCGGTGCAGCATGCAGGGCCGGTGGTAGAGCGCGTTGACAATGCCGTCGGCAACCGAGAGGTAGTAGCGAGCAAGATCAAGTTTGGTCTCCCCGCGAGCCGAGAAATAGACCCGGTCCGGGTTGCTGATCTTGACGACTCGGTCTCCGACCTCCATCTCGATGCGCTCCGTGGCCATGTCCGCCACACTAACGTCTGGCCCCCCGGCCGACGGCGAGCTAGCGGGCGCGGAGCCAGGCGAGGACGGCGAGTACCCGGCGGTTGTCCGAGCCGACATCCGGCAAGTTGATCTTGGCGAAGATGTTGGACACGTGCTTCTCGACCGCGCCGCCGGTGACTACGAGGCGTTCGGCAATGGCGGCATTGCTGCGTCCCTCAGCCATCAGTGCCAGCACGTCCCGCTCCCGGGGGCTGAGCGTGCCGAGCGGGTCGGTCCGTCGTCGTGCCACCAGCAGCTGGGCGACGACCTCGGGGTCGAGAACAGTGCCGCCGGCAGAAATGGTTCGCAGGGCGTCAACCAGCGTGTCGAGCGAGGTGACTCGGTCCTTGAGCAGGTAGCCCACCCGACCGCGGCCGTCGGAGAGCAGTACGTCGGCATAGGAGAGCTCGACGTACGCCGACAGCATCAAGATTCCCAAGTCGGGCTGGGAGGCACGGGCCTCGACGGCAGCCCGCAGCCCGTCATCGGTCATGCCGGGCGGCATCCGTACATCCACGATCGCGACGTCCGGCCGATGCTCACTCACGGCTCGCAGGAAGCTTGGAGCGTCGTCAACCGCGGCCACGACCTCCGTGTCGACCTCGGTCAGCAGCCGGACGAGACCCTCACGAAGCAGGACGGAGTCGTCGGCCACCACCACACGCACGCCCCATACGCTGCCACATCCACCGACTTGTCAGACTCTCAGAGGGCTATAGCCGTCTGAGAGTCTGACAAGTCGGTAGGGGAGTTAGCTCTGTTGTGGGATCGTCGCCGTAAGCAAGGTGGGACCACCTGCCGGTGATGAGAGGGTTAGGGTCCCATCCACACCGGCCAGCCGGTCGACCAGGCCGGAAAGGCCGTGACCCTTCGCCAGCGAGGCGCCGCCGACGCCGTCGTCGGTGATGTTGATCACTGCAAGCGCTCCCAGCCGCCGTACTTCGATGGATGCGGAGTGCGCCTGGCTGTGCTTTTCCATGTTGGCAAGGGCTTCGGCCACCACGAAGTAGGCCGCATTCTGCGCCGCATCGGAGAGCTGTACCTCATCGACCTCCACCGAGGTGGGGATAGTGCCGCGGGCAGCCAGCGCGGTGATCGCTGCGGGCAAGCCCTGTTCGGCCAGGATCGGAGGAGCGATGCCTCGGGAGAGGGTACGAATCTCGGCCAGTGCATCTTGTGACTGCCTCATTGCCTCGTCGAGCAGCGCACGGGCCTGGGCCGGATCGTCGTCGAGCCGACGCTGCGCGGCCGACAGATCCATACCGAGTCTGACCAGGCGCTGCTGCGGACCGTCGTGCAGGTCACGCTCGAGCCGGCGCAACGTATGCACCTCGGCCTCCCCGGCGGCGGTTCGGCTCTGAGTCAGTTCGCTCACCTGCTGCCGTAGGGCCGGCGTCTCATCGACGAGCAACGCGTACGCCACCGCGCCGTGTAGCCGGACGAGGCCGCGCAGCATCAGCGGTGTCGTGACCAACAGCACCGCGCCGGCCACCGAATTGAAGGTGATATCGGCGAAACGACCGGGATAGCCGAGCAAGGCTGGCAGACCTTCGTTTGGCTGCGGCAACCACTGGCTCCAGAACCAGTAGGTCACGCCGCCGAGTCCGCCGAAGACCCAGGTCAGGGCGAGGGAGAACGTGATGATGCTGAGGATGAAGTTGACCAGCACGTGCAGCAGATCCCGCCAGGCTTGGGGGTACGCCAGCCGCCGCAGCTTGCCACGAAATCCCGGTCCAGCGGCGGGATAGTGGGTACGCGGCAGCGTCATGCCCGCGTAGTCGAGTAGCGCCATCGTCATCCGCGACGCCCAGCCCGCGACGATAAGGCAGCCGACCAGGATGAACAGGCCGACCACGAGCACCAGCAGGCTCACCCCGAGGCTGAACAGCGTGACGCACGCGATGAAAGCCGCGAGCGAGAGGGCGAACATTCCCATGATCGTCGCGAAGTTGCGACCGATGCCTTTGATCATGGATGTCACAGGATCATTCTCTGTCGGGCGCGCCGGCTGATGCGCGATATCCACGCGCTCGGGGAGTACTCCATAAAGATCAAGTACTTCGTCGGCAGGTTCATCTCGGACGTAGGAATTATTCATATCGGCTACGTTCCTCGCCCGGCCGCGAAGCCACCATCAGGCTATCGGGCCAGTTTGATCTCGGGTTATCCCTACTGCGCTTCAAGCAGGCGCCCTCTCTGGGCTCGGGTCAGATCAGGGCGGGTAGGAACAAACCGTTCGATCGGAGATGTTGCTAAAGACAGTATCGCGATATATCTTGATACTGTCTTTATAAATCCTAGACAAGGAGGAACGCATCATGCGTTACAAAGATCAAGGCTCCATGGGGGAGCCTGAACAACGCCGCAGTCGTGGTTGGGAAGCCGAACCCGGCCGTCGACGCGGTCCACGTAGTGAAGACCACAGACCACACGGTCACCGTGGCGGCGGCCGAGAAGGCCGACGCGGCGGGCCGGCTGGTCCGGGCGCTCCATTCGGCCGAGGGCGCGGACGCGCCCAGCGGGGCGATGTGCGGACGGCAATTCTGCTGCTCCTCGCCGACCAGCCCATGCACGGCTACCAGATCATGCAGGCCATGAGTGACCGCACCGGTGGCGCCTGGCATCCGAGCCCGGGGGCGATCTATCCGACGATCGCGCAACTCGAGGATGAAGGTCTGGTCACCACCAAAGAGGAAGGCGGCCGCAGGCTGGTCACCCTTACGGCTGAGGGTCGCACCTATCTCGAGGAGCGCAGCGCACGACTCGGCGATCCGTTCGCCGACTTCGCCGGTGCGGCCGATCGCCCAGACCTGAGAGACCCGATGCACCAGTTGTTGGCGGCGGTACGCCAAATCGAGGTCGGCGGCAGCGCGACGCAGCTAGAGGCGGCGTCGCAGGTGCTGGCCCAGGCTCGCCGGTCGTTGTATTTGATCTTGGCCGGTGAGTCCGAGGAGGACGCGGGGGAGTAAGAGCTGAATCTGTCTGAGCCTGTCGCAAGGAACCCTTCGACAGGCTCAGGGTGGATTCACGGACTGAAGGCCCACCCAGTGGCCTCAGCCGCATCCTTCACAGCTGACTAACAGGTTCACCATGGCTGAACCTCAGTTCGGTTCTCAACGATGAAAGTCCGCCGACGGGAAGCGAGTGCCATGTCCCACGCGTCGAGGTGGTCACGGTGACTGCGCTAGCCAGCGCGCCGCCCGCCGCAACTTGGGCGCCACCACTGCCGCTCGACAAAGATGCGGCGCTCGACCGCTTCGTGCGGCTGGGATCGGCGATGGCGTTGTGGCTTGGTTTGCTGCTCGTCACCTATTGGTGGGTCGCCGACGGCGGAGTAACTGATCTTGCTCACTGGGTGAGCGGGCTCACCTCGCTGGGCCGTCTGACCGGTCTGTGGGCAGCTGATCTGCTGCTGATCCAGGTGCTCCTGATGTCGCGGCTGCCTCCGCTGGAACACGCCTTCGGCAGAGACCGGCTGGCGCGGATCCACCGTGTGGTCGGCCTGCTGTCTTTCTATCTGATGATCACTCACATCGTGCTGATCATCGCTGGCTACGCCTCCGCGCGCTGGTCAGCCGTGCTGCCGACGACGTGGGAGTTGATCACCGCGTACGGCGGGGTCTTGCTGGCAGTCGCCGGTACGACGTGTTTGATCATGGTCGTGGTCAGCAGCATCAAGGCCGCCAGACGGCGGCTGCGCTATGAGTCATGGCACCTGTTGCACCTTTACGGCTATCTCGGCGTTGGGCTCGCATTGCCTCATCAGCTGTGGACCGGACAGGAGTTTCTGCAGTCATCGGCCGCCACGGTCTACTGGTGGACGCTCTGGGGAGTCGCCGCCGCGGCCGTAGTGGTGTGGCGGATCGTGTTGCCGCTGTGGCGCAGCTCACGTCACCGGCTCCGGGTGGTCGGCGGTGGTATGGGAGTCCTCCGATGTCGTGTCCGTCTACCTCACCGGGCGGCAGTTGGACCGGCTGCCGGTGCGGGCCGGGCAGTTCGTCAATGTCCGGTTCCTCAGCCGGCCGGGATGGACACGTGCCAATCCGTTCTCGCTGTCGATGGCTCCCAACGAGCACACGCTCCGGATCACCGCGAAGGCCCTCGGTGAGGGCAGCGCCCGGCTGGCGTACTTGCGCCCGGGCACCCGGGTGCTGTTCGAGGGTCCGTACGGGAGGCTGAGCAGCCGGGCCCGCACGCAGAGGAAGATTGTGCTCGCCGGTGCCGGCGTCGGCATCACGCCCTTGCGCGCGCTGGCCGAGGGGCTCGAGTACGCCCCAGGTGAGGCGATATTGCTGCAGCGCTACACCGCGGAGCCCTTGTTTACCCGCGAGCTCGAGATCCTCGCCGCCGAGAAGGGTCTGCAGGTTGTTCAGCTGCCAGGCCCACGGCGTACGCCGTCCTCGGTTCTGGGCCCGGCGGCAAGCGGTTTGCCTGAGTTGACCGGGCTGCGGCGCTGGATTCCCGACCTTGCCGAGCGAGACGTCTTCGTCTGCGGGCCTAGCGCCTGGACCGACGGCGTCGAACGGCTTGCCCTCGCAGCGGGTGTTCCCGGCGGCCGGATCCACAGCGAAAGCTTCGGATGGTGAACCGATGAGACGCATCGTCATCTGGCTCGCATCGACAATCACCATCGTGGTGTTGCTGTTCGGGTATCACACCTCGACCAACAAGTCGACCTCCGCAGCGACAGTTCCCAGTGCCAGCGCCCCGACGGCGACTTCGAGTCCTCAGGCGCGCGCCAGTCAGCGGCACACTCCAGCAACATCAAGACCTATACCGGGTCGGTCGCGCAGACGCGGTGGGGGCCAGTGCAGGTCAAGATCACCGTGCAGGACGGAAAGCTCACCAAAGTCACGGTCTTGCAGCAACCGAACGGCAACCGACGGGACCAGGAGATCAACGACCAGGCGCTGCCAATCTTGATCGACGAAACCGTAAGCGCGCAAAGCGCCAAGATCGACATGGTCAGCGGTGCCACGGTGACCAGCGAGGGCTATCTGCAATCCCTGCAAGCCGCCATCGACGAGGCCGGCATATGAACAGCACAGCGGTCACCGAACGACGCTGACGGTCGGATTCAGCGTCGCGTCGAGCACCTGATGGGAATGCCGATCAGTCGTCGCCTTGCGAGGTCGCCACGCCGCCAGCGCCGCAGGTCATGAGGCCTGGCAGGCAGTGATCGATCAGCTACGGCATGTCGACGAGACCTTCAGCACCTATCGACGAGATTCGATCATCAACCGTCTCGATCGTGGCGAGCTCACAATTGCGGAATGTCCGGCCGAGGTGAGTGAGGTGATCGAACTTGGACGACAAGCCGAGCGAGTCTCCAACGGGGCGTTCTCAATCATGCTTCCCGCTGGCGAAGGCCGCCGGCTTGATCCGAGCGGGGTCGTGAAGGGATGGGCAGCGCAACGCGCCTCGGAGTTTCTGGCTGCTTTGGACGACACTGACTTTTGCCTGTCTGCAGGTGGCGACATCGTCTGCCACACCGCAGACCCGAATCGCGAGGCCTGGCGAATCGGTATCGAGCATCCACTTGACCCGAGCACCCTGATCGCCATCGTGCCCATCCGCTCCGGCGGAATAGCGACTTCCGGTACGGCGCATCGTGGTGCTCATCTCATCGACCCCCGTACCGGTAGAGCACCTAGCGGCGTTGCCTCCGTCACCGTGATCGCATCGTCATTGACCTGGGCCGACATCGACGCCACGGCAGCGTACGTCCAGGGCCGCGACGCCGCCCGGTGGCTCCAGAGGCGGCCGATTCGCAGCGCGCTCGTGGTCTGGGCCGACGGTACGACGACGCGGCTGGCCACAGATCCAGACCGAAGACCCAATACCTAGCTACACCAATTGAAAGGTTGATCCATGGATCCACGCGTACCCCACGGCCCGCACGGATGGGAGGACCACTCCCTCTCCGTCTTGCCCCTTATTGGCAACTTCGTCTTTCTGCTCCTGATCTTGGCTCTCGTGGCCACAGGGCTCTATCTGTGGCGCACGGGAAGATTGCCGCTGGGCAATCTTGGCCGAGCGCGGCCGGAGGAGGACGCCAAGCGCATTCTCGCCGACCGCTTCGCCCGCGGAGATATCGCTCCGATGAGTTCATGGAGCGGTCCAGCATCCTGAACTGGACTCCGGGCGTTGAGCCGGTGCCGTCCAAGCGTGGCAAGAAGCGCGGCTGAGCTACGGCCACGTCTGGTTGACCGTGATCGTGCTAGCCCGCGATCCTTAGCCAGTGACCGAATGGATCTACTTCCTTCATCCGCCGCGGGATGACTTCGCGGCAACGATGACGGAGGAGGAGCGGGCTGCGTTTGCCGAACACTTTGAGTGGCTCGCACGGCTCATGGCTGACGGCGTGTTGATCGTGGCGGGTCCTACGGGTGGCCGGATCAACACCGGGATCGGGATCTTCGAGGCGCCCGACGAGGAATCGGCACGCCGTATCATCGCCGAAGATCCGGTGGCACGGGGTGGCTTCGCCACGCCCGAGCTACGGCCGTATCAGGTGGGTTTTCTCCGTGGCCGCCAGTGAGGCTGGCGGCCTAGCCGATGGCTTCAACTGCGTCTAGCTCATGGACGGCGCGCGCATGTCGGGGCCGGGCCCGGCATATGGCGCAGGCACCAGCTGGGCGAGCGGTAGACGCACCGTGAATTGGGTGTGACCGGGCTGGCTGGCGACGGCGACGCTGCCGTGATGGGCCTCGACGACCGCAGCAACGATGGCGAGTCCTAGGCCGGTGCTACCACCTGTTCTTGCGTCAGCCGTACGCGTTCGGCTTGCGTCCCCGCGTGCGAATCGCTCGAAGACGCGATTGGAGACCTCGGGTGGGATGCCCGGTCCGTTGTCGGTCACGGTGATCACCGCGTCCGCCTCGCTAACAGAGACCTCAGTACGCACCTGGGTTCCGGGCGGGGTGTGAGTACGGGCATTCGCCAAGAGGTTGGCCATCACCTGCTGCAGCCGATGCTGATCACCGTAGGCGATCACCGGGTAGTGCGGCAGGGTCAGCTGCCAAGCATGATCAGGACCGGCCGCGCGGGCGTCGCTTACACCATTGATCACGATCTCGCTCAGGTCGCACGGCTGCAGATCAAGATCAGGGCCGGCGTCCAGCCGGGCCAGCAGCAGCATGTCTTCGACCAGATGCGACATCCGTTCCGCCTCGGATTCCACGCGCGACATCGCGTACGCCGCCTCGGTCGGCAGCTGCTCACGATCGCGCCTGGTCAGCTCGGCATATCCGCGAATCGCAGCAAGTGGGTTGCGTAGCTCGTGTGACGCATCAGCCACGAATTGTCGCACTTTGGTCTCTGATGCCTGGCGGGCAGCGAGCGCCTCCTCGACGTTGTTGAGCATGTGGTTGATGGCTTGTCCGACGCGTCCGACCTCCGACGCTGGATTGGCGTCCGCGGGTGCCACCCGTACGGCAAGAGCCACCTCGCCGCGATCCAGCCGTAGCTGGGAGACCTGCTGCGCGGTCGCAGCGACTCGGTTCAGCGGGCGGAGGCTGCGGAGAATCAGGGAGCGGGAGGCGAAGACGGTGCCGACGATCGCCAGCAGCGAGAGCAGTGCCGCCAAGCTCACCAGCTGAAGGATCGTTTCGTCCACCTCGTGCAGCGGTACGCCGACCACCAAAGGGCCCAGATACGTGCCGTCGTCGGAAAGAAGACGAAAGCCGACGACCCGATAGTGCCCCAGGCCGCTCAGCACCATGGAGCTCTTGGTGGCGTCGGTGGGCACATTGGCAAGCTGGTTGACAGCGGCATCGGGAAGGTCCGTGACGGCGGCGCCGCGTTGTCCGGCGGCACCACGCTCGGTGAGCATGCCGCCCACCCTGAGGCGTTCCGTCAGTGTCGTAGAACACGGCCAGCGTGCCGATCGGCTGGCCGGGACGGAGCAGCCCGCCGTCCGGACCGCCTGGCGACCATGTGCTGCCGCTCGGATTGCGCAGCCGCCCGGTGACCGCATCGAGCTGGCGATCAAGCTGCGACATCAACAACTGTTGGGCAGCCAGTGCAGTTGCCATGGTGATCAACAGCGCCGCCAGGGCGACCAGCGCCGTCACTCTGACGACGAGTTGCCGCCCCAAGGTGCCACGGCCAAGCGTCGCTGTCCGCGGCAACGGTTCGGGCGTACGCGGTGGGCCGGCGGCTGGGACGGCGTATGCGGCCTGCAGCTGGGGCAGGCGTGGGCCTGCAGCTGGGGCAGGGGCCGGCTGGCCGCTCTGGCTCATGCGGCCGCTGGGCGCAGTACGTAGCCAGCGCCGCGCAGGGTGTGAATCATCGGCGGACGGTTGGCGTCGATCTTCTTGCGGAGGTAGGAGATGTAGAGCTCGACCACGTTTGCCTGGCCGCCGAAGTCGTAGTTCCAGACCCGATCCAGGATCTGGGCCTTGCTGAGCACTCGCCGCGGGTTGCGCATCAGGTAGCGGAGTAGCTCGAACTCGGTGGCCGTCAGCTGAATCTCCACGCCGCCGCGGCGTACCTCGTGGCTGTCCTCATCGAGCGTCAGATCTCCGACTACCAGAGTTGAGTCGCTCCTCGCCAGCGCTGCACCGCTGCGACGCAACAGTGCGCGTAATCGCGCGATGACTTCCTCCAGGCTGAACGGCTTGGTGACATAGTCGTCGCCGCCGGCGGTCAGGCCACCGATGCGATCTTCGACGGAGTCCTTGGCGGTCAGGAAAATCACCGGCACATCAGGATCCTCGGCGCGGATTCGGCGCATCACCTCGAGCCCGTCGAAGTCCGGCAACATCATGTCCAACACAATGGCGTCCGGCCTCGTCTCCCGAGCCACCTTGACCGCCTGGCCACCCGACGCGGCCGTAGCGACCTGCCAGCCCTCGTAGCGCATGGCCATCGACAGCAACTCGGTCAAGCTGGATTCGTCGTCAACGGCGAGGATGCGGATCGGTGAGCCATCGGGTCGAGTCAGTGGTGCTGTGCTTCCATCGGTGCGAATCATGGAGACAAGCGTGACACCAGATCTCGCGCTAGCCCTATGCGCTAGCTGTGGCTTCCCTGTGAATGTCGCAGCCGCTGGCTGTGGTGTTCGACTTCGCGTTGGTTCCTGACACCCTGCGTTGGTTAGGGACTGCCGCGAAGTGCACCTAAACAACGCGAAGTGGGATCTGCTAAGAGATAGCGAGCATGATCACGGTCGTCGAGGCCGCGGCGGAGTGATCCGCGTAGGCGTCCTCTTCGTCGTCGGTTGGCTTGTTACGCCGGAAGAGCCGATCGATCGAGACCGCTCCGCCTCCCATCACGAACAAGAGCAGGCCAAGCAGACCGATGGCCACGTTGTACTCGTACCCGCCCCTATACGTGCCGTCGGCGTTCAGCAAGGTCGGCGGCCACTTGTACCAGTTGGTGTACGCGATGATCAAGATCTGCTCGATGAGTACGCCGAGCCCCACAAGGCGGGTGAGCGCGCCGACGATCAGCAGCACCCCGCCGACGAGTTCGAAGATGATGGCGCCCCAGGCCGCAACTTCGGCGTACGGAGTCCGGAACTGCGTCAGATAGTCGATCTGCTTCTGGACGCCGCCGTTCCAGCGGATCCAGCCGTGCAACAGCAGGATGCCGCCCAGCCCCAACCGGGCGATGAGGAGGCCGAAGCTCTTCAGAAAGCTCAGGAATCCAGCCATTGATGCCTCTCCTCACACGTGGGCTGCATCTACGCTACGCAGGCCGGCCCCGGCTAGCTATAACACACGCCGAGTTAGCCGCTGTCTGCTTCCAGCGGCCGTCGGCTGTCAATCGGCGGCCACGAAGATGCAGAACGGATGACCTGCCAGATCGGCGTACACGAAGAGTGGCTCGTCTGGATCATCGGATCGATCGAGAAGCAAGCGTGCTCCCAGCCCAAGCGCCCGTTGATGCTGAACCTGCAGGTCGTCGAATGTCGGCACGCTGGTGTCCAGATGCAGCATCTGCGGTCGCGGTCCCTCTGGCCAGGTCGGCTCCGGCAGACTCCGCACCTGCTGGAACGCCAGGCCTACGCCGTCGCCATTGCGGAGCACCAGCCAGTCCTGGCCTTGCGTATCGGGACTGCCATCATCGGGAGGCTCGTCGCCTGGGCGGTAGGAGAAGCCCAGCAGTTGTCGATAGAACTCGGCCAGCTTTCGGGCGTCTTCACAGTCCAGGACAATTTGACGGAGTTTCGGCATCGCCGCGCCAGAGTCAGTCATGCCTGACATGTTTGCACCGGCGTTGTCCCCGAGTGCGCAGTAACGGCCTACGATCGCGCTCGTCGGTGGGCCTTTCATGCGCTCTCGCGCGCGAATAGGACCCGCGAGCTACTCCTCGGGTGCCGGGCGGCTGGCTTCGATGATGGCGATGAGCTGACGCATCGTCGCGAGTGCAGTGCGCAATTCGTCGGCACCGACTTCGCCGCCGATCCGGTTGCCCCAGGGATGGGCGACGAGCGAGATTCGGCGAATGGACCAGTAGCCGGCTTCCGTACAGGCGAGCAATTTGGCGCGTCGATGATCAGGATTGGGGCGGTACTCCGCGAGACCGCGTTCGACTAGCAGATCGGCGATGCGTTGCACGCCCTGCCGAGTCAAGCCCATCCTGCGGCCGATCGCGGCCACACTGCGCGGCTGGTCCAGGACGCCGCCAAGCACCTGCCACCAAGCGGCGGTCAAGTCGCCGTGGGTGGCGAGGTCTTGAGCGGCCTCGAGGAACCGTGCGTTGAGCCGGAAAGTCGTCAGGATGAGATCAGTCAGTACGGCGCCGGCTTCGGTGCTCGCGACCGGCTCGGGCCAAGCCTCGCGCGCCGGCACTTGGCCGTCGCGCGTGTCTGGCAGAGCACTCATGCGGCGTGCTGGGCCTGCATGAGAACCGGGAAGCCAGACGGATCGCCCCGATGGAAGACGGCCTCGTACGCCTCGAGCGTGCGATCAGACGCCAGTCCGAGCTCTGTCAGCGTCGCCCGGGCGAACTGAACGGGAGACTGCGGCCCCGCGGTGATCAGGCCATTGTCTGCGACGGCACGCTCATTGACGAAGGAGTTACCACCCGCATACCCGGTGCGTGAGCAAATATTCTGCGGCCGCGCTGGTGTGGCGACGCGTGTTCAACAAGCCGGCTCTGGCGAGACCCGCAGTCGCACCACAGATGGCTGCGACGGGAACTCCGGAGTCCAGGAAGCGTGAGGCCGCCGCGGCGAAAGCCTGGCCGCCGCCGGCGTCCCACATGTCGGCGCCAGGCAGGATGAGCAAGTCGCTCGACTCCGGATCAAGGTCCGCAAGCAGCATGTCCGGGAGGATGCGTACGCCGCCCATGGTCGTAATCGGCTCCAGTGATTCAGCCACCGTGACGATGTCCCACGGCCTACCCGTAAATCGGCCAGTTCGCAGCTCGACGACGAGGTAGCCAATCTCCCAGTCGGCGAGCGTGTCGTAAACGGCGAGGTGTGCTGTCGGTGTCTTCATAGACAACATGCTGTCATATATGACAATATGTTGTCAAATGAGCTAATGTCATTGATTCTGTATGGTCGTGAAATATCTTCCGATTCCCCCTCGCACCGCCCCCCCCCCCCCCCCCCCCCCCCCCGATGTAACAGAGAAAAACAGAAACAACAGACCACCCCCCCCCCCCCCCCCCCCTCCCCCCCCCCCCCCCCCCTCCCCCCCCCTCCCCCCCCCCCCCCCCCCCCCCCCCCCCCCACATAACGGGCCGAGGCTAGCGAGAGTCGGCCAGCACCTGCCGGATCGTGGCGGCGAACCCCGCAGGGTCGTCCAGGAAGCCGGCGTGACCACCGGGAAACACAGCGGCAGACGTCCCGAGCTGCTCGGCAAGTGCTTCGGCCGAACGTGATGGGATCTCGTCGTGCGAGGTTCCGCCCACGGCGACGACGACTCGGGGGCCGGCCGTACGCAGCACATCGATTGCTGGCTGATAGCGGGTGAACGGCTTAAGCATCCGCAAGAAGAACAATTCATCGTCGGCTCGCTGTTTCGCCGTCGGCTCGGGCGGCATCTCGGCTGCGCCCTCGGCACCTTCCGCGTCCTGACCATCTGCGCCTGGTGGCGGCCATGCGACGGGTGGCACTCCGTCCTCGCTTACCGGACCGGAATGCATCACGAGGGAGGCGAACTTGCCCCACGCCGCGCCAGTCCCGTACGCCCGATAGGTGTCCTCGACGTCGTCCACCACCTTGCGTACGTGGGGTGCGTCCGGCAGCAGGTCCGGGACCGGCGGCTCATGCGCGATAAGCGTGCCAACCTTCTCGGGATGGTTGGCAACAAGGGCCAACCCAGCGACCGCGCCGCCACTCGTGCCGAACACATCCGCCTTGCCGTCGCCGATCGCATCGACGATGTGGGCCAGGTCGTCGGCCTCGATCTCTGGCGTCACCGCCAGGGATGGATCATCGACAGTGCTCTCACCTACCCCGTGCGGATCGTAGGTCACCACGGTGTGGTCGTCAGCCAGCAAGTCCGCCAAAGGTCCGAACGCACCACTCGTCATGGGCTGACCGATGACCAGCAGCAGAGGACCGGATCCGCGACGTTCGTAGTAAACGCTCCCGCCCGGGACGTCCAGGTGGTGCTGGCTCGGCTGAGTACTCATGATTGACCTCCGTAGCTATGGGCGCGACGAACACGTGACGACGTACGTGATGTGGAATTGACCCACCCAGCCGTCCGAAGTCATCTCCGCACAGCTGCGGCAGGCTGATTCTCTCCGAAAGACTCTCAGACCTATCCCACGCTTGACGCACGCAGTGAGTTCTTGTAGGTCAGCGCAGCCTGGCGGATGGTCTCGAGATCTTCGCGCAACGTCACCAGGCGCTCCTCACTCAATTCGTGAGCGACCGCTGACTCCAACTCCGGAACCATGCCCTGGGCGAGGGCGATCACCTCGCGGCCGCGCTCGGTGGGCAACACCAACTTGGCGCGTCGGTCGCCGGGATCTGGTCGTCGCGTCAGATATCCGTGCGCCTCCAAGTGCGCCACCAGCTCCGCCATCGCCTGCTTCGTCATTTGTGCCCGCTCGGCCAGCACGCTGCACCGTAGTGCCGCTGTCGTCGAGGTACTGGAAAACTGCTGCGTGGGCGCTGAGCACGGCATCGAACTGCTTGGCCCGAGGCCAGACCCATGAACCGAGATACCTGATCGACGCGCTCCAAGGTGACCGGCCGTGCCGACGAGTGCGGCGCCGAGGCCACGAAGACGCCAGCCGCTCGCTTCGAAACGGCTCTGATGCTGGGCTGCGTGGAGGACGCGCTCGAGATGCGTTTTCCGGGCGGGCGCGCGACAGACGTTCCCGCGGGAACGCGTTCCGACAACGGGCGATTCGCCGGACATGCTGCCCGCTTCTGTCAGGAGTCTGGATTTGCTGCGCTACGTCTCCGGCGTGGGCGGCTTCCGATACCTGCGCCGGGCCAGCAGCATCCGCACCGCGAGGCGGTCGCGGCGGGACCAGCCGACCTGGGCGGCCACGCGAGGTCGTCGCGTCGCGTCTGCTCGGCGGCCACGTCGTCGACGACTGGACCGGTGTACTTGCTGATCGCGAAATGCGCCCGGTCGGTGGGACACGTTCACGACCGTCCGTCGGCCAGTGGCTGCCGCGCCGACGGCGAGGCGATAGTGCCGTGCGAACTCCTTTCGACAGATTGAATTGATAATACATCAACTGATTTGATTAGCTATATAGTGAATTTGTGACATCGGTCAAGCAAACCCAGAAGAAGCGCTCCTATGTCTCCTCCGTGCGCACGGAACAAGCGGAGGCAACTCGAAGCCGGATCATCGCCGCGGCGAACACGTGCTTCTCCGAATCAGGGTGGTCAGGTACGACGCTTGCTCAGATCGCCGAGCGGGCCGGCGTCACGCCTCAGGCGGTTCATCTCTCGGTCGGGTCGAAGCCCGCCTTGCTGATGGCAGCCCTTGGGCAAGCCATCGCGGGTGGTGCCGATGGGCGTGCGGACGCCGACCGGCCCTCATTCGAGCGCGCGCTGTTCCGCGACGCGCTCCAGGCTGATGCGACCGACGCCGAACGGGCCCGGGCCTTCGCGGCAGCCACTGCGGCGATCCACGAGAGTGCCGGACCCCTGTTCGAGGTGCTTGCCCAAGCGGAACAGACCGACCCTGACCTGCGACGGCGGCGGGCTGAGATCAAGGAACGCAGGCTCGAACTGGTACGCGGGATGGTTCGGGCCTCCGGACGGCGCCGGGGTGCCGCGTTCGATCGGCTCGTTGATGTGATCTATGCCCTGTCCAGTACGAGTCTGCACAACGAGTTCGCCAGTCGGGGCTGGGCCCGCAAGGCGTACCAGAACTGGCTGGCCGACGAACTCACCCGCCTGCTGGAAGGCCGCTGAACTCCGGACGCGGCTCCCGGGGCGCGTTTCGCAGCACAGCCGTCACCACGATCCCGGTCTCGTCACCGGGAGGGGTCGTTTTCCAGCACAGCCGGCAAAACGACCCACCCAGCGCGATGCAAGGAGCGTCAGCGCGTCAACTGGTGCTCGCGTACGGCGTGATCAGCAACGGACGCACTGCGCGGAAGTTCGCTCGAGCCGCTCCCGGCTGACTGCCTGACCCGCCGGATCTGAAGCACGAGCACCCGGGCCAGCACCTCACCGAAGGCCATCAGCACCAGGGCCGTCATCCAGACGGCGTCGCCGGTGATGTGGTGGGCGATGGAGAACTGGGCGACCTCGTTACGGCCGCCATGGGTGCTGTAGTACGCGAAGCCGAAGCGTCCAGCCATGCCGACAATCCAGAGCAGTGCGGCGGCGACCCCCGCCTGAGACATGATCACGCCGTTGTCTCGCCAAACTCGAGTCGCGAGTCCGCTGAGCATGCCCAGCGCAGTGCCTACTGCCGTCAGCAGCACAATGAGCGCAAGATCGTTTCCGCCGATCCGAAACGGCCGCAGGTAGTTCAACCCAGCGGCGATGATCAAGACAGCCGGCAAGATGATCGACCCGGCGGTCAGGGGTTGTCTCCGGATCTGCCGGAGGACGAGGGCAATCAGGAGGATGTCGATGACATAGTCAACAGGGCTCACGGGTACTCCTTGGGTGGCAGGTCAGCGAGCCGAGACGCTGACAGATTCAATTGATAATGTATCAACTGACTTGATGATATGTAAAGCTAATTCTCTGGTCAATCGCTCGTAGGGAGGCTTCAGCGATGAATCGCATTGCCGTCGTGACCGGTGCCAACCGCGGCATCGGCCGCGAGGTCGCCCGCCAACTCGCCGACCAGGGCGACGTCGTCTACCTCACCGCCCGCCGCCTGGCTGACGCCGCGACCGCCGTCGCCGAACTCGGCGCAGCCACGAACCTGCACGCGCACCAGCTCGATGTCACCGACACTGCGAGCATCGATCGACTGGTCGCGACCGTCGAAGCGGAGCATCGGTCGCCTGGACATACTGATCAACAACGCGGCCATCCTGTACGACACCTGGCAGCGGGCCAGCACCGCAGATCTGAGCGTTATTCATGAGGCACTGGAGACCAATCTGTTCGGTGTCTGGCGCGTCACCCTCGCGTTGCTGCCGCTGCTTCGCCGCAGCGAGCACGGCCGGATCGTGAACGTCTCGAGCGGAGCCGGGTCACTGACTCAGATGGGTGCCGGAACACCTGCGTACAGCACCTCGAAGGCAGCCCTGAACGCGCTCACCCGGATGCTCGCCGCCGAGTTGCGAGCCGACCGCATCCTCGTCAACTCCGTCGACCCAGGCTGGGTGGCCACCGACATGGGCGGCCCCGGTGGTGGGCCCGTCAGCCGATGGCGCAGCCGGCATCCTCTGGGCGGCCAACCTGCCCGATAGCGGGCCAAGCGGCGGCTTCTTCTATGACACTCGGCCAGTTCCTTGGTGATGATGTCGAGGTGTGGCTCCACCCCGCTTGAGATGTCACAGGCGCAGGGGCAACGTCAACATCCGGATGAACGCCGCGGCGAGCAGCAGCATCGATACGCATGATCTGCACACACCTGCATCTTCGGTGTCGAGAACCTCGTGGTCACACGCTGGCAAACAGCAATACGAGCGCGGTTATGAGGTGTCGGGCTCGGTGAGCACTTCATGCAGTCGATGTTGCAGGAATCGGCGTTCGCCGGCAGTGTCGACCAGGGTCAACGCTTTGCGATAGGCGGCCGCGGCTTCCTCCCGGCGGCCGGCGCGGCGGAGTAGGTCTGCCTGCGCCGCCGGCAGCAGGTGGTAGCTGCCGAGGCGGGGATCATGGTCGAGCTGCTCCAGCAGATCCAAGCCCGCCGCGGGACCGTCACGGAGTCCGACTGCCAGTGCGCGATTCAACGCGATGACTGGCGAAGGTTGCAGCCGCAGGAGGGCGTCGTAACCGGCAATCACTGCCGTCCAGTCCGTTGCGGCTGCCGTCGGAGCGGCGATGTGGATGGCGGCAATCTCGGCTTGCAGGAGGTAAGGTCCCGGCTGATCAGCTGTCGCGCGTGCGACGTTCAAGGCCGAGAGGCCGGCGGTGATCATGTCTTGGTCCCAGCGGCTACGGTCCTGCTCTTCCATCGGGATCAGGTCGCCCTCGCGGTTGGTTCGCGCCGACCGGCGGGCATGCTGCAGCAGCAACAGGGCGTGGAGACCGTACGCTTCGGCCTCGTGCGGAAGAAGACGAGTGAGCAGCTCGGCGAGCCGAATGGCCTCCGTGGCCAGATCGACGGCCGCTTCGCTCTCGGGGGCCGCGTAGCCCTCCGTGAAGATCAAATAGATGACGGCCAGTACGCCGGCAGTCCGCTCGGCAAGCCGCGGCGGCTCGGGGACCTGAAGCCGGATTCCGGTGTGAGCGATCTTGTTTCGGGTACGCAGCAGCCGCTGCCCCATGGTTGCTTCGCTCACCAGGAAGGTCCGAGCGATCTGCGCGGTCGACAGGCCGGCGACGGTCTTCAACGTGAGCGCTACTCGACCTGCTAGCGGCAGCGCCGGGTGGCAGCAGGTGAACACGAGCCGTAGCTGGTCGTCGCGGTACACCTCGGCGTACGGGTCGAGCCCACTGCCCGACGAACCCTGGCTGCTCGCCATGGCCGCCACCTCCCGCAGTTTCTGCCCTTCGACGCGGCGGCGGCGAAGGACATCGAGTGCTCGTCGGTACGCGGTGGTGGTCAGCCAGGCCGCGGGGTTGTCCGGGATTCCGTCTTCCGGCCAGCGCATCAGGGCCCGCTCGATCGCATCCTGGATGCTGTCCTCGGCGAGATCCCAGTCATTGGTCGTGCGGATCAGACCGGCGAGGATGCGCAGCCGCTCGGTGGCAATAGCCGCGGCAACGGCCTGCGCAGCCTCCTCATGACGATCGATGGCTCACTCCTCGATCGGCCAAAACGGCCGCAGCTCAAGCCGGCCGAACCGTGCCATCGGGTGCTTGGACGCGATCTCGATAGCCTCGTCCAGGCCCTCACAATCGAGGATGTCGAAGCCGGCGATCCACTCGCGGGATTCGGTGAACGGGCCGTCAGTGATCAGCAACTCGCCGGCGCGTACCCGCACGGTTGTCGCGTCCTCAACGGGACGTAACCGGTCGCCGGTCACGTGCTTCCCACGGCCGTTCACGTCGGCGAACCACGTCGTGAGGTCGTCTGGCGACTCGCTTCCCGCGTCGGGGTCTGAGTCGGTGGCAACAAACATCATGTACTTCATGGAAGGCTCCTTCGTCTTTCTTGTTGGTTGATTGATCTCCGAAAGTGGTCGCGAACAACAACAAAACGGCGATTACTCACGTTGTTTGTGACCACTTCGATGAGATGACACTCACGCGACGATCCCGACTCGCCAAATCCGACATGCCATGCCGAAAAATCTTTCAGGCCGGATGAGCCAACGCCTGAGCCGATCCTGCTGCTGCGTCTGTGGCACCCTCGTCAGCGTGACAACTGCACTGGAGGACCTACTCGTACGCCACGTCGAGGCCGGCACCATCCCTGGCGCGGTCGCGGTCCTGGGGTCTGGAGATGTGGAGGTCGTGGCCGCTGGCGTGGCCTCGATCAACGGTGGGCCGATGCGGCAGGACGCGATCATGCGAATCCAGTCGATGACCAAGGTGATCACCGCGACCGCCGCGCTGCGGCTCGTGGAGTCGGGCTATCTCGGGCTCGACCAAAGCGTGGAGGAGTGGCTGCCAGAACTTGCCAATCGCCGCGTACTGTCCAGCCCAACCGCAGCACTCGATGACACGGTGCCGGCGCGTCGTGCCATCACGCTCCGCGACCTCTTGACCAATGCCTCCGGGTACGGCATGGCGATCGGTGATTCTCCGCTGCAGAAGGCCATGGCCGATAACGGCACCGAGGCCGGCCCAGAGCCAGTCACGCTGGGTGCTGAGGAATGGATCACCCGGCTGGCGGAACTCCCACTCGCGTTCCAGCCTGGCGAAGGTTGGCGCTACCACCACTCGTTCAGCCTGCTCGGCATCCTCATCGCCCGATTGACCGGCCGTCCCCTCGGCGATCATCTCGCCACGGATCTTTTCAACCCGCTCGGGATGACCGACACGGCGCTCTGGGTGCCGCAGGAGAAGCTCGATCGGTTGCCGGCGGCCTATCGACTCGGCGACAACGGATTCGTCGAGATGGAGCCAGCTGGCGGCGGCTTCTATGCGGGTCCACCGGCATTCGATGTCAGCCACGGCGAGCTCGTCTCGACAGCGCGCGACTTCCACCGCTTCACCCGAATGCTCGCCGACGAGGGTCGGGTCGGTGACGACCGGATTATTTCGGCCGAGCATCTGCAGCTGATGATCAGCGACCAGGTGCCCGCCGCAAACAAGACGCCGGACAGCTTCTTCCCGGGGTTCTGGGAGGGGATGGGCTGGGGATTCGGTGTTGGCGTGAAGACGACGGGACCGCAGCGCGGCAGATACGGCTGGTCTGGTGGGCAGGGCACCGACTTCTTCGTCGATCGCGACGGGACAATCGGCATCCTCCTCACTCAGGTCGAGACTCGGTGAACGGATGTGGCCGCTGGTCGAGGAGTTCCAGGCGCTGGGCGAAACGTCCACCTGACTCTTCGTCAGATGCCGTCTGCGGAGTTCTCGTACGTACCGTGGCTGGATCGAATGCGCAGCGTTGCCGTAGGCCCACAACGCCTGCCAAACGCTGGGACAAGAGGCGGCTGTGATCGTCACGGACGCCGAAGGTAGTACTCGGTGAATTCGCGGCAATTCCCGTCAGCGTCGAAACGCATCACAAAGCAGTTGTCATAGACGCGGACAACCGGACCGTCCGGTCGCTCGCGATAGCTGGAGGTGCCTGTGGCAACAACGACGTCACCGTCGACGGCGACCGGTTCGTACTGCGCCGCGTACGTGCCGGGCGCATCGCGAGTCGACGCCCCGTTCGAGTTGCCCTCGCCCAGCCACGATGCGACGACCGCTTCCCGGCCGGTGATCGGCTCGTCAGAGGGGTGATATCGGTAGGCGACGTCCTCGCTGAAGAGCGCTGCGATGTCCTTCGCGTCGTAGGACAGCCATGCCGCCACGTATCGGTCTAGCCAGGTCTGGGCTTGAGCGCGATCCACGGAGTCACCTTAAACGTCATCTCTCGCGCGGGCCGGCGGTAGCACCACCGCAAGCGCTTACGGCTCTGCAACGACGCTATCCACCTCGTCCGGTCGCATAGGTCTCAATACCCGTCTCATCTCAGAACTCTTCTGCCTTGCTGGGGCAATGGGCTTCAGGCGGGCGGTAATCCCTCGAAGACTGTCTTGTGGGCAACCGAGACCATGCGCCCTGACCCCGCAACTAGCGCTGCGCCTTCGTGGTCGACCTGGTCCACGCTCTCAAAGCCGGCGGCGAGGAGCCAGTCTTTTAGCTCAACCCCGATGAACATTCGCACTGAATAGGTGAACCGTCGGGCCTGTCCGTCGCGGACACACGTCCTCTCGGTCACAGCACGGCCCGTCGCAGGCTCAAACGTGGACCGGTCGATCATGAAGTTCCCGTCCCGCTCGACCACCACCGCCGGCAGCCAGCGGGGCAGGAGTTCAGCGAGGTTGTTGTTCTCGATCAGAAGCCGACCGCTGGGACGAAGCACCCGGTGGGCCTCGGACAAGACTTCGTGGTTTTCGCTGTCGCCGAAGTAGCCGAAGGAGGTGAACCAGCTGATGATCCGCTCAAAGCGGTGCTCCGGCCAGGGCAGGGACCGCATATCACCGCATACATAGTCGACTTCGACTCCTCGCTCTGCGGCGTCCCGGCGTGCCTGCTCGAGGAACACGCGGCGTAGCGTCGAGACCCGTGACGTGGACACCCCGTTGCGCCAGGCGGTTGGCAATTCGGCCGTGACCGCAGGCTAGGTCAAGAACCTCCATTCCCGGCTCTAACTCGAGCAGGCGCCAGACCGTCTCGGTGTGGGCATCGCTGACCGCCTCTAGGCGAGGCCCATAGAAGTAGAGGTAGTCCTCATCGAAGACTTCCGAGAACTCGAAAACGGGCCCGGTCACGACCGCAGCGTACGGGCAAGCTCGGCGAGATCCCACAAAAACACAGGTCTCAAGAACCGGTCCTTCTTGGGGAACAATCACGACCCTGGCATAGTTGAGCCTAGTACGCTCAAGTAATAACTTGAGTGATGCAGACTCAAGACAATCCCAAACTTCCTAGCTGGAGGAAATCGCATCATGGCTCGTGCAGTCGGCATTGACCTCGGAACTACCAACTCCGTCGTCGCCGTACTTGAAGGTGGGGAACCCACCGTCATCCCCAACGCAGAGGGTTCCCGGACCACCCCATCGGTGGTCGCATTCGCGAAGGGCGGCGAGGTTTTGGTTGGCGAGGTCGCCAAGCGCCAGGCCGTCACCAACGTCGACCGCACCATCCGCTCCGTCAAGCGCCACATGGGCACGGACTGGAAGGTCAGGATCGACGACAAGGATTACCGCCCCCAGCAGATCAGCGCCTTCGTCTTGCAGAAGCTGAAGCGAGATGCGGAGGCTTACCTCGGCGAGCAGGTCACCCATGCGGTCGTGACCGTACCCGCCTACTTCTCCGACGCACAGCGCCAGGCGACCAAGGAGGCCGGCGAGATTGCTGGCCTGACTGTCGACCGGATCATCAACGAGCCGACTGCCGCGGCGCTCGCGTACGGTCTGGACAAGACTGATCAAGAGCAGACGATCTTGGTCTTCGATCTTGGTGGCGGCACCTTCGACGTGTCGCTGCTGGAGATCGGCGATGGCGTCTTCGAGGTGAAGGCCACCAACGGTGACAACCGGCTCGGTGGCGATGACTGGGACTCCCGGATCGTCGACTGGCTGGTGAAGCAGTTCAAGAACAAGAACGGCACCGACCTGTCTCAGGACAAGATCGCCCGCCAGCGCCTCCAAGAGGCAGCCGAGAAGGCCAAGATCGAACTCTCCTCGGCGAGCGAGACGCAGATCAACTTGCCCTACATCACTCTGGGTCAGGCTGGTCCGCTGCACCTTGAGGAGAAGCTGACTCGCTCGGAGTTCCAGCGGATGACCTCTGATCTTCTGGATCGTTGCCGCGCGCCGTTCCACTCGGTGATCGACGACGCGAAGATCAGCGTCGGCGCGATCAACCACGTGATCTTGGTCGGTGGCTCGACCCGGATGCCTGCCGTTGTTGAGCTCGTCAAGGAGCTGACCGGCGGCAAGGAACCGAACAAGGGCGTCAACCCCGACGAGGTCGTCGCGCTCGGCGCGAGCCTGCAAGCCGGCGTGCTGAAGGGCGAGGTCAAGGACGTGTTGTTGCTCGACGTCACCCCGTTGAGCCTCGGCATCGAGACCAAGGGCGGCGTGTTCACCAAGATCATCGAGCGGAACACCACGATCCCGACGAAGCGTTCCGAGGTGTTCACCACCGCTGATGACAACCAGCCGTCGGTGATGATCCAGGTCTACCAAGGCGAGCGTGACTTCGCGAAGGACAACAAGTCGCTCGGCAACTTCGAGCTGACCGGCCTGCCGCCGGCACCGCGCGGAGTGCCACAGATCGAGGTCGCGTTCGACATCGACGCCAACGGCATCGTGCATGTCAACGCCAAGGACCTGGCGACCGGCAAGGAGCAGTCGATGCAGATCACCGGCGGCTCCGCGCTCGGCAAGGACGACATCGACAAGATGGTCAAGGAGGCCGAGGCCCACGCCGAAGAGGACCGCAAGCGCCGCGAGGCCGTCGAGCTCCGCAACGAGGCCGACAACTTGGTCTTCCGCACCGAGAAGCTGCTCAGCGAGAACGCCGACAAGATCAACGACGATGTCAAGAAGCCCGTCGAGGAGGCGATCGCCGAACTCAAGACTGCTCTCGAGGGTGAGGACAACGACGCGGTCAAGGCTGCCGTCGAGAAGTTGAACACGACCAGTGCTCAACTGGGTCAAGCCATGTACGCGGCGGCGCAAGCCGCCCAGCAGGCACCGTCCGAGGCCGGTGAGCCGAGCGAGCATGCTGAGTCCAACGGCGAAAGCAGCACTGCTGACGATGACGTTGTCGACGCCGAGATCGTGGACGATGACCAGACCTCGAGCGAGGCCCGGTGAGCGCACCCGGACCTGATCCGCGGCGCGCTGAAGCCGAGTTCGAGCAGCGCGGCCCGACCATACGGGATCGGCGTCGCATCGATCCGGAGACCTATGAGGTAAGGGAGCCGCAGGCAACTGCGGCTCCTCCTTCAGGGGCGGCCAACGATGACCAACCCCCCGTTCGAGATCTTGAGGCGGAAGTGACAGAACTCCAAGAGAAGCTGGCCGAGCGTACCTCTGACCTGCAGCGACTGCAGGCCGAGTACGTCAACTACAAGAGGCGCGTCGACCGTGATCGCGATCTTGTTCGCAAGGTGAGCATCGAGGGCGTGCTGAAGGATTTCCTCTCCGTGCTGGACGACGTGCGATCGGCTCGCGAGCATGACGAGCTCAATGGTGGCTTCAAGGCTGTCGCTGAGGAGATCGAGCGGGTCACCGCAAATATGGCCTGGAGACGTTTGGGCAGGCGGGCGATCCGTTCAACCCACATATTCACGAGGCGCTGCTCCACGCGCACGCGGACGGGATCGACGGACCGACCTGCGTAGAGATCCTGCAGCCCGGCTACCGCATTGGAGATCGCATCCTGCGGCCGGCCCGGGTTGCGGTGGCCGAGCCTGAGCCGGAGCCGCAGCGCGTTCTGAGCCCTTCGACGAGCTCAGCACAGCGCCTGCCGAAGGGCCAGCCGAGGCAACAGATGAACCAGGCACGAACCAGCCGGATGCCGACGCTGATCGGTAGTGCCCGTTACTGCGCCCAGGCAGAGGGAAACTGTCTGTGGAACATCCGCTCACTGTCAGTAGTTGATCATCGCGAAGGGAGGCGTCGGTGAGTACCAAGGACTGGATCGAGAAGGACTATTACAAGGTCCTCGGTGTCGCCAAGGATGCCAAGCCTGAGGAGATCAAGAAGGCCTATCGCAAGCTGGCGCGGGAAAACCATCCCGATCAGAATCCAGGCAATGCGGCTGCCGAGCGGCGCTTCAAGGAGATCTCCGAAGCCAACGACGTGCTGTCGAGTCAGGACAAGCGCAAGGAATACGACGAAGCGCGGCGGCTGTTCGGCAGCGGCGGTTTCCGCTTCCCGGGGACCGGTGCCAGACAAGGTGCCGGCGGTCCGTCGGTTGACGATCTGTTCCGCAACGCTGGTGGCGGTTTGGGTGACATTTTCGGCGGTTTGTTCAACGGCGGCGGCCCCACCACACAGACGACGCGGTTCACCACGACACGCGGCCCACGTCGCGGCAGCGATGTGGAGGGCGAAGTCACCGTGGACTTCGTACAAGCCATCGAGGGCGTCACAGTCGGGATGCAGATGGTGTCCGATACGGCCTGTGAAGCGTGTCGTGGCACCGGCGCACGCGCCGGGACGGTTCCGCGTGTTTGCCCCACTTGTGAGGGCAGCGGCATGCAGACCTCCACGTCCGGCGGTGTTTTCGCGGTGACCGAACCGTGCCGCGAGTGCCGTGGTCGCGGGATGGTCGTTGACGATCCGTGCCCGGTGTGTCACGGCTCTGGGCGGGGCAAGTCCACCAAGACGATGCAGGTTCGGATTCCGGCCGGCGTTACAGATGGCCAGCGGATCCGGCTCAAGGGTCGCGGTGGAGCAGGAGAGAACGGCGGAGCACCCGGTGATCTCTACGTCATCGTCCACGTACGGGCGCACAAGGTCTTCGGGCGCAAGGGTGACAACCTGACGCTGACGGCACCGGTCACATTCCAGGAGGCCGCGCTAGGCGCAGAGATCGAGGTGCCGACGCTGAACGGCGCGCCGGTGAAGCTGCGGCTGTCACCGGGGACGCCGAACGGCCGTACCCTGCGAGTACGCGGCAAGGGTGTCAGTAAGCGCGACGGAAGCAAGGGCGACCTGCTCGTCACGGTCGATGTATTGGTGCCGTCCGCGCTCAATGACGAGGCACGTGCCGCTCTGAACTCCTATGCTGAGGCGGTCGGCTCGGCTAACCCTAGGGCGAAGCTCTTCGCTGCTGGATGAGGTGAGACGTGTCTGCTTCTGAGCTGCCGCAGCGAATCGATCATGACGCCCCCGTATTCGTCATCTCGGTTGCAGCCCACCTCGCCGGGATGCACCCGCAGACGTTGCGCACCTACGACCGGATGGGCCTGGTCTCTCCACGGCGTACGGCAAAACGGGGCAGGCGCTACTCGTCACGCGACATCGCGCGGCTGCGGCTGATCCAGCGGCTCTCTCAGAATGAGGGCATCAACCTGGAGGGCATTCGCCGCATCTTGCACATGCAGGACGAGATTGATGAGCTGCGAGCCAGGGCCGATCAGCTGACCGCTCTGCTTGCCGCCGTTCAGGAGTCTTCCGGATCACGAGTGTTTACTGCCGATCCAATCGGTGGGGTGCATCTTGGTCGTCGCGGCCGGCGAACACCTCTCGCTCTCCCTGGGCGCCCGTTGCCCTGAGCGCTTTGTCCAAAGCTTCGAACGCATCCGCTGCCGCCTTCGGACCTCCTGCAGCCGCAAATGCCGTAGCGACGCGTTTGGCACCTTCGGCTCGCGCGAGAGCTTCGCGTACTGCCTCGCGGAGACGGTCAGGTCGAAGACGGCTCGCGGCAAGCCGGGTCCCGGCGTGGGCAACCTCCACTCGGCGAGCTACTTCCAGCTGATCGCGACCGAACGGAACAGCACAAACGGGCACACCATGCGCCAGCGCCTTCTGTGTGGCGCCCATGCCGGCGTGCGTAACAGCGCACGCGGCACGCTTCATGATCGGGGTATGGGGCAGGAAGGAGAAGACGCGCGCATTTGCCGGTGCGGTGATGTCAGTAGCGTTTTCGGACGGCAAGGTTGCCACCACGTACACGTCCTCATCCGCGAGTGCCTCGAGCGCGCAGCGAACCAGTCGCCCGTCATCTTGGAACTCCGATGAGGTCGTCACGAGGACGATCGGCTGATCAACCTCATCCAGCCACGGCGGCGGATCTGCGGGAGGATCCCAGTCGCATGGTCCGACCATGTGGATGTTGGATGGCCAGTCGGAGCGCGGGTACTCGAACGGCTCGGCGGTCAGGTAGAGCAGTAGCGGCGGCCTGCCGAACATCTCAGCCGCGCCTTTCAGCGGCGGCATATCGAGTTGCTCGCGCACCTCGTTGATCCGCGGAGCCACAATTCGCTCCAGTGCGCCGAAGAACACCGGCCCCAAGATCGCGTCGCGCAGCCGCCCGACCGGGCCCGACTTTGGACGCAGGCCCGGACCGAACGGGGGCACGTCTCGGGACGGCACAGGTAATGGGTAGGGACACCAGGCGGCCCAGGGTCCACCCCACTTCTCGGCGGCGGTCAGCGCGCCCCAGGCGTTGATGTCGATCAGCAACGCATCTGGGTTGAATGTCTCGATTGCGGTCGGGAGGTCGACCGCGTCGAACCTGGCGCGTTCGCAGAACGCCTGCATCGCTCGTTTCTGCGCGTCGAGCGGCGTACGGCCGAGGTAGTCGTTGATTGGAATCTGTTCAATCGGGCGATCGATCGGCGCGGCATCAAACCCGCGCTCGCGCATCAGCGGCCCTCGGAGGCCAACGTGCGCAGCGCGATGTTGTGACCACGGCTGTGCAGCTCGTCCATGATCGGCGTAACGGGAAATAGGTGACCCCGGGCAGGTGTCGTGTAGACGAGGATTCGGCTCATCGCTCCTCCTTTGTGAGCGGTGTGAGCAGCTCGATGAGAGCCAGCTCGGTTTGATCGCGGCTGAGGCAGGCATCGCGGCGCAGCAGCTTCCATACGTAGACGTCACAGATAGCAACGAGCTGCGCCAAGCGACGCTTTCTATTCCTCGGGTCGAGTCTGACCAGCGGCTCAGCGAACACCCTGGAGCACCACTGTTGGTGATATTCACGGCCCCGATCGGCGATCTCACGGAGGCCCGGAATGCGGTCTTCCTCGGCCAGAAGCCTGAGCACACGGTCGCCGAGTTCTTCGTAATGATCCACGAGCACATTGACGGCACCGGCAACATCTCCCGTCGGAGCAAGGTCCCGCTGCGCGCCTATTCTCGCTGCCTCACGCTCAACGGCAGCAGCCAGCAGGCCGTCTTTACTGCGGAAGCGCCGGATCACGGTTTGCACAGAAACGCCGGCCCTGCTGGCGACCTCGTCGAGCGGGATCTGATCGGTCGGTCGCTCCCAGAACAGCTCCACAGCGGAGTCCAGGATCCGTTCCCCGGTCGCCTCCGCGGCATCGGCGCGGGCACTCATTCGGTACGATCGGCGCCCGTTGCTATTCACGTTAATTTAATTAACATGAAATTGGCCGTAAATCAAGGGCCGGTTTGCTGCCGGCACGGTGAGGACTCGTTAGCTCTTCAGGCAGATGTCGAAGGGATGACCGCCCGGATCCAGCAGTACGCGCCACCGATCGGGGTTCGGCTGCTCGGCCGGCTTGCTGGCACCGAGGTCGAGCGCTTGTTGCTCTGCTTCGTCGAGATCGTCGACATACAGATCGAGGTGGTAGCGCTTCGGTCCAGACTCCTCGGGCCAGCCGGGCGCGGTGTAGCCGGGCACCTTGCCGAATCCGATGTTGATCGAGCCGTCGCCGATCATGGCGTAGTCGCCCTCACTGTGCAGCACATTCCAGCCGAGCACGGCGGAATAGAACGAGGCAAGCCCCGCCGGGTCTTCACTGTCGAGGTTGATCATGGCGAAGGAAGCGAATCCTGACATGGGCTCAGTCTGCCCGGGCGGTCTGACAACCGATGCGTCACCCCAAGTCTGCTCATGCCCGCGGGCGGAAACTGTCGGCGGCGGACGCTACGGTCAGACCGCGCCAAAGAGCTGAGAAAGGGACATTTCATGACCGAGCCACCACATCGCCATCACACACTCGACTACATCGAGATTCCGGTGGTCGACGTCGCAACGGCCAAGGAGTTCTACGGTTCAGCTTTCGGCTGGACCTTCACCGACTACGGACCGGACTATGCCGGAATCCAGGATCCCGCCAGAGCTGCCGAGGTCGGCGGGCTCGCCAAGACGGACTCGGTGCGCCCCGGCGGCCTGCTCGTACTGCTCTTCTCAGATGATCTGGACGCCAGCGTCAAAGCCGTCGTCGAGTCCGGCGGAAGCATCGTGAACGGGCCGTACGAGTTTCCCGGCGGTCGCCGGTTTGAGTTCAGCGATCCGAGCGGCAACGAGTTGGGTGTCTGGGCAGCACAGACGTAGGCCTCGACTCGTACAAATCCATCACCGACGTTGATAGTCGCAGCGCTGGACGCGGCTGGCATGGTCCGGCCAATGGCGGCCGAAACAGCGAACCTGTGAGTTGAGGTTGGCGGCGCGGCTCGATATCGCGGCGCTACGATCAGCTGACGGCGCGGGATTATGTGGGCACCAGCCCCGCGCTGATCCTCGGAGTCTGAGGAGGACGGGTGGCCATTCGCACAATTGAGGTTCCGTTTCGCGACGATTACAACGTCGGTGTCGGTGCTGACCTGGCTTCGGGTAGCCCGATGGGCTTCGTGGTCGACGGCACCGCCGAAGGTGTGCAATCAGCTGGCGGTGCAACCGTGAATTTCACGGTACGGCGGATTCATACCACCGAAGAACTGCACCGGTCGCTCGGAATCGATGCCGAAGCTAGCTTCGGCTCCGGATTGTTCGGAGCAGGCGGTTTCTCGGCTCGTTTTTCCTTCTCGAAAGATTGCGCAGTCCAGACCAGCTCGTTATTCCTACTGCTCAATTGCAGGGTTGGCTTGGAGCACCTCTCCATTAAGGCTCCACGACTTACACCGAGTGCCGCCCAGCTCATCGACAAGCCCCAGATCTTCGCGGAGCGTTTCGGCAATATGTTCGTTCGGGGACTCGACCGTGGCGGCTTATTCGTCGGTGTATTCCGACTCGACGTACATAGTGAAAGAGATCAGCAGGACATATCCGCCGACCTGGAGGGCTCTTACGGGCTCTTCAGCGCCAGCGCGGCGATGAAATTCAACGAGGTTCGTAGTAAGTTTCGCTGCGACGCGCTGGTCAGCATGTACCACGAGGGCGGCCCGGTGGACCTGCAGATAACCGATCCAACCGTTCCCAGCCAGCTGCTGGATAACGCGAACCGGTGGTTGAGATCGTTTCAGGATGACCCGGCGCGCAATGCGGTGCCATACTCGGTCACCCTCGCTCCGCTGACGATCGCCGAAGGTCCACTACCGCCGAATACCGCCGATATCGAGCATGCACAGGATGTGCTCGTGCTCTGTGCGAAAAAGCGCAGCCAAATTCTAGATCAGATCAATTTGCTGAGCTTCATCCTCGCCCATCAGAGTTCCTATGACTGGACAGGCGACCCTACGCCTACACCTGCCAGCGTGGACGCAGCACTTAATGGCTTTGAGATGGATCTCGATCTTGTCGCAGAGTGCGCAAGCCTGGCCATCAACCATCCAGCGGACGCCGTTACCCCGGCCAAATTCGCCTCGAACATGGGTCAAACATTTCCTGCTGGAATGCTGCCTAGTCTGCCGCAGCCCAAGCCCATCGAAGCGGTCGCGCCGCAAATTCCGCAAACCACCGTCACTGTCCCAGATGTATTGGACGAGGACGTCACCCAGGCGCGAGCGACTCTCGAAAATTTGGGACTGCAAGTTTCGACGACTATTCAAGCGGTGCCGGGCCTGCTGCCTAACGTTGTCGGCTTCCAGGAACCTAACATCGGCAGCGTTGTGCCATTAGGGACGACAATTTCACTGGTCGTCGGCCAATGACTCCTGCGGCACTTTGATTCCGAAGCCAACCGACCTGCCGAGGTCCGGCCAGGATCAGCCGCAGGTCGACGCTACAAGTCGGGTACGCGCCGCGGGTGAGCGAGCGTTGGTTCTCGGTGGTGGCGGATCGGCAGGAAATGCGTGGTTGATCGGTGTGATCGCCGGCCTCTTCGATGCCGGGCTGGATGTGACCGAGGCCGATCTGATCATCGGCACGTCGGCCGGCTCGACGGCCGCGGCCCAGATAACCGGCGCGACCCCGACCGAACTGCTCGCCGCCATCCTCTCCGCTGCGCCCCAGCAACGGAGTGGTCGGGTCGGGTCCGACCGTGGACGCGTTCCATTGGGGCCGTCGGCCGACCAAATGGAGAGAACGAGCGGAATCATCGCCGCCGCTGAGGATCCGGCCGATATGCGCCGCAGAATGGGTGTGGCGGCGCTCGAAATGGATGCGGCGTCGGACGGCTCCGCGCAAACGCGGTGGCGCGCTACCGTCGCCGCTCGGCTGCCCAGCCGGCACTGGCCGAAACGAAGGGTGCTCATCACGGCGGTCGATGCCCATACCGGTGAACCGGTCGTGTTCGACCGCCACAGCGGAGTCGACCTGGCGGACGCCATCGCCGCCAGCTGTGCCAGTGGCTCTGCCCACGGTATCGGCGACAACCGATACATCGATGGCGGCTACCGACGCAACGAGAATGCCGATCTGGCAGCCGAATACGGGCGCGTGCTGGTGTTGTCACCACTCGGCGGCAGAACACGAACGCCGTTGGAGTGGGGCATGCATCTTTCAGCGCAGGTCGACGAACTACGCGCCCGCGGCAGCAGAGTCGAAACGATCCTGCCGGATAGCAACTCACGCAACGCATTCGGCAGCAATCTGATGGATCTGTCGACGCGTCCGCCCGCCGCTCGGGCCGGTTTCCACCAAGGCGGAGTCCTTGCCGAGCAGCTCACCGAATTCTGGCGCTGACGCCCACGAAACCAATCGACTCGGTAGGCGTGACGACACCTGGACGGGTTCATCGGTTTCAAGACCGCCACCAGCGAGGAACTGCCCGACGCGGTCGCGGTCATGGACCCGTTCCACGTTGTGCGCCTGGCCGGCGATGCTCTGGACCAGTGCCCGCCGCCGCGTCCCAGCAGGCCACCTGTGGGCACCGCGGCCGCAGAGGACCCGCTCTATGCCACTCGGCGCACTCTCCACACCGGATCAGACCTGCTCACCGAGCAGCATCGCAACAGCGCTCCGCAAGAGCGCTCGAGCAGGGTCAGGCAGTCTTCGCCCTCGGGCGGAGTATGAGTGTGACGCCTAACGCAGCGACCCAAAGTCCCCAGCCAGTGCTGCCAATCAGGCCTGCCAGATCAAACACGGGAAAATTCGGCAGCGCGGTTGCCAAGATGTCTCCCTGGTTGAAGAGGTAAAGCGCACTGACCAGGAGGCCCACCGCTCCAAGCCAGCGAGGTAGCACCCGAGTACGTAGCACGATGATGCTCAACGTCACGGACCAGCCAATCCCCAACAACTGTCCCAGGTGCTCACCTAGTAGAGCCCCGCCGAATTGATGCTGCGCAAGCCATGCCGCCGCCACGGCGCTCCGGTTTGCGGCGTCGCCTTCTAGGTAAAGACGCGCGAGCGGTGGCACGACAAAAACCCACCGTAGAAAGCCGATCAGCGCGAGCACGGCTGAGATCGCGCCAGCGAAACTCGCTACCCAAAGAGCCGCGTCGTCACGCCGTCCAAGCGCGGCGGGCAGCAGCAGTATTGGCACAACCAGGATGCCGTACGTCCACGCCGTGGCGAACCAGGTCCACACCAGACTCGGGCCGCCAGCCGCGAACTCGGTGAGCACAACGTCTGCTGGTTGTCGAAGTATGTCCGGCCAGTCAAATGTGGCGGACAGCAGAGTTGCTGCGGCAGCGAAGGAGAGGGCGCCAATCAGGAACAGGGCGCCAGTCACTCGACACAAGGTGCGGCCGCCGCTTTCAGTGGTCAACGATGTCCCCTCACAAGAGATGTCCACGCTCGTGAAGTTCAATGTGTCATGGTCTGGAGCCTCCGACCGGACTTACCGCACAGGCTTTTGGCTCACAAAGTCGGAATAGCCGAAATCCGAGCAAGGTTGAGTCTAATGCACTCAACTTTGGTCTTTGAGAACCCGAATCTGCTGGCGCATAGTTGAGTGAGGCGTACTCAAGTTTGATCTCAGAGGAGATATGGACACCAACAAGCTCACCACCAAGAGTCGAGACGCAGTCTCAGCCGCGCTACGCACCGCCCTGACCGAGGGCAACCCGTACGCCGAACCGTCCCACCTGCTGCACGCGCTGCTGCAGGTGCCCGGCAATACCGCGGCGCCATTGCTTGCCGCAGCGGGTGCTGATCCGGCCGTCGTTGCCGCGGCCGCCCAGGGTGCGATCTCCAAGCTGCCGTCTGCTAAGGGTTCTTCGGTCAGCCAGCCGAGTCTCTCCGGCTCGTTCGCCCGGGTGCTCGCGGACGCAGAAGTCCGCGCCGAGCAGCTCGGTGACGCGTACGTGGCGACCGAGCATCTGTTGATCTCACTGGCAACCATTGATTCCGACGCCAAGAAGGTGCTGGCAGCACTCAACGTCAAGCCCAATGTGTTGACTCGCGCCTTCAACGATGCTCGCGGCAGCAAGCGGGTAACCAGCCCGGAGGCGGAGGGCACCTCATCCGCCCTTGATCAATACGGTGTCGACCTTACGGCGATGGCCCGGGACGGAAAGCTCGACCCGGTCATCGGGCGGGACAGCGAAATTCGGCGTGTCGTCCAGGTCCTGGCCCGGCGGACCAAGAACAACCCCGTGCTGATCGGAGAGCCCGGCGTCGGCAAGACCGCCGTTGTCGAAGGTTTGGCGCAACGGCTGGTGGCCGGCGATGTGCCGGATTCACTGAAAAACCGCCGCCTGGTTGCGCTCGACTTGCCATCAATGGTGGCCGGGTCGAAGTTTCGCGGTGAGTTCGAGGAGCGCCTCAAGGCTGTATTGACCGAGATCAAGGACGCCGCCGGACAGATCATCACCTTCATCGACGAGCTGCACACCGTCGTCGGCGCTGGCGCTACCAGCGACTCCTCGATGGACGCGGGCAACATGCTCAAGCCGATGCTCGCGCGTGGCGAGCTGCGCATGATCGGCGCCACCACGTTGGACGAGTATCGCGAGCGCATCGAGAAGGACCCAGCCTTTGAGCGTCGCTTCCAGCAGGTCTTCGTTGACGAACCGAGTGTCGAGGACACCATCGCGATCTTGCGCGGTCTGCGCGAACGGTACGAGGCGCATCACAAGGTAGCGATCACCGATGCGGCGCTGGTCGCGGCGGCAACGCTGTCGAACCGCTACATCACCTCTCGGCGGCTGCCCGATAAGGCGATTGACCTTGTCGATGAGGCAGCCTCCCGGCTGCGGATGGAGATCGACTCCTCGCCGGTGGAGATCGACGCGCTGCGCCGGACCGTTGAGCGGATGAAGATGCAGAAACTGGCGTTGGAGAAGGAGTCAGACACTGGCAGCGTCGAGCGGTTGCATCGGTTGACCGAGGAACTGGCCAATGTCGAGGAGGAGCTCAGGTCCCTCGAGGGCCGCTGGGAGGCTGAGAAGCAGGGTCTGAACCGCGTCGGCGAGCTGAAGAAGCAGATCGACGAGTTGCGCGTGGTTTCAGACCGCGCGCTTCGGGAAGGCGACCTGGTCAAGGCCAGTGAGATCAACTACGGCGAGATTCCCGCCCTGGAGAAGGAGTTGGAGGAGGCCGCCAAGGACGATGGGCAGCTGCCCTCGATGGTCTCGGAGGAGGTTGGCCCGAACGACGTTGCCGAGGTCGTGGCCAACTGGACGGGCATACCGGTCGGCCGGCTGCTGCAAGGTGAGACCGAGAAGCTGTTGTCCATGGAGTCGCGCATCGGGCAGCGGCTGGTCGGCCAGCAGAAGGCGGTACGCGCCGTGGCGGATGCCGTACGCCGTTCCCGGGCCGGCATCTCCGATCCCAACCGTCCCACCGGATCCTTCCTGTTCCTCGGCCCGACCGGCGTCGGCAAGACCGAGCTGGCCAAGTCGCTTGCCGACTTCCTCTTCGACGACGAGCGGGCCATGATCAGGATCGACATGAGCGAATACTCCGAGAAGCACTCGGTGGCGCGGCTGGTCGGCGCACCTCCCGGCTACATCGGCTACGAGGAGGGCGGTCAGCTCACCGAGGCCGTGCGGCGCCGCCCGTACGCCGTGGTGCTCTTGGACGAAGTGGAGAAGGCGCACAGCGAGGTCTTCGACATCTTGCTGCAGGTGCTCGATGACGGCCGATTGACTGACGGTCAGGGGCGTACGGTCGACTTCCGCAACGCAATCTTGATCTTGACCTCCAACCTGGGCTCGCAGTTCCTGGCTGATCAGACACTGGACGCTGAGACCAAGCGGAATGCCGTGATGGGTGTGGTACGCGGAGCGTTCAAGCCCGAATTCTTGAACCGGCTCGACGAGGTCGTGCTCTTCGACGCGCTCGGCACGGAGGAGCTCGCCAAGATCGTCGAGATCAACTTGGCCCGGCTCAACAAGCGCCTCGCCGATAGGCGGATCACGGTGGAAGCCACGCCGGCAGCCAAGGAGTGGCTGGCTCTTACCGGCTTCGACCCGGTCTTCGGTGCCCGTCCGCTACGCCGGCTGATCCAGACCACCATCGAAGATCAACTGGCGCAACGGGTGCTGTCCGGCCTGGTACGTGAGGGCGACACCGTCACCTTCGACGCCGACGAGAGCAGCGATGGCTTGATCATCTTGGAGTCCCAGCCCGCCATCGCCGGCGCCTAACGACTTGTCAGAATCTCAGCACCGTATATGGTGCTGAGATTCTGACAAGTCGGCATGTCACCCCCACCAGCCTTGCTTGTGGGCCCAGCGCAGCAAGACTCCCGACATCACCAGCATGATCAACAACAAGATGGACAGCGCTACCCAGTGCGTCGAGTCGTTGACGATGACGTTCATGCCAAGGACCGAAGAGAGCGACGTTATCGGCAGCGTGACAGCCGCGATGACGGCGAGACGCTCGGCGGCGATGGTCATCTTCGTGTCAGTACGCGCCCGGTAGAACTCGGTGACACCCATCAAGAACACGAGTTGGGAATCGCTGATGTGTGAGACGGTCTCGTACTGGTCGAGCAGGTCCTTCATCAAGGCCATGCCCTCCGTAGGCGCGAAGGTTGTCAGCTTGATCGCTCGCCGATAGATCTCACTACCCTGAGCCGCCATGGTCTTGATGGTCAGCAGCTCATGTCGAGCCGCGAAGAGCTCGCTGAGAAACTTCTGCGGATCCTCATTGGCCTCAGCCATCACTCGCTGCTCCATCAGCCCGACATCGCGGGCGATGTCGGCGACCATTTCAGCCTCCCGGCGAGCGATGGAGGAAACGATGGCGTAAGTGAGCCCGAAGGGCGAGGTCGGATGTAGCCGGTTGCTATCCATCCGCGCTGCCACGGCCTCGGTCTCGCGTAGGGCTGCCTCGAGAGGGACCTTGGGGCTCAACGGGCCGTGTATGGTCACCAAGAAGTTTTCGCCAACGAATTGATCGAGCTCGAGATAGTGCACATGACCGTTCGCGCCGATCTCAGGCGCGTGCACGACGATGAACACGTGGTGCGGATAGACATGAACGCGTGGAATGTGGTTGCGGTTTCGGCTCTCGGTGATCGCCATCGGATGGAAGCCGAAGTCGCGTTTAAGAAGCATCTCTGCCTCGTCGCTCCACTCGGGAATATCGAGCCAGAGGAAGCCGTCGGTCTTTTCTCGCAGGGCCGGCAGATCGGCCACATCATGGTTGCTCACACTGTTGGAGTCGATCCATCGCAGTTGCATGGCGAGTCTCCCTTCCAGGTCGTTTCTACACCACGCCACAACCGCTTACGCCGCTCACAATGTCCGCCAGGCCTAGAGGAGCAGCGTTGAGCTCGGCCAGCCTGGTGCTGCGTCCTGGGCGTGATGGTGCCTTCTTGGTGCCAGATCTCGCATACCCGCGAGCATTCACACTTCGCATCGGGCGGACCGATCAGTCTTACGTCGATCTTGATGATCCGCTACGGCTGGAATTCGACTATGTGCAGCGGCTGGCGGACGTGCTGGACAGCGTGACCGAGCCGGGGCAGCGGTTACGTGTGGTGCACATCGGTGGTGCCGCAATGACACTGCCGCGCTACATAGCAGCCACCCGACCGAGCTCAGCCCAGATCGTGCTCGAGCCAGACGTCGAGCTCACCGCTTTTGTCCGTAGACACCTGCCGCTACCCGTTCGTAGCGGCATCAAGGTGCGCGGCACCGACGGCTGCCGCGGCATCGCCGAGTTGCGCGACGGGTACGCAGACCTCGTGATCATCGATGCCTTCGTTGGCGCGCGGGTGCCGGCTGAGCTGACGACGAACGAATTTCTTGAGGATGCTCGGCGGTCCCTTTCCGATCATGGAGTCATCATCCTCAATCTGACTGATCGCGGCCCACTCGGTTACGCTCGCCGGGTACTGGCCGGTGTCCGACAGGTCTTTCCCCATGTGCTGCTGTGCGCCGAGTCATCAACCCTGAAGGGCCGCCGGTTTGGCAATGTGATCATCGCCGGTGGCGGCACCGCATTGCCGTACTCCGCGATTGCGGAGCGAGCTGGACAGTCACCGTTTCCATACCGGGTGCTGCGGGGCGCGCGTTTGAATCAGCTACTTTCTGATTCGAAGCCGTTCAGCATGGAGGATGCTGAAGAGTCTCCCGATCCCAGCAGCCGGCTAAAGCACCTGGCCTGACCTCGCGGATTAAGCGGATGAGAACAACGTGGCGACTTATGCCGCTTACTGAGCTTTCTTTTCTGGTCTGGCTGGTCGCCGACAATTGGCTGCTTCACCGGCTGCGGGGTCTTCCGCCAGCCGCCGCGGTTTAGATGGTCGCGAGGCGGCGGATGTTGTAGGCCACGGCGGCCAAGGCGAGTTCGTGGGCGGCGGCCTGTTTACCGCGACGGGCGAATCGGCGGAGTCCGAGGCGATCCTTCAACTGTCCAATCACGGGTTCGACGGTGGCTTGCCGCCGCTTGTAGGTCGCCCGGTCCGGGCTGGATTCAGCGAGCCGTCGTGCCATCGCCGCGATCGCTGGATCCTTACCTGTTTGAGCTGGCTGATCGGGCTGGCGTCCGGTCGCGATCAGCCGATCCGGGCCGGGACAGGTAAGCGCCTCATGAGTGCAGTAGCCGGCATCGGCCAGCACGACCCCGATCTCGGCGCCGTCTAGGTGCGCGGTGACGTTGGCTACCGTCTGATCCAGCATGCCGGGAAACAGCAGCATGTCGTTGGTGTTGGTGGAAATGCCAGTGGCCACGATCAGATGGTCATCGCTGACCGCCAGCTGGCCGTTGTAGCCCTGCAGATACCCCTTGCCGCGGACAAACATCACGTGGCTGTCAGGGTCGGAAATGTTTCGGACCGGCCTCGCCGTCCGGGCCCGCGGACCCTGCCCGTCCTTGGCCTGCGCCAGCTCCTGTTCGGTTGCGGCGACCCTGGCGTCGGCGCGCCGCACCTTCACCTGCTCATCCAGCCGCATCCGGTCAACCCGAGGACGCCTACCCTCGCGCCGTCTGAGCTGGACATCGCGTTCCCGGGCGGCAGCTCTTCGCGCGCGGCCCAGTTTCCGTTCCGCGACCGCGGTGTCCTCCGCGGCCGCCGCAGCCTTCTCCGCCTCCACCTCTGCCAACGCGTGCCGGATCCGCGCTGCCCGGTCCTGGCCCGGCCGCAGATCTTGCGGCAGTTCATCGCCGGACCGCTCGGAGCCGAATTCGGCGTCTTCGGCGGCATCGATGGCGGCCGCGTCGTCGATGATGTCGGCAGCCAACCTGCGCAGGGTGTTTTCGGTGTAGTTCTTGCGCGGCGAGGCCTGTCCGGCGATCTTGGTGCCATCGATGGCCACGATCCCGACCCGGCCCAGACCGACCCGGCCGCACATCGCTAACACCTGCCCGAACAGATCCGCCAACGCCGCCGCATGCCGCTGCCGGAACCGGGCCACCGTGGTGTGGTCGGGCTGCTGCTGAGCCGCGATCACCCGAAACGCCACATCGGTGACACAGGCCCGCTCAATCTGCCGCGAGGAACGGACTCCCTGGCAGTAGCCATAGATCAACAACGCGGTCAACAATCCCGGGTCGAACGCCTCCCGGCCCACCCCGCCCCGCACGAAGCTGGCCTCGATCGCGGTCAAATCCAGCTGCTCGACCACCTCCAACACCAGCCGCGCCAGATGGTCCTCCGGCAGCCAATCCCGCAGATCCGGCGGCAACAGCATCGGCTGATCCCGATCCACCGCCCTAAACTCACGCGCCACAACTCATTCTCTCGCCGCCACCCGAGAATGATCATGAACAACACAGCCCAAAACGCAACAGGCTCTACTCGCGGGATGACCCGCCCCAATCCTAGGAGTGCAACGCTCCCAGTCGTCTGATCGCTTCATCCAACACCTGCTCCTGCTTGCAAAAAGCCCACCGCACGTACGGCTTGCCCGCCTCGGCGCGGTCATAGAACACCTGATGCGGAATCGCCACGACACCGCAGCGGCCTGGCAGTTCTCGGCAGAACTCCACACCATCGCTATAACCCAGCGGCTGCACATCGGTGCTCATGAAATACGTGCCACGCGGTACGAGCGGCTTCAGCCCAACCGAACGCAGACCGGCGGCGAACTGGTCGCGCCTGTCCTGTAGATCTAGCCGAGCCTTCTCCACCCACTCGTCGCCGTCGTTGAGGGCACGGGCAACCGCCGGCTGGAACGGGCCGCCAGAGACGTAGCTCAGGAACTGTTTCACAGCAGTGACCTCATTGATCAACTCTGGGGTGGCGAGCGCCCAGCCGATCTTCCAGCCAGTAGCCGAAAAGGTCTTGCCGGCTGAGGAGATTCGCACCGTACGCTCTCGCATCCCCGGGAAAGTTGCCAATGGCAGGTGTTCAGCGTCGTCGAAGGTCAGGTGCTCATACACCTCGTCGCAGATGACGACGACATCGTGCTGCACGGCTAGTTGCGCGATCATGCTGAGATCGGCACGATCCAGTACGGCCCCGGTGGGGTTGTGCGGCGTATTGATCAACAGCGCCTTGGTTTTGGACGTGAACGCAGCCGCTAGCTCCGCGTGATCGAGCTTGAAGTCCGGGCCGAACAGTGCCACGCCGACCCGTCGCCCGCCCGCGAGCTCGATCGAGGCTGCGTAGGAGTCATAGAACGGCTCGAGCGCGATCACTTCGTCGCCGGGGTTGACGAAAGCCATGATCGAGGAGGCAAGTGCCTCGGTGGCGCCGGTGGTAACCAAGACCTCTGTCTCGGGGTCATAGCTGAGCCCGTATTTCCGGCTGCTGTGTGCGGCGATGGCTTGGCGCAGCGGCAGGATGCCGCGACCGGGCGGGTATTGGTTCATGCCGCCGGCAATCGCCGCGCGCGCCTCCTCGAGCATGAAGGCGGGGCCGTCGGTGTCCGGAAAGCCTTGCCCCAGATTGACCGATTGCGTTGCCAGGGCGAGGGCTGACATCTCGGCGAAGATCGTGGTAGTCGCTGAGCCGATCCGGTCGGCTTTCCAGGCGGATGGCATATCGAGACCCTAGTGCCGCACTAGTTCCCTCCCCGGACCGGCCAGCGTGATCCCAGCGTTAGGCTCGAATGGACGACGGTGTCAGGTGAGCCAGGGAGGTAGTCGATGGTGGACACAGCTGAAACGACATTGCTGGACTCGGTCCCGGATGGGCTCTTCATCGGCGGTGAATGGGCTCCGGCCATCTCCGGTGCGACGCTGAAGGTGTACGACCCGGCAACCGGCGAAATGATCAAGACTATCGCCAGTGCCGGCGTCGAGGATGGCGCGGCTGCGATGGACGCGGCGGTTAATGCGACTGCCGACTGGGCCCGTACGCCACCCCGTGAGCGGGCTGAACTGCTGCGTCGGGCTTTCGACCTGGTACGCGAGCGCCAGGACGAGGTCGCGTTGCTGATGACCTTGGAGATGGGCAAGCCGCTGGCCGAGTCGAAGGCCGAGGTCACCTACGGCGGCGAGTTCTTGCGCTGGTTCTCCGAGGAGGCGGTACGGATCTTCGGTCGCTACGGAGTCAACCCCGAGGGCACCGGGAGGATGATCGTTTCCCAGCACCCGGTCGGCCCCTGTTACTTGATCACTCCGTGGAACTTCCCGCTAGCGATGGCGACCCGCAAGACCGCGCCGGCCCTGGCTGCCGGCTGCACCGTGGTGATCAAGCCGCCAGAGCTGACTCCGTTGACCACGTTGTACTTCGTCAAGATCTTGGAGGAGGCCGGCCTGCCGCCTGGCGTCGTCAACGTGATCACCACCTCGACATCGGGAAAGGTGTCGGCACCGATCATCGCCGATCCGCGGCTGCGGAAGCTGAGCTTTACCGGCTCGACCGAGGTTGGACGCAAGCTGCTGCAGCAAGCCGCTGAAGGAATTCTGCGTACCTCCATGGAGCTGGGCGGCAACGCGCCGTTCTTGATCTTCGATGACGCTGATCTTGGTGCGGCGGTTGACGGTGCGATGTTGGCCAAGTTCCGCAACATCGGTCAGGCCTGTACGGCCGCCAACCGGTTCATCGTGCACGAGGCCGTTGCCGATGAGTTCGCGGCACGTGTCACCGAGCGGGTGCAGGCGTTCAAGGTCGGCCGCGGCACAGAGGAGGGTGTCCAGATTGGTCCGCTGATCAACGACGATGCGGTCCAGAAGGCCGATTCCCTGGTACGCGATGCAACCGAGCGCGGCGCAAAGGTTCTCACCGGCGGACGGCCCATTGATCGGCCCGGCACGTTCTATGAGCCGACCGTGGTCGCGGGCGTACGCCCTGGCAGCGACATCCTCCGCGAGGAGATCTTCGGGCCGGTGCTGAGCATTGTCACGTTCGGCGATGAGGATGAGGCGGTCCGGATCGCCAACGACACTGAGTACGGCCTGGTCGGCTACGCGTACACCAAAGACCTGGCGCGCGGCCAGCGCCTGATCGAGTCGCTGGAAACCGGGATGCTCGGTCTCAATATGGGTGTGGTGTCGAACGCGGCAGCCCCGTTCGGCGGGGTAAAACAGTCCGGCATCGGGCGCGAGGGCGGGTTCGAGGGAATACATGAGTACCTGTCCACCAAGTACACGTTGACCCCCAATCCATTTGCCGGCTGAAATTACGCCGAAGCTCCGCAGCGCCTGAGCAATCAGCGGCACAATGTCGCGGGTGAGCAGTTCCACCCGCGAAGCCGGAACTGACACTGAAGACGGTCGAAAGCACGCGTCGCCGTCGCGCCTCACGATGCTGGGTGCGGCACTACTCGTCGTGGGCCTGTGCTGTCTTGGCTGGGTGGCCTATCAATACGTCGGCACGAATCTCGTGGCGCAGGCACGCGTATCAGACCGAAGCCAAGACGCTGCGGGCGACCTGGGTCGAGCAACGTCAGGAGCGATCCGCAGGGCACCAGCGAGCTTTCCCCACGTCCGGGCGAGGCCATCGGTTTGCTCCGAATTCCGGCCCTGGGTGCGGGGTACGAAGTTCCCATTCTCTCTGGGACTGGGTCAGATGTTGTCGCGAAAGGTGTCGGTCACTACGCCTCAACGGCACAGCCTGGCCAGATCGGCAACTTCGCGATCACCGGCTTTCGCGTCACTCATGGCCGGCCCTTCGCCCGGCTCCTGGGACTGGCGCGTGGCGATGAGATCATCGTGGAGACCCGGGACGCCATCTACACCTACGTGCTGGACGAGCCACCCAGGCAGCTCACCGTCAAGAAGACCGACACCTGGGTCATCGCTCCGGTGCCCGGCAAGCCCGAACTCAAACCGGATCAGCCGTTGATCACCCTGACGACCTGCCCGGACCTCTTTCACTCCGCCAAGCGATCCGTGGGGTTCGGCTACCTCATTCGAACGGAGCGTAAGTAAGCCGCCAAGTGGTCACAAACGACAGCAATTCGTAGCAGATCCTTGTTGTTTCTGACCACTTTCGGAACCAGGCCGGCGGGGCTAGATACAGTGCGCGTCGTGAACAACGCGATCGCCCACGACACCACTGCGCTGATTGAGCAGATCAAGGCCCTGGCGGTCGTACGAGGCAAGGTCACCCTGTCCTCGGGGCAAACCGCCGACTACTACATCGACCTGCGTCGGGTCACCCTGGATGGCACCGCGGCCCCGATCGTCGGCCGCGTGATGCGTTCCCTGGTTGCCGATTGGGACTTCGCGGCAGTCGGCGGCCTCACCCTCGGCGCAGATCCGGTTGCCACTGCCATGCTGCATGCCGCAGCCGCGGCAGGTGCGCGGCTCGACGCCTTCGTGGTTCGCAAGCAGGGCAAGGCACACGGCCTGCAGCAACGCATCGAGGGCTCTCCTGTAGCAGGCCGTCGCGTCTTGGCCGTTGAGGACACCAGCACCACGGGGGCTTCGGTGTTGACCGCAGTCGAGGCGCTGCGCGAAGCAGGAGCTGAGGTAATCGGAGTCGCGACAATTGTCGATCGCAACACCGGCGCCCAGGAGGCCGTCGAGGCGGCCGGGCTGCCGTACCGCGCGGCGATTTCCACATCCGAGCTGGGTCTGGAGTAAGGCCTCTGAGCGCCATCGAGCAGGTCACCCGTTAGGGTTGAACGTGGGCTGAGCCCAATCCCAGCTGCTAAGGAGATCTGATGGGTACCGCCATCACCGTGATCATCATCATCTTGGTGATCGTCGTCATTCTCGCGCTCATCGGCATGGGCTCGTACAACGGCTTCGTCAAATCGCGCAACCTGATTCAGGAATCGTGGCGACAGATTGACGTCGAGCTGAACCGCCGCTACGAGCTGATCCCCAACCTGGTGGAGACCGTTCGGGCGTACGCCGCACACGAGCGCAACACCCTCGAGGACATCACCAGGCTGCGCAGCCAGGCTCAGCAGCTCTCCCAGTCTGAGGGGGCGTTGCCGAGTCAGCAGCGTGCTGACGTGGAGGCCCAGCTCTCCGGTGCGGTGCGGAACTTGATCGTGAGCGTCGAGGCTTATCCCGATCTGAAGAGCAACCAGAACTTCCTCGAGCTGCAGCGGCAGCTCGCTGAGACTGAGGACCGAATCGCGGCCGGTCGTCGCTTCTACAACGCGAACGTCCGGGTTTACAACACCAAGGTCGAATCGGTGCCGACCAACATCATCGCCAATATGTTCAAGTTCGAGAAGGCCACCTACTTCCAGGTCGATGAGCCCGCCGTACGCCAGGCGCCGGATGTCAATTTCGGCGAGATCGCCTACCGCGGCGAGCCCGAGCAACATCAACTCCCGCCGCAACAATCGGCGCCCCCGGTCCAGTTCGACCGACCAGGACGATTCGCTGCCCAACCCGCAGGAGTATCAGCAGCCGCCGCAGCAGACTGGATCTCAGCCGCCGCAGCAGGGCAGCTATCAGCCACCTCAGCAGGGCGGCTACGTGCCGCCCGAGACAGGGCCGCAAAATCCCAACCAGCAGTAGCGATCCCAGGGGTCCTGCGTGCCCGCGGAGATGACCTATCAGCAGCTCGGGATTTCTGGCCTGACTGTCTCCACAATCGGAATCGGCTGCAACAACTTCGGCTCCCGGATGGCGGACGAGGAAGTCCCGGCGGTGGTGAACACCGCGCTCGACGCCGGTATCACCCTGTTCGACACTGCCGATGTCTACGGCAATGGCGGCGGCTCGGAGATGTTGCTCGGCAAGGCTCTCGGCTCCCGCCGCGCCGAGGCGATTATTGCGACGAAATTCGGCTCGGATATGCGGGGCGTGAATGGGCCGGATTGGGGTTCCCGAGGCTCGCGCCGCTACATCAGGATCGCCGTCGAGAGCAGCCTGCGTCGCTTGGGAACCGATTGGATCGACCTGTACCAGCTGCACGAGCCCGATCCCCACACTCCGATCGATGAGACGCTCGCTGCCCTCAGCGAAATCGTGGCGGAGGGCAAGGTGCGCTACATCGGCTCATCGAACTTCGCCGGCTGGCAGGTCCTTGACGCCGACTGGACCTCCCGGACCAGCGGCTACGAGGCATTCATCTCGGCGCAGAACGAGTACTCCTGGCTCAACCGCGCGGTCGAAGCGGAGCTGGTGCCTGCACTCGAGCACACCGGGCAGAGCCTGCTGCCGTACTTTCCGCTGGCCTCCGGACTGCTGACCGGGAAATACCACCGCGACGAGCCTGCTCCGCCAGGCAGCCGACTGGGTCGCAATCGGGTGCGGCTCGAACGGGCGAACTTCGATCTGATCGAGGCGCTCGCGGCGTACGCGGCCGAACGAGACCTCTCCCTCCTCGAGGTCGCGATCGGCGGGCTGGTGGCGATGCCGACTGTTGGCTCGGTGATCGCCGGTGCAACCTCGGCCGAGCAGGTCAAGCAGAATGTCGCCGCCGGGCTTTGGATGCCCAGCGGCGATGATCTTGAGACGCTGCTGGAGATCACCAAGCCTGCTGCAGTTTCTCGCACAAGCCGCGATGGCAGCTCGGCGATGGCCCGCATGTCAAGTGCGGTGCTGCCGCATGAGCCGCTTGTCGAAGGGCGGAGACTGCCTTTTCGACAGGCATCGTCCTGAGCTCGTCGAAGGGCTCAGCGCGCAGACAGTTGGCTTCAGACCGCTGCCGTTTCCTGCTTCCGGCGCCGCCGATGCAGCAAGTACTCCACACCCATCGGGATCAACGAGGCGGCCACGATCAAGATCAGCACCGAGTCGATGTTGTTCTTGATGAAGGGAATGTTGCCCAGGAAGTAGCCGGCGATGGTCACTCCGCATGCCCAGAGCACGCCACCGATTGCGGTGTAGGTGATGAAGTGCCGAAAATTCATCTTGCCAACGCCGGCCACCAGCGTGACGAACGTGCGGACGATCGGCACGAAGCGCGCCAAGATGAGCGCACGGTTGCCGTAGCGCTCCAAGAAGATGTGGGTCTTGTCGACGTAGGACTGCTTGAAGATCTTCCCCGCCAGCCCGGAGCGCGGTCTGAACAGCGGTGGGCCGATCTTGCGGCCAATCGCGTACCCGCTTACGTTGCCCAGTACAGCGGCGATGGTCAGCACGATGCAGACGAACGCCAGGTTGTGCGGAATAACCCCTGTCGCCGTCAGCAGCCCTACCGTGAACAGCAGCGAGTCGCCGGGCAAGATTGCAAAAAGACCGCACTCGGCGAAAACAATGAATGCCACGCCCCAGAGGGCGTACGCGCCGAAGGACTTGATGAGCTCGTCCGGATCCATCCAGGACGGCAGCAGCATCGGCAGCAGCGCGGCGGCCTCGAGAGCGGTCACGGGGCGCAACGGTACCGTCGCAGACTGTGAGTTTCCTGAACGATGAACAGATGACGGAGGCCTCGGGGGCGCCCGGTGTCGGACCACACCCGCATCCGTGGCCTGAGGACAGCCGGCTCGATCCGGAGCTGCTCGAGCATGGGGATCGCCGGAATGTCATCGATCGCTATCGCTACTGGACGGTTGAGGCCATCGTTGCCGATCTTGAGACTCGGCGGCACCCGCTGCGGATAGCGATCCAGAACTGGGAACACGACTTCAACATCGGCTCGATCGTGCGGACCGCAAACGCCTTCAACGTCGCCGGCGTACATATCATCGGCAGACGGCGCTGGAACCGCCGAGGAGCGATGGTCACCGACCGCTATCTCGACGTGTCGCACCATCCCTCGGTCACTGACTTCGCCAAACAGATCCGGTCCGATGGCTGTGTCATCATCGGCGTCGACAATCTGGCAGGTGCGGTGCCCCTGGATCGCTCGGAGCTGCCGCAACAGACCTGCTTGGTGTTCGGCTCTGAGGGCCCCGGGCTCACCGACGAGCTCGTGGCGGTGTGCGAGCAGCTGGTCGCTATCACTCAATACGGCTCAACCCGATCTCTCAATGCGGGTGCGGCCGCGGCGATCGCGATGTACCACTGGGCACTGCGCTGGGCGGCGCACTGACTTACCCTGGATCGAATCAGGCGGGGGAGGAGACGCATTGCAGCACGACCATGGCCGGGTCGATCTCGCGGCCTTCCGACGTCAGCAAGCGGACACGACCTCCCAGAGGCCTCCCGCAGAGCGTGATCGCACACTCGCCTGCCTGCCACCACCAAACGCGCACAGGTTCGCGGCATTCTCGAGGAACTGATCGAGACCGAGCTCAGTCCCGGCGAAGCCATTCCCTCCGAGCGGGCCCTGGTGGTACGTCTCGGTGTCAGCCGAGTCACCGTACGCCAGGCAATTGCCGACCTTGTCGCGGCCGGTGTGCTCGAGCGCGTACACGGCAAGGGAACCTATCTGACCGGCCCACAGGTGGATTCACGGTTGCACTTGACGTCGTTCTCGCGGGAAATGCGCGATCGCGGTCTGGTTCCGGCCACTCTGGTGCTTTCCGCAGCCGAGCAGCCCGCCGATAACGGAGTCTCCCAGGCGCTGCGTATCCGGCCTGGCCAGCCGGTCGTACGCGTGGAACGGCTGCGAACCGCTGATGGCACGCCGATGGCGTACGAGGTCGGTCACTATCCGTCGGTGCTGTTTCCAGGACTGCTGCAACGAGAGCTCGGCTCTTTGTATGACGTGTTCGCGAGTGAGTACGGCGTGGTCGTGAGCAGCGGTGAACAAACGGTGCGAGCCGAGTCGGCCGATGCCCATCAGGCCCGGGTGCTTGGTATCGCCAAACGTGCTCCGCTGCTGGTGCAGGAGCGGGTGACCTATGCCGGTGAGCGAGCCATCGAGATGTCGACCTCCTGGTACCGGGCCGACCGGTATCGCATCCACATGGCGATCACGCCCCGCGGTGCCCGGGAGAATTAGCGCGGTGGCCAGATGAGCACGAGTCCGATCTCAGAGTTGATCATTCCCTACGATCCGGAGCCGCTCGCCGAGAAGGTGGGGCGGCGCCGTCGGCTGGTGCGGTCGCGCGTGATCAGTCTTGTGATCACCATTGCACTGCTGTTGTTGATCTATCTGTGGCGTCGGGAAGACATGCAGGGTGCGGTGTTCGTCGTCATCTATCGTGCTGGTCCTGGGGACGTCGCTGGCCTGGCTTGCCGCCAGCATCGTTCTCTACGTGCTGGCCAAACGGGAGGCAAGGACACTCGGTAGCGGCATCGCCATCAGGATTGGACCGCCTGGCATTCAGGTCGCCGAGCTCGCCGTGACGTGGCCGTACGTCGCGGCCATCGACACGATCAAGGGCGGGCTCGGACGCGGCCCACGAGTTCGCCTTGTCCTCGCCGATGGGAGGCAGGCGGCCGTGCCTCTTGATCAAATCAATGTGTTTCCCGCGACCTTGGACAGCACTGTCCGTGCCTTCTCGGCAGGCCGTCACGGCGTCGACTTGTCGGCGCTGGAAAGTTGAGACACCAACCCGTAGTTAGCACTGCTCCTGCTTGTTTGACAGACTGTGCATTTGCGAACCTACGTCCGCGTACGCCACGAAAATCAGCCCATGTCGGAAAGGAGCTCACCGAGCATGCCCATCGCCACACCCGAGGTCTATACCGCCATGCTGGACGCGGCCAAGAAAGGCTCTTTTGCCTACCCAGCGATCAATGTCAGCTCGTCGCAGACCTTGAACGCCGCCCTCCAGGGATTCACCGAGGCGGGATCGGATGGCATCATCCAGGTCTCCACGGGCGGCGCGGAGTATGCGTCGGGCCCGACGATCAAGAACATGGTTGCCGGCCTACTGGCGCTGGCGGCGTACGCGCACGAGGTGGCAAAGAACTATCCGATCAACATCGCGCTGCACACTGATCACTGTCCGAAAGACAAGCTGGACGGCTTCGTGCGGCCGATGCTTGCGATGTCGACTGAACGAGTCAAGGCCGGCGGCTTGCCGATCTTCCAGTCACACATGTGGGACGGTTCGGCCGTACCTCTGGAGGAGAACCTGTCGATCGCCGCGGAGCTCTTGGAGCTGACCTCGGCCGCAAACGTGATCTTGGAGATCGAGGTCGGCGTCGTCGGCGGTGAAGAGGACGGCGTCGCTGCGGAGATCAACGAGAAGCTCTACACGACGCCTGAGGACGGGCTGCGGACCGTCGAGGTGCTGGGCACCGGTGAGAAGGGCCGCTACATTACGGCGCTGACTTTCGGGAACGTGCATGGCGTCTACAAGCCCGGTGCGGTCAAGCTGCGCCCCGAGGTGTTGAAGGACATCCAGGAAGAAGTGGGGAACAAGATCGGCAAGGAGCGGCCGTTCGACCTGGTGTTTCACGGCGGGTCTGGCTCCTCACTGGAGGAAATCCGGGCGGCTGTCGACTACGGCGTGATCAAGATGAACATCGACACCGACACCCAGTACGCGTTCACACGACCCACTGCTGGGCACATGTTCGCCAACTACGACGGTGTACTGAAGGTTGATGGTGAGGTCGGAAGCAAGAAGGCGTACGACCCGCGGGCCTGGGGGAAGGTGGCCGAGGCCGGCATGGCAAAGCGCGTGGTCGAGGCCTGCGAGGACCTGCGCTCGGCTGGTACGTCCCTGAATAAGTAGCTCCCCTCTCTGGCGTAGGTCGACTGACTGGCCCTGCCCCAAAAGTCTGGGGGGCTCGATAGGCGTGTGCGGTTGGCGTTAATTCCGTTTCAAGCGTTCTTAGCTTTTGAGGCAGGGCCAGCCAGCCGCCCTACGCCTTCGGGGGTCGTGCTTAGCTGTTCCGGACATTCAATCCGGCGGGTCGTCGGGGCCTCGACTATGGACGGAACCCGTGACTCGGCGGCGAGATGAGGGTTTTGCGGTGCTTCCCTTTCAAGCGTTTTTAGCTTTTGGCGCCGGCCTATCCGGCCGGCCTTGGCCTTGTGTGCCGTGAGCTTCCGGCCGCCATGCGCCGTGAGCTCTCGGCGACTGCACCCTGAGCTCTTCGATGCACCCTGAGCTTGTCGAAGGGCGCACTTTCTGGTCTGGATCCGGACCGGCTCGGCGGCGGGTCCTCGCAGGGCTCGACTTTGGACGGAACCAGGGGCGAAATTCTCAGAATCGGCCCCGAGCGGAGGGGTGGCTGGGGAATCTGAGCGTGAAATCGGAGAGGCTGCTTCGGCTCGGGGGGGATTCTGAGAAAACAGTCAACGATCTCGGCCCGCTGGGGGAAGCTTCCCTCGTGACTCAGCGGCTGCATGAGGATGAGGTTCACATCGATGTGGGTTTGGTCCGAAAGCTGATCAGAACGCAATTGCCTCAGCTGGCCGACTTGGAGGTGCGGCTGGTGGCGGCGCCGGGCACAGACAATGTCGTCTTTCGGCTTGGCGATGAGCTGTCCGTACGGTTGCCGCGGAAGCCAGCGGCCGTGTCCGGGCTCTTGATCGAACGCGAATGGCTGCCCCGTCTCGCCGCTCACCTGCCGCTCGCCGTCCCTGAGCCGCTTGCGACCGGGGAGCCGTCTGAGATTTATCCCTTTCCCTGGCTCGTCTGTAGCTGGGTCAGCGGCGTACCGCTGGCGCCCGGCCGGATGAATCCTGACGACGGGCTGGTGCTGGCCGAATTCGTTCTGGCTCTGCAATCGCTGGATACCAGCGGTGGACCACCGGTTCAGCCGGGTCATCGCGCCGGCAGCCGTGGACGCGTACGACTCGACTGCGCGAGCCGCACTCAACGCCGCAGGAGCTCTCCAGGCGACCGGGCGCGTTGAGCCAGATCTGTTTGATGAGGAGCGTGCGGCATCGGTGTGGGCTGCGGCGGTCCAGGCCCCGAAGTGGCAGGGCACAGATGTCTGGGTGCACCGCGACTTTATGGCCAGCAACCTCGTGACGCTCGACGGTCGGCTGAATGGCGTCCTCGATTTCGGCGGCCTAGCGGTCGGTGACCCTGCCGGCAACGCCATGGCGGCCTTCCACGTGTTCAGCGCCGCCGACAGCCGGTCTCGGTTCCGGGCCGCGCTTGGCAGCGACGATGCGACCTGGGCGAGGGCCCGTGGCTGGGCCCTTACTCAGGGCCTCGAGGCGCTCGTCTACTACCTCGACAGCCACCCGGGCATGGTCGCGATGGCGCGCCAGGTGATCATGGCAACCCTCGAATCGTCGGACTAGATCACGCTTTAGTCTCCAACGTGGGTGAGCGGGTGAGGTGAACGTTCATCACTGTGCTGACGTCACCTCGGACATAGGCACATTCGCGAATACGCGTTCGTTCCACGCACAAGGAGGTTGAGATGGCGCTGCGCAGCTACCTCGTGGGCGAGGTGACCGAGGACTTCTCGGATGGGTTGCTCAGCCGGAGGGAGGCGCTCCGCCGGCTGACCCTCCTTGGCCTCAGCGTGAGCAGTGCGACCGCCCTACTCGCTGCTTGCGGCGATGGTGGCGGACAGTCTGGGGCGGCTGGTGCGACGTCGCCTGCAGCGGCGAGTACGCCCGGCGCTGCGGGGTCTGGCAACCCAGGACAACCGGTGCGTTTTGCCGGCCCAGCCGGGGAGCTGCAAGGAGCGTGGGCGGCGGCGACCGACCCGAAGGGCGTCCTGCTCGTCATTCACGAGAACCGCGGCCTCACCCCGCACTTTTTTGACTTGGTGGGGCGATTCGCGAAGGAAGGTTACTCGGCGCTTTGCGTAGATCTGCTCTCCGCTCAAGGCGGCACAGCGTCGCTCGAGGATCCAGCGGCCGCACCGACCACGCTGGCGAACACTCCGCCCGAGCAGCTGGTTGCAGACCTCCAGGCTGGCATCGATGAGCTTGAGCGGCGCGTGCCTGATGCAAAGGTCGGCGTGGTTGGTTTCTGCTTCGGCGGTGGTATGACCTGGAATCTGCTGCAAGCCGGCGAGCAGCGCCTGGCCGCCGCGGTCCCGTTCTACGGGCCTGCACCCGAGAATCCTGATTTCTCCCAGGCCAAGGCCGCGGTTTTGGCGATCTACGGGGAGCAGGACGAGCGGGTGAACGCCTCACGCGATCGAGCCGAGGCGGCGCTCAAGGCTGCCGGCCTTACCTACCAGATTCGTACGTTCGCGGGTGCGGGTCATGCCTTCTTCAACGACACCGGGCCTCGCTACAACGCGGAGGCGGCTCAGCAGGCGTACCAGGAGGTTCTGGACTGGTACGGCCAACACCTGTCCTGATCGCTAGAACGAACCGATGAGGATCTCGCCCGCCGGTCGATAGGTGCCGATCACGACTCCGGTCGTGGAGACCGTGCTGTCTGCGAGCTTCAGCCCAGCCGGGATGGCGCCGTCGGAGAACAGCCGCTTGCCCGAACCGAGCACGACGGGGAAGACCCAGAGTCGGTACTCGTCGATCAGGTTGTGACGCAGCAACGTCTGGATCAGATTGCTGCTGCCGTGCACCTGCAATTCCGGCCCATCCTGTTCTTTGAGCGCCGCGAGTCCTACAGCCGCATCACCGTCGATCAACACCGAATTGCTCCACTCCAGCGTCGGGTTACTGCGGGATGCGACGTACTTGGTGGCGTCGTTGAACACCTGGCCGCCCTCCTCTTGAGGCGCGGTCGGCCAGTACGCGGCCATGATGTCGTAGGTCTTGCGACCGAGAACCATGGCGAACGGTCTGCTCGTCGCCTCCTCCATGACCTGGCCCATCCGGTCGTCCCAGTAGTTAACCGACCAGCCGCCGTACGCGAAGCCACCGTCGTCGTCCTCGCCAGGTCCGCCCGGTGCTTGCATCACCCCGTCCAAGCTCAGGAATGTGCTCACGATCAGCTCTCGCATCCGTTGTGTCCCTTCGATCGGTTTGCGATTCTCCAGCGCCTGCCCTTCAGGCGCAGATGCTGTCCTTCACACAGCCTCTCTCGCTGCGCCGCTAGTCATCCAGGCTGCCCATGCTCAGGTTGACGGTAGTCCCGGTCATACCGCTCGCCATGTCGGATGCAAGGAAGACCGCCATGTTGGCCATCTCCTGCAGCGTCGAAAGCCGGCGTGTGTGGGTCCTGCTGGCGAGCAACTCCTCGAACTGATCCCACGTCATACCTGATGCTGCGGCGTAGCTCTCGAAGGCTTGCTTGATCCTGTCGGTCTCCGGCATCCCTTGGGGTCTCAGTCCGACCACCCGAATGCCCTGAGGTGCGAGCTCAGCTGACAGGCCCCTGGTGAGTGCCTCAACGGCGGCCATCGCCGCACCACCGCCACCGATGAACGGGGTGCCCGTTCGCGAAGGAGTCGACGTGATAGTCATGATCACCCCCGACTTGTTGGCGACCATCCGCCGGGCGGCCATCCGGGCAGTCAGAAAGTACGACCTCGTGTACGTCGCAATCGGTAGCGAAAACTGCTCGAGATCCAGCTCGACGAGAGGCGCTCGAATGTTCGGATTCGGGAGGCCGACGGCATTGAACGAGATGTCGAGGCGGCCTGCCTTATCGATCACGGATTGAAGATGATGGTCCACGGCCTTTTCGTCGAGAGCATCAACTTCTGCGACGTCGGCGGAATCGCCCGCGGCGACGATCTCCTTACCGACGACTTCTACAGGTGCCCGGTGGCGCCCGGTGAGAAAAAGCGTCGCCCCCTCGCGCGCAAACGCGCGCGCCACGGCGCCGCCGATAGCACCTCCCGCTCCGTAAATCACCGCAACCTTGTCCTGCAGCAGCATCTCTGGTTCCTTTCTCCGTTTGTGATGCAGACACCACGACATCGGAAAAGTGGGCGCACCAACACCCGGATTCCAAACCGTGCAGACCTTCAGAAAGCCACGTGCAGCTAACCCCTTCCAGGGCACTAGGTTGCCTCATCGAGCCAGGGTTACTCTTCGAGGCGTGGCCACCGTTCTCGCTGACCGACCTACCCCGGTGAGCCGGGTGTGGTCGGGTAGCAAGATCATTGCCGAAGATCTGACAGGTGAAGACCTCAGTGACGTACTAGAGCTCCATTCCGATGCCTCCGCCTGGTGGGTGTTGCCACGAGACCACGATTACGGAGCGGTCGAGGTGCGTCACATCGCGCAAGCTCTTGATCTTGATGAGCCGGCGATCAGAGATCTCCTCGCGGAAGACAGACGAGCGAAGTTCGATGTGACCGGCCAGGCACGCTTGGTGATCACTAACGCGGTTTCTGTCGACAAGGACAACTCACAGATCAAGGTGCAACCGGTCTCCATGATCGCGACCGATCGTGCGGTGATCTGTCTGGTCGATCCAAACCCGGATTTTAGTCCCGCTCAGATCTTCTGCCACAAGGAAGAGATCATTGCCAAGGGCGGCATCGAGGCGGCCGTGCAGATGATCATTGGAGCCGTCATCCACAGCTATCAGGAGGCGCTGCAGTGGCTCGAGGACTCCAGCGACAGCCTCGCGAGTGCGCTGTTCGAGGAGCGGCCGCTTGACAAGCCTGAGCAGCTGTACGCCTTCAAGCTCCGGACTGCGCTTTCCCAGTTGCGCCGCATCACCGACCCGATGCGTACGGTGATGACCGACATCGTTGACAGCCCGCCTCAGAGCAGGAAGGGCAAGGGCGGCCGAGACGCCGCTATCGGGCGCCACTGGGTGCTCCTGTCGGAGCAGCACGCCCGGGTAGCCAACGCGGCCGATGCACTACGCGAGGCCTTGTCATCAATCTTCGACACCAGCCTCGCCCTAGCCGACGTACGGCTGAACCAGATCATGAAGAAGCTCACGGCGTGGGCCGCCATACTCGCCGTTCCAACGCTGGTGACCAGCTTTGTCGGCATGAACGTGCATTTCCCTTTGGTGGGCAGCCTTACCGGCTTCTGGGTCTATCTGCTGCTCATGGTCACGGCGAGCGTGGTGCTCTACTTCGTCTTTCGCGCCAAGGATTGGCTCTGACGTCCGCTCGCGCACTGCCGCACGGGTTGGGTAAGGTTACGTCGCAAGAGTCCCTGTGGCGATTGCGCCCAGGGACTTCGGTCTTTCTCTAGGCCGGATGGAGCAAGGAAGGACGGCGATCACATGCCGGCGATTGTGGTGATGGGAGCCCAATGGGGCGACGAGGGAAAGGGTAAGGCGACCGATCAGCTCGGCAATCGCGTCGACTATTGCGTGCGCTATTCAGGCGGCAACAACGCAGGTCACACAATCGTTGCCGGCGGCGAGCGCTACGCCCTGCACCTGCTGCCATCGGGGATTCTGAACCCGCGCTGCGTACCGGTGATCGGCAATGGTGTGGTGGTCGACCTCGATGTGTTGTTCGCCGAGATCGAGGGACTGGCGGCGCGGGGCGTGGACGCCTCCCACATGGTGATCTCTGCCAACGCCCACATCATCACCTCCTACCACCAGGTGATCGACAAGGTGACCGAGCGTTTCCTCGGCAAGGCCAGGATCGGCACCACGGGACGCGGGGTCGGCCCGGCGTACTCAGACAAGGTCAACCGGATCGGTGTGCGTATCCAAGATCTTTTCGACGAGTCGATCCTGCGCAGGAAGGTGGAGGCAGCGCTGGAGCAGAAGAATCATCTGCTGGTCAAGGTCTACAACCGCCGCGCCATCGATCCGGACGAGGTGACCGAACACCTGCTGTCCCATGCCGAGCGAATCAGACCACATGTTGTGGACGTCAGCCGACTGCTCAACGACGCGCTTGATGCAGGGGACGTAGTGCTCTTCGAGGGCGCCCAAGCGCACCATCTCGATGTTGATCATGGAACCTATCCGTACGTGACATCCTCGAATCCAATTGCAGGTGGAGCGTGCGTCGGTACCGGAGTTGGCCCGACCCGCATTGACCGGGTAGTCGGGATCGCCAAGGCGTACACGACGCGGGTCGGCGGAGGGCCGATGCCGACCGAGTTGCATGACGACAACGGTGAGAAGCTTGCGCAGATCGGCGCCGAATTCGGCACCACCACGGGACGTAAGCGGAGATGTGGCTGGTTCGATGCGCTCGTCGTGCAGACGGCGGCACGTGCGAACGCGTTCACGGATCTCTTCCTGACCAAGCTCGACATTCTCACCGGCTGGGAGAAGATCCCGGTCTGTGTCGGCTATCACGTCAACGGCGTACGGCATGACACGATGCCGCTCACCCAGTCGGAGTTTCACCATGCCGTTCCCATTTATGAGGAGCTGGATGGCTGGACCGAGGACATCAGCGGCTGTCGGGAATTCGATGATCTGCCGAAGAACACCCAGATCTACGTGAGCCGGATCGAGGAGCTTTGCGGGGCGCGGATCTCCGGTATCGGCGTCGGTCCGTCGCGTGAACAGTCCATCGTGATCAACGACCTGCTCTGATCGCCAGCGGGTGTCGCCGGGCTGCACTTACGGCAGAGACTCCGGGAGCCCGAGCCGCGGATAGAGATCGTTCAGATGGAAGCGGGTGAGCGCCGCAATGCGGTTGCCCGCAAGGCTGAGGACGAACACTCCGGTCGGTCGCGCGATGGGGTCTTCCGCATCCGCGATATAGCTGCCAAAGGACGGCTGATTGTTCGCACGACCGGGGACGAGGTACGCCTTACGCTCCCCGCGGAAGTCGAAGCTGGCCTCCAGGAACGACCGGATCGCCGGCAGTCCGTGGTACTGATGCGGAGCTGGCGGCATGGACAGCCAGGCGTCGTCAGTGAGCAAGGTGAGAACGCCGTCAATGTCCGCGGCGACATACGCGTCGGCGAAGCGCCTCGCGAGATCGCGCTCCTCGGCCGACCTCGGCCGCGGCGGACGGTCGCTTGTGTCACGCGCGGTTTCCAGCGCTGCGCGACCCCGCTGCAGAGTTCCCTTCACCGCTGTCTGGCTGGTCTTCAGCATCGCCGCCACTTCGTCGGTACCGAAGCCGAGGACGTCGCGCAGCAGAACCGTTGCGGCCTGGCGAGGCGGCATCCGTTGCAGCCCAGCGACGAACGCGAGCTCTATCGCCTCAGTTTGGCTGTAGCGGGCTTCCGGACCGGCGTCGGCGTCGGCGATTCCGTCCAGCAGCGTGTCGGGGTAGGGCTGCAGCCAGGTGATCTCGTCGCGCTGGGTTGGGTCCGGCGGCTGGAAGGGCGGTTTCGGTTCGGTCGGAACTCGCCGGGCAGTTGAGCGCATTGCATTCAGACAAGTGTTGGTGGCGATGCGGTACAGCCACGACCGCAGCGAGGATCGGCCTTGGAAACGCGGGAGTCCGCGCCAAGCCGCCAGCAAGGTCTCTTGCAGCATGTCCTCGGCATCCGTCAGCGAACCGAGCATCCGATAGCAGTGAGCCAGGAGCTCACGCCGGTACGGGTCGGTGAGCTCGCGAAATGCCTCTTCGTCGCCGACTCGAGCTCGCTCCATGATGGCCTGCTCCACGCTGGTCAGCATGCCATCGTGTACCGACAGCTGTTCACGGCCGCGTTCCGTTCCTGGCGGTTGCGGTGTCTACCTAAATAGGAGAGGGCGTGAGGTCGCCCGAAAGGTCCGATAACACAAGGAGATCGTGATGACCGAATCCACCAGCCCGGCACTAGAGATTGCGCTTGCCTATTTTCACGCCTGGACGGGCCACGATTTGGACAAAGCCATGGAGTACATCGCTGACGACGTCGTCTGCGATGCGCCGGCCGGGCGCCTGGAAGGCGCCGCGGCATACCGGGGATTCATGGGTCCCTTCGTGCAGATCCTGACCGGCTCTCAGATCCTTGCTGCCTTTGGTGATGATCAGCAAGCGGTAGTCGTCTACGACACCGAGACCGTGCCGGTCAAGAGTGCGCCTGCCGCCGAATGCGTCACCGTACGAGACGGCAAGATCACCTACAGCCGCTTCATTTTCGACCGCGCGCCCTTCGACGCTGCTCGCGCGGCCGCTCAATGACGCGTTTTCACCGCACGGCGCGCTCAATGTGAGTGTTTCTCCGCACAAGGCCACGAATAAATGCCGATTTGCCATGAATCCGGTCCAGAGGCGGCCTTGTGCGGAGAAACGCCAGCCGCGTACGCCCAAGGCACAATGGAATGAAGTGGGCGTGCAAGGGGGCTGATAGACGGTGGCACGCAAGGCGACCGCGCAGGATGTGGCTGATCTCGCTGGTGTATCGCGAAGTGCCGTCTCGCTCGTTCTCAACGGTCGCGCGCAGGGCCACATCGCCCGTCAAAAGCAGCAGGCGGTCATCGAGGCAGCCCGCCGGCTCAACTACACCCCGAATGCGGTCGCGCTCAGTCTGCGCAGCCGGCGTACGCGCACCATTGGGGTACTGACCTGGCCCGGCGACGGCGGCTTCTCGGTGCGCATGTTGCATGCGACGCTGGAGAGCGCGACGGCCTCGGGCTACCTGTTGATCTTCATGGATACCGCCAACGATCATGATCATCAAAGTCGCGCGCTGTCGACACTCCATGATCGTCAGGTGGATGCCCTGCTGGTCATGGCACCCGATCTGATCAGCTATTCCCCGGTGGAGGTGATGGCAACCATCCCGACGATCTTGGTCAACTGCGTCGACCCGAATGCTGGCCTGACCAGCATCGTCGCCGACGAGCGCGGCGCCGGTCGCGACGCCGCGCGGCTTCTCCTTGAGGGCGGACATAGCAGAATTGGCGTCATCGCCGGGCCCCGAGACGCGATGCAAAGTCGGCTGCGGCTGGCCGGCATCGAAGAGACCGCAGCAGCCGCCCAACACGTTGCGCTCTCGGTCGAAACTGCCGCCAACCGCGACGTCACCTCAGGTTTCTCGTCGGCCCGTACGCTGCTCAGCGCCGCAGAGCGTCCAACCGCGTTGATCTGCACCCACGAACGGCTCGCGGTCGGCGCCGTCCTTGCTGCCGGAAGCCTCGGGATCCGCATTCCAGCCGACCTGTCGGTGGTCAGCCTGGATGACGGCGAACAATTGGCGTCACAGTTGGTTCCCCGACTGACAACAATCGAACGTCCGGATCGGGCAATGGCCGAGCAGGCCGTGACGATGACGCTGCAGCGCTTCGAGGAGGACAACGAGGAGTCGATCAAGCAGCTCACGTTCAGCTGCTCACCCGCGTCGCGGGACTCGGTGGCGCGTCCTCGCCGGTCACAGCCAGGGCCCTGTGGCCCAGCCGCTACCCGGTGACGTCGGTTCTCTCGACAAGCCTGACGTGGGCAACGCTTGGGTAGGCTCTTGGCACGTGGTGGGTCAGCTGCGGGTGCTAGTGATCGGCTCTGGTGGACGGGAGCATGCTCTCAGCCTTGCGCTGAGCCGCGATCCGGCGGTGATCGAGTTGCACGCTGCACCCGGCAACCCCGGGACCGCAATGCTGGGTAGCAACCATCCTGTTGACCCCTTGGACGGGCGTGCGGTCGCAGATCTGGCGATCAGACTCGGCGTCAATTTGGTCGTGGTCGGGCCCGAGGCGCCGTTGGTTGCTGGAGTTGCCGATGCGGTACGAGCGAAAGGCGTGCCCTGCTTCGGCCCGTCTGCTGCCGCGGCCCAGCTCGAAGGCAGCAAAGCATTTGCCAAGCAGGTCATGGCCGCAGCCGGGGTGCCAACGGCGGGCTCCCGGGAATGTGTTACGCGTGACCAAGTTGATCAAGCCCTGGATAGGTTCGGGCCACCCTACGTGGTGAAAGACGATGGACTGGCAGCCGGCAAGGGCGTTGTGGTGACCGAGGACCGGCAGCTTGCTGTTGATCATGCTATGAGATGCCGCCGGGTGGTGATCGAGGAATTCCTTGACGGACCTGAGGTGAGTTTGTTCGGGATCACCGACGGACGCACCGTACGCGCTTTGCAGCCCGCGCAGGACTTCAAGCGTGTCGGGGACGGAGACAGCGGCCCGAATACCGGCGGCATGGGCGCGTACACGCCACTGCCGTGGGCACCGGATGATCTTGCCGAGGAGGTCACCCGTACGGTGCTACAACCCACCATCGAGGAGATGGCGCGGCGCGGCACTCCATTCAGTGGACTGCTGTACGCCGGCCTGGCACTGACCTCGGGCGGCGTACGGGTGGTGGAGTTCAACGCCAGGTTCGGGGATCCGGAAACTCAGCCGCTGCTCGCGCGGCTGGCGACGCCGCTCGGCGGCCTGCTTTACGCCGCGGCCACCGATGATCTTGCTGCGCATCCTGCACTGGAGTGGGGCAGCGGAGCCGCTGTAGGAGTGGTGCTGGCCGCTGCCGGTTACCCCGGCACACCGAGGACCGGCGGCGTGATCACCGGGCTTGAGGAAGCGACCAGGAACGGCAGCGTGATCATCCATGCCGGGACATCCATTGATCCGCGGGGCAATGTGATCAGCGCCGGGGGCCGGGTGCTCGCGGTCGTCGGGCTTGGTGAGGACATTGCGGAGGCCCGCGATCGGGCGTACTCCTCGATTGCCGAGATCCGGCTGGACGGATCCTTCTATCGTCACGACATCGCGGCAGCTGCCGCGCAGTTGGTGGTGAGCTGAGCAGTGCCCATCGGCAATGTCTTGGCCAATCGCTATGCCTCTGCGGCAATGCGCGAGGTCTGGTCGCCGGAAGGAAAGATCATTTCCGAGCGCCGGCTGTGGCTGGCGGTGCTGGCTGCGCAACGTGATCTTGGTGTGGATTTCGGCGGCGACGATCCTGCTGTAGTGATCAAGGCCTACGAAGGGGTCGTCGACCAGGTCGACCTGGCGAGCATCGCCAACCGAGAGAAGATCACTCGACACGACGTCAAGGCACGGATCGAGGAATTCAACGCGCTGGCCGGCTTCCAGCACATCCACAAGGGCATGACGTCTCGCGATCTCACTGAGAACGTGGAACAACTGCAGATCGTCTCGGCTCTGGAGATCATCCGCGATCGGACCGTCGCGACATTGGCACAGCTCGCCCAACTAGCCACCGGATACGCCGAACTCGCTATGGCTGGGCGCACCCACAATGTTCCCGCTCAGGTCACCACCTTGGGAAAGCGCTTTGCCACCGCCGCGAACGAGCTCCTCGTGGCGTACCAGCGGATCGATGGAGTTGCTCGACCGCTATCCCTTGCGCGGCATCAAGGGCCCGGTTGGCACCAGTCAAGACATGCTCGATCTGTTGGGTGGCGACACGGGCAAGCTGGCGGAGCTGGAGCAGCGAATTGCTGATCATCTGGGTTTCGTGCAGGTCTTGGTGAGCACCGGCCAGGTGTACCCCCGCTCTTTGGACTTCGAGGTGATCAGCGCGCTGGTGCAGGTCGCGGCGGGTCCGTCCAGCCTCGCGACATCGATCCGGCTGATGGCAGGCCATGAGCTGGTGACCGAGGGTTTCCAGCCTGGTCAAGTTGGTTCCAGTGCCATGCCGCACAAGATGAACACGCGTTCCTGCGAGCGGGTCAACGGCTTGGCCGTGATCATCAGGGGCTACCTCTCGATGATCGGCGAGCTGGCGGGTGATCAGTGGAACGAAGGCGACGTGTCATGCTCCGTCGTGCGCCGCGTTGCGCTGCCGGACGCGTTCTTTGCTCTCGATGGGTTGTTTGAGACCTTTCTCCATGTGCTCGAGGATTTCGGCGTATTCCCGGCGGTGATCAATGCCGAGCTGCAGCGCTATCTGCCATTCCTTGCTACCACCAAGGTGTTGATCGCGGCGGTACGGCACGGCGCTGGTCGAGAGACGGCACATGCAGCAATCAAGGAACACGCGATCGCGGTTGCCTTGCAGATGCGAGAAACCGGCCGCAGCGACAACGACCTGCTTGACCGCTTGGCGGCCGACCCGCGGCTCGGGGTGACCCGCGCCGAACTGGATGCCGCACTTGCCGACCCGATCGAGCTCACCGGCACCGCAGGCCAGCAGGTGACGACGTTAGTCGCGCAGATCGAGCAAATTGCGGCAGCTCATCCACGGGCGGCGGCCTACCGGCCTGGCGCCGTCCTTTAGCTCGTTCGGGGCGATTCTGCGAAGATTCCCACGGTGCGCACCTACCTGCTGCTCGCCGCGGCGGAGTTCCGGCGGTACAGCACTTATCGGCTCGCGATCTTCGCTGGGGTCGTCACCCAGTCGGTCTTCGGGTTCATCCGGGTCAGCGTTCTCTTCGCTGCGATTGCCGCCGCTGGTGGGACACTCGCTGGGTACGACCAGCGTTCGGCATCAACTTACGTCTGGCTCGGCCAGGCGCTGCTGGCACCAGTTGCGATCTTCGGTTGGACCGAGATCGCCGACCGGGTGAGCAGTGGAGAGATTGCCGTCGACTTCGCCCGACCAGTCGACTTGCAACTGGCCTGGTGGACACGCGACCTGGGCCGCGCCGGGTTCCAGCTGCTATCGCGTGGCCTCCCTCCGCTGCTGATCGGCGCTTTGACCATCGGCTTTGCCTTGCCGCAGTCCTGGACCGCTTACCCGCTCGGTCTGATCAGTCTGGTACTAGCTGTCTCGATCAGCTTCGTGGTGCGGTTTCTGGTCAATCTGATTGCTTTCTGGACCCTTGACGTACGTGGTTTCATTGGGCTTTACGTCGTCCTGGTCGGTCCACTCTGCGGGCTCTTCGTTCCGGTGCACCTGTTTCCGGACTGGTTGCGGATCATCGCGTACGCCACTCCCTTCCCGTCGATGCTGCAGACGCCCATCGACGTGCTTTCTGGCTGGGCGCTGGGGGCCGCCGCGCTGGCTCTGGTGGGCAGCCAGGTCGCATGGCTCGTAGTGCTCGTCGGCCTCGCCCGGCTGGTGCAGTGGCGGGCCGGGCTTCGGTTGGTGGTCCAAGGTGGCTAACACTCACGTGTACCGGACCATCCTCGGCTCGCGGATCAGGAGCCAGTTGGCCTACCGGACCAGTTTCTGGCTCAATGTCGTCACCTCGGTCGCCGTCGGGGTGGTCGAGTTCATTGAGCTCTACGCGATCTTGGCAAATGTGCCGGTCTTCGGCGGGCTTAACCTGCCGCAGGCTGCCCTGGTTTTCGCCCTCGCCCGCAGGGTTCGCTCTTGCAGAGGTGGTCTTCGGCCAGCTGGACACGATGCCGACCTACCTAAGGCTCGGTCGCCTTGAGGTGATGCTCGTTCGGCCGATGCCGCTCATGCTGCAGCTGATCACGTCCGACTTTCAGCTACGCCGGCTGGGACGTGTTGCGATCAACGTGGTGATCATCTTCATAGTGCTGCCGACGCTGCAGCTGGACTACACGCCGGGCACGATCTATCTCCTCCTCATCACACCGTTCGTCGGCGCTGCGATCTATGCAGCGTTCTTTGCAACCGCCGGGGGTCTGCAGTTCTTCCTGATCAATGGTGCGGAGTTCACCTCGGCATTCGTCTACGGCGGCGCTTACGCGGGTCAGCTCCCCGGTAGCGTCTTGATCACACCGGTTCGGGTGTTGTTCACTTTCGTCTTTCCGGCCACTGTCACTGCGTACTTACCGGCGCTGTTGATCATGGGGTTGGAAGGACCAAAGTTCCTGCCGGCCTGGCTCGGTTGGTTCGCTCCGCTGTTCGCGGTGTGGGCGTGGCTGCTGGCGTGGCTCGCCTGGCGGGCAGGGATGCGTCGATTCACCGGGGCTGGTGGTTGATGTGAGCGAAGAACCGATCATCGCACTGCAAGATCTGCACCGCTCCTTTACGGTGCGGCAGAAGATCGGACGGGTGCGCCGGCAGACCAGAGTCGTGCACGCCGTTGACGGGATCACGGGTTCGATCATGGCCGGGGAGGCAGTCGGCTATATCGGAGCGAATGGAGCTGGCAAGTCCACCACGATCAAGATGCTCACTGGGATCCTCGTCCCGACCAGCGGGCGGGTCCGTACCTGCGGCTACGATCCGGTGCCACAGCGACGCCTGCTCGCGCGTGAGATCGGGGTGGTCTTCGGCCAGCGCAGCCAGCTGTGGTGGGACCTTCCGTTACGCGACTCGTTCCGCATTCTGGCGGCGATCCATCGAATGTCGACAGTCGACGCGGCGACCAGAACTGAGGAGCTGGTAGAGCGGCTGGGCCTCGCCCACTTGCTGGATGTTCCGGTACGCCAGCTTTCTCTCGGCGAGCGGATGCGGGGCGAGGTCGCAGCGGCGTTGGTGCACCGGCCGCGGCTGCTGGTCCTCGACGAGCCGACCATTGGGCTGGACATGATCAGCAAGGAGCGGCTGCGGCACTTTCTCCTTGCCGAACGGGCCGAGTTCGGCACCACGCTGCTGCTGACCACGCACGACATGGGTGACATCGAGCGACTCTGCGAACGAGTGCTAGTCGTTGATCACGGCCATCTGGTCTTCGATGGGACACTGTCGAGTTTGGCTGCGCGGGTGGCATTGCAACGTGTGCTTGTCGTCGACCTGCCAGAGCCCGGTCCTGACATCTACGTCGCGACCGCAACCCATATTGGAAGCGAGCTCGACGGCCAGCGACAGCGGCTTGCGTTCAGCCCGCAGCAGACCACCGCGGCCCGGGTGCTAGCGGAGGTCAGTGCCGTTGCCGAGGTGATCGACTTGACTCTTGAGGAGCCAGCGATTGAAGACATCGTGCGCACGTTGTACGGCGTCCCCTGAGCTTGCGGCAGGCCGGCACGTCGAAAGCCCCTCAGCCAGATCTGACTGAGGGGCTTTCGGGTGGGGGATTTCAGGCGACGCTGGTGGACTCATCCGGCATCAGCAGCCAGGCGACGAGATAGATCAAGATCTGCGGGCCTGGGAGGAAAAGGCTGGCCACGAAGGCAATTCGAACGATGGTGGGATCGAGATTGAAGCGACGGGCGATTCCCGAGCACACGCCCGCGATCATCCGGTCGTCACGAGGGCGGTAGAGCTGCATGTCGCGTGTCCTTCCTGGACGTCTGAGAGGTTGGTGTTACCTCTACTCTGCGGCATCAATTGCTGGTCAAACCCCGGTTTGCAGGGTCGATCGGGGTCATACTCAGGGCGAAAAACGTGGCAACCCTTAAGATGTTGTCGTTTTGCAACACGGTTGATCTGTCACACATGCCTACGCGGCAGCAGCAAACGGTGTTGACTAAGAGACTGTGTCGGTTGATCGGCCGCGGCGAGCGCTTTTGGAAGAGCCCGACGACGTTGAGTCGTATGTGGCTAAACGATCGTGCGGTTTTACTCCGGCTGATCATGACGATCCCTTGGTCTCGCGTCCAGCTCGTGCTGCACGAGCACTGGAGCCAGCACCGCCGCCTCAGCCGAGTGCCGAATCTGATCAACCGGGATTTCCTGATCCTGGGCACCGACCGCGCCGAGCATTGCCAGCAGCATCGCCTGCCGAATCATTGATTCCCGGCACTGACCAGGAGAGGGCGTCTTCCACCGAGGCAAGTATCGGCAGGCGCGCCATGGATCCACTGCCGAGCCGATTCACCCAATCTGCTCCGCAGTCCGCTGTGTCCTTTGCATCGTCGTCGCCGGTAGAGGAGCCAAAGCCGCGACGGAGCGCGCCATCGCCAAGCCCGGAGCCGGCGCTTCCCCGGCCAGCGATGAGTGCCTACCCGACACCCGCTCCAGCACCGGCACCGGCACGACCGCAGCCTGCAGCACCGCCCCCGCCGTTGGCCTCGTCACCGTCGCCTGTCCCGTTGGCGGTGCCACCTGCTCCGCCCGTGGCCTCGTCGCCACCGCCTGCACCGCTGCCGTTACCACCACGGCAGCCGGCCACGCCAGCGTCGCGGCCCGCTCCTGTACCGACGGCGGCGCCCAGACCGCAGCCGGCAGCACCTGCGCCGCAATCGATATCGACCGCCACGCCGGCGTCACGCCCGTTGCCTTCTGTTGCCGCGCAGCCGACTGTGGCACCAGCGCGGATGCCTCAGCCGACCCAGCCGACACCCGCGCCTCGGCCGACCCCTCCGGCGCCCGCGCCTCGGCAGACCCCTCCGGCTCCCGCGCCACAGCCGATCCAGCGAGATGCATCTACGCCACCACGTCCACGTGTCGCTCAGCCGGGCGCCCATACAGCGCCGCAGCGCGTGCAGCCGCCGGTACGCCGCAGCAGCGCGTCCGCTTCGGTTCGCCCGACCAGGCGCTCGCGGTGGACTGTTGATCATGACGTGTCGCCGATCATCGTCGACCGGCTGATCAAGAGCTACAACGGCACCCTCGCCGTACACAATCTGAGCTTCGTTGTGCAACCCGGACGGGTGACCGGCTTCCTCGGTCCGAATGGAGCGGGAAAGACCACCACGATGCGAATCCTGGTCGGCCTGGCGACCCCAACCACAGGGAGCGCCACTTTTGGTGATGTCGCGTACGCCGACCTGTCACGCCCACAGCAAACCGTCGGATGCGTACTCGACGCGAGCTTCCACCCCGCGCGGAGTGGTCGCAATCACCTTCGTGTGCTGGCGTCTACAGCGGGCGCCAATGATCGCCGGGTTGACGAGCTGCTCGGCGAGGTTGGGCTGGGCGACGTCGCACGCCAGTCGGTCGGGGAGTACTCGATGGGTATGCGGCAGCGCCTCGCGCTAGCCGCGGCGATGCTCGGCAATCCGGACTACTTGATCTTGGATGAGCCGGCAAACGGTCTCGATCCAGAAGGTATCCGCTGGCTGCGTACGGTGCTACGAGATTTCGCCGCCAGTGGTCGTGCCGTGTTGATCTCCTCCCATCTGCTGAACGAGATCGAAGCCACCGCGGACGACATCGTTGTGATCAACAGAGGTCGGCTGCTGGCCCAGATGCCGATGTCGGAACTCAAGCTTGGCGAAGGCACCACGCGGGCCAGAGTCTCCGACATGAGAGCCGCGCTGCAAGCTCTGGCCGCTCTTGGCGCCGACGTGCAAACCGCAGCCGACGAGCATGGCGCCTACCTACGCATCCACAGTCACGACGTGGGCCAGGTCGGCTCCGCGCTGTTCGGCTCAGGCATTGTGGTCGATGAACTCGTCACCGAAAGGCGTGATCTCGAGCAGGAGTTCTTCTCCATGCTTGAGGGTTCCAGATGAGTGGTGTACTGCGTGCGGACCTGCGCAGGATCACCACCACCAAATTGTGGTGGGTCGCGCTGATCTGCATTTTCGTGCTCAGTGCCGGCTACGCGGCGTTGCCTGCCACGGTCGCATGGTTGCAAGGCAGGGCGGGCGTTGCGAGTTCGCCGTTCACTGACCCGGGGATCATCCGGAGCATCTACAACGGCGGAAACGTGCTGTCCCGGATCCTCGCGATGGTCGTCGGGATCGTGGCCATCGGCAGCGAATATCGGTACGGCACGCTTGCCGCGAGCTATCTGGCTACGCCGCGACGGGTTCGCATGCTGCTCGGCAAAGCCGGCGCATTGTTGATCTTCGGTCTGATCTACGGGATCGTCAGCGTGGCCGCCGGCATGCTGGTGGCGATTCCGTTTGTCCTGGCGAACAACGGGTCCCTGCTGCTCGACCAGCCGGCAACGTGGCGCTCGATCATTCTTGGCGTGTGCTCGATCGCGCTGTGGACCATGATCGGGATGGGCATCGGCATCTTGATCAAGAACATGCTCGTCGCGCTACTGGTCGGCATCATTCTTGGTTTCCTGGTGGAGCCGATCGTCTCGGTGGTGTTCTTCGTCAAGAGATGGGACCAGCTGCTCAATTTGATGCCCACGCGGAGCGACCAATGCGATGCTGCAGATCACCTCGCCGGTGCTGTTCGCGGCGCAGCATCCGACGCCTTGGTGGCTCGCCGGCCTGATCCTGGCGGCATGGTGCCTGCTGCCGGTGATCGCTGGGATGCTGTCAGCCGTACGCCGCGACGTTGCGTAAATCTGGCCAACCACTTGGGCGAGCCGGGTTAGACTCCGCGGCATGGCTCGAGTGGTTGTCGACGTAATGCCGAAGCCGGAGATCCTGGATCCGCAGGGCAAGGCTGTGACCGGGGCACTGGCCCGACTGGGCTTTGCCGGCATGTCCGTACGCCAGGGCAAGCGGTTCGAGCTCGAAGTGGAAGGCGAGGTCACCGAGGAGCGGCTGGCCGAGGTGCGTCGGGCTGCGGAGACGCTGCTGGCCAACACCGTGATCGAGACTTTCGACGTACGCGTCGAGCCCGCGCCGGCGTCAGCAGCCGAAGACAGCGATGCTGAAGACGAACGACGGTGCCGACGACAATGCTGCCGAAGAGAATACGGCCGATGAAAACGAAGCTGAGTCAGCAGAAGAGGCCGAGCTGACCGCACAGGCGGGCTGATGAGCCCGAAGATCGGCGTCGTCACTTTTCCAGGCTCGCTCGACGATCAGGATGCGCTCCGCGCCATCCGGCTCTGCGGTGGCGAGCCGGTGTCACTGTGGCACGGCAGCGACACGCTCGACGACGTCGATGCCGTGATCTTGCCGGGCGGGTTTTCCTACGGGGACTACCTGCGCTGCGGCGCCATCTCCAGATTCGCCCCGGTGATGACCGAGGTGATCAAGGCCGCCGACGCCGGGATGCCGGTGCTCGGCATCTGTAACGGCTTCCAGATTCTCGTGCGAGGCACACTTGCTGCCGGGCGCCCTGATCCGTAACGACGTGCGGGTCTTCGTCTGCAAGGATCAAGATCTTCGAGGTGGAGTCGGTGGACACCACCTGGACGTCGGACTTCACTCGCGGCCAGATCATCACGCTCGTGCTCAAGAGCGGCGAGGGCGGCTATGTCGCCGATGAGGAGACCTTGCGTCGCCTGGAGGACGAGGGCCAGGTGATCTTCCGATATGTCAACGGCAATCCGAACGGCTCGTTTCACGACATTGCCGGGCATCTGCAATGAGCGCGGGAATGTCGTCGGCCTGATGCCACATCCGGAGCACAATGTCGATCCGCTGACCGGACCGACCCAAGACGGTCGCGCCAATCTTCAGCAGCGTCTTCAACTTCCTCGCCGCCAAGGTCTATGCGGCCGAAAGTTAGGTCGGACCAGACGCATCCGGCGTCCGACATTCGCCGCGGCGTCACCCGGTTGGCGGCCCCGTGGCGGACGAGCCGGAAAAGACCGGCTGGCTTCGGGGTCGGCGTGGTGGGTGCTGTTGCTCCTGGTGCTGGGCGTGATCTGTTCGTCGGGCTTCGCGGCATCCACGCTCTGGCCGATCAGCCGCAGGAGTCGGCGATCTTCACCGATCAAGTCGTCGTCGTCGGCGTGACCGGTCGGACCGAACTTACGCCGACTGATCGCGCGGTGCTGGGCACTCATCTCGACGATGCGCAAGCTGGCATGGTCTCCATCCGCCCCCGCTATGTCGGGGACTGTGCTGCGGCTGGCTGGACCACGCTGGGGGCCGGCCGCCGGGCTGCGGTTGGTGGTCTGTGCGCTCCGGAGGTCCAAGACGGGAAGGTGACCGACTGGGCCGCGCGCCAGGCGGCCGCCGCGGCGCGTCGCGGTGACGCCCAGCTGGGCACGCTCGCCGGTTCCGTCCCCGGATGTGTTGCCGCTGTCGGTCCAGGAGCAGCTCTCGCGGCCGCCAAGCCGGACGGCAGCGTCGCCAGCTACCAATCGCCGGAGGAGTTCGTCGCTGGCGGCATGCAGACCCAGTGTCCCGATCACGCTCGTGGACGCTGGACCGCTCTCCGACCAGATCATCACCCAGCTGGCCAACCGCGAACGACATCACGCTGATCGTGACCGGAGTCGGGCCGGATGCCGGCTCCGACGATCCGAGCTTGCAGGTCATCTACCGGCTCGGCACCACGCTGCCCGGCTGGCTTACCTCCGCGAGCACGCGGCGCGAGGGGATCGTGACACTGACCGATCTGACCCGGACCTTGATCGACTTCGGGGCACCCGGGTCATCGGTCGCTGTTGATGGTTCGCCATTCGCGGTCTACAGCGCGGACCTCACACTGGATGGCATCGACGCCAAGATCAACTCGATTGCCGCGCTCTCCGACGCAGCGCCAATTGGCTATCTCGCACTCGGCCTGGCGGGCGCGGCGCTGTTCGTGATCTTGGTGATCTGGGTGCTGCGGGGCAGGTTCGCGCTGCCTAAATTGATCTTGACCTTCGGTGGGGTACTTGCCGCCGCCATGATGCTCACCGGCGCGGTGCCCTGGCAGAACAGCGGCTCGCCAGGGCTGTTCCTGAGTCTTCTGGTGGCTGCCTGGTCGGTGATCTTGACCTTACTGGCGCTCCTCGTGGGCCGGCTCGCCCGAGTGCCCAACGTCATCGCCGCGACTGCATTGACCGTTGCCGCCTTCACTGTTGACGCGGCACTGGGTGCGGTGATGCAGCCGGGCTCGATGCTCAATTCGCGCCCGATCTTCGGCTTGCGCTGGTACGGCTTCGGGAACGTGACATTCGCCGCGTACGCCAGCGCCGGATTGTTCCTTGCGGGCTACATCGCCCATCGTTGCCTGGCTGCCGGCCGACGCGCGGCGCGCCGTCGCGGCGGTCGGCGCCATCGGCTTCGGCATCGTGATCTGCGAAGGCTGGCCCTCCATGGGCAGCGACTTCGGCGGGGTCATCGCGCTGACGCCGGCGGTGCTGTGGCTGATGCTGGCGCTCTCTGGCGTCAAGATCACCTGGCCCAAGCTGCTGGCGATCGGTGGCTCGGCGGTGCTGGCGGTCGGCGTGATCTCGGTGCTCGATTGGCTCCGCGGGCCGGATCGGCGTACTCACCTGGGCAATTTTGTGCAGCGAATCCTCGACGGAGACGCGCTGGACGTGATCAGCCGCAAGGCGGTCGCATCGGCCGAGACGATTGTCTCACCGGTCGGCATCGGGTCGCTGCTGATCGGTGTCGTGCTGTGGATCGTGATCTTTCGCTACGTGGTGCCACGAGTCTCGCCGGATTTCACCACGGTGCGCAGCACGCTCATTGCCATGCTGATCGTCGCGATCCTGGGCACGTTGCTGAACGACGGCGGGATCTTCGTCTGGCTCACAGTGACGGCGCAGATCACCGTGGTCATGGGCTGGTTCTTCCTCGACTGGGCCGAACGCAACGATTGGACTCTCAGCACCTTGGTGCCGAGCGCCGGTAGCGTTGCGGCCGTGGCAGACACTGTCGGCAACGCGGCCCGAACCCCAGATCAGTCACAGCCATGGGCTGAGCTGGGACTGAAGGACGGCGAGTACGCCCGGATCAAGGAGATCCTGGGCCGTCGGCCGACCTCATCCGAGCTCGCCATGTACTCGGTCATGTGGTCCGAGCACTGCTCGTACAAGTCGTCCAAGGTGCATCTGCGCCAGTTCGCGGAGCTGCCGCCGGAGACGCCCATCGGCAAGCTGCTCGCCGGCATCGGGGAGAACGCCGGCGTCGTTGACATCGGGCAGGGCTACGCCGTCACCTTCAAGATCGAGTCGCACAACCATCCCAGCTATGTCGAGCCGTACCAGGGTGCTGCCACCGGCGTCGGCGGCATCGTCCGCGACATCTTGGCCATGGGGGCGCGTCCCATCGGCGTGATGGATTCTCTTCGTTTCGGCCCCCTCGACGAGCCCGACACGGCGCGGGTGCTGCCAGGGGTCGTCGCCGGCATCGGCGGCTACGGGAACTGCCTGGGCCTGCCCAACATCGGCGGCGAGGTGGCCTTCGACCGCACCTATCTCGGCAATCCGCTGGTCAATGCCTTGTGCGTCGGCGTGCTCCGCCATGAAGACTTGCACCTGGCGAAGGCCACCGGCGCCGGCAACAAGGTGATCTTGTACGGGGCCTCGACCGGTGCAGACGGGATCGGTGGGGTCAGCGTGCTCGCCTCGGAGAGCTTCGATGACAAACAAGCCAGCAAACGCCCCAGCGTTCAGGTCGGCGATCCATTCATGGAGAAGCTGCTCATCGAGTGCACGCTGGAGATCTTCGCGGCCGGGCTGATCACCGGCATTCAGGATCTCGGCGGCGCCGGACTCTCCTGCGCCACCTCAGAGCTGGCCAGCGCCGGGGACGGCGGGATGCATATTGATCTTGATCTGGTGCCGCTGCGCGACCCGACGCTCAGCCCAGAAGAGATCTTGATGAGCGAGTCGCAGGAACGCATGATGGCGATCGTCGAACCTGATCATGTCGAGGATTTCCTGGCGATCTGCCGCAAGTGGGATGTGCTGGCAACCGTGATCGGCGAGGTGACCGCAGGGGACCGGCTGGTGATCGACTGGCACGGAGAGACCGTGGTCGACGTACCGCCGCGTACGGTGGCTCACGAGGGTCCGGTTTACGAGCGTCCCTACGAGCGGCCGGAGTGGCAGGATCAGGTCCAGGCAGGGGGAGTTGATCAGCTTCCGCGACCAGCCAGCGGCGACGAGCTGGCCGACACCTTGCTCCGCCTGGTCGGCTCGCCCAACCTCTGCGACAAGTCGTGGGTCACTGATCAGTACGACCGCTACGTCCGTGGCAACTCCGTGCTCGCCCAGCCCGACGATGCCGGAATGCTGCGAATCGACGAGGACTCGGGCCTCGGCGTCGCTCTCGCCACCGACTGCAATGCGCGCTTTGCGCTACTGGATCCCTACGCAGGCGCGCAGCTGGCGCTGGCAGAGGCGTACCGCAATGTCGCGACCTCCGGAGCCGAGCCGCTGGCGATCACCGACTGCCTCAACTTCGGCTCGCCAGAGGATCCGGCGATCATGTGGCAGTTCAGCGAGGCCGTACGCGGGCTCGCGGACGGCTGCCGGCGTCTGGGTACGCCGGTGACCGGCGGGAACGTCAGTTTCTACAACCAGACCGGTGCACGCCGATCTTGCCAACGCCGGTCGTCGGAGTGCTCGGGGTGATCGACGATGTGACGCGTCGGACACCTGGAGGGTTCAAAGCGGCCTGAGCAAGTCATCTACCTGCTCGGTGAGACCCGTGACGAATTGGCCGGTTCCGCCTGGGCGGACGTCATTCATGATCATCTTGGTGGCCAGCCGCCGACAGTTGATCTTGCTCACGAGAAGGCGCTGGCCGAGGTGCTGATCAGGGCGAGCCGCCGCGCGCTGCTCGCCAGCGCCCATGATCTGGCCGACGGTGGGCTGGCGCAGGCTCTGGTCGAGTCGGCCCTGCGGCACGGGCTGGGCGCGCGCATCGAGCTGCCCGCCAAGGCTGATCCGTTCGTATGGCTCTTCTCCGAGAGCACCGGGCGGGCGCTTGTCTCGGTGAAGCGGGGTGCCGACCGTGATCTCGCCTCGCTGTGCCGGATCAATGGAGTCAAGTTGACAAAGCTCGGTGTGGTCACGGATCCGAGGAGGCCACGCTCGAGGTGGTCGGCCAGTTCACGCTGCCTCTGGCGCGTATCCGGGAGGCCTGGCAGGGCACCATCCCCGCCGTCATGCGCCCACTAGGCCACGAAGATCAACTATTCACATGTCGCTCCGTGATCAGGTCGAAGCCCAGCTTCCCGGCGTCCTCGCCGATCTGAAAGCACTGGTTGCCATCGAGTCGGTGAGCGCGGACCCGTCGAGGACCGCGGAGGTGGAGCGCAGTGCGCAGAGCATCGTGCAACTGCCTCGCGGATCTGGGCTGTCCAGATGTCCGCGTCGTGCGTGCGAATGGCGGAGCGCCGGCCGTCATCGGCCGGTTTCCTGCGCCCGAGGGCATGCCGACCGTGTGCCTCTACGCCCACCACGACGTCCAACCGGAAGGCGACCCAGACGGCTGGCGTACGCCGCCCTTTGTGCGCGACCGAGCTCGACGGGCGGCTCTATGGCCGTGGCGTAGCCGACGACAAGGGCGGCTTCGCAGTTCACCTCGCTGCGCTGCGGGCCTTCGGCGGCCGTCCGCCGGTCGGTGTCACCGTCTTCGTCGAGGGCGAGGAAGAGATCGGGTCGCCAACCCTGGCACAACTGCTCGAGCAGCACCATGATGAGTTGGCGGCCGATGTCTTCGTGATCACCGACTCGACGAACTGGGCGGTAGGGGAACCTGCCTTCACCACCTCGCTGAGAGGGCTGGCTGGATTCACGGTGGAGGTTCGCACGTTGGATCACGGGCTGCATTCGGGCGTCTATGGCGGAGTCGTGCCGGATGCGCTGACGACGCTCTGCCGGCTGCTGGCGACACTGCATGACGATCATGGAAACGTTGCGGTTGCTGGGCTTGGGACTGCTCCAGCTCCAGCGCTGGAGTATCCTCCCGCGCGGTTGCGGGAGGAGTCAGGGATTCTGGATGGCGTCGAGTGGATCGGCACCGGGTCGCTTGTCGAGCGGATGTGGTGCAAGCCGTCGATCTCGGTGATCGCCCTTGACGCGACGCGGGTCGATCAGGCCTCCAACACTTTGATTCCTGTTGCCCGAGCCAAGATCAGCGCCCGGCTTGCCCCTGGGGATGATGCGGCCACGGCACTCACTGCGCTGATCAATCACGTTAACGATCATGCGCCCTGGGGTGCCCAGGTAGCGGTGTCCGGAGTTGAGATCGGCGAGCCCTCGGTGATCGACTTCGCCGGTCCGTACGCCGAGGCCGCGCGTGCGGCCTTTGCCCAGGCATGGGCAGCGGAGCCGGTCTTCATCGGGCAAGGTGGCACTATCCCCATGGTCGCTGAGTTCAACGACTCATTCCCCAACGCAACGATCTTGGTCACTGCGGTCGCTGATCCTGACTCCCGTGCGCACGGCAGCAACGAGTCGCTCCACCTCGGTGATTTTGCGGCGGCTTGCCTGGCTGAGACGCTCATGCTGGACGCGTTCGCCCAGCCTCAGGCAGCAGCGGCCTTGATCGGCTTGCTGCTGCCTGCCGTTCACGTCCTGATCGTGTTGGTGGTGGCGGTCCTGATCTCCACCAATCGCAAGCCGTCGTCGGCGATCGCCTGGATCCTCGCCGTGATCTTCATCCCCGTACTAGGCATCTTGTTCTTCCTACTGGTCGGGTTCGGCAAGCTGCCTCGCCGACGGCGGGACAAGCAGCGGGAGGTGTGCGAAGCCATTCTGGCCAGAACCGACGGGCTCGATCTGGTGAGTCACCGCGACGAGTGGCCAGTCTGGCTGGGATCGATGGTGACCATGAACCGCAACTTGGGATCTCTCCCCATGGTCGGCGGCAACTCCGCGGAGCTGATCGAGAGCTACTCGGGCTCGATCCAGGCGATGGCCGACGCCATCGATACCGCCGAAGCACTTCGTCCACGTGGAGTTCTTCATCTTGGTAGCCGACGACGCGACGGAGCCGCTCTTCGCGGCATTGGAGCGGGCATGCGCCCGCGGCGTCGAGGTACGTGCCCTCTCCGATTACGTCGCCCAATTCATGTACCCCGACCGCAAGAAGACGATCAAGCGTTTCGAGGCCATGGGCGCGCACTACCTGCCGATGCTGCCGCTGCAACCCTTCCGCGGGCATTGGCGTCGACCTGATCTTCGCAACCATCGAAAGCTCGTCGTCGTTGACGGAGTCGTCGGCTTCACCGGCTCGCAGAACATGATCACTGACCACTACCACAAGAAGAAGGGGATCAAGAAAGGCCTGCACTGGCACGAGCTGATGGTCCGGCTGACAGGGCCTACCGTTCGGGAGCTCGATGCGGTCTTCGTCACCGACTGGTACAGCGAGTCCAATGAACTACTGCCGCTGGACGCTTCTCCGGTGCGGTTGGACGCGGACCCGCAGCTGGTCGACGCGCAAATTCTGCCGAGCGGGCCCAGCTTCGACAACGACAACAACCTCAAGCTGTTCGCCGCGATGATCCAGAACGCCCGCCGACGGATCAGCGTCACCAGTCCCTACTACGTACCCGATGAGACCATTCAAATGGCAATGGTCACGGCCGGGTCGCGCGGCCTGGACGTCGAGCTGTTCGTCTCCGAAATCGGCGACCAGTTCATGGTCTTCCACGCCCAGCGGTCTTACTACGAGCAACTGCTCCGAGCCGGAGTGAAGATCTACCTCTACCGTGCGCCGACGATCTTGCACGCGAAGCACCTCAGCATTGACGACGACGTCGCGGTGATCGGCTCATCCAACCTCGACATCCGCTCTCTGAGCTTGCACATGGAGCTCTCTGTGCTGGTCCACGGCGCTGGCTTCACGAGCGCAATGCGCGCGGTTGAGGACGACTACCGGGCCAAGAGCAGGCAGGTCGTGCTCTCGGAGTGGCTCAAGCGGCCGCGCCGGGAGAAGGTTTTCGACAACCTGATGCGGCTGACCTCCTCGCTGCAGTAACAGAGCCGGCTTAAACGTTCGACTCGGTTGGCTGAGCTCGCTGTCGCCGTCGCGGTCTCGAGCAGGACGACGCCGATCACCGCCCGAATGATGATCAGCACGCAGAGCGCCGGTTCGAATGGCCTTCGCCGGAGCAGTCGACGGTTGGTCTCTCCGCTGGCCATCATGCCTTCTTGGCTGTTGGCGAATGATCAGCCCAATGGGTCGGCTTTCCATGATCGGTTCAGTAGTCGACTGCGTCGCGGATCAGCGGGCAGGTCATGCAGTGGCCGCCACCGCGTCCTCGGCCGAGCTCGGCGCCGACGATGGTGATCACCTCGATGCCCGCCTTACGCAGCAGGGTTTCGTGTGGTGTTGCGGTCATAGGCGACGACCACGCCGGGCTCGATTGCGACCAGGTTGTTGCCGCTATCCCATTGCTGGCGTTCGGTGTCGTAGACGTTTCCTCCGGTGTCGATGGTGCGCAACACATCGAGACCAAGAGCCGTGCGCACCACTTCCAGGAACGGTGCGAGTCTCATGGGTGACGTCGACCCCGGCGCTGTGTCGCTCGGATGAAGGGTGAAGGTGTTGATGTTGTGGACGATGTCCGGATAGATCAGTCACGCAGTCCCGATCGGCGAAGGTGAAGATCGTGTCCAGATGCATAGCTGCCCGCAGTTTGGGCATACCGGCCACGATCACGCTGCTCGGCACCGCCCTGCCGCAAAGAGCGCGGCTGCGACCTGAGTGATCGCCTGCCGTGAGCTACGTTCGCTCATGCCGATAAGCACCACACCATTGCCGGGGATCATGACGTCTCCGCCCTCGAGCGTGGCCATTCCCCAGTCCTGCTCTGGGTCGCCCCACCACACTCTCGAGCTCCGACGAAGTCCGGGTGGAACTCAGAGATCGCCTTCATCAGCAGGGTCTCGTCATGCCGGGCCGGCAAACAGCGGATTGAGTGTCACGCCGCCGTAGATCCAGCACGTGGTGTCCGGGTATACAGAGTGTTTGGCAGCGGCGGCATGAGGTATTCGCGGGTCCAGCGCCTCACGGGTCAGGCTGATATACCCCGGCCAGAAGTCGTCGGGCAGGTCAGCGGTCGATAGCCCACCGATCAAGAACCTGGCAAGGTCGCGGGACTTCAAGCTGTCCAGGTAGGCACGAGTCTCCTCGACAAGACCAAGTCCCACCTGTTGGCCGTGATCTTGCGGTCCAGCAGCCACCGCGAGCCTCTGGGATATCCATCGTCTCGGTCAGCACGTTGTGCAGCTCGACGACCTCGACGCCGCGGTCTCGCATCTTGACCATGAAGTCGAAATGGTCGCGCCGAGCGTTCTGCACCCACAAGACGTCGTCGATGAGCAAGTCGTCGCAGTTGGTCGGAGTCAGCCGGTCGTGGGCCAAGCCGGGAGCGCAGACCAGCACCTTGTGGAGCTTTCCGACCTCCGAACTCACCCGATAGGTTTCGGAGACCTTCGATCCTGCTGCCATTCCGACCCCTCTCCTCGTGACTATTCATGATCACTTAGAGCCTCGAGCGCTCGATGATCGGCACACGCGCTTGGCAGACGTGATGAAGATCATGCTAGTGCCTGGCTGCCAGTCACACGGGTGTGCGCCCGGCAACCTTGTGGAGGAAGCCTAGAAACCTCCTGTTCAACTTCTGAGAAGCCTGGCGAGCCATTCCTTCGCAATGGTGGCGCCGATCTGATGGAGCAGTGGGCTCGCCTCAGCGATGCACCGGTCAAGATCAGGTTCCAGATCTGTCAGCGCGTACGCCGCCGAGATTCCGGCCTTGCGTAGCTGTTGCGGACTCAGCTGCAGCCGACCGGCGATCGCGACGACCGGTACACCTGATCTTGCCGCCGCGCGGGCCACCCCAATCGGCGCCTTGCCTGCCAAGGATTGATCATCCAGCGAACCTTCACCGGTTACCACAAGATCAGCACCGACGATCCGGCGGTCGAAGTCGATCAACTCCAAGATCAATTCGATGCCTGGTCTGATCGTCGCGTTGAGCAGTGCCAATGCTGCGAAGCCGACGCCGCCTGCAGCGCCGGCTCCTGGCCGTTCAGCGTCATTGTGCCCGGTGGCTTGCGAGACCAGCGCAGACCAGTGCCGTAACCCCTGCTCCAGTGCCGCTACCTGGGCCGGCTCGGCGCCCTTCTGCGGCCCGAACACTGCGGCCGCGCCGTACGGACCGAGCAGCGGGTTGTCTACGTCGCTCGCAACGATGACCGAGGTGCTGCCGAGGGTCTCCCGAAGCGCCGCGAGATCAATGCTGGCAAGGTCTTCGAGAGCGCCGCCGCCTTGGGGAATGGGGTCTCCAGCACTGTCAGTCAACCGCGCACCGAGCGCCTGAATCATTCCGGCGCCGCCGTCGGTCGACGCGCTGCCACCCAGACCGAGCACGATGGTCCTTGCGCCTCGTCGAATGGCATCAGCGATCACCAGGCCCAGCCCGTACGTGGAGGATCTCATCGGGTCGAGCCGTCCGCCGGGCAGCATGGTCAGTCCCACCACTGCGGCGAGTTCGACTACCGCTCGGTTGTCCTGCAACGCGTACGGCGCCTGCACCGGCTCGCCGGTAGGACCGACGGTGTCGACGATGATCTTGTCGAAGCCGGCCGACAATGCCGCCGCAACGGTGCCGTCGCCGCCGTCGGCCACGGGAAGCAAGATCGTCTCGAGCTCAGGAAGGGCATCCCGCATGCCGGCCGCGACCGCGTCGGCGACCTCGGAAGCCGTCAGGGAGCCTTTGAACTTGTCCGGCGCGAGTACGACGCGCAGGGGAGGGTCGCCCTCAGTCATCAGGGCGTACGCCCCGAGAGTCGTTCGACGCCACGCAGCAGGGCCGAATGGTCCAGACCGCCGTCGCCTTGCGCCCGGGCAGCGGCCATCAGCTGTGCGGTGAGTGCGCCGAGCGGAATCACGACGTCGCGTTCTCGGGCAGCGGCAGTGACAATGCCCATGTCTTTGTGGTGCAAGTCGATCCGGAAACCAGGTTCGAAATTGCCAGCAAGCATGCTGGCCGCCTTGCGTTCCAGGATTCGGCTTCCGGCGAGGCCGCCGGCGAGCACCGAGACGGCAGCCTCGGTGTCTACCCCGTACGCGCGCAGGAAAACGATGGCCTCGGCAACCAGCTCGATGTTTCCCGCAACGATCAGCTGGTTCGCGGCCTTTACGGTCTGGCCGGAACCCGGCGGGCCGACCAGCACCACCGTGGTGCCCACGGTGTCGAGGATCGGCTGCACCGCATCGAAGTCCGCGCGGTCGGCTCCGACCATGATCGAAAGAGTGCCCTCGATGGCTCCCGGTTCACCGCCACTCACCGGCGCGTCCATGACGCGCACTCCTGCGGCCTTGCCCGCGTCGTAGAGCCCGGCCGCGACATCAGGCCTGATGGAGGACATATCGATGTGGATCGAGCCCTGCGGCGCGTGCGCATAGATGCCATCCTCACCGAGCGCCACCTCCTCCACATCTGGTGAGTCCGGGACCATGGTGATGATCACGTCAGCATCTCGGACTGCTTCGGCAACGCTGGCGGCACCCTTGCCTCCGGCCGCGACGAGTCGTTCCACCGGGCCGGAGGAGCGATTGAAGCCGACGACGGTGTGGCCCGGCATCGACCAGGCGCTGGGCCATCGGACCGCCCATGATGCCGAGACCGATGAACGCGATAGTGCTCACAGTGGAATCACCTTCTCCTGGCGCAGCCATCGGAGGCTGTCGATAGTGGTCGTCGTCGGAACGTACTCGAGTGAGACGTGGCCGGAGTAGCCGAGGCCCTGGATGGTGTTGAGGTAGCGATCGAGGTCGAGCGTGCCGCTACCCGGCTCGCCACGTCCGGGATGGTCGGCGATCTGCACATGGGCGATCCGGCCGCCGTACGCCGCCAGGGCCGCGTCGATGTCGTCGCCATTGTTGGCCAGGTGGAACAGGTCACAAAGCAAGCCGACATTCGGCGCCTGCACTCGATCGAGGACCGCGACCACGTCGCCAGCCGTCCGGAGCGGGTACGGCTTAGGGCCGCTGACCGGTTCGACCAAGATCGTTCCGCCGATCGGGGCCACCGCCTTCGCAGCCAACGTCAGGTTTTCAGCGGCAAGATCATCTTGCTGCTCTGGCGTCGCGTCGCTGACCCGATTGCCGTAGAGCGCATTGAAGCCGCGTACGCCGAGCGCCTGACCAATGCCCAGCGTGACGTCGATGTTGTCGCGAAACTCTGCTGGAGCGAGCGGGTATTGACAGCACGCCGCAGTCAGGGCCGGCGAGGTCGCCGGCAAAGAAGTTCAGTCCGATCAGCTGCACCCCGGCGTCGCGTACGGCGGCAACAAACCTGTCGATCTCGGCATCGGCGGGCACTGGGGTGTCGGGCCACGGCCACCAGAATTCGATGGCGTCAAAGCCGGCTGCCCGAGCGGCCGCCGGACGCAGCAACAGGTCCACCTCGCTGAAGAGCAGCGAGCAGTTGGCCGCGTACGGCAACACATGGCCCATGTACTCATTAAATCCGGGGCGGCATCTTGTTGCTGCAGCGCGGGAGGTGGGAGCATCGTGGCGTGGCAGATAACCGGCGCTCAGACCATTGCTTATCCGGCCCTCGGCGCACGCTCGCGTGTTGGCTTGGATGTCATCAAGCCCCACGTCATCGTGCTGTTCGGCGCTACTGGCGATCTTGCTCGCCGCAAGTTGCTGCCTGGCATGGCGCATCTTGCCCTGTCTGCATTGGCGCCCGACATCCAGATCATCGGGACCTCGCTGGAGGACCGCACCGAGGAGGAGTTCCGCAACTTCGCCAAGGAGGCCGTGACTGAGTTCAGCCATCACCCGTTGACCGCAGAGCACTGGGCCTCATTTGAAGAGCGGCTCACCTACATTCCGCAATCGGAGGGGGCACAGGCCTTGGGTAAGGCCGTCCGGGTTGCAGAGGAGAAGCTCGGCGGTACTCCAGGCCGCTTGCACTACCTGAGCGTGCCGCCAGTCGCTGCGCCGAAGGTCATCCAAACGCTCCGGGAGGCCGGTCTGGTGGAGCGCTCGCGGGTCGTGATGGAGAAACCGTTCGGCACCGACCTGCAGAGTGCCATCACCCTCAACGACCAAGTACACGAGACCTTCCGCGAGCGACAGATCTTCCGGATCGACCACTTCCTGGGCAAGGAAGCCGCGCTGAACATCCTGGCGTTCCGCTTCGCGAACGGGCTGTTCGAGCCGATCTGGAACCGGAACTTCATCGACCACATCCAGATCGACATCCCTGAGACACTGGGTCTGGACAAGCGGGCGAACTTCTACGAGGTGACCGGTGCCTACAAGGACATGGTCGTCACGCACCTCTTCCAGGTGCTTGCATTTGTGGCGATGGAACCGCCGACTGCGCTAGAACCGCGAGCAATTAGCGAGGAAAAGAATAAAGTCTTTCGCTCAATGTTGCCGCTCGATCCCAGTGATGTCGTACGCGGTCAGTACAGCGGCTATCGGGAGGAAGAGGGCGTTGCGAGGGACTCAGATACCGAGACCTTTATTGCTTTGAAATGCGGTATCGACAACTGGCGTTGGGCCGGGGTACCGTTCTACTGCCGGACCGGCAAGCGGATGGCCGAGGGCCTGCGGATCATCTCGATTGCCTTCAAAGAGGCACCGAAGAGCATGTTTCCCGCAGGATCGGGGGTCGGCTCGTCCGGTCCGGACCATCTTACTTTTGATCTTGCAGACGAGGCGAAAGTCTCCCTCTCGTTCTACGGCAAGCGCCCCGGACCCGGGATGAAGCTCGACAAACTGAGCATGCAGTTCTCCACCCAGGAAACGGATCGGCTGGGCGACATTCTCGAGGCGTACGAGCGGCTGATCTTGGATGCCATGCGTGATGATCACACCTTGTTCACCACCGCCGAAGGCATTGAAAGCCTCTGGGAGCGCTCCGAGCCATTGCTCCAAGATCCTCCTCCGGTGCGGCCCTACTCACCGGGGTCATGGGGGCCGAACGCGATCCATCAGCTGGTTGCGCCGCACGCCTGGCGGCTGCCATTTGAGCGTGCTTGGCGGGTCAAGAAGTAGTTCAGAATGGTGTCGGCTGAAGCTATTTCATTTGCCGTGTCTGTCTCGGCAAAACTAAACGAGAATTTAGCTTAAGGCGATAATAACTGCGGAACTATCGAGACCGCGGATTAACTAAATGCCATCTGCAACTAAGTTGCGCAATTTGTTGCACACGCTTCCTGGCGGAGATTAGTTTCCTGCTGTCCGGCGCACCGCATCGACGACGACATCGAGGAGCTGCCCGGTCTTGGCAAAGGTACGGCGCTGGCTCGTGGCGCCGGTGCCAACCCGCGTCAGGCGGTCGATCCCGACCTCGACCCGCTCCAGGTCGCCGAACCCCTCCAGGGCATCGCGTACGTGGATGAGCAGATTACGCGTGAGGTCGAGCCACGGCCGAGGCTGTCGTGATACTGGGTCGACCAGCACCCCGCCAACGCCGTCGTGGCCCGCCCGCCAAGCCGCAAGCCGTAGCAGCGACGTCGGCATCTGCGGCGCTGGATCACCGCTCGCTGCCTCGGCCGCAGCCGTTTCGACGAGTGCTCGGCACAGCGCCGCGACGACCAGTGTGTCTTCGAGATCGGTGCACACGTCGGCGACTCTGATCTCGACGGTCGGGAAGCTCCGCGACAGGCGTGCGTCGAAGTAGATCATTCCTTCGTCGAGGAGCACGCCCGACTCCACCATCGAGCTCACCAGTTCGTGGTAGGCGTCGGGGGTCCCAAACGTGTCGGTTGGGCCTGCCGACGGCCAGCGCATCCATAGCTGCGACCGGTAACTTGCATACCCGGTGTCCCGACCGTGATGGAACGGCGAGTTTGCGCTTATCGCGAGGATGATCGGCAGCCAAACGCGGATCCGATCGATGGCCGCGATGCCCTCCTCGTCTGATTCGACGCCGACGTGGACGTGACAGCCGCAGGTCAATACCTCCTGTGCAGTCGGGCCGAAGCGCTCCGCCATGCGCTGATACCGGGGTGTCGGCGAGATGAGGCCGGCGTCCCCCAGTGGAGCGGTAGCGAGGGCGGCGACGCCGGCTCCGGCCTCCCGTGCGGCGTGGGCCACGACTCGTCGCCATTCACGCAACTCTGCCTCGACGTCGGAAAGATCGCTCGCCGCGGAGGATTGGGTTTCCACCATGTAGCGCTGCAGCTCAGGCTCGACGCCCCCGTCGCCGGCCGCAGGTGCGTTGTCTTCGTCGGTGGCGGTGGCGACGACCTGGCTGGCGACCGAGCGCGGCTTCCCGGTGCGCACATCGACGAGCAGCAGTTCCTCTTCCACGCCGACTGTCCGCATGGCGGAAGTCTGCACCACCCTCACCTGGTCCGGGTCCACGACAGCCATTCCGCAGATCGGATAATGAATGATCGTCCACGTACAGGAGACAGTCGTGACCAGCACCTCGGAAAACCTGGCCAGTACCGCGGTCACCGAATCCAGCACCGCGACAGAGCGTTACTTCGCCGCCCTACAGGCAGGCGAAGCCAGTCAGGACAAGATCATCTCGCTCACCCTGTCGCTGGCGTTTCTCCCGCTCGCTCGCCCGATCAGCGACGCAAAGGTGCTGACCGGGCGGCAGAAGCCCATGACCGAGATTGCCTTCCTGTTCGCCGAGATCACCACGGCCGAGGGACACCAAGGTGTCGGCTACAGCTACTCCAAGCGGGCCGGCGGCCGTGGCCAGTACGCCCACGCCAAGGAGATTGCCGATGACGTGATCGGTGAGGACCCCAACGACATCCAGCGGATCTGGACGAAACTCATCTGGGCAGGTGCCTCGGTGGGCCGGAGCGGCCTCGCGACCCAGGCCATCGCCGCCATCGACATCGCGTTGTGGGACCTGAAGGCCAAGCGGGCCGGACTTCCGCTCGCGAAGCTGCTCGGTGCCTACCGAGATTCGGTGCCCTGTTACAACACCTCTGGCGGCTTCTTGTCCTCCTCGATCGAAGAAATCCTGGACAACGCGCACGCCTCAATCGAGCGGGGGATCGGCGGCGTCAAGATCAAGGTCGGCCAGCCCGATCCGCGGATCGACCTGAGCCGGGTGGAGGCGGTACGTGCCGCGCTGAGTGAGGAAGTCGCCCTCATGGTCGATGCGAACCAGCAATGGGATCGGGTTGCCGCGCTTCGGATCGGCCGGCAGCTCGAAGCCTTCGACCTGACCTGGATCGAGGAACCGCTCGACGCGTACGACGCCGAGGGTCACGCAATGCTTGCCGACAAGCTCGATACTCCGATCGCCACCGGAGAGATGCTCACCAGCACCGCCGAACATCGCTTGCTCATTGACCGCCGCTCGGTGGACTTCATCCAGCCCGACGCTGCCCGGGTTGGCGGCATCACCCAGTTCCTGCGGATCATGGCGCTAGGCGAGGAGGCCGGGCTGAAGCTGGCGCCGCACTTTGCGATGGAGATTCACCTGCACCTGTCCGCGGCGTACGCGCTGGACGCCTGGGTCGAGCACTTCGAGTGGCTGGAGCCCCTGTTCAACGAACGGCTGCGGATCGCCGACGGCCGGATGCACGTGCCGGCTCGGCCCGGTCTGGGGTTCTCCCTCAGCGACGAGGCTCGGGCCCTGACCGTCGAGACGACCAGGGTGGGAGAGTGACAGTCCACAACCTAGACACCGAAATGCAAGGCGAAATTGAGGATCTTGTGGCCGTCCCAGTAGACGATCCCCAGATAGAGACCCGGGACGACAAGGCGAATCTCATCGCGTATCCAATGTGCCAATAGCGAGGTCTTGCTGTAGTCAAGGATGATCGCTTGTTTCTGATCGAACCAGCTCTCCGCGTAGTAGACCTTGGCGCGAACAGCGTGCGCACCAGTGGGGCCAATCTCATTGCGAAGCTCTCCACGGGCAGGATCGAATACCTTGCCCTTCCAGGCAATGAGATGTACGAGCTTGGCTGCAACGTCGCTTACCGGGGTATCTGGCGCGAAAATGACCGTACCTTCACCCTCACCCATGGGAATTGGGCCGGCCGGCGATGCGCGAAACAGCTCGTCGAGCTCGTCGTGCGACATCTCCAAGAGATCCGTTGCCGTCAGAGTCACCGTGTGCACCTCCCCATCTGAATGCCGATTATGTATCGACGCAGCTGATCATCGCGGCGCGAGTCAACTGGGCAGCCAACGCCTCTGCCTCTGCCTCGGTCAGTCGGCCGTCCGCGATCGCCACATCGAAGCAACGTCGAAGGACTTGACCGGCCGGGAGCAGCTTGGGACGATCCCAGGCCAGCGCCGACCCGAGGCCCGGATAGCTGTGCACCCGTACGAACCAGGGCTCCCCGGCCGCGGACGCGTCTGGCGCTCGGATGACGATCGTGGCCGGCCCGCTGACTCCCGGCCCGGCGGCGAAGTCGGCCGACCACGCCACCCACGGCGCGACACTGCCATGAACCTCGTCCTCGCCGCGAGCCGCCGACGTAAACACCTCCACGTTGTCGCAAGCCGGGAACCGCCAGAAGAAGCCGCCGTAGCCACCGCCGATGCGGCCCTTGCTGCCGGGCGAATTGAGCTCGGCATGGCTGTCGGCACTGAGAGCGGTTTCGAAGATCAACTTCCAGGTCCGCTCATCGAGAGCACTCCAGCTGATCGCGCGCGTCTCTCGAAGCTGCAGGGATCCGTCATGGCCGATCCACCTCAGCTCTTGGGTGAATGCGTCGTCGCCCAGCTCCGGCGGCTCACCGACGATCACGCCGTGATTGTCGAGCAGCACATACCCCTGCCCGTGGACGTAGGTGCCACCACCCCAGAAATGCGTGCCATTCACGTCGGGTATGGCCATGCCGACACCGTTGTGCCAGTCGTGGTCGGCCGGATGCTGGGCGGACACCACCACGCCGGCCCGGGTGCGTACCGGGTGCAGGTACGGGCGGGGCGTCGAGGTGGGTATGGTGCCGCGGCCGTCACGATAGACCGCAACCTCGGCATCGGCGAGGCGAGCCCGGACCAGCACCTTGTCACGTTCGCGGTGCGCCCAGGGCACCTCGAGTTCGGTGAACGTCTGTCCGCTCAGCGCGGACTTCCACAGCCAATCCTCGACGCTGTCGATGATCGGTCGCCGGTCTCGGTCTTCGCCTTCCCAGGCGATGGCGCGGGGGTCGATACGCAGTGGCTCCTCAGCTGCAGCCACCGCGCCGAGTACCCGCATGAACGCTCCGGTACTCGCCAGCGGAACAAGCAGCGGAACTCCATCGCGGCGGTGGGCCAACAGGTTCTCGAGCAGGTCGACCCGAGTAGTGGTCTCGGTACGGCTCTGATCTTCCGTCTCGATCTCCACCCGATCCTCGGTGTAGCTGAAGGTGGCCCGGCCGCGCTTTCCTTGGATATGTATCTGCGGCTTGCGCTCGACGGGTGCACACAGCGTGAGGGCGCAGGTCGCCTGAAGACCACGCGCGGTGCGGATCCGGACCACAGATGTGTCATCGCTGTCGATGGCGTTGGCCCGGTAAAGCTCGGTCTCCACCGTCTCCACCTCGTCCAACTGCCGGCAACCGGCGATGGCCAGGGCCGTGACCACTGCGTGGGCCAGCGCATTCGTCACGACGCCGTCGACGACGGGTTGGCCGCCCAGGCTCCGACGGCCTGCCCAGGGAGAACGTGTCCAGTAACCCAATCGTGCGCGACCATGGCCCGACCGCGCTGACCCTGACCAGATCACCGATACCCAAGGCATCTTCGGTGAGAATCTCGAGTGCGCGCGACCCCAGGCTCTGGAAGCCGACCTGGACCGCCCGCCCAGTCTCCTGCTGCACCTGAAGCAGAGACGTGAAGTCGTCCAAAGAGGCCACTGGGGGCTTCTCCAGATAGACGTCCGCGCCCGCAGTCAGGGCGACGGTTGCCAGTCGGAAGTGCGCACCAAGCGGCGCAGCGATGATCACGACATCCACCGGGCCGACTGCAGAAAGTGCCTCGGCCAGATCGGCGTACAGGTCTGCCCCGTAGATGGTGGGCGGGTCCAGGACGACTCCGGGATCGACGGCCGCGACGAGCTCGACCAGGCCTTGATCGGAGAGTCGAGCGATCCGCTCGGCGTGGACCTGTCCGAACCCGCGAACGCCGACCAGAATGACCCGGGCTGGCGATGCCGAGGTGCCGGATGCTGCGGCGGAAAGGTTCATCCCGGCGTCCCTTGCCCCTCCACGCAGTCACCGTGCACCAGTAGAAAACGCTTTCACAACCGTACAGGATGGGGGTGTGCCGCGTTTGATGATCTTGTTGAGATGGGCTTGCTGGGTGGTGCGTGTCGAGGTCCGGCGCGCCGACGTGCGGGTGCCGAGCTGACCACTAACGCCGCGCAGCAGCGCCTCGACCGCCCGAACCCGATTGCCGGCTATGAGGACTGGCCGGCCGCCGTACGATCGGCTGAGCCCTACATCGGAGCGGACTCGGCGACAACCGCATTAGGTCGGGTACTGGGCCTGCGCCAGTCCGGCCCTCGACCGACCGTGCACGATGAGGGAAGTCGACGCCTGGATGGGATTCAGATTCGCCGGCTTCGGTGGTCCGTGGGTTACGGGCCTGACACCACCGCTTGGCTGCTGAGCCCGACGGGCGTACGCGGCAGCCTGCCCGGCGTGCTGGGTCTGCACTGCCATGGCGGGGTCCGTTCTGTTGGCGCTGAGCAGCTGGTTGACCTCGGCGATGACGCTCACCCGCGTGCTGTTTGGCTTCGTGATGCGTACTACTCGGGTCGGGCTCCGGCCAACGACTTGGCTCGTCGGGGCTACGTCGTACTCGTGCACGACACGTTCTCGTGGGGCAGCCGCCGATTTGATCTGTCTCATCCAACGCCCCGGCTCGCCGCTCTGATCGCTGCGCAGAACGCTCTGTGGCAACAGCTTGGGCGTGTGCCCGAGCGATGACGAACGGTTCGATGTCGTGTCTGCGCTGCACGAGGACACAGTGGCCAAGGCTGCTGGTGCCCTCGGGCAGACGTTCGCTGGCGCGGTGCTCGCCGATGATCTTGTAGCGCTCGAGGTGCTCAGCGGCGCCGCTGGTGTCGATCCCGGACGCCTTGGAGCATTCGGTTTCTCGGGCGGAGGCGGCCGGAGTCTGTTGCTTGCTGCGCTGGACCGGCGAGTCGCGGCATGCGTGGTGAGTTGCATGATGGCGACCTTCGCCTCGTTGGTGCCAGCCGAGCTGGATACACACTCTTGGCTGCTTCACGTACCGGGCCTCTGGTCACTCATGGACTGGCCCGAGCTCACCGCCCTGGGTCGGGCGCGATTTCTGGTTCAGTACCGGACCGATGACGAGCTCTTCCCGCGCGCCGGGATGGAACAGGCTCATGATCACCTGAAGAGCCTGCACGCGGGCAATGATCGCTACCGCGGGTCGTTCAGCGCTGGCGATCATGCGTTTGACGCTGCCATGCAGGAAGAGGCCTGGGCCTTCCTGTCCGACGCCCTCTGAGGAGTCTTCCGTCAGATTGAGTGTGTCCGTTCTCCCGATGACGGGAGCTAGGACTCACCTTGAATGGATCACTCACTCAGCACGATCGTCGGTATGCGTAGCAGACCCGGACTGCACGGACTCCATGGCACGATCCAGGTCCTGCATCCGGAATCGGCGGCCGTAACGGGCCTCGCTCTCCGCAGCTAGCCGCGTAATGTGCCGGTCCGCGGCGAGGGCGTTTGCCGCGGTGTTGTAGACGATGATCTCGATCTTGTTAGTGCCGCTGCGCAGCGCGTCGGTGATCTGGACGCGGTAGGGCGGAGCCCAGGCCAGGCCGCAGTCGATGCCGTTCACTCGGACCTGGGCGACCTCGCCGACCGGACCTCGTACGGCCACCCGGTAGGAGGGGCCAACGAGGTCGTGCTCAGTAGCGCCGCCGTCGAGAACTTCGCAGTCGCCGAAGTCGATCCATGCCTGGCCGTCGACACCGTCCAGCTCGATGGTGGTCGTGTAGCTCGCCGCACCCGAGTAGTGCTCGCGGCCGCGCTCGTCCTCCCAGATGTGCGGTAGCTCGACCGGCCGCGCCGGCTCGTCGCCGTACGCCACCTGCCACGGACCGTTCAGTGGCAGTCGACGCCTTGTTCGAGTTTCGACGGGAATCTGTGTGACCGGCTGGTCGCTCAAAATGATCACTGTCGCCTCGTACGGGTGCAGTGTCAGCTCGATACTTTCCGACGCCGTTCCACTGCGGAGCACGTGGCCTGACGTGGCATCCCACTGCTCAAAGCTGCGCCGGCTCGTACGCGTGGCCAGGGCGAACGTTTGTGCCTTTGGTCCAGTGTTGATCACCACATAGACATCGGCGTCCCGAGTGCGACGGTGCACGAAGCCGATGTCGGGCGTCGGCGGCGAGATTTCAAGATCGGGTGCGACAGCTGCAACCAGCGCATCGGTCAGCTCCGTTGCCGAGTCGACCGTCAGTACCGTACCGCCGGACGCACGTGCGTGATCCAACCATGCCGCGGTTGATCTTCGGGATTGTGCTGGCGGTCAAGATGATGATCACTCGATAGTGGTCTGGTGCGGTGACCGCAAGTGCCTCGTCGTCGATCAGGTCATAATCCAAGCCAGCCGCACGGATCTTCGCCGGGATCGTTTCAGGGATCTGCCGCTTGGCCTCGCGCCAGGTGTCAAGCGAGCCGCCCTGGGCTCGACCCATGGTCGCGAACAGGTCCTCGTTGGGCACGTACAGCGCGACGTCGGCTATCGGCTCGCCCTGCTGCAGCAGCCAGCACAGCCTGCTCAGGTACCTGGTGAGCTCCGGCATCGCCGGCCACCACGGGTTGCGGTCGTCGAGCGCACCGGAGGCGTAGAAGAACCAGCCCAGTCCGGGTGCGTCGGTCGGCGAGTAGGGCCAGCCGTGACCGATGAGCTGGTTGATGCCATTCAGGAGATGCTCGTGTGCCTCGCCCTTCAGGTCGAGCGGGGTGGCGCGGAAGGACGGTGAGTGCACCCAGGTCCAGACCTCGGCAGAGACGAGTGTACGCCCGTAAAGGTGCGCGGCAGAGGACGCCCAACGGGTCTGGGTGATCTCCCGCCAACCCCAGCCCTCGCCCTCGAACAGGTCCGCGTACCGGTAGCTGCTGATCGTTGCGGGCGGCGTCCCGTAGCTCTGGATCCGGAACGGTACGCCGCGGCCGGCTGCCCAGCGCTGGCAGCCGCCGACGAAGTTCTCCTCGTAGAGCTCGGCCAGGGTGCGGTGATAGTCGGCGCGGACCCGGGCTGCGTCGGGCCCGTCGACGGTGAGCCGGTACAGCACGCGGAGGATGTCGTAGCCCCGCCGGCGGGCAAACTCGGCTGGCAATCTGGTGGTCCAGTCGGCGCCGTACACCTCGAGACTGTCGCAGAAGACGGAGCCGACCAGCTCGGCCGGGACGGCGTCGAGCATCGGGTCGCCGACCGCATGCAGGTGGGCCTCGACGGCGGCCGCGGAGTAGTGGTCCAGCACCGGGCCCTCCGCTCCGACTGCCGCACGCTTGACGTTCTGCCCGGTCAGGCGGGCGTACGCCAGCAGCACCACCCGTGGACCAGCCCCAGGCCCGATCATCAACCGCCCGCCCACAACCGGCACTCGCTCGTACGAATCCGGCTGCTCCTGCAGCGAGCCGGCACCGACGTACGCCGCGATCAGCTCGTCACCTGGCCACATCGAGACCACTGGAAGCTCGAGCGGTCCCGGCCCGATCTCGCGTCGCTCCCAGTTCAGTTGCCGGGCGGCCAACGTGGTAGAGATATGCGGCCCGCCGAAGGACCAGCCGCTGCCAAGGGTGAGGTCGAAGCGGAGGCCGAGCTGGTGCGCCCGTTCAGCAGCAAAGCGGAGATCGGCCAGAAAGGCATCCGAGCCGAACTCCGTTGTCGCCCTGGCCAGCGGATAGACGTATGCGACCTCGACCCCGCCGAGTCCGGCGTCGGCCATCGCTGTGAGTTCGCGATCCAGCTCGGGTCTGACTCACCGACGGGCCGAACCACCACCAACGCATCATCGGCGCCGCGCTCGCCGGTGGGTCGGCAAACTGCGAGCGGAGATCACCGATAGCCAAGCCGTCCGTTGCCTGAGACCTCCTGCTGCTGCGGTTGAGAAAGCGCTTTCTTCTAGGCTACGGTAGCAGTCGACCGATCATTCAGGATGCGGCCTGCTCGTCAGAAGAGGGTGAACAGATGACCGTCCGACCCGATGAGCTTGCCTCCGCCGCGGCCGATCTCCTCGGAGAGCGCGCCTACCCAGAGTCACAGGTCTCCTACGCGGGCGTCACCTACTGGTTGGAACGCGCAGACGACGATGTGAAACGGCTGGTAGCCGTGGCCGAGGACGAGTCCGCGTTTCGAGGCTTCGCGGGGACGGCAGAGAGGATCGACGGCGGAGTCCGTTTCGTCGCTGAGACCACGCCGGAGAATGCCTTGGCGCTACGGTCGGCGCTGCCCTGGCTGACCCCAGCTCCCTTCGGATTGCATACCTCGGCTGGCTTCGGCGATCGGCTCGGGCTGGCGACACCCGGACACGTACGAGCGCTGAAGGCCGTCGGCGCGGCGATCAATCCCGTCTTCGCCCAGCAGTCCATCCGGGAGATGGGCCGATGCCATCGGACCCCGCGCGACGTGCTTGATGACGCGACGTGGGGAGCCTTCCAGGCCGGCTGGACGAAGCCGGTCGGCGGCGATGCCGATCATCTCGAGCAACTCGAGGACATCGACGACACCGCAGCGGCCGGCTTTGTGTTCTACACCCTGGATCCCAAGGCCGAAGTCGACCCAGAGGCCGAGCACGCCGACCCTGCGGCGATCCGGCAGAAGGTGGAAGCGCTCGACTGGGCGGGTTTGGACTCCGACCTGGCAACGTTCACCAAGAAATACGTCGGCCAGCGCATTGATCTTGAGCACGAGGCGATCGAGCTAGACGAGGAGTCGGTGCTTCGCGCTATGGCGAAGTACGGCCCATCCCTTTCCCACGCGATGGCCATGTACCGCCGACTTATGGCGAAGGGCATCGACTGCGAGGTGGAGTTCGCCGTCGACGAGACCGACTATCCGACCAAGCCGGCCGAGCACATCGTGGTGGTCAGCGAGTTGCAGCGCCTCGGGATGGAATTTGTCTCCTTCGCCCCGCGCTTCGTCGGCCGATTCGAGAAGGGTGTGGAGTACATCGGCGACATCAGCGAGTTGCAGCGCGACTTCCAGATCCACGCCGAGATTGCCCGGGCGCTCGGCCCGTACAAGCTGTCCCTGCACTCCGGCTCCGACAAGTACTCCACCTATCCCTTGATTGCCGAGGCGACTCAGGGTGTGGTGCACCTCAAGACAGCGGGCACGAGTTGGGCCGAAGCGTTGCGGGTGATCGCGAACAATGATCCCGATCTGATGCGTGAAGTTCTGCGGCTTGCTCTCGACAGCTTCGAAGCCAACCGCAAGAGCTACCACCTCTCCTGCGATCCGACAAAGATCCCCACCGATCCAACTGATGACGAGGTCGCTCAGTTGATGGACGTCATTGATTCACGGCAGGTATTGCACGTCGGCTATGGCGCGATCCTCGAAGAGTTCCGCCCTCGGCTCTACCAGGTGTGGAACGACAACGAAGAGGAGCACTACCGCATCATCGCGGACCACTTCGTGAAGCATCTGACGCCGTTTGCGCCCTACGCGCGTTAGCAAGGCAGACAAGTTGTCAGAGCCGTTCGGCCGCTACGACGAGGGCTTGCGCCTGTCTTAGAAGATTCCGTGCATCCCTGGCTGTGACCAATTGTGGGGAGTAATGCACGGCGTCTTTAGATGCTAAGACCCGGCGCAGCTTGGCTGGCAGCGTTGTGTCGTCCAGCGACACCTTCTCGAGCAGCTTTGCAGCCTGAGCATGGTCTTGACCTCGGCTATAGCGATGCAGCGTCAACCCGCAAATTGCGTCAGCGGCGGCGATCGCGGACAGCACTGCCAGAGCAGCAGCTACGTGTGCCTCATGCCGACTCGCCGACTCAGTGAGGACCATCTCGGCCACATCGATGAACGCTCGCGCCTGGTCGCGTCGATCTCGCGCCTCGGCGGGCGTGCACTCGGTGATCTTGCCCGTAGGCCGGCTCATGAGGCTCGCTGCAGATCGCGCAGCAGGTCAAGCAATCTTGTGCCCATGACGTCGATGTGATCAGCCCGCCACGATGCCACCAATGGGTCATCAGAGGCAATCATCGCGGCCAGCTCCTCAGGTTTGCGATCGACGATCTGGGCATTGTTCCCGGTCCACTTACGAATGTCGGCAGCGAGCCGATCGACCGCTTCAGTGATCACGTCTGGGTTCGCCCGGGGCGCGGTGACGACGAGAAGATCAATATCACTGTCCGTCGTCGCCTGCCCCCTGGCGAAGGAACCGAACAGGCTGGCGTGTGCTGGGACGGGAGACCAGCTGTCCAATGCACCCTTGATGCGATCGATGATCACTCCGCGCAATCGTGTCAGTGTAGCGATCGCACCCGCCGCAACATGATCACGATTGAGAAGATAGAGAGTGGCATGCGAATGCTGATCAGCCAGAACGATTCCTTGATCAACTAGGCGAGCAAGGACACGCCGTACCCCGTCGTCGCTGCCGCTTCCGGCCATTCGATGAACGTGTGCTCCCGTGGCCCACCCGGTTGTCGCAGCCAGAGCCTGGAGCACGGCCGCATCCAGGGTCGGCGTAACCACGGCCAACGGGTTAGACAGATCCATGGAGAACTCCCCGACTTTTCTCGGTCTATCCCGACTATAGTCGTAGAATGCCGACTATAGTCGTTATCTGGCCAACTCATAAGGGTCAGGGGCGCTGGTAGGACTCCTTGGGCAGGTTGTACGCCAGGTCGATGGCCGTCTCGACGGCCTCGTCTACGCTGAGCCGATGCTCCAGGACCAGACGCGCGAGATAGCCGGCGTCGACGCGACGAGATAGATCATGGCGAGCGGGTATGGACGCGTACGCCCGTGTGTCGTCCACGAAGCCCGAGGTGTTGTAGAAGCCGGCCGTCTCAACGGCGAACTCCCGGAACCGGCGCATCCCCTCGGGTGAGTCCAGGAACCACCATGGCGCACCCAGCCGGACCGAAGGGTATGTGCCGGCGATCGGGGCGAGCTCGCGGCTGAAAGACGTCTCGTCGACGGTGAAGAGGATGACCCGAAACCGTGGGTCGGTGCCGAACCGGTCCAGCATCGGTCGCAGCGCGCGGGTGAATTCGGTCTGGATCGGGAATGTCGTAGCCCTTGTCCGAACCGTAGGTGGTGGCGATCGCGCTGTTGTGGTCGCGCAGCACGCCGGGATGGATCTGCATCACCAGGCCGTCCTCGCACGACATCTCGGCCATCTGGTAGAGCATGTTCGCCGCGAACGCGTCGACCTCTGCCTGGCTCGGCTCCGCTCCGCCGAGCACGCGGGAGTAGAGCTTGCCGGCCGCATCTGCCTCCATCGGAGTCGTATCGGCGAGTAAGTGGCCGTGATCAGTGGCGCGGGCGCCTGCTTCGACGAACGCTGCTCGGCGGGCACGCAGTGCGCCGAGAAAGCCGTCGTACGTCGTGGTGTCGACCCCCGAGATCTTCGCCAGCTCGGCGATGTCGGCGCGCCAGGTCGGTCGATCGAGGTAGGCCACGGCGTCTGGCCGGAAGGTCGGAAAAACGCGCTCGCCCAGACCGTCGGCGGCTAGCTTCGCATGGTGCTGCAGATCTGACGTAGCTGCATCCGTGGTGGAGATGACCTCGATATTGAAGCGGTCGAGCAGTGCGCGCGGCCGGAACCCGGCGTCGGCCACGCAGCCGGCAATTTGGTCATAGATGGCATCGGCCGTCTCGGCGCTCGGGACCAGATCGACCCCGAATACCTCGACGAGCTCGTGTTCCAGCCAAAGCGCGAGGGCGTACCGCGGAAGAGCTTCCAGTTCTCGCAGAACGTACGCCATATCTTCCGGGAGTCGGTCTCGACCGGACCGCCATCGAGCCGCGGCACCCCAAGGCGAGCGGGCTCGATGCCTTGCGAGGCCAGCATGCGGAACACGTAGTGATCGGGAACGATCAAGAGCTGCGCAGGGTCGGCGAACGGGATGTCGTCGGCGAACACCTCTGGTTCCACATGCCCGTGCATGCAGATCAGAGGCAGATCCTTCGTCTCGCCGTAGATTTCCCTGGCGATGCTCCGCTGCTCTGCCGGAAACGGGAGAGCCCGGTCAGGGTCGAGCTCAAGATTGGCCATCGATGATTCCTAACATTCAGCGGGACAAATCCACACCAAGATCAAGATCGGTGATCTTGACCGCTTGGCCGGTGCGCAGTGACTCATTGCCTGCCATGCCCACAGCGATTGCGCGGATTCCGGCCAGCCAATCCGCTGGTCGTTCCAACCAGTCATCGCCAGGCCCGCGGAAGATATCGGCGAGCAACAGCGCGTCGCCTCCGCCGTGAGCTCCGGCGCCTTCTTCGATCTTGACGTCCTGGGCCACCTCCCAGTGGCGTTGTAGTGTCAGCCGCTCGCCGCCGGCGCGAGATGAGGACTCCGGAATAGCGCTCGGGTCGACCACGAACTTGCCGTCAGCGTCGGTGAGCACAGCAGTGCGCTCGACAACCTCGAGCTCGGCACGCCCTTCGTCGCCGTTGACCGCAACCCGGTAGCCCTCCCAGGGCGCATGCGCATTGAGCGCGTAGCTGAGCGTCACGTTCCGCGCGTAGTCGACGATCACCGCCAGGTTGTCCTCTGTGGTCACACCTGGACCGAAGACGTCCTGGTCGCGTTGGTAGCCGTCGTAGGACTCGGCGTCCAGGTAGAGCGCCTTGAGCCGAGGATCGCTACGCAGGTCCAGTTCCCACGGACTGTGTGCTCCTTCATGTGTGCCGCGTTCGGGATGGGCCGCCATTCCGCGCGCTGCAGCGTTCTCCGACCCGTAGAACCGCACCCCGCCGCGGGCGTACACCTGCTCGGGAGAGTCACTGAGCCACCAGTTCACAAGATCAAAGTGATGCGAGGCCTTGTGGATCAGCAGGCCACCCGAGTTGATCTTGTCCCGATGCCAACGGCGGAAGTAGTCCGCCCCGTGCGCGGTGTCGAGCACCCATTCGAACGTGACCGACAGCGGCGTGCCGATCGAGCCGTCCTTGATCAACTTCTTGAGCGCCGAGTTCCGTGGCGAGTAGCGATAGTTGTGCGTCACCACGACCTGTCGACCCGTACGTTCGACCGCCTCGGCGATCTGCCGGGTGCTCTCGGGATTGATCGTCAATGGTTTCTCGACCACGGCGTCGACGCCGGCATCCAGTGACCGCACAATCAGTTCGGCGTGCGTGTAGTCGGGTGAGGTGATGATCACCCGGTCTGCCTCGGTCTCTTTGAGCACCCGCTCGAGATCGTCGGGGTGGGCAGTGATCACATTGGTCACATCGAGCCCGGCCTCGGACAAGCGATTCAGATGCACCGCCAATCGGCTCGGATTTGGCTCGACCAGTCCGACCAGTTCCGCATCCTCGCGGTGCTCGCCGGCCATGGCATCGAGGTACATCTGGACGCGGTGGCCCGTTCCGACCACCACATAGCGTCGTTTGGAAGACACAGCCTTGCCTTTCGCGAATCAAATAAGTGCGGGACCCCGCTGAGCGAGGTCCCGCACTAAGGTCACTTTCCGCCGGTGGTGGCGATGCCCTTGACCAAGAAACGCTGGCCGAACAAGAACACCAGGAAGAGCGGGATCAACGTGACGACCGACATGGCGAACATCGCACCCCAGTTGCTCCCAGCCGTCGCGTCCAGGAACGAGCGCAGCGCGACTGGAACCGTGTAGGCGATCGGGTCGGTCAGGTAGATCAGCGGAGTGAAGAAATCGCTCCAGGTCCAGATGAAGGTGAAGATCGCCGTCGTAGCAATCGCTGGACCCATCAGCGGAAGCATTACCCTGCTGAAGATCTTCCAGTGGCCGCAACCGTCGATGGTCGCCGCCTCGTCCAACTCCCTGGGAATGCCTCGGATGAACTGGACCATCAAGAACACGAAGAACGCATCGGTGGCCAGGAACTTGGGCAAGATCAGCGGAACGAACGTGTTCACGAAGCCCAGCGCGTTGAACAGGATGTACTGCGGCACCACGACCACATGGAAGGGCAGCATGAGCGTCAACAGCATGATGGCGAACCACAACCCCCTCAGCCGGAACTTCAGCCGAGCAAACGCGTACGCGGCCAGCGTGCAGGCAAACAGATTGCCGGCGATGGCCCCGACCACCACGATGAAAGAGTTGATGATGTATTGGCCGAAGGGGTAGGACAGCGAATACCAACCCTTGGTGTAGTTCTCCACGTACAGGTCGTTCAGCCAGAGGCCTGGAGTACGGAAAATGACCTCGGTGGGCCGGAGGGAACTGGCGATCAGCCAGAGCAGTGGATAGATCATGATCACGCTGGCGGCGATCAGCAGTATGTGCTTGATCACCGACCGTGTGCGGTCCCGCCAGGTGGGAGCATGATGGATCGCCTCCTGGGGAGCCGGTCCGGTCAGTGGCGTCGTTGTGTCAACGGGGGTTGCCGCCCCGCCCTGCGTTTGAAGATCAGTCACCGTAGAACACCCAATGCTTTGAGAAGTAGAAGTTGATAGCGGTGAAAGCCGCGATGATCACCACCAGCAGCCAGGCCATCGCGGCGGCGTAGCCCATCTGGAACTGGACGAACCCGCGCTGGTAGAGGTACAGCGTGTAGAACAGGGTCGAGTCCGCAGGACCGCCGGTCCCGTTCGAAACCACGAAGGCCTGCGTAAACGCCTGGAAGGCGTTGATGATCTGCAGTACCAGGTTGAAGAAGATGATCGGAGATAGCAGCGGCAGAGTGATCTTCCTGAATTGGGCCCATTTGCTTGCGCCGTCGACTGACGCCGCCTCGTAGTACATTCCGGGGATCTGTCGCAGACCGGCCAAGAAGATCACCATTGGTGAGCCGAACGTCCAGACGTGCAACAAGATGATGGTCCACAACGCGTATTGCGGATCACCGATCCAGCTAGTGGTGGCTGGGATTCCGAACTTCCTGAGGACTTGGTTGACCAGGCCGTCCACTTCAAACATCTGCCGCCAGAGCACAGCGATGGCAACCGAGCTGCCGAGCATCGACGGCAGGTAAAAGACGGACCGATAGAACGGCAGCCCCTTCATCCCCTCGTTCAGCAGCATGGCTACGGCCAAGGCCATGATCAGTTGCAGTGGAACGCCGACGAACACGTAGGTGAACGTGACCGCGAGCGACTTGTGCAGCCGCGGGTCGCTGAGCATCCGGACGTAATTATCCAGCCCGACCCACTCGGGCGCCTGGATCAGGCTGTAGTTGGTAAACGACAGGTACAACGAGGCAATCATCGGCCCGCCGATGATCAGCACGAGTCCGATCAGCCAGGGCAGTAGGAACAGGTAGCCGGCCTTATTGTCCCGGCCCGCCTCCTTAGCCCGGAGCCGCTTCTCTTCTGGCGTCTTGGCCTTTGTGCGATGGATCGTCGAAAGTTCAGAGATCGCGCTCATGGCATTACGCCTTCAGGTTCGACTTCAGCTCGTCCACGAACTTCTGCGCGCCCTCAGCTGAGCTCGTCCGCCCGTAGAGGACATCGGTCCCGTGACGGGACAAGAGTTCGGCGATCGTACCGCCGCCCGGGGGTGGGGCGATCGGGGTATTGCCCACCTCGGTCTTGATGTCGGAGATGAACTTCGCGACTACCTGTTGCTCAGGGGAGAACTTGGACTTGACTGCGGCCAGTACCTCGGCGTTCGCTGGGATGCCCCGCTCAGCTAGATCAATGCCTGCGGCCTCTGGGTTGTTTGCATACCAGTTGATCCAGGCGATTGCCGCCTCTGGATTCTTGGTTTTGGCGGACGCGGACCACAGCATGCTCGCCTTGTACCAGCCTTTGCGTTCGGTTGCCTTGCCCGCCAGGCTGGGGGGCCGCAGCATCTCGATTTTTTGCCCGGCCGCATTGCTGACTGCTAGCAGCTGATTGGAGTTTTGGTACTGCATGGCAGCTGTCCCGACCACGATCGCACTCTGATCTAACGGCTTGGCAAGTTCCTCAGTCATCTGCTCGGGCGTTCCAAAGGCCTTGGCCTTCACGCCCTTGACGAGGAGGTCGTACCAAGCCTGAGCTTCAGCGGCCTCAAACCCAAGCCCGTCCGGAGTGAAGAGTTCCTTGCCGTGCTGGCGCACGAACGTGCCGAACAATGTGTCTGAGTTCAACAATGCTGACACGCCGAAGGGCACTCCCGCTTTGGAGGCGACCTCGGCACCAACCTCAATCATCTGATCCCAGGTCCAGGTTTTGTCGTTGGGCAGGTCAATCTTGGCCTTCTCGAAGACCTTGGGGTTGGCAAGGATGACCGCGGTGTTGATGCCGGCATTGATGCCCACCAGCTTGTCGTTGATCTTGCCTGAATCGACGGTGCCCTCGACGAACTTGGACGTGTCGATGCTGCTCAGGTCGAGCAGAGCGCCGCGAGTGCCGTACTCGGCGATGTAGTTCATGTCCATCTGAATGATGTCGGGGGCCTGGCCACCGGCAGTTTGGGTGGCCAGCTTGTCCCAGTAGCTGTTGAACTCACCCGGCTGGCCCGAGATCTTCACATCGGGATTGGCCTTCATGTACGTGTCGATCATCGCTTGGGTGTTCTTGTTACGCGTCGGGTTGCCCCACCAAGCCAAAGCCAGGTTGGTCCCGCTCCTCCGCCGCCCCCTTGAGAACCACCGCCTGAAGAGCCAGGGGCGCAGGCCCCCAGCCCCATCGTGGTGGCCGCAGCGGCCAGTCCGCCGGCGCCGATCAAGAACTGCCTTCGGTTCAGAGCCATCAGTTCTCCCTTTCAGTGATGAACGAAAGCGTTTTCGTGACTGAGCGTAAGCGTTTTCTCAATGGGTGTCAATATTTGTGTCGAGAATGAAACCTGTGAGTTTCGGCACCGCTTGCTGCAGAAACTATCAGTTTTGCTTTACCCCGGCTGTCGACTCGCGAACCACCAAATGAGCAGGGAGGACGCGCCGACGGGGCCTGGCCGCGGATGGCTTGCGCACCATGCTGAAGGCGATCTCGCCCATCTCGTTCAGAGGTACCGCGACTGTGGTCAAGGCCGGTGCGAGTGACTGGGCCACCGTGATGTCGTCGATGCCCATCACCGAGATGTCGTCCGGGACGCGCAGTCCCTGGCGTCGCAGTTCCTGCAGTACGCCGATTGCCATCAGATCGCTCAGCGCAAGGATGGCGCTGGGACGTACGTCCAGCTCACCGATTCGGCTGGCGATTCGCGCACCACCGCTGAGGCTGAATGCTTCCTGCAGCACGGTGGGCTGCACCCCCACTTTTTGGAACGCCGAACAAATGCCAGTGAGGCGGTCGGCGATCGTGGTCAACTGATCCGACCCAGACGCGATTAGAACGTCGCGATGGCCGAGTTCCACTAGATGCTGTCCTGCCAAAGCCCCCACCGCGACGTTGTCGGGAAGTACGGCGTCGACGCCCAGGTGGTGGCGCCCGATCACGGCTACTCGACCACCTCGTTGCTGATACGCGCGCAGCACTTCCTTGGCGCCGGCCTCCTTGGCCGGGTCGACGTAGCCCGATCCCGCGATGATGATGCCGTCGACGTCCTGAACCACCAAAGTGGTGATCTCCTGAAGCTCTTGCTCCGGGTCTCGTCCGGAGTGAGAGACCTGCACCATGAGGTTTTCCGCCAAAGCCGACCGTACGATGCCGCCGGCGATCTCGGTGAAAAACGGATCGTCGATCTCGTGGACGATGAGACCGATCACCGACGTAGTCCCGCCGGCCAACTGCCGAGCATGGACATTAGGTACATAACCGAGGTTGCGCGCAACAACGCGGACCTTTTCGGCGAGCTCAGCGCCGACCCCGGTCTGACCATTCAGGGCCCGTGAGGCGGTGGCAAGGGATACACCGGCGGCGGTCGCGACGTCGCTCAACAACACCTGCCCGGACCTAACTGCCATGGCTTACGAGCTCCCTTGGGTTGTGCTTTTCCACAGCCGATCGTATATTACCTAAAGCGATTGCGAAAGCGCTTTCGTGTCGCCAGGAACGACGACCGAGGAGACGATGTGGCACAGCGCACAATTCGAGTGATCATGAACGGGGTAACCGGCCGGATGGGTTATCGCCAGCATCTGGTCCGTTCGGTGCTGGCCATTCGCGACGACGGCGGCGTCGGGCTCGCAGGCGGTGAGCGGATCACCGTCGAGCCGATCTTGGTCGGGCGGAACGCGGAAAAGCTGGCCGCGCTGGCCGTCCAGCACGGCGTTTCCGACTTCACCACCGACCTCGACGAAGCTCTGGAGGACGACTCAGCCTCGGTTTACTTCGACGCCCAGGTCACCTCGGAGCGTAAGAAGTCGATCCTGAAGGCCATTGGCGCCGGCAAGCACATCTATACCGAGAAGCCGATCGCCGAGTCGGTCGATGAGGGCATTGAGCTGGTCACCGCCGCTGCCGAGGCGGGCGTGATCAACGGTGTAGTGCACGACAAGCTCTATCTGCCCGGCTTGGTGAAGCTGAAGCGCTTGATCGACTCCGGGTTCTTCGGACGGATTCTGTCGGTACGGGGGGAGTTCGGGTACTGGGTGTTCGAGGGTGACCTGCTGCCCGCTCAGCGACCGAGCTGGAACTACCGCGCCGAAGACGGCGGCGGCATGGTGCTGGACATGTTCCCGCACTGGAACTACGTCCTGGAGAACCTCTTCGGGAAGGTGCAGGCGGTGACTGCAAAGGCGGTCACCCACATTCCGGAGCGCTGGGACGAGCAGGGCCGCAAGTATGCCGCCACGGCCGATGATTCCGCGTACGCGATCTTCGAACTCGAGGATGACGTGATCGCCCAGATCAACTCGTCCTGGGCAGTTCGCGTCGACCGCGGTGAGCTGGTCGAGTTTCAGGTCGACGGCACCCACGGTTCTGCGGTAGCCGGCCTCTTCGGCTGCCGCATCCAGCCGAGGGTGAGCACGCCGATGCCGGTCTGGAACCCGGATCTGCCGACGACCGAGGACTTCCGTAGTCAATGGGAGCAGATCCCAGACAATGCTGAATTCAGCAACGGGTTCCGGGCGCAGTGGGAGCAGTTCCTGTCCGATGTCGATGCCGGCCGGCCACACGCCTACGATCTCGCGGCCGGCGTACGCGGCTTGCAGCTGGCCGATGCCGGCTTGACGTCCTCGGCCGAAGGCCGCCGAGTCGCGATCGACCGGTTCACCCCATGACCACGACCACCGCAATAGTTGCGCTGCCCGAAGCCAGCGGCGGCTGGCGGGAGATCGAGCTTTCCCAGCCCCGGGCCTGGGCGGAACATCCAGAGGCTTTCAGCAGCCGAGTCGCGTTCGCTGCGGCCCACGTCGTCGCGGATCCCCGTGGCGAGAACGTCCCAGGTGCGCCGGCCGTGATCGATTGGGAGGCCACCTTGGCGTTCCGGCAGCACCTGTTCCGCTACGGGCTCGGGGTTGCCGAGGCGATGGACACCGCGCAGCGCAATATGGGCCTGGACTGGCCCGCCACCCAAGAGTTGATCACCCGTAGCGCGGCCCTCGCCCGCGAGCACGGGGCCAGGATCGCTTCTGGCGCCGGAACTGATCAGCTTCTCGCCCCAGCCGGAAGCCTCGAGGAGGTGACCCGGGCATATCTCGAGCAGGTGGAATTCGTCGAGGCGGCCGGATCACAGGTGATCATGATGGCCTCGCGTCAGCTGGCGGCCATTGCTCGCAGCGCCGAGGACTACCTGCAGGTCTACTCGACCGTGCTCGCCCAGGCATCTCGACCGGTGATCCTGCACTGGCTGGGCGAGATGTTCGACCCGCAGCTGAGCGGCTATTGGGGGTCGACCGACATTCCGACCGCGACCCGCACCTTCCTCGATTTGATCAACGAGCACAGCGCGAAGGTTGACGGGGTGAAGGTCTCGTTGCTCTCCGCTGATCATGAACAGCAGCTGCGCACCGCCCTGCCATCTGGTGTGCGGCTCTACACCGGCGACGACTTCAACTATCCAGAGCTCATCGAGGGTGATGGTGATCATCATTCCGATGCACTGCTCGGCGCGTTCGCCGCGATCGCGCCGGCTGCAGCAGCCGCCTTGAGCGCCTTGGATGAGGGCGACATCGACCTATATCGCGCGGAGATGGCGCCCACGCTGCCGCTGTCCCGCCACATCTTCTCCGCGCCGACCTACTACTACAAGACCGGGATCGCCTTCCTGGCTTGGCTGAACGGGCAGCAAGACGGCTTCGTGATGGTCGGCGGTCTGCAGTCCGCCCGCTCCATCGTGCACCTGGCCCTGATCTTCGAGCTGGCGAATGAGGCGCAGCTGCTGACCGATCCCGAGCTCGCAGCTCACCGCCTGGGTCAGCTGCTCGCGACCGCCGGCGTCGCTCGATGACCACCGAGGCAGCGCTCAGCCGCCTCTCGCTCAACCAGCGAACCACCGCCTCCTGGTCGTTGCCGGAGGCGATCAAGGGTTGTGTCGACGCCGGCCTCGGCGCGATCGGGATCTGGCGCGAGCAGCTTGCTGAGGTGGGCGTCGACGAGGCCGGTCGGCTGGTCGCGGAGTCGGGTCTGCGGGTTTCCTCGTTGTGCCGGGGCGGGTTCTTTACGACCGCAGATCCGGCGGAGGCGGAAGCGGCGGAGGCACGAGAACCGGGAGGCGATCGAGGAGGCTGCGGCGCTCAACGCGGCCACGTTAGTGCTGGTACCCGGCGGGTTGCCGCCTGGTGATCGTGATCTTCAGGCTGCTCGGGATCGCGCCGCGCGAGCGATCGAACGGCTAGTCCCGTACGCCCACGAGCTCGGTGTGAATCTCGGCATCGAGCCGATGAACCCGATCTATGCTGCGGACCGCGGCGTGATCTCCACGCTTGCCCAGGCGCTGGACATTGCTGAGCGCTTCGAGCCGGAAGACGTCGGCGTTGTGGTCGACACCTTCCATCTGTGGTGGGAACCAGGCATTGCCGAGCAGGTGCAGCGTGCCGGACCACGCATTGTCAGCTACCAGATCTGCGACTGGATCACCCCGCTGCCGCCGGACACGCTGCTGGCCCGCGGCATGGTGGGCGACGGCCATATTGACTTCGCCGCCTTCACCAGATCTGTCGCCAAGGCCGGGTACCGCGGCGACATCGAAGTGGAGATCTTCAACGCCGATCTGTGGGCAGCGCCACCGGCCGAAGTCGTCGAGGTGATGGCGGGTCGCTATCTGGAACTAGTACAGCCATACCTGGACAGTGATGCGCCCTGAGCTTGTCGAAGGGCGGCTGGGCTTCGACAGGCGCCGTCCTGAGCTTGTCGAAGGGCTCAGCCCGCATGACCGTAAGAGAAAGGACGACGACGATGTGGACACTTTCAGGATTTATTGACGAGATCTCCGACGACTTCGACCTGCAGTGCAAGGTCGCTGCCGGGCTGGGCCTGGGCTACGTAGAGGTCCGCAGCGCCTGGGGAACCAACATCCTCGACCTCGATTCCGACCAACTGGACACCGTGCGGGAGACCCTCGACGGGTACGGCCTGAAGGTTTCCAGCATCGGCTCGCCGATCGGCAAGATCGGCATCGACGATGAGTTCCCACCTCACCTCGAACGGATGCGGCATGCCGTTGAGGTCGCCAAGACTCTCGAGGCGCCGTACATCAGGCTCTTCTCGTTCTTCATTCCCGAGGGCACCGACCCGGACAGTCGGCGTGACGAGGTGCTCAGCCGGATGACTGCCCTGGCTGAGGCCGCCGCTGATTCCGACGTGATCTTGGTGCATGAGAACGAGAAGGAGATCTACGGCGACATTCCACGCCGCTGCCTCGACATCGTCACGTCGGTGTCGTCGCCCAAGCTGCAGCTGGCCTGGGATCCGGCCAACTTCGTCCAGGTCGGGGTACGCCCGTTCACCGAGGGGTACGCCATGTTGCGGCCCCATGTCGCCTACATGCAGATCAAGGACGCCCTGCTGGCCGACGCCTCGGTCGTAGTCGCCGGCGCCGGCGACGGCGAGCTGCGCGGAGACGGTCCGAGCCCTTCGCGACGACGGCTTCGACGGGTTCTTCTCCCTCGAGCCGCACCTCGGTGAATACACCGCGTACGGGGCGCTGTCCGGACCCGAGCTGTTCACCAAAGCCTGGCAGGCCTTCACCGACATTCTCAGCAGCGAAGGGATCCAGTACGCATGAGTGCCGTCAGCGAATCCGACCACCGCATCCGACTCGCCCTTGTCGGTGCTGGCGTTATCGGCACCATCCACGGGGCGGTGATCAACGAACTGGCCGACCAGATCGACCTGGTTGCTGTCGTCGATGTCCACCTGGAGCGGGCCGAACGGCTGGCCGCCGAGCGTGGCGGGAAGGCGTTCACATCCCTGACGGATGCACTTGAGGCCGTTGACATCGACGTCGTCGTCGGTCTGCACGCCGACCGGCCGGCACGGCGAGGTCGCCATCGAGGCCCTCGAGGCCGGCAAGCACGTGATCATCGAGAAACCGGCCGAGACCACCGTGGCGAAGACCGATGAGATCATCGCCGCTCAACGCCGCGCCGGAACTCAGGTCGCGGTCATCTCCCAGCACCGGTTCGACCCGGCCACCGAGGTAGCGGTTGCGGCCATCGGCAACGGTGAGCTGGGCCGCCTGACCAGCGGCATCGCCTCGATCGACTGGTGGCGCGGGCAGACGCTACTACGACTCCGGCGACTGGCGTGGCACCTGGGAGCTCGATGGCGGGGGAGCGTTGATGAACCAGGGCGTACACACCGTCGACCTGCTCGTGGCAACTATGGGCCGTCCCGTCGAGGTCTTCGCCTACACCGGAACGCTCGCCCACGAACGGATCGAGGTCGAAGACGTTGCCGTCGGTGTGGTCCGGTTCGAGAACGGCGCCCTCGGTGTGCTGCATGCCACCACCGCCGCGTACCCGGGACTCAGCGCCAGGCTGCAGGTGCACGGCGACCGAGGCTCGGTCGTGATCGACAACGACAAGCTGACCTTCATCCACCGCACCCCGCGCGAGAGCAGCGCCGAAGAGCGGGCGTACGGCGAGCCTGGCACCTCGATCAACCAGGTTGCCGACTACCCCGATGCCTCGGGTGCTGCCGCAGCAGACCGCCGGCAGCAACCCCGGTCAATTGGCGATCGACGCCCATCGCCGGCAGTACGAGAATTTCCTTGCTGCGTTGGCCGGTGAGGAGCCTCTCCGGGTCGATCTGGAGACCAACCGCCAGTCCATTGCCGTGATCACCGGGGTGTACGAGTCGGCTAGGACCGGGAAGCCGGTCGCCCTCGGATAGGTGACGGCTAGATCAAGGGGTCAGCGGGCGGGCAGGTCGGTGGTGTGCGGTTCCCGGCTCGGCCGTACGGGTTCGAACCGGCGCCGCTCAAGCGGTGCACCGTCGAGAATCCGCTCGACCTCACGCAGGAACGGTAGTGGGGCCTCGGATCCGAGAGCGTCTCCCAGACAGTACGACCGGTAGGCCCTGCGCGCGGCTGCGAGCGAGTCGGGACCGAGCAGCTCGTCGAGGGCATCGGGCAGCGTGCTGAGGTCGCGCTCGATCACGTACGCCACTTGAGCCATCGGGGTCGCCTCACGAAATGCGATGTCCTTCAGCTGAATCGCCACCGTGGCCAACGGCTTCCCGGTCGCCAGGAAATCCGAGGCAACAGAAGACACGTCGGTGATCAACGCATCGCAGTGATTGAAGCAGGCAGGAATATCCCAGTCCACCTCGGCGGCATGACCGAAGACATGTTGGCGACCCGTGGTTTTCCGATCCGCGCCAAGCCGGTGCTGGATCTCTTGAGCCAGGCGGGTTTGATCTGGGTCGCTATAGGTCTGCGGATGCGGTCGGAAGATCACCGTCGCGCCACGGGCCAGCAGCGCGTCGATGATCTTGAGGCCAAGAAACAGCGAGGAATAGTTGGTGTTGGGTTTACCGCCGTGCCAGGTCGGTGCGTACAGCACCGTACGCGGGGTGCCGGGCGCCAGTGGCTCGTCTCGCGTCACGATTCGGTCGATCTGCGGCCGTCCGACGACTGCAAACTGGTCCGGTCGAATTCTGACCCCGTGGGCCGCATAACGCTCCACGCCCTGCTGGCCAGAGACGAAGACCTTGTCAAAAGCAGCATGGCGGGCGCTGTAATTGGCCGCCTTGTCGGAGTCGCCGTGATTCAGCCAGATGTGCGTCAACCGCGGGAACCGCAACAGGTCGACGTTGGCCTGATGATTTTGAACGTAGAAGGCCGCCTTCAGCGAATCGACCACCAGATGCCAGAGCCGGCCATGTGCGCTCTTCAGCTTGGGAACCAGCACCGGCGCAGAGGTCAGCTCGGTGATCTCGGGCACCGTGTGCGGATGGCGGGTGATCACGATGAAGCGCCGGTTGAGGCGCTCCAGATAGGGCAGCCACATGCCGAGCTGATATCGGGCGCCGCTGCGGGCGGCGTAATAGACGCAGAACTCCGGTTGGTATTGCTGCAGCGCCTTGCGGACGCCGATCGCGGAGCTCCGGCTGATCCTAACGGCACGGATGGCGTAGCCAACCATGATCACGGCGGACATCGTGCCAATGACGACGATCAGCAGATAACACCAGCCCGGCGCTCCAAGCAGGGCCAGGACGCCGCCAACTGCCGCCTCGCCCACTGCAGCAAGCGTCACGAAAGTCGGATTGAAAGGTGGCCGCGGCACGGCGGGGAAGCCAGGAAGCTGTACGGCCACCGGCGTGGCCTTGGTCAGGAGCAGGCGCACTGTCGGTTCGGAGATGATCGCGAAGATCGCGAGCCCGGTGGCCGCCCAGATCCAGGCAGCATCTCCGGGTCGCCGGACCAGGTAGCCCGCAGCGACCGCAACCAGGACCACGATCCGGGGTGCCTGGTAGGTCGACAGCAGCGCGCGGCGACGGCCTATGTCGCGCCGCATCAGCCGGCCGAGCATGATCAGGGACGCCAATGCCAAGGCTGCGCCGAGCCAGACGATCGGCGATCTCGGGGCGGCGAACATGACGACCGCGCCGACCACCGCGCAGAGGTTGAAGAGGTTGCTGATGATCAGATCGACGACCCTCGACCGGGTCGCACCAGCGAAGTCGGACCAAGCGCCGATGCTCATGCTCCCCGAAGGCTTTGCTGACTCCATGCCAGGGACAGGGTATATCGCTTCGATCCGACTTTCTTCCCCATACCAGCAACTTCCGGTGCTAGCTGGCGCTGAAGAATACGATGAGGCTGTGGCACAAGGTGATGGCCTGCTGAACCACGACCTCGACCCCACTGACCCCCACACCCGCGGACCGCAGGACGCGTGTGGGGTTTTTGGCGTCTGGGCACCCCATGAAGAGGTAGCAAAGCTCACCTATTTCGGCCTCTACGCGCTGCAGCATCGAGGGCAGGAGTCCGCCGGGATTGCGGTCAGCAAGGGCTCCCAGATCGTGGTCTTCAAAGACATGGGACTGGTTTCCCAGGTCTTCAACGAGGCAACACTTGACTCGCTGGGCAACGCTCACCTGGCCATCGGGCATTGCCGCTACTCCACGACCGGTGCGAGCGTCTGGAAGAACGCGCAACCCACCTTCCGCTCGACCGCCGTCGGCAGTATTGCGCTCGGTCACAACGGCAACCTGACCAATTCCTTGGAACTGCAGAGCTGGCTCCACGAGCGTGACCAGCGCAACGGTTCACTGTTTCCTGGATCGCTGTCGGCCGACGCGACCAGTGACACCTCGCTGATCACGGGGTTGATGGCGACGTTCAACGGGCTGAGCACCGAGGAGGCGGCGCTACAGGTGCTGCCGAAGCTGCGCGGCGCGTTCAGCCTGGTCTTCATGGACGAGGAAACCCTGTACGCCGCGCGGGACCCGCAAGGCATCCGGCCGCTGGTGCTCGGGCGGCTGGAACGCGGCTGGGTGGTCGCCAGCGAGACCGCCGCTCTGGACATCGTCGGCGCCACCTTCATCCGAGAGGTCACGCCGGGGGAGCTGATCGCTGTAGACGCCAACGGCCTTCGCAGCCGCACCTTCGCCAAGGCCGATCCCAAGGGCTGCTTGTTCGAGTACGTCTACCTGGCGCGACCGGACACCATGATTTCGGGTCGCCGGTTGCACTCGGTGCGGGTCGAGGTGGGACGTACCCTCGCGCACGAGTGCCCGGCAGACGCCGATCTGGTGATTCCGGTGCCTGAGTCGGGTACGCCAGCGGCGATCGGATACGCGGAAGCTTCGGGGATTCCGTACGGGCAAGGACTGGTCAAGAACTCCTACGTCGGCCGTACCTTCATCCAGCCCAGCCAGACGATCCGGCAGTTGGGCATCCGGCTCAAGCTGAACCCGCTTCGGGACGTCATCGCCGGTAAGCGGCTCGTCGTCGTCGACGACACCATCGTGCGTGGCAACACGCAGCGGGCGCTGGTTCGGATGCTGCGCGAAGCCGGGGCAGCCGAGGTGCACGTACGCATCTCCGCCCCGCCGGTGAAGTGGCCGTGCTTCTACGGCATCGACTTCGCCACCCGGGCCGAGCTGGTCGCCAACGGGCTCGACACCGACGAAATCTGCCGCTCGATCGGGGCGGACTCGCTCGGCTACGTTTCCCTTGATGGTCTGGTCGCGGCGACCGAGGTGGGGAAGCAAGCGCTCTGCCGAGCCTGCTTCGATGGCATCTATCCCATTGAGCTACCGCTCAGCGAGCGGCTGGGTAAATCCATTCTCGAAGAGCCTCGCCGACCTGGAGCCAGTCGTCGCCGGAGCTCGGTGCCGCCGATGCCCTCACTCGCCCCTAACTCCGCCGACTTGTCAGAACCCAGTTGACCTATGACCAACTGAGTCTGACAAGTCGGCGTACGCGGCGGCTGGGGTGGACATCGAGGCTGGTGATCGCGCCGTCGAGCTGATGAAGGAGTGGGTCGCCAAGACCCGCCGGCCGGAGGTCATAGGCGGCATCGGCGGCTTCGCCGGACTCTTCGACGCCAGCTCGCTCGCGCAACTCACCCATCCCGTGCTGGCCACCTCGACTGACGGCGTAGGCACCAAGGTTGCGATCGCCCAGGCGCTGGACCGGCACGACACCATCGGCTACGACCTGGTCGGCATGGTCGTCGACGACCTCGTCGTCTGCGGCGCGGAACCGCTGTTCATGACCGACTACATCGCCTGCGGCAAGGTCCATCCAGAACGCATTGCCGCCATCGTGCAAGGGATCGCCATGGCATGCAGCGAGGCCGGTTGCGCGCTGCTGGGCGGGGAGACTGCGGAGCATCCGGGACTGCTGGGACCCGACGACTACGACCTTGCGGGAGCCGCGACGGGGGTTGTGGAACGGGACAAGATCCTGGGTGCGGAACGCGTGGTGCCCGGCGACGTGGTGCTGGCCATGGCGTCCTCCGGCCTGCACTCCAACGGGTACTCGCTGGTCCGTCATGTTGTCGGCACGGAGTCCGACTGGACCCTGGATCGCTACGTTCCAGAGCTAGGTCGAGACCCTCGGCGACGAACTGCTCACCCCAACACGGATCTATGCACGCGATTGCCTCGCGATGTTCGAGGCGGTCGAGGTCCATGCGATGAGCCACATCACCGGTGGCGGGCTGGCGAACAACCTTGCCCGTGTGATTCCGCCCACTTGCGAAGTGCGCATCGACCGTGCCACGTGGCTGCCGCCGGCCATCTTTGGACTCCTTCAGCAACTCGGCACAATCACCCAGCCGGACCTCGAAGCAACCTTCAATATGGGCGTCGGGATGGTTGCTGTCATGCCGCCTCACGCGGCCGATGAGGCCGAGCGGCTACTGGCTCGGCGCGGCCTCCATGCGTGGGTATGCGGGGCGGTTACGGCTGTGAGTCCGGGAGCACGTGAGCCCGTACGCCTCGACGGACAACACGTTGTGGCATAGGGTCCCTGCGCTTTGCACCCTTGGGAGCATTGGGTAGCCTTTCCCTCACGACATTAACCATTCTCCAGCCGCGGCTAGCCGCAGGCAGACACAGTGCGAGGGGGTCGACCCGATGGGGCGCGGCCGTGCAAAAGCAAAGCAGACGAAAGTTGCTCGCGAACTCAAGTACCGTTCGTTCGACACTGACTTCTCGTCGTTGGAGCAAGAACTTCGGGGCGGGGCAGACGGCCACGAGGTGCCGCCGCAATATGCCGACCTTGCAGAGGAATACGAGGAGGACGACGACTCCCCGGCAGACGATCAGGCCTACGGGCACCTTCGTAAGTCAGGATAGGGAAAACCGCCCGAGCGCCTTCCCCTTGGCAATAGCCTGGACGGCATGAGTCAAAACCCTCAAGAAACGCCCGACCAGTCGCAGTCCCAGGCTGGGCAGTCTCAGTCCGAGGCGCAGGCCCAGGGTGGGGCGGAGCCGGCGCGTCCAAGCGAACCAGTGTCGAGCCCTGCTACGGCGGAAGACGTCACCGCTGCGGACTCCACAGCAAGCCAGGCGGATACGTCGACCTCCGCTGCGACGAGCGCTGGCTCAGCCGACCCGTACGCCACGGCCAGTCCGTCCGAGGCTTCGCAGACCCCCGGATATCAACCCCAGCAGGGCTCCGGCGATCCGTCAGCCGGTGCGGCGTACGGTCAGCAGTCGCCGTATGGTCAGCAGTCGCCGTATGGCCAGCCGACCCCGCAGGGCTACCCCCAGCAGGGTTACGCCGACCCCAACGCTGGCTACCAGCAACCGGGCTATCAACAGGGTTACGCGGACCCGAATCAGCAGGCTGCTGCTCAGCAGGGCTACCAGCAATACGACCCCAATCAGCAGGCGTACGCCCAACAGGGCTATGGCCAGCAGGGATATGCACCTCAGCAGTACGGTCAGCCCGGCTACCCGCAGCAGCCGTACGCGCAGCCAGGAATGGCCCCGGTCTCAGAGAGTGACGAGAAGACCTGGGGGATCATCTCCCACATCAGCATCCCGTTCTTCGGCTTCATCGGCCCGCTGATCGCCTACTTGATCTACAAGGATCGCAGCGAGTGGTTGAAGCAGACCACCACAGAGGCACTGAACTTCTCGATCTTGTACAGCATCGCGTACGTGGTGAGCGTGATCTTGATCTCGGTCGTGATCGGGTTGATCTTGTGGCCGCTGGTGTTCATCGTTGCTCTGATCTTCTGCATCCTGGGCACGGTCGCGGCCAGCAAGCACGAGTTCTACAAGTACCCGGTTAATGTGAGGTTCATCAAGTAGGCACTATGGGTGGGTGACCACCTGGAGTCCTGACTTCCTGGTCGGGTACGAGACGACCGAACTGGCGTTGCCCGGCGCGGAGCCTGCGCCGGGCGAGCCCGCCGACGTCGAACTGGTGGCAACGCTGATCCGCAAGTCTGGCCCGCGGATCGGGACGCGCGCGGTCCTCTACCTCCATGGCTGGAACGACTACTTCTTCCAGACCCACGTCGCCGACTACCTGACCGATCTTGGCTATGACTTCTACGCCGTCGAACTGCGACGCTACGGCCGTAGCATCCGGCCCGGGCAACTCCGGGGCTTCATTACCGACCTTGACGATTACGCTGTTGAGCTTGATGCGGCTGCCAACCTGATCGCAGTTGATCATGATCGACTGCTGCTGATGGGCCATTCGACGGGCGGGCTGATCGCTGCGCTGTGGGCGGCTCACAATGCTGATCGACTCGAGGGTTTGATCTTGAACTCGCCATGGCTCGACATGCAGGGCTCGGCCATCGTCAGGACGCTGGGCACACCGGTGATCGACGCATTGGGCAGTCGAGCGCCGACCTCGGTGATACGCCTTCCTGATCTTGGATTCACCGCGCGATCGCTGCACATCAGCCTGGGCGGCGAATGGGACTACGACCTCACGCTCAAGTCGAGGCCGGGGCCGCCGATCCGGACAGGCTGGCTGCGGGCGGTTCTGCTGGGGCATCAGCGGGTCGCGGCTGGGCTGGCGATTGGCGTTCCGATCTTGGTGCTCGCGTCGGCGAAAACCGAGTTCGCGCGCCGCTGGCACGAGGGACTCCGCGTCGTTGACTCGGTGCTCGACGTGGAGCAGACCGCGGCTCGCGCGGTTCGCCTCGGCCCGCACGTCACCGTGGTCAGGATCCCGGACGGCCTGCACGACGTCACCTTGTCTGCGTTGCAGGTGCGTACCCAGGCGTTGGACGAGATCCGCCGATTCGTTGAGGCGTATGTGAAACGTGGGGACGCTCTGCTGGATACGGGGCAGGATGGGTCTGTTGGAGGGGGTCAGCGCACTGATTAGATGGCTATGTGACTGAGATGCCTCATGTAGTCGTTGTCGGCGCTGGCTTCGGAGGCGTATCGGCGACCGACGAGCTAGCCAAAGAGGGCTTTCGGGTTACCCTGCTCGATCAGTTCCCGTACAACACCTTCCAGCCGCTGCTCTATCAGGTGGCGACCGGCGGCCTCAACCCTGGGGACGTCACGTACTCGCTGCGCTACTTCGCCGCCGAGCACGACGACGTGCGGTTCCGCGCTGCGCGGAGGTCGTCGGTATTGATCATGATCAGCGCGAGGTGATCTGCAGCGACGGCTTTCGCGTCGGATTCGACTATTTGATCATCGGCAATGGGATCACGACGAACCACTTCGGCATCCCGGGTGCGGCGGAGTACACCATGTCGATGTACACCCGAGCCGAGGCACTGCGCGTCCGCGACACGATCTTCGGCAGCCTGGAGATCATCGCCGGCCGGTCGGATCCGAACACCGCGGGCTTCACCGTGGTGATCGTCGGCGGCGGGCCGACCGGCGTGGAAATGGCAGGTCAGCTGGCGGAGCTCAAGACCGGGACCATCCCGTCGACGTACCCGGAGCTCAACCCGGCGCGCGTCCACGTCGTGCTGGTGGAAATGACCGAACACCTGCTTGGCGCCGTTCGACGATTCCTTGCGTCAGTACGCGTTGCGAGAATTGACCAAGCGTGGTGTGGACGTTCGGCTGAAGACTGCGATCTCGGAGGTGGAGGCGGATCGAGTCGACTTCAAGGATGGGTCCTCGATGCCGGTTGATCTTGTGATCTGGGCGGCCGGGGTGTCAGGTGATCCGCGGCTTCGCGACTGGGGACTGCCGATCGGCCGGGCGGGCCGGATCGAGATCAACGACGACACCCGGGTGGTGGGTGAGGAACGAATCTTCGCGATCGGCGACGGAAGCGTGATCGTTAACAAACCCTTGCCGCAGCTGGCGCAGCCGGCGATCCAAATGGGCAAGTTTGCTGCTCGGCAAATCGCCCGGCTGCATCGCGGACTGGAGACCGAGTCCTTCCACTATCGCGACAAGGGCACCATGGCGACGATCGGTCGTGGCGATGCGGTGCTGGAGGTGCCCATCGGCCTCAAGCTGAAGGGTGTTGTGGCGTGGATCGGGTGGATCGTACTGCACCTGTTCTATCTGCTCGGCGGGCGCAACCGCGTACAGACGTTGATCAACTTAGGTTCTCGCTACCTCGGCCCGCGCCGCTCGAACGCGATCGTCGGCGACGTGATGGAGACGCCGAAGCTGCAGGCGATGAATGCCAAGGAAGAACGGCGGGGCGCTGCATAGCGTCTGCGCCCTGAGCCCTTCGACAGGCTCAGGACGGCGCTTGTCAAGGGCCCGAACTCACCGCTTGCGCCCTGAGCTTGTCGAAGGGCGGCCTGGAAGAGGCTTAGCTGGCATGCCGGGTGGCCAGGGCCGGAATCGAACCGGCGACCTTTCACTTTTCAGGCGAACGCTACTACCGACTGAGCTACCTGGCCTGGAGTCGGTGATACGAAATCACCGCTTACGCGACCCCGACGGGACTCGAACCCGCGACCTCCGCCGTGACAGGGCGGCGCGCTAACCAACTGCGCCACGGGGCCTTGTGGCCCAGGGTACGCACCCTTCCGGGCGCCCGCGAAACTATAGCGCAGCACATCGCCTTGGCGGAAAGTCGATACGGATGGCGAGCCTGGAGATGATGAACGCTGACGGCGGCTGCTCACGCTATGGTTGCTGGTGCTATAGAGGTCCCCATCGTCTAGTGGCCTAGGACACCGCCCTTTCAAGGCGGCAGCACGGGTTCGAACCCCGTTGGGGACACAAGATCAAACCGCCTCTGACAAGGCCAAACACTTCGCACGCTTCTGGGCCGACGTCAGCCACAGCATGAGCTGAGGGAGCGGGCGGGGAGCAGGACCGCGCCACACCCCACAAGATCGTCCGCCGCTCGGCGGCTCCTGCTGACACACCAGTCGAACGGAGTCGCCTGGCCAACGGTCTCTGCGATGTGCTCTGCAACGCAGTACCGGTCGAAGTGAGAGGCACGCTACTTGGGCGGACCAGCGCAGTATGGGCGGACTGCTCGCATTAGGGCGTCCACCTTGCGGTCGATGGCTGCGGGTGCTGCCCGATCTCGATACTGCTCACCCCCGGCCAGGCAGGAGACAACCGGCAGCCGCTGCCGCTGTTCGCGCACACCCGCAACCGCCCGGCTTTGACCAGGGTCCCCGGGCGGGAGCGGATCTTGCGGAGGACCTTCCCACGGGCCCGGTCCCTGGGCCGGCTGTGATCAGGCACAGGTGTCGTGGTAGCGGACGCCCGGCGCGTAGACGTTCCACGTCGCTTCATCAAGGGCTCCACCTGCGCGAATGCAGGCTTCTCGGACGGGAGATTTGGGGATCTCTTCGAGGTGGGAGAGATCCCACAGCCGCACGGTCCGGTCCGCCGCCGGCGGTGACCAGGGTGCGGCCGTCCGGCGCGAACGCCACGGTGTGCACCGAGTCGGTGTGGCCGGTTAGGGGCTGGCCTACCGGTATGGGCAGGTTCCGATCACTCATACTCCACAACCGCACGGTCCGGTCGACGCCGGCGGTGGCCAGGGTGCGCCCGTCCGGGGCGAATGCCACCGCCGAAACAGCGCCGGTGTGGCCGGTAAGTGGCTGGCCCAACTGGTGCGGCCGGTCCCGATCCGTCAGGTCCGACAGGACGATGGTTCCGTCATCGCGGGCCGCGGCCAGGGTGCGCCCGTCCGGCGCGAACGCCAATCCGGAGATCACATTCTTCTGGCCGGTCAGCGGGCTGGCCCAGCCGGTGGGGCCGGTCCCGATCCGTCAGATCCCACACGATGACGGTCCCGTCGGCACCGCCGGTCGCCAAGGTGCGTCCGTCCGGGGCGAACGCCACCGCCAACACCGCGTCCGTGTGGCCGGTCAGGGGCTGGCCGAGCGGGTGGGGCCGGTCCCGGTCCGTCAGATCCCACAGGATGACCGTCTCGTCGGCGCCGGCGGTGGCCAGGGTGCGTCCGTCCGGGGCGAACGCCACCGCGTACACCGCGTCGGCGTGGCCGGTCAGGGGCTGGCCGAGCGGGTGGGGCCGGTCCCGGTCCGTGAGATCCCACACGCTGACGGTTCCGTTTGCGTTGGCGGTGGCCAGGGTGCGCCCGTCCGGGGCGATGGCCACGCCCCAGACTCCCGCGGTGTGGCCGGTCAGTGGCTGGCCCAGCCGGCGGGGCCGGGCCCGTTCCGTCAGATCCCACAGGATGACCGTGTCCGTCGTCGCCGGCGGTGGCCAGGGTGCGCCCGTCCGGGGCGAACGCCGCCCCCCAGACCTCGCCAGGTGTGGCCGGTGAGCGGGGGGCCCACCTGCCGGTCCAGCTCGGCCAGCTCCCACAGCATGACCGTCCCGTCGGCACCGGCGGTGGCCAAGGTGCGTCCGTCCGGGGCGAACGCCACCGCCAACACCCGGCCGGTGTGGCCGGTCAGTGGTGGCCCGAGCCTGCCGGGCCGGGTTTCGATCAGTTAGATCCCAGAGCCTCACCGTCTGGTCGGCGCTGGCGGTGGCCAGGGTGCGCCCGTCCGGGGCGAACGCCACCGCATCACAGCTTCGGTGTGACCCGTCAGCGGCTGGCCCAGCGGCCGGGGCCGGTCCCGATCACTCAGATCCCACAGGCTGACGGTTCCGTCGTTGCCGGCGCCGCGGTGCGCCAGGGTGCGCCCGTCCGGGGCGAACGCCACCGGCGACCATCGGTCCGGTGTGGCCGGTCAGTGGGTCACCCAGCCGACGAGGCCGGTCCCGGTCGCGTGAGATCCCACAGGATGCACGGTTCTGTCGTCGCTGGCGGTGGCCAGGGTGCGCCCGTCCGGGGCGAACGCCACCGCCGACACCGCGTCCGTGTGGCCGGTCAGTGGCTCGCCCAGCCGGCGGGGCCGGTCCCGATCAGTCAGGTCCCACAGGACAACGGTTCGGCCCTCGCCCCCGACGGCCATGGTGCGCCCGTCCGGGGCGAACGCCATCGCATACACCTCGCCGGCGTGGTCGGACAAGGGCTCGCCTAACGGGCGGCCCTCGTTGCGATCCGTCACATCCCACAGAGTGACGGTCCCATCACCGCCGGTGGTAGCCAGGGTGCGCCCGTCCGGGGCGAACTCCGCCAGGTCTATCGAGCCGGTATGGCCGGCCAACGCCTGCCTCAGCGGCTGCTGGGGATGGTCACGATCTCCCACGTCCCACCATGTGACGGATCCGTCCTCGCCGGCGGCGGCCACGGTGCGTCCATCCGCGGCATAAGCGATGGCCGGCACCTCGCCGGCGTGCGTCCGGAGAGTTCTAAAACGGGGGGTCGCGGTAAGGGATTGCCGGAGGCCTGCCCAGCTTTGTGGACTACCGTCAAGATACGTTGCGGCAACGCCGAGTTGAAGGGCGCTCCGGGGGTCGCTGTCGCGTACTCGGTCAGCCTGAGCGGTCATTCCGCTTGCGATGGCGGCATACTGTGCGCTGCGGGCGATTTGTTGTTGCCAGATCGCCAGGCCCCCGGCGATCAGCGCAAGCACCAGAAGTACGGCGAGCACGGTGGAGGTGCGGTTGCGGCGACGCCTCTCGCGCGCCTTCGTTGCTTCAACGCGCTGAGCGGTTGCCTCGAGAAACGCCAAGGCCTCGTTATCGACATCGACAATCGGCGGCGTAACGATGTCCAGTCCGCCGCCATCATTCGTCATGCCTAGAATCTTCACCGTGGCGGCAAGTCGTTCCTCATCCCAGAGGTAGTGCTCGGACTGGCCCGCGCTGTTCCACTCGGCGGCCGCTTGTTCAACTGTCCGAGCGGCGCGCAGCGCAACGGTGACCTGCATAATGGCCGCGTGCAGGGGTCGCCACTCGGTGAGCAGCGCCTCATGAACCACGGCAAGCCATACCTCGCCGGCATTGTCCGTGTCGCTGAGTAGCAGGCGGAGGTCGACGAGAACCTGCAACGCCAAGCGAAGCTGCCCGGGTAAGCCGGCCAGTTTGATCGATCGGCGGGCGTGCCGGCCATTGTCGTCGACGGTGACCAAACGAGTGAGTCCGGCCAGAACGTCGTGTTCGGTCAGTCCGCTCGTCTGCACCGCCGCGGCGAGTGCGGCGTCCGCATGCCGGGTGAGGGCGCCGCTCACACCGCCGAGTTCTCGATAGCGCGCGAAAGTCAATGTGTCTCCGGCGGACAGGCCGACCGCCAGCTGGCGCAGCGTAAAAGCAAGCAACGGCAGCGCCTCGCCGCTGCTGGTATCGGCGACCAGGGAAGCCGTCAGTCCTGGGTCCAACTGCAGGCGGGCCACCCTTGCCGGTTGTTCGATGACGTCCCGCAACATCTCCCGATCCAGCGGAGCCAACACATAAGCCTCGATGGGCACACGGGCCAAGTCGGGTAGATCACGGAGATCATCGAGGAACTCGGACCGCAACGAAGCAACGACCTGAACAGACCTGCCCACGGCGCCGCGCAGCGATTGTGCAAGTTGCCGCATGACGGCGGGAGTTGTTCGGGTGAACAACTCCTCGGCCTGATCGATCGGGACAAGTAGCCGCCGATGAGCCGCAGCGCTCGCCGCCAGAAGATCATTGGCCACCCGCTGCAGGCCATCGGAGTCGGCTTCCAGGCGGCCGCGGACATCGCTCGCCAACCAGTTCAGTCCCAGCTGCTGGGACACGACCGCGAGCACTCGGGCCAGCTCCGTAAAAGGATCGGTTCCCGGTACGACCGGAGGAACCGTTAACCACGTCGGGTCGCCCTCAAGTAGCGGGACCACTGCGGCTTTGAGCAGCGACGACTTGCCACATCCGGAGGGCCCGACGATCGCCAGTAGCCCACCCATACCACTCATGCCGCGCAGCCGGTTGCCTACGTCCCGGACCTCCGTCCCGCGACCGAAGAACACCCGGCTGAGCGCCGCGGTGAACGGCTCCAGGCCTGGAAAGGGGTTATCGCCCTCCTTCCACGGCCTGCCTCCGTATTCCAGCAGCCGCAGCGTCTGGAGGATCCTGTCCCGCGCCTCCTGCGGGTCAGCCTCGTAGTCTGCGTACTGTAGGCCGTCCAGCAGCGGATGGACGACGCCGGCTTCGGCTCTCAACGGCAGAAGTCGACAACCGAGTGCGTCGGCAATTCCCAACTCCGCCGAGCACCAGGTCGATGCCACAGAGGATGACGTCACCACGCCGATAACCGCGTCAACCTGACGCAGCTCGCGATAGAGACGCTCGCGCCACGCCTCACCCACGGCGATCCCGGCACCGATATCATGATCAACGAACGGCTCGTAGCCAGCCGCGCGCAACCAACTCGACACCTCGTTAGCAATGCGACGATCCGAAGTTGCGTAGCTAATGAAGACCTGAGCCATCGGATCACCCCAGACGTCGTAATGCCTGGGCGCTAGACCCCCCAAGGAGTCTTTTCGGACGACTGCGCCGTGAATTCAGCCCAACAGGTCGGTGCGTGCAGGACTGACTTCTCGATTGTGAGCCAATTCTACCGTCGCATCAACCCGGTACAACTGATTATTTATGGATTGGCTTTTCGCGGAGTACGGTTCGGCGGGCAGCGCCGGACCTTGACAAGTCGGTCCGACAATCCGATAACATGAATATATCTTCGCAGGCATCCCTCCCAGGAGGTGGCTCACGTGAGCAATGGTGACAGCGGCGCTGATCAGTAGAGCCGGAAACTCGCAGGGATCATCGATGCGAACCGTGGAGCTCGAAACAAGTCCTTCACCGTTAACCTTCGCCAGATTGAATTAACTGGCGAACAGCGCGATAACATATCGAGCGAAATTATCAAAGTAATCATCCGACGCATAGGAGATGCGCAACTCGTCCCGTCCGGCCCGATGGACAGGCATTCGACCGCACGCGATATCGTCAGGGCGAAGCACAGACATGGACCCGCACCCCCCAGAGATCATCGAAATCTATCGCAGGAAGTATCCAAGATATATACGCTAGCGACTAGCTTCGCACCGCCTGGGGGTCCTCAATGGACAGTATCATTCCTCGTGATGTGTCCTCCTTTATACCTATCCCGGACTTCATTTTCAAGGTCACGAGTCGGTGCAATCTCAACTGCGCCTACTGCTATATGTACAACAAAGGCGATCTGTCGTATCTCCAACAGCCAAAAGTGATGCCCGTCGCGGTGGTGGATGCAGCGATTGAGCGCATCCAGGCCTACAGCTCGGCGTCCGGCACGCGCCGAGTAAGTATTATTCTCCACGGCGGCGAGCCACTACTGGCTGGTCAGACATTTTTTCGCCGGTTCGTAGAAAAGGCGAACAGTGAGCTCATGCCGGACATTCAGCCGGTATTCAACATGCAGACAAATGGTACGCTTCTCGACCAGTCATGGCTCGATTTGCTTCGAGAGCTCGATATCAGATTTGGCATAAGCCTGGACGGGCCCGAATCAATCAACGACGCGAACCGCGTCGATCACCGCGGTCAGGGATCCTACGCGCGGGTGCGACGAGCCATCGATCTCGTCATGGCCGATTCTCGTGTCGATGACCTGTTCGACGGGGTGCTGAGCGTCATCAATTTGGACGCCGATCCGCTTGAGATCTACGATCTTTACCGCTGTTTGGGAATTCGCAGCGCAGATTTCCTCCTGCCCGATGGCCACTATGACAACCCGCCGGCCGGCCTGATCGCCGGAAGCACGGATACACCTTATGCAGATTGGCTGATCCGCTTGTTCAACAAGTGGTTCTCTGATGACGATCCAACCTTCCGTATTCCGATCTTCGAAGATATCATTGGACTCATTTTCGGTGCACCGATCGGGATGGATGACCTAGGCGGCGGTCGTAACGGGGCAATTGTCATCGAAAGTGATGGGACAATTGAGCCAGTGGACGTTCTGAAGATCTGTGGGGATCGGTTCACCAAAACCCACTTCAATGTCGCTGACTCTGATATCGCGGACGCGTATCAATCAGAGCTTATACGCATCTCCCTGGGCGGCCGTATGCTGTGTAAGAAATGTCAGCAGTGTCCAGTCAAGGCGGTCTGTGGTGGCGGCTACATGCCGCATAGGTACAGTGTCGTGAACGGTTTCGATAATCCAAGCATATACTGCCACAACCTGATGAAGCTGATCATCTATATTCAGCAGAAAGTCGTTGATGCGTTGCCGGTCACGATCCGTCACAAGCTGAATATTGGACCCCTGGTATCGAATGGGAATCGGCAGGCTTAGTTCCATGGGTGGCGAGCTTGACAAGAGGCAGCACGTCGGCGCTATGTCGGGCTCTTTCGCGCCGCTACCTGATGGCGACCCCAACTTTCTCTCCCGGTCCGTCGCGCACTCAATTCAGGAGAACGTGGTCCCTCGGGTCGATCGCCGTACCCTTCCGAGCCCACGTACCGCGACCAATCTCGGCCGCGCCGAGCTGTGCCGCAGCCCAGTTTCGGCAAATCTGCCGTATAGCCGCGCGAGACACAGACCGACGTGAAAGACTTTCCGGCTCGCGTGGCGGAACGAATCGCGCGCAGCAGTTGACCCATTTCCTGGACGCCATGAAGCGATATGGCGCATAACCCAGCAACTGTTTCTTCGTTGGACGTTGACGCACTAGGTCCGAACGAGTTCGGCAGGGAGTGACGGATGTCCTCTGTCGGATTGTGGCAATTTCCACTC